>CAVYRD010000001.1:0-359984 GCA_963770865.1 uncultured Thermoleophilia bacterium
TACCAACGGGAGTGCGCGGTCCCGTGGGGGTTGTGGCCGCCGCCGGGCCGGGCAATAGTCAACCGATGCTCCAGCGCTTCCTCTACACGCCGGAGGGCAGGGTCCGCCTCCCGCGGATGATCGGCGTGGTCGCCACGACCATCCTCTTCGCGCTGTTCGGCAGCTTCCTGCTCGTGATCACGCCGGTCTTCAGCGGCCACGAGGGCATCCAGACGATCTGGGTGCTCTTCTCCGTCTTCCTGCTGAAGTTCCCGCTGGTGAGCCTGCTGTGGTGGTTCATCGTGCGCAACAAGGAGTGGCCGGTGCGGCCGCCCAAGTGGAGCGACCGCGAGACGAGCGAGATCCTCGCCTACATCGCCTCGGAGGCCGACCGCTCCCTGCCGCTGCCCGACGCCGAGGCCCGCCTGACCTACCTGCAGGGCGAGGCGTGGAACGTGGCCGACCGCGTGGGCGGCGACCGGAAGGTGGACGCCGTCAACGTCGCCCTCCACATCGACGAGCTGCTCGCGCGGCCGGGCGTCCGGCGCCGCATCCGCGAGCGGTGAGCGCGGGGGCCGGGCACCAGGACCTGCTCGACGAGGCGGTGGCGGCCGACGCCGACGCCTTCCAGGCCCTCTTCGCCGGGCGGATGGCCGACGCCCACGCCTCGCTGGAGGCCGCCGCCGTGCTCTACCGCGCGTCCTGGGAGGCGGCGCCGCCGCGCAGCTTCGGCCGCCTGGTGGCCCTCCTGAAGTCGGCGACGCTGGCCGGCGAGCCCGAGGACGCGGCGGCCTACGTGCGCGGGCAGCTCGGCGACGGCTGCGACTCCCCCACCTCCTGCTACGCCCTCGCGGTCGCGGCGCTGGTGGAGGGCGACGACGCCACGGCGGCCGCGGCGGCCGCCCGCATGGCCGCGGGCGGCGAGCCCTTCGCGCGGGCCGGCGAGGCGCTCGGCGCGATCGCGGCGGGCGACCGCGACCGCTACGCCGCCGCCGTCGCCGCGATCGTGGCCGACTTCGAGGGGCGCTCGTCGCACCTCACCGGCGTCGCCGTGGCCGACACCGCGATGCTGATGGAGGCCCTCGCCGCCCCGCGCGGCATGGCCGTGCGGCCCCGCTCGGAGCTGATCCCCGAGACGGTCTGAGCCCGCGCCGGCCTCAGGCCGCCGAGCACGGGGCTCGAGGATGAACCGCGGACGATCCGCGGTCGACTGCCGCGAAGATCCCGCGGGGCAAGGACGCAGGAAGGGCCGGTGCTGGTGGCACCGGCCCGACCGAGGACGCAGCATCCGCGATGATCTGCAGCGAGCAGACGTCCGCGGATCAGGCGACCCGGTGCCGGGGGTCCAGGAAGGCCATCGTCGCCCGGCCGCGCTGGATGCCGTGGGCCGGCGAGCCGTCGGGCAGCCGCAGCGTGACCCTCCAGGCGAGGCCGCGCACGCCCTCCTGCACGAGCTCATCCACCCGCTCGACGACCGCCGTCACCCGCCCGGAGCCGAGCACCTCGAGCTCCACCCCGTCCCCGACCCGTGGGGGGTTCAGTGGAAGGCCTCCCAGAGCAGCCCGACGGCCACGAGGAGGAACACGACGCCGAGTGAGCGGAACACGGTGTCGGCCAGCTTGCGCCCGAGATCGCGGGGCGGGTACTCGACGCCCAGCTCGTCGCGCAGGGTCAGGTCCTCCTCCGTGATCCTCCGCCACCTCATGATGCCCCCGGTCGCACGAAGCCCGACTCGTAGGCCAGCACGACCGCCTGGATGCGGTCGCGCACGCCGAGCTTGGAGAGTATCCGGGCGACGTGGGTCTTGACGGTGGCGTCCGACACGACCAGCTCCTCGGCGATCTCGGCGTTGGAGAGGCCGCGGGCGATGAGCCGCAGCACGTCGGTCTCGCGGTCGGTGAGCTCGGCCAGGACGCCCGCGGGCGCGGCCCCCGGCGGCGGGCGGCGCACGAAGTCCTCGATCAGGCGGCGCGTGAGGGCCGGGGCCAGCAGGGCGTCGCCGCCGGCGATGACGCGCACGGCCTCGACCAGCTCCTCGCGGCGTACGTCCTTCAGCAGGAAGCCGCTCGCGCCCGCCTTCATCGCGGCGTAGAGATACTCGTCCTGGTCGAAGGTGGTGAGCATGAGGATGCGCGGGCACGGCGCGGCGTCGGCCATCAGGCGCCGGGTCGCCTCGATGCCGTCAACCTCGGGCATGCGGATGTCCATCAGGACCACGTCCGGCGCGAGCGCGCGCGTCATCTCGATCGCCTCGCGCCCGTCGGCGGCGCCGCCCACCACCTCGATGTCGGGCTGGGCGTCGAGGATCATCCCGAAGCCGTCGCGCACCAGCGCCTGGTCGTCGGCGATCAGGACGCGGATGCTCACGCGGGCGCACCGCCGGTGGGCAGCCGCGCCCGCAGGGCGAAGCCCCCGCCCGGGCGGGGCCCGGCGTCGAGCTCGCCGCCGTAGAGGGCCACGCGCTCGCGCATGCCCACCAGGCCGTGGCCGCCCCCGTTGGCCCGCTCGTCGCGGCCACGGCCGTCGTCGGTCACCTGGAGCTCGACGTCGCGGTCGCCGTAGCGGACCAGCACCTCGGCCCGGGCCGGGCCCGCGTGCTTGAGGGCGTTGGTCAGCCCCTCCTGGACGATGCGGTAGGCGGAGAGGTCCACGCCGGAGGGCAGCGGGCGCGCGTCGCCCTCCACGCGCAGCTCCACCGGCAGGCCGGCGGCCCGGACGTGGTCGACCAGCTCGTCGAGGCCGGCGAGGCCCGGCTGGGGGGCGAGCGGGGCGTCGGTGTCCCCCGCCTCGCGCAGGGCGCCGAGCATGCGGCGCAGCTCGGTCAGCGCCGAGCGGCCGGTGTCCTGCACCGCGGCCAGCGGCCGGCGCGCGCGCTCGGGGTCGACGTCCAGCATCGCCTCGGCGGCCTCGGCCTGGACGACCATCACGCTCAGGCTGTGGGCCACGACGTCGTGCATCTCGCGGGCGATGCGGGTGCGCTCCTCGGCGACGGCCGCGCGCGCCTCGGCCTCGCGCTCGCGCTCGAGGCGGGCGGCGCGCGCCTCGAGCTCAGCCGTGCGCCGCAGGCGCTCGTGCAGCACCACGCCGGCCACCCATGCCACTGCTACCACTCCGCTGACGGAGAGGTAGTCCGAGACGGAGCCCTGCGGGTCGTTGGCCACCACGACGGCCACGGCGATCAGGGCGAGCGCGGCGCCCGCGAGGCCCTTGGGCGTGATGCCGTTCATCCCGAGCAGGCCGACGGCCAGGAGGACCGCGATGAACGAGGTCCCCGAGTTGGTGATGCCGTCCGAGACCGCCCCCTCCACGGCCATGACCACGATCACGGTCGCCGGCGCCCCGAACGGGAACTGGCGCCGCGCCAGCAGCGGCAGGGTCCACCCGGCGGCGGCGATCGCGAGCCCGATCGGATTGCTCTCGAGGTCGGAATTGAGCTGCGTCTCGATCACCCCGACCACGAACAGGCCGACGACGATCACGTCGATCAGCCAGGTGTCGAGGAGGCGGCGCAGGTTCATGGGGCGACCGTACCGCGCAGCGGGCCCCGCGGCGTCGGCCGCACGGGCGGTCCGGGTCATCCTCGCGGATGACGCCGGCCGTGCCCGCGGATGACGCGCGGGCCGCGAGGACCATCCCCGGCGGGGACCCAGGATCGGGAGCGCGGGCGATGGCGGGAGCGGAGGCCGGTCATAGCGTCGGCCCATCGCTTCCCCCCCATCGAGGAGACCCCCGAATGACCCCCGCAACGATGATCCCCTGGCCCTCCGCCGACTCCGCCGACGCCGCGCCGGCGCGGCCCGCGGTCGTGGCCCGCGAGCTCGTCCGCCGCTACGGCGAGGGCGAGACCGCGGTCTCCGCGCTCGACGGCGTCTCGCTCTCGGTCGAGCCCGGCGAGCTCGTGGCCGTGATGGGCCCCTCCGGCTCGGGCAAGTCCACCCTGATGCACATCCTGGCCGGCCTCGACCGGCCGACCGAGGGCGACGTCTGGATCGGCGACGAGCGCATCACGGCGATGGGCGACAACGCCCTCACCAAGCTCCGCCGCCGCCACATCGGCTTCGTCTTCCAGTTCTTCAACCTCCTCCCCACGCTCAGCGCACAGGAGAACATCACCCTGCCCATGCGCATCGCCGGTGAGCGCGTCGACGACGACTGGCTCGACCAGGTCATCGACTCGGTCGGGCTCGGCGGGCGGCGGCGCCACCGGCCCTCCGAGCTCTCGGGCGGCCAGCAGCAGCGCGTGGCCATCGCCCGCGCGATGCTCGCGCGGCCGACCGTGATGTTCGCCGACGAGCCGACCGGCAACCTCGACTCGCGCTCGGGCGCCGAGGTGCTCGAGATGCTCCGCCGCTCGGTGGCCGACCACGGCCAGACGACCGTGATGGTCACGCATGACGCCACGGCGGCGACGATCGCCGACCGCATCGTCTTCCTCGCCGACGGCCGCATCGTCCGCTCCCAGGGCCCCTCCACGGCCGCCCAGGTGCTCGAGACGCTGGCGGAGGTGACCCGATGACCTGGGTCGCCCTCAAGAGCCTGATGGAGCGCCGAACCCGCGCGGCGCTCACCGCCCTGGCCGTCGTGCTGGGCGTGGCCATGATCGCGGGCAGCCTCATCCTCACGGACACCATCGATCGAGCCTTCACCAACATCTTCAGCAGCTCGTACACCAACACCGACCTCGTCGTCCGGGGCACGCCCGTCGTCGAGGAGTCCTACGCCGGCGCCCCGACGGTGCCCGCGTCGCTGCTGTCGCAGATCCGGGCGCTGCCCGACGTCGAGGCGGCGGCCGGCAGCCTCGTGGACCTCTCCGGGTCGGGCGACAACATCGCCAAGCTCGTCGACCGCGACGGCAAGGTCATCACGGCGAACATGCCGACCTTCGGCTTCGGCATCGACACGAGCCAGCCGCGCTTCAACCCGCTGAAGCTCGCCGACGGCACGTGGGCGCACGGATCGCGCCAGGTGGTCATCGACTCGAACACCGCGGCCGACCACGGCTACGCGGTGGGCGACGAGATCGGCGTCCTCGCCGAGGGCCCGGTGCGCACGTTCCGCATCACCGGCCTCGCGACCTTCGGCAACGTGGACTCACTGGGCGGCGCGACGATCGCCGTCTTCGACATCCCGACGGCGCGCTCGGTGCTCGGCACGACCGGCTTCCAGGCGATCCAGGTCGCGGCCCGGCCGGGCGTCTCGCAGGCCGACCTCGCCCGCGAGATCGCGCCCCTGCTGCCCGGCGACACGCAGGTCTCGACCAGCGACGAGCAGGCCGCGAAGGACAAGGAGGGGATCTCCCAGGCGATCACCTTCATCCGCGCTCTGCTGCTGTCGTTCGGCGGCATCGCGCTCTTCGTCGGCGCCTTCGTCATCTTCAACACGCTGTCCATCACGGTGGCGCAGCGCTCGCGCGAGCTCGCGACCCTGCGGACCCTCGGGGCCTCGCGCCGCCAGGTGATGCGCTCGGTGATCGCCGAGGCCGGGATCATCGGCTTCGCGGCCTCCCTCGCCGGCCTCGGCCTCGGCCTGGCGCTGGCGAAGGGGCTCACGGCGTTCTTCCGCGCCGCCGGGCTCGACATGCCCCAGGGCGACACCGTCTTCGCCACCCGCACGATCGTCGTCTCGCTGGTCGTGGGCACCGTGGTCACGCTGCTGGCGGGCATCGTGCCGGCCATCCGCGCCACCCGCGTGCCGCCCATCGCGGCCGTCCGCGACGGCGCCACGCTGCCCGAGAGCGCCGTCTCGCGCCGCTCCCCGGTCATCGCCGCGATCGCCGTGGCCGTCGCCGGCGGGATGCTGGTCCGCGGCCTGATGGCCGACGGCCTGAGCGGCACCGACCGGCTGCTGATGCTCGGCGGCGGGACGCTCGCGCTGTTCATCGGCGTGGCCGTCGTGTCGTCGCGCCTCGTGCGGCCCATCGCCGCCGTCGTCGGCTGGCCGGTCGGCCGCCGCGGCGCCGCCGGCGCGCTGGCCCGCGAGAACGCCGTCCGCAACCCGTCCCGCACGGCCGCGACGGCGGCGGCCCTGATGATCGGCCTCGCGCTGGTCACCTTCGTCTCGGTGCTGGGCGCCGGCCTCATCGGCACCGCCCGCTCGGACGTCCGCGAGCAGATCACGGCGTCCTACGTCGTGACCGCCTCGGACGGGTACGGGCCGGTCACCACGGCCGCCGGCCGCCACCTCTCGGCCGCCCTGCCGGGCAGCGTCGTGTCGAGCGTCCGCGAGGACCGGGCGCGCGTCGCCGGCGAGGCCGTCCCGGTCAACGGGGTCGACCCGTCCACCATCGCGCAGGTCTACCGCTTCACCTGGACCGCCGGCGGCTCCTCGTCGCTGGCCGCCCTCGACGGCCACGGCGCCGTCGTGGCCCGGGGCTTCGCCGAGGACCACCACCTGGCCGTCGGCTCGCGCATCCCGATGACGAGCCCGTCCGGCGAGCACTCCTCGTTGACGGTCACGGGCGTCTACGACCCGCCGAGCCTCAGCCCGGTCCTGGCCCCGGTCGTCATCTCGCAGGACGCCTTCGACGCCGCCTTCCCGCGGCCGAAGGACCGGTACGCGTTCGTCTCGGACGCCCCGGGCGGCGTCCCGGCCATCGAGCGGGAGCTGTCGGCCTACCCCGACACCAAGGTCTCCGCGGCGGCCGGCTACGCGGACGTCGCGACCTCCGACCTGTCCACGATCCTCAACATGCTCTACGTCCTGCTGGGCCTGTCGGTGATCGTGAGCATCTTCGGCATGGTCAACACGCTGGTCCTCGCGGTGCACGAGCGCACCCGCGAGCTGGGGATGCTGCGCGCGGTCGGCATGACGCGCCGGCAGGTCCGGAGGATGGTGCGCGGCGAGAGCGTCATCACCGCCCTCATCGGCGCGGCCCTGGGGATCCCGCTCGGGATCGGCCTGGCCGCCCTCACGACCCGCGCCCTGTCGGAGTGGGACGTGCAGCTGACGATCCCGGCGACTCTGGTCTGGTTCGTCGCGGTCGCCATCTGGGTCGGCGTCCTGGCGGCGGTCATGCCCGCCCGCCGCGCGGCGCGCCTCGACGTCCTGAAGGCCCTCCAGTACGAGTAGGAGCGCGACGGCCCTGGCCCGGCCCCCCGGGGGCCGGGCCAGAGGCCATCCGCCCCTCACGGGGCGGTGCGACGGCCGGCCCCTCGGGGCCGGCGTCGTCACGTCGGCGTGCGTGACCGTGGCCCGCGTGGCGGTCCCGGGTCATCCGCAGGGATGACGGGCGCCGTCCGCTGCGGGGGGGCGCGGCCGCCGCAGGATCATCCTCACGCCCGCCGCGGATACCGACGGCGGCCGATGGCGGGGCGGAGCGGCGGTCGTAGCGTCGGCCCACCACCCGATCCCCTCCAGGAGGAGAGCCCCGATGACCCCCCTCAAGCACTCCCGCAACCTCGCCGCCCGGATGGGCCGCTGGAGCGCATCCCACCGGAAGTCGGCCATCCTCGGATGGCTCGCGTTCGTCGTGATCGCCTTTGCGATCGGCATCGTGGCACCGATGCAGACGATCACGCCGACCGACGGCGCCGTCGGCGAGTCCGCCCGCGCCAACGCGATCATCGACGCCGCATTCGACCTCGACCAGACGGGGCAGAGCGAGTTCGTGCTGATCCAGTCGGACACCACGACGGTCAACGCCCCCGCCTTCCGCGCCACGGTGGACGCGACCGTCCACGAGCTCTCGACGTTCCGCCAGGTGGAGGACCTCCGCTCGCCGCTGGCCGCCGGCAACGAGGGGCAGATCTCGCCCGACCGCCACGCGGTGATCGTCTCCTACACCCCCAGCGGGACCTACGACGAGGCCACCGGCTACATCGACACGATCGTGGCCCGCGTCGACGGCGTCCAGAAGGCGCACCCCGCCTTCTACGTCGCCTCGGCCGGCACCTCGACGAGCAAGGCGCTGGACGAGCTCTTCAACTCCCAGCTCGCCCGGGCGGGCCTGATCGCGATCCCCCTCACGATCTTCATCCTGCTGCTGGTGGTGGGCTCGCTGACCGGCGCGCTGGTCCCGGTCGTCCTCGGCCTGACGGCCGTGTTCGCCACCTTCGGCCTGGTTTCACTGCCGAGTCAGGTGATCCCGATGGACCAGTCGGTCTCCGAGGTCATCCTCCTGGTCGGCCTGGCGGTCGGCGTCGACTACGCGCTGTTCTACATGCGCCGCGAGCGCGACGAGCGCCGGGCCGGGCGCAGCGCCGGGGCCTCCCTGGCGGCGGCCGCCGCCACATCCGGCCGCGCGGTGCTGATCTCGGGCATCACGGTCATGATCGCCATGGCCGGGATGTTCTTCTCGGGCGACAAGACGTTCATGTCGTTCGCCATCGGCGCGATGCTGGTGGTGTTCGTCGCGATGCTCGGCTCGCTCACCGTGCTGCCGGCCGTCCTGTCGGCGCTCGGCGACCGCATCGAGAAGGGCCGCATCCCGTTCCTCGGGCGGCGCCGTCGTCGCGCCGGCGCCGAGGGCAGCCGCTTCTGGGGCGCCATCCTGCGCCCGGTGCTGCGGCACCCGGCGATCGCGACGGTCGCCTCGGCGGCGGTCCTGGTGGTCCTCGCTCTGCCGGCGCTGCACCTGCACACGGCCCAGAGCGGCCTCGACGCGATGCCCAAGGGCCAGCCGGAGCTGCAGGCCTTCCACAAGCTGGAGGAGTCCTTCCCGGGCGGGGCGACCGCCGCCGTCGTGGCCGTCCGCTCCGACGACCCGGCCGCCACGCGCGCGTCGATCGGCGACATGAAGCGCGCGGCGCTCGCCAGCGGCGAGATGCTCGAGCCGATCACGGTCGAGCAGAGCCCCGACGGGTCCACCTTCCAGGTCAGCGTCCCGCTGGCCGGCAAGGGCACGGACCGCGTCTCCGAGCACGCCCTGACGACCCTGCGCAACCAGGTCCTGCCGGCCACCGTCGGCACCGTCCCGGGCGCCGAGTACGCCGTCACCGGCAACACCGCGGAGTCGCACGACTTCACCGCGATGATGAAGCGCTCGGCGCCGCTGGTGTTCGGCTTCGTCCTGCTGTTGGCGTTCGCGCTGCTGCTGGTGGCCTTCCGCTCGGTCGTGGTGGCCCTGAAGGCGATCGTCCTCAACCTGCTGTCGGTGGCGGCGGCCTACGGCCTGCTGGTCGCCGTCTTCCAGTGGGGCTGGGGCGAGGACCTGCTCGACTTCAACCGCACCGGCGGCATCGCCTCGTGGCTGCCGATGTTCCTGTTCGTGATCCTGTTCGGGCTCTCGATGGACTACCACGTGTTCATCCTGAGCCGCGTGCGCGAGGCCTACGACCGGGGCCTGTCCACCCGCGACGCGGTCGAGCACGGCATCCGCGCGACGGCCGCGGTCGTGAGCGGCGCCGCCATCGTGATGGTGGCCGTCTTCAGCGTCTTCGCGCTCCTGCCCATCCTCGACATGAAGGAGATGGGGATCGGCCTGGCGGCCGCCATCCTGATCGACGCGACCATCGTGCGGGCCGTGCTGCTGCCCGCCTCGATGACCCTGCTGGGCGACCGCAACTGGTACCTGCCGAGCTGGCTGCGCTGGCTCCCCCGCCTCGAGCACGAGCGGGAGCCGGAGACGGTCACGCTTCCGTCGGGCAGCGTCGCGGCGTAGCGCCGCAGACGAGGAGGGCCCCGTCGCCGCCGTGGCGGCGACGGGGCCCTTCGATCGTTCCGCCGGCCGCCCTGCTGGGCGGCCGGCGGACACCCCTAGCAGGACTTCTGGATCTCCGAGGCCGTGCAGGTGTCCGAGCCCGGGCCGCCGTTGGCGAGGTCCACGCCCCCGCCACCGTCGAGGCGGTCGTTGCCGCCCTCGCCGAACATGAAGTCGCTGCCCGCGTCGCCGAAGACGTGGTCGGCGTCCGCGCCGCCACGGAGCCGGTCCGCGCCGCCGCCGCCGTTGATGGTGTCGGCGCCGGGGCCGCCGACGATCTTGTCGTCGGCCGAGCCGCCCGTGATGGTGTCGGCGCCCTCCTGGCCCCAGATCGTGTCCTTCGCCGCGCCGCCGTCGAGCGTGTCGCGGCCCGGGCCGCCGAAGATCGTGTCGCGGCCCGCGTCGCCGCGGACGGTGTCGATGCCGGCGCCGCCCTTGAGGCGGCTGTCGTTGTCCGCGCCGCCGAGCACCAGGTCGTTGCCGTCCTGGCCGTCGGCCACGTCGTTGCCCGCGCCGCCGTCCAGGCGGTCGTCGCCCGCACCGCCGAGCAGCGTGTCGTCGCCGGTCGAACCGACGATCCGGTCGGTGCCCGCGCCGCCGTCGATGCGGTCGTTGTCCTGGGCGCCGTTGATGTTGTCGTTGCCGTCCTCGCCGAGGATCACGTCGTTGCCGGTGCCGCCGTTGGCGGAGTCGTCGCCGGCGCCGAGGCAGATCGTGTCGTTGCCGCCCAGGCCGTTGACGGTGTCGTTGCCGCCCAGCGAGACGATGACGTCGTCGCCGGCCGTGCCGTCGATCGTCTCGCCGGCGTCGGTGCCGACCTGCGTCGCCAGCTTGCCGTCGCAGGTGAAGGCGGTGCCCGTGCCGCCGTTGGACGTGGCCGCGATCGCGACGCCTCCACCGGCGAGGCTGAGGACGCCGATCGCGGTCACCGCGCCGAGCCTCCGGATCCGAACACGCGAGCGGGTCGTACGAGCCATGGGGCACTCCTCCTTGGACATCCGTGCGTGGGCCCACGCCGGCCAGTTGGATGAGTAGGACCACGGAGCGCCCCGCCGCGTAAAGAGGCTCTCGTTGCAACCGCGGCGTTTCCGGCGTTTCCTCTGTTGCAGGTTGCCCCGCGACCTCAGCGCGACGCCGACGTCCCCCCGTCGCGCCCGCGCGCGAGCGCGAGGGCGCCGAGCCCGGCGGCGAGCAGGCAGGCGAGCCCGCCGATCACCAGGCCCCCGCGCGGGCTGAGGTGCTCGGACACGGCGCCGATCACCGGCGCGCCGAGCGGCGTGCTGCCGAGGAAGGCGACGGCCCAGAGCGCCATCACCCGGCCGCGGAAGCGCGGCTCGGCGCTGAGCTGCAGGGTGCTGTTGCCCGTCGAGAGGAAGGCGACGCTGGCCGCGCCGACGACCGCGAGGGCGACGAAGGACGTCGCCACCGACGGCGCCACGGCCGCCCCGAGGATCGCCAGCCCGAACACGGCGGCCGCCGTGCTCAGCGGCTTCAGGCCGGTGCGCCCGTGGCCGGCCACGAACAGCCCGCCCACGATCGCGCCCGCGCCCATCGCTGAGGTCAGCAGGCCGTAGGTGCCGGCGCCGCCGTCGAGGGGCCCGCGCGCCATCAGCGGCAGGACCACCTGGAACTCGTAGGCCAGCGTCCCCACCAGGGCGAGCATCATCAGCGGCACCAGCAGGTCGGGCGTGCGGGCGACGTAGCGCAGGCCCTGGCGCACCTGGCGCGGTGCTCGGTCCAGGTGGGGCGCGGGGATCAGGGTGCGCACGTCCATGCTGACCAGCGCCGCCACCACGGCCGCGTAGCTCGCGGCGTTGATGAGGAAGCAGGGCCCGGTGCCGACGGCGGCGATCAGGACGCCCGCCACCGCGGGGCCCACCGCGCGGGCCGTGTTGACCATCACGCTGTTCAGGCTGACCGCGTTGCGCAGGCCGTCCGGGCCCACCATCTCCTGGGCGAATGCCTGCCGGGCGGGGTTGTCGATCGCCGTGGCCACGCCGAGCGCCAGGGCCAGCGCCACGACCATCCAGAGCCGCACGGCCCCGGTGACCGCGAGCACGCCGAGGGTCAGCGCCATCGCGCCGAGGGCGCTCTGGGTGGCGATCAGGATGGCCCGCTTGTCGAGGCGGTCCGCGAGCAGCCCGCCGTAGGGCGCCAGCAGCAGGATCGGCAGGAACTGGGCGGCCGCGACCAGGCCGAGCGCGGTGCCCGAGCCAGTCAGCTCCAGCACCAGCCAGGCCTGCGCGACGGTCTGCATCCACGTGCCGACCAGGCTGACGGCCTGCCCGGCGAAGTAGCGGCGGTAGTTGGGGGTGCGCAGCGAGGCGAACGTGACCTCGGCCCACGCCGTCACGCGCGCGGCTCCTCGGCCCGGCCGAGCGCCTCGAGCGCGGGCAGGGCGTCGAGGAGGGCGGCGACGTCGTCGGGCGCCAGCTCGCGCAGCCGCTCGCGCAGGACGTCGGCGCGCCGCGCGCGCAGGCGCGCGAGCAGGCGCTCGCCGGCGGGCGTGGCCCGCGCGGTGGTGCAGCGGGCGTCGTCGGGGTGCGGGGCGCGCTCGACCAGCCCCTCCCCCTCGAGGTGGGCCAGCACGCGCGAGAGCATCGTCGGGTTGACCGCCTCGGCGGCCGCCAGGTCGCCCGCACGCATCGGGCCCTCGCGCACCAGGCTGGCGAGGACGCCGGACTGGGTGGCCGTCAGGCCCTCGTCGGCCGCGGTCGCGCGCAGGCGCCGACTCGTGCGCATGATGGCGTTGCGCAGGCGGATGACGGAGTCCTCGTCGATCGATGCAGCTCGGCGGGTCAGGGATGCGCTCCTCGCGATTGATTGCTTGCTGGTAGGCAAGTATAGCGCTCACACCGGCCTCGCCGCACGCCGATGCACAGGCATGGACCTCTCCGCGCGGCGCGTCGCCGCGGCATGCGCCCTCCCCGTCGTCGTGGCGACGCTCGCCGCCACGGCGTGGGCCGGCTGGTACGCCGGCGCCGACCGCGACGCGGTCGGCCGCCTCGCCGGCCAGGCCACCATGCAGTCGTCGACGACCGCCGCGATCTCCGCCGTCTCCCAGGAGCTGTACGCGCTGGACGACCTGGGCGCCCTCCCGACCCATGTACCGGAGGCGCTCGACCCGTACCGCACGTCGTCCATGTCGCTCGCCGGCGGCGGCCCGGCGCTGCTCGAGATCGGCGACCGCAACGGCGCGCAGGCCCTGCAGGAGTTGCTCGCGGCCGGGGCGGCGCTGCGGCCCGGAACCCGCCGGGCGCTCGGGCGGCTGACCGACGACGACCTGGCCCGGATCGCGCGCGGCCGGATGCCGGCGAGCGTCTCCCCCGACGACTACGCCGACGCCATCACGGAGTTGCAGGGGATGTTCGCGAGCGCGCCGGCGACGACGCAGGACGCCGTGGACGGGCTGCTGCGCATCCGCGACGCGCCCCCGCCCTGGCGGCGGCCGGCGTTCCTCGTCGCCCTCGCCGTCATCTGGGCGACCACGGCGTCCGTCGCCCTGGCGCTCGGCCGGGCCGTCTCCCGCCACATGCGGGGCTCGGCGGCGGCGCTCGAGGACGAGCGGGCGCGGATGGCCGAGCTCGCGCGCCGCAATGGGCGGCTCCTGGAGCTGGTGGACGCCAGCCGGCGGGTGTCGTCGGGCACCGACCTGACGGGAGTGGCCGACGCCGTCGCGGCCGAGGCGGCCGCCCTGTTGGGCGCCCGGGTGGCGGCGCTCTACCTGCTGGAGGGCGACCGCGCCGCGCCGGTCGGGGTCCACGGAGGGCTGCCGCTGCACGAGATCGCCGCGGACGCCGGCATCCTGGGCCGGGCGCTCGACACCGGCGCCCCCGCGCTCGGGGTGGTCTCGTCCGACCCGGCCCTGCCGGGCCTCGCGCCGGTGGCGGTGCTCGCCGCGCCGCTCATCGCCGGCCGCCGCATCACGGGCGCCATCATGGTGGGACGCGACCCCGGCGCGCCCCTCGACGAGCACGACGCCCAGGAGCTCCGCCTGATCGGCCTCGCCGCGGCCACCGCCGTCGAGGGGGCGCGGGCCCACCACACGGCATCGACGCTCGCGCTCACCGACGCCCTCACCGGGCTGGGCAACCGCCGCCGGCTCGACGGCGACCTGGCGCGCGCGTGCGCGCCGGACGCGCCGCGGCCGGTGGGCCTCGCCATGATCGACGTCGACCACTTCAAGAGCTACAACGACACGCACGGGCACCCGGCCGGCGACGACGTGCTGCGCCGCGTGGCGGAGCTGGCCGCCGCCAACGTCCGCGCCCAGGACGTGGTGTACCGCTTCGGCGGCGAGGAGCTCTGCGTGATCCTCCCCGGAGCGGGCGCGGAGGAGGCGGTGGTGGTGGCCGAGCGCGTGCGCGCCGCCGTGGCGGCGCACGCGTTCCCCGGCGGCGCGACCCAGCCCGGCGGCCGCGTGACCGTGTCCGCCGGCGTGGCCAGCGACGCGGGGCCCGAGCCCCCCGTGCTGATGGCGGCGGCCGACGGCGCGCTCTACCGCGCCAAGCGCGCGGGGCGCGACCGGGTGGTCGCGGCCGGCTGAGCGCAGGGCCGCTCCGCCGGGCGCGACCTACGATTGTTGAGATGACGACCACACCGCCCGACCCGCTCGCCGCTCTGCGCCGGCGCCGGTGGCGGGTCCTCGTTGTGACCGGGATGGGCGCCTTCATGGGCCCCCTCGACGTCACCGTCGTCGCCCTCGCCCTGCCGGCCATGGGGCGCGAACTGGGGCTCACCTTCTCCGGGGCGATCTGGGTGCAGGCCGGCTACCTGCTGGCCTACGCGCTGGTGCTGGTGCCCGCGGGGCGGCTCGCGGACCAGTGGGGGCGCCTGCGCGTGTGGCGCGCGGGCCTCATCGTGTTCGCCGTCGCGTCGCTCATGTGCGCGATCAGCCCGGGCGAGGCCTGGCTGCTCGGCTGGCGCGCGGTCCAGGGATCGGGCGGGGCGATGCTCGCGGCCACGTTGACCGCCCTCGTGACGGCGGTCTTCCCGGTCTCCGAGCGCGGACGGGCGCTCGGCCTCAACATCATGGCGCTCTACCTCGGCCTGGCGCTCGGCCCGCTCGTCGGCGGCCTGCTCGTGGATTATGCCGGGTGGCGCTGGATCTTCCTGGTCAACCTCCCGATGGCGGCGATCGCGCTCCTGGGCTCGCTGCGGCTGCCCGAGGGGCGGCCCGTGCCCGGACGCCCGCGCCTCGACCCGCTCGGCATCGTCCTGCTCGGCGGGGCCCTCGCGGGCGTGATGATCGGCCTCACGTTCGGCCCGCTCTGGGGCTGGTCGTCGCCGCGGGTGATCGCCCTGATCGCGGCCGGCGCGGTCCTGCTCGTCGCCTTCCTGCTGGCCGAGACCCGGGTCACCGCGCCGCTGGTGGACCTCACGCTCTTCCGCCGCAGCCGCCTCTACGCGCTCGGCAACCTGGCGGCCCTCCTCAACTACTCGGCCATGTTCGGCGTGATCGCCCTCACGGCGGTGCTGCTCGAGATCACGCGCGGCCTCACTCCCACGGAGGCCGGGCTCGTGATGCTGGCACAGCCGGTGGTGATGGTGACGCTCTCGCCCGTCGCGGGGCACCTCTCCGACCGCATCGGATCGCGCGCGCTGGCCAGCGGCGGGATGGTGCTGGTGGCCGCGGGCCTGCTGACGCTGGCGCTGACGCCCGAGTCGCTGCCGATCCCGTGGATCATGTCCGGGCTCGCGGTGACCGGGCTCGGCATGGCGGCCTTCAGCTCGCCGAACACCTCGGCGGTGATGGGCTCCGCCGCCCGCGACCGGCTGGCCGTGGCCGCGGCGATCCTCGCGATGATGCGCACCCTGGGCCAGGCGCTCTCGCTGGGGGTGCTCGGGACCGTCGCCGCCGCCCCGCTCGGCGCCGAGGGCGCGCGGGCGCTCTTCGGAGCCACCGAGGGCGTGGGCGACGCGGCCGCGCACCTCGACGGCTACCGCCTGGCGATGACCGTCGGCGCGGCGATCGCGCTGGTGGGCGCGGGGCGTCTCTCGGCCGCGGCCCGGTGCAGCGGCCCGCCCCGGCGCCCCCCGCGCCGGCCGAGGGGCTCGGCGTCACGGGATCCTGAGGACCGCCGCCCTCGTCACGCGGCCGGCCGCCATGCCGAAGCGCGTGGCGCGCGGGTCGGACGGGCGCGGCCCCACCCGGCAGGTGCGCCGCGTGCACACGACGTTCGGGAATGCCGCGAGCACGGCCGACCGCGGCGAGCCGACGCCCACGCCCGCCGCCGTCCGGTAGCGGGGCGAGCGGGTGGCGACGCTGAGAGCGCCCGAGCTCGCCTCGTCGGTGGGGAAGCGGACCGTGAGCGAGCGCGCCGGGTAGGCGACCGTCACGCGGTCGAGGTTGCGGTTGCCCGGGTCGAGCAGGTTCGGCGACCGCGCGATCACCACGCCGTCGCCGCCGAAGCGCAGGCCGATGGTGGCCCGCTCGTCGCCCACCGCGATCGCCCCGATGGAGCGGCCGTGAACGATCCGGTCGCCGGCGCCGAGCGCCGGCGCCGCGAGCGCCAGGGCGGCGGCGGCGGGGACCAGGAGTGCGCGGGGGGCCCGCATGCCGGCGAGCATACGACGGGCCCGCGCCCCGGCGCGAGGCGCCGACGCGTCGCCTGTATGGCTTCTGTGATGGTCCGTTGAACCCGCGGGCCCCGGCATGTCTCATGGCGGGAGTGCCTGTGCTCGCGTTCCTCCGCGTTTCCGCAATTGTCATGCTGCTCGTGATCGCCCCGCTCGCGTCGGCCGCCCCCGCGGCGCCGTCCGAGCCGGCCGGTCCGGCCGCGGACGTCGCCTGGACCGCGCGCATCCTCGTCCCGGTGGCCGCCCGCACCGCGCCGCGCGGCGACGCGAGGGTCGTTGCCCGCATCTCGCCGTACACCGCCTTCTGGGCGCGGCCCCAGCGCCTGCTGGTGCTCTCCGCGGTCCAGACCGACCCGGCGACCGGCCGGCGCTGGGTGCGGGTGCGCCTGCCCTCGCGGCCCAACGGCTCCCAGGGGTTCGTCCCGCTCGAGGCGGTGCGGCTGCGCGCCACCGGCAACCGCATCGTCGTGCGCGTGTCGTCGCGCCGGGTGGAGCTCTGGCGCAAGGGGGTGCGCATCGCGCGCTTCCGCGCCGCGGTCGGGACCGGCAGCACGCCCACGCCGACCGGGATGTTCGCGGTGCAGGACCCGGTGCCCTCGGACGCCGCCCAGCGCTCCTACCTCGGGCCGTACATCATCACGCTGACCGCCTACAGCGAGGTGCTCAGCAGCTTCATGGGCGGCAACGGCCTCGTCGCGATCCACGGCACCGACGCGACCGGTCTGCTGGGCCAGGCCGTGAGCCACGGCTGCATCCGAGTCTCGAACGCCGTCGTCAGCCGCCTCTACGCGATCGCCGAGCCAGGCACCCCGGTGGAGATCGTCCCCTAGCTACAGACGCCCCGCGTCGATGACGCGGCGCAGGAACTGCTGGGTCTCGGGGCGTTGCGGGGCGCGGAAGATCCGCTCGGGGTCCCCGCGCTCCAGCACGCGGCCCTCGTGGAGGAAACACACCTCGTCGGCCACCTCGCGGGCGAAGGCCATCTCGTGGGTCGCGATGACCATGGTCATGCCCTCCTGCTTCAGGCCGCGCACGAGCGCGAGGACCTCGCCGACCAGCTCGGGGTCGAGCGCGCTCGTGACCTCGTCCAGCAGCAGCGCCCGCGGGCGGGTGGCCAGGGCGCGGACGATGGCCACGCGCTGCTGCTGCCCTCCCGAGAGGCGGTCCGGGTAGTCGGCCTCCCGCCCGGCGAGACCGAAGCGGGCGAGCAGCTCGCGGCCCGCGGCCTCGGCCTCGGCCCGCGCGACGCGGTGGCCGCGCACTGGCGCCAGCGTGACGTTCTGGAGAACGGTCAGGTGCGGGAACAGGTTGAAGGCCTGGAAGACCATCCCCAGGCGCCGGCGCACGGCGACCGTAGTCGGCCCGGCCGTGACGGCAAGGCGACGGGGACCTTCCCCGAGTCGTGGGGCCGACCGCCGGCCCTGTCGGGTCACGAGCTGCGCGAGTGGATCGCCGAGAACATCCGCGCGGGGCAGCGGCGCCAGGCGCGGGGCGAGCGGGTCGAGTGGCTCGCCGCCGAGCGCCGGTGATCGAGCGCCGATCGGGCCTCGCGTCGGTCTTCGCGCGGGCCGACGCGGGGTCGTCCGACAACATCACGATCACGGGCGTCGGCGTGCCGTTCATGAGCGGTCCCGACGGCGGGCTCGGCGACGTCGGGCAGTTCGTCGAGAGGTTCGCGGCCTCGTCCTTCCGGGAGCAGGAGCGCACGGGCTTCGCGGACGTCACGTCGCAGTTTCAGCACGATTTCTCGATCACGATCGGCTCCGTCCGCGCCGCGACGATGCAGGTGCGCGCGACGCCGAGCGCGCTCGTCTACACCGTCAGGCTCCCGCGCTCGGCCGCCTTCATCGCCGAGACGATCGCCCGCGGCGACACGGCGGGCAGCTCGATCACTTTCTTCGCCGATGCCGCGGAGTGGGGATTCATGCCCGACGGCCAGACGCCTCTGCGAACGGTCACGGCGGCGACGCTGATCGAGGTCTCGCCGGTCGCCCGACCGGTCTACAAGCAGACGAGCGCCCAGATCGCCGCCGGTCCTATGGGGCCGCTGCGCTCGGCGCCGGCACCCGCCGCACCCGTGATCCCGATGCACGCCGGCGGCTCGGCGCCCGTCGTTTCACTCGAGGAGATGGGCCGGCACCTCCGGGCTCGCGAAGGGCGGATCATGTTCAACCAGCTCATGGACCGCCGCCTCCGCCTGGTCGAGCTCGAGATCGACAGCCGCCCCTGATGGCACCGCGCGAACCCGCAGAGACGCCGCCCGCCGACGCGGAGGCTCCGCTGAAATGGACCAGGGCCTTAGTTGGTGAGCGCGATGATGCTCACCGCCACGAGGGCACCAGCGAGCACGAAGATCACGAGTCCCATCAGGGCGAATGGTGGGCCCGCAGATGAAGCAGCGAGCGTGCGCCAGGATTGCTCGGGCTGGACGGGCTGGACGGGCTGGACGGGCTGCCCTGTCTGCGGTGGCGCCATTTCGGCAGCTGCGTCTCGGGACACCAGCACGGCGCGACTCGGGTCCACAGTGCCGCTCACGTTGACCGAGAAGCCGTGCGTCGAAAAGACAAGGTGCACCGCGCGATTGATCTGTTCGCGCACCTGGCCGAGAGCGCCAAGGATGGTTCGTGTGTCGCGGAGGAACGCCGCCGTGGCGGCGATGATGATGAGAATCTCGATGCTTCCCGACGTCATGGCGATGTCGTCCACGACGAACCCCGGTCCAAGCATGGACCGCACTATGCCGTCGGCCTCCTGGCGTAGTTCTTCTTCGATCTCCCTGCGACTCACTGGTGGGGTTTCTACGATGACGCCTGCGGCGCTGGTTTGTGCAGCGACGCGTGTGGCGCGGGGGTGTGGAGCGATTCGGTCCTCAGCGTCCAGTTCGACCGAGGAAACGCGAACCCGAACGTCGGCCACGTGGAAGGCGTGAAGCCCCTCCCCGGGATCCACCGGCGATGATGTCTTTACGTCCACGGGGCGACACTAGGTCTTCAGGGGCCTCGCGAACAAGCCGTACCCACCCCGTTCCCTATGGGCGCCGTCGGCCGCGCCACCTACCCTCGGGCGCATTGAACTCATCGTCACCGGCGACCTGCTCGAACGGAGCGGCCCGCCGCCCTGGTCACCGACTAGGCTCGCCCTCGTGAACACGAACCAGCCGGCCGATCCGGAGACTCTGCGTCTGCTCTATGAGCACGTCAGGGGGACGCCGCGCGAGCAGCTCCACACTCAAGAGGCCCTGGACGAGAAGGCCCATCGGAACCTCGCCGCGGCTGGGGTGGTGCTCGCGCTCTCGACGTTGACCGCGGCGGGCGACCCCGGCGACCTCGCGGTGGCGTTCATTGCGGGCGCGGTTCTCGTGTTTGCCGTCCTAGCCGTGCTGGTGATCGTCCAGCTCAGGCCGAAGGAGTACGGGATCATCGACGATGCCGAGAACGTCTGGAACAGCCAGCGGGAGCAGACGGTCGAGGGCGCGATGCACGCGCTCGTCTGGGATGCCGTCACCGCGTACCAGGTGAACGACGCGCTCAACAAGGCGAAAGCAAAGAGCCTTGACATCCAGCTGTGGGTCCTCGCGGTGGAGGTCGTGCTCGTTGGCTTAGCCGCGACCGTCGCCGCGGCCGGCCTCTAGCCTCCGCGGATCTCCGTCCCGGCCGGTTTGGGACTCGGCGGTGGCGGACCCTGGGGTGGCCGCGGCTGCGGTCTTGGCTTTGCGGTCCTCAATCCCCCCACCGTCCCCCCACCGTCTCGGGCGCCCCCCCACCGTATTCGGACGTCCTCAGACGCACCGGCTTACGGAAACGCGACCCCGCCCCGAACGCAGAAAAGCCCCGCAGTTAGCAGGGCTTTCCGTATGGGCGTTACTGGGCTCGAACCAGTGACCCCCAGCTTGTCGAGCTGGTGCTCTCCCAACTGAGCTAAACGCCCCGCGGGGGCGGACCATAGCATCCGGCCCGGGGCGGCCGGGGCGGCCGGGGCCCTACCTGATGAGCGGCAGGCGCGCCGCGTCGATCTTCGGCAGGACGCGCGCCGCCTCCACGCCGAGCCACGACTCCAGCAGCGTCGCGTAGACCGTGCGGAACTCCGTGGTGACCTTGAGGTTGTCGTCCTCGTCGAGCTGCGCCAGGCCGGGGAACTCGCTGCGGATGCCGCCGTTGGCGCGGTCGCCCACGAGCAGCATCAGGCCGCCCGCGCCGTGGTCGGTGCCGTTGGAGTCGTTGTCCTCGGGGCGGCGGCCGAACTCGCTCCAGACCATCGTGAGCACGCGGCCGGCGAGGCCGCGCGCCGAGAGGTCGGCCTGCCAGGCCACCAGCGAGTCGCCGAGGTCCTTCAGCAGGTCAGGGTGGTCGGTCGTCTGGTCGTCGTGCGTGTCGAAGCCGCCCGTCGAGAGCGCGGCGACGCGCGTGCCGAAGCCGGCGCCGAGCATGCGGGCGAGGTTCTGGAGGCCGTTGCCGAGGTCGCTGTCCGGGTAGGCGACCGGGACCGGCGGCAGCGGGTGCTGGTCGTCCACGCGCAGCGGCTGCAGCTGGTCGCGCACCGCGAAGGCGTTGGAGTACGTGCGCCGGGCGGCGGCGAGGCCCTCGGACGCGGTCTTCCCTCCGGCCGCGTTGCGGTAGGCCGACAGGAAGCCGTCGCTGTTCCAGACGCCCTCGATGTAGAAGTTGAAGTTGCTCGGCTCGTAGACCGTCGCCGTGGCGGCGCGGTGCGAGGTGAGCACGGGGTCCGGCGACCAGGAGCAGCTGATCCCCTGGAGCGGGTTGTCCGGCGTCCCGACCGCGTCGAGGGTGCGCCCGAGCCAGCCCGTCGTCTCGTACGAGGGGCCCACGATCCCCTTGCGCCAGTAGCCGGCCGAGTTGAAGTGCGACTGGTCGGGATCGGCGTAGTCCACCGCCGGCAGCACCGCCACCTTGCCCTGGTCGTAGAGCGTCTTCAGGCCGGTCAGGGCGGGGTGCCAGCCGAACTCCGGGTTGCCCGCAAGCGGCAGCGTGGTGGCCGGATCGATGCCGACGTGACTGCGCAGCGTCGGGTAGAGCGGGTCGCCGACCGGCACCAGGGTGTTGAGGCCGTCGTTGCCGCCCTCGAGGTAGAGGGAGACCAGGATCGTGGCGTCGGGCGCGGCGGCCGCCTGGGCCGAGGCGGCCTCGAGCACGCTGCGCGTGGAGAGGCCCGCCAGCGCGGCCGTGCCGATCCAGAGGCCGACCCCACGCTCCAGGAGGTTCTTGCGCGTCATCCCGCCCGAGCGCGCGAACGCGTCCAGGCCCTCGAGCGCGTCGGCGGGGACCGGCACCACCTCGGACGCCTTGCCGAGGAACGCGCGGCGGGTCGAGTGCAGGTCGCGGCAGCCGCGGACGGGGCCTCTCACGCGCTCCTCCTCGTGGTCGGGGTCCGGGCCATCAGCACACCTGGGCGTCGGGGCCGGCGAGCAGCAGGTGGCGCAGCACGCGCTGGCGCTCCGGGAAGTAGTGCTCCACCTCCCCCTTGTCGGTGCGGCCGGCGACCGACTGGACCGCGTAGCGCCGCATCGCGTTGGCCGTGCGGGCGCCGATGCGCGGCTGACCGGTGGCGGCCATGGCGCTCTGGACGGCCTGCGCCGGCGTCTGCTTGGCCGAGATGGAGCCGTCCTCGATCGTCTTGCGCAGCACCGCGGTGGCGGCGTCGAAGCGCGCGCGGATCGACGAGGTCGACAGCCACGCGAGGCCGCCCTCCCAGCCGCTCACGTTGGGCGGGTGGAACGGCACCTGGCCCATCTGGTCGAGCCGGTAGGTCCAGGAGTCGTCGGTGACGTGGGTGTTGGTGAGCCGCAGCAAGCCGGCCGTGTAGACGAAGGGCGACTTCACCATGTCGGGCTCGTAGAGCCCGGCGTAGAACAGCTTGTTGTTCAGGATCTCGCGCAGCACGGGCCGCACGTCGGTTCCAGCGGCGCGGTAGGTCTTCGCCAGCTGGCGCAGCAGCTTCGGCGGGCACGGGCGCGGGCTGAAGTAGCCCCAGAGCTTGTTGCAGATGTAGGCCGGGTGGGCCTTGTGCTCGATCGCGATGTCCACGACGTCGAGGGGCTGGAAGCGCCCGGTGCGGCCCATGATGCGCTTGACGCCGTCGTCGTGGCGGTCCGGGTCGAAGCTGAAGCGCTTGGTCTCGTAGTCGAACGTGAAGCCGGTGAGCGCCCGCGCGGCCTCGCGCACGTCCTTCTCGGTGTAGCCGTTGTTGACGCCGAGCGTGAAGAGCTCGAACAGCTCGCGCGCGAAGTTCTCGTTGGGCGAGCCCTTCTCCGAGTTGGCGAGGCTCAGCCAGAGCTGCATGGCCCGGTCGCGGGTCATCGCGCGGGCCAGGTCGCGGAAGCGACCGAGTGAGTAGCGGCGCAGCGTCCAGTACTGCTTGATCATGAGCCGCGTGTCCCCCACCCCGTCGTTCGAGGTGGCGAAGTGGTCGTGCCAGTTGAACGCCATCCGCTCGACCAGCGGATGTTCGCTCCGCACGGCGCGGTCGAGCCACCACAGGACGTCGTGCCCGTAGGTGTTGATCGGGTCGAGCGGCGCGCCGTCGATGCGCGCGGGCGGGCCGCTCATCGAGCGGCCGCGGGGCTTCAGGAGCTTCTCGACGCTCGCGGCGACGCCGATCCTGGCCATCGCGTCGATCTGCCTCGGGCGCCCGCCGAAGCCGGCGCGCCAAAGCAGGCGGTCGATCTTCGCCCGCTCGGAGTTGCGCGGCACTAGCCGGCGGCTCGCTTGCCTCGCACCACCTGGAAGGCGCCCCTCATGCCGCGGGTCTGGTGGTCGGCCACCGTGCAGACGTAGGTGTAGCGGCCGCGCGCCAGCGTGGTGCGCAGGGTGCCGAGGCGGTCGGGCCGCACCCTCCCGGTCTCCGCGCGCATGGTGCCGTTCGGGCCGATGATGCGCAGGTCGTGGTCGTCCTCCCCGATGTTCTTCAGCTGGAGCACGAGGCGCCCCGCCGGGATCCGCATCTGGCTGAGGTTGAAGCGGAACTCGTCGCCGAAGGCGAGGATGCGCGCCGGCGGCGGCGGGGCGAGCGGTGGTGTGGCGACCAGCGCGAACACGTCAGCGACCCTATCGGCGCCTTTCGGCGCAGGCGTGAGCCCCCCGTGTGCGGGATGTTCGGGTTTCTTCAACGGCGTCCCTCTGTAGCGTTGGGACGTGCCCGCCCCGCCTCGATTCGACGTCGGCATCGCCGGCGCGGGACAGCTCGCCCGGATGACCTGCCTGGCCGCCTGGCCCCTCGGCCTGCGCGTCGGGGTGCTCGGCCGCCCCGGCGAGCCCGCGGCCCCGATGGCGGCCGGCGTGGTGGAGGGCGACTGGCGCGACGCCGACGCCGTCCGCGCCCTCGGGGCCACCGCCGGCGTGGTCACGCTGGAGAACGAGTTCGTCGACGCGGCGGCCCTCGCGTCGGTGCAGGCGGCCGGCACGCCGGTGCGCCCGGGCGCGGCGGCGCTCGCCTCGGTGCAGGACAAGGCGCTGCAGAAGGAGCTCCTGCGCGGCGCCGGCCTGCCGACCGCGCAGTTCCTCGTCGTCGAGCACCCACGCGAGCTGGCCGCGGCCGGGCGCGACCTCGGCTGGCCGCTGATGATGAAGGCGCGCCGCCTGGGCTACGACGGCTACGGCAACGCCACCTGCCGCGACGAGGACGAGGCGCGCGCGGCGATGGCGCGGCTGGACGCGGGCGAGGGCGTGCTGGTCGAGGCGATGGTGGGCTTCGAGCGCGAGCTGGCGGCGATGGTGGCCCGCGCGCCGAGCGGCGCCGAGGCCTGCTACCCCGTCGTCGAGACGGTGCAGCGCAACCACGTCTGCCACGAGGTCGTGGCCCCGGCCCCCATCCCCCCGGACCGGCGCGGCCACGCCCGCGAGGTCGCCATGGCGGCCGCCCGCGCCGCCGAGGGTGTCGGCGTGACCGGCGTCGAGATGTTCCTGTCCCCTGACGGAGAGGTCCTGGTGAACGAGCTCGCCCCCCGCCCCCACAACTCGGGGCACTACTCGATCGAGGCCTGCGAGACGTCGCAGTTCGAGAACCACCTGCGCGGCGTGCTCGACCTGCCGCTCGGCGACGTGCGCATGCGCTCGCCCGCCGCGGCGATGGTCAACCTGCTCGGCACCGCGACAGGCCCGGCCATGCCCGCCACGGCCGCCGCGCTCGCCGTCGAGGGCGCCCACCTGCACCTCTACGACAAGGCCGAGGTGCGGCCCGGGCGCAAGATGGGCCACGTGACCGCGCTGGCCGGCGACCCGGCGACGGCGCTGGCCACCGCGCGCCGCGCGGCCCTGGCGGTGGGGCTGTGAGCGCCCCGCTGGTCGGCGTCGTGATGGGCAGCGACAGCGACCTGAAGGTCATGGCCGCCGCCGCCGAGGCGCTTCACGAGCTGCAGGTGCCCCACGAGGTGCGGGTCGTGTCGGCCCACCGCACGCCGCACGACATGATCGCCTACGGCGGCGAGGCGGCCGACCGGGGGCTCAAGGTGATCGTGGCCGGCGCCGGCGGGGCGGCCCACCTGCCCGGGATGCTCGCCGCCGTCACCGCGCTGCCGGTGATCGGCGTGCCGGTGCGCAGCTCGGCGCTCGACGGCATGGACTCGCTGCTGTCGATCGTGCAGATGCCCCGCGGCGTGCCGGTGGCGACGGTCGCGATCGACGGCGGGCGCAACGCCGGCCTTCTGGCCGCGCAGATCCTGGCGCTGTCCGACCCGGAGCTCGCCCACCGCGTCGGGCACCTGCGGGCGGAGATGTCCGACGCCGCCCGCGCGGCCGACGCGAAGGTCAGCGCGCGCAGGGTCTGAGAACAGGTCCTCGCGAGCCGGCGCAGAAGCTCAAGCCGGGGGCCGCGCCTGCCGATGCCGGGCGCGACCGGCATCGAGACCCGAGGTGACCGCCGTGCGCGACCGCGCCGAGAACCGACCGCACCGCCGCGAGGCCCTCCTCGCCTGCCTGCTGGGCGTCGCGCTCTTCGTCGTGCCGATGGCCATCGACCTGGCCCGGTAGGGCCCGGGGCGGTCTCAGCCGGCCACGGGCAGAGGAGCCGGCAGGGGCCCGCGCGATCCGGGGACGGCGAGGGCGAGGGCGTCGAGGACCCCCCGCTCCGTGCAGTCGAGGATCCCGACCGGGACGCCGTACTCCGTGAGCCCCCACGCGGCCTCGCGGAGCCGGCCCAGGTCGGCGCGCCGGCGCAGGGGCAGGTGAAGGCGCTCCGGGTAGCCGTGCGATCCGCGCCAGCCGCGCGCGCCCTCGACGACCCGGCCCCACAGCAGGACCCGGCCGACGGCGACGATCTGAGCGTTCCGCGACGGCACGTCGGCGTAGTACGCCGCCTCCCCGGGCGCGCGGGCGGCGTGCAGGCCGCAGCGGCACCCGGGCCACGGCGCGGGATGCGGCAGCGGGGAGTGGGCGCAGGCGGCCTCGTGCGGGCGCCCGGCCGGCCACTCCGACGGGTGCACGACACCGCGCAGACGCACCTGTCCGGCGTCGGCGACCGACCAGGCGCGCCAGCCGAGGACCGCCTCCGCGTAGTCGGGCGCGGCGGCGCTCATGCCGGCACCGGCACGGGCTCGGGGGCCTCGGCCGGCACCCCGCCCGGCACCTCCGCCGGCAGCGGCATGGGCACGGGCGTGGCCGCGGGCTCGATGGTGTAGGTGCGGACGGTCTCTCCGATGTCCATGGCGTCCTCGTTCCTCCTCGCCCGGCCTCGCCGGTCCGATTGGCGGCCGCCCCGGCGGGCGTCCTCGTCAAGTTGTTTGTACGACATTCAATTAGGTTCGTCAAGGCCGGCTCGGGAGTAGACTGCGCCGGTGTCCGCCCGCCCCGACGCCACACCCCGTCACGCCGCCCGCGCCACCCGGGTCGGCGGGCGACAGCGGCGCTCACAGCTGCTGGACGCCGCCAGCGAGCTGTTCGCCGAGCGCGGCCTCGGCGACGTCTCCCTCACGGAGATCGCCGCGCGAGCCGACGCCTTCCCGAGCCAGGTCACGTACTACTTCGGCTCGAAGGAGGCGCTCTTCGTCGAGGCCGCCTGTCGCGACGCGCTGCGGGCGGCGGACGAGGTCGAGCGCGCGGGCTCTCGGACGCGGACCCCCAGGACCTATGTGCGCGCCATCGTCACGACTGCCCTCGCGGAGCCGGCGCTGCCGAACTTCATCGCCGCGATGCTGCTGGCCAACCGCCGGCCGGATCTGGCACCGCTCGTCGAGCGGACCCTGGCGCGCATGCACGCCGAGGGCGCACGGGCGGTCAAGGAGATCCTCGACCGCCGCGGCTGGACCATCCTCACGACCCCCGAGGTCGAGGCGCGGGCGTTCTGGGCCACGGTCCTCGGCGTCGTGCTGGAGCGCTCCGCGCTCGGCGACGCGTTCGATCCGGCCACGGCGGAGGCCGCGGTCCAGCTCGTGCTGAACCTGCACCCGCCGGCGCCGGGCGCCTGAGCGACGGGACGCCGGCCAGGGGCCCCTCGCGCGGTTGACGGCCCCGCGAGAGGGCCGTCAACCGCTGCGGCGCGTCAGACGGTCGGCTTGCCGATGGCGGCGCCCTTGCGGGCGTTGAACGCCTCGAGCATCGCCTCGACGTTGCTCTCCTTGGAGGCGTCGACGAGCGCCTTGTACTTCTCGTTGAGCGTCGGGCGCTGCTCGCGGTACAGGATGCCGAGCTTGAACCCGCCCTTCAGGGCGAGGTCGAACGCGGCCACCTTGTCGGAGGGGTCGTGGTCTGGGGAGACGTCGGTGACGAGCTCCTTCCACTCCTCCTGGTGGTTGTTGAACACGACGCAGGGCGACATCGCGTCGATGAACGAGAAGCCGCGGTGCTCCATCGCCTGCACGATCAGCTCGGTGAGGAGCTTGGTGTTGAAGGACGCGCCGCGGGCCACGAACGAGGCGCCCGACGCGACGGCGAAGCCCAGCGTGTTGAGCGGCGTCTCGAGGTTGCCCCACGGGGTGGAGGGCGCCTTCTGGTCGGTCAGCGAGGTCGGCGAGACCTGGCCCTTGGTGAGGCCGTAGATCTCGTTGTCCATCACCAGGTAGGTGATGTCCACGTTGCGCCGGGCCGCGTGGGGGAAGTGGCCCGCGCCGATGGCGAAGCCGTCGCCGTCGCCGCCGACCGCGATCACGTTCAGATCGGGGTTGGCGAGCTTGACGCCCATCGCGACCGGCAGCGGCCGGCCGTGCAGCGAATGGAACCCGTAGGTCGAGACGAACCCCGGCAGGCGGCTGGAGCAGCCGATGCCGGAGACGACGACCGTCTTGATCGGGTCGAGGTCGAGCTCGGCGAACGCGCGGTACAGGGAGGCGAGGACGCCGAAGTCACCGCAGCCCGGGCACCAGATCGGCTTCAGATCGGACTTGTAGTCGGACGGCTTGCGCTTGGCGACGGGGTCGGTGCTCAACTGGGGACCCTTTCCATGATGACGTCGAGGACGTCGTCGGCGGTGAACGGAAGGCCGTCGCACTTGGCGTGGCTCTCGACCTGGAGGCCGCACTCGGAGCGCACGAGGCGCGCGAGCTGGCCGGTGAAGTTGACCTCGGGGACCACGACGCGCGTGGCGCGGGCGGTGAACGCCGCGACCTGGTCGGCCGGGAACGGGCCGAGCACGCGCGGGTAGAAGGCGCCGACGGAGACGCCCTCGGCGCGGGCGAGCTCGACGGCCTCGCGGACCGCGCCGTAGGTCGAGCCGAAGCCGATCAGCGCGATCTCCGGCGTCTCGTCGCCGTAGTGCTCGTGGCGGGCGAGGCCGTTCTTCAGCGGCTCGAGCTTGGCCCAGCGCTTGATCTGCATCGCCAGGTGGTTCTCCGGCGTGTAGGCCGGGTGACCGAACTCGTCGTGCTCGATGCCGGTGGAGACGTAGCGGCCGTTGGCCTCGCCGGGGATCCCCATCGGCGAGACGGAGTCCTGGGTCAGCTCGTAGCGCTTGTACTCGCCCTCCTCGACCTCGGCGGCCGTCTTGCGCTCCCAGAGGTCCAGGTTGCTCGTGTCCGGCTTGTGGATGACCTCCATGCGGGTCGCCAGGCCCTGGTCGGTGAGCAGGATGACCGGCACCTGGTAGCGCTCGGAGTAGTTGAACGCGTCGATCGTGGCCCAGAAGCAGTCCTCGACGGTGATCGGCGCGATGACGATGCGCGGGGCCTCGCCGTGGCCGCCGTAGAGGGCGTGCTGCAGGTCGGACTGCTCGGTCTTGGTCGGCAGGCCGGTGGAGGGGCCGCCGCGCTGGGCGTCGATGACGACGCAGGGGATCTCGGCGGTGCCCGAGTAGCCGAGCATCTCGGTCATGAGCGACAGGCCCGGGTCCCGAGGTCGCGGTCATGGCCTTCGCGCCGGCGTACGACGCGCCCAGCACGGCGGAGATCGAGGCGATCTCGTCCTCGCACTGGATCGTGATGCCGCCCACCTGGGGCAGCTTCGCCGACAGCCACTCGAGGATGTCCGAGGCCGGCGTGATCGGGTAGCCGGCGAAGAATTCGAGGCCCGCCGCCACGGCGCCCGCGGCGATCGCCTGGTTGCCCGACAGCAGGATGCGGTCGGCCTCGACCTCGACGGCCTTGGTGATCTCGAGCGAGCCCTTCAGGTCGCCGCTCTCGTCGCCGCCGGCGCGCAGGGCGGCGATGTTGGCGTCGGCCACGCCCTGCTTGTGGGCGTAGCGGCGGAGCACCAGCTCCTCGATGGGCGTGGTGTCGAACGAGATGACGCCGGACACGGCGCCCACGGCCACCATGTTCTTCGCGCGGAGCGAGCCGCCGATCTCCTTGGCGAGCTTCTCCATCCGCACGGGGCGGGCCCGATGGGCGTACTCCTCGGGGATCTCGACGGCGGTCTCGTCGAACAGGATCACCCCGTCGTCGGCGAGGGAATCCCAGTGCAGGTCCCACGCCTCCTGGTTGAAGCAGACCAGCAGGTCCACGTACTTGCCGTGGCTGTAGATCTGGTCCTCGCCCATGCGTACCTGGTACATGCACGGGCCACCCTTGATCTCCGCAGGGTAGGTGCGGAAGGTCTGGGTCCAGTACCCACCCCGCGCCGCCGCCTGAGTGAGGATGTCCCCGGACGAGATGACCCCCTCGCCGGACTCCCCGGCAAGCCGGATCACCACGCTCTTTCGTGCCAAAATCGCCTCCCGCTCGCGCGCGCGTCGCGAGCCGCAGACGACCTCCGGCCCGCGTGGGAACCCGGTCGTCCGACGGTCTCGCCCCCAATTGGCGGCCACGGCAGGGCGAAGAGCCCGGCCCGCGGACCTCAGGCGATGTTATCCGCCGGGCCCCGCGCTGAGCAACAATCCCTGGCCGTGACGACCGCCCCTCCCCCACCCGCCTCCGATCCCGGCGAGGGCGCGCGCAGCCGCGCCCGGGCCGACCTGGTCTGGTACCTGCGCCACGCGGACGCCCTCGCGCGCTGGCCGGTGCTGCCCGAGCCATGGGCGCGGGCCATCGAGCGCCGTCGCCTGGAGCCGGGAATAGACGAGCGCTCTGGAACCATTCCGCCACCTGAGGCATAGTTCCGTCCCTCGCTGGGTTTTCTGCGGGATATTCGAGAGGTGTCGTTGAGCGGATCCGGGGCCGGCGGAGCCCGCGCGGAGCAGGACGCCCTTCACCGCGTCGCGCGCGCGGTCGCCGAGTCCGCGACCCCCGAGCGGGTCTTCGGCCTGGTCGCCCGCGAGGTCGCCGGGCTCCTCGGCGTCGAGGCGGGCGTGGTCTGACCCGACCCGGCGGCGGGTGGAGCAGCGCGGGTACCGCACCGGGGTGGCCGCCCCCGTGCGGCGGGACGGCGGCGTCTGGGGCGCTGTGCTCGCCGCGACGACCGACGACCGCGAGCTGCCCGGCGGCGACTCGCTCGACGCCTGGCAGGCCGCCGACCGCGCCCGCGAGGCCGTGCGCCACGAGCCCTTCGCCCACGGCGAGCGCCTCACCGTGTCGGCCGGCGTGGCCGAGCTCGCCCAGGCGCGCGAGGCCGGCGAGCTGCTGCGGCTGGCCGAGGGCGCCCTCTACTGGGCCAAGGCGCACGGACGCGACGTCACCTTCCGCTACTCGCCCGAGGTGGTCGAGGAGCTCTCGGCCGAGGAGCGGGTCGCACGCCTGGAGCGCTCGCAGTCGCTGAACGCCATCCGCGTGCTGGCGCGCGCGGTTGACGCCAAGGACCCCTCCACTCGCCAGCACTCCGAGCGGGTGGCCGCGTGGGCGCAGATCATCGCCCGCGAGCTCGGCTGGCTGGCCGAGCGCAGCGCGATGCTCCACGAGGCCGGCCTCGTCCACGACGTCGGCAAGATCGGCGTGCCCGACCACATCCTCTTCAAGCCCGACCGCCTGAGCGCGGCCGAGCACGAGGAGGTCAAGCAGCACGCGGCCCTTGGCGCGCGGATCGTGGCGGACGTGCTGAGCGCCGACCAGGTCGCCTGGGTGCGCTCGCACCACGAGCGGGTGGACGGCACCGGCTACCCGGACGGGCTCACCCGCGACGCGATCCGCTGGGCGCGCGGATACTGGCCGTGGCCGACGCCTGGGACGTCATGACGAGCCTGCGCCCCTACTCGGCGCCGATCTCGCCGGAGGCGGCCCTGGAGGAGTTCCGGCGCATGACCGGCAGCCAGTTCTCGGCCGAGGTGGTCGCCGCGCTGGAGCGCGTGCTGGCGTCGGGCACGGCGCCGCTGCCCGGGGTCGCGGCGGGCTGAATCAGGCCGGCGGCCAGCGCTCCTCGGGGGGCCGGTCGGCGTTCGGCAGGGCCATGCGGCCGGCGGCGGGGTCGGCCGCCTCGTAGGGGCGGATGACCGGCGCGCGCCAGGTCTCATAGGTGGCGCAGCGCGGCGTCGGGGTCGTCCGGGTTGGACGCGATCGCCACGGCGAGAGCCTGCGCGTCGCCCAGGCCGAGGGCGGCGCCGACGCCGGTCTCGGGGCCGAAGAAGTGCGACGCGTCGCCGATCAGCACCACGCCGGGCGTCCACCAGCGCTCGGCGCGCAGCACGGCGGGCTCCTGGTAGAGGAGCTGGTCGGTCGAGGTGACGCCCTCGAGCGCCTCGGCGGCCTCCGGCATCAGGCGGGCGAAGGACTCGCGAAAGGCCGCGACGCCCGGCGCGAGCGCCGCCTCGCGCCCCACCCGGTCGATCGTGCGCCAGCCGGCCGAGCCCTGCGGCCAGCCGAGCAGGCCCATCTGGCCGCCGTCGGAGAGGTAGCGCATCGAGAACGAGCGGTCGATCACGCGCGGACTCATGAAGGTGAGCGTGGCGTCGGCGAGCGACGAGACCTCGGCCTCCAGCCCCGCGAGCCCGCGCACCCGCGAGCCCACGCCGTCGCAGGCCACGACGAGGTCGGCGGGCACCTCGCCCGGACCGTCCGCGTCCTCCACCGCGACGCCGGTGACGCGGCCGCCGTCGCGGACGAGATCGGTGACGCTCACCCCGTGGCGCACCGGCACGCCCTCGCCCAGGGCCTCGAGCAGCAGCCCCACCTGCACGCAGACGGCCACCGGCATCCCATCCGGGCCCGGGGCGATGTCCCAGCCCAGCGACCGGACCCGCGCGAGCAGGCCCATCTCCTCGAGCGCGGGGAACCCCTGGAACCCGAGCATGAAGGGGCGCGGCTGGTGGCCGCCGGGCGGGTTGCGCTCGATCACGACGGGCTCGTGGCCGCGGGCGCGCAGCATTCGGGCCAGGGCCAGCCCGACCACCCCGCCGCCGACGATGACGGTGCGCATCACGCGCCCGAGCCTAGAGGCCGGCCCACCGCCGCGCCCCCGCTAGGCTCCGCGGCGTGAGCGGCCCCCAGACGGTCGAGGCGACCCGCTACGTCGCGCCCCTCCGCGAGGGCGGCTCGCTGCCGGCGCTCGTCGAGGCCGACGACGACGGGCTCTACGTCCTGAAGTTCCGCGGCGCGGGCCAGGGGCCGAAGGCGCTGGTCGCCGAGCTGGTGGCGGGCGAGATCGGCCGCGCGCTGGGCCTGCCCGTGCCGGTGATCGCGTTCGTCGAGCTCGACCCCGACCTCGGCCGCGCGGAGCCCGACCCCGAGATCCAGGACCTGCTGCGCGCGAGCCCGGGCATCAACATCGGCCTGGACTTCCTGCCGGGCGCCCTGGCCTACGACCCGGCCGCCGGGCGCGCGGTCGACCCCGGCCTCGCCGCCGACGTCGTCTGGTTCGACGCCCTGGTGACCAACGTCGACCGCTCGGCGCGCAACCCCAACATGCTCTGGTGGCACGAGCGCCTGTGGCTCATCGACCACGGCGCCGCCCTCGTGGCCCACCACGGCGACCCCCTGCTGGCGGGCGCGTGGGACCGCCCCTTCCCGATCGGCGCCGAGCACGTGCTGCTGCCGCTCGCCGGGTCGGTCGTCGATGCCCACGAGCGCATGGCCCCGCGGCTGGGCCGCGCGGCGATCGAGGCGATCGCGGCGCTGGTGCCCGACGCCTGGCTCGAGGACGTCCCGAGCGTGACGCCGGACCAGCGGCGGGGCGCGTACGCCGAGCACCTGGCGCGCCGCCTGGAGTCGGGGGCCTTCGCGCGGGAGGCGGACGATGCCCGGGCCGCGTAGCCCCTTCCAGTACGCGATCCTGCGCGCCGTGCCGCGCGTGGAGCGCGGCGAGCAGATGAACGTCGGCGTGGTCCTGCTGGCCCGCACCCGCGACTACCTCGGCATGCGCACCCGCCTCGACGCCGCGCGCCTGCGGGCGCTGGCGCCCGACGCCGACCCCGCTCCGCTGGCCGCCCAGCTCGAGGGGCTGATGCGCATCGCGGCGGGCGACCCGGGCGCCGGGCCCATCGCGCGCCTGTCCGCGCCGCAGCGCTTCCACTGGTTGGTGGCGCCGTCCAGCACCTCCCTGCAGCCCTCCAGCGTCCACACCGGCATGTGCGACGACCCCGAGGAGATGCTCGAGCACCTGCACGCGCGCCTGGTGCTCTGAGGTCACGGCGGGGAGGCCCGCCGGGCGGTTAAGGTCCGGTCATGACCGAGACCGAGAGCACCACCACCCCCGAGCCGCCCGCGTGCGAGCGCTGCGGCACCCGCACGTTCCCCTCCCGGCGCAAGATGCTGCGCCACCGCATCGAGGACGCCAAGGCGATCCCCCAGGAGGGCTACGTGGACACCTGGAAGTGCCCGCGCTGCGGCCGCGAGGAGCCCAGGGGCTGAGCCCCGCATGATCGAGCTCGGCGTCTACACGTTCGCCGAGCGGACGCCCGACCCGGCGACGGGGCGGATCGTGGACGCGGGCGAGCGCCTGCGCGACCTGATGGAGGAGATCGCGCTGGCCGACGAGCTCGGCCTGGACGTCTTCGGCGTCGGCGAGCACCACCGCCCCGAGTACACGGTGTCGGCGCCCGCGGTCGTCCTGGCCGCCGCGGCGGCGCGCACCCGGCGGATCCGCCTGACGAGCGCGGTGACGGTCCTCAGCTCCGACGACCCGGTGCGCGTCTTCCAGGACTTCGCGACCCTCGACCTGCTCTCCGGCGGGCGGGCGGAGATCATGGCCGGGCGCGGCTCCTTCATCGAGTCGTTCCCGCTCTTCGGCTACGACCTCGCCCACTACGACGAGCTGTTCGCCGAGAAGCTCGACCTGCTCCTCGCCCTGCGCGAGTCGGAGGTCGTCACCTGGCACGGCCGGCACCGCCCGCCGATCGACGGCCGCGGCGTCTACCCGCGCCCCGAGCAGGACCCGCTGCCCGTCTGGATCGCCGTGGGCGGCACGCCGGCCTCCGTGGTCCGCGCGGGCGCGCTCGGGCTGCCGCTGGCGATCGCGATCATCGGCGGCTCGCCGGCGCGCTTCCGGCCGCTGGCCGAGCTGCACGCCGAGGCGGCCCGCGAGGCCGGGCACGAGGACGAGATCCCGATCGGGATCAACATCCACGGCTACGTCGCGGACACCTCCGAGCGCGCGGCGGCCGAGTTCTACCCGCCGTTCGCGCACGTCATGACGCAGCTCGGGCGCGAGCGCGGCTGGGGCCCGATGACCGCGGGCCAGTACGAGGTGATGCGGTCGCCGCTCGGGGCGTTGGCGGTGGGCGACCCGGCCGAGGTGGCGGAGAAGATCCTCGCGATCCACCGGATCTTCGGGAACCGGCGCTTCCTGATGCAGATGAGCGTCGGCACCCTGCCGCACGCCGACGTGATGCGCTCCATCGAGCTCTACGCGACCGAGGTCGCACCCCGGGTGCGCGCCGAGGTGGCGCGCCGCGAGGCCGCCGCCGCGGCCGCCGGCGCCGCGGAGTAGGCGGTGCTGCGGGCGCTCTTCTTCGACGTCTTCGGCACCTGCGTCGAACTGGCGCTCGGGCGTGGCGCGCGAGGTGGCGGCGCTCGCCGAGCGCCTGGGCGTGGAGGCCGACGCGGCGGCGGTCGCCGACGCCTGGCGCGGCGAGTACCAGCCGCAGATGCAGACCGTGCGCGACGGCTCACGCCCCTGGACCACGCTCGACGTGCTGCACCGCGAGTCGCTCGACCGGGTGCTGGCCGGCACGCCGCTCGACGCCGCCGGCGACGCGGACCGCGACGCCCTCACCCTCGCCTGGCACCGCCTCGACCCGTGGCCCGACACCGTCCCGGCGCTGGTGCTGTTGCGCGAGCGGTTCGTGATCGCGCCCAACTCCAACGGCAACATCGCCCTGCTGCTGGACATGGCCAAGCGCGCCGGCCTGCCCTGGGACGTGATCCTCGGCGCCGAGACGGCCCGCGCCTACAAGCCGCTGCCCGAGGCGTACCTGCGCAACGTCGCCGCGATCGGGGCATCACCGGACGAGGTGATGATGGTGGCGGCCCACAACGGCGACCTCGTGGCGGCGGCGGCGTGCGGCCTTCGCACGGCCTTCGTCGCGCGCCCGGTCGAGCACGGGCCGGGCCAGACGACCGACCTGGCGCCCACCGGCGACTGGGACCACGTGGCCGACGACCTGCTCCACCTCGCCGAGATGCTCTGCGCCGACCCGCCCCCCGCAGGAGGAACGCCATGAAGGCGACCGTCTACCACGGCCCCCGCGACGTCCGCGTCGAGGAGGTCCCCGACGCGACCATCCGCGAGCCCACCGACGCGCTGGTGCGCGTGACCCACGCCTGCATCTGCGGCAGCGACCTGTGGCCCTACCGCGGCGAGCTGGAGATCTACGGCCGCCCCGGCCGCACGGGCCACGAGTTCATGGGCGTCGTCGAGGCCGTGGGCGCGGACGTGCGCACCATCCGGCCCGGCCAGCGGGTGATCGCGCCGTTCGCCTACTCCGACGGGACCTGCGACTTCTGCCACGCCGGCCTGCAGACCTCGTGCCGCGCCGGCGGCTACTGGGGCGGCAGGGGCGACGGGGGCCAGGGCGAGGCCGTGCGCGCCCCGCTCGCCGACGGCACGCTGGTGGCGCTGCCCGAGGAGGTGGACCTCTCCGACGCGCGCCTGGCCGCGGCGCTCGCGACGCTGACCGACGTGATGGGCACCGGCCACCACGCGGCCCTCTCCTCCGGCATCACCGAGGGCGGCACCGCCGTCGTGGTCGGCGACGGGGCCGTCGGCCTCTGCGGCGTGCTCGCCGCCCACCGCATCGGCGCGGAGCGCATCATCGCGCTCGGCCACCACCCGGACCGGCTGGAGATCGCCCGCGCCTTCGGCGCGACCGACGTCGTGACCGAGCGCGGCGAGGAGGCCGTGGCCCGCGTGCGCGAGATGACCGGCGGGGGCGCCCGGCACGTGCTCGAGTGCGTCGGGACGGCCGGCTCGTTCGCCACGGCGATCGGCGCCGCGCGCCCCGGCGGCACGGTGGGCCACGTCGGCGTGCCCGCCGAGCCGGTCGGGCTGCTCGACGTCCACATGCGCAACGTCAACCTGATCGGCGGCGTCGCCCCCGTGCGCTCCTACATCCCCGACCTGCTGGCCGACGTGCTGGCGGGCCGGCTCGACCCGTCCCCCGTGCTCGACGCCACGGTCGGCCTCGACGAGGTGCCCGAGGGCTACGCGGCCATGGACGAGCGGCGCGCGGTGAAGGTGCTGGTGGAGGTCGCCTCCGCCTGAGCCGGCACAGCCGAAGAGGCCGTCCCCCGCGTGTCACGGCGGCCTGCGGCCGATAGCTTGCGAATGGTTAGTGGACGAATTATCGTGCCGCGGATGCCCGCCGCCTCGACGACCTCGACCTCCACCCCGCTCGACCACCTGCTCGCCCAGCGCCTGGCCGTCGCCGGCCGCCTGGTGCGCACGTTGGCCGACGCCGAGCTGGGTGACGTCGGCGTCGCCGCGCCGGCCTGCGGAGTGCTGCTGAGGCTGGCCGCCGAGGACGGGCTGACCCAGGTCGAGATCGCCCGCCGCCAGCGCGTGGAGGCGCCGACCATGTGCCGCATCCTCGACCGGCTCGTGCGCGACGGCCTGGTGGAGCGCCAGCCCGACCCGGACGACCGCCGCGCGACGCGGGTCCACCTGACGCCCGCGGGGCGCAGCGCCGCGGCCGACGGCGCCCACGTCATCGAGACCATCGAGTCCCGCGCCTTCGCCGGGCTCGATCGCGCCGAGCGCGCCGCGCTGGCCGAGCTGCTCGGGCGCGTCATCGAGAGCCTCGCCCCGGGAGGGCCCTCATGACCGCGCGCGAGCGCGCCGACGCGTCGGGCTCCCTGCGCCTGACCCTGGCCGGCCTGGTGACGGCCGCGATGGCGTTCGCCCTGATGCAGACGTTCCTCATCCCGGCGCTCCCGACCCTCCAGGAGGACCTGCACACCACGGGGACGTGGGTCACCTGGACCGTGACGATCTACCTGCTGACGGGCTCCGTGGCGACGCCGATCATCGGCCGCCTCGGCGACCAGCACGGCAAGGTGCGGATGATGGTCATCGCCCTGGGGATCTTCCTGGTCGGCTCGCTCGGGGCGATCGTGGCCTGGAACGTCGGCTCCCTGATCGCGTTCCGCGCGATCCAGGGCATCGGCGGCGCGGTCTTCCCGCTGAGCTTCGCGATCATCCGCGACGAGTTCCCGCCCGAGCGCCAGAGCGTCGCCATGGGCCTGGTCTCGGCCGTGCTCGGCGTCGGCGGCGGCGTCGGGATCGTGGCCAGCGGCCTGATCGTCGACAACCTCTCCTGGCGCTGGCTCTTCGTCGTGAGCGCGGTCGTGGTGGCCGCCGCGCTGGTGCTGGTGTGGCGCTTCGTTCCGGAGTCGCGCATCCGCGCCTCCGCGAGCGTCGACCTGGCGGGCGCGCTCACCCTCTCCGGCTTCCTCGTCTGCCTGCTGGTCGGCCTCACCGAGGGCCCGCAGATGGGCTGGACCGACCCGCTGGTCGTCGGCCTGTTCGCCGGCGCCGCGGTGCTCGTCGTCGCCTGGGTTCTGGTGGAGCTGCGCGTGGCCGAGCCGATGGTCGACATGCGGGTGCTCACGCGCAAGGTCGTGCTGTTCACCAACATCACGGCGATGCTCTCGGGCTTCGCGCTCTACATGACCTGGGTGATCCTGCCGACCTTCTACCAGCTGCCGCGGGGCCTACCGGAGCCGCTCGCGGAGGTGGCCGACTACGGCTTCGACACCAGCGTCACCGTCGCCGGGCTCTGGATGCTGCCGACCTCGCTGTCGCTGCTGCTGGCCGGCCCGCTGGCGGGCGCGTACGGCCGCCGCCACGACTCGCGGATCCCCCTCGTGGCCGGGATGATCCTGGTGGCGATCGGGTCAGCGGGCATCGCGACCTTCCACGCCGAGCCCTGGCAGCCGGCCCTCTGGTTCATCCTCGTCGGCATCGGCATCGGGTTCTCCTTCGCGGTGATGCCGAAGCTGATCGTGGACGCCGTGCGCCCCACCGAGACCGGCGTGGCCACGGGCATGAACACCGTCGTGCGCACCGTCGGCGGCGTCGTGGGCGCGCAGGTCGGGGCCGTGCTCCTGGCCGCGCACCACGCCACGGGCACGAGCGTTCCCACCGAGAGCGGCTTCGTCGACGCGTTCTGGGTGGGCGCGGCGGGCGCCCTGGTCGCCGCCCTGGCGGCGTGCTTCGCCACGCCCCGCCGGCCGGCGCGCGACGCCGCGCCGGCCGAGAGCCCGCTCGCGGTGACCGCCGCCCGCGACTGAACGCCCCGCGGGGCCTGCGGGTTAGTACGCGGAGCGGATCCGGGCGCCGCCCGGCGATCGGCGTCCCGCGCGGGCCTACCCTCGATGCACCGGACGCGTCGAAGGGGGTAGGGCCATGGCCGACGAGCCGCTCAAGGAACGGATCATCCGCGATGAGATCCGCATCGCCCACGACGAGGAGCGCCTCGCCGAGGACGAGCGGTGGATCCGGCGCAACTGGAGGCTGGAGCTGGTCCTCGGGGGGCTCCTCGCCCTGACCGTGGCCGCGCTGGTCGTCGGCCTGGTCGCCCTCAATCGCGACATCGACTCGGTGGCCGGCGCCGCCCCGCGCGCCGGCAGCGTCGGCACCGCCGCGCTCCAGGACCGCGCGGTCGTCGCGTCGAAGCTCGGCGACGGCGCGGTCACCGGCCGCGCGGTGGCGGCGAACACGCTGCACGGCGGGCAGATCGACGAGGCGTCGCTCGCCGTCGTGCCGCGCGCGACGCGGGCGGACCGCGCCGCGGCGGCGGACACGGCGAGCCGGGCGGCCACGGCGTCGGACGCCACCGCGCTCGGCGGCGTCGCGGCCGCGCAGTACCTCCGGCAGGTCACGCGGGTCAGCGCCTCGACGCAGGCGAGCACGCTCGCCGTGAAGGGCCCCCTGACCGCGACGTGCCCCTCGGGCTCCATCGCGACGGGAGGCGGCGCCGCCATCGACGGCGCGGCCCAGGTCGCCATCACGACGAGCGCGCCGGACGGCGATCACGGGTGGGTCGCCGAGGCCGCCGCGATCGGCACCCCGTCCGCGCCGTGGAAGGTGGTCGTGACCGTGATCTGCGCGAAGGGCGGCTGAGGCGCCGCGTCAGGGGTCCGCTAGGACCGCGGCTTCGACCGGACGTCGAAGAAGCTGAGGCCGAGCGGCCGCTTCGGGTAGCCCGTGGCGAGGTACGGCCACACGCGCCACACGTAGCGGTCGCCGAAGGCGATCTTCTTGGGCGGCACACGGTAGCGCGTCACGCGCGGGAAGGCCGAGAGCACCTTCACGGCCTTGCTGCCCCGCAGGCGGAACACCTGCAGGTTGTAGAGACGGGCGCGCTCGAGTCCGGGCCAGCGCAGCAACGGGCGGCGGGTCGCGATGGTCGCGCCGCGGCGCGGGTGGAGCACCCGCGCGTTGATCGTCGCGGGCGCGACGAGCGGCGCGGGCCGCGGCGGCACGACGTCGGCGGCGGCCGTGGTCGGCGCCGGCGGCGGGGGCGGCGCGAGCACCGCGTAGTCGGCGTTGACGGTCGCCTCGTTGCCGGCGTCGTCCTCGGCCGTGACCCGGAAGCCCACCGTCCCCGGCGTGCCGGTGTCGATCGCGGAGCCGGAGGCCACGGGCCCGGTGCAGCTCACGGCGCCGGCGCAGGCGTAGTCGGCGAGGACCGTGGCGCCCTGGGCGAAGGTCGTCCCGGCCACGGGCTGGGTGACCGTGATCGTGGGAGGCGTCAGATCGACGCGGAAGGCGCGCGTGCGGGCGAGCAACGCGGAGAACTGGCCGTTGTTGCCCCCCTCGCTCGCCTGCAATCGGTACGACCCGTCCTTCAGGTCCCTGAGCTTGACGGTGAGCGGCGAGCGGCCGTCGCCGGAGGCCACGCCGGCCACCTGCCAGAAGATCCGCAGGCGCCGGTTGGACGCGGTGATCGTGTAGGTCGGCTCGGGCTGGGACGCGTTCCAGACGTCGGTGTCGGCGCCTGAGATCGCGGGCACCGCCATCGCGGGCGCGGCGGCGGCCAGGACGAGCACCCCCGCCGCGACGGCGAGGGCGGTCCGCGGGATGCGGCGGGCGGGCGGAGCGGTCACCGGCTGGGGGCCTCCGAGGGACGATTCACGGGTGATACCCCGTGTCCGCGTCCTGACGCCAGGGGGCCGGCCCGGCCAGGACGCCGCGCGACGGTCCCCGCAGGGTACTCCAGGCGCTCGCAAGCCCGTGCGAGGCCGGGAAGGATCCACACGCTCCCGGCGTCCTCCCCTCCGAGGCCGACCTCGGAGGAGACCCCATGCGCCGTTCGATCGTGAAGACCAGCCTGGCCCTCTCGGCCGCCCTGACGCTGTCCGTGGCGGCCGGGTCACCCGCGGCCGGCGCCGCGCCGGTCGGCAGCGCCTCGAACCCGGTGAAGGTGAGGAAGAGCCGGACGGCGGGCTTCTCCCCGCGGGTCGCCGTCGTCGCGCCGGGGGCGGTCGTGCACTTCCGCAACGTCGACCACAAGCGGCACAGCGTCGTCCAGGACACCTCGGGGACGCCGCTGTTCATCTCCGGCGCGCCCACGACGCGGGACTTCACGGTGCGGGCGCCCCGGCGCGCGGGCTCGTACGCCTACACGTGCGTGGTGCACGAGTTCATGCACGGCACCCTGGTGGTGAGGCGATGACCCGCCGCGCGCTCGGCTCCCTCATCCTGGCCGCGGTGGCCGCGACCGCGCTGGCCCTCGGCGCCGCGTTCGGCGCGGGGTCGGGCGCGCCCGGTGCCCCGTATCACGCGATGACCACCGCCGCGACGACGGCCGCGAAGCCCTCTCCCCTGGCGGCCCTCGACAAGCGCTTCCGCGAGCTCGTGCCGGCCGCGCGGTGCCCGGAGGCCGCGGCCACCGTCGCGACGGCCCGCCACCGGCGCGCCGCGGCCCTGAAGGGCGCCCGCACCGCGAAGCCCAGGGTGCTGAAGGCCAAGCGCGCCGCCATGCGGAGGGCCATCGCGCTCATGCGGCGGGCCGGCGCCCTCTGCGCGGCGGCCTCACCACCCGCCGGCGGCGGCAGCCCGCCCCCTCCGGCCCCCGGAGACCCGGGCACGACCACCGGCGGCGCCCCGCCGCCGCCCCCGCCGCCCCAGGTCATCACGCTCAACGTGGCCGCCGGGATGACGTTCCACTACACCGAGACGTCCGCCACGGCGACCGGCCGGCACCTTCCGCATCGAGCTCCACAACGCGTCCGACCTGCGCCACTTCGCGGGCGTGCGCGCCGGCGACGGCCAGCCCACCATCGCCGAGTCACCGTTGTCGATGTCCAACGGCGGCGTGGTCTTCGTCAACGTCACCCTGAGCCCGGGCACCTACCAGATCTTCTGCCGCAACAACGGGCACGACCAGCTCGGGATGAAGATCCCCCTCACCGTGACCCCCTGACGCCCCGGCGCGCGGCCGGTGTCGATTCCGGCCGCGCGCCCCCGTCTACAGGGTGAGGGCGCTGAGACGACGGCCGCCCGGCCGCCGCGGCGCCCCGAGACCATGGAGGAGACGGTGATGGCCAAGTACGTCTACGCCTATCGCGGGGGGTCCATGCCCGAGACCGACGCCGAGCGCGAGGCCGCGATGGCCGCGTGGGGGGCGTGGCTCGGCGGCATGGGCGCCGCGGCGCTCGACCCCGGCAACCCGTTCGGCCCGTCGTCGACCGTCGCCGCGGACGGCGGCGTCGGCGAGGGAGGCGCCGCCGGGCTCGGCGGCTACTCGATCGTCGCTGCGGACAGCCTCACGCAGGCCGCCGAGATGGCGCGGAGCTGCCCGGTGCTCGTCGCGGGCGGCAGCGTGGAGGTCTACGAGGTGCTCGAGATCATGTGACGCGGCCCCGGGGCCGGCGGCCGCGAGCCGTCCGGCCCCGCCCCGCCCCATCCTGAGCACCCGTTGACGCCCGGCCCTCGACCTCGCCGCCGTGGACGTGGAGGTCGGCGAGTCGGGCGGCCGGCTGGTCACCCGCATGGACATCACCTCGACTTGACGGGCTTTCGGTGTTGCCGGTTTCCCGCAGCCGCGCTCCGAAGGCGCTCCGATGACGAGGAGACGAGTGGCCGTCTTTGTGGGTCCATGGGCACACCGGTCGGCCGCTCATGAGCGAAGCCCACGATCCCGGTCGGATCGGTGACGTCGGCCTTGGTGACGGAGAGCAGCGCCGCCGCCTCGATCCGACCGAGCGAGCCGACCTGCTGCTGCGAGACCTGAAGTCGGCACGATCGGGCCTGTCCTCGCGTGAGGCAGAGCGCCGGCTTCTGCAGTACGGGCCCAACGTGCTGGTGCGCCGGGCCGGGCGGCGATGGCCGCGGGAGCTGGCGCGCCAGTTCGCCCATCCCCTTGCCCTGCTGCTCTGGGCGGCGGCGGCCCTCGCCTGGGCGGCGGGAATCGTGCCCGTGGCCGTCGCAATCGTCGCGGTCATCGTGATCAACGCGGGCTTCGCGTTCGCCCAGGAGGTTCACGCGGAGCGGGCGGTCGAGGCGCTGGCGCAGTTCCTGCCCGCGCACGCGAAGGTGCTCCGCGACGGACACGAGCAGGTCGTCGAGGCGACGCGCCTCGTGCCCGGCGACGTGCTCGTGATCGAGGAAGGCGACCGCATATCGGCCGATGCGCGGCTGCTCAGCGGCAGGGTCGAGGTGGACCTCTCGACGCTCAGCGGCGAGTCGATGCCGATGCTCCGGGCGGCTGAGCTCCTCGATACGCACGTGCCCCTGCTGCAGGCGCGCGACCTGGTGTTCTCCGGGACCTCGTGCACGGAGGGCGACGGGCAGGCCGTGGTCTTCGCGACGGGCATGCAGACCGAGCTCGGACGAATCGCGGCGCTGTCGGAGCGGGTCGAGCGGGACGACAGCCCGCTGGAGACCCAGGTGCGCCGGGTCGCGTGGCTCATCGCGCTCATCGCCTTCCTGATGGGAGTGGCCTTCGTGCCGCTCGGCATGTTCGGCGCGGGGCTGTCCTTCTCCGACGCCATCGTCTTCGCGGTGGGCCTCTTGGTCGGCAACGTCCCCGAGGGACTGCTGCCGGTGATCACGCTGGCGCTGGCGGTCGGCGTCCGCGAGCTGGTGGGCCGCGGCGCGGTCGTCAAGCGCCTCAGCGCGGTGGAGACGCTGGGCTCGACGGACGTGATCTGCACGGACAAGACCGGAACCCTGACCGAGAACCGGATGAGAGTCACCGCGATCTGGAGTGCAGGGGAGACACTCGACATGGGCGCCCACGGGGACAGCCCGGCGCGGCGGAGCGGATCGCCAGAGATTGTGACCCGGCTCGCGCGGGCGATGGCCGCGTGCAACAACGCTCAGCTCGCCGAGCCCGGTGTCGAGGCGGTGGGAGACGCCACCGAGGTCGCGATGCTCGAGGCGGCTGCCCGATTGGGCGTCGAGGTGGGCCTGCCGGCGAGGCAGGCTCAGCGCCGGCGCCAGTTCCACTTCGATCCCGTCCTGAAGCTCATGTCCACGCTCGACGAGCGCGATGGGCGTCTGTGGATCGACGCCAAGGGTGCGCCCGAGGCGCTGCTACCGCGCTGCACCGCCGTCGTCTCTCGCGACGGGCGCGAGCGGAGCCTCGGACCCGACGGAACGGCAGGAGCTCGAGCGGCTGACCGAGACCTACGCCCGCGGGGGGCTGCGGGTCCTGGCCGTCGCGCAGCGAGAGCTCGCCGCGGACGCGCCCGCGCCGGAGCTCCGCGAGCAGGCCGAGCGCGACCTGTGCTTCCTCGGCCTCGTCGCCATGGTCGATCCGCCCCGGCCCGAGGTCGCCGACGCCGTCGCGGCCTGCCATCACGCCGGGATCCGGATCATCGTGATCACCGGCGACAACGGCCTGACCGCGGCGGCGGTGGCCCGCAGCGTCGGCATCGCGGGCGACGATCCCACGATCGTCTCCGGCGAGGAGCTCGAGCGCATGACCGAGCCCGAGCTCGACCATCTGCTGAAGGGCGGGCGCGAGCTGATCTTCGCGCGCAGCTCGCCGGAGGCCAAGCTGCGCATCGCCGACGCCCTGCGCGCCGAGGGCCACGTGGTGGCGATGACCGGTGACGGCGTCAACGACGCCCCCGCGCTCCGCCGCGCCGACATCGGGGTCGCGATGGGCCGGTCGGGCACCGACGTCGCACGGGAGGCGGCGACGATGGTGCTCACCGATGACGACTTCTCCACCATCGCCATCGCCATCGCCGCGGGTCGGCGCGTCTACGACAACATCCGCAAGTTCATCCTCTACATCTTCGCCCACGCGACCCCGGAGGTTACGCCCTTCCTCGTGTTCGCCCTGGGCGGCGGCGCGATCCCCCTTCCGTTGACCGTGCTCCAGCTCCTGGCCTTCGACGTGGGCACCGAGACGCTTCCGGCGCTCGCCCTCGGGCGCGAGCCGGCGGAAGCCGGCCTCATGGACCGCCCGCCCCGCAGACGCTCCGAGAGCGTCATCCAACGCTCGATGCTGTTTCGCGCCTGGCTGTTCCTCGGCCTCATCTGCGCCGTCCTGGAGATGGCCGGGTTCTTCTACGTGCTGCTGAAGGGCGGTTGGAGCCCGGGCGACCCGACCGGCGAGGGCACCCCGCTGCACCACACCTACCAGCAGGCGACCACGATGACATTCTTCGGCATGGTCGCCGGCCAGATCGGCACCGCCTTCGCCGCCCGCACCGAGCGCGCCTCGCTGCGCTCGGTGGGCGTCTTCAGCAACCGCCTGCTGCTGTGGGGGATCGCCTTCGAGCTGATCCTCGCGGCCATCTTCATCTACACCCCCCCGTTCCAGTCCCTGCTCGGGACCGCGGCCCTCACACCGGACATGCTCCTCATCGCCGTTCCCTTCCCGTTCATCGTGTGGGGCGCGGATGAGCTGCGCCGCTGGTTCATGCGGCAGCGCGAGATTCCACCTCAGGTTCCGGCTCCCCCCCTGGGCGTCTGAGGAAGCGGCCACCCCCGCCGCCACGTTCGGGGTGCCCCGTCGGCCGACGCCGCCGACGCCCCGGACCGAGGGGGCCGAGCCAGCTGTGTCTTCAGGTTGAAGACGGGGTGATGCCGGACGCCACGTCGAGCCTGCGCAATGGTGAAGGCGACGGCGGGAGTCGAACCCGCGAATAACGGTTTTGCAGACCGCCGCGCGTTACGCGCGAAGCGCCATGGATAGAGCGATCTCGGCGGTGTGGGCCATCCATGGGCCAGCTGATGGGCCAGTCGATCACCCCGAGGCCTCCGTCCGCCGGAGGGTGACGGACGCCTTAGAGAGGGCGACTTTCCGGTCGCGAGGCTGTAGCCGCCACGCAACACGAGTTCCCGCTCCTCGGGCCGGGCCGAGGCGAGGAGGTCTTCCTCGGCGAAGATGTAGTCCGAGTGGTGGCCGGGCTCGATCGTGTAGGGCAGCCGCTGATTCATCGGGTGAGGGTTGGGCTGGAACAGCCCATGCCCGTCGGGGGGCTGCAGCCAGCACGACGACACCGACACGGCCTGCCGGCCGACGTTGCGAGCGGTGACCATCACGACGGCCTCGTGAGGCCGGCCCGGCCCCGACGCGATCATCATCTGTCTCGTCTCCACCTTCAGCCGGATGCCCGTGAGTAGGAACGACACGATCTGCCATCCGAGGCTGATCCCGGCGACGAGAAGCCCGAGCGCCTCGACGATGAACGCCGCGGCGGCGAGGTCCATCAGAGCGCCGCCTTACGCGCCGCGGTGTCGGCGCGCTCGAGGTAGGCGTCGAGCAGCCCGGCGGCCTGCTCCTCGTTGCCCGGCATCAGGTGGCCGTAGCGGTCGAAGGTGATCGCGATGTTCGCGTGGCCCATGTAGGTCGAGAGGGCCTTCGCGTTCACCCCGGCGGCGATCATCAGCGACGCGAACGTGTGCCGGCACTCGTGAAGGGTGATCGGCACCAGGGCGACGGCCTCGGGTCGGCCTCGCACGGCGCGCCGTGTCGGCGGCCCACGCGCGGCGGGCTCGCTGGCGCACGGCCTGGTCAGCGAAGGGGCGCCCGTCCGGCCGGCCGAACGCCAGACCGGTGCCCGCGGTGGCCATCTTGTGGTCGATCAGCACGTCGCGCAGGACGGCGGCGATCGGCACCCGGCGCAGACCCGCGCGGGACTTGGGCTGCTACGTAACACGTGAGCCTTAGGGTCGTAGGCCCGCTCCACAGCGATCGTGCCGCCGGCCAGGTCCACGGCGCCCCAGTCGAGGCCCTGCAGCTCGCCCGAGCGCAGACCGGCGTAGAGGGCGGTCGCCCAGATCGCGCGGTCGCCTTCGGGCAGCGCTGCCAGGAGGGCCACCGCCTCCTCCGGGCTGGCGATCCGGTCGCGGCGACCGCGCGATGCGGGCAGCTCGATACCGCTGGCCGGGTTGAGCGCCACCACCCCGCGGGCGACCAGGCGCCGGAAGATCACGCGCACCGGCATGAGCGCGTTCCTGATCGTGGAGGGGTCGGCGCCGTCGGCCAGCATCCGGTCGGTGAGGTTCTGCAGCTCGACGCGGCTCACGTCCTCGAGCTTCAGCCCGCCGAGCGCCGGGAAGATGCGCGCCTTCAGCGCGGCCTCGTACCCGCGGATCGTGCTCGGCTTGAAGATGTCGCCCGAGCGCGTCCGCACCGCGCCGTCCTTCGCCCCGGCGATCCAATCCTCGCCCGCCTGGCGCAACGTCATCCCGCTCGGGCCGCGCAGCAGGCCTCGGCGCAGATCCCCGAGCGCGTCCGCGCGCCAGGACTTGGCCGCGGCGAACGGTGGGGAACGTCTTGCGGATCTTCGTCCCCGTGCGCCGGTCGAACACCTCGGCGCGGTAGCTCGGCGTGCAGTTGCAGCGCCCGCCGTCGCGCGTCCGGCAGCTGCGGCCGTGACGGACGTCGATCCCGTCGTGCTTGCGGGTAGAGTCGCCCATGTCCCGCACCTCCTCACTAGGTCGGGGCCACGAGCCCGGCGGTTGCCACCGCGCGGGCTCATTTCCGTTCTGACCGTACATCACCCCTCCAACGTCAGAGTCGCCGAGCGATCGAGCCACCGCTCGATCTCGCGCACGGGGATCAGCTTGCGCCGGCCGCGCCGGACGATCCGCAGCTCGCGGGCAACGTGCTCATCGAAGTAGTCGCGGCTCACGCCGAGCGCGGCGGCGGCCTCGTCGGGCGACAGGGCCAAGCGGGGCAGGGGGGCGGGTGGCCGGCCGCTCACGCGTCCGCCCCCCGCTCGCCCGCCTCGGCCTCATCGATCGCGACCAGCTCCGTCACGAACTCCGCGAACCGGCGGTGCAGCCAGCGCGTGAAGTAGGCGCCGATCCGGCGATCGATCTCCTCGAGCATTGCCTTCGTGTCGGCGATGAACGATGCGGTTGCGGCGTCGTGCCGCGCGCTCACGTCGCACCCCAGATCGGGAAGCCGTCGGGGTCGAGGATCTCCCCGCGCGCGCGGGGGGACTCTTTGTGGTCATCCGTGGTGGTGGTGGTCATCCGTGGGGCACGGGTGACCACGTCGGCTGACGGGTGGCCACCGTTTCTGACCGGGCCTCCGTGGTCGTCCGTGTCCGGGAGCTTCCACATATACGGCCCGCGGAAGCCATCCTGGTAGACGCAGCCCGTCTCCCTGCGGATCCCGAGGTTCTCGCGAGCGCGGCGGATGGTGCGCGGGAAGTGCCCCGCCCTTCGTAGCTCTGCGGTCGCGTCCTTCGCCGCCTTGGGACCCTTGGCCAGCATGTCCTCGATGGCCTGGGCGCAGTCCTGGCACTCGCCGCGCTCATCGCCGTCTACGGCCCCGGTGAGGTCGTCGGCGCGCACCTCCGCACGCTCGCCGGTCCACTCGATCACGGCGACGCTCGCGTCATCGGCGCCCGGCGTCAGGCGAAGCCCCAGCGCCGGCGGCAGCTTCCCCGCGAGGAGGTTCGCTTTGAGGACCGCGACGACACGGTCCGAGGTCTCCGTCGGGTCGGCGCCGTCGGAGGTCCCGATGATGAGCGCCGAGCGCGGCACGTTCACCCATGCGGCCCCGCCCATGACGCGCTGACGGGCGTTCCGGCTCGGGTTCTTGTTCAAGTGCAGGATGACGAGGACCGCGCATCCGTGCTCGCGGGCCAACGCCGCGAGAGGCCGCAGGACCGCGCGGATGTCCTCTTCGCTGTTGCTCTTGAGCCCGCGATCCATGAACGACGGCCCGGTGTCCACGATGACCAATCCGGCATCGATCTCGCGTGCCGCCTCGGCCAGCCTCTCGGCCCCGGATGGGAGTGTGAGGAACGGCGCTTCGGACTCGAGATCGTCGGACAGGATCAGCACCCGATCGAGATCGGCGCCCATCGCCGTCAGCCGCGGCATGACCACCGCCTCGGGTGACTCCTCGGACGTGAGGATGACCACGCCCCGGGGGGCCTGGAGGTCGCTTCCACCCGGCAAGCCGGCGAGCTGCCCCTGGCTGGTTCGCGACGCGTACTCCTGCGCCAACGTCGATTTGCCGAAGCCGCCATCCGCGACGATGGCGCTGCACTCTCCAACGGGTATGCGGTCGCGGTGCAGCCACTCGACGTGCCGCCGCTCAATCTCCGACGCTCGCACGAATCCGGCGAGCGGCCCGGCCGGCGCCCTCGGGGCGCCGGCCGGGATCGTGAAGCCGTGATCCCGCAGCAGTCGGTCGACGTCGATCTCGGGTCGGTCGCTCATCGGACGACCTCGCCGCGGAGTTGCTCCACGAGGTCGGCGATCACCGCGTCCACCCGGCGCAGCATCCCGGCGAGGCTGTCGTCCACCTCGACCTCGTCGATCTCCAACGCGAGCAACTCGAGGACACGCGTGCGCCGGTCGTAGTGCTCCACGCGCTCCAGAAACGCCTCAGCCTCGGGACCGATCAGACCGCACCATGCGGCCATCTGGCGATCCCGCTCGTGCCTCGCGGTCGTCGAGAAGAGGGCTTCTCCGGTTGAGATGCTGGGGCCCATCCACGCCGGCCTCACTGGAGACCGCCGAGGCGCAGCCAGCACGCCTGGTAGCGACCGATGGAGATGGGTCGGATCCCCCAACCTGCGAGGGCGAATGTAAGGACGGCCGAGCGACGCTGCCTGACGCTTAGACCACCAGGGCCCTTGCTATGGTCGGCGGTGAGGTTGGAGGCGGCGGCGTTCCTGGCGGGGCGCCGTTTGTCGTTCACGGCCCCGCGTCCCGCTCGAGCCACTCCTCGATGTCGGCCAGGCGGTAGCGCACGTGGCGCCCCACTCGATATACGCGTGGCCCTCGCCTCTTCGCCCGCCAGGTCTGCAGCGTGAGGACAGGTACCGCCAAGAATCGCGCGGCCTCCTGCGGAGTGAGGAGCCGGTCGATCTGGCCGGGTCGCTGGCCTTCCCCTGCGCTGGTCGCATCCATGTGACGAACGCTAGTAGCAGCATGCGATAACCACTACGCTGCTGTGCGTAAATCGCACTTAGGAGGCACGGTGGCAACCCTCTTGATGCAGCCAAGCGAGGTCTTCAGACGGCGGCTGCGCGAAACGCGCAAAGCGCGGGGACTCAGTCAGGCTGAGCTCGCGGATCAGATGACCGCCGCGGGACAATCGATGCACCGAGAGGCTTTGCTCCGGGTCGAGAATGGGACACGGCGCCTGTCGCTCGATGAAGCCCTCGCCTTCGCCCAGGTACTCGCAGCCTCGCCGGCGAACCTGCTCAGCCCGCCCGAGGGCGCCGCTACCGCCCCCATCGAGACGATCGGCTACGACGGTGCAGGCCTGCGCCAGTGGCTCGCTACCGGAAGTGGCGGGCAGGCTTGGCCCGGACACATCGAGACTGCCGACGATCGCGCACTCGCGGAGTCCTGGTTCGAGGCCGTCCTGTCGGCGCTTGCCGCTGCGCTCCTCGACGCACACCGAGCCGGCGACAAGGAGGGCGTGAACGTGATCGGCCAAAGGATCGTCGAGGAGACACGGGCCTACCTAGCGACCGCCGACGCCGTATGACAGGTGTGCGCTTCTCGCACATAGATATGGCATAACGGCACACCACGGCGGTACGTTGCGGGACATGGTCGAATACCCCACAGAACCGCCGTTCCTGACGATCCCGGAGACCGCGCTCCGGCTTGGCCTCTCCCGAACTCGGGCCTATGCGTGGGTCCGCGGGGGCGTGCTGCCGGCGGTCCAGGTGAACGGCCGCCTACTGGTGCCGGCCGGGGCGCTTGAGGCATGGGTCACCGAGCAGGAGGCCCGCGCCCTCGCCTCCGTGGGCACGAGACGGGCGGCATAAGGATGGCGACGGCGTGGCGCTCCACCTCACGGCGCCCGCCGTCGCCGGCCCGGGGGGGCAGGAACTCTGCGGGTCCCGGCGCGGTCCTGACCCCGCAGCATCTTCTCCACGGAAACTCCCGCGCGTTTCCCCCCAAGAATGGCGCGCGGGGTTTTCGCAGAGGGGATAGAGGTCGAGAACTCTGCGACTTCGACGCAAAGCTGACCCCGGCAGCTTCTCGCGAGTGAGACCAAAATGAAGGGATCCTGATGGCTACCTGCGCATGCCGCATCACGATCGCCGAGCTGGTCGCGGCGCTCGACTACGTGCAACCGGAGGCCGTTCTTGGCCTCGTCGGTGACGATCTCGACCGGGATTGGCAGGGCAATCCCGCCGTCCGGATCGAGGTGGCCGCGCGGATCGTCTCCGAGCGTCGCGGGAGCGTCCGCGAGCAGACCGCGATGAACGAGATGTACCGCGGGTGGCTTGACGATCGCGCCTTCCGCCGCGAGGAGGCCGCTCGCGAGGCAGCCGAAGCCGCTAGGGCCGCCTTCCTCACCCGCCGCAAGCCGATCTTCGCCTTCACCGGTCCGGGCGGGGGATCAGGACCGATCGTCCTGACGGCGGAGGAGGGCTTGGGCGACGTCGACCGCGAGCAGCTCGCGGACCGCATCCGCGAGGCGAGTGAGCAGGCGCGCATCCGCTTCGACGCCAAGGAGCCCGAACTCGACCGCCCGGGCTGGGAGCGCACGTTCGCGAAGGAGATGAAGCGATGAGCCATCAGCCCGAGAGCCGGCCTGGGCCGTCAGGCGAGTCCCGTGGCACGTTTCCACGCGAATGGGGGCCCCCGCTCGGTCCCGATGCCACCACCCAGGAGATCCGGGTGTGGATCAAGCTGAACGTCCTCAAGGGCATGGAGCGGCGTCAGCGTGGCGAGACGGTCCCGTGGCTCGCCGAGCGCCGGTGACGACCGAACGCCGATCCGGGGCGGTGTCGATGTTCGCCGGCGCGGATACGGCCGACGCGAGCGGCGTGAGCGTGACCGGCCTCGCGGTGCCGTTCGGCGTGCCGGCGAACATCGGAGCGTTCACGGAGCGGTTTTCGCGAGATGCCTTTGCGGAAGATGAGAAGGCCGGCTTCAAGGGGATCACGAGCCAGTTCATGCACGACGGCGTCTTCCTCCTGGGATCGGTGGACGGCCGCAGTCTGCAGCTCACCCAGACCCCGGCCGGCCTCGTCTTCACGCTGAAGCTGCCCGCGAGCGCCGGCTATGTGGCGGAGCTTGTCGCCCGCCAGGACGTCGCCGGCGCGAGCGTCAGCTTCGTCGCGACCGACGACGAATGGGACTGGGCAGTCGATGGCGAGCCGATGCGCACCGTCAAGGCAGCCAGATTGCTCGAGGTCAGTTTGGTCAGCAAACCCGCATATCCGACGACCTCGGTGCAGATCGCGGCCGGGCCGACGCGGTCGGCGCCAGTAGCCCCGGCGTCCGGCCCGGCGCCCGTCCTGTCGATGGAGGAGGCAGGCCGGCAGCTCCGGGCCCGCGAAGCGCGGATGAACTGGGAGCGGATGACGCGCTGGCGCGAGCGGATCATCGACCTCGACATCGAGCGGACCCGGTACCCCTGATGGCCGCCGGGGCCTCGGGGGGAGAACGAGCCCTCGATGGCCGGGAGAGAGAACGGGGCACCGACCATCGAGGACACTCACTCCCTTCGACCCTCAGAAGAACCGATGAGAGTGGCGCGGCGGTCGTCACGCCGCGCCACCAAGAGATCATGGTCCGGACCGTCTCGTAAATGGAGCGTCGCCCGGCTTTCAGGGGCCGTTCAGTCCTCAGCTCCCGGAGGCTTCAGGCTCGGTTCACGGCTGCTCCTCGACTGGCAGATCCGGGCGTGGGAGGCCACGGCCGCGATGCACCGACTCCCCCCCGGCGCCGCTAACGGCCGCCAGGGGCCTCGCCGCCCTCCTTAGACCAGCGCGCTGGTGAGGATGTCGGCGCCGACTACGAGGCCGGTCCAGCCGGCTGCGCATACCACCAGGGCAAGCGCCCACGCCGTGAGCTTGGGCCAGTCAAGATTCGGCGCGGCGGAGGTGTGGCCGGATCCCGTCGTACCACCGTACGGGTTCATGGATGCGCTTCTCCCCCCCTTGTCCGCCTCGGTGGCAGACAGAAACCGATGCACTCGCGTTCGAGCGTTGAACGCCCCGGCAGGCCGTGTGCGGCACCTGCCGGGACTGCGGGGCGGGTCAGCGGGCGGCCTCAGCAACACGCACCACCGCTCCACCCCGGTGCGATGGGGCGCATCGCGCTCGCGACGCTAACCCGGCGCCGCCTGCCCGGTCGAGCGAGGAAACTCACAGACAGACGGTGAATCCGTGCCTACGTTGACGTAAGGGACGCTAGGCCCCTTGTCCTTCGGATGACTCCTCGTGTCTGATGGCCTGGTGCACACGCTCGGGGCGGATACCGACGACACGCTCGAGATGCCCGAATGGTGGCGCATCGTGGAGGTCGTGCCCCCACGCGGGGCGCGGCTGATCTTCATCGAGCAGGGCGCCGCCGAGGATTTCGCGAACTACCTGGTGGACGACGCCGCTGGGCAGGTCCTTGTGGAGCACTGGCGCGACGGGGAGCTGAACACGGCTCGTCTGATCGTGCGCTTCGACCCGAACTGAGGTCGATGCCTGCGGCATGCCCGTCGCCATCCCGAAACCCGAGGTCTGCCCGTACGGCGACTGCCGCAGCCCGGACGTTCGGCGCGAGCGGGGGGAGGTGAGGATCGAGCCCGACAACCCCGGAAGACCTCTCGCCAATCGCCGCGACTTCGCCACCCGATGGGTGTGGGTCTGCGGGTGCTGCGGCCGGCGGCTCGGCCTCGCACCCGATCCGGAGTAGATCGGGGGCGTAAGCTTCAGGAAGTGAAGCCACAACGACCTTGGCCAAACCCCTTGGCCAAGCGGTTTTCGCTTGCCACGGGCTGGCGACTGTGGGAATCTCTGCCGGCAAATCAAGTGGGGCCAGGGTGCTGAAGACACCCCGGACCCCGGTGCGAACGGGAGGCCAGTCCCGGACGCGGCGAGAGCGTACGCCACTCCTCGGGGAAGGGGGGCGTGCGCACTCGGCCGACCGTCTCACCTCCCGTTCGTCCCCACGACGAGGAGGAGATGACGATGAGCACCAGGATGTTCGACACGATCCGCAAGACGGACCTCGAGGACCTGCGTTGGGTCGCCCGCGAGGCGGTGGCGATGGCAGCGGGGGCGTTCCAGGGCAGCTATCCCCACGGCGACGGGCTGGCGGAGTACACCGACGTGGTCAGGAACGCGTGGGCCCTCGGGGCCATCGGCATGGACTACGAACTGCCGATCCCCGGCACCCACTACGACGACCTGGGGGACTCGGTGCTCTGGCCGGCCTTCCTCAGCGCCGACCACATCGCCACGATCCACGAGGCGACGGGCCAGCTCGCCGAGCACTACCGGTACTCCATCACCTCCAACCACGACTACCCGGCCGAGCGTGAGGCGTTCTACGGCGCGAAGCTCGAGCGGGTCCGGCGCGTGCGGTCGTTCCTCGAGCAGTTGTCGTAAGCGATCCGCTCCCCGGCGCGCATCGAACACGTCATGTGGGCCAGTTGTGGGCCATTCGCCCACGAAAACGGGCGGTCTTGGGCGGTCTTGAGCGGAGAACCGCGCCCGGGCAAATCTTCCCGAGATCCCGCTCCACAAGCCGGGATCCCGCTTTCCATCGGAAAGGCGACGGCGGGAGTCGAACCCGCGAATAACGGTTTTGCAGACCGCCGCGTTAGCCACTTCGCCACGTCGCCACGTCGCGGACACGCAGGCTAGCAGCGATGGGCGGGGCGCTTTCCGCGCGACGGGCTTGACCTCAAGTCCACGTGAAGTCGCATCATGCTCCGCGACGAGTGGACCACGTCCCAGGAGGGCTCGATGCGCGCGATCACGGTGACCGAGGCGGGGCCTCCCGACGTCCTGGCGCTGGCCGAGGTGGCGACGCCGGAGCCGGGCCCCGGCGAGGTGCGGATCCGGGTGGTCGCGGCCGGCGTGCAGCCGGCCGACGCGGCCGCGCGCCGGGGCGCGACCCCGCCGGGCGTCGCGCGGCCGCGGGTGCTGGTGCCCGGCAACGAGATGGCGGGCGTCGTGGACGCCGTCGGCCCGGGGGCCGGGGCCTTCGCGGAGGGCGACGCCGTGATCGCCTTCGCGACGTTCGGCGCCTACGCCGAGCTCGCGGTGGTGCCGGTGGCGCAGGTCGTGCCGAAGCCCGCCGCGATGCCGTGGGACGAGGCCGGCGCCCTGTCGGCGTCCGGACAGACCGCCCACACGGCGCTCGAGGACCTCGGCGTGTCGGCCGGCGAGACGCTCGTGGTGCACGCCGCGGCGGGCGGCGTCGGGACGATGGCCGTGCAGCTCGCGGTCGCCCGCGGGGCACGCGTCATCGGCACCGCCCGGCCCGCCAACCATGAGTACCTGCGGAGCCTGGGGGCTGAGCCGGTGGAGTACGGCGACGGCCTCATCGAGCGCGTGCGCGCCCTGGCGCCGGCCGGGGCCGACGCGGCCCTCGATGCGATCGGCAACGGGGCGCTCGCCGCCTCGCTCGGCTTCGTGACCGACCGGCGACGCATCGCGACGGTCGCCGACTCCGGGGGCGCGGAGCGCCTCGGCCTGCGCGCCGTCCGGACCCGCCGCTCCGCCGCGCGCCTGGCGGAGCTGACGGCGCTCGCCGAGGCCGGGGCGCTGCGCGTCCACGTCAGCGAGCGGCTGCCGCTGCACGAGGCGGCCCGCGCGCACCGGCTGATCGAGTCGGGCCACGTGCGCGGCAAGCTCGTGCTGACGGTGGGCGACACGCCGCTCGAGGTGGTGGCGCGCCGGGTCGGCGCCTGGGTCGGCGTGGCGATCGGCGAGGGCCGCTTCGGCGCCACCGCCTTCCACCTCGGCCGCCGCGAGCTCGGTCACGTCCATCCCGGCCCGGGCGGCGGCGTCGCCGACCTCCCCTTCCCCCGCCACGAGCGCGACGCCCTGGTGGCCGCGGGGCGCGCGCGGCCGCACCGCTGGCAGCCCGAGTCGGGCTGGGTGACCGCCCCGATGCGCGACCGCGACGAGGTGGACGCCGTCGTCGCCCTCTTCGCGATGGCCTACGAGCGCGCCACCCGGGCCCGCGATCGCCGGGAGGGGCCCGCGGCGGCGTAGAAGGACCGAAGGACCCTCGTGGATCAGGCGTGCTGGCGCGGGGCCGGGCGCAGGCCCGGCAGGCCCTCCCGGCCCCCGCGGGCGAACGCCGAGTCCCAGTAGAGGCGCTCCTCCAGGAAGCCGGCGTTGCTCAGGCGGAAGACCGAGACGCCCAGCACCTCGATGCGGCGCCCGTCGGCGAGCCAGCGCCCCCAGTCGCCCGAGTGGGTGCCCCGCAGGCGCCACTCGGTCCACAGCCGCCGGTCGCTCCCGTAGCCGGCCGACACGATCTCCACCGACAGGTCGGGGACGGCCTCCAGCAGGCATGCCACGTCGCGGCCGATCGCGCCCCGCCCGCGCAGCACACGCGGCGGGTCACCCGGCTCCGCGCAGGGCCAGCGCACCCGGAACTCCCGCACCCCGTCCTCGACGAAGCACGCGGCACACGCGTCGTGGTCGTGGAGGTTCCACGCGCGCTCGAAGCGGGTGAGAAGGAGCTCCTCGGCCATGGCCCTGACAAGCATCCCGCGCGAGGGCCGCCTTGGGCCACCCCCCCTAGGTGGGGGAGCGGCACACCCGTGGCCTAGGACGAGCGCAGGATCCCCGCCGCGAGCGCGATCCGGACCAGCGCGGTGCGCTTCTGGATCTGGGGGAGGTCCTCGATCTCGAAGCGCCGGAAGAGCTGGCGCAGGTGCGCCTTCACCGCGTCAACGCTGAGGTGCAGCTCCAGCGCGATCTGCTCGTTGGAGGCCGGCGGGTGCGGGCCGCCCGGCGCGAGGCAGGGGCGGCAGAGCGCCTCGAGCACCCGCCGCTGACCGGCCGACAGAGGCGGCGGCTCCGCGAGCCGCGACTCGGGCACGGTGGGGCGGCTGGCGCCCGCCTCCGGCGTGTGGAAGATGAGCATCGTGTGGCCGACGCGCACGACGTCGCCGTCGGTCAGGCGCCGACGCCCCGTCACGCGGACCTCGTTGACGAAGGTCCCGTTGCGCGAGAGGCCGTCGTCCTCGACCGACCACTGGTGGCCCACGCGCACCAGCTGGGCGTGGGTGCGAGAGACGCGGTCGTCCCAGGGGATCGCGACGTCGCTGGCCGCGCCGCGCCCGATCACCTGGGGCGAGCGGTCATCGGGGAGGTGGACGATCACCTGCCGCCCATCCGCGTCGCGGAACGCGACGAACGCGACGCCCGCCGCCTGCGCCTCACGGATCTGCAGACGGGACTTCGGATCGTTGGGCCAGACGTCGGGCTCCGGCATGTCTCCGCGCTCCTCCCGGTGGCGAGCGTAACAAGCGCGACGCTGTCTCGGATGGCGCAACGGGGAGGGCCGGTGTGAGGCAAACCACCCTAGGGGGACTATCGCTCGGCGGCCGTCCTGGAATACAAACGCGCCACACAGACCGCCCGTTCCCTTACGGAATTACGGACGTCCGATGCCCGAAACGCCCAGAGACGCGGGGACCGTGCCCTCCCGCGGAGCAGGCCACGGACCCCTCCCCACGCAGGAGGTCCCCCGGGGACGCCTGGTGGCCGGCTACGCCATCGAGGAGCTCGCGGGCGCAGGCGGGATGGGGGTCGTCTATCGCGCGACCGACACCGAGCTCGGCCGCACCGTCGCCCTCAAGCTGATCGCGCCCGAGCGCGCCGAGGACCCCGCTCTGCGCGAGTTGTTCGTGCGCGAGTCGCTCACGGCGGCACGCCTCGAGCACCCCAACGTCATCCCGATCTACCGCGCCGGCGAGGACGAGGGCAGCCTCTACATCGCGATGCGGTTCGTGGAGGGCGCGAGCCTGCAGGAGCTGATCGCGGACAACCCGCGCGGCCTGCCGCCCGGCCGCGCGGCGCGCATCGTGGCCCGGGTCGCCGACGCGCTCGACGCCGCGCACGCCCGCGGCCTCGTGCACCGCGACGTCAAGCCGGCCAACGTCCTGATCGCCGACCCCGACGGCGAGGAGCACGTCTACCTCACCGACTTCGGCCTGAGCGTCCCCACGACGCGCGGCGCCCGCGACGCGGGCGGCTGGGCCGGGACGCTCGCCTACCTCGCCCCGGAGCAGATCGACGGCGGCCCGCTCGACGCGCGCACCGATGTCTACGCGCTCGGGTGCGTCCTCTTCCACGCGCTCACCGGCCGCCCGCCCTTCCCCACTGGCGACGAGGACGCCGCGCTCGAGGCCCACCGCAGCGCCCCGCCCCCCGCGCCGTCGTCGTTCGTCGAGGGGCTGCCGCCGGCGATGGACGCGGTGGTGCAGCGGGCCATGGCCAAGCGGCCGGAGGACCGCTTCGCGAGCGCCGGCGAGCTCGGCCGCGCCGCGCTCGACGCCCGCTACGACGCCGCGCTCCTCGTGGACGAGCCCGACCGCGCCGCCGCGGATGCGATCGCCGGCTCGCTGGGCGAGGCCGGCCTGCACCCGCTCGTCGCGCCGGGCGACGAGCCGCACACCGCAGAGGGCGTGCGCGCCTCCGGCGCGTGCGTCGTGGTCGTCGGGAGGTCGGGGCTCGGGGAATGGGCTCGTCCCGGCCTCTCGGCGGCCCGCGAGCTGGCGGCGCGCGACCGGGCATTCCGCCTGGTGCTCGCCCTCCTGCCCGGCGCGCCCGACCCGGCCGACCCGGGCCTCGCCTACCTCGCGACCCACCCGTGGGTCGACCTGCGCGCGGGCGTCGCCGACGGCCTGGCGACGGGCGACCTGGTGCGCGCCCTGCGCGGAGCGGACGTCGCGCCCGGGCTCCGCGCCGAGAGCGGCGACTGCCCCTACCGCGGCCTGGAGGCCTTCCGCGAGGAGGACGCGTCCCTCTTCTTCGGCCGCGAGCAGGACACCGCCCAGCTCATCGAGCGCCTGCGCTCCACCCGCTTCGTCGCGGTGCTCGGGCCCTCGGGCAGCGGCAAGAGCTCGCTGGTGCGCGCCGGCCTGCTGCCGGCGGTGCGCCGCGGCGCCATCCCGGGCGGCGAGGCCTGGCGCGTGGTCGAGATCGTCCCCGGCGAGCACCCGCTCGCGTCACTGGCGGCCGCCCTGGCGCAGCTCCCCGGCGCCGACGCCCCCTCGCCCGCCGACCTCGCCGCCGACGAGCGGGCCCTCGACCTGGCCGCCGCCCGCGCCCTCGACGGGCGCCCCGCCGGAGAGCGGGTGCTGGTGTTCGTCGATCAGCTCGAGGAGGCGTTCACGCTCTGCGCCGACGCGGGCGAGCGCGCCGCCTTCCTCGGCAACCTCGTCTACGCGGCCACGATCCCGGGCGGGCGCGTGGTGGTCGTGACCGCGATGCGCGCGGACTTCTACCACCGCCTCGCCGACCACCCGGAGCTGCGCTCGCTGGCCGCGTCCCAGCAGCACCTGGTGGGCCCGATGGACGCACGCTCGCTGCGTCGCGCCATCGAGGAGCCCGCCCGAGCCGCCGGCCTCGAGCTGGAGCCCGGCCTGACGCGGCGCATCCTCACCGACGTCGCCGGCCGGCCCGGCACCCTGCCGCTGCTCGAGCACCTGCTGGTGGAGCTGTGGCAGCGCCGCCGCGACCGCACCCTCACCCTGGAGGCCTACGCCGCCTCGGGCGGCGTCGAGGGCGCGCTCGCCCGCCGGGCGAACGAGGTCTACGGCGCGATGCCGCCCGAGCGCCAGGCGATCGCCCGGCGCATCCTGCTGCGGCTGACCCAGCCCGGCGAGGGCACCGAGGACACGCGCCGGCGCGCGACCCGCGCGGAGCTGATCACGCGGCCCGAGGAGGAGGCCGAGGTGGACGCCGTCCTCGCGTCCCTCACCGACGCCCGCCTCGTCACCACCGGCAGCGATCCGGCCACCGGCGAGCCCGTCGTCGAGGTCACCCACGAGGCCCTCATCCGCGGCTGGCCCGAGCTGCGCGGCTGGATCGACGACGACCGCGACCGCCTGCGCGCGGAGCGGCGCCTGTCCGACGCCGCGATCGAGTGGGACCGCGGCGGCCGCGAGGACGGCGCGCTCTACCGCGGCGCCCGCCTGCTGGCCTGGCAGGAGCGCGACCGCTCGGCCCTCAACCCGGCGGAGCGCGAGTTCCTCGCCGCCAGCGACGCGCTGGCCGAGCGCGAGCGCGCCACGCGCCGGCGCAGGACCCGGATCGCCCTCGGGACGCTCGGCGCCGTCGGCCGTGATCGTCGCCGGGCTGGCGATCTTCGCCCTCGTCCAGCGCAACGACGCCAACGACCAGCGCGACGTCGCCCTGTCGCGTGAGCTGGCCGGCAGCTCGACGCTCGCCCGCCAGCGCGACCCGGAGCTCGCGACGCTGCTCGCCGAGAGCGCCTACGCCACGGCGCCCACCACCGAGGCCGAGGAGAGCCTGCGCCAGGGCGTGCACGCGTCAGCGATCCGCGCCGAGCTGCGGATGCCCGACGAGCTCGCCCTACGCGGCCGTCCCGCTTCCGGGAGGGCGGATGGCGGTGGCCGCCGAGTCGGGGAACATGCGGATCTGGGACGCCGCGAAGGACCCGCACGGCGCCTCCCCGCAGCTCGTCGCGAAGTGGCCAGGCGGCATCAGCGCGATGACGGCGACGCCCGCCGGCATCGTGACCGGCACGAACGGAGGCGCGATCGTCCTGTGGCCGGGCCGCGACGCACCGGGGACGCCGGGGCGCATCGCCGCGGTCAAGGGGCGCGTCTTCGACATGCACCCCGTCGCGGGCGGCCGCCGGCTCGTCGTGGCGTCGGACGAGGGCGCGTTCCTCGTCGGGCTGACCGACCACCGGGTCGAGCGGATCGCCACCGGCGGCCTGAACGACGCGATCGCCGATCCCTCGACGGGCGGCTACCTGATCTCGGTGGGCGGCGTCGGCGTCCGGCGCGTGCGCGACGGCTCGTCTCCCCGCACCGATCGGCGTCGAGGGCAACACGCCCGCGCTCGCGATCAGCCCCGACGGGACTCTCCTCGCGACGGCGAGCGGCGACGGCGTCCATGTCCTGCGGCTCGCCGCGCGACCCAGCGAGCTCTGGTCCGCCCCCGTCACCAGCGGCGCCAACGACGTCGCCTGGTCGGAGGACGGCAAGCGCGTGGCGGCCGCGGGCGGCTCCGGCGGCGTGAGGATCTTCGACCGGGACGGGCGGCTGCTCTCCACGCTGACCGGGCACGAGGGCTCCGTGATCACCGTCGGGTGGGACGGGCCCACCACGGCCGTGAGCGTCGGCACCGACGGGACGGTCCGCCGGTGGGACGTGACGGCGGGCGTCCAGGACCAGCTCCGCGGCTATCCCACGCCCTTCGCAGGGGGAGTGGACTTCACCGCCGGCGGCTCCCGCTCACGCTCGTCGGCGCCGACGGCTCCGCCCGCACCTGGACGCCCGGGCAGGCCGCGACGCGCCCGCTCCTGCCGCCGGTGCCCGGCGGCGTCTCCGCCGCGGTGTCCGCCGGAGGCTTCGTCGCCGAGCGGCCTGTTCGACGGACGCGTCGTCGTCCGCGACACGGCGGGCGCCCGGCTCGCGAGCCTGAGCGTTCCGCGCGAGGGCCGCCGCGGGCCTGGCGATCGACCCGCGCAATCGACGGGTCGCCGTCGCGCTGACGCCGGGCGGACGGGTCGAGATGCTCGACGACCTCTCGCCCGGCGCCCGGTCCCGCACCGTCGGGCGCGAGGGGGGCGGCGCGTTCGCCGTGGCCTTCAGCCCGGTCGACGACACGCTCGCCAGCGGCGGCCGCGACGGCACAGTGAAGGTGTGGGGCGGCCCGGGGGGCTCGCGGACGCTCGGCACGCACGACGGGCAGGTGACCAGCGTCGCGTTCAGCCCCGACGGCCGCTGGCTCGCCAGCGGCAGCGGCGACAAGACCGTCCGCGTCTGGGACCTGACCGGTGCGGAGCCTCCCCGCGTCATCCGCAGCCACCAGGACTCCGTCTGGGCGGTGGCGTTCGCGGGGAACGACCGGGTCGTCTCCGGGGGCTCCGACTCCGTGCCGCGTCACGGACTGGCGCCGCGGCGTGACGCTCCTGACCATCCCGGACGCCGCGAACGCCGTCGCCGCGTCGGGTGACGCTCCGGCGATCGCCTGGTACGGCGACGACGACGTCTTCCGCGAGATCGCGTGCGACGTCTGCGGCCCGGTCTCGGATGTCCAGGCCGCCGCGAAGGCGCACACGGCGCGCGAACTGACCACGGCCGAGAAGGCCGACTTCCACGTCACGAACTGAAAGGAGTCGGACATGCCCATTGTTCCGGGCGCAGAGGCAGGGAACCCGGCTGATCCGGGAGACCCGCGTTGGGCGGGGCGGGTTCGCGGCCCAGGAGATCCCCCGCCGCCGCCCTCGACGTTGGTAGGGGCCCTTGAGGGCGAGGTTGACGCCGCCGACGCGATCGTCTTGCAGGGTTACTCCGGCCGGTCGACCATCGTCGCGCGGGCACTCGAGTTTCTCGACATTGCCGAAAGGAACGGCGGGAACCGGTTCAACCTGCGTGCGTACAGAAACCTGATCGCCCCCTTGGCCCAGCTCGCACAGGCCAACATCCTGCGGATTTACTTGACGCCGCGCCTCGATCGCTACGTGGACTTCCATCGCAGCTGCCTGCTCGGTTGGCGCTACGAGGCCAGCACGGCGCGTCAGGACGCGATCACGGTGTGGCTGCGTGCCGTCGACGATAATCGGGCCCCGATTCCGTATCGGATGATCCAGGAGACGAAGATCGGGCCCTCGTACGCCGCCTATCTCCGGGGCGCGCTCCTGGACGACTACCTCGGCCAGCCCAGCTCGCAGAGCTCGGTGTGGGGAAGCCAGGCAGGGCCGTACGCGGGCGGCAAGTGGTGGTCCACCGCCAAGTGCGGGGAGTGAGGGACCGTCGTGACCGTCGTCGTGCCACGGCTCAGTCGGCACCTCACGGCGCGTCGTGACCGATCCGCCGGGGCCGCCTTCGCGAAGGCGCCGCGGAGCCCCGCAGACCGGGAGGAACTCCTTCACGAGGCGGCCGTCTACGAGGTGCTGGGGGATCGGTGTCCCGCGACCGCCGCACGGGTGCCGCGAGACGTGCGTTGGAACCCGGACGCGGACGAGCTCGAGATGGAGGCGGTTCCGGCCGCGAACCTGGTGGACCGCGTGGCCGGGTGCGGGGCGCTCGAGCCCGCCGTGGCGGCCGAAGTGGGACGGGCCGTCGGCGAGCTCCACGCCGAGGGCGCCGATCCCCGGCCGGATGACCCCCGCTCGGACTGGCTCCAGGGCGGGGTCGGCATCGCCCGGCCCACCCCGAGGCGCCTCCGCCTGCTGAGCGCCGGGGGGATCGAGCTGCTGAAGGCGCTCCAGCGCTCCGATGAGCTGCAGGCGCGCCTCTGGGCCCTGGCGCCGCCGGCGGGCGATGCGCTCGTGCACGGGGACCTGCGGTGGGAGAACGTACTCGTCGCGCCGGGCACGGAGGCGAAGGTCTGGCTCGTCGATTGGGAGATGGGCGGCGCGGGGGAGCGGGCGTGGGACGTTGCGTGCTTTTCGGCCGCGTGCGTCAGTGCCTGGCTCTGCTCGATCCCGAGCGTCCCCAGTCTGGGGCCGGATCAGCTCGCGGCCGAGGCGGCGCTGCCGATGGACGTCCTCGCGCTCGGGCTCAGCGCGTTCTGGACCGCGTACCGCGAGGCTGCTCAGGGGACCCACGCCAAGTCCTGGGTCGAGCGGTGCGCGCAGCTCGCCGCTGTTCGCCTCGTGTACCGGGGCTTCGAGTCCACGCAGTTCGATGTGGGCCTGGAACCGGCGCCCGTCGCCCACCTGCAGGTCGCGGCGCGCATACTCGAGGACCCCGTCCGCTCGGCGCACGAACTGCTGGGGATGCCGTGACGACCGCGACGACCCCCGACCCCGCGTCGGCGATCGCCGACGCGCTCGGCGCGCTCGAGGTTCTGTCGCCCACCAGCCACTCATGGATGGGCGACGTCGCCGGCCTTCCCGAGATCGTCGTGCGCCTCGCCGATCCCCAAGGCGTCCGACGAGCGTTCGTGGGGAACATCCGGGCGCGGCTCTACGACTCGTTCTTCACCCAGGGCGCGCCTCGGCCGGCGACCACCCCGGAGCCGTGGCCCCCGGGCGAGCAGCGGGCCCTCTCCTACGAGCTCGCCGCCGCCAACGAGGGTACCGGCTGGCTGCAGCCTGGGTGGCGCGTGGTCGCGCAGGAGGACGGGCGCTGGGTCGTCCAGCGGGCCGACCTGCGGCTCTGGGTGACCGCCGAGGACATCGAGACCGGCGGCGGTGCTTCGGGGATTGGGGACGCCGTCGCGGTCCGTCACTCCACCGACCTCCCGGCGTTGTCGCCCGGCTTCTACATGGCACGCGGCGACCGCGGATTCTCGGACGGGCAACCCCGGGTCCTCGATCGAGTGTACCTCGACCTGCGCCGGGAGGGGGCCGTGCCGTTCGTCCGCGAGACCACCCGAAGGCTGAACGGCGCCGGGCTCGCGTTCATGGCGAAGGTCGTCGACGAGCCTGGTGGCTTCGATCGCCGCGACGCGGCGGTGCTCTTCTTCGAGCGGCGGGACCGCAAGCGGGCGCTCGACGCGGCGGGCGACCTGGCCCGCGCCCTCGCGCCGTTCCTGGACGGGGGCGCGCCCGCGATGACGTTTCCCCTCGCGCCGGGCGTGGCCTTCGCCGAGGACCCCGGCGGCGCGGAGAGCTTCGGCTCGCATCGCTGCCTGATCATCGCCGAGGCCGCGGTTGACGCCGCCGAGCGCGGGCTCGGGAGCCTCGAGGATCGGCTCGACCTCCTGCGCGAGCGCTTCGCGCAGGAGGGGATCACCCTCGAGGCCCCGCACCTCGGATCGCCGGCCGGCGGGGCCGCCGACCCCGTGGAGCTGTTCAACGCAAGGACGCGGACATGACGCCGCCCATCCACCTAGCGCTGGTCGTCGAGGCTCCGCAGGTGCCCGGGCGAGCAGTCTTGGAGATCGCCGCCGCGCTCCAGCGGCAGCTCACGCGCGACGTCGCGCCGATCTGGGAGGTGGACGCGACGATCGACGCCTTCGCCGCACTCGAGCACGTGCCCCCGGGCTACTGGCCGATCCTGGTCGGCGACAACTTCCCCGGGATCGAGCCGGTCGGCATCCACCTGGATCGCGACGGGCAGCCGTTCGCGCTCGTCGAGGCGAGCCCGAGCTGGTCGCTGACGGCGAGCCACGAGGCGATCGAGATGGTCGTCGACCCGTGGGGCAGCCGCACCGTGCCGGGCGGCTCGCCGATGGCGGGCCAGGGGTTGGTGGACATCCTGGTCGAGGTGTGCGACCCGCCGGGCGGGGCCCAGTGGGCCTACACGGTCAACGGCTACCTCGTCTCGGACTTCGTCACCCCGAACTACTACGACCCGGTCGGCGCGCCCGGCGTCCGCTACAGCTTCACCGGCACGATGACCGGGCCGCGCCAAATACTGGAGGGCGGATACCTGTCGTGGCGCGACCCGACGGCCGGCGAGTGGTGGCAGGCCGACCGTACTGAAGGACCCGAGCTCATATTCCGCCGCCTCGGCCGCCTCGACGAGGACGGGCGGCCGATCCGCGAGCGGGTCGACCAGTGGACGCCCATGGTCCAGCTTTACACGGGGACGTCGCGCAGCGACCCGTCCCTCCGCGACGCCTACGAGCGCCGCGCCAGCACCCGGATGGCCGCGCAGGCGCGGGCGGCGGCGATCCGGGCGCGCATGGCGGACCTCGGCCTCGGCTGAGCCCGACCGCGCATGGTGTGAGAGGTCTACACCTTGGGTCTCTGGCGGCGCGCCGGCGGATGGACGAGAACGGGCCCACCTCACCATCCACGGCAGGAGGATGATCATGGGCACCATCCACCCCCTCTCGATCGACGACGGCCCGCGCCTGCGCGACTGGCGCGACGACCCGACCGACGCCCTCGAGCTCCCCGGCTGGGAGGAGTTCACCACCGCGCGCGACCGCTTCTTCGCAAACCTGCGGGCCGCGTCGGAGCACTACCGCAACGGCGCAGCCGGCCGGCGGCGCGAACGCCGGCGGGAACGCGGGCTGATGGGCGTCCGGGAGGTCTCCCGGACGGGCGTGGACGAGGCCTGGGACGCAGGCCTCGACGTGGTAGGCGTGCTCTTCTCCACGGAGCACGCCTACCACGACCCACTGCTCGGCGACCTCCCGCCCGGCCCGGCCGGCGTGCGCGCGGCGATCGACGCGATCCTGATCGCCATGCCGGACGCGCGGGTCACGGTGGAGGACCAGATCGAGGAGGGCGACGCCCTGGTGGTGCGGTGGTCGCTCTCGGGCACCCACACCGGGCCGCTCCTCGGCATGGCGCCCACCGGCCGCCGCGCGACGATGCGCGGCGTGCACGTCTGCCACTTCCGGGGCGATCGAGATCGCCGAGACCTGGGCGGTCTACGACGCCCTCGGGCTGCTCGACCAGCTCGGCCTGGTGACCCTGGGCATCGGCCTCGGGCGATCCTGTCATCGCCGCGCGCCTGATGCCGGGTCGCGACCGGTCGGCCGCGACCCGTCACGTCGTCAGGGACGCGCCTCCAGCACGATGTTGAACGGCGTCTCCGCGGCCCGGCGCACGGACGAGAAGCCCCCCGCCAGGAGCACCTCGCGCAGGCGCGCCTCGCCGGCCTGTGTGCCGAGGGCGGCGCGGCCGGGCTGCGACAGCGAGCCCGGAGTGCACACGAGCGTCGAGAACCCGTAATAGAGGCGCCCCACCGGGTTCATGTTGTCCGCCGGGCGGTCGCCGGCCATCGGCTCGACCACCATGCAGACGCCGTCCGGCGCCAGGGCGGCCCGCGCGCGGCGGGCGGCGCCCACCGGATCGCCCATGTCGTGGAGCGCGTCGAAGAAGCAGACGAGCCCCGCGCCCTCGGCCGGGTGATCCTGGGCCGAGGCGACGTCGAACCGGGTGCGATCGGTCACCCCGTAGGCGGCCGCGCGCGCCCGGGCCGTCTCGATCGACGCGGCGTGGAGGTCGTAGCCCGTGAAGGTGGACGCCGGGAAGTTCTCGGCCATCAGCACCGTGGAGATGCCGTGGCCGCAGCCGACGTCCACCACCGTGGTCCCCTGCTCCAGGCGCTCCTGGAGCCCGTCGATGGCCGGGATCCACGCGCTGACGAGGTGGCCGCGATAGGTGCCGCCGAAGATGCGCTCGGTGCCGCCGAACAGGTCGTGCTCGTGCTCGTGCCAGCCCAGCCCGCGGCCGGAGCGGAAGCGCTCGGCCATGCGGTCCCGGGCGCCGACCGCGGCGGTGGTGGCCTGGAAGAGCCCTGCCAGCGCGATCGGGCTCTGGTCGTCGGCCAGCACGAGCGCGTGCTCGGCGGGCAGCGAGAAGCGGCCGACCTCCGCGTCGTGCTCGACGAAGCCGGACGCGGCCTGCGTCAGCAGCCACTCGCGGACGTACCGCTCGTGTGTGCCGGTCGCATCGGCCAGCTCGCCCGGCGTGACCGCGCGGCCGTCGGCCAAGGCGCGGTACAGGCCGAGGCGGTCGCCGATGACGACCAGGGCCGCGTTCAGCGCGGCGCCGGCCTCCTGCACGAGGAGCCCGGCGAAGCGCTCGACGCGGGCCTCGTCGATGACGGGAGTCGAGGCGGTGCTCATGGGATGACCTCCAGGGTCGGGATGACGGTTCCCGGCCACTCTGGGCCGGCTCCGTCAGCCCGCCGTCAGCGCTCCGTCAGCGCGCCGTCATCGCGGGCTCCGCCGCCAGCGACTCCTCCTCGATCAGCCGCGCGAGCCAGCCGTCAACGCTGTCCGGGCCGAAGTCGAGGACGCTCGGGAAGAACCTGCCGTCGCCGATCCGCACCGGCGGACCCGCACCGAGGAAGCCGAGCGGGCGCAGGACGTGGGCGGCCGCCTCCGGCTGGGCGGCGACGCAGTAGACGCGGCGCAGCGACGGACGCATCTCCATGTAGAGGCGCTTCACGTCGAGGAAGGTCGCGCTCATCACGTCGCACATGGCCTCGCCGTGCTCGGCGGTGAGGAAGCGGCGGATGAACAGGACGCGCTCGCCCTCGGCGATCGGACCCGCCTCCAGGTGGGCCCGCCACGCCCGGCCCACGCCGTCGTCGAGGAGGTCCGCGTGCTCCTCCCCGATCTCGGCGACGGCGGAGAACCCCGCGACGGCGCCGTCGGCGGTCCGGGCCACGGAGAACGCCCCGGGGCGGCGGGCCGCCCAGGCGGCGATCCATTCGCACGCCTCGGGCGGGTCCCATGCCCGCGCGATGCGCTCGACAGCCTCCATGTCGTCCGGGCCGGCCGGCTCCAGCACGTGCTCCATCGCGCCGGGCGGGAAGAAGGCATCACGCACGGACGGGTTCTGCACCAGGTAGAGGCGGTCGGCGGTCGCCTGCCACAGGTCGCCCGTGGCGGGGCGCGCGGCCAGCTCGGCGGCCGCGGCGCGCCGGTATCCCGCGGCCCGCACGGGATCCCGATGGGTCAGGTCGCGCCCCACCGCATCCCGCACGATGTCGTGCACCAGCAGGCCCGCCGGCCCGGCCTCGCAGAACGGAAGCGCCCGCAGTCGGTCGAAGGCGTCCGGGGCGAGGGCGTCGCCGCGCAGGGCGCGCAGCAGGCCCTCGTCGACGCGGCGCAGGACGCTCGCCGCGCGCACGGTCTCGACGGTGTCGGGATCCAGCCCCTCGAGGACGGCCTCGACGAGACGCGCGATCGTCTCGGGCGACGGCCCGGCGAGGGCGTCCGGCGCCGGCGCCGCTGCCCGGCCCGTCGCCGCCAGCTCCAGCGCGAGGGGGTGCCCGCGCGCGAAGCGGTTGAGCCGGGCCGCCTCGGACTCGTCCAGCCCGCGCAGGCGCAGGAGCGCCAGGGCGTCCTCCTCCTCGAGCCCGTCGAGCCGGACGACCTCGACGAGGCCCTGCCAGCCCGGGTCCGTCATCCAGGCCGCGGCGGGCGCGTTGCGCCCGGCCGTCATCGTCACGACGGTCTCCGGCAGGAGCGGGAGGAAGCTGCGCCGCAGCCAGGTGTCGAGCAGCCCGAAGGTCTCATAGGTGTCGAGCGCCAGCACGGTGCGCGGCGCGGCGGCGCCCAGCAGGTCTGCGACGGCGTCAGGGCGTTCCGCGCCCTCCACGGCGCCGAGGGCGCGCGCCACGGCGGCCAGGAACCCGCGGGGCGTGGGCTCGACGTCGCGGCAGTCGAGGGACACCACCCGCACGCGCGGCCCGAGGTCGTCCGTGACGGCGTCCAGCAGCCGCGTCTTGCCCACGCCTCCCGGGCCGTGGAGCACCACGACCGCCGGCCCGCCGCCGGCCGGCGCCACGGCGGCGCGCAGGCGGCGGATCTCGGAGGCCCGGCCGACGAACGACCGGCGAGCAGCCTCGGCCAGCCGGTCCCCCAGGCGCCGCCGGCCCCCGGGCAGCGCGGGGGCCGCGCCGGGCGCCTCGACGGCCGCTCCGCCGCGCAGCTCGTCGGCGAGGGCGCGCGTCGCGGGCGAGGGGACCACCCGCATCTCGCGCGCCATGCGCTCCCGCAGCCCGTCGTATGCGGTGAGCGCCGCGGCCCGGTCGCCGCCCGCCGCCAGCGCCCGGATCAGGCCTCGGGCCGCCTCTTCGGCGAGCGGGTCCAGCGCAACCCGGCGCCGGGCCCATTGGGCCGCGTCCGCGTGGTCGCCCGCCGCCGTCGCGGTCTCGGCGAGGCGGCCGAGCGCGTCGGCGACGTCGCGGCGGTGCTCCTCGCGCGCCGCGAGCACCCAGTCGCCGTCGATGCCGAGCAGCAGATCGGCGCCCATGTCCACCGCCTCGCGGTCCCGGCCCTCGGCCATCAGGCGGCGCGCCACGGCGAGGTCGACCACGACCCCGTCGTCCAGCCCGACCCGCTCGCGCGACACGGACAGGTGCCCCGCCGCGACGGGGCCGAGCTCGGTGCGCAACTCGTGGAGCGCGGTGCGCAGGCTGGCACGCGCGCTCTCGTCCAGCACGTCGGGCCAGAAGACGGGCGCCAGCTCCGCGCGGGAGTGCGAGCCCGGGTTGAGCGCGAGCCACGCCAGGAGCTCTCCGGCCCTGCGTCTCCGGGGCCAGTCGAGGGCCGTGCCGTCGAGCTCGATCGACGGCCTGCCGAGCACCTGGAGCCTCAGCACGCGCCGATGGTAGCCGCAACGGACGCTGACGCGCACCTGACGGGCGGCTGACGAGCGGCTGACGGGGCGCGGCCACCCTCGGCCCGAACCCTCGAAAGGAGCCGTGATGCCCCTCCCGTCCGCACCCACCCCCCTGACGCCGGCGCACGCCCGGCGCGCGCGATGATCCCCGGCGGGGCGGTGGCGGCCGAGCGGCGGGCCTGCGCGTCGTGCGGGGACGGGATCGCGGTCGCCGCCGGAGCGGCGCCCGGCGCGCTCTGCGCCCCCTGCGGCCGCGGGGCCCACTCGTCCGCCGGTGAGCGCCATGCGCGCCACCGCGGTCTCCTGCGGCGCTGGGCGCCGGTCGGTGACATCGGCACCGGAGAGGAGGACGCGAGGCGGGCGCCCTTCAGGCGCTGAAGGCGAGGCGCAGGTCGGTGCCGCGCCCGGACGGGCGGATCTCGAGCCGGTCGGCGAGGGCGCCCATGATGATCAGGCCGCGCCCGTGCTCGCTCGAGGCCGGCGGCGGCGCGCGCAGCGCGGCCGGAGGATGCGATCCCGGGCGCCCCGAGTCGACGACGCGGACGCGCGCCCGGCCGGCCGTCGCGGCGACCTCGATCAGGACGGGGGCGCCCGGAGAGGACCCGTGCTCGACCGCGTTCGTGAGGGCCTCGGAGACGGCGAGCACGACCCGGTCGACCGACTCCGCCTCCCAGCCCTGCCGCCGCAGAGCCCGTCGCACCAGGGAGCGCCCGGGCTCGAGCGACTCGCCGACGGCGCGCAGCGCCAGCCGCTCCGTCGTGGCCTGCGGCGCGGCCGGCGAGACGACCGCCCGGGGTTGGAGGGTGCGCGCCGGTATCGCTCGTGCGGTGCCCATGTCCGTCTCCTGCTTCCCCGTCGGGCGCGTCGCGCCTTCCGCCTGTCACGCAATTGGGTACGCCGCGCGTCTCACGGCCCGGTCACGGCCGGCTGACGGGTAGCGTCCTGGGCATGGCCGAGACCGTCCGCGAGATCGCGACGCCGCAGGGCCCGGCGCGGGCGCACCTGCGCCTGCCGGAGAGCCCGCGAGCCGCCCTCGTGCTGGGCCACGGGGCCGGCGGCGGGGTCGCGGCGCCCGACCTGGTCGCCGCGGCGCAGACCGCCCTCGCGATGGACGTGGCGGTCGCCCTCGTCGAGCAGCCCTACCGGGTCGCCGGGCGGCGCTCCCCTCCTCCGGCGCCGCGCCTGGACGCCGCCTGGACGACGATCGTCGAGGACCTCGCGGGGCGGGAACTGGCCGGCCTGCCGCTCCTCACCGGCGGCCGGTCGTCGGGCGCCCGGGTGGCCTGCCGCACGGCGGCGGCGACCGGCGCGGGGGGGGTCCTCTGCCTCGCCTTCCCGCTGCAGCCGCCGGCCCGGGCAGGCGCAGCCCCGCGGCCGAGCCGCCTGCCCGAGCTGGAGGCCGTCGCGGTGCCGGTGCTGATCGTGCAGGGCGAGCGGGACCCGTTCGGGATGCCGCCGGAGGCCCCGGGGCGCACGGTGGTGCGGGTGACCGGCGACCACTCGCTGAAGGCCGACGTGGCGGCGCAAAGGGAGGCCGTCGGCGGGTGGCTCGCGGCGGTGCTCGGGGAATGAGACGCGAGGCGGGCCCGCTCTGGACGCCCGTCCGGCACATGTGAGAGCGTCGCGGCGATGCGGCGCATCCCCGCCCCCATCGCGATCGGCGCCATCGCCTGCGCGGCCGCCGCGGCCGCGGGGTCCGCGCTCGGAGACGTCCGGATCGAGGTCCTGCAGCCGACGGTGATCGGGGCGATCGGCGACGGCGCGGCGGACCACGTGCGCATCGTCCGCGACGGGTTCGACGGGACGCTCTCTGTGGGGCAGCAGGGGTTCGGCGACCCGTCGATCAGGCCCTCGAGCATCTCCGGCGGGGGGTGCTCGCTCGACTTCCTGGGCAACGTCGTCACCTGCGGCGGCAGCCCCTCGGAGGTCGTCCTCGTCATGGGCGACGGCGCCGACCGGGTCGCGTTCGCGAACGGGCTCACCCAGAGCTGCGTGGCCTCGCCCGGAGCGGCGACGACGGCGACGGTCCAGCTCGAGGGCGGAGACGACCTTCTCACGGTCGAGCCCGACGCCAGCCCCGCCGACTGCCCGGGCGGCACGATCTCGACGTCCACGTCGAACGCCGTCTTCCCCTCCGCCGACGGCGGCCCGGGGAACGACACGATGACCGGGGGGCCGTTCGCCGACACGATGGACGGCGGAAGCGGCGACGACCACGTCGACGGCGCCTTGGGCGACGACATCGTGAAGGGCTCCGCGGGCCGCGACACGCTGCTCGGCAGCGGAGGCGGCGACGTGCTGTCCGGCGGCGACGGCAACGACACGCTGAGCGGCGGCACCGGCGTCGACACACTGGCCGGAGGCGCCGGCAACGACACCATGGAGGGCAACGGGGGGGACGACACCTTCGCCCAGGACGTCACCGGGGCCCCGGACGGCGCCGACGCGATGGCCGGCGGCTCGGGGACCGACACGGCCGACTACGGCCGGCGCACCGGGCCGCTGACCGTCAGCGTGGCGAACCCGGCCGACGGCGACGGCGCGAGCGGCGAGGGCGACGACGTGAAGGGCGACGTGGAACACGTCATCGGCGGCCAGGCGGGCGATCGCCTCGCCGGCTCCGCGGCCGCGGAGACCCTCGACGGCGGCCCGGGCGCCGACGTGATCGACGGCGGCGCCGGTGCGGACGCGCTGAACGCGGGCCCGGGGGCCGACACGGTGGTCGCCGTGGACGGCGTGCAGGACACCGTCTCCTGCGGGCCCGACGCCGACGTCGCCGTCCTCGACCTCAAGGACACGCTCGTGGTGGGGAGCATCGTCACCCGCTTCGGGACCCTACGGCTCGTGGACTGCGAGCAGGTGACCCGGCAGGCCGTGGACGACTCGCCGCCGGGCCGTCCCGCGGGGCGGGCGCTCGCGGTGGCCGCCGGCGGCGCGACCGTCCGCTTCACGTGCCCCCGCACCGCACGCCCGGGCTGCCGCGGAACGCTCGCGGTGCGCGACGCGGCCACGCGGCGCGTGCTCGGCCGGGCCCGCTACGCGCTTGCGCTCGGCGCCACCGCGCCCATCAGGGTGCCCCTGAGCGCCGCGGAGGTCCGTGGCCTGCGGCGGACGCGGCTGGCCGTGGTGCGGACCGTCGAGCGCGGGCACTCCCGCGTCGGCCCCCGCGGCGCCGAGTTCCGCCTGCGCGTCGCCGGCTGAGGGGCGCCCCTGACGCGGGGCCGCCGTCTTGGCATCGGCGCCCGCCAGGTGGATGCTCGCCCTGCGCATGCGATCTGTGAGGGGAGGCACGATGGGAATCCACACGACGGACGCGCTCCTCCGGGCGATTCCGGAGATCGCGCCCGTCATCCGCGAGCACGCCTCGGAGGCGGAGCAGAAGAGGCGGCTCTCGCCTCCGGTGATGGACGCGCTCCGCCGCGCCGGGCTGTTCCGGATGCTTCTGCCGCGCTCGCTGGGCGGCCTGGAGGTCGATCCGGTGACCTTCGCGCGGGCGACGGAGGCGGTGTCGCGCCACGACCCGGCGGCCGGATGGGTGCTGCAGGCCGCCAACATCGGCGACTGGTTCGGGGCGCGCTTGCCGGACGACGGCGCGGAGGAGATGTTCGGTGAGGACCCGGACGCGCTCACGGCCGCGGCCTTCCAGCCGCCGGTCGAGGGGGTCGCCGTCGACGGCGGATACCGGGTGACCGGCCGGCGGCCCCTGGCCAGCACGATCCACGACTCCCGGTGGCTGATCGTCATCGCGATCGCCGGAGACGCGGCCGTGGCCACGATAGTGCCGGCCGCAGAGGTGGAGGTGGTGGACACCTGGGACTCGCTCGGCATGCGCGGCACCGACAGCAACGACGTGGTGCTCGACGACCTGTTCGTGCCCACGCGGCGGTCGTTCCCGCTGATCCCGTCGTACACGCCGGGATCGCACTACGGGGGGCCGCTCTACCGGATGTCCGCGGTGAGCGCGCTGGCCTGCGTCCTGGCGCCGATCGCCCTCGCCATCGCGCGCGGGGCGATCGAGGAGCTGCGCGCCCTCGCGCCGACGAAGGTTTCCATGGGGACCACGCGCGCGCTGCGGGACCGGTCGATCGCCCACTCCCGGCTGGGCCGGGCCGAGGGGCTGGTGCGATCGGCCGGCGCCTACTTCTACGCGACCCTCGAGGAGTCGTGGGAGCGCGCGCAGACCGGCGCGCCCGACCTCGGCGAGCGCGCGGGCGACCTGCTCGCGGGCGTCCACGCCGTGGCGAGCTGCGTCGAGGCCGTGGACCTCGTGTACGGGCTGGCGGGCTCGAGCGCCATCTACGAGCGGAGCCCGATCGAGCGTTGCTTCCGCGACATCCAGACCATCCGCCACCACGGCTTCACCTGCGAGAACCGCCTCGAGGCGGTCGGACAGGTGCTCCTCGGTCTCGAGCCGGAGTTCCCCTTCGTCGCCTTCTGAGGCAGCGTCGTCACCGGCCTCGCGGCGCCGCGGCCCCTCCTGAGCGGCCGGGCTCGTGGATCGTGCGCCCCACGACCACGCTGCCCGGCTCGGGGTCCTCGCGGACCACGCGCCCGATGACGACGCTGCCGGGCGCGGGGGCCTCGCGGATCACGCGCCCGATGACCTCGCTGCCGGGCTCGGGCGCCTCCCGGATCACGCGCCCACGCGGGTTCGTCTGCATCGCCGCTCCTCCGTCCGGGCGGTAGCCCCGCCCTCCCGGACGGTAGGCCGACGCGCGCCCGTTGACAATCGGGCACGCCGCCCCGGCGTCGCCGCGGGCGCCGGGGGGCTTTGAGGTGCGGTGCGGATGGGTGGAGACTCGCGCCACATCAATGGCACACGGCGGTCGGGGAGCGACGATGGACATCGAGTACGAGCAACTGGACTACGGAGGCACCCTCGCCAAGCTCGCGGAGCTCTACGGCAGCGAGATCCTGCTGGAGGTGCGGGTCGGGAGCATCAGCGGCCCGTTCCGGCTCGCCGCCCGGGGCGTTCTGACGGGTCCGCCCGACGGCCAGGCGGCGCTCTCGGAGCGACGGGCGGCCGGCGACGACCTGGAGGCGTTCATGCTCGACTCCGGCGGGTTCTTCACGGTCAAGGAGACGGACTTCACCCACTCCGGATGGCACGCCGGGAGCCTCGCGGGGCAGCCCTCCGAGCAGCCGCGGCTGAACATCGTCTTCACCGATTCGGTGCTGCACCTCGCCGTGCTTGCCACGGGCCCCGGATGACGCGCCGAGGGCCCGGCCCCCCGAAGGGGCCGGGCCGGCCGGGACATCACGGTCAGAGCGCCTCGACGGCGGTCCTGATCCGGTCCAGACCCTCCTCCAGCACCTCGTCCGGCGCCGCGTAGGTGAGGCGGACGTGCCCCTCGCCGCGGTCGCCGAAGGCGCTCCCCGCCACGACGCCCACCGAGTGTCTCTCGATGACGTGGTCGGCGAACTGCTGGGAGGTCATCCCGGTGCCGCGGATGTCCGGGAACACGTAGAACGACCCCTCGGGGACCGGGCAGGCGATGCCCGGCATCGCGTCGAGGGCGGCGACCACCATGTCGCGCTTGGCCTGCAGGCGCCGGGTGGTCTCGGCGACGTGGTCCTGGGGGCCGGTGAGGGCGGCGAGCGCCGCCAGCTGGACGAAGGCCGCGACGTTGGTGACGGAGTTCTGCTGGAAGATGTCCATCGCGGTGATGAGCTCCCTCTCGGCCACGCACCAGCCGATCCGGAAGCCGGTCATGATGTAGGTCTTGGAGAGGGTGTTGACCATGATCGAGCGGTCGGCCATCCCCTCGACGGCCGCGATCGTGCGGTGCTGGGCCGGCGGATAGACCATGTGGCTGAAGATCTCGTCGCTCAGCACGATCACGTCCGCCTCGCGGCAGATGGCGGCGATCTCCTCGAGCTGGCCGACGAGCATCCCGTTGGGCCGCTGGGGCGTGTTGAGGATGAGCATCTTCGTGCGCTCGGTGATGAGCGAGCGAAGCGAGTCGAGGTCGAAATGGAAGTCGGGCTCGACCAGCGGGGCGTAGATCACCGTGCCGCCGGCGTAGGTGATCCAGAACTCGTCCGGCGGGTAGCCGGGGTTGGGGAATATGACCTCGTCGCCCAGGTCGATCACGGTCAACAGCGACTGGGTGAGCGCGTGCTTGGCGCCCATCGTGACCAGGACCTCCTCGCGCGACGTCGGGCGGCCGCGCTTGGTGACCTCCTCGGCGATCGCGTCGCGCAGATCGGGAAGCCCGGGGCCGGGGACATAGCGCACGTGGCCGTCCATGACGGCCTTGGCGCAGGCCTCCATGATGTGCGGGGCGGGGCGGAACTCCTCGCCCTGGAAGTCGCCCTTCTCGAAGTGGATGACGCGCCGTCCGGTCTCGCGCTCCTGCGCCTCGGCCTTGCGCATGGATGCCCACTGCTTGGGCAGGACGAAGTGCGCGGTGCGACTGGAGAGCCGGGGGCGTATTCGGGGTGGATTAAGCGTGCCCATCTTGCATCTCCTCGGGGCGTGATCCATCTGAATCGCCTGACTTGCAACGATCAGCACAAAGGTAGGCGCCCGGTCGTCGTCCGCCATCAGCGGAAACCCCGATACCGGTCGCCGGATACCCGCGGTCGCCGGCGGCCCGGGTCGTCCGCCCCGGGTTGCCCCGCGCCCATCCGCTCTGTTAGGACCGCCCGCATGCCCGCCATCCTGGCCTTCCTCGGCGCCCTCGTCGCGATCGTCCTCGTCGCGATCGTGGTCAACAGGGTCCGCGGCGGTCGCGCGCACTACCTCGACGCCTGGACCCCGGAGCCCGGCGAGCGCCGGCTGCTCGACGATCCGGCCGCCGACTTCTACGTCGTCGCGCGCACGGGCCAGGCGAGGAAGATGTCGTTCGCGCGCCTCCACCGCACGCACGCGGTCCTGACGGACACCCGAATCGTGATCGCGACCCGCGCCCTCCTCTCCAAGCGGTACATGATCACCCACATCGTCCACCTCGGCGGCGACGACGCGCCCGCCGAGCTCGGCCAGCTGAGTGGCGGCCTCTACACGACGGGCTACACCGTGCTCTCCGCGCTCCCCTCCGCGATGACGGTCGAGGAGGACGGCGCCAAGCGGTACCTGCGGATCGTGCCGGAGCCCACGGCCAGCGGCACGAACATCGAGCACTGCCGGCTCTACAGCGACGACGCCGCCGGCTTCCTCGCTGCGGCGACGTCGCGGTGAGCACCGGGGCCCGAACGGCGAAGGCCCCGCGGAACGGGGCCTTCGGAGGAGCGGATGATGGGACTCGAACCCACGACCTTCTGCATGGCAAGAGGGTTCGGGGGGTTCTGCGGCTCGACCGGATCGGGCGTCGAAATGCGCCCGTAAGCAGGGGTTTCTTCGCCTTCTGAGCGGAGCGGTCGTGCGCCCGAATCGGCGCTTCTGCGCACCTCATGTGGGATGGACGTGGGATGGAATCGAGCCTCGACCTGGGTCGGGCCTTCTTCATTTCGCACCGTGGTGCATCTGCGTCCCGCTCGATCGGTCTTCCTTCTGGCGGTGCGCCGTGCTGAGCGTCGCAAAGCTCGCCCTCGGCCAGGAGGCCTACTACGAGCAGCAGGTCGCCCTCGGCCTCGATGACTACTACGCCGGTCGTGGGGAGTCGCCGGGGCTCTGGGCGGGCTCGGGTGCTGAGGGCCTCGATCTGTCGGGCGTCGTCTGCGACGGCGACCTCGGCACGCTCCTTCGCGGGGTGAGCCCCGCCGACGGCGCGCGCCTGCGCGCGCCGGCCACGCGAGCGCACGATCACGGTGCGCACGCTCGATGAGGCGAGCGGGCAGTGGCGCGACGAGGCAAAGACGCTCGCGCCGGTCGCCGGCTACGACCTGGTCTTCTCGTGCCCCAAGAGCGTCAGCCTCCTGCACGCGCTCACCGAGCGACGAGTCGGTGCGCCGCGCGATCTCCGACGCCCACGAGGCCTCCTGGCAGGCGGCGCTCGCCTACCTGGAGTCCGAGGCCTGCGTGGTGCGCCGCGGCCGCGGCGGGGCGATCCGCGAGCACGGCGAGGGCTTCGTGGCCGCCGCCTTTCGCCATCGCACCAGCCGCGCCCAGGATCCGCACCTTCACACCCACGTGATCGTGGCCAACCTGGCGCGCTCTTCGGACGGCACGTGGCGGGCGCTCGACGGCGAGGCGATCCTTCGGACCTACCGCCTGGCGGCCGGCTACCTCTACGAGGCCCACCTGCGCGGCGAGCTGTCGCGCACGCTCGGCGTGCGCTGGAGCGAGCCCGTAAAGGGGATGGCCGAGATCGAGGGCGTGCCCACCGAGGCGCTTCGCGCCTTCTCCACCCGTCGCCAGTCGCTGGTCGAGCACATGGAGGCGATGGGCACCTCGGGCTTTGCGGCCTCGCGCGTCGCCGCCCTTGCGACCCGCGAGCGCAAGGAGCGCGTCGATCTGCCCGACCTCCGCGAGACATGGCTCGACCGCGCATCGCAGATGGGCCTCGGAGCCAACGAGCTCCGAGGCCTCCTCGACCGCGAGCCGGCGCGGGAGCTCGAATCGCCGACAATCACCGCGGACGACCTCACCGCCCACCAGACGACGATCACGACGCCCGAGATCGTGCGCGCCGTGGCGGGCGCCGCGCGCGACGGCGCGAGCGTCGGGGCGGTGCTCGCCGAGGTCTCACGAGATCGTCCGCGGACCCGAGGTCACGCAGGTCGGAGACGACGCGACACCCGGACGACCGGCGCGCTTCACGACGCGCAGCCTGCTCGATCTCGAGCGCGAGGCCCTCGATATCGGCCTGGCTGGTCGCGAGGCCGGTGCTCCGCGCGCCGGCATCGCGCAGGTGCTGGCGGCGCTCGCCGATGCTCCGGTGCGACTCTCCGAGGAGCAGCGCACGCTCGTCGCCACGGCGGCGCTCAGCTCTGAGCGGGTCGTCTGCGTGGTCGGGGTCGCCGGGGCGGGCAAGACGACCGCGCTTCGCGCTCTCGGTGACGCCCTGGAGCGCTCGGGCGTCCCGGTGCTTGGCGCGGCGCCGAGCGGCCGGGCGGCCGACGAGCTTCGCCAGGCGACCGAGATCCCGGCGAGGACCCTCCACTCCCTGCTGAGGCGAGGCCCGTCGCTCGGGTGGCCTGCCGCGCGGATGCGTGCTGGTGATCGACGAGGCCGGGATGGCCGAGACGCGCGTGCTCGCTCCGATCCTGCGCCTCGTGGAGGAGGCCGGCGGCAAGGCGATCCTGGTCGGCGACCCGGCCCAGCTTCCCGCCGTCGGGGCGGGCGGGCTCTACGGGACCCTCTGCGATCAGCTCGGGGCGGTGCGCCTCACCGAGAATCGCCGCCAGCACGAGCCGGCCGAGCGCGATGCGCTCTCTCATCTGCGCGCCGGTGACGCCGAGGGTTACCTCGGCCACGCGGCCCGCGAGGGTCGCCTGCTCGTCGCCGAGGATGCGACCCACGCCAAGGAGCGGCTGCTCGCCGACTGGTGGCGGGCGGCGGGCGAGGCCAACCTGCGAGAGGTCGTGATGCTCGCCCACCGGCGCGCCGACGTGGCCGAGCTGAACGAAGGCGCTCGTGCGCTTCTGCGGCAAGCGGATCGATTGGGTGAGCGTGGGCTCGTAGCTGGCGAGCGCGAGTTCCGCTCCGGTGACCGCGTCGTCTGCCGACAGAACGATTCGGCGCTCGGGGTGTGCAACGGAACACGCGCGACGGTGCGCGCGATCGATCCGGTGCTCGGGATCCTCGACGCTCCAGCTCGACGGCGGACCGATCCGTCAGGTCCCGGCCCGCTACGCCGCCGAGCACCTGGAGCACGGCTACGCGCTCACCGGCCACGCCGCCCAGGGGGCGAGCGTCGAGCGGGTCTTCGTCCTCGTGCGGGCCGAGGGGGCGCTTGCGGAGTGGGGCTACGTGGCCGCCTCGCGGGCCCGGGCCGAGACCCGGCTCTACGCCGTCGGCCCCGAGTTGGTGGACGACGGCGGACTCGCGCGCGACGACCCCGAGCCCGCGGTGCGTCGGCTGGCGGGCGCGCTCACGCGAGCCGCGGCCGAGCCCCCTGCTACCGACAGCGCCCGCGGCAGGCGCGATGCGCCCTTGCCCGCACAGATGGCGCGCGAGCGCCTCGAGCGCGAGATGGAGTCGCAAGGGCGTCTCCTCGCGTCGGCGCGCGAAGAGCTTCAGGGCCTCGGCCGGATCGGTCGTCGCCGTCACGGCCCGGCCCTTCGCGAGCGGATCGACGGCCGGGTGCGCATCCTTGCCGACCTGCGAATGGAGCTGCGCGACCTCCCGGCTGCAGACCTTCGCCCGCGGCCGCCCGCGCTCGAGCGGTCGACGGCACTCGAGGCTCCCAAGCGGTCCATCCGGCAGCCGCTCGAGCGCGGGTTCGGCCTCGAGCGGTGAGCGATCTCGTCGCCTCGGCAGGGCCGTCGGGGCGCGGCCGTATGGTCCGAGCATGAGCGGTGAGGAGGAACTCGGCCTTGAGATCAGCGCCCACGCCCGTCGGCGGATGATGCTGCGGAACGTGAGCGGCCGGCAGGTGAGCGCGATTCTCGTCCTCTGCCCTTGCCCGGTCGATCAGGGCGATGGAACCCACCTGTACCAGGCATTCGTTCGACAACCGCAACCTCGGAGTCGTCCGTGCACTTGATGGGGTCATCGTGACCGTGCTGGACTTCGACCGCTCCGACTGATTCGCTGAGACTCATGAAGCCCCTTCGCGTCGAATACGACCCCGCCGTTGACGCCCTCGCGATCGACTTCCCCGGCTTTGGAGCAGGAGCCTCGGCGCGCATGGTGCGCCTCGACCGCGACCGGGCCCTCGACTACGACGCCGACGGGCGCCTGGTGTCCATCGAGCTGCTGAACGTCTCGGGAGGAGTGAAGCTCGACGACCTGCCCGAGCCGGAGGTTGTGACTCGCGCGCTTGCCCTGCTCGCGGTGGGGCGTCCCGCCGCCTGAGTGCCCGCTCGGGGTGGGGCGGGGCTGACGACACTCAGTTCGGCCCGTGAACGGCCCCCGTCGTGTCAGAGCCCGCGTGAGCATGCGGTCAGGCCCTGGCAACAGATCCGGCCGTCGGCAGCTGGTTGACGCGGACCGCGCGCTGGATGAGCTGGCGCACCGATCTGACGAAGGAGACTTCCTCTTAAGTGGGAGCCCCCGACGGTTCTCTCTCAGGCGCTCGCGCTGTCCTCATCGGGAACCGTCCTCTCGTCGGAGACGATCGCGCCGTCGCGCAGGGTCACGACCCGCGGCAGGACGTCGGTCACCTCGGGCGAGTGCGTGATCACGATGAGGGTGTGGCCGCTCTCGGCCGCGATCCGCGTGAGGAGGCCGAGGATTTCGGCGCCGGTCGCGGTGTCGAGGTTGCCGGTCGGCTCGTCGGCCAGGATCACGTCCGGGCGGTTGACCAGCGCCCGGGCGATGGCAACCCGCTGCTGCTCGCCGCCCGACAGCTGCGAGGGCAGGTGGTCCTCGCGCGAGGCGAGGCCGACGGCGCCCAGCAACTCCGAGGCCCGCACGCGACGCTCGGCCGCCGGCATGTCGGTGGACGCCGCCGCGGCCTCGACGTTCTGGCGCGCGTTCAGCGTCGGGATCAGGTTGAACTGCTGGAAGACGAAGCCGATGACGTCGCGGCGCAAGCGCGAGAGCTCCTCCTCGCCCATGGCGAGCAGGTCGCGCCCGTCGCAGCGGACGGATCCCGAGGTCGGGCGGTCGAGCGCGCCGAGCAACTGCAGGAGCGTCGTCTTGCCCGAGCCGCTGGCTCCGATGATGGCGAGCACATCGCCGCGGGGGATGACGAGGCTGATGTCGTCAAGCGCCGTCACGGCGGTGCCGCCCGAGCCGAAGCTCTTGGTCACGCCCTCAAGCTCGTACATCGCGACGGTCGCGGGGAGATCCGGGGCGGCCGCCCCCGAGGCGTCGGTCGTCGTCATCGTCTCGTGCTCCTCCGTGGTTTGGTCGGCGGGTCGGTCGGGGCTCACTCGACGGTCCTCAGGGCGGCGGCCGGCCGGAGCCGCGCGGCGCGCAGGCTGCCCACGGCGCCGGCGATGAGCCCGCCGAGGGCCGCGAGTCCGACGGCGGCCAGGATGATGGCCACCGAGGGGGAGGCGCTGATCTTGACCAGCTCCTCACCCGCGGTGACCGCGGTCTGGCCGAAGCCGAAGCCACCGCCCCCCGGGGGGCCGGGGGCGTTGGCGTTCGCGGCGGTGTCGCTCGCCGCCACGCTCGCCTTCAGCGTCCAGCCGGCGGCGTTGATGACCGCCACCGCGATCAGGCCGAGGATCACGCCGACCACGCCGCCGAGCACGCCCTGGATCAGCGACTCGCCGCTGATCTGGCGCACGACGGCCCACCGCGACCAGCCGAGGGCCTTCAGCGTGCCGAGCTCGCGCGTGCGCTTGGCGACCGAGGAGAGCGTGAGCAGCGACGCGATCAGCACCGCGGCGACCAGGCCGACGATCGACAGCGCCCGCCCGAGCGTGTTGGACAGGCTCCGGGTGTCCTTCAGGGACCCGCCGACCCGCGAGGCGAGGTCGGAGGCCGTGGTCACCTGGGAGTTCGGGAACGCCTTGGTGATGGACGACGCGACGGAGTCGACGGTGCCGGTCGAGGTGGCGCGCACCTGGATCGCGTTCACCTGGTTCTTGTAGCCGGCGATCTTCTGGAGGGTGGCGAGCTTGACGTACACGTCCGAGGCGGTGCCACCGATGGGCGAGCTCGCCACGCCGACGATCGTGAAGGTCTTGCCACCGAGGTCCACCGTGTCGCCGACCGTCAGGTTCTTGGTGCCTGCGTACGCGGAGGAGACGATCGCCTGGCGGGGGTGGCCGCTCGTCGAGAAGTAGTCACCCTTGGTGATCTGTGACGGCGTCACGGGGGCGATGTCCGGAGAAGACTCGTCAACGCCGGTGACCGTGCGGCTGTCGAACTTGATGCTGCTGGCCCCGAAGGCGCCTTGCGCCGGCGGGGCGCCACCGCCCGGGCCCCCGGGCCCCTGACCCTGGGTGATGTTGATCTTCGGGACGGTCCCCGAGATGTGCTGGGCGCGAAGGGTGAGCGACCCGGCGGCCTGCTTCACGCCGTCCGTGGAGGCGGCGCGGACGACCCACTTCGAGGAGAAGCTCAGCTGGCTCGTGCCGCCGAAGGTGTCGGCATCGATCTTCGAGCCGGGCTTGGCGTCACGGAGGTTCAGCCCGGGGCCGGGGCCGGCCTGGTCGCGCAGGCGCGCGCGCTCCGCCGGGCTCAGATCCTGGAAGCCGCCGTTGCCGTTGTTGCTGATCGTCAGCGGCCGGCTCACGGTCATGTCGGTACCGACGCCGGTCAGTGGCTGGAGCACCTTCTGCTGGGCATTGTCGAGACCGCTGGAGACGGCGTTGGTCGTGATGACCAAGGCGACGCCGACGGCGAGGCCCAGCGCGGTCAGGATCGTGCGACCGCGCCGCCGCCGCAGCTCCGCCAGCATGTAGTTCAGGTAGAACATGGACACCTCTCCGATGGGTCATCTCACGCCCGGTCCCAGACACGCCAAGCAGACCAGAGGACGATCAGTCCCCCGTAGGAGACGCCTGAGAGGAAGCTGTGAGGGACTCAGGCCGGCTCGGGGCGGGCATGCAGCAGCCCGCCCCGTGACCGTCATGCCTCAGGCGAGTCGGTTCAGGCCGACCGATGCGCTCGCGTACGCAGAGGCTCCGCCGCCACCCAGCTTGTTCAGCAGGTTGCTGAACTGGGTCGCCTGGTCGTCGCCGTTGCTGTCGCCGTCGCTGATGGACTTCATCAGGTCCTGCAGCTGCTGGAGGCTCATCGAGCTGCTCGACCCCGAGACGGAACCGCTCGCCGATGCGCCGCCCGGCAGCGGACCGGGCGGCGGGCCGCCCTTGCCGGGCGTCCGGTTGATCATGTTCGTGGCGATCGTGGTCAGCTGGTCGTCGCTGAGCTCCGGACGGCCGTCGGCCGCGCCCGCGGACTTGATGCTCGACTTGACCGCGTCCAGAAGCTTGTCGCTCGAGATGCCCTTGCTCTTGGCGAGGTCGGCGAGGGACTGGCCGCTCTGCGCCGACTGGCGCAGCTCGTCGGTGCTGACGCCGAGAGCGTCGGCCAGCTGCTGGGGATCCGGGCCGTGCCGGCGGTGCTGGCCGGCCCCTTGGACCGCCCATTGATCGTTACTCACTCCGCTGATCTGCATGTGCCCCCTCCTCTTGAGGGAAGTGGTGATTCGACTCTGCGTCCACTGCATCGACGCCCTCCTGTCGCAATGAAGGGCCCGACCGAGGCTCCTATCGAATGCTCAGGGGATTCTTAAGTTCACCGTGTCGGAGTCGGCAGCCGGCTCGTGACGGCGATGTACGGCGATGCGTCGCCACGGGAGGGTGCCGTCTGGACGCGACGCCACATGGACCTCTCAGGCGACTCTTAGGCGCCGCTCAGGGCGCGCGGGTTCAAAGGCACGATCCGGGGACCAGCCTCATGCCTGATTGAGTTCCACCACCCGCCGCATCGCTTCCAGACGCTGCGCCTCCTCAGGCCGCCCCCGCACCTCCATCATTCGCACCAGATCCCCCGGCGAGGCGACCCATGGTCGAAGGCCACCGCCCAGGTGGACACGCTCGGCGCGCCGGCGCAGGTCGCGGTGGCCCTTGGTCCCCTCCGGGACCTCCCGCACCCGAAGAAGCGTCCCGCCGGTCACCCGGTAGAACGAGGCGTCCCCGTCCGGCTCAACGCCGACCCCGCGCATGGCGAAGCTGAGGATGGCGTCGTCGTTCGCGAGCGCGGGTGCCCTTCGGGATCACGAGCTCCACCTCCTCGGGCATCTCGTCGGCGCCCTGTAGGACGCGCGCGAGCGCGCCGACGAGGATGTATTCGACCCCCGCCTCATCGAGCTTTCCAAGGATGGCGTAGGGGTCGAACAGGTAGCCCGACTGCTCGGAGCCGCCGCGCATGAGCGCCCGATCGAGGCGCTCCTTGGGCGTGAGGCGCGACAGCTCCACCAGGCGCGCGACCTCGGGGGCCTCGGGGTCGAAGGGAACCAGCGCCGTCGAGAGGTCGAAGCCGCAGGCCCGAAGGACCCGGCGCACGGTCGCAAAGCCGGCTCGACCTCGTCGGACTCCCAGCGGCCGATCTGCGAGCGCGGGGTCTCGAGGCGCCGCGCGAGCTCGGCTGGGCGAGGCCGGCGCGTGATCGGGCGCCCTACGGATGAGCTCGGCGGCGGTCATGACCGGGGCAGCGTACCGGTATGTCTTGTTTGTGTGGTTGTCCGCATTTACGCTACCACCGATCGACTGCCATGGCCAGCACCCTTCCCACCTTCCTCACCGCCGACGAGCTTGCCGCTCGTGCTGCGCTGCGCAGCCGGAGAAGGTCTATCGGCTGGCGGCTCGCGGTGAGCTTCCCTCCTACAAGGTCGAGGGACGGCGCCTGTTCGATCAGGGCGAGGTCCTGCGCTGGCTGGAGAGCCGGCGGGCGTCTGCCGTCACGAGGCCCGCTGAGCGGCTCGGATGGCCTCGATCCGCGCATACGAGACCGCCAAGGGTGAGCGCCGCTACGAGGTGCGCTTTCGCGACGGCGGCCATCGCGAGCGATCGCGGGTCTTCTCGGTCCACAAGGACGCGCGGGCCTTCAAGCTCGACGTCGAGCGGCGGGCGCCAGGCGGGGATCCTCTACCAGGCGGCGCCGGAGCGCGTTCGGCGAGGTCGCAGCAGGCGTGGCTCGAGCGGTACATCATCGGCGCCGCCGGACGGGTGCGGCCGCGCCCGAAGTCGATCCGCCTGGCCGAGGACTGCCTCAGCGTACCTGACGCCGCTCAACCGATCTGCTCGCTCGAGCGGGTGCGCCGGGCGCGTCGTCGAGGACCTGATCGCGACGATCGCGGAGCGGGCGCCGCGGCGGGCCGAGATGGCGCTCTCCCTCCTGAAGCGGATCCTGCGCGACGCCGAGGAGCGCGGCCAGCTGGTCGACCCCGCGGTCTACCGGATCCGGATCGCCAAGGCCGAGGAGCGCGAGCCGCGGTTCCTGACCTGGGCGGAGGCCGACGAGCTGCGCTCGTGGATGCCCGAGTACGTCGCGCCGGATCGTGCCGATCGCGATCCTGACCATGCTCCGCCGCGGCGAGGTGCTCGGGCTGCGCGACGCCGACATCGACCTGGAGGCCGGCTCGATCGCCGTCTTCGCCCAGCACCAGGACGGCGCGCGCGTCGCGACCAAGACGCGCGCCGGCGCGACGCACGGTCGACATCGGCCCGCGCGGCGGTGCGCCTCCTCCGCGAGCAGCAGCTCGCCCGGGCGCCCAACGCCGACGGCTACCTCTTCGCCACGCGCGTCGGCGCGCCGTTCGACGCCGACAACTTCATGCACCGGGTCTTCAAGCCGGCGGCGAAGGCCGCGGGGATCCCCGAGCTGACCTTCCACGACCTGCGCCACACCGGCGCGTCGCTGATGATCGCGGCCGGCTGCCACGTGAAGGTGATCGCCGAGCAGATGGGTCACTCGGACGGCGGCGGCGCTCGTCCTGAAGCGCTACGGACACCTCTACAAGGGCGCTCGCCTGCAGGCCGCGACGGTCCTCGAGGCCCACGTCTTCGGCTCAGGCGCCGAACGCTCTGTGGGATGGACGTGGGATGAACGCCAGATGGGGCTCGATCTCGATGCCCGCTAGAACGAGAAAAGCCCCCGGTTTAGCGGGGGCTTTCCGGAGAGCGGATGATGGGACTCGAACCCACGACCTTCTGCATGGCAAGCAGACGCTCTAGCCAACTGAGCTACATCCGCAGAGGCCGGGGGAGTCTACCGATCGGGAGGGGGCGCCTCAATCGGCGGGGGCTCCGGCCGCGGCTCATGACACGCTTGCGGGCGTGACCGCCGCGGACGTCAAGGCCGAGATCGACGCCCTGGCCGACCCGGAGCGCGCCGTCGTCCTCCGGCGCGTGCTCGGCGTCGTGCCGGGCGGCTACGGCGAGGGCGACCGGGTCCTCGGCATCGCGGTCCCGGCCCAGCGGGCGGTCGCGAGGCGCGCCCGCGCGCTCGCGCCCGACGAGGTCGCCCTGCTGCTGGAGAGCCCGGTCCACGAGCACCGCTTCGTCCCCGTCGTGATCCTGGTGGAGCGCTACCGGCGGGCCGATCGCGACGAGGCCGCCGCCCTCTCGCGCTTCTACCTCGCCCACCGCGCGGGCGTGGACAACTGGGACCTGGTGGACGTGAGCGCGCCCGACCTGGTGGGCGGCGAGCTCGTGGCCGGGGACCGCTCGACGCTGGAGACGCTCGCCGGGGGCATCGACGTCTGGGACCGGCGCATCGCGATGGTCGCGACGCTCGCGCTCATCCGCCGCGGCGAGCTCGGCCCCACCTTCGCCCTGGCCGAGCGATTCCTCTCCGACCCGCACCATCTGATGCACAAGGCGACGGGCTGGATGCTGCGCGAGGCGGGCAAGCGCGACGAGGCCGCCCTGGTGGCGTGGCTCGAGCGCCACCGCCACGCGATGCCCCGCACCATGCTGCGCTACGCGATCGAGCGGCTGGCGCCCGAGGAGCGGGCCCGCCTGATGGCCCGCGACGCCACCGCCTAGACGGTCTGCCAGGGGTCGGTGTCGGTCTCGGCGAAGCGGACCTCCACGCGCTGGGGCGCCAGGGCCTTCTCCAGCACCCTGCACCAGCGCTTCAGCGCGATCCGCTCGGCCCGGCCGTGGGAGAGCGTCACCAGCGGCAGCCCCTCGGCGCGGTCGGCGTCGTGGTACTTCAGGTCGGAGGTGACATAGGCGTCGGCGTCCGCCGCCCGGGCGTCGGCGATCAGGGAGCCGCCCGAGCCGGTGCAGCACGCCACGCGCTCGACCGTGGTCCACGGGTCGCCGGCGTAGGAGACCGGGGCGCCGTCGAAGCCGGCGCGAACCGCCTCGACAAGGCCGGAGAGCGTCGTGGCGCGCACGCGGCCGATGCGCCCGAGACCGCAGGAGGGGTGGCCGGGGCTCGGCCGCAGCGGCGTGGCGCCGGTGATGCCGAGGATCTCCGCCATCACGTCGTTGAGCCCGCCGCGGGCGGCGTCGAGGTTGGTGTGGGCGGCGATCACCGCGACGCGCGACTCGGCGGCCCGCAGCACCAGCTCGCCCGCCGGGTTGTCGGTCACCGACGAGAGCGCCGGGAAGATCGCCGGGTGGTGCGTCAGGACCGTGTCGCAGCCGAACTCGCGCGCCTCGCCGAGGACCTCGTCGCGCAGCTCCAGCGCGACGAGGACCCGGCTCACGGGCTGGTTGTGGCGACCGACGAGCAGGCCGACGTTGTCCCACTCCTCCGCCAGGGCGGCGGGCGCGAGGCGCTCGACCGCGCCGAGGAGCTGGGCCACGAACATCGGCCCATCCTATGGCCCGGAGCCTCCTCCGCGATGAGCCGCGGCCGGCCTGCCGCCTACGCCGCGGCGCTCGCCGCCTTCCCCGCCAGGTGCGCGGGCACCTCGGCGTAGTGGTCGAACTCCATGGACGAGTCGCCCCGGCCCCCGGTCATGGCGCGCAGGTCGTTGGCGTAGCCGAGCATCTCGGACATGGGCACCTCGGCGCGGATGATCTCGTCGTGCCCGCGCGCCTCCATGCCGAGCGGGTGCCCGCGGCGCGAGTTGAGATCGCCCATCACGTCTCCGACGTGCTCGCTCGGCACGGTGACCTCGACCAGCATGATCGGCTCCAGCAGCACCGGGCCGGCCTTCGCGAGGGCGGCCTTCACGCCGAGCCCGCCGGCGATCTTGAACGCCATCTCCGACGAGTCCACCGGGTGGTGCTTGCCGTCGTAGAGCGTCACGCGGACGTCCACCACGGGGTAGCCGCCGAGGTCGCCCTGCTTGAGCGCCTCGATCACGCCCTTCTCGACCGCGGGGATGAACGCGCGCGGCACCGCGCCGCCGACGATCTTGTCCACGAACTCGAACCCGGCGCCGCGCGGAAGCGGCTCGACCCGCACCCAGCAGTCGGCGTACTGCCCCCGGCCGCCGCTCTGCTTCTTGTGCTTGCCCTCGGCCTCGGCCGAGCGGGTGATCGTCTCGTGGTAGGGCACGTGCGGCGGGGCCAGGTCCATCGCGACGCCGAAGCGCCGCTCCACCCGGCCGGCCACCACCTCGACGTGCATCTGCGAGAGGCCGGAGAGGATGAGGTCGCCGGTCTCGTCGTCGTGGTGCAGCTCGAGGGTCGGATCCTCGTCGACCATCCGACGCAGCGACTGGTTGAGCTTGTCCTCGTCGGCCTGGTTGCGGGCGGTCACGGCGAAGCTCATGAGCGGCTTGGGTAGCTCCAGCTCCGGGAAGGAGACGGTGGCCTCGCCGGTCACGAGTACATCGCCGGTCGCGACCTCCTTCAGCTTGGCGACTGCACCGATGTCCCCGGGCCCGATCTCCGGGATGGAGACGTGCTCCTTCCCCTGGAGGGTGAAGAGGCTCCCCACCCGTTCCTTGGAGCCCGTCGCGGCCACGGCGGCGTGGCTGTCGCTCGGGAGCACGCCCGAGAAGACGCGCATCAGGGTGATGCGGCCGCTGAACTGGTCGGCCAGCGTCTTGAAGCAGAGCGCGACGGCCGGGCCGTCCGCGCTGGCGCCGCCGGCCGCGGGCGAGGGAAGCGCCTCGACGATCAGGTCGAGCACGCGGTCCACGCCCACCCCGGACTCGCCGGCCGCGCAGACCACGGGCGAGAGGCGCCCCTCGGCCACGCCGGACAGGATTGCCCCGATCAGCTCCTCGGTCGTGATCTCCTCGCCCTCGAGGTACTTCTCGATGAGGGCGTCGTCGCCCTCGGCCACCACGTCGATCAGGTGCTCGCGCGCAGCTTGCGCGGCGGCGGCGAGGTCGTCCGGGATCGGGCCGGTCGTGCCCTTCGGCGATCCCTCCGCGTAGGTGGTCGCCGTCATCGAGACCAGGTTGACCACGCCCCGGAAGCCCGCGTCCGCGCCGATCGGGATCTGGATGGCGACGGCGCCGGGGGCGAGCTCGGCCAGCCCGTCGATCGCCGCGTCGAAGTCGGCGCGCTCGCGGTCGAGCATGTTGACCACGACCGCCCGGGGCATCCCCAGCTCGGCCGCGCGGTTCCACAGGCGCTCGGTCTGGACCTCGACGCCGGCGGCCGCGTTGACGACCATCAGCGCCGCGTCGACCGCGCGCAGGGCGGCGAGCGTGTCGCCCTGGAACGACGGCTCGCCGGGCGTGTCGATGAGGTTCACCTTCACGCCGTTCCACTCGAGGTGGCACAGCGCCGAGGCGATGCTCATGCCGCGGCGGCGCTCGTCCTCGTCGAAGTCGCAGACGGTGGTCCCGTCGGCGACGCGCCCAAGGCGGGTGGTGCTTCCGGCGGCGAAGAGCATGGCCTCGACGAGGCTCGTCTTCCCGCTGCCGCGGTGTCCGAGCACCGCGACGTTCCGAAGCTGCGCAGGGTCGGGATGCGCCATCAGCTCGTGCCTTTCCTCACAAGGCCGGGAGACGCAGTCTGCCCTTATCCGCTAGTCCTGGTCAACCTCGCCGTCACCCTGCAGACGTCCCTTGAGCCGCAGGATCGCCTTCGTGTGGAGCTGGCTCACGCGGCTCTCGGTGACGCCGAGCACGTCACCGATCTGACGCAGCGTCAGGCCGTCGTAGTAGTAGAGCGCGACGACGATCTTCTCCCGCTCCGGCAGGCGCGCGATGGCGTCCGCCAGCGTGTCGCGCAGCTCGGTCACGTCGAGCAGGTCGGAGGGGTTGGTGAGCCGCGAGTCGCTGATCGTGTCGATGAGCGTGAGGCTCTCGCCGCCCGAGGAGACGCTCCAGGTCTCGTCGAGCGCCACGATCGAGGAGTTGGTGATCTGGGTGATCGCGGCCCGGAACTCCTCGAGCTCCATCCCGAGCGCGGCGGCCAGCTCTTCCTCGGTGGGGGCCCGCTGGAGGCGGTGCTCCAGCTCGGTGGCCTTGCGCTCGATCTCGCGCGAGCGGGCGCGCACCGAGCGCGGCACCCAGTCCAGCGAGCGCAGCTCGTCGATGATCGAGCCCTTGATGCGCGAGACGGCGTAGGTCTCGAACTTCACCTGGCGGCCCGGGTCGAAGCGCTCGACGGCGCCGATCAGGCCCAGCAGGCCGTAGGAGATGAGGTCCGTCTCCTCGACGTGCGCCGGCAGGTGGCTGTTCATGCGCCCGGCCACGTACTTCACGAGCGGCGCGTAGGTGAGGATCAGGCGGTCGCGCGCGGCGGGATCGTCGTGATCCTTGTACCGGCGCCACAGCATGCGCAGCTCCTCCTCGCCCTGGGCGGCTCCGGCGCCCCCACGGCGGAAGGCCTCCCAGGTCACGGGCGGTCCTGCGGTCGCGATCGCATCGGGCGAGTCTACCTTTCCGCTACCGATGTCCCGCGGCGCGGCCATCGAGCCACATCGCGAGCAGCACGTCGGCGGCCGCCAGCGCGGCGAGCGCCCCGGCCATCCCGAGGGCCAGCGGGGTGTTCTCGTCGCCCTCGCTCAGCACGATCCCCACGACGATCGTGCCGCCGAACCAGACGAGCGCGCGCGTCAGGTGCTGGGCGTACGCATGGCCGAGGCCCGGCAGGAGCAGGCTGAGCAGGACCGCGATCACGCCCGAGCGCCGGTCGAGGGGGCGGCCGCGCGTCCGCAGGCGGTTCACGCGGCCAGGGCCTCGCCCTGGCGGGCCCACTCCACCGGCCCGCCGAAGGCCTCCGCGGCCGCGGCCACGGCCGCGTCGCGGTCGAACTCCGGCTGGCCGTGGACCAGCACCAGGCGCCCGACCCCGGCGCGGGCGGCGATCCCCCCGGCGTCGGCCGCGTTCAGGTGGGGCACGCCGGGGGGGACCTCGCCCGCCCCGAACGAGCACTCGCACAGCAGCACGTCGCACCCGCGCGCGAGCTCCACCAGCGCGTCGTCGGGCGCGCAGTCCGCGCTGAAGCAGATCGCGCGCCCGTCGTGCTCGACGCGCACCGCATGGGTCGGCGGCAGGTGCGGCACCTCGCGGTGGCGCAGCACCATGCCGTCGCCGAGCGCGATCTCGCCGCCGCCGGCGGCCAGGTCGTGGAAGGCGAACGCCGAGTCCCACCCCTCCGAGCCCGAGAACGCCGCCAGGCGGTCGCGGAGGCCCGGCGGCCCGTGGACCTGCAGGGTCGCCCCCGCGCCCGGGCCCCACACCATGTAGACCCGCAGCGCCATCAGGTTGACGCAGTGGTCGGGGTGCAGGTGCGTGACGACGAGGGCGTCGAGGGTCTCGGGGGCGATCTGGCGCTGCAGCAGGTTGAGGGTGCCGGAGCCCATGTCCACCGCCACGCGGCGCCCTGCGGCGCCGAACAGGTAGCAGCTCTGCGCCTCCCCGGGGGCCCCGTACGCGGCGCCCGCGCCGACGGGCACGACGTGCAGGCCCCCCTGCGTGCCTGCTGATCGCCCGCGCATCGGCGGCCATGCTATACCGCCCCGATGACACGCTCGCTCCGGCGCATCGCGCTCCTCGCGCTCTCCGCGGCGCTGGCCGCCCTCCTGCTCGCCGGCTGCGGCGGCGGCGACTCGGGCGGCGGCGGTCAGGACCAGACGGCCGACCTGTCGGCGGCCCAGGTGCTCGAGCGCAGCGCCGCCGAGTTCGCCAAGCTGGACACCTTCCGAATCGCACTCGACGGCCAGGGCCGGGTCGACCTCGCGCCCGGGGCGTCGGTGCCCGGGGCGAGCCTGCTGAACGGGCCGATCGCCTTCTCCGGGGAGGGCCCGGTCGACCCGCCGGACAAGGCCTCGATCGACGCCAAGCTCGAGCTGGCGGCCTTCTCGCCGCAGGTGAACATCACCCGCGTCGGCGACGGCGTCTACGTCGGGATCCTGGGGCAGGACTTCAAGGTGGCCCTGCCGGCCTCCACGGTGGCCCTGCTCGACTTCGGCCGGCTCTACCCCACGCTGACCGGCTGGATCGCCGACCCGCAGAAGTCCGCGGGCGAGGACATCGACGGCGCGCCCACCGTGAAGGTGACCGGCGCCCTCGACCCGCAAAAGGCGCTCGCGGACCTCGCGCCGCTCGTCACCGGCGGCAACGGCTCGCCGGTCATCAACACCGCCGAGCTGACGAAGGCGCTGAAGGAGGGGACCGTCGAGGCCTGGATCGGCACGGAGGACCTGAGGCCCCGCCGCGTCCACCTGGTGCTGAAGGCCTCGGGGCTCACCGGCCTGCCGGTGCGCGCGCTCGACCTCGACCTCACCGCCGCGTTCTCGGCCTTCGACGAGCCGGCCGACATCAGCGCGCCGGCGAACGCCCGCCCACTCGACCTGAACAGCCTCGGGAGCCTCACCGGCCCCTGAGAGGGTTCCCGGCCCGGCTAGCGCTCCATCTCGGCCAGCCGGGCGACGTTGCGCCGGTCGAAGTCGTCGTCGCCGTCGGGCTGGGCGAGGAAGGCCTCGGCGATCTCGCGCCCCATCGGCGGGCTGGTGAGCCGCAGCGACAGCGCAAGCACGTTGGCGTGGTTGTAGCGGCGGGCCATGCGGGCGGTCTCGGGATCGGCGCAGAGCGCAGCGCGCACCCCCGCCACCTTGTTCGCGGCGATCGACGCGCCGGTGCCCGACCAGCAGCACACGACGCCCTTGTCCGCCCGCCCCTCGGCCACCTCGCGCGCCGCCCCGGCGCTGGCGTCGACCCACTCCTCGTCGGTGCCGGCGAGCGGCCCGTGGAGCGTCACGTCGTGCCCCTGCCCGCGCAGCCAGGCGACGAGGTCGTCCGTCAGGGGCGTGGCCTCGTCCGAGCCGATGGCGATCCTCACCGCGGGGTCCTCCCGGTCGCTCCGCCGCTAATCTCGCAGACATGATCATCCGTGGAGGGACCTTCGGGCCGGTGGCCACCAACACGTACGTCGTCGCCGACGACCGGGGCGGGTCGGCCCTCGTGGTCGACCCCGCGATGGGCAGCAGCGCCTGGGTGCGCGAGACGCTGGCGCGGCTCGACGTGACCCCCGTCGCCGTGCTCGACACGCACGGCCACTGGGACCACATCGTCGAGAACCACGTCTGGGACGCCGAGGGCCTGCCGGTATGGGTGGCCGGCGCCGACGCCGACTGGCTGGAGGCCCCCTCCCCCTTCAACCCGGCCCTCTTCGGCGACCTGCCGCCGACGCCCGGCGTGACGCCCGCGCGCCTGCTCTCCGACGGCGACGTGCTGGAGCTGGGCGACCTGCGCTTCCGCCTGCTCGCCACGCCCGGCCACTCGCCCGGGTGCATGGTGGCCCTGGAGGAGACCGAGGGCGAGGCCCTGGTGGGCGACCTGATCTTCGCCCAGGGCATCGGCCGCACCGACTTCCCGCGCAGCGACCCCGCCGCCATGCTCGCGAGCCTCGAGCGCGTCTTCGCCGAGGTGCCGCGGGAGACGCGGATCTACCCGGGCCACGGGCCCTGGGCCGTCACGCTCGGCCAGGCCGAGCCCTACGCGAGGATGTTCATGTGAGCGCGCCGACCCGCGAGGCCGTGGTCGAGCTGTTGCGCGCGGTCCACGATCCCGAGCTGCACCGCAGCATCGTCGACCTCGGGATGGTGGGCGACGTCGAGGTCCAGGGCGCGCGCGTCACCGTGCCGATCCGCCTGACCATCGCCGGCTGCCCGCTGAAGGCCGAGATCCAGCGCCGCGTGACCGACGCCGTCTCCGGGCTCGCCGGCGTCGAGGTCGTGCAGGTGACGATGGACGCCATGACCGACGAGGAGCGCCGCGCCCTGCGCACCGGCCTCACCGGCGGCTCCCAGCGCCCCTCGCCCTTCCAGGAGGGCAGCCGCACCCGGGTGCTCGGCATCGCCTCGGGCAAGGGAGGCGTGGGCAAGTCGAGCATCACGTGCAACCTGGCCCTCGCGCTGGCCCGCACCGGCGCCACCGTGGGGCTGCTCGACGCCGACGTCTACGGCTACTCGATCCCGCGCATGATGGGCGTGACCCGTCCGGCCGTCGCGGTCGACGACCTGATGATGCCGATCGAGTCGCACGGCGTGCGGATGATGTCGATCGGCTTCCTCACCGAGGAGGACAGCCCCGTCATCTGGCGCGGGCCGATGCTCCACAAGGCGCTCACCAGCTTCATCACCGAGACCTGGTGGGACGACCCGGACTACCTGCTGGTCGACCTGCCCCCGGGCACCGGCGATGTCGCCCTGTCGCTGGCGCAACTGCTGCCCACCGCGTCGTTCGTGATCGTCACCACGCCCCAGCTCGCGGCCCAGCGCGTCGCCCGCAGGGCGGCCGCGATGGCGGCCCGCGTGAACCTTCCGGTGGTCGGCGTGATCGAGAACATGAGCTACTTCGTCGCTCCCGACACCGGGGCGCGATACGAGGTCTTCTCGGGCGGTGGCGGGCAGTCGCTGGCGTCCGAGCTCGGCGTGCCGCTGCTGGGGCGCATCCCGCTGGAGCCGGCGGTCGCCGAGGCCGGCGACGCGGGCCTGCCGGTGGTCGCCGCGAACCCCTCCAGCCCGGCCGCCCGGGCCCTGCTGGAGGCCGCTCGCGCGCTGGCCGCCGCCGCGCCGCGCCCGGCCCTCGCGCCCTCCTGAGGCCGGCCGCGCTGGTAGCATCGCGCCTTCGCGAGGCGCCCCCGGTGGGTACGGGGCGCCCGTCGTCCCCGACGCCCGAGGAACGCTGAATGGCCTACATCATCACGGAGCCCTGCATCGGCACGAAGGACACCTCGTGCGCCGACGTCTGTCCCGTGGACTGCATCCACCCGGCCGCGGGTGAGGAGCATCACGAGGAAGCCACGATGCTCTACATCGACCCGAGCGAGTGCATCGACTGCGACGCCTGCGTCGAGGCCTGCCCGGTCGACGCGACGATGGCGGAGGACGACGTCCCGGAGAAGTGGGAGAATTTCAAGGAGATCAACAAGGTCTACTTCGAGGACGGCCCGGCCGCCGGCGAGAAGATGGTCGCCGACTATCTGGCGAGCAAGGCCTAGCCTCCTGCTCATCGCGGCGGCGGGTGCCCTTGGGCTCCCCGCCGCCGCACAGGGCGCCCCTCCCTGGAGCGCCCCCGTGGACCTCTCCGCCCCGGGCCGCCACGCCCCGGGCGACCCGGCCGTCGCCGTCTCGCCCGAGGGGCGGGCGATCGTCGCGTGGTGGCAGCGCGACGCGGCCCTCGCCCCCACGCGCGACGTGGTGCAGATCCGCCGCCGCGCCTCCTTCACGGCGCCGTTCATCGGCCCGGTGACGCTCTCGCGCAGGGCGTCCAACTTCGAGGCCCGCACCGACGCCGCGGCCGCGGGCGGCGGGCTCGCCCTGGTGGCCTGGACCGAGGACGCGCGGTCGGTCGCCCTGCGGGTGCTGCCGCGCACGGGTCCCGCGCCGCCGGCGACGGTCCTCGCCGAGGGCGATGTCGTGGCCATCGACCCGCTCGAGGTCGGCATCGGCGCGACCGGCGCCGCCGTGGCGGCGTGGACGCGCGTCTCGGTCCCGGCCGGCCCCGTCATCCGGCTGGCCGTCCGCTCGGCCGCGACCGGGGCCTGGTCGGGCGCGGGCGACCTCTCGGGGCCCGGCGCGCGCCATCCGGCCGTCGCCGTCGCGCCCGACGGGTCCGCCCTCGTCGCCTGGGACCGCGGCGGGCGCATCGAGCTCTCCGCCATCGGCGCGGACGGCGTGGTGACCGGGGCGCCCACGACGCTGTCGGTCGCCGGCTCCGACGCGCGCCTGCCCGCCGTCGCGGTGAACGCGGCCGGCGACGCCGTCGTGGCCTGGTACCAGGACGGGGCGGTGACGGTGTCCGAGCGCGCCGCGGGGGGCGCCTTCGGGGCCCCGCGGGCCGTCTCGGCGCCGGGGGGCTTCCCGGAGATCGCCAACCTCGGCGCCCCGTCGGTCGGCCTCGCCGCCGACGGCCGCGCCGTCGCCGCCTGGCGCCAGCGGCTCGCCGGCCACTTCCGCGTCGCCGCCGCCATCCGGCCGGCCGGGCTCGGCTGGGACCCACCCGCCCTGCTCTCGCCGGCCGCGTCGCGCAACGCCGGCCGGCCCGCGCTGGCCGTGGACGCCGCGGGGCACGCGGTGGTCGCCTGGTCGCAGCCGGCCGGGGTCTCGCAGTCGTCCATCCGGGCGCGCACGCTGGCGCGGATCCCCTCGGCCTTCGGCGCGCTCGAGGCCGTCAGCACCGCCAAGGGCCGCGGCACGGCCCCCTCCGCGGGGCTCGACGCGAAGGGCCGCGCCGTGCTCGCCTGGCGCGAGGACCCGGTCGGCGGACCCGGGCGCTTCTTCCGCGCCGCGGTCCGATTCTCGCCGGGCTGATCGCTAGGGCCGGCGGGCCCCCCGCCGGGCCAGGATGCGCCGGGCGATGGCGGCCGCCAGCAGCGGAGCGTTGATGCGGACGACCAGCCACCGCACCACCAGGAAGCAGGCCAGCGCGACGCCGAGCACGATCAGCAGCAGGGTGAGCGCGCCAGGGCCGTGCCCGGCGAGGGCCGCGACGCCGCAGCCGAGCAGGGCGAGCACGCCGCCGCCCACCGCGGCGACCCAGCCCGCGTAGAGCGCCACCCGCGCCTGCACGATGTCCACGCCGGTCCGCACCACGCGGCCCGACAGGCGGCGGCCGTTCACCCCTCCTCCCGCGGCGCGGGCCGGATGATCGGCGACGCATGGTGCAGCGCGATGCGCCAGCCGTCGTTGCCGAGCACGAACAGGTTCGTCGCCGCCACCTCGGCCGCGGCGCTCCCGCCGCCGCCCGCCGCGGACGACGTGATGCGCTCCACGCAGGTGACCCAGGCCACCGGGTCGTTCACCGTCACCTCCACGTCGGCGATCTCGAACTCGATGTACCCGGTGCTGCCCAGGATCACCTCCCAGCCCGCGCGCACCTCGTCCCAGCCCCGCTGCCAGGGCCCGCCGGGGTGCAGGCACGCGACCCCCGGCGCGACCGCCCAGCACGCCTCCATGGCGTCGATGTCGAGCCCCTCGAGGGCGTCGTAGAACCGGCGGTTGGCCGCCAGGACCTGATCGGTGATCGCGGCGCTGGTCAATTCAGCCTCCGTCTGAGATGCCGCACGACGTCGAGCTGGGCCTCGAGGGCGGGGGCGGCGGGGTCGTCGGGCCGGTCGGCGAGGAAGGCCGCGGCGGCGGCCTCGGCCTCCGCGTAGCGGCCGGCCGCGGACAGGAGCACGACGCCGTCGCGCACGAGCCCGGGGTCGCCGGGCGCCAGGATCAGGCTGAGCTCCACGGTCCAGAGCGTGTCCGCCGTCCGCCGGCGGCGCGTGTAGGAGCCGCGCAGGTTGAGCAGCGTCCGCACGAGGATCGCGCGCTCGGGCACCGGGCGCAGGTACTCGGGGCGGAAGGGCATGCCGGTGGTGCTGAGCACCAGGCGCGCGCAGCCGGCCACGTCGAGCCTCGCCCAGCCGTTGAACGGGTCGATGTAGGCCGGCTCGGCCCCGCGCAGGTCGGCCAGGATGAAGTGGCCCGGCATGCCCACGCCGGCCATCGGCGCCTCGATGCGCTGGGCCATCGCCAGCGCCAGCGTGCTGAGCGCGATGGGCAGGCCCGCCGGCGCTCCAGCACGTCGCTCAGCAGGGAGTTCTCAGGGGCGTCGTAGTCGTCCACGGCACCGTGGTATCCGTCCGCGCGCAGCGTGTCCACCACGCCGCCGCTCGCCGCGCGCGCGGCGAGCGCGTCCACGCGGTCCAGGGCGCGCCCGATGTCCACCTCCGGGTGGGCCTCGGCGCCGATCAGCAGGTTGGCCTCGGCCAGGTCCGGGCGCTCCTCGGCGAGCACACGGGCCAGCCGGGCGCGGGTCTGCTCGCTCACTGCGCCGCCCCCAGGAGCGCGGCCTCGGCCTCGCAGGCGGCCGCGCGGCAGAGCGCCTGCACGACCTTGCGGCCGGCCGCCTGCTCGGGCGTCGCGGCCGCCGGGTCGAGGGAGCGCGCGAGCGCGGCGGCGGCGCCGACCAGCGCACCCGGACCGAGCCCCTCGGCGTGCCGGGCGGCCTGGGCGAGAAGCGCGGGGGCCACCGGGTCGCGGCGCACGAGCGCGATCTCGCACTGGGCGAGGGCGGCGCAGAGGCGCACCGCGTCGAGGCGGCTCAGATCCACCGGCGCAGGTTCGCCCCGAGGACGCCCGCCGTCTGGGCCCCGCTCCAGCCGGCCGCGCGGGCGGCGGCGGCGACGAGGCGCAGGGCCGTGGCGTGCTCGCCGTAGGGCCGGTCCGACCCGAAGCAGAGCCGCTCGGGCGGCAGGGCCACGAGGTCGGCCAGCGCCGCGAGCGAGGTGTCGAGCATCACGTCCGGCCAGCCCTCCAGGCCGGCGGCCAGGGCCCGCGCGTCGCCGCGGCCCGCGTGGGCCAGCAGGATGCGCGCGCCGGGCGCGGCGTCCACGAGCGCGCCGATCGGCCCGGCGAGCGCCCGCGCCCCGTAGCCGGCGTGGATCACCACCGGCAGCCCGAGCGACGCGGCCGCGCGCACCACCTCGGCGACCTCCGGCGCCTCGGGCCGGAAGCGCTGGGCCACCGGGTGCAGCTTGAGGCCGCGTGCGCCTGCCCCGGCCGCCGCGCGCAGGGCCTCCGGGGCGTCCGGGCGCCGCGGGTCGAGCCGGCAGAAGGGGACGATCCGCCCGGGGTGCGCGGCCGCGGCCTCGAGCACCGCCCGGTTGGCCGCCGCGAAGTCGCCGTCGTCGCCGGCCTCGTTGGCGGGGAAGCACACGGCGGCGGCGATGCCCCAGCGATCGAGGTCGGCCACCAGGGACGCCGCGTCGAGCGCGTGCCCGTCGGCGTCGCGGCCGAGGTGCACGTGCGCGTCGACCGCCCCGGCGCGCGGCAGCTCGCCGAGGCCGTCCTCGAGCGCGCGCTCCAGCGCCTCCAGCGCCGCGACGTCCGCCCCGGCGGCCGTCAGCAGGGCGGCGTCCTCGCCCCAGACCCGCGTCACGACGCCGGGCCGGGGCCCTCGAACGCCGCGATCGCCTCCCGCATCGCCTCCGGCACGCGGGAGGGCCGCCCGCCGTACGCGCCGAGCCCCACCAGCACGAGGGTCGCGTCGGCGAGGTGCACCGGCCCGTCGTCGCCCAGGCGCTCCATGCGGGCCTGCACCGTGTGGCTCGACCGGCCGAGGTCGCTGACGCGCACGAACACCTCCACCTCGTCGTCGAAGCGCGCCGACGCGTGGTAGTCCACGCTCAGCGAGCGCACCACGAACAGGTGCCCCTCGGGGCCGAGCGGCGGGATGCCGAGGTGGCGCCGGTAGGCCAGCACGGCCCGGTCGAGGTGGTGCGGGTAGCGCGCGTAGTAGACGACCGCGCCGAGGTCGGTCTCGGCCACGTCCACGCGCGAGCGGGCGCTGAAGCGGAAGGGCGGGACGCGGTCGGTCGGCCCCGCGTCGGCCGTCGCGAGGCGGCTCACGGCGCGCGCCTGCCGAGCAGCAGGAAGTGCTGGCCCTGCTCGATCTCGACCGTGCGCTCGGCCGGGCACCCCGCGTCGTCCATCCAGCCGCGCAGCTCCGCCTCGGTGTAGGCGTCCCCGGCGGGGGTCGAGAGCAGCATCATCACGCCGAACGACGGCCCCTGCACGCTGCGGTCGCCGAGCACCTCCTGCACCGCCAGCAGACCGCCCGGCGCCAGGGCCGCCCCGGCCCGCGCGACGAGGGCCGCCGCGTCGGCCGGGCCGAACAGGTGCACCACGTTGCCGAGGTAGACGGCGTCCCACGGCCCCGGCGGCAGGGCCTCGCGGGCGTCGCCCTCCACGGCCGCGATCCCGGCGGCGCGCAGGTCGGGCCCGCCGACCGCGAGCGTCTCGGGCAGGTCGAGCACCGTGACGTCCCAGCCCGCCGCCGCGAACGCGCGGGCGTAGGTGCCGGGCGCCCCTCCCACGTCCAGCAGCCGCGCGCCGGCCGGCGGCGGCCCCACGGCCGCGATCGTCGCGACCGCCCGCGGCGCGGCCACCTCGCGCATCGCGCGCATGAAGCGCCGGCGCTCCGCGGGGTCGCCGGCCGAGACGTCGTCCTGCGGGAGCCCGGTGCGCAGGGTGTCGGCCAGGCGCATGTGGCTCGCCATCGACCGCGCCTCCAGGAAGAGCGCCCCGGCCGGGTCGCCGGCGTCCTCGGCGCCCGAGGCGAGCAGGGCCGCACCGCGGGCGGTCAGCCGCAGCGCGCCGTCGCCGGCATCCTCGAGGTCCCCGGACGCGGCGAGCGCCGTCGCCACGATCCGCACCGCCCGCGGGTCGAGCCCGGCCGCGCAGGCCGCGTCCTCCGGGCGCGCGCCCTCGCCGAAGGCCGAGAGCAGCCCGGTGTCGAGCGCCGCGAGGGCGATGAGGACCTCCCTCCAGGGCGCGGTGCTGCGGCTCGCGGCGGGCACGGCCGCAGGCTACCCGCTGCTCCCGGGGTCGCGCCGGAGCGGCCCCCTACTCGGCTCCCCGGCGGAACGGCCAGAGCCGCCGCTTGGGCGCCTCCGCGGCGGCCTCATCACCCGGTGACTCGCCCGGCTCCGCGGCGGCGGCCTCCGGGTCCGGCGGAGGCGGAGCCGGCGCGGCCGCCTCGGGCGACGGCGCGGGCGGCGGGGGCGGCGCCGCAGCGGCCGGCTCAGCCGGCGGCGCCTTCGGCGGTACAGGAGGGGGCGGGAGTGGCGGCGCGGCCACGGGCGGGTCGGGGGGCGCGACCGGCTCCGGGGCCACGGCGTGCTCGGCGACCGGCTCGGGCTCGGGCTCGGGAGGCGGCGGTGGTGGCACCGCCTTGCGGGAGAAGGTCGCGTAGACGTCCTCCTCGGCCTCCTCGGCCGGGGGCGGTTCCGGCGGCGGGGGCGGGGGCGGCGGGGGTGCCGGCGGTGCGGGCGACTCCGGGGGCGGCGGTGCGGGCGACTCCGGGGGCGGCGGTGCGGGCGGCTCCGGGGGCGGCGGTGCGGGCGGCGGCGGCGCGTCCGCGACGGGCTCGGGCTCCGGCTCGGGCTCCGGCTCGGGCTCCGGCTCGGGCGCCGGAACGGGCCCGGCCATCGGGGCCGGCTCCGGCTCGGGAACAGGCTCGGGCTCGGGCTCGCGAACCGGTTCCGGCTTAGGCGCCGGGGTGGGCTCGACCGGCGCCGGGCCGGGCTCGGGCACGACGATGGCCGGTCCGAACACGGTGGCCGCGGGCTCGGGGGCCCACAGGACGCGGATCTCGGTCACGCCCATGGTCACGACGTCGCCCTGGGCGAGGAACGCGGGGCGCTCGAGGCGGCGGCCGTTGATCGACGTGCCGCCGGTGGAGCCCAGATCCTCGAGCATCAGCATCCCGGCCTCCACCCAGAGGCGGGCGTGGCGGCGCGAGACGCGGGGGTCGGTCAGCACGATGTCCGCCGACGGGTCGCGGCCGATCCGGGCCTCGGCGCCGCTCAACCCGAAGCGCGCGCCGATGTCCCTGCCGCTGACGACCTCGAGAACCTCGTCGGGCACGTGACCTCCTTACGGGCGCACGATCCCACCACCACCCCCGCGCCGACAAGGGTGGTGCCGGGGGCGCGCGGATGGACCGCGGGCCGCGGCGCCCGGGAGGCGGGCGCCGCCGGCCGACCTGCACGATCGTCTGCCCTAATGGGCGAGCGGGTCGGCGTGGACACGGCCGCCACGGCGCGCCTACGATCGGCTGGTCCGGACCCGAGGTCGGCGAGGAGGGTCGATGAGCGCGCACGGCCGTGAGCACGACGACCTCGCGCGCCCGGGGCGCGAGACGGATGACCGCGCGGCGCCGGAGCAGGACCCGGTCGAGCGGCTCGCATCCTCCGTCGGCAACCGGGGCTTCAGCGCGCTCGCCCGGCAGGGAGCGGGGATCCTGCCCGACGGGCGCGCCCATCCGGACGTCGAGGCGGCCATCGCGGCCTCGCGCGGAGGGGGCCGGGCGCTCGACCCCGGGGTGCGCGAGCGCATGGCGCCCGGGCTGGGCGACCCCCTCGGCGACGTTCGCGTGCACGACGACCCCGCGGCCGACGGGCTGGCGCGCTCCGTGAGCGCCCGCGCGTTCGCCGTGGGCAGCGACCTGTTCTTCGCCCAGGGCGAGCACCGCCCCGGCACCGCCGCCGGCGACCGCCTGCTCGCCCACGAGCTGACCCATGTGGTGCAGCAGCGGGGGGCGCCCGCCAGCGGTCCGTTGACCGTCTCGAACCCGGGCGACGCCCTCGAGCGCGAGGCCGACGGCGCGGCGGATGAGCTCGCCGGCTGACGGCTTCGCTGGTCTCGCCGACGTCGCCGCCCGGATCCGGGCGGCGGTCGAGTCGGTCGCGGCGTCCGACCCCAACCCGATCGACCCGTTCCGCGGCCTCTACGTCACCGACGAGCTGGCCGTCGCCATCGCCCGCTCGGAGCCGGCGATGGACCCGGAGGCGCGGCTCCGGCTGGCCGCGGAGCGCCTCGGGCTCGATCGCCTCGACGCCGTCGTCCTCGCGGTATGCGTCGCCCCCGAGCTGAACCCGGCCTACGGGCGACTGTTCGCCTACCTGCACGACGACGTGACGCGCAAGCTCCCGAGCCCGGGCCTGGTGGCCCGGCTGGTGGCCGACGGCGCCGTCCCGCCCGGCGAGGTGCTGGCGCGCTTCGGCCGCGACGCGCCGCTGCGGCGCCTCGGCGCGATCCGGCTCATCGACGAGCGCGGACAGACCCCCCTCGCCGACCGCGCGGTGAAGGTGGCCGACCCCGTCGCCGCCCTGCTGCTGGGCGCCGGCCTCGACGAGTCGGCTCGCGACGTCCGGCTGCGCCGCGAGCCCGTGCCCGCGGGGGAACCGGGTCGCGACGGCGTCCTGCGGGAGCTGCGGGCCCTCGTGGCGTGCGACACGCGCCTGCCGCTCCTCGTGATCGGGCCTGACGCGCCCGCGCTGCTCGCGGCGGCCCTCGGCGAGCCGCTCGTGCTCGTGGACGCGGCCGACGCGGACGACCCGGACCTGATGCGAGAGGCCCGCCTCGTGGGCGCGCTCGAGGGCCGCCGGCGCTGCTTCGACGGCCTCGAGGCCCTGGACCCGGGCGCGCGCCGATCGGCCCTGCGGGCGCTGGCGGCGATGGACGAGCGGGCGCTGGTGTGCGGGCTCACCGGGGACGCGGCCGTCGCGCTCGGCGATCGCACCGCGATCGTCGTGGAGGTGCCCCTGCCCACCTTCGCGGAGCGGCGGGCCGCCTGGGCGCACCACGCGGGCGTGGACGACGTCGATGACGTCGCCGCCAAGTTCCGCCTGTCCATGAGCCAGATCGCCGACGCCGCCGAGGTGGCCCGGCAGACTGCCGCGGTGGACGGCGCCGGGGCGCCCCGGCCCGAGCACCTCGACCTCGGGGCGCGGCGCGCGTCGAGCGGCCGCCTGGGCGAGCTGGCCGTGCGCCTCGACCCGGCCTTCGGCTGGGACCAGCTCGTGCTGCCCGAGCGACCGCTGGAGGTCCTCCACTCGATCTCGGCCTACCTGCGCCACCGCGACCTTGTCCTCTCGGAATGGGGCTACGGGCGCACGGTCGCCCGCGCCCAGGGGCTCAAGACCCTCTTCGCCGGGGAGTCGGGCACCGGCAAGACCATGGCCGCCCAGGTGCTGGCGCGCGATCTGGGCCTCGAGCTCTTCCGCATCGACCTGGCGACCGTGATCTCGAAGTACATCGGGGAGACCGAGAAGAACCTGGACCGCATCTTCGGGGCGGCCGAGGGCTCCAACGCGATCCTGTTCTTCGACGAGGCCGACGCCCTGTTCGGCAAGCGGTCCGAGGTGAGCGACTCGCACGATCGCTACGCCAACATCGAGGTCGCGTACCTGCTGCAGAAGATGGAGGGCTACTCGGGCGCGGTCATCCTCGCGACCAATTTCCGCCACAACATCGACGCCGCCTTCCTCCGCCGGCTCGACTTCGTCATCGACTTCCCCTTCCCCGAGCCCGAGGACCGCGTGCGCATCTGGCGACTGGTGCTGCCGGAGGAGGCGCCGCTCGACGCGGACGTCGACGTCGATTTCCTCTCGACGCAGTTCAAGCTCTCGGGCGGTGGCATCCGCAACGCCTCGCTGGCGGGCGCCTTCCTCGCGGCCGAGGACGGCGGGGCGATCGGCATGCGCCACCTGGTGATGGGCGTCGCCCTTGAGTACGGCAAGCTCGGGCGGCTGACGCTGGAGTCCGACTTCGAGCGCTTCCACGAGCTGGTGAGGGGGCCGCGGTGAGCGGGCGCGAGCGGGAGGGCCTGCCCGCGCAGGCATCCGCGGAGCCGGCGCTGCCGGGAGCCGGGCCCGGACCGGTGGGGCCCGCGGAGCTCGCGGGGCAGGTGGGCAACCGGGCCTTCTCCCGGTCGGTCATGGTGCGCCAGCAGCCCGCAGAGCCGACCGTGCAGCGCGTCCTCATCCCCATGGCGCTGATCGGCGCAGGGCTGATCTACGTCTCGGGCGAGCAGCGCGGATGGTGGGGCGGCGACCAGAAGGACGTGGCCGCCAAGACCGCGGGCGGGGCCGACCGCCTGACGAAGGTGAAGGACCAGCGGGCCGCCAACCTGAGAAGCCGGGTGACCCTGAACAACCAGGTGCTCGGCGTGCTCCCGGATCTCGCCCGCCTCGTCGAGAAGGGCGACCGGGAGGGGGCCCTCAAGGCGAAGAACAATGCGGCGCCGCTGTTCAGCGTCTTCGAGGGCCTCGCGGTCGGAGAGGGTCAGCGCGCCCAGGCCGACGCGGCGCGGGACACCTTTGGCGAGGCCCTGCAGACGGCCGCCGCCCTCACCGAGACCCGCGCCGAGAGCATCGCCATGGCCACCACCCAGTTCTCGGGTGCGGTGACCGCCATCAACGGCGTGGTCTCAGGGGGCTCGGCGCCCGCGCAGGCCCCCGCGCCCGGTCCGGCGCCCGCGCAGGCCCCCGCCCCCGGTCCCGCGCCCGCGCAGGCCCCCGCGCCCGGCCCGACGCCCGCTCCGGCGCCGGCCGCCGGGACGACGCCCGACGTCCCGCCGGCGGGTCCTCCCAAGCCCCCGATCCCCCCCGACGTGCTCGCCTCGCTCAAAGGGGTGACCGAGTCGCTCGTCCAGGCTCAGGCCGATCTCGCCGAGCTCCGCGAGAAGGGCGAGCCGCGCGATGTGATCGAGTTCACGGAGGGCATCCAGCCGCAGCTCGACGCCCTGTCGGGCAGCTTCGTCGGCGAGGACGCCACCAAGATCCAGACGGCCGGCTTCACGGTGAGGAACGGCATCCGGCACCTGCAGGCGATGCTGCGGACCCGGGAGGAGAACGGCGCTCACGCCGCCGAGGCGTTCCGGAGGTGCCGCACCCAGTTCGAAGGCGTGTTCCAGGGCCTGCTGGAGGCCGACAAGCTCCTCGACCAAGAGGAGAAGGCCCTCGAGGCCGAGAAGGCCGGCGCCGGCGAGGAGGGGCCGCCGCCCAAGGAGGGGCGCGGATGACCGCGCCGGAGCCGCGGCCGACGGCCGGCGACGCCGAGATGCGGCGCGGGCTGATGTACGCGCACGACCGGGCCAACGCCAACACGGCCGAGCTGGAGGAGGCCGCCGCCGCCATCGAGGCGCTGGTGGAGCTGCTGACGGAGGCCGGGCTGCCGCCCGAGCGCTTCGCCGAGGCGCGCGAGCGGGCCGCCGAGCGGGTGCGGCGGCGGTTCCTGGAGAAGGGCATGGCGGTGGCCCGCCAGGACTTCGACGTGCCCAAGCGCGACTTCCCGGACGGCGTCGAGATCGACTGCGAGAACCGCGTCGCCCTCTGCGGCGCCGCCTGCTGCCGGCTGGCCGTGGGGCTGTCCGGCGACGACGTGCGCGAGGGGATCCTCCGCTGGGACACCGGCAACCCGTACATGCTCCAGCGCGGAGAGGACGGCTGGTGCGCCCACATGGAGCGCGGCTCGTGCCGCTGCACGGTCTACGAGGCCCGCCCCATCCCCTGCCGCGGGTTCGACTGCCGCGAGGACCGGCGCATCTGGCTCGACTTCGAGGGACGCGTCCCCAACCCGGCGCTCGCCGACCCCGGATGGCCCGACACCGCCGGGGAGGCCTGAGGACCGAGCGACGCACCACTGACCCGCGCCGCCGCCGGTCAGTGGGAGAAGACCACCTCGACCTGGCTGCGCGCCTCCTGCATGTCGGTCGACGCCTCGGTCCACATGGCGAGGATGTAGTGCTCCTTGCGCCAGGCGCCGATGACCTTGGCCACCTCGTCGTAGTAGGCCGAGAAGGTCTGCTGGCGCGCCTGCTCGTGGATGCGCACGAAGTCCTTCGGCGAGTTCTTGCGGAGCTCGGCCATCAGGGCCTCGACGGTCACCTTGTTGGCGGCGGCGATTCCGGCCAGCTGGCCCTTCGCCCTCGCGACCGCGGCGATCGCGCGCGGGCCGGCGGGTTGCTGGTCGGAGCCGGTCATGACCTGCGCATAGCTCATCGCCGCCTGGCGGGCGTTGACGGCCCCCTCGAGGATCTTGCGGTGCAGCTCGCCCTTCTCGCCCGCCATGTAGATGCCCTGGGCGATGATGATGCCGGCAAGCAGGGGCGGCCCGGCCACCAGGGCGGCCTCGGCCGCGACGGACGCGGCGCCCTCCGCCCCGCCCTCGGCGAGCGAGGTCGCGATGCGCTTGTAGTTGGGTGAGATCTCGACCTTGGGCGTGGCCTTGGGGGTGACCTTGATGTCCGTCCCGTCGCTCGCCTTGTGGGTGTACTCGTGGATCTTCCAGTCGACCGCCGCCTCGAGGGTGGCGAACTTGATCCCGTCCTCCTTGTTGATGTCGATGACGGTGATCCCGAACTTCGGCTCGAAGGTCTGGCCCTCGAGCGACACCTCGAGCCCGAGCTTGGCCTTGTCGCCGCCGGCCTCGCCGCCGACCTTCGCCTTCGGCGTGCAGCCGTCGAGAATGCCGCCGACGCGCTTCTCGAACTCGGCGCTCACCTCGGCCTGGTACTTGGATCCGTCGCCGACGTTCACGCCGCCCGAGCCCTTCAGCGTGACCCCTCCGCCCCCGGCGTCGCCACCCGGCGCGGGCGGCGGTCCCGCGGGCGGGGGCCCGGCGGCGGGGGGCGGGCCGGCTGGCGCTGAGGCCGGGCCCTGGGGCGGCGTGAACTCGAAGTCCACCGACCCCCCCACCTTGAACTGCGCCTCCGCGTAACCGAGGTCCTTCGCGCCGCCCAGCTTGATGTCCGGGATCGTGAAGGTGTGCTTGACCTGGGCCACCGGCGTGACCGCCGGCGCGGCGGGCGGCGCGGGCTCGCGCCGGATGACCGGGGCACCCGCCCCCCGACCGACCACGGCGACGGCGGGACGTCGGTGCCCGCCGGGCTCGCCCTCGTCCGACGCGCCCTGGCGCAGGAGCCCGGCGACCGCAGCGTTCCCGGCCGAGCGCTGCAGCGCGATGACCGAGAGCGCCACCTCGGACGCCCCGCCGAGGGGCGCGGGCCCCGCCGCCGCGGGGGCCGCCGGAGCCTGGACCTGCTGACCCGCGGGCTCGTGGGTCCCCATGGCGGCGAACGTACCACCGACACCTGAGGCCGGGGTACCGGCGAGCGGTGCGCCCTCGCGTGCCCGTTTGTCTGCCCCTTCGTCCACCCCGACGGCGACCCGCCCGCCGCCCTGCGGGTGTTCTGATTAGCGCCTGCACCGACGAGGAGACGGTGGTGGGCACGACGATCCGGGTCCCGCTGAACACGATGCTGGCCGATCTCGACGAGACGGTCCGGCAGCTCCTGAGGCGCGAGTTCACCGGGCGGGGCTTCGACGGCATCGAGATCGCGTTCGACAGCCCCGACAAGGAGTGGTCGGCGCAGCTCTCGGCGCCCACGGTCAACCTCTTCCTCTACGACCTGCGCCAGTCCGAGGACCACCGGCCGGTGGACTGGGACACGATCGACACCGGCGACGGCCGGACGGTGGACGCACGCCCGCCGCTGCGGGTGGCCGCGTCCTACGCCGTGACGGCGTGGACCCGCGAGGTGGAGGACGAGCACCGGCTCCTGTCGCAGGTCCTTGCCATCCTCTACGCGTACGACACGCTGCCCGCCGATCTGCTGGCCGGCGGTCTGTCCGACCCGCGGCAGCAGCCCTACCCCCTGCGCACCCGCATCGCCGAGCCGCGCCAGACCGGCAGCCCGGAGTTCTGGTCGTCGATCGGCGGCACGTACAAGGCGTCGCTGGACTTCGCAGTCGTCCTGTCCTGCGAATCGGGCGCGACGGTGGAGCGCGGCCCCGAGGTGCGGACGCAGACGCTGCGGATGCGCAACCTCGACGGCGGGCGGGCGAGCGTGGAGGACCTGCACCAGCTGCGCGGCACCGTGCGCGACGCCCAGGGCGCGCCCGTGCCCGACGCCTGGGTCGTCATGCCCGGGGGGCTGGGCTGGGTGGTGGCCGACGACGACGGGCGGTTCCTGATCGGGCCGCTGCGCGAGGGCGTCCACCGCCTCCGCGCGCGGGCGCCTGACGGCCGCGAGGGGGAGGCCGAGGCGAGGGTCCCGGGCGGCCCGGCGGATGTCGTCGTCGACGCCGGATCCGGCAGGAAGGCGGCCCGGAGGACGCGTTGACACGAAAGGGCACCGAAGGCTGCCCGCAAGGCTGCCCCGGTGTCGCGTGTCCCGGCGCCCTCACCCGACGGAGGATCCTCGATGTGCGCGACGCCCACACACCGGACCCGGGTCCTGCTCGGGAACCTCGCCCCGATGGCGGGACTGGGGCTCTCGCGGCTGCTCGCGGACCGCGGGATGGAGGTGTCGGTCGAGGAGTCCGCGGCGCGCGTGCCCACGGCCGCAGCGGCGATGGGGCCGGACGCCATCGTGCTCCCGCTGGAGGGCCCCGACCACGGCGGGATCGCGCCGGCGCGCGCCGCCGCTCCGGGGGCCAAGCTGATCCTCTGGGCTCTCGACGAGTCCGAGATGCACGTGTACGACGCCGGGCGCTCCATCCCGCGGCGGGTGCCGACGGGCATGCCGGGCGCGCTGCTGACCGAACTCGAGAACGACCAACGACCCCGAGGAGGGGACTGAGATGCCGACCTACCTGACGCCCGGCGTCTACGTGGAGGAGATCCCGGCGCAGTCGAAGCCGATCGAAGGCGTCGGCACCTCGATCGCGGCCTTCGTCGGCCTCGCGCCAGGCGGTCCCGTCAACGCGCCGATGCGCATCGCGAACTGGACCCAGTTCGCGCGCACCTTCGGCGACCCGGCCAACCCGGACGCCGGCCCGTTCATGTCGGGCGCCTACCTCGCGCACTCCGTCTACGGGTTCTTCCAGAACGGCGGCGGCCTGTGCTGGGTGGTGCGCGTGGGCAGCGACGGCGCCTCGGGCGACGGGCCGCCGCCGGCCCAGGCCGCGCTGCCCGCAGCCGGGAACCCGTCGCTCGACGCCTTCCGGGCGATCGCGCTGCCCGGCGTCACCGACGACGTGACCGTCGAGGTGAGCGAGGAGGCGCCGCCCCCGGCGCCCGAGGGCGAGGGCGAGGGCGACGGCGGCAAGGAGGCCGAGCCGACCTACCGGATGGTCGTGACGGCCGGCCAGGCGCGCGAGGAGTTCGACGGCCTCACCACCAAGCGCGGCCGCACGAACCTCGCGACCAAGGTGAACGCCTCCTCGAAGCTGATCCGCATCGAGGAGACCGGCGCCTCCCTGCCCGACTCCCAGCGCGCCCCGGCGACCGGCTCCTACACCCTGGTCTCGGTCGCCGTGGCCCCGACGGACCTCGGCGCCTCGGACTTCGAGGGCGACGTCGCCCGGCGCCTCGGCATGGGCGGCATCGCCGCCGTCGACGAGGTGACGATGGTCTGCATGCCGGACCTCATGACGCTCGGCGACGACGCCCAGGTGCGCGACCTGCAGGGCAAGATGATCGCCCACTGCGAGAACGCCGGAGACCGGATGGCGATCCTCGACGCGCCGCCGGACATGATGCCCCAGGACATCCTCGGGTGGCGGATGGACTCCGCGGGCTACGACTCGAAGTTCGCGACGCTCTACTACCCGTGGATCGAGGTGATGGACCCGCTCACGAACCAGCCGATGCTGGTGCCGCCGAGCGGGCACGTCGCGGGCGTCTGGGCCCGCACCGACGGCGCGCGCGGGGTCCACAAGGCGCCGGCCAACGAGGTCGTGCTCGGGGCCAACGGCCTCGCGTTCCAGGTGACCCACGAGGAGCAGGGCGGCCTCAACACCAACGGCATCAACTGCATCCGGGCCTTCTCGGGCCGGGGCATCCGCATCTGGGGCGCGCGCACCCTCTCGAGCGACCCGGAGTGGAGGTACGTCAACGTCCGGCGCCTCTTCAACTACGTGTCGGAGTCCATCATCGAGGGCACGCAGTGGGCCGTCTTCGAGCCCAACGACCAGCGCCTGTGGACGCGCCTGCGCATCTCGAGCTCGAACTTCCTCACGCGGGTCTGGCGCGACGGCGCGCTGTTCGGGGCCACGCCCGAGCAGGCCTTCTTCGTCCGCTGCGACGAGGAGACCAACCCGCCCGACGTCGTCGAGGCCGGCCAGGTCGTGATCGAGATCGGCATCGCGCCGGTGAAGCCGGCCGAGTTCGTGGTCTTCCGCATCAGCCAGTTCACCGCGGGCGCGGCCGAGGTCTCGGCCTAGCACCGCCGCCCGACCGAAAGGAGCGTTGAATGCCCCCCAAGGAACCGCGCCCGGCATCCCGATTCCGCCTCGACATCGGCGGCAAGGAGGGGATCGGCAACTTCCGGGAGTGCAGCGGCCTCGACTCGGAGACCACGGTCATCGAGCAGACGTCGGTGGACGCCAACGGCAACCCGATCGTGCGCAAGGTGCCCGGCCCGCTGAAGTGGTCGAACATCACGCTGAAGCGCGGCGTGGACGAGAGCGCGGACCTCTGGACCTGGCGCAAGCAGGTGCTCGACGAGGGCCCCGACAACGCCCGCGTGGACGGGTTCATCGAGCTGATCGACTACAACGGCACGCCCATCAAGCGCTGGAAGTTCCTCCAGGGCTGGCCCACCAAGTACACGGGGGCGAGCCTCGACCCGAAGAGCAGCGACGTCGCGGTCGAGGAGATACAGATCGCCCACGAGGGCCTGGACGTCGAGTAGCAGCCGAGAGCGGCGCGCGCCGATGCGGACCGAGATCGCCTTCACGCTCCCCCGGGGCTACGTGGACGCCTCGGGGGAGACGCACCGCGAGGGGCGCATGCGCCTCGCCACGGCGCGCGACGAGATCGAGCCCCTGCGCGACCCTGCCGTGCGCGAGAACGAGGCGTACCTCGGCGTGCTGCTGCTGGCCCGGGTCATCACGAGCATCGGCACGGTCACGAACGTCACGCCCGAGATGGTCGAGGGGCTGTTCGCGGCCGACTTCGACCACCTCCAGAAGCTCTACGAGCGCCTGAACACCGACGGCGAGGCCGTCGGCACCATCGCGTGCCCGTCGTGCGGGCACGCCTTCGAAGTCGATCTGACCGAGATCCAGGACGGCCGCCTGGGGGAACCATGAGGCCGTCCCCCGACGGACTGCTCGGGGAGACGGCCCGCCTCGCCTACCACCTCCACTGGCCGCTCGACACGATCCTCGACCTCGAGCACCGCGACCGGCGCCGGTTCCTGGATGAGGCGGAGGGCCTGGCGGCCGCCGGGACCGGGGAGGAATGGTGAGCGGCGGCGCCCCCGGCGGGGGCTGGCTCCCCGCGGCGACCCGCCTGGGGCGCCGCGTCAGCGGGCGGCGCACCACCCCGCTGCGCACGGCGGGCGGCCGGGCGCTGGCGCGCGCGGTGGCCGCCCGGCGGACGCCGGCCGGCCGGCCGCCTGCGCTGCGGCTCGTCCCGGCGCGCGCCGTCGTGGTCCGGGCGCCGGCGCCGGCGGCGCCGCACCAGCCCGAGCGCCCGGCCGGCCTCAGCGACTTCGCCTACGAGTGGATGTACGGGGGCCGGCTGCCCGAGGACGCGGTCCCCTTCGGCGGCGGCGGGGCCGTCGAGGCCGTGCGGCGCGAGGTCGCCGCGCGCGCCGAGCCGGCTCCGGCCCCCGGCACGCCGCCCGCCGCGGGGGCGCCCGAACCCTTCGGGGCCGACGGCGGCCCGGCCCCCGCCCCGCGCCCGCGACCGCGGCTGGAGGAGGTCAGCTCCTACCGCATCTCCCGCTCGCCGCGGCCCGCGCCGCCCGCCGAGCCCGAGGCCCCGCCCGCCGCGGCAGAGGCGGCGCCGGCGACGGCTGCGGGCGCTCCGGCCGCCGTCCCGCCCGCCGCGCCCGCGGCGGAGGCCGCGCCGCCCCCGCCCGCGGAGCCCCGCACCGCACCTGCGGCCGCCGCCTCGCCGGCGCCGCCCGGGCCCCTCGCCAAGGCGCCGCCGGCCCCCGCGCCGCCGCCCCCAGCGCCCGTGCGCCTCCGGCGCCCCGAGGGCCCGCGCCGGGGGCCCGCCGCGCCCGTGCTGCACCGGAGCAACCGGCCCGTGCCGGAACCCACCCCCGTCCCCATCGCGGCCGCTCCACAGCCGGCCGTGCCCCCATCGGCGGCGGTGCCCACGCCGGAGCCCGCCGCGGCCCAGGCGCCGTCCCGCGCCCCGTCCCGGGGCCGCCTCCTGAGCCGGCGGCGGCGGGACGGGGATGTCCCCCCGGACGAATCCGGCCCGGCGCCGGCGCCGGACGCCACGCCGCCCGCCGCCACGGGCCCGGTCGCCCCCGAGGCCGCCGCGCCGGCCGCGGCGCCGGCGGCTGCGCCCGGCAGCGCGCCCGCCGCCCCCGGCCCCGTCGGCCGGGCGCTCGCGCGCCTGCGCAGCCCCCGGGAGGCCGGCGCGCCGCCCGCGGAGGAGCCCGACGGGGAGGCGCCGCCCCCCCTGGACCCGGTCGCCGTCGCCCCGGCCGCCGGCGCCGACCCCGCCGTGACCGCGCCCTCCCCCGCCGCCGATGCCGTCGCGCAGGCCGCCGGCCCCGCAGCCGCCGCCGCTCCGGGCTCCGACGCCCCGCCGCCGGCGCCGACCGGGGATGGGCCGCCGGCCCCGACGGCGGTTCTCCGCCCTCCCGCGGCCCCGAGCCCCCGTCGCCCGGTGGCGCGATCCCGGCCGCCCGCACCCGAGGCCGTCGCGCGCACGTCCTCCCCCGGCCCGGCCCCGACGGCGGCGCCGGCGCCGCCCTCCGGCGGGGCGCCCACGCCGGCCGGGGCGCCCACGCCGGCCGGCGCACCCGCGCCCCTGCGCATCGCGCGCCGCCCCGTGCCGGCCGCCCTGGGTCCCACCCCCGGGCCGCCGCCGGCACCACCCGTGGCCGCGGGCTCCAGCGGCCGCCGCCTCGCGGCCGCGAGCGGCGGCGCCCTCGAGCGCCTGCCCGGGGGCCGCGCGACGCTCGCGCTGCTGCCGCCCGAGCCCCGCGCGGCCGGGGCGGGCGGGCCGTCGCGCCGCCTCGCGCGGCTCTCGCTGTCCGACCTGGCCAAGCCGCCGAAGCTGCCGTCCGCTCCGCGCCTGCCGTCGCTGCCCCACCTGCCCGAGATGCCGCACGTTCCCGAAATGCCCCACCTCCCGGAGGTGCCGTCGCTGCCGGAGATGCCGCACGTGCCGGACCTCGGCGGGCTACCCGCCTCCCTCCCCTCGCTCCCCGAGGTGCCGCACCTTCCGGACCTCCCCTCGCTGTCCGGGGTGGCCGACGCGGCCCGCCAGGGCGCCCAGGCGCTCGGCTCCGCCCTTCCCGGCCAGGCCGCGGGCCTGCTCGGGGCGGCCGGCGCGGCGAGCGTGGACGACATCTACGAGGGGGTCATCGAGCGGCTGCGACGCGACCTGCTCGTGGAGCGCGAGCGCATGGGCGACCTGCTGGGCGACCTGGGTCACTAGGAGGACGCCATGGCCAGCAACCGCTCACCCAAGCCGGGCAGCGCCAGCCCCGACCCCATCACGGGGGCGTTCTTCCAGGTCGACGTCGGCGAGGCCATCGGCTACTTCACCGAGTGCAGCGGGCTCTCGATGGAGTACGACGTCTTCGAGTACCAGGAGGGGGGCGTCAACGACTTCGTCCACAAGCTGCGCGGGCGGATGAAGTTCCCCAACCTGGTGCTGAAGCGCGGCATCACCCACGAGGAGTCCTTCGTGAAGTGGTTCCTCTCCTGCCGGGAGAAGACCGAGCGCCGCGACATGTCGGTGACGATGCTCTCGCACGACCTGAAGCCCATCCGCACCTGGTCGTTCGCCGGCGCCTTCCCCGTGAAGTGGACGGGTCCGGAGCTCAAGGCGAACGCCGGCGAGGTCGGCACCGAGACCATCGAGATCGCCCACCAGGGCCTGAAGTCGGTCACGCAGGGCTGAGGGGAGGCGCGCGATGGCGATCCCGGACAACCTCACCAAGGCGTACCTGAAGATCGAGGGCGGCGAGCAGATCGACTGCTGGTTCAACCCCGCCGAGTACACGATCAGCAAGACCAACAAGTGGAAGATCGAGTCGGTCGTGGGCGAGGGCCTTCCGACGGCCCAGTTCGGCGGCGGCGACGCGCAGAAGCTGAAGCTCGACCTCTTCTTCGACGACGCCGACCGCCCGGACGGCGACGTCCGGGCGATCACCAACTCGCTCTTCGCCGCGATGGCCGTGGACAAGGCGCACGCCACCGGCAAGAACAGCGCACGCCCGCCCACCATCGAGTTCGGCTGGGGCTCCACGACGACGTTCGTTGCGGTGTGCGACAGCCTGTCGGTCCAGTTCCTGCTCTTCCGCCCCAACGGCACGCCGGTGCGCGCAAAGGCCTCGATCTCGCTCATCCAGGCGGCGCCGACCGTCGGCAAGGGCCCGCAGAACCCGACGACCCGGGGCACGGCCGGACTGCGCACCCACGTCGTCCGCGACGGCGACAGCATCCAGAGCGTCGCCCACGCGGCCTACGGCGACCCGACCCTCTGGCGCCGCATCGCCGAGGCCAACGGCATCGACGACCCGCTCAGCCTGCCCCGGGGCACCGTCCTCTCGATCCCGACGCTCCTCGGATGAGCACGACCAGCCCCAACGGCCTCACGGCGGGCATCGCCGGCGTCGAGGTGCTGGTGGCCGGCCAGCCGCTCGACCCCACCCTCGCGCCGCTGCTGCAGGAGGTGCGGGTCGAGGACAACCTGGTGCTCCCCGACGCCTTCCTGATCCGCCTCTCCGACCCCGGCCTGAAGCACATCGACTCCCACCCGTTGGAGGTGGGGGTCGAGATCGAGATCCGCCTGGGCGGCCCCGACGCCAAGATGCTGACCTCCCTGATCAAGGGGCAGGTGACGGCGGTCGAGCCCGAGTTCCGCGCCGACGGCGTCGCGATCGTCGCGCGCGGCTACGACCACTCCCACGCGCTCAACCGCACGCGGCGCAACGCGACCTACCAGGACGCGAGCGTCGCGGAGGTCGTGAACAAGGTCTGCCAGCGCGCCGGCATCAAGGTGGGCGAGGTCGAGGACGGCGGCGGCACCCAGCCCTTCACCCAGCAGAGCAACGAGACCGACTGGGAGTTCCTCTGGCGCCTCGCGAGCCGCATCGGCTGCGAGGTCGTGGTGCTCGACGGGACGCTCCACGTGCGCAAGGCGGGCGGGGGCGAGCCCGACGGCGAGCCGCAGACGCTGCGTTACGGCGAGACCCTCCTGTCGTTCCGCCCGCGCCTCACGGGGGTCCAGCAGGTGGACGAGGTGGTGGTGCGCAGCTGGGACCACACGACCAAGCGCGCGATCGAGGCGACGGCGTCGCCGGCGGCGCCCCACTCGACGATCGGCGTCGCGCGGGACTCGGTCGCGTCCGCCCTGGGGGGCGGCGCCATCACGATCTCCGACGCGCCGGTCGGCAACCAGGAGGAGGCCGACGCCTTCGCCAAGAGCGTCATGGCCAAGGTGGCCAACGCCTACCTCGAGGCCGAGGGCACCTGCCGGGGCGCTCCGAAGCTGAAGGCCGGATCCTCCATCAAGGTGGAGGGCGTCGGCAGCCGCTTCAGCGGCACCTACCGCGTCACCTCCACCACCCACGCCTTCCGCGGCAGCAAGGGCTACGAGACGCGCTTCCGGGTGTCGGGTGGCTCGTCGCGCAGCCTGGTGGAGCTGATGACGCCCTCCAAGCGGAAGGGTTGGGAGGCCGGAGGCGTCCAAGTGGGAGTGGTCACCCAGAACGAGGACCCCGACGGGCTGGGCCGCGTGCGGGTGAAGTACCCCGAGCTCGGCGAGGAGACCGAGGGCTGGTGGGCGCGCATCGCCGCCCCCGGGGCCGGCGGCGACCGCGGCCTGCTCATGACGCCGCTCGTGGACGACGAGGTGCTCATCGCGTTCGAGCACGGCGACGTGCGCCGGCCGCTGGTGCTCGGCGCGCTCTGGAACGGGGAGGAGCGCCCGGGCGACCTGGCCCAGAAGGACGGCTCGTTCCGGCTGCGGAGCAAGGAGACCCTCGGGCTCACCGCCGACAAGAAGCTCTCGATCACGGCCGACGAGGAGCTGACCGTCGAGGTCGGCAGCGCGTCCACCGTGATGAAGAAGGACGGCACGGTCACCGTGAAGGGCAGCCCCGTGTCCATCGAGTCGAGCGGGAGCCTCACGATCAAGGCCGGCGGCAGCCTCACGATCCAGGCGAGCGGGACGGTCTCGGTCAAGGGCGCCCAGGTGCAGCTCGGATGAGGGGGCGGCGCTGATGGGCGGCATCCTCGGATCCGGGCTGGCGTTCCCGCTGCGCGTCAACGCCCGCGGCGGCCTCGCGCTGGCGCACGAGGACGAGGACGTGCGCGAGGCCATCACGGTCATCCTCGGCACGGCGCCGGGCGAGCGGCCCATGCGCCCGGAGTTCGGCTGCGGCATCCACGACTACGTCTTCGAGTCGGTGGACGCCTACCTGGTGGGGCGCCTGGAGCAGGAGGTGCGCCGGGCCCTCGACCGCTGGGAGCCGCGCATCGACGTCGTGAGCGTGGACCTGACCGTCGAGGCCACGACCGAGGGCGGCCCTACCAACGAGCTCGTCGTGATCGACGTGGCCTACCGGCTGCGCGCGACGAGCGACGTGCGCAACCTCGTCTACCCCTTCTACGTCATCCCCGCCGAGGAGTGAGGACGCCGTGAGCACCCGACTCCCCGCCGTCCGGCTCGACGACCGCGACTTCCAGGACCTGGTCAACGAGGCCCGCCTGCGCATCGCCCAGAGCTGCCCGGAGTGGACCGAGCACAACGTCTCGGACCCGGGCGTCACGCTGATCGAGCTCTTCGCCTGGATGACCGAGATGGTCATCTACCGCCTCAACCGGATCCCGGACAAGCTGCACGTGGCGCTCATGGAGCTGTTGGGCATCGCGCTCGAGCCGGCCACGGCCGCGCGGGCGGACCTGCGCTTCCGCCTCTCCGCGCCGGCGGCGCACCCGGTCTTCATCCCGGCCGCCATCACCGAGGTCGCCACGCCGCGCACCCCGGGCGAGGACCCCGTCGTCTTCCAGACGCTCGAGGACTGCACGATCCCGCCGGCGACGCCGACGGCGTACGTGGTCGAGCGCGGCCGCGCCGCGAAGGACGTCGGCGTGGCCGGCGGCGTCGCCAAGCCGAAGGGCCCGGACCAGCTGCCGTTCGGCATGCCGCCCCAGGTCGGCGACGCCCTCTACCTCTGCTTCGACGACTCCCTGGCACGGCTCCTGATGCGCGTCGAGGTGGACTGCTCGCAGGCGCGCGGGGCCGGCGTCGACCCCGAGGACCCGCCGCTGAAGTGGGAGGCGTCGAGCGGCGAGGGCCCCGGCGGCTGGCGCGAGGCGTCGGTCCTCCTCGACTCGACCGGCGGCTTCAACTACGGCAGCGGCGTGGTCGAGCTGCAGATGCCGGCGTCGCACGAGCCGGCGACGGTCGCCGGCACGCGCGGGCACTGGTTGCGCTGCCGGCTCGACGACACCACCCGCCAGGGCGCGCCCGCCGCGACCTTCTCCCACCCGCCGGAGATCTACTCCATCACCGCCGCGCCGCTCGGGGCGCTCGTCGCGGCCACGCACAGCCAGCGGGTCGAGGAGGAGCAGATCGGCGAGAGCGACGGCACCCCCGGCCAGAGCTTCCGGCTGCGCAACGCGCCGGTGCTCGCCCTGGAGGGCGACGAGGGCCTCGAGGTGCTCGAGCCCGACACCGCCACCTGGCGGGCCTGGGAACTGCGAGAGGGCTTCGCCGAGAGCGGCCCGGGCGACCCGCACTACACGCTGGACCTGGCGAGCGGGGAGATCTCGTTCGGGCCCGCCATCCGCTCCGGCGAGGGCGCCTGGCGCCAGTACGGCGCGGTGCCGCCCAAGGGCTCGCGGCTGCGGATGCGCGGCTACCGGCACGGGGGCGGGCGGAGGGGCAACCTGGCCGCCGGGGCGCTCACCGTGCTGAAGAGCGCGATCCCCACCGTCTCGAGCGTGGTCAACCCGGAGGCCGCCGCGGGCGGCGTCGACCCGGAGACGCTCGAGGCCGCCCGCCAGCGCGCCGCGATGGAGATCCGCACGCGCTACCGGGCCGTGACGGGCGAGGACTTCGAGTTCCTCTGCGGAGAGGCGTCGCCGCGGGTCGCGCGCGCCATCTGCATCGAGCCGCGCGACACCGTTGGCGTCGCGCGCCTGCACCTCGTGCCGCGCATCGAGCCCGCGGACCGCCTGCTCACGCTGGCCGAGCTCACCCCGGACGAGGAGCTCTTCTCCCAGGTCGCAGCCTACCTCGACGAGCGCCGCCTCATCGGCACGCGCGTCGAGCTGCTGCCCGCCCGCTACCGCGGGGTGAGCGTCGTGGTGAACCTGCAGGCCGCCGAGCGCGCGGACCCGCGGCGCGTGGAGGAGGACGTCGCCCAGGCCCTCTACACCTACCTCAACCCGATCGTCGGCGGCTCCATGGAGGGCGCCGGCACCGGCTGGGACTTCGGCCGGGCCCTCAACCAGGGCGAGCTGTTCGGGGTCGTCCACCAGGTCGAGGGCGTCAACTTCGTGAAGATCCTGCGCGTCTACGAGACCGACCTGCAGAGCGGCGAGCAGCAGCCCAAGCAGGCCGACAGCCACATCCCGCTCGAGCCCGACGAGCTGATCGCCTCGGGGCGCCACCTCGTGCGCGCCGAGCACGCCGACCTGTGACCGGTGGGCCGGACGGCGCGGGCGCCCCGGCGGTCGCCTCGTCGCGGCGCTACCTGCGCCGCGGCCTGCCAGCGATCTACCAGGAGGGCGACTTCGGGATGCGCTTCGTCGCGGCCCTGGAGACGCTCCTCGACCCGATCATCGGCACCCTCGACAGCCTGCCCGCCCGCTTCGACAGCTCCCTCACCGACCGCGAGACGCTCGGCCTGCTGGCCGCCTGGCTCGGCGTCGAGCTGGACGAGTCATGGCCCGAGGACCGTCAGCGCGAGCTGGTGCGCGCCTCGTCCATGCTCGCCCGCCGCCGCGGCACGGCCCGGGGGCTCGAGGAGGCGCTGCGCATCGCCTTCCCCGACCTGCCGCTGCGCGTCGAGGACGACGGGGGCGTGGTCCACGCCCTGAGCGCCGAGGAGCTGCCGCCCGCGCCCCCTCCGCGCTTCGTCGTCTACTGCGACATCCCCCTCGAGGAGCCCGCGGGGCTCGCGCGTATGATCGAGGTCATGAAGCCGGTCCACGTCGACTACCGACTGAGGATCCGGTCGGCCCGGCGGGGCGCCGAGGAGACGTGACCAGCGTCTGCCGCTCGTGCGGCCAGATCGCCGAGGGCGATCCGGACTTCTGCCCGAACTGCGGCGAGTACCTGCGCTGGGACCCGACCGGATTCCAGAAGGCCGTCGAGCCCGCAGCCCCGCCCGCGCCCCCGGCTCCCGGCGCTGCGCCCCCCGCCGCGCCGCCGCCGGCCCCGCCCGCCGCGGGCGCGCCGCCCCCGCCGGCGCCGCCGCAGGCGCCGGCCCCCGCCCCGGTCGCGCCCGACGCGGTCCTCATCGCCCTCCGGCGCCCCGACGACGAGGGCTACGCCAGCGAGCGCATCTCCCTCGGGGTCGCGCCCGGCGGCGCGGTCGTCCTCATGGCGCTGATCCGCAACCAGAGCGGCATCGTCAACAACTACGACGTGAGCGTCGACGGGCTGCCCGAGGAGTGGTGGTCCGTCGCGCCGGCCACGGTCTACCTGGTGCCGTTCGGCGCGGCCGGGGGCTCGTACGAGCAGGAGGTCGAGATCCGCCTGGCGCCGCCGCGCACCGCGGAGGCCGAGGCGCGCGACTGGGAGATCGCGGTCGTCGCCACCTCGCGCGCCCACGGCGCCCAGGTGCGCTCGGCGTCCACGACGCTGGCGATCGGCGCGTTCAGCGAGCTGGAGTCCGAGCTCACGCCCGAGCGCCGCTCGGGGAGGCTCGAGGCGACCTTCTCCCTGGCCCTCACCAACCGGGCGAACGCCCCGGTGGACGTCCAGCTGGCCGGGGTCAACCCGGAGCAGAGCCTGGGCTTCGTCTTCCGCGAGCCCTACGTGCCGCGCGCGCACCGCAAGCGCGACCCGCTCGACGAGGCCGGGCGCGGCTACCGGAAGGCCGAGGGGCTCGCCCGGGGCGACCTCGACGTCGAGCGCATGGGGGAGCAGGCGTTGCGGCGCGCCACCTCGGGCGCGGAGGGCAAGGTCGTCCGGTTCCTGCGCTCGCGCAAGAAGGTCGGCCGCGAGATCCGCGGCCCGCTTCGCATCGCGCCCGGCGAGCGCGCCGAGGCCACCGTCGGCGTCAGCCCGCCGAAGCAGATCTGGATCGGGCGCGGGGTCCTCCATCCCTTCCAGGTCACGGTCCAGCCGGTGGGCATGGACGGCCAGGGCCCGCCGGCCTCGGGCACCTTCCGCCAGCGCCAATGGCTGCCGTGGTGGCTGATGATCGTCGTGCCGCTGCTGATCATCGGCGGCATCTGGCTGCTCTCGCAGCGCACGACGTCGCACACCGTGCCGGACCTCTCGACCGCGCCCGACGTGTTCGCGGCGAAGGCCCTCCTGGACAAGAGCGGCTTCACGCTCGGCGAGACGTTCCAGGAGCAGAGCGCGACGGCCAAGGAGGGCGCGATCATCCAGCAGGACCCGGCGGCAGGGCAGTCCGCCGCGGAGGGGACCGCGGTGTCGATCAAGGTCGCGGTGGGCGCCGAGAAGAAGGCCGTGCCCGACCTGACCGGACAGACGGCCGACCAGGCGAAGGCCACGCTGACGGCGGCCGGCTTCCAGCTCGGCCGCCCGCTGAACGCGGCGGCCGACCCCGCGACGGCCACCATCGCCAACCAGATCCCGGTGCCGGACAGCCTCGAGGCGTCCGGGGCGGCCGTCGATGTGGTGTTCAACGAGACGGCCACGGGCGCCTCGACCGCGCCGGCCACGGCCCCCGTGACCGCCCCGCCGCCGGCGACCGCCCCCGGCACGCCACCGCCGGCCACGACGCCGGCCCCGGCCACCACGGCACCCGCCGCGTCCGCGCCGGCGGCGCCGGCGGCGCCTGCGACGCCCCGGGCGCCCATCCCGCTGCCGACCCCGGCCGGCATGCCGCCCGTCACCCCGAGCGCGCCCACGCCCGGCGGCGGGGTGAAGGTCCCCTCGCTCACCGGGAGCACCCAGGCCCAGGCGGCCGACGCGCTCGCCAAGCTCGGGCTGGTGCCCGGCATCGTGAGCGCCACCAGCGCGACGGTCCCCGCGGGGAGCGTGGCGGCCCAGCAGCCGGCCGCCGGGTCCGAGGTCGCCGCGGGGGCCACCATCGCCATCACGATCTCCCGCGGCTACCCCGCCGTGATCCACGACGAGAACGGCGACATCGTCCGGGTGGGCGGCGCCGCCGGCCAGCCCGTCGAGCAACTCGCCGCGAGCGAGGACGTGGAGGAGCAGCCGAACGCCTCGTTCGCGACGCCGCTCATCGCGTACCGCCGCGGCCCGGAGGGCTCGACGAAGGGCGTGGCCCCCTCCGCCCAGATCTGGGTCGTGGACCCGTCGGACCCGCGCTCGGCCCGCCCGCTCACCAACGAGGGCTTCGACGACCGGCGGCCCGCCATCTCGCCCGACGGCAAGGTGGTCGCCTTCGTGTCGAACCGCGGCAGCCGCCCGGACGACTACGACCTCTGCTTCGCGCGCATCGACCAGTCACAGCAGACGCCCAAGTGCATCGCCGACCGCGACGTCAACGTGAGCCGCCCGGCCTGGTCGCCCGACGGGCGCTCGATCGTCGTGACCGCGTCCGACGGCTCGCAGACCGAGCTCCTGCTGCTGACCTCGGTGGTGCCGTCGTCCGGCGTCCCCTCGGACTGGACGCCCCAGGGCCTGGTCACCGACGGCATGCACAGCAAGGACCGCAAGACGGACCAGGTCCTCTCCTCCGCCTTCTCGCCGGACGGCACCAAGCTGGCGTTCTCGGCCAACTGGAGGAGCAACACGTTCACGCTGTGGCTGGTCGACGTGAAGAACGGGGTCATCGGCACGGAGGCCCAGCAGCAGCCCTTCATCGCGGCCTGCGAGCTCGCCTGGCGCCCGGACGGCGGCGAGCTGGCCATCGCCCAGCGCAACTCGACGTGCGACGAGCGCGGGCGCATCGTGCGCGTCGACCCGGCGACGCCGAACAACCAGACGCTCCTCAGCCGCCTCGACGCCGCCTCCGGCAACCCCGTCTGGGCGCCGCCGGCCCCCGGCTAGCCCGTGCTCTGCCACGGCTGCCGCCGGCAGATCGGCCGCCGGGACGCCTTCTGCCCCTCGTGCGGGCGCTCGGTGGACGGGCGCGCCGGCGCCTTCGAGCTCGTGCTGCCGGGCGGCGGGCGCGTGCCCCTCGCCGCCACCACCACCATCGGCCGCGCGCCCGAGTCGACGGTGCGCCTGGAGGACCGGACGGTCTCGCGCGTGCACGCGCGGGTGACCCTCTCGGGCGCCGCGCCGGTGCTCGAGGACGCGGGCTCGCGGCACGGCACGCTGCTCGACGGGCGACCGGTGACCGGCGCGACGCCGGTCGGCGACGGCGCCGTCATCTCCCTCGGCGACGTGGACCTGCGCGTCGAGCGCCATCGCGACGAGGCCGAGGCCGGGCGCACGATCGTCGTCCCGGCCAATGCCAGCGTGGCGGTGGACGCCGCGGGCCGCGCGGCCGTGAGCCAGCCGGGGACGCAGGCCGGCTTCCGGCCGATGCTGCGCCCGGGGTGGAAGCTCAAGCGCCTGGCCGAGGGCGAGGCGCGCCTGCGCTACGTGCTGTCGAGCGAGCACGCGCCCGACCTGGTGCGCATGGGCGAGGAGGACGCCGCCCTGGTCCAGATGCTCGACGGCGAGACGTCGCTGCCCGAGCTCATGGCCGAGTCCGAGCGCCTCCACGGCGAGGGCGGCGTGGGGCGGCTCGCGCGGCTGCTCGCGGACCTGGGCGAGCGCGGCCTGCTGGAGGGCGTGGACGCCCCCGCGCGGCGCGCCGGCACGGGGCCGTTGGCCGGCCTCACCCGCCCCCGCGAGCGGGTCATCCCCGGCCTGGGCGCCCGCTTCGAGCGCCTCTACCGCGCCGGCGGCTGGGTGCTCTTCACCCGCGCCGGGCTGGCCGCGATCGGCGCGATCGCCGTGGCCGGGCTGGCGGCCTTCATCGCGCTGATCGTGGGGCGCGGCGGCACGCCGTTCGTCGTCGCGAACAAGATCGGGCTGGGCGGCGTGATCTTCCTCGCCGGGCGCTTCCTGGTCGTCGCGGTCCACGAGGCGGCCCACGGGCTCACGATGGCCTCCTACGGGCGCCGCGTGCCGCGCGGCGGCATCAAGACGATCATCGGCCTCCCGTTCGCCTTCGTGGACACCACCGAGGCCTGGTTCGAGCCGAAGCGCCGGCGCATCGCGATCAGCGCGGCCGGCCCGGTGAGCGACTTCACCGTCGGCGGCGCGGCCGCCCTCGCCGCGCTCGCCGTCGGCCCCGGGAACATGCGCGACATCCTCTACCAGGTCGCGCTCGCGGCCTACATCGGCGCCTTCTACAACCTCAACCCGTTCCTCGACCGCGACGGCTACCACATCCTGGTTGACGTGCTGGGCGAGCCCGGGCTGCGCAAGCGGGCGCGCGAGCGCCTCGCGCGCCGCATCGCCGGACGCGACGCGGGGCGCGCCGACGACCGGGCCCTCCTGGTCTACGGCGTGGCGTCCCTCGCGATGGATGCTTCTGGCGGCCGGCTTCGCCATAATCCTCTCCTTCCTCTACGTCGATCGTCTGCGGGCCATCGCGCCGCCGGAGGTGGTGTGGACGGTGCTCGGAGCCTTCTATCTGCTGCTGTTCGTCCCGGTGGGCGTGGCGGTCGGGCGGCCGCTCCTGCAGCGCCGCCGCGAGGCCGCACGCGGGGGCGGCGATGCCGACGGATAGCGTCGCCGCCGCGGAGTTGCTCGCCCGGCTCCTGACCGACGACGGCTTCCGCGCGGAGTTCCGCCGCGACCCGGGCGGGACGTGCCCGCGGGATGGACTCGGGCGAGCTCGCCGAGGAGCTCGACCGCGAGCGCGAGCGCGCGTTCCAGACGCCTCGAGGTGCGCGAGTCGCGCTCGAGCCTCGCGGGCGTCCTGCTGGCGGCGGCGGCCGAGGGCGTCGGCGTGGCCGAGCTCGTCCACGGCCTGCGCGGGGGCGAGGGCGACCGGTGGCAGGCCGCCGCGGCGCTCGTCGATGGCGCTGCCGGCCGCGCGCCACGCCGGCGCCGCCGTGCCGGCGGACCTCCCCGTGCGCGGCGACGCGCCACCCGGGCCGCTCAGCCTGCTCAAAGACCCCCAGGCGGCCCCCTCGATGGCCCGCTGCCACTCCTGCGGAGGACCGGCGCCCCTGGGCTCCGCGCTCTGCCCGGTCTGCCGCTCGGAGGGGCGCAGCGCGCCGCCGGCGCGGGCCCCCGCGAGCCCGCGCAGCCTGTCCGTCGCCTACACGCCGCCTGCGCCCTCCGGCCAGGTCGCCGACGCCCTGCCGGCGCCCCCCGTCGCCGGCCGCGGGTGGCGCGGCGCCGACGGTGCAGCCCATCGACCCGTCGCTCCTCGACAACACCAACGCCGGAGGGCGCCTGCACGGGTCCGAGTTCGACGTCCGCGACGCCGAGGGGGCGCCCGGGCCGGGCGGCACCTTCCACGCGGGCTACGACTTCTTCGCCCGCGAGAACGCCCCGATCCGCTCGCCCATCGCGGGCACGGTCGTCGAGGTACGGGCCTCCCGCGGCACGTCGGGGCAGATCTTCGGGGGCACGGTGAAGGTGCAGGGCGCCGACGGGCGCGTCTGGGTCTTCCGCCACGTCACCCCGGGCGCGGTCCGCGTGGGACAGCAGATCCCGGCGGGCACCGAGATCGCGGCCGTCAGCCCGTGGACCGACGGCCCCGAGCACACCCACATCGAGGTCTGGAAGTCGCTCGGCGGCGGCTACGACGTCGCGAACATGGAGGACCCGCTGCCGTACCTGCAGCACCTCTACCCGGCCGCCGGCGCCCCGCCCCCCGTCGGCGTGGGCGTGCCCGTCCTCGACGCCTCCCCCGCCGGCGGCGCCCCCGCGCCCGTCGCCGCGGTCCCGCCGCCGGTCGCCCCGGCGCCCGCGAGCCCGGCCGAGGTCCTCGCGAGCCCGAACATCGTCGCCGCGCCCGCCGTGGAGAGCGAGCTCGCCTCGCCCGACCTCGACCCGCGCGCCCTCCCCGTGCTGGCCCATCTCGCGGGCCGCTACGAGATCGGCGTCACGTCGGTGGAGAGCGACGGCGGCCTCAGCCGCATCGTCATCAGCAGCGTCAACGGCAAGCCGGTCGGCCCGAACAACGTCGACGCCCGCGACCTCGCGCAGGAGATCGCCGCGCTCGACCCCTCCACCCGCCCCTCGGAGGTCGGGACGCCCTGGCACATCAGGGGCCAGGGCTTCTTCACCGAGCCGGGCATGAGGAACCGCATCGAGCTGACGCATCGCGCCGGCGACGCACCCCTCGCCGCGCCCGTCGCACCACCGGTGCCCGCGCCCGTCCCGGCGCCCGTCCCGGCGCCCGTCCCTGCGCCCGTCGCGGCGCCCGTCGCGGCGGTCGCGCCCGACCCGGTCGCCCCCGTGCCCGCCGCCGCCGGGCCCGCGCCGCCCGTGGGGACGCCGCCCGCGGAGCCCCGCGCCCCGGGCGCCGGCCTCGCGGCCGACGCCGCGGCCGGCCTGCCGTCGGGCGACGCCGCGCTGGCCGGCAGCATCGACTCCTGGATCGCGCGCAAGAACCCCGGCTCGCCGCTCGAGGGCTACGGGGCGGTGTTCGTGCGCGAGGGCCGCGCCAACGGCGTGGACCCCCGCCTGCTCGTGGCCATCGCCCGGGCGGAGAGCTCGCTCGGCACCGACCCCGGCGCGCGGTCGATCCACAACGCGTTCGGATGGGGCCCGGCCCACCCGTTCCCGACATGGGACGCCAACATCGCGACCGTCGCCAAGGGGCTGAAGACGGGGTACCTCGACCAGGGCCTCGACACCATCGGCGAGATCCAGAAGCGCTACTGCCCGGTGGGGGCGGCGAACGACTCCCGCGGGGTCAACGCCAACTGGCTCGGCAACGTGCGCCTGCTGTACCAGGAGCTCGGCGGCAACCCGGACGGATCGGTCGCCGTCCCGCCATCCGGGCAGGCCGCCGCGCCGGTCGCCGACGTCCTGGCGAGCCCGGTCGCCGCCCCCGCCGCGGCGCCGGTCGCGCCCGCGCCGGTCGCGCCGGCGCCCCCGCCGGCCCCTGTGGCGCCGCCCGCGGCCCCGGTCCCCGCGGCGCCGGTCCCCGTGGCCGCGGCCGGCGACCCCCCGAGCTCCGGGCGCGCCAGCGCGGTCTTCCACTCCGTGCCGGACGCTCGCGACCCGTCCGCGGGCGGAGGCGGGCCGGCCGACGACGGCATCATCGCGCGGCCCAACACCGCCCGCGCGCTCCCGGCGGCGCCCGACCCCCGGGCGGCCGCCCCCGCCGCGCCGGCCGCCCCCGCCGCGCCCGCCGCCCCCGCCCCGGCCGTGACGCCCGCCGACCAGGCGTCGCAGCCCGCGGGCGGAGACGGCCGCGCCGCCGCGCTCCTCGACCCCGTCGCCCTGCCCGGCGGCGGCGGCCGCGGGGAGCAGATCGCCACGATCGCGAAGGCCGAGCTCGGCGTCCGGGAGCAGGTCATGGGCTCCAACGACGGGGCGCGCATCGCCGAGTACCGCACCGCCACGGCCGGGTCGGGCGTGGGCCCCTGGTGCGCGTACTTCACGTCCTGGGTGGCGAAGAAGGCCGGTGTGCCGGTCGGCCCGAACGGCGAGGGCATCGGCTACGTCCCGACGATGAAGAACTGGGCCGAGGAGACGCACCGCTGGATCCCCGCCGGCTCCGGGGCCCCGCAGGTGGGCGACCTGGTCGTCTTCGACCACCAGGGCGACGGCGTGATGGACCACATCGGGGTCGTCACGGGCACGACGCCGGGCGGCGGCATCACGACCGTCGAGGGCAACTCCGGCGACCAGGTGGCCAGCCACTCCTACGGCCCGGACGGATACGTCGGGCTCGTGCGGCTGGTCGCCCCGGACACCCCCGCGCTCCCCGACCCGGCGCACGCGGTCGCGATCGCCGCGGTTCCGGCCCCCGCCGGCCGCGGCCCCGGCCGCGATCCCGGGACTGGCCGCAGCGCCGGTCGCCCCGTCCGCCCCGGTCCCTCCGCCCGCGGCGCCGGCGCCCGCCGAGGCGGCGGCGTCGGGAGCGCCGCCGAGCCAGGGCCGCGCGAGCGCGGTGTTCCACGCGGCCCCGGCCCCGGGCGCCGACGCCGAGCCGTTCATCGCCCGGCCCAACACGGCCCGGGCCCTCCCGGCGACGCCGGCGCCCGACGCCGCCGCGCCGCCGCCCGCCCCAGCCCCCGACCCGGCCGCCGCTTCGCCGGCGCCGCCGGCAGCGGCCCCTCCCGCCGACCAGCTCCCGCCGCCCGCGGCCGGGGCCGCGCTCGGGGTCGTCGAGCCCTATCCGGGCGACGCCGCTCCCAAGGAGGCCGTCGCCGCGTGGATGGCCCGCACGGCCCAGGCGGCGGGACTCCCGCCCGAGTTGCCCGTGATGGCCGCTCTGGTGGAGAGTGGCCTGACCAATCTGGACCACGGGGACGCCGACTCGCTCGGGTTCTTCCAGATGCGCGCGAGCGCATGGAACGGAGGGGAGTACGCGGGGTATGCCGACAGGCCGGAGCTGCAGATGAAGTGGTTCGTCGATCAGGCGCTCGCCGTCAAGCGCCAGCGTCTGGAGCAGGGCGTCGCCGGCTTCGGGACGGACCCGTCCGGCTATGGGGAGTGGATCGCCGACGTTGAGCGGCCGGCCGAGATCTACCGCGGCCGCTATCAGGAGCGGCTCGACCAGGCGCGTGCGCTCCTCGCCTCGGCGGGTGGCCGATGAGGCGGGCGCTGGTCGCCTCCGCCGCCCTGGCGCTGCTCGTGGCGGGGGCCGGTCAGGCGTCCGCGACGGTGCCGGGCATCAACGGCCTGCTGGCCGTCGGCGGGATCACCGGTGGTGGGGACATCCACACGACGACGTCGACTCCCGGCGGGTCCTTCAACCGGCTCACGATGGAGGCGGACAATGAGAACGACGCCGCCTGGTCGCCGGACGGCACGAGGATCGCGTTCACGAGCCGTCGCGATGGCGGGAACACCGAGATCTATACGATGAACGCGGACGGGTCGAACCAGCGGCGCTTCACGTTCGACGCCGGCAGGGACGAGGGGCCGACCTGGTCACCGGACGGCACGCGTCTCGCATGGGCGTCGGATCGGTCTGGGAACCTCGACATCTGGACGGCCAAGCTCGACGGGTCCGACCTCCGCCCGCTGACGCTGAACGGCGCCTTCCCGGACAGCAACCCGGAGTGGTCGCCCGACGGCACCGCCATCGCCTTCGAGAGCAACAGGACCGGCAGCGGCGACATCTACCGGCTGTCGCCCGACGGCATCGATCGGGACCTGCGGCAACTCACGAACGACCTTGCCCCGGACGGCTCGCCGACCTGGTCACCGGACGGATCGCGGATCGCGTTCGACAGCACGCGCGGTGGGACGTCGGACATCTACTCGGTGTCATCGGCCGGAGCCGCGCCGGAGGCGGGGCTGCAGCGGCACACGATGGACGCTCACGAGGCCGTGGATCCGGTGTGGTCGCCGGACGGGAAGCGCATCGCGTTCGCGAGCTTCCGCAACAACGCCAGCCGCGACATCTGGACGGTCTCCTCGACCGGCGGCCCAGAGGCCGGTGCTCAGCAGATCACCTCGATCGTCACCGACGAGCTTGAACCCGCCTGGCAGACGATCGCGCCCGCTCCCGCCGCCGCGTCGCTCTCGCCGGCTTCCGCGACCGCGGGCTCCGGCGACCTCGCGGTCATCGTCGACGGGTCGAACTTCGTGCGGCGCTCGCAGGTGCGCTGGAACGGGTCGGCGCGCCCGACCCAGTTCGTCTCCTCCACACGCCTCACGGTCGTGATCCCCGCCTCCGACCTGAAGGCCGCCGGCAGCGCCCGCGTGGACGTGACCACCTCGGCCGTCGGTGGCGGCACCTCCTCGCCGCTGACCTTCACCGTCGCCCCGCCCCCGGCTCCGGGGCTTACCCTCACGCGCGCCCGTCTCGAGCCGCGCTGGGCGGCGAGCCGCCTTCGCGGCAAGCTGGCGCTGGCGGGGACCGCGCTGCGGCCGGCGCTGCTCCAGGTGCGCGTGCTGCGGCCCTCCGGCAAGGGCAAGGCCTTCGTGGTCCGCCGGTTCCGCGTCACGAAGGCGGGCGCCTTCGCGCGCCGGCTCACGCTGACGCCGAAGCTCCTGCCCGGCCGCTACCTGGTGCGGGTCAGCGAGGTCGGGGGCGGCGCGGCGCCCCTGCCCACCGTCGACAGGGCCACCAAGCTCTCCGGCCCGGCCGAGGGGGTGACCGCGCGGGCGTTCCTCAGCACGAAGATCGGCGGCCGCCCCCTGGCGCGCATCACGACCCACCCCTCGATCATCTTCGCCCAGTACACGTTCGCCAGCCTGCCTCGCGGCAAGAAGCGCCTCACGGTCCGCTGGTTCGCGCCGGGGGTCCGGCGCGCCGTGGCGGTCGACCGCAAGCCCGTCCGCCGACAGGTGCTCGCGTTCATCAAGAGCCGCGGCCCGCTGCCGTCTGGCTCCTGGCGGGCGGAGCTGCGCTACGGCGGGACCCTTGTGGCGACCGCGAGGACCCGCGTTGGTTAGCGCGCGGCGACTGGTGGCCGCGGCGGCCGCCCTCGCGCTCTGCGGCGCTGCCGCGGGGCCCGCCGTCGCGGCGTTCCCGGGCGTGAACGGCAAGATCGCCTTCTCCCGCGACGGCCAGATCACGGTGAAGGACCCCGGCGACCTCACCGGCGGCACCGCCCTGACGAGCACCGGCGACAACCAGGACCCGGCCTGGTCCCCCGACGGCCTGCGGCTCGCCTTCGTCAGTAACCGCGGCGGCAACTACGACGTCTGGACGATGAACGCCGACGGCTCGAACCAGACGAAGGTCACCTTCGAGTCGGGTGACGCCGAGGCGCCGTCGTGGAGCCCCGACGGCACGCACATCGCCTATGGCGTGACACCCTCCGGCGGGGACTCCGACGTGGTGGTCCTCGGCCTGAACGGGACGGGCCGGCTCGTGGTCGCGGGCGGCGCCGGCGACCAGGACCTGCCGGTCTTCACCGCCGACGGCGCCCGGGTGATCTTCGAGGACGACTCCGTCGGCGGGCTCTCGATCGTGGGCGCGACGGGCGCCGGCCGCGGGCCGTTCCTGAGCGACGCCGCCCAGCCGGACGTCTCGCCCGACGGGGGCCGGATCGTGGTGCGCCGCACCGATATCGAGCGGCTCCAGGTGGTGAACGCCGACGGGACGGGCGGCACGCCGATCCTCGACTTCCCGTCGACCCGACCGGCCTGGTCCCCCGACGGCTCCCTCGTCGTCTTCCACCGCAGCGGGTTCATGGGGCCCGCCTCTCACCTCTTCACCGTGCCGTCCGGCGGCGCGCCGGCGCCGGTCCAGGAGTCGACGCCCGTCGCCCTCGACTTCTCGCCGGACTGGCAGCCGATCGGCGCGGTGCCAGCCATCACGGGCTTCCCCCAGGCGCTCGTGGCCGGCGCGCCCGGCGCCACCCTGACCGTTGACGGGCGCGGGTTCGCGTTCCGCTCCGTGGTGCGCTGGAACGGCGCCGACCGCCCGACGACGTGGGTCTCCCCCACCCGGCTGACCGCGCGCCTGACCGCCGCCGACGTGGCGCGGCCCGGGACGGCGACGGTCACGGTGTTCACGTCGCCGAGCGGCGGCGGGCTTTCCGCGGCGGCGACCGTTACGATTCCGGCGCCGCCGCCGCCGCCGCCGCGCATCCTCCTCGGGACCGCGCGCTTCGGCCCCGTGACGTGGGCGGCGAGCCGGCCGCGCGGCACGCTCCGCGTCGCCGGCACCCTCGAGGCGGCCGGCCGCATCGAGGTCGCCCTGCTGCGAGGCCGGCGCGTCCTCCAGCGCCAGGTCTTCCGGCTGCCCGCCGGGCCTTTCAACCGGCGCATCGTGCTCGGGCCGAAGATACTGCCGGGCAGGCTGACCCTTCGCATCCAGGGGGCCGGACCGTCAACGCTGGTCCCCGTGGCGCGCACCATCGTCCTCCCTGCGCCGCCCGAGGGCGTCGCCGAGGCGGCGTTCGTCAGCGCGCTCCAGAACGGGCCGGCCGCGCGGACCCTGCGCGGCAAGTCGCGCATCTTCGCCACGTTCCGCTTCGCCGCCCTGCCGAAGGGCTCGCGCCGCATCACGACCCGCTGGTTCGGCCCCGGCGTGTCCACGGACGCGGACGGCAAGCCTCGGCGCCGGACGGTGACCTCGTTCGTCTCCCACTCCGGCGGCCTTCCCGCGGGCGTGTGGCGCTGCGAGCTGCGCGCGGGCGGCGCCCTCGTCGCCGTCGCGAGGGTCCGCCTGCGCTAACCGGTCTCGAACCCCGGCGGCTTCGGGGTGGGCGTCGGGGTCGGCGTCGGCGTGGGGGTCGGCGTCGGGGTCGGCGTGGGCGTCGGGCTCGGGGTCGGAGTGGTCGACGGCGTCGTGACCGGCGCCGGGCGCTCGGTGAGCACGACCGCGACCGCCGATCCCTTCGACACGACCCGCGTGGCGAGCTTGGTGAAGCGGCCACCGTCGGCCGCGAGCGCCACGACGAGTCGGCCCGGGCGCACCGAGGACGAGACGCGGACGCCGTCCGCGGTCTTCCGGCGCACAGCCGTCCCGATGCCGCCCTGCCAGACCTCGAGCGCCGCGCGGCCGTCCCCGATCGAACCGTCGGTCACCCGGACGTCGTCCGCGGACACCCTCCCCGCCCCGAGGTCGAGCGTCAGCGTGACCGTGCGGCCCGACTGAGAGGAGGTCACCGCCCGCAGCTTGGCCGGCTCGGGCGCCTTCGCGCCGAAACCGGCGACCTTCGTCCCGGCCGACGCCGTGCCGGCCACCGGGTCCACCGAGATCAGCGCGCCCTCGGTCGTGATCGCCTGGACGCCCTCGGAGGTCACGGCGAGCGCGGCGGGCGCCCCGGAGAGGGCGACGGTGCGGGGGGTCGCCGAGGGCTTCGCCGTGTCGATCACCGCGACGGTCCCGGCCGCCGGCAGCGCGGCCACCAGCAACCCCGTGTCGGGCACGGCGGCCAGGTCCGCGGGCGTGGTGCCGGTGGAGAACGTGCCGACGGACCGGCCCGACGCGAGGTCTACGGCGGCGACGCCGCGCTCGACCGGCACGTAGAGCCGGCCCCGGTCGGCCACCATCCGCCCGTGGGGCTTCGCGCCCACCGGGATCGCCGTCCCCGCCGTCAGCCCGCCGCCGTCGCGGCTCAGGGGCACCACCGTCCCCCCGTCGCCGTCGGCCACGTAGACGGCGCCGTCCGCCACCCCGACCCCGGACGGGGCGAAGGCGGTCGTCGCGCACGGCCCGAGGGCGTCGCGGCCCACCAGGCAGACGCGACCGCCGCCCCCGGAGGCCGCCGCGGCCACCACGTCGCCACCACCGGACGCGAGCGCCACCGTGCCGGGCAGGCCGACCGCCCCGAGCGCCCGCAGGTCGGACGCGCGCAACGTCGTGACCGTGCCGCCGTCGGCGACCACCACGCCCGCCCCGCCGGCGGCCACCGCGCGCGGACCCCCGGGGTCCGCGAGGGTCGCCGTGGTCCGGCCGCCCTCGGAGCGCATCACGCGGCCGTCGGGGTCGGTCACGAAGACGGCGCCGGCGGCGCTCGCGAGGTCCGGGCGGTCGACGAGCAAGAGGTCCGGCACGACCGGCGCCGTGGCGGCCGTCGTCGGCGGGGGCGGCGCCGCCCCGCCGCCCCCGCCGCCGCCGCCGGACGCGAGCACCACGACACCGACCACGGCGGCGATGACCACCGCCCCGCCCCCGATCAGTAGGCCGCGGCGGCGCGAGGGGGACGGACCCTGCGGTCCCTCGGGGGGCGGGACGGCCGGGGGCGCGGCGGGCGTGCGCTCGCGCGGCGGGACGGTGAGCTCGGGCTCCTGCGCCTCGGGGGCCTCGGTGGCCGGGGCCTCGGTGGCCGGGGCCGGAGGCGACGGCGCCGCAGGCGCGGCCGGCGGGGGCGGCGGGGGCGGGGGCGCCTCGGCCGGCGGGGCCGGGGGGGCGGCGACGGGCGCGGGGCGCGGGTCGAAGGTCTGGAACCCGTCGGCCGGTGGGGGCTCCGCCGTGGCGGGCGCCTCCGCCGGGGGCGCGGCGCCGTCGGCCGCGGGCGCGGCCCCGGGGCGGGCGAACGTCTCGAACCCGGCCGGCGCAGGGGCCACGGGGGGCGGGGCGGGCGCGGGCGCGGGGGCGACGGGCGGCCGCGCCGGGTCTCCGGGCCGGCCGAAGGTCTCGAAGCCGGTCGGCGCAGGGGCCACGGGGGGCGCCGCGGCCGGCTGCGGGGGCGCCGTCGCAGCCGGCGCGGGGTCGGCCGGCCGGCTCTCGGGCGGCGGCGTCGCCGGCGAGCGGACGCTCTCGAAGGGCGCCGGCGTCAGCGGCGGCGCGGCGGCGGCCGAGCCGTTGTCGAGCAGGCGCGCGTCGCGCCGCCAGCGCGGGCCCAGGATGCCGATGACGATGCCCTCGAGGGCGTCCCACGCCGCGGCCGCGTCCGGGGGCCGGTCCGCGGGGTCCTTGGCCAGCATCGTCTCGAGCCAGGCCGCCAGGTCCGGGTGCAGATCGGGCTTCACCTCGGAGGGCCGCGGCAACGGCTCGTTGACGTGCTGCAGGAGGACCGCGATCGGCGTGTCGGCCGTGTAGGGCACCCGCCCGACGAGCATCTCGTAGGCCATGACGCCGACGGCGTAGAGGTCGGTCGGCGGGCCGACCCCCTTGGCCATCGCCTGCTCCGGGGACATGTACGCCGGCGTGCCGACCGTCGTGCCCGTCGCGGTGGCGAAGCTCGTCTGGACCTCGTTGACCGCCTTGGCGATGCCGAAGTCGGCCACCTTGACCGTGCCGTTCCGGGTGATCATGAGGTTCTCGGGCTTCAGGTCCCGGTGCACGATGCCCTGCTCGGAGGCGTGCGCCAGGGCGGCGAGCACCCCCTCGAGCACGCCGGCGATCTGGGCCAGGCTCAGGCTGCGCACGTGCGGTCGCAGGGACCCGCGCTCCAGGTACTCCATCGCGATGTACGGCACGCCCTCGTGCTGAAGGTACTCGTGCACGGTCACGATGTTCGGGTGCCCGAGCGACCCGGTGATGCGCGACTCCTGCAGGAATCGGGCGGCCGCGGCCGGATCCGTCGCGTGGAACGCCCCGAGCTGCTTCAGGGCGACATCGCGGTCCAGATCGGTCTGGCGGGCGAGGTACACGGCGGCCATGCCGCCGCGGCCGATCTCCCGAACGACCCGGTAGCGGCCGACGAGCTCGCCCTCGCGCGGCATCTAGGGCCCCCCACCGGGATCGGCCGGCCCCGGGATCGGCCCGTGCCGGGTCACGCCTGGACCGTCGTCTGCCCCGCGAAGACCACGGAGATCACCCCGGGCGGCACCCCGTCGGTCATCCCGCTCAGGGTGTCCAGGTGCACCGGCAGGCCGCCGGCGGACACCGTCGGCGAGCTGCCGCCGGGGAGGGTCGAGATCACCGCGGTGCAGGGCTTCGACGAGACGGTCGGCGGCTGCGCGCACCCGACGATGGGCGCGCCGATCAGATCGCCCTCGCGCAGCACCGCGCCGCCGTCGATGGTGACCGTCGTCTGGCGTGGCGCCAGCGTCACCTGGCCGCCATGGGCGCACACGATTCTGGCGTTCGTCGTCACCACGAGACCCATGCACGCCTCCCGCCCGCTCTAGTCACGCGCGATAGACCGGAAATATAGTCGTCACGCGTTGAGCGGGCACGCGGGATGCCGTGCCCCCGAGAGGGTGGGCCCGTGAACGTCTTCGTCCTGGATTCCCACAAGATCTACCGGCGAGGCCTGACGGCCTGCCTGGAGGAGTCCGAGGGCCTCGACGAGGTCCACGAGGCCGGGAGCGTCCGCGACGCGTGGCAGCACCCGGCCCTCGGCGAGGCGACGGTGGTGGTCGTCGACCCGGGGATGCCGGGCGGCCTCGAGTTCATCCGGCAGGTCCGAGAGACCACGGGCGCGCGCGTCCTGGTCTGCTCCGCGGGGGGCGACGAGAGCGACGTCGTCGCCGCCGTGGCTGCGGGCTCGATGGGCTACATCTCCAAGGACTCGCTGACACCCGAGTCGCTGGTCGCGGCCGTCCACGCCGCGGCGACCGGTGCCGGGGTCATGGCGCCCGAGCTCCTCGGGACGCTCCTGCGCGGCATCTCGCGCGCCTCGCAGGAGGTGCTCGAGCCGCGCGGCCTGTCGCTCACCCGCCTCAACTCGCGCGAGCAGCAGGTGCTGCGGCTCGTGGCGGAGGGCCACCACATCCGCGAGGTGGCCGAGCGGCTGCGCTACAGCGAGCGCACGATCAAGAACGTCATCCACGACGTCGTGACCAAGCTGAACGTGCGCACGCGCTCGGAGGCCGTCGCCCACGCCGTGCGCGAGGGCCTCATCTGAGCCTCGCGAGGGGCGCGGGCGACCCTGGTACGCTGCCGTTCGTGGCACGGGCGCAGAGGACCGACAAGAGGAAGAAGAGTGGCGGCGGACGGCGGGCGAACTACGCCCCGGCCGTCACCGAGGTCGGCGCGCGCAAGTACCTGCCCGTCGGCTGGGCCAACTGGCTCGGCTTCCTGCTCTTCGGCCTCCTCGACATCGCGTTCCTCGCCGAGACGATCGCCGCGACCTCCCAGCAGCGCGGGGCCGACCCCATCGCGGCCGCCGGCATGACCGTCATCTTCGCGATCATGACGTACCTGTTCGCGACGACCCGCGTGAAGGACTAGCCGGACTCCTCGGCGCTGACGGTCGCGACGCACGCGTCGTCGCCGCCGGCGCGGGTCGTGGCCACGCTGAGCTTCGCCTCCGGGGCGAACGCCGCGAGCATCCCGCGCCAGATCGCGCGGTCGAGGCCGCAGATGCGCTCCGGGTCGTCGAAGGCGACCTCCTCGAACGGGCACGCGCACGCCCGCAGGCTCCCCTCGCCCTCGGCGCGGGCGCCGAAGCCGTAGCGCGAGAGCAGGCGCACCATCCCGGCCATCGCGTCGGTGAGCGACGACCCCGGCGCGGCGCGGCCGGCCGCCACCTCGGCGGCGCCGACCTCGAAGCCGAAGTCGTAGCCCACGCGCTCGAGCGCCTGCTGCTCGTCGCCCTCGCCGCGCTCGCGCGAGGCCCGCAGCAGCAGGGTGGCGAGCAGATCGTAGTGGCGCTCCGGGAGCGCCATTAGGATCTCCGCGTCCGCGAGCCGGTAGCGCTTGGCCGGGCGGCCGGCGCCCGGGCCGGAGCGGCCGGGCTCGCGGCGGAAGTCGGCCTCGAGGAAGCCGTAGGAGACGAGCTTGTCGAGGTGGAAGCCCGCGAGCCGCCGGTCGATGCCGACGATCCGGGCGACCTCGTCCTTGGAGCGGTCGGAGCCGGACGCGCGCACGGCGAAGAACACCTGGCGCCGCGTGGGATCGCCCAGCGCGGCCGCCAGACGGCCGATGTCGCGCTCGGCGCGGTCCTCAGCGTCCGTCACTCGCACCCCCCTCCGCCCCTCTCGGGCCCGTTCGTGACGAGGTTACACCCGCTCCGCTGTACCGTCTGCACATGCTGTCGGTCCGCATCCTCGTCGCCGCCGCCGGTCTCGTCCCGATCGCCGCCGCGCCGGCCCTCGGCGCCTGGAGCGGCCCGGAGCAGGCCTCGCGCGGCCCGCTGCCGGCGCGCTCGCCCGTGGTGGACGCCAACCCGCGCGGCGACGTGGCCGCGGCGTGGGTCCGCGGCGCCCGGCGCGACGCCGCGATCGTGGTGAGCGTGCGCCCCGCGGGCGGCGCCTGGGGCGAGCCCGTGGCCGTCTCCCGGCGCGGCAGGCCGGCCATCGACCCCGCCGTCGTGGTGGACGCGCAGGGCGACGTGGTCGTCGCGTGGCGCCAGGTCGTGCGCACGCGCACGGTCCCGACGCGCGCCGGCCGGCGGCGGCAGGCCGTCTACGTCGTCCGCACCCGCGAGCGGGCCGTGACCGGGACGCGCTGGAGCCGCATCGCCACGCTGTCGAGCGCGCGCCAGAAGGTGGGCCCGCCCGAGCTCGCCACGAGCGACGCGGGCCTCGCGATCACGACCTGGCACTGGGGCACCGGCACGTCGCCGCGCGACCCCGGCTACGTCGGCGAGGTGCAGTTCGCCGAGCGCCGCTCCGACGGGTCGTGGAGCGGGCCGCGGCGGCTCTCGCGCTCGTCGCTCTGCGGCCAGGTGCGCCTGCCGCAGGTCGCGGTCGGCGCCCGCGGGCACGCGGTGATCTGGTGGCAGTGCGACCTGCCCGCGGGCCGCAGCACGGCGCTCGCCGTGAGCCGGCCGCCCGACGCCGACTTCGGCCCCGAGCTGGAGCTGCCGTTCCGCACCGCCGGGGACGTCTCGGCCGACCTGGCCGTCGGCGGCGACGGCCGCGCGGTGGCCGTGAGCGCCGACTCCTCGGGCACGCTCGAGTGGTCGCGCGGCCCCATCGGCACCACCACCGCGCTGGGCGCCCTGCCCGTGCTGGGCAAGGGCGCGCGCATCGACCGGGACGCGAGCGCGCCCTCCGTGGCCGTCAACGCGGACGGAGACGCCCTGTCGGCGTGGGTTGACATCGCCGGCCGCCCGACGGGCGCGCCGATCGCATCCGACCTCGGCGTGGGCGCCGCGACGGCCCTGTCGCCCGCGGGCGACGCCGCCGCGTCGATCCGGGTCGCCGTGGGCGACGGCCGCAGCGGCGTCGCGGCGTGGATCGCCGGCGGGCGGACGATGGCCTCCCTGCGGGCGCCCGACGGCTCCATGGCGGCGGGCGGCGCGCTCTCCGGCCGGGGCGTCGACGCCCTCGACCCGCCGGCCGTGACGATGGACGGCGGCGGCGACGCGACCGTTCTCTGGACCCGCGTCGTGCGGGGCCGGCCGGTGGTCGAGCGGGCCTCGGGCTCGGCGGGCTGAGCGTCCGGGGCGCCCCCGCCGGGCCGTCTCGGATAAGCTGGGGCCCTCGGCCCCCGGCCAGGCGGGACGCCCCCCGGCGCGTCGGGCGGGCACGGGGTCGCTCACCTTCTTCCGGCGATCCGCGTATCCTTTAGAGCGGACGTCGTTCTTCACCGACCGGGGAGGGCCCGTGTCATCAGTCAAGCCGCCCGATATCGATCTGGGCCAGTACAAGTTCGGCTGGCACGACCCGGCGAACTACGTCTTCGAGCCCAAGCGCGGCCTGAACGCCGACGTCGTGCGTGAGATCTCGTTCCTGAAGGGCGAGCCGGAGTGGATGCTGAAGTTCCGCCTCCGCGCCCTCGAGATCTTCGAGCGCAAGCCCATGCCCGACTGGGGCGGGGACATGAGCGGCATCGACTTCCAGAACATCTTCTACTTCATCCGCTCGTCGGAGAAGCAGAGCACCGACTGGAACGACGTCCCCTCGGACATCAAGAACACGTTCGACCGCCTGGGCATCCCCGAGGCCGAGCAGAAGTACCTCTCGGGCGTGAGCGCCCAGTACGAGAGCGAGGTCGTCTACCACTCGCTGCGCGAGGACCTCGACAAGAAGGGCGTCATCTTCTGCGACACGGACACGGCCCTGCGCGAGCACGAGGACCTCTTCCGCGAGCACTGGGCGACGGTCATCCCGCCGGGCGACAACAAGCTCGCCGCTCTGAACTCGGCCGTGTGGTCGGGCGGCTCGTTCATCTGGGTGCCGCCGGGCGTCCAGGTCGAGATCCCGCTGCAGGCCTACTTCCGCATCAACGCGGAGAACATGGGCCAGTTCGAGCGGACGCTCATCATCTGCGAGCCCGGCTCGTTCGTGCACTACGTCGAGGGCTGCACCGCGCCGGTCTACTCGAGCGACTCCCTCCACTCGGCGGTGGTCGAGATCATCGTCAAGGAGGGCGCGCGCTGCCGGTACACGACCATCCAGAACTGGTCAACCAACGTCTACAACCTGGTCACCAAGCGGGCGGTGGCGCAGAAGAACGCCACGATGGAGTGGGTCGACGGCAACCTCGGCTCCAAGCTGACCATGAAGTACCCGGCCGTGTGGATGATCGGCCCGGGCGCCCGCGGCGAGGTGCTCTCGGTGGCGATGGCCTCCGAGGGGATGCACCAGGACGCCGGCGCCAAGATGGTCCACGTCGCCCCCGACACGTCCTCGACGATCGTCTCCAAGTCGATCTCGCGGGGCGGCGGGCGCACGAGCTACCGCGGCCTGGTCCAGGTCGAGCCGGGCGCCAAGCGCGCCAAGGCGTCGGTCGTGTGCGACGCGCTGCTCCTCGACGAGGACAGCCGCTCGGACACCTACCCCTACATGGACATCCGCGAGGAGGACTCCTCGATCGGCCACGAGGCCACGGTGTCCAAGGTCGCCGACGACCAGATCTTCTACCTGATGAGCCGCGGACTCTCCGAGGAGGAGGCCATGGCGATGATCGTGCGCGGCTTCATCGAGCCGATCGCCAAGGAGCTGCCCATGGAGTACGCCGTCGAGCTCAACCGACTGATCGAGCTGCAGATGGAGGGCTCGATTGGCTAGCCCGACCTGGGCCGACGCGGCCCGCACCGCCGCGGCGGACAACCTGACGACCCTCCCCGCCCTCACCGGGCGCGAGGAGGACTGGCGCTTCACCCCTCCGGCCGACCTCGGCCTGGAGGGCCCCGAGCCCGACGCGCCCGGCGCCGCCACGGTGCCCGGCACGTCCGGCGGCGAGCGCGCCGCGCGCCTGTCGCTGGTCGACGGCGCCCCCTCGGCGCCGGAGCTCGGCGCGCTGCCCGACGGCGTGATCGTGGCCGAGCTGGGCGCCGCCCTCGGCGAGCACGAGGCCCTGGTGCGCGAGCGCCTCTACGGTCTGATCGGCTTCGAGACGAAGCCCGGCGCGCTGAACGCCGCCCGCTGGGACGGCGGCCTGTTCGTCTACGTGCCGCGCGGCGTCGACGTCACCCTGCCGGTGGAGTCGATCCTGTCCGCCACCGGCGCCGCCGGCCGCGTCTTCGGGCGCAGCCTGGTCGTGGTCGAGGAGGGCGCCCGGGCGACGGTGGTCGAGCGCTTCGCCTCCGGCGACCTCGCCGGGCCGGTCGCGGCGTCCTCGGTGGTCGAGCTCTACGTCGGCCAGAACGCCGAGCTGGAGCACGTCTCGGTCATCGACTGGGGCGCCGGCGTGCGCCACCACGCGATGCTGCGGGCCCGCGTCGACCGCGACGCCCGCGCCCGCTCGGTGGTCGTGACGCTGGGCGGCGACGTCGTCCGCGTCGAGCCGACGATGGTCTGCGCCGGGCCGGGCTCCGACGCCCGCGCGCTCGGCCTCTACTTCGCCGGCGGCGACCAGCACTTCGAGCACCGGGTGGTCGCGCGCCACGAGGCGCCCAACGCCTACTCGAACCTGCTCTACAAGGGCGCGATCCAGGACGCCGCGCACACGGTCTTCTACGGCAACCTGATCGTGCCCCCGGGCGCGCCGGGCACCGACGCGTACCAGACCAACCGCAACCTGGTCCTCAACGAGGGCGCCCGGGCCGACACGATCCCGTTCCTGGAGATCGAGACGGCCGAGGTGAAGTGCTCCCACGCCGGCGCGGTCGGCCGGGTGGACGACGAGCACCTCTTCTACCTGCGCTCACGCGGCGTGCCCGAGGCCGAGGCCAAGCGGCTCATCGTGATGGGCTTCCTGCAGGAGGTGCTGGAGCAGGTGCGCCTCGAGGAGCTGCGCACGGAGCTCGAGGCCGCCGTCCAGGAGAAGCTCGCATGACCCCGCGCAGCCGGGAGGAGCTCGCGTGATCGACGTTGCGGCCGTGGACGACCTGGCGCAGGGCGAGCCCGTGCTCGTGCGCGTCGGCGAGACCCCGGTCTGCCTCGTCGCGCTGGACGGCGAGGTGCTGGCCGTCCACGACGTCTGCACCCACGCGCTGGAGTCGCTGTCGGGCGGCTGGGTGGAGGGCGAGACCATCGAGTGCCCGCGCCACGGCGCCGCCTTCTCCCTGCGCACCGGCGAGGTGCTGACGCCGCCCGCCACCAAGCCCCTACCCACCTTCGCCGTGGAGGTGCGGGACGGCCGCGTCCTGGTCGATCCCGCGCCGAGCCGTGAACACCCATTGATGCGCTGAGGAGTGACGTGAGCGATCCCATCCTGCAGATCAGCGGCCTCGAGGTGGCCGTGGACGGAACCCCGATCCTGAAGGGCGTCGACCTGACGGTCCCCCAGGGCGAGGTCCACGCGCTGATGGGGCCCAACGGCTCCGGCAAGAGCACGCTGGCCTACGCGCTCGCGGGCCACCCGCGCTACGAGATCACCGGCGGCTCCGTCATCTTCGACGGGCAGGACATCGTCGAGATGGAGGCCGACGAGCGCGCGCGCCTCGGCCTCTTCCTCGCGATGCAGTACCCGGTCGAGGTGCCCGGCGTGTCGGTCATGAACTTCCTGCGGACCTCGCTCAACGCGATCCGCGGCGAGGAGATCTCCCCGCGCGACTTCATCAAGCTCTTCGACGAGAAGTCGAAGCTGCTCGGCTTCGACCGCTCCTTCGCCGACCGCTACCTCAACGAGGGCTTCTCCGGCGGCGAGAAGAAGCGCCACGAGATCCTCCAGATGGCGATGCTCGAGCCGAAGTTCGCGGTGCTCGACGAGACCGACTCCGGCCTCGACGTCGACGCCCTGAAGGTCGTCTCCGAGGGCGTGAACACGATGCGCGGGCCGGAGCTCGGGGTGCTGATCATCACCCACTACACGCGCATCCTGCGGTACATCCGCCCGGACGTCGTGCACGTGATGTTCGAGGGGCGCATCGCGCGCACCGGCGGCCCGGAGCTGGCCGACTACCTCGAGGAGCACGGCTACGTCGAGTTCGGCGCGGCCGAGGAGGCCGCCGCGCCCGCCGGCGGAGGCTGACCCGATGGGCACGACGGCCGCCATCGACGTGACCGCGCTGCGGGCGGATTTCCCGATCCTCTCGCGCACGGTCCACGGCGCGCCGCTCGTGTACCTCGACTCGGCGGCGACCTCGCAGAAGCCCACCGCGGTGCTGGACGCGATGGACGCCTACTACCGCGAGACCAACGCCAACGTGCACCGCGGCGTCTACGAGCTCGCCGCCGAGGCGACGGCCCGCTACGAGGCGGGCCGCGACAGCGTCGCGCGCCTGGTCGGCGCGCCGCGCGACACGGTCGTGTTCACCAAGAACGCCTCCGAGGCGATCAACCTGGTGGCATGGGCCTGGGGCATGCGCAACCTCGCGGCGGGCGACGAGGTGCTCGTCACCGAGATGGAGCACCACTCGAACATCGTCCCGTGGCAGATCGTCGCGGAGATGACCGGGGCGACGGTGCGCTTCGCGCCGGTCACCCCCGGGGGCGAGCTCGACATGGACGCCTTCGCGGGCCTGCTCACCGAGCGCACCCGGATGGTCGGCGTGGTCCACGTGAGCAACGTGCTCGGCACGATCAACCCGGTCGCCGAGATCGCGCGGATGGCGCACGACGCCGGCGCCCTGGTGCTGGTGGACGGCTCGCAGAGCGTCCCCCACATGCCGGTGGACATCCCCTCCCTGGGCTGCGACTTCTTCGCCTTCACGGGCCACAAGATGCTGGGGCCCGACGGGCATCGGCGTGCTGGTCGGCACGCGCGAGCTGCTGGAGGGCATGGAGCCCTTCCTCGGCGGCGGCGAGATGATCTCCAACGTCACCACCGCCGGGTCCACCTGGGCCGACATCCCGTGGAAGTTCGAGGCCGGCACGCCGCCGATCGCCGAGGCGATCGGGCTGGGCGCCGCGGCCGAGTACCTGATGAACGTCGGCATGGAGGCGGTCCGCGCCCACGAGGTGGACCTCACGGCCCACATGCTCGACGCGCTCGGCGCCGTCGAGGGCATCACGATCTACGGCCCGCGCGACCCGGCGGCGCGCGGCGGGGCTGTGTCGTTCAGCCTCCCCGACCTGCACCCGCACGACATCGCCCAGCTGATCGACCGCGAGGGCGTCTGCGTGCGCGCCGGCCACCACTGCGCCAAGCCGCTGATGCGCGTGCTGGGCGTGGGGGCCACGGCCCGCGCGAGCGCCTATCTCTACAATTCGCACGAGGAGATCGATGTTCTCGTGCGCGCCCTGGGCAACGCCCGGGCGGCCTTCAAGTAGCGAGGTCAGACGTTTGGGCGGTCTCGACGACCTGTACCAGGAGGTGATCCTCGACCACTACCGCCGAAAGCGCGGCGAGGGGTCGCTGGAGAACCCGAGCGTGGCCGTGGACCAGAACAACCCCCTCTGCGGCGACGAGATCCACCTCGAGCTCAACATCGAGGACGGCGTGGTGACCGAGATCGCGCACACCGGAGACGGCTGCTCCATCTCGCAGGCCTCGATGTCCATGATGAGCGAGGCCCTCGTCGGCAAGCCGCTGGAGGAGGCGCTCGGCACGGTCGAGCACTTCCGGATGGTGATGCACGGCTCCGAGCACGGCGACGAGGCCCGCCTGGGCGACGCCATCGCCCTCCAGGGGGTCGCCAAGTACCCCGTGCGCGTCAAGTGCGCGCTGCTCGGGTGGATGGCCGCCAAGGACGCGATCCAGACCTACCAGCGCGAGATGGAGGAGGTCTCCTGATGGCCACCGAGGACGAGATCCGCAGCGCGATGAAGCAGGTGGAGGACCCCGAGCTCGGCGTGAACGTGGTCGACCTCGGCCTGCTCTACGGCGTCCAGATCGGCGACGACGGCGCCGTGATCCTGGACATGACCCTCACGTCGATGGGCTGCCCGCTCACCGAGCAGATCCTGGGCGACGCGCGCGCCGCGGTCGGCCCGCTCGAGGGCGTGACGAGCGTGGACGTGAACTGGGTCTGGGATCCGCCGTGGTCGCCCGAGGCGATGACCGAGGAGGGCCGGTTCCTGATGAAGGTGATGGGCTACTGAGCATGGACGCGGCCCAGACCCGCGCCGCCGTGGCCGACCCCGGCCGCCCGCTCACCCTCGAGGAGAAGAAGGCGGCGGCGCGGGCGCGGGCGCGCGCCGCGCGCCAGGCCGAGGCCGGCGGGGAGGCGTTCGTCACCATCTCCCCCGCCGCCGCCGACTACATCCGCCGCTCGGCGGCCGATCAGGGCCGCCCGGACGGCGTGCGGCTGCGGATCCTGGCCGGCGGCTGCTCGGGCCTGGAGTACAAGCTGGATCTGCTGGAGCCCGGCGAGGCCGCCGCCCCCGGCGACCGCGAGGTGGTCTCCAACGGCGTCACCATGCTCATGGACCTGAAGAGCGCGATCCACGTCACCGGGTCGGTGATCGACTACGAGGACGGCCTGCTGCGGCGCGGCTTCCGGATCAACAACCCGAACGCGACGTCCACCTGCTCCTGCGGGGACAGCTTCGGCGCCTGAGCGGCGCGGCTCCTAGGTCGCGGGGGTCGCCAGCCCGTCTCCCGCGGCGGGCGGGGCGTCCAGCTCGGGGGTGTCGTCCACCAGGACGGCGCCCACGGCCGGCGCGGGCGACGGCGAGGTGGCGGCGGCCTGGGCGAAGGCACGCGGGATGTCCGAGCCGCGCTGCCAGGCGATGAGGTACGGGTAGGGGTCCACGCTGTCGCCGCCGCCCGGGTGGGCCTCGAAGTGCAGGTGGGGCGGGGTGGTGATGGCCTGGCCGGTGTTGCCGACGAAGGCGATCACCTGGCCCGCCGTCACCCGCGCGCCGTCCACCGCCGCCGGGGCGTAGGCCGACAGGTGGGCGTAGTAGAAGGCGTTGCCGGCGTCGTCGGTGAGCCAGAGGCGGTTGCCGCCCAGCGTGTTGACGCCGACCTTGGAGAGCGTCCCGTCGGCCACCGCGACGACCGGGGTGCCGCGCGCGGCGAAGAGGTCGTTGCCGTGGTGCCACCCGGTGCCGGCGCGGGGCGCGCCGTAGTCGTCGGTGAAGCTCACGTCGCCGACCACCGGGAAGACGTAGCCCGCGTCGGTGGCGATCGTCACCGCGGGCGCCGCGCGGCGCGGCAGCCCAAGGGGCTCGGGGACGACGATCGGCGCGGCGGGAGCGGCCTCGGGCGCGGCGGGCGCGGTCGCCGTTGGCGGGGCCGTGCGGGCCGGAGCCGCCGGCGCGGCGGGCGCCCGCTTCTGCGGCTCGGGCGTGACCGGCGCGGTGCCGGCGGCGGCCGAGAGGTCGAGGTGGCCGAGCACGAAGGGCTGGCCGATGACCGTGGCGGCCTGCGGGTCGGTCACCTCGAGGCGCAGGGCGTTGGCGCGCACGCTCCCGGCGCCGTCGGAGACCTGCTCCATCAGGATGATGGTGCCGATGCCGGGCACCTCGACCCGGCTCCCGGGCCCCGCGGCGACCGCCGCGCCGTTGACCGTGACGCCCGAGACGCTCCCCTCGGTGAGCCCCGACGCCCCGGCGGAGGACGCCCGGGCCGACATCCGCAACGAGCCGATCGTCACGCGCCCGTCGAGCATGCTCACGTCGGATATCGCGACCGTCCCGCGGGCCTCGGCGTCGAGCCCGGAGGTGGCGACGTGCGTGTCCACGCGGACGCTCCCGACGCTCCCGCCCCCCGACGGCCGCAGGCCGGTGACGGTCGTCCCGCGCTCGGCGGGGCCGCCCGTGGCGGCGGACACCGCGCCCTGGGTGCCGCCGGGCAGCAGCGCGGCGTAGGCGACGGCCCGCGCCTCGGGCGCCCTCTCCCCGCCGGCCGATGCGATGGACGCGGCGATCGCGGCGATCAGGCAGGCCGCGACGAGGATTCGGAGAAGGTTCACGTGGGCATCATTCCGTGCGCCTCGGCCGTCGGCAATTCCAGTCGGGCGAGGTTACGCCGATGATGAGGGAGCACGACCTCTTGCTTGTGCCTCCGTGATCAAGGGTGGTAGCGTGCCGCATCGGCTGGGGCCACCCTCTGGCTTTCCGTGTCCCGTCACCGCGCAGGAGACTCGCTTTCTGAGACGCCCGCGTCACCTCGCAGCCACCGGCATCGCCCTCGTCGTGCTCTCGGCGCTCCTCGCGTTCGGGGCGGCGGTCGCCACCACGGAGCCGGCGGCGATCGAGGCGAAGCGCGCTGAGGTGGCCCGGATCCAGTCGGAGCTGGACGCCATCAACACCCAGGTGGAGTCGGCCGCCGAGGCGTACAACGGGGCGCAGTACAAGCTCGGTCAGGTCAACGACCGGATCGACCAGAACACCACGCTCCAGAAGCAGACCGAGCGCGACCTCGCGGCTCAGCGCAAGGTCCTCGCCCAGCGCCTGCGCGGCCTTTACGCGACGCCGTCGCCGAGCCTCGCCGAGGTGCTGATCACGAGCGGCAGCATCACCGCCGCCGCCGACCAGATCGAGCTCCTCGACCGCGTGGGCGAGCAGGACGCCGAGGTCGTATCCGGGCTGCGCGAGCACAAGGCGACGCTCGTCAGGCTCCGGGCCCAGCTCGTCGAGGACCGCCAGACCGCGCAGGATCAGGTCGCCGCGAAGGCCCGCGAGAAGGCCAAGGTCGAGGCCCTCCTCAACCAGCGCCAGCAGGTGCTGGACGGCGCGAGCGCCGAGCTGAAGGGCCTCCTCAAGGCCGAGGAGGAGCGCAAGGCCCGCGAGGCCGCCGCCGCCGCCGAGCTGGCCCGCCAGCGCCAGGCCGCCGCCGCCGTCGCCGCCTCAACGCCCTCCACCGTCGCCCCGACCGCCGTCGCGGCGGCCACCCCCTCCGCTCCGGCCGCGTCGTCCACCCCGCTCCCCAGCGGCAGCGGCAACGCCCAGGCCGCCGCCATCGCGCTCCGCTACCTCGGCGTCCCGTACGTCTGGGGCGGCGCCTCGCCGAGCGGCTTCGACTGCAGCGGCCTCGCCTCCTACGTGTACGCGCAGATCGGCAAGAGCGTGCCGCACTACACCGGGGCCATCTGGGCCGCGTTCCCGCAGGTGCCGGCCGGCCAGCTCCAGCCGGGCGACCTGGTCTTCTTCCACGGCCTCGGCCACGTGGGCATCTACCTCGGCGGCGACCAGTTCGTGCACGCGCCGCACACCGGCGACGTGGTCAAGGTGAGCCAGCTCTCCACGTACTCCGGCTACGTCGGAGCGGTCCGGCCCTAGCGCGGCCCGCCGCCCCGCCCGCCGCATCCTCAAGGGCGGCGCGCGGAGAACCGACATAAGGGGGGTATGCACCGTCGCCCGGTCTCCCGCCGCCCGATCGCCTGGGCGATCGCCCTCGCCGTCCTCCTGCCGACGGCGGCCGGCACCGTGCCCGCCCTCGGGGCGACGGCCGGCGAGCTGAAGGCCGCCCGCGAGCGCATCGACCGCACGTCGGCCGAGCTGGCCCAGGCGCGCAGCCGTGCCGAGCGCACCGGCGGCGACGAGCTCGCCGCCCTCGAGCGCATCGAGCGGCGCCTCCAGGCCCAGAAGGCCGAGCTGCTGCAGCTGGAGTCAGGCCTCGCCGCGCAGCACGCGGCCGAGGGCGCCGCGACCGAGCCCGCCGCGGACGCGCCCGGCACGATCGCCGAGTCGCCCGCCGCGGAGGCCTCCGACGACCCGCTGATCGTCCTCGCCGACGCCCCCGGCCCCGCGGCGGCCGCGGCGCCCGTCACGACCGTCACGGGCCAGAGCGCGCAGGAGGTCGTCCCGGCCGTGACCGGCCCGGCCGCCGAGCTCACCGCGCGCATCGACGGCTACCTGGCCTCCAAGGCCAGCCCGCTCACCGGCCTCGGCGCGGTGTTCGTGACCGAGGGGAACGCCGTGGGCCTCGACCCGCGCTTCCTGGTCGCGATCAGCGGCGCGGAGACGAGCTTCGGCACCTACGGCCCCTCGCAGGGGATCCACAACCCGTTCGGCATGGGCCCGGGCATCAGCTACCCTTCGTGGTCGGCGGCGATCGCCGCGGCCGCGCGCAACCTGGGCGGGCCGATCTACGCCGGCGACGGCCGGGTGACGATCGGGACCATCCAGCAGCGCTGGGCGCCCGCCGGCGCGTCGAACGACCCGACCGACCTGAACAGCAACTGGGCCCGCAACGTGGCCACCTACTACGCCGAGCTGGGCGGCGACCCCCAGGGCGCCGTCTTCACCGGCGCCTCGACCGTGGCGGCCGCCGCCGCCGCGGCGCCGGGCGTGCAGCAGGAGAGCTGCGGTCGTGACGAGCGCCTACGGCCTGCCGGTCGTGAGGCCCGTCCTCGGCGCCTCGGGCCTCGGCGCCCAGGCGGCCCAGCAGGCGCTCTCGGCGCTCGGCACGGGCTGGGCCGAGGACGGCCACGGCACGGAGACCGGCTTCGACGACGCCGGCCTCGTCTACTGGTCCTTCCGCCGCCAGGGCGTGGAGGTGCCGGCCGGGCGCGCCGCCCAGGCCCGCGCCGGGACCGCGGTCGCCGCCGCAGGACCTGCAGGCCGGCGACGCCGTCTTCTTCTCGGACGCGTCCGGGCGCATCGACCACGAGGGCCTCTATGTCGGCGGCGGGCAGTTCGTCCACGCCCCGGGCGAGGACGCCGTCGTGGGCCTCTCCTCGCTCTACGACCCGGTCTACGCCCAGGCCTACGCGGGGGCGCGCCGCTACTAGCCCGCGGCGGGCCGGCGCGCGCCTGCGCCATACTGGCCCGGTGCGTGCGCCCCTTCGCCTGCCTGGCCGCCGTCGTCGCCCTGCTCGCGGCCGGCGCGGGGACCGCGGCGGGCGCGCCGCGCATCCCGCCGTTCCGCGCGGTGGTGCGCGCGCATCACGCCGGCCGAGCGCGCCGACATGACCCCGTCGGTGTGGCGGCGCGGCTGCCCGGTGCCGCTGTCGGCCGCTGCGCCACGTGAGCCTGCCCTACATCGGCTTCGACGGCCACGCGCGGCGCGGCGCCCTGGTGGTCAACGCCCGGGTGACCGGCGACGTGGTCGCGGCCTTCCGCGACCTCTACCGGGCCGCGCTTCCCGATCCGGCGCATGCGGCCGATCCAGGCCTACGGCGGCGACGACTTCGCGAGCATCGAGGCCGACAACACCTCCGCGTTCAACTGCCGCCCGGCCACCGGCTCGAGCCGCTGGTCGCAGCACGCCTACGGCCTGGCGATCGACATCGACCCGATCGAGAACCCCTACGTGTCGGGCGGCCGCACCTCGCACCCCGCCAGCGAGCCCTACCTCGACCGGCGCCGCGTCCGCCCGGGGATGGCCGTGGAGGGCGGGCCGCTGGTGGCGGCCTTCGACGCCCGCGGCTGGGGCTGGGGTGGACGCTGGAGCGGCACGCGCGACTACCAGCACTTCTCCGAGAGCGGGGGCTGAGCCCACCCCGTGCCGGCGCGCGCGCTCCGACTGCGGACCTCGGCCGCGGACCTCGCCCCCGGCTTCGACCGGATCCGGCAGGAGCTCCGCATCCCGGAGGCCTTCCCGGCCGACGCCGAGGCCGAGGCCCGGGCCGCCGCGCCGGCACCCCGCCGCGTCGCGCCGACCGGCGCGACCTGGAGCTGCTCACGATCGACCCGGCCGGCTCGCGCGACCTCGACCAGGCCATGGCCATCGCGGAGCACGGGCGCCGGGCACCGCGTCCACTACGCCATCGCCGACGTGGCCGCGCTGGTCGCGCCCGGCGGGGCGCTCGACCGGGAGGCCCGCGCCCGCGGCGTGACGATCTACCTGCCCGACCGGCGCACACCGCTCCACCCCGACGCGATCGGAGAGGGCAGCGGCAGCCTGCTCCCGGGCGAGGACCGCGCCGGCGCTGCTGTGGACGATCGACCTCGACGCCTTCGGCGAGCCCGTGGAGCACCGCGTGGAGCGCGCGTGGGTGCGCAGCCGCCGGGCCCTCGGATACGACGAGGCCCAGGAGGAGATCGACTCCGGCCGCGGCGGACGGCACCCTGCGCCTGCTGCGCGACGTCGGCCGGGCGCGGCTGGCGCGCGAGGCCGAGCGCGGGGGCGTGAGCCTGACCGTGCCGGTGCAGGAGGTCGCCCGCGAGGGCGACGGGTACGCGCTGCGGTACGAGTCGCCGCTGCCGATCGAGGACTGGAACGCCCAGATCTCGCTGCTGACCGGCATCTGCGCGGCGCGGATCATGGCCGCGGGGGGCGTCGGGCTCTTCCGCACGCTGGAGCCCGCCGAGCCCCGCGACCTGGAGGCCCTGCGCCGCAGCGCCCTGACGCTCGGCGTGGACTGGCCCGAGGGCGCCCGCTACCCCGACGTCGTGCGGTCCCTCGACCCCCGCCGGCCGGGTGACGCGGCCTTCGCCGTGCGCGCCACCCGGCTCTTCCACGGCGCCGGCTACGCGGCCTGGACGGCGGCCGACGGCCCGCCGCCGGTCCACGCGGCGATCGCCTCGGTCTACGCCCACGTCACGGCGCCGCTGCGCCGCCTCGCCGACCGCTTCGCCAACGAGGTCGTCCTGGCCCTCTGCGCGGGCTCCCCCGTCCCCTCCTGGGCCGCGGAGGCCCTGCCCGAGGTCCCGGGCCTGATGGCCTCGGCGGGCGGCAGGGAGCGCCAGGCGGAGCGGGCGGCCGTGGACTACGTGGAGGCCGAGCTCCTGGCCGGGCGCGTGGGCGAGACCTTCGCGGGGACGGTGGTGGACGTCCGCGACGGCCGCGCGACGGTCCAGCTGGCCGACCCGGCCGTGGTCGGGTCGCTCGAGGACCCGGGCGCGGCGGCCGGCGAGGACGTCACGGTGCGCCTGGCGAGGGCCGACCCCGCCGAGCGCCGGGTGGCCTTCGCGCGCGCCTGAGACGGCCTAGCTGACCCGCCCACAGACGTTCCGAACGCCTGAGAAGGAGTCCGGGCCTCCCGAGAGGCTGTGGGTGTCTAACGCCTACGACCTCCGGGAGGTCCGGATGCAGCACCCTAACGCCAGGCTGACGGTGCGCGGCCGTCTCGAGCTGGTGCTCTTTGTCGATGCCGAGGGCCACAGCTTCAGGCAGGCCGCCCAAGCCTTCCGATGCAGCGTGTCGACGGCCTTCGAGTGGGTGGCGCGCTGGAGGGCCGCCTCGGTGCACGAGCGCCGGGGCCTGGCCTGCCTGTGCGATCGCTCCTCGCGCCCGCACCGCTCACCGCGTCTGATGCCGGCGCTCGCCCAGGCGCGGATCGTGCGCTGTCGCCGACGCACCGGCTGGGGCCCGCGCCTGATCGGCGGCGAGCTCGGCATGGCCCACTCGAGCGTCTGGAAGGTGCTCGCCCGCCACGGCCACTCGCGGCCCGCGCGCGCCGCGCGCGAGCCCGTGCGCCGCTACGAGTGGCCCCGCCCGGGCGATCTGCTGCACATGGACACCAAGCGCTATGCGCGCTTCGCGCGCCCCGGCCACGCGCTGACGGGGGTGCGCGACCGCACCGAGCGCCGACACGGCGGCGCGCGGGTCGGCTACCAGTTCGCCCACGCGATCGTCGATGACCACTCGCGCCTGGCCTACGTCGAGCTGCACGACGACGAGCGCGCCGACACCGTGACCGCCTTCACCGCGCGCGCCCTGGCCTGGTTCGCCCGGCGCGGGATCCGGGCGCGCCGGCTCATGACCGACGGCGCCTGGGCCTACACCCGCAACCGGTCCCTGGCCGATCTGCTGGCCGAGCGGCGCGTGCGCCACCTGGTGACCCGCCCCTACCGGCCCCAGACCAACGGCAAGGTGGAGCGCTTCCATCAGACGATGGCGCGCGAGTGGGGCTACGGGATGCTCTACCTCTCCCACCGCCACCGCCAGAGGGCGCTGCGATACTGGCTCGGCCACTACGGATGAAAGTCAAGTTCTCTCGACGATCCGGCCTCCGCGTGAGAGGTTCGTTTTCGGGTGCGGGTGACTGACCAGCTGAAGGGCAGAATCCTGGGGCTCAGAGGTCTGCCGCGCTGCCGCGCCGCATGGTCGGCGTCTTGACGCGCCCCGGTGTCGCGCCCGCACCCACCCCTCCCGCTTGTCGGTCGCGCATCAGTTGGCGGTAAGCGGCCTCGGCCCGCCGGGCCTGGGCCATCTCGGCGGCCCGCCCCTCGACGCTGGCGAAGACTCGCTCGGGGTTGCGCCGGCCCTGGCGCGAGGGGGCGCCGAGCATGAGCTCGAGCCGGCGCAGCTTCTCGCGCATGAGCGAGGGGCGCACGAAGGCGTAGTCCTCGCCGCGGCTGAGCATGTGCCAGGCGATCACCACGAGCTTTCGGGCGACGGCCACGGTGGCGATGTTGGCGCCCCGCCGCGCTCGCACCCGCTCGCCGAAGGCCCGCATCGGCCCGGCAGAGCGGATGGCATGCCAGGCCGCCTCGACCAGCAGGTGGCGGGCCTCTCCGGGGCCCTGCTTGGAGATGCGCCCGTGGCGGGCGGGCTCCGAGCCGGACTGGTGAACGCGCGGGTTGAGCCCCAGGTAGGCCACCAGGTGGCGGGAGCTGGGAAAGCGCGAGATGTCGCCGATGGCGGCCATGAGCGCCGTGGCGCTGATGGCGCCCATGCCGGGGAGCGTCATCAGGCGACGGATCTGGGCGCACTCCAGCGCCTGGCGGGCGATCGCGCGCTCGACCAGGGCGATCTCGGCGTCGAACAGATCGATCAGCCGCAGCCCGGCATCGACGGCCTGGCGCTCGTCGAGGGGCAGCTCCTGCTGGGCCAGCCAGCGTCGCCCGGCGACCCCGAACAGATCGCTCATCGATGGCCGCTCGGCGAGGTTGCGCATCAGGGCGGCGTGGATCTGGTTCTTCTCGCGGGTGCGCTGGCGCACCAGGGCGGCGCGGCGCGCGATCAGGCGCCGGCGCAGCCTGGTCGCCTCGTCCGGGCTCCAGACCTCCGCGACGAAGCCCCCCGCAAGCAGCTGGGCCAGGCGGCGGGCGTCGATGCGGTCGGTCTTGGCGCCCGCCAGCCGGGCGGCGCTCACCGCCGGCGGGTGGGCGAGCACCACCCGGGCGACGTGCGGCTCGATGATCCGGGCGATGGCCAGGGCGTTGCCGGTCGCCTCCAGGACGACCTGGTCCTCGGCCCCCAGGCTGCGGGCGAACTGCTCGAGCGCCTCGGGCGAGGCGGACACCCGCCCGGCCGAGCGCAGCCGGCCCTCCTCGACGATCGCGACCTCGCAGAAGTCGCGGTGGACGTCCAAACCGATGCTTCGCATCGAGCTCCTCCTCAACGGCGGCGGCAAGGCGGAGGCAGGCGGGCACGACGACAACTACGGATCCGTGCTCGTGGCACACCCGGGCAAGTCGCAGGGGCGGCCATCTACAAACCCCGGGCTCGTGGCCCATACCAAAGCCGACGGCCTGCCCCACCTGGCCCTCCGAAGCCCCTGTCCCGGAACCGGGCCGATCCTAGATCGACTCGCCCGGTGCAGCAGCTCCAGGAGCAGTTTCATGCCCCTACAACGAGCGGCGGCCCCACAGCGCCCTCGGCGGTCAGGCTCCGATCAGCCGCGTTCGGAACCCATGTGGGCAGGACACCTAGCGGTTGCCCCCGGGGACCCAGAGGACGTCGCCGCCGGCGTCGCGGTTGGCCGCCCGGGCCAGGATGAACAGCAGGTCCGAGAGCCGGTTGAGGTAGGCGAGCGCTTCCGGCGTCACGCCCTCCGCGTCGCCGAGGGCGACCACGGAGCGCTCGGCGCGGCGGCAGACGGTGCGGGCGTGGTGCAGGGCGGCGGCGCCCGGCGAGCCGGCCGGAAGGACGAAGCTCGTCAGGTCCGGCAGGCGGTCGTTGACCTCGTCGCACCAGCGCTCGAGGCGCTCGACCTGCGAGGCGTGGACGCGCAGCCGCTCGCGGTCGGACTCGCCGGGCGGCACGCAGAGGTCGGCACCGAGGTCGAACAGGTCGTTCTGCACCAATGCCAGCCAGCCGTCCACCGAGGGCGCGAGGCCCTGGGCGCGGGCGACGCCGACGCAGGCGTTCACCTCGTCCACGTCGCCGAAGGCGGCCACGCGCGGGCTCGTCTTGCGCGCCCGGCTCATGTCGCCGAGGTGGGTGTCACCCTCGTCGCCGAGCCGTGTGTAGATGCGCGTGAGGCGGACCACGCCCGCGACTATACGCGGGCCCCCGGGTGGGTCAGGAGGCCGCCATCAGGTTGACGGTGAAGAAGATCTGCCCGGCGCAGTCGCGGGCCGCGCCCACGCCGGTCAGCCGGTAGTCCTTCGAGAGCATGTTCGCGCGGTGCTCCGGGCTGTTCAGCATCGCCTGGAACGCGTCGATCGCCGACGGCGCCTGCGCGATGTTCTGGGCGCTGCTGTGGCCCTGGGCCCACGCCATGGCGCCCGCGTGGGAGAAGGCCCCGCCGCGCGCCATCTGCATGCTCTTCTTGCGCCCCTCCTTGAGGAGCGTCGCCGTCTTCACGACCTTCGGGACGTGCTCGGCGCGGCGCTCGGCGTTGATCAGGCCCTGCAGCACGGCCTCGTCCGCGGGGGACACGGCGGGCTTGCAGGTCGCGGCCCCGAGGGCCGGCACCGCGCCGGTGACGAGGCCGGTCAACGCAATGGTGAGTCCTGCACGAAGGTGTCCGCGCATCATCGTCCTCCCGGGTCGGGGCACTCGGTCCGGGCGCCTCACGGCACCGGGCGACCCTACGCATGCCCCGCCGGGGTCACAACCGCGGTTGCGTTTTCCTCACAAAGATTCCGCTCGTAGCGTGTTTCCGCGGTGGACGGAAACCTGGGAAAATGCGTCAGCCGCGCCAAGACCGTACGAATCGGAGCGCCTGGTCCCGGGTCCGCAGCACCCCCACGACCTGCCCCTCGCGCAGGGCGTCGAGGAGCGGCGGCAGCCACGGACCGGGCTCCCGGCCCAGCTCACGGGCCACCTCGTCGCCGGCCAGCAGGGGCCGCTGCGGAGGCCGGTCGGCGAGCATGAAGTGGGCGTCCATCACCTCACGGGCGAGCACCAGGTGGCGGTCGATCGCGGACTGCGCGGTGCGCGGGCCGCGGGTGGCGAGCCGGTCGGCCACCGACAGCACGATGATCTCCGCCTCCGAGGGCGCGGTCAGGCGCAGGTAGCGGTCGATCTGGCGCAGGGAGAGCGGCGTGCGGTGGACCATGAAGCCCAGCGGCAGGTGCCAGCGCACGCCGCGCACCACGAACTCCCGCAGGCGCCCGGAGGTCCTGAGGCGTCGCATCAGCGCGTCGGCCATCTCGGCGCCCAGCCGGTCGTGGCCCATGAACGTCACCCGCCCCTCCGGGGTCACGGCGCGCGTGGCGGGCTTGGCCATGTCGTGCAGGAGCGCCGCGAGCATCAGGCCGCCGCGGGCGGTCAGCTCGTCGGCCAGCGGCGCGTCCATGACCGCGCGCACGCGGTCGGCACGACCGCGGAAGACCGGCTCGGGGTCGTCCGCCAGCTCCCGCGCGTGCTCCACCACCTCCAGTACGTGGCCGAGCACGTCGAGGTGGTGGTACGGGCTCTGGTCCAGGCCGCGCGACTCCTCGAGCTCGGGCACGAGCACCCCGAGCACGCCGAGGTCGTCGAGCAGGCGCAAGGCCCGATCGGGCCGCGGCAGGGAGACGAGCCGGCCGAGCTCGTCGGCCAGCCGCTCGCCCGGCGCGTCCCACAGCAGGGGCGCGTCGCGGCGGGCCGCGTGCAGGGTCCCGGCCTCGACCGTGAAGCCGGTCTGCCCGGCGAGGCGGGCCAGCCGCAGGAGGCGCACGGGGTCGTCGGCCAGGGAGCGGTCGCCCACCAGGCGCAGGCGGCGCGCCGCGAGATCGTCGAGGCCCCCGTGCAGGTCCACGACCGGCACCCCTCCCGCGACCGGCAGGGCCAGGGCGTTGACCGTCAGGTCGCGCCGGCGCAGGTCCTCCTCCAGGGTGCCGCCCTGCAGCGGCGTGATGTCCACCTGCACCGGCACGTCGCGGCACTGCACCCGCCACGCGCCGAAGTCCCGCGAGAGGCGGAAGCGCGTGCCGCCGTGGGCGCGCACCAGGAGCGCGGCGGCCTGCCCCGCGTCGCCCGCCACGGCCACGTCCAGGTCGGGCGAGGGCGGGCGCCCCGCCAGCGCGTCGCGCACGCTGCCCCCCACCACCCAGGCCTCGCCCTCGATCGGGGCGAGCGGTGCGCGGAGGACGTCGAGGGCCTCCTGCGTCACCCCGCGTGAACCCGCGGCACGCGGGCCCCGACGGCGCAGGTCACCTCGTAGTTGATCGTGCCGCGCCAGGCGGCGACCTCCTCGGCCGTGATGCGCGTGTCGCCCTGGTGGCCGATCAGGACGACCTCCTCGCCCACCCCCTCGGCGCCCTCGGGGCCGAGGTCGACCGTGAGCTGGTCCATGGAGATCGTGCCGACGACGGGCGCGCGCCGGCCGCCCACCAGCACCTCGGCCCGGCCCGACAGCGCCCGGGCATAGCCGTCGGCGTAGCCCACCGGCACCAGGCCCACGCGCGTCCCGCGCGCGGCGCGCCAGACGCGGCCGTAGCCGACGCTCTCGCGCGAGCGGATCGTCTTCACCGAGGCGAGGTACGACGACCACGCCATCGCCGGGCGCAGGTCGTGCTCGTCCGGGTCGCCGCCGAACGGCGAGCACCCGTAGAGGGCGATGCCGCAGCGCACCATGTCGAACGCCGTGCGCCCTCTGGCGCAGGATCGCCGCCGAGTTGGCGGCGTGGACCGTCGCGCCGGGGAAGCGCTCGCGCAGAGCGGCCACCGCCGCGCGGAAGCGCAGGAGCTGCTCGGACATGAAGGCGGCGTTCTCGCCCTGGGTCTCGTCCGCCGTCGCGAAGTGGGTCATGAGGCCCGCGACCGCCACCCCCTCGCCCGCGCCGGCCGCCGCGTCGGCCAGGGCCGCCACGTCCTCGGGGCGGGCGCCCAGGCGCCCCATGCCGGTGTCGAGCTTCAGGTGGACCCGGGCGGGCGCGCCCGCCGCGGCGCCGGCCTCGCGCGCCTGCGCGACGGCCTCCGGCGTCCAGACCGCGACCTCCGCCCCGGCCGCCATCGCCCGGCCCCACTCGCCGCCGGTGAGCGGCCCCATCACGAGCAGCGGCGCGTCGATGCCGGCGGCGCGCAGGTCCTCGGCCTCGCTGACGGCGGCCACGGCCAGCGCGGCCGCGCCGCCCTCCAGGGCCGCGCGCGCCGCGGGCACGGCGCCGTGCCCGTAGCCGCCGGCCTTGACGACGGCCATCAGCCGCGCGCGCCCGGCCGCCCGGGCGAGGACGGCGGCGTTGTGGCGGATGGCGGAGAGGTCGATGCGCGCCACCGCGCGCTCGGCGCTCACACGCGCCCCTCGGCCAGCGCCTCCGGCAGGGCCTCGAGCACGTCCGACGCGATGGTGCCGTCGCCGCGCGCCGCGCGCTCGCCCGCCACGCCGTGCACGGCCACGGCGGCCGCGGCGGCCGGCAGCGGGTCCATGCCCTTGGCGAGGAAGGCCGCGATCGTCCCGGTGAGCACGTCGCCCGTGCCCGCGGTGGCGAGCGCCGGCGAGCCGGTGCCGTTGACGACCACCGTGCCGTCGGGCGCGGCCGTGAGGGTCGCGCGCCCCTTCAGCACCACCACGGCGCCCGCGCGGCGGGCCAGCTCGCGCACGCACGCGAGCCGGTCGGCCTCGACCTCTGTCCGCTCGCGCCCCAGCAGGCGCGCGGCCTCGCCCGAGTGCGGCGTCAGCACGGTGGGCAGCGCGCGGGCCGCCACGCGCTCGGGGGCGTCGCCCAGGTGCCAGAGCCCGTCGGCGTCGAGCACCACCGGGCGGTCCATCCGCTCCAGCAGGGCCAGGAGCGCCTCGGTGGTGGCCGGGGCGCGCCCCAGGCCCGGCCCCATCGCGACGGCCGACGCCCGGCGCGCCTGCGCCATCACCTCGTCCACCGAGACGGGGGCGAAGTGCCCCTCCTCGTCGGGCACCGGCGCGCACATGACCTCCAGCAGGTGGGCCGCGATCACCGGCTGCACCCCGGCGGGCGCCGCGACCACCGTGAGGCCCGCGCCGGCGCGCAGCGTGGCGCGCGCGGCGAGGCAGGCGGCGCCGGTGAGGCCCGGCGAGCCGGCCACCACCAGGACGGCGCCGGAGGCGTACTTGTCGGCGCCGGAGGCCTTGGACGGCACCGAGCGCACGGCGCCGGGCCCGGCGAGCCAGGCTGCCGGCGGCAGCGCCACGGCCGACGGCACGCCGATGTCGGCCACGACGACGCGCCCCGAGGCCTCGGCGCCGGGCGTCACCCGCAGGCCGGTCATGTCGCCGTGGAAGGTCACGGTCAGCCCGGCGCGCACGCACGGCCCCTCGACGCGGCCGGTGTCGGCCTCCACGCCCGAGGGCACATCGAGCGCCACGACCGGCCCGCGCGTGCGCCGCGATCCAGCGCACCGCGGCGGCGGCCGGCTCCCGGGGGGCGCCGGTCGCGCCGGTGCCGAGCAGGGCGTCGACCACCACCGCGCCCTCGGGCGCGGCCCAGACGGGGTCGAAGGGCTCGACCGCGATGCCGATGCTCGCCGCGACGACCGACATCGCCGCCGCGTCGGGCGTGCGGGGCGCAGCGCCCGCGGGGGCGAGGACCCGCACGGCCCACCCCGCCTCGGCGAGGTGGCGCGCGACGACCATGCCGTCGCCGCCGTTGTTGCCGCCGCCCACCAGGACGACCGCCTCGGAGGCGCCGGGGTGGGCCTCGCGGATCGCCTCCGCCGCCGCCAGCCCGGCCCGCTCCATCAGGATGATCGAGGGGATCGCGTGGTCCTCGGCGCTGCGGCGATCGGCCTCGCGCATGGCCGCGGCGTCGAAGAGCGGCGTGCAGCCCTCGAGCGGGGCGGGGACGGAGGATCGTGCGAGGGCCACGCCGCATGCTCCCATGCCGGGGCGCGGCGTGCCGGGCGGGGAGCCGCCCGTCAGGCCTCCGCGATGGCGAACGCGATGGCCGAGTCGCGTCCGTGGGTCAGGGAGATGTGGATCCGTGCGACGCCGAGCTGCTCCCCGCGCTCGGCGTAGCGGCCGTGCAGGACGATCGTCGGCGCGCCGCGGCCGCGCACCACCTCGACCTCACGCCAGCGCGTCATCCCGATGCCGAGGGCCTTTCCGACGGCCTCCTTGGCCGCGAAGCGCGCCGCGAAGTGCTGAGGAGGGAAGCCCCGCGAGGCGCAGTAGGCCGCCTCCGCGGGGGTGAAGCAGCGCTCGGCGAGGCGCGGGCGGCGCGCGAGGGCGGCGACGAAGCGGTCGATCTCGACCACGTCGACGCCGACCCCTACGATGCCCAACTCTCACCTCTACTCGACGGTGACGGTCTTGGCGAGGTTGCGCGGCTGGTCCACGTTCAGGCCGCGCTCGCGGGCGAGGCCGTAGGCGAAGATCTGCAGGGGGATCACGGCGGCGATCGGCGACAGCAGGGCCGGCGTGCGGGGGGCCCAGAGGACGTCGTCGGCGTGCCGCTCGATCTCCTCGTTGCCCTCGGTGGCGACGGCGATGACGCGCGCGCCGCGCGCCCGGACCTCCTGGATGTTCGAGACGACCTTGTCGAAGACGTGGCCGTCGGTCGCGACGACGACGACGGGCGAGCCCTCCTCGAGGAGCGCGATCGGGCCGTGCTTCATCTCCCCCGCCGGGTACGCCTCGGTGGGGATGTAGCTGATCTCCTTCAGCTTCAGCGCGCCCTCGAAGCAGACCGGCACGCCCACGTGGCGGCCGAGGTACAGGAAGAAGGGCCGGTCGGCGTAGCCGGCGGCCGTCGCCATCACCGACGCCGGCGCGTCGGACTCGAGGTAGGCCTGCACGACGTCCGGCACGCGCCGCAGCTCGTCGGCCAGGTCGAGGGCGCCCGCCGAGGTGAGCGCCCACTTGAGGCGGCCGAGCTTCAGGGCCAGCAGCGAGAGCGCCATCACCTGGGCGGTGTGGGTCTTGGTGGCCGCGACCCCGATCTCGAGGCCGGCGCGCGTGTAGAGCACGCCGTCAGAGTCGCGGGTGGCCTGCGAGCCCATGATGTTGGTGAGGGCCACGACGTGGGCGCCGCGCTCGCGGGCGACGCGCATGGCGGCCAGCGTGTCGGCCGTCTCGCCGCTCTGCGTGATGCCGATCACCAGGTCTCCCGGGCCGGCCAGGCAGGTGCGGTAGCGGTACTCGGAGGCGACCTCGACGTGGACCGCCACGCGGGCCCAGTCCTCGATCAGGTACCGGCCGACGAGGCCGGCGTGGTACGAGGTGCCGCAGGCGACGATGTGGATGCGCTCGACGCGGGCCAGCGCGGCGTCGTCGAGGCCGAGGCCGAGGAGGTCCACCGCGCCGTCGGGTCGCAGGCGGTCGCCGATCGTGTCCCAGAGCGCGCCGCGGCTGCTCGTGGATCTCCTTGAGCATGAAGGTCTCGTAGCCGCCCTTCTCCGCAGCCTCCTCGTCCCAGTCGATCTGCTGCGACGCGCGGGGGGCGAGCTCGAGGTCGCCGTGCCAGACGGTGTGGGAGCCGGCCTGGATCGCGACGACCTCGTCGTCCTCGATCAGCATGATCTCGCGCGTCTCGCGCAGGAACGCCGGGATGGCCGAGGCCACGAAGCGCTCGCCGTCGCCGATGCCGAGCACCAGCGGGCACTCGCGGCGCGAGGCCACCAGGCGGCCCGGCTCGTCCACGTGCGCGACGACGAAGGCGAAGTGGCCGCCGAGGCGCGGCAGCACCTCGCGGACGGCCGCCGCCAGGTCGCCCCGGTACTCGCGGGCGATCAGGTTCGGGATGACCTCGGTGTCGGTGTCGGAGTGGAAGACGACGCCCAGGTCCTGCAGCTCGGAGCGCAGCTCCAGGTAGTTCTCGATGATCCCGTTCATCACCACGAGCACCGAGCCGTCGGCGCTGGCGTGCGGGTGGGCGTTCTCGGTGGTCACGCGGCCGTGCGTGGCCCAGCGCGTGTGCCCGAGCCCGGCGGTCGCCGACGAGGCGGCGTCCGGGCCGGCGACGTTGCGCAGCTGCGAGAGGTTGCCGACGGCGCGCACCGTCTCGACCAGCCCGTCGTCCTCCGCGAGGAGGGCGAAGCCGGCGGAGTCGTACCCGCGGTACTCGAGGCGCTCGAGGCCGGTGAGGATCAGCTCACGGCACGGCCGGCCTCCGATGTATCCGATGATCCCGCACATGCCGCGCTCCCTCCGGGGTGATTTCGGTGGGCCGCGCGCGGCCCGATGGATCAGGGTAGCGGGCCTCCGAGCTCGCGCTCGACAATCTGGACGATCGTCTGGCACCAGCGGTCGCAGTCCTCGACGGTCGGCGCCTCCACCATCACCCGAACGAGCGGTTCGGTCCCGGACGGACGCACCACGACCCGTCCGTCCTCGCCGAGCTCCCGCTCGCAGGCGCGCACCGCCTCCCACACCGCCTCGGCCCCGGCGAGCTCCGCCTTGCGGGCTGCGCGGACGTTGACGAGCCTCTGCGGCAGCCGCTGCATCACGGCGCCGGCCGTCGCCAGGTCCTCCCCGCGCCGGCGCAGGGCGCCCAGCAGGTGCAGCGCCGCGGCCACCCCGTCGCCCGAGGGCCCGTGGGCCAGGTTGATGAGGTGCCCGCTCTGCTCGCCGCCCAGGACGTAGCCGCCGCGGCGCATCTCCTCGAGCACGTAACGGTCGCCGACGTCGGTCCAGCGCACCTCGATGCCCGCGCCGGCCATCGCGCGGCGGAAGCCGAGGTTGGTCATCGTGGTGGTGACCACGGCGTCGCCGGGCAGCTGGCCCCGCGCGCGCAGGTCGAGGGCGCAGATCGCGAGGATCTGGTCGCCGTCCACCGTCGCGCCCGTCGCGTCCACCGCCAGCACCCGGTCGCCGTCGCCGTCGAAGGCGACGCCGAGGTCCGCGTGCGTGGCCCGCACAACCTCGCCGAGCATCGCCAGGTCGGTGGACCCGCAGCCGTCGTTGATGTTCACCCCGTCCGGCTCGGCGCCGATCAGCGTCACCTGGGCGCCGAGGCGCTCGAAGATCTCCGGTGCCGTGACGGCGGTGGCGCCGTTGGCGCAGTCGACCACGATCGTCATCCCGGACAGGTTGACCGCGCAGCGGCGCAGCATCGACTCGACGTAGTCGGCGCGCCCGCCGTCCCAGGGGACGACGGCGCCCAGCCGCTCCCCCTCCGGGCGCTCGCCCTCCGCGTCGAGGGCGGCCTCGACGTCCGCCTCGGCTGCGTCGGCCAGCTTGAAGCCGTCGGGGCCGAAGAGCTTGATCCCGTTGTCCGCGAAGGGGTTGTGGGAGGCGCTGATCACCGCGCCGGCGGCGGCGTCGGATCCGGCCACCAGCTCGGCGACAGCGGGCGTCGGGATGACGCCCAGGAGCACCGCGTCGACACCCGCGCTGGAGAGGCCCGCGGCGAGCGCGCCCTCGAGCATCGGCCCGCTGCGGCGCGTGTCGCGGCCGATCATCACCCGGGCGCCGCCGGGAAGGCGGCCGCCGAGCGCGCGCCCGATGGCGAGCGCGAGCTCGGGGGTCAGCTCGCGGTTTGCGACGCCGCGGACGCCGTCCGTCCCGAACAGCCTCCGCGCCGGCGCTGAGGTCCCGCCAGTCGTGGGAGCGACTACCGCTTCGAGAACTGCGGGCGCTTGCGGGCGCCCTTGAGGCCGGCCTTCTTGCGCTCCTTGATGCGGGCGTCCCGCGTCAGGAAGCCCTCGCGCTTGAGGTCGGTCCGCAGGCTCTCGTCGACCGAGGTGAGCGCGCGAGCGATGCCGTGGCGCAGCGCGCCGGCCTGGCCCGAGACGCCGCCGCCGTGCAGCAGCGCGGTGACGTCGAAGCGGCCCTCGGTGCTGGTGGTCGCGAACGGGGCGCGGGCGCGGGTCACGAGCACCGCGCGGCCGAAGAACTCGTCGATCGGGCGGCCGTTGCAGGTGACGACGCCGGTGCCGGGGGTCAGCGTGACCCGGGCGACGGCGTTCTTGCGCTTGCCGGTGGCCTGATACTTCACGGGCGCCTGGGCGTCGGTGCTCACGCGGGGACCTCCGCGACTCGGGTGAGGCGCAGCGGCTCAGGCTGCTGGGCGGTGTGCGGGTGCTCGGGCCCGGCGTAGATCTTCATCTTCATCAGCTGGGCGCGGCCGACGCTGTTCTTGGGGAGCATGCCGCGGACGGCCTTGCGGAGGACCTCCTCCGGCCGGCGGGCGAGCTGCTCGCCGAGGCTCCGGCTGCGGATGCCGCCCGGGTAGCCCGAGTGGCGCCAGTAGAGCTTGTCCTTGAGCTTGTTGCCGGTGACCGTGATCTTCTCGGCGTTCACCACGATCACGAAGTCGCCGGTGTCGCAGTGCCGCGTGAACCACGGGGAGCGCTTGCCGGACAGGGTTTCGGCGATGACGGACGCGAGGCGCCCGAGGTTCTGGCCCTCGGCGTTGACGATGTACCAGCGTCGTTCGACGGTGCCGGGCTTTGCGCTGAGTGTGCTCACGGGCCGGTTCGGACCTCCACCTGCATGACGGCGCGGCGAACGGTGCGCCGCGAGAACGACCGCGGAGTCTAGGAAAGAGCGGGGACCGCCGCAAGCCGGATGCCCTCCGGTCCGCTGGACTTCGCCCCTCCGGCCGGTTACAACTGGTACACCGGGTAACAGTCGAAGGTCCCTCCGTCACATCGGTGGGGGGCGAGGGAACATGGAAACGCGTTCGGTCAGCCGGTGCGTCGCGATCGCGGCGCACGGCAAGAGGTGCCAGCAGAGTCCCTTCCGCGGGAGCCCGTACTGCTGGCACCACACCCAGAGCCGCAAGATCTGGGCCCCCAGCCGCCCGCTCGGCTCCACCTCCACCGTGACGCGCCCGCCGGTGCCGGCCGAGGCCCTCCCCGCCGTGCCCGAGCGCCGCGCCGGCGTCGACCGCCGCGCCGGCGAGGACCGGCGCAGCGGCTGGAGCGAGCACGACGCGATCGGCCGCCGCCTGCTCGACGCCCTCGGGCCCGAGCGCGCGGAGGAGCTGCTCGACTTCCTCGAGAGCCCCGCCGACGGCGCCTACCTGCTGGTGCGCGACGAGAGCGGCCTGCTCAGCGAGCGGAGCATCTCCGAGCGCCCCGGCCGCCGCCGAAGCTCGGCCCCGTAGCCCCCTAGCCGACGTACTCCACGTCGTCGCGGTACGCCTCCCAGGCCGCCGTGTACTCCATCACCCGCGCGACCTCGTCGATGAGCGCGTCCTCGTAGCCCGCGCGGCGCAGGAGGTGGAAGCCCATCTCCATGCCCGAGGTGATCCCCCCGGCCGAGACGATCCGCCCCGCATCGACCACCCGGGCGCGGCTGATGGTGCAGCCCGGCGCGATGACCGCGAGCCGGTCGATCGGCGTCATCCCGTTGGCGCCCGCCTCGACCCGGTCGGGCTCCTTGCGGTTGGTGGCCGTCACGCCGTCGAGCAGCCCCATCACGCCGTAGATCCACGAGCCGGTGCAGACGCTGGTGAGGAGCGTCTCCTCGGGGAGGTCGCGGATGAACTCGTGCAGGCGCCGGTTGTGCATCTCCTGGCGGGTGCCGAAGCCACCGGGGATGAGGAAGGCGTCCATCGCGGGCGGTCCGCGAACGAGTAGTTCGGCAGCACCGTGAAGCCGGCCTGGGCCTGGACCGGCCGCGCCGAGTCGGCGATCAGGAAGGCGTCGAGCTCGGGGTCGAAGCGGCGGGCCACCGAGAAGACGCCGTGGGGCGCGGCGAAGTCCACGATCTCCGCGTCCTTGAAGACGTAGATGCCCAGACGGAACCCGGCGGTGCGTGTGCTCATGGTTCCTCCACTCTGGTGTGGGCGGGGCGCGACAGCAGGCGGGCGGCGGCCGCGCGGGCGCGGGCGGCCGGGGCCGCGCCGCCCTCGACCAGGGCGCAGACGATCGCGCCCTCGGCCAGCAGGAAGAGGTCGGCGGCGGCGGTCGGCGGGTCGGGAAGGCCGGCCTCCTCGCAGAGCGCGAGGACCTGGGCGTGGAAGCGCTCCTCGTGCACGAGCACCGCGCCGCGGGCCGGGTGCGCGGGGTCGGCGATCTCGGCCGCGGCGTTGAGGAAGGCGCAGCCGCGGAAGTCGTCGGAGGCGAACCACTCCGCCAGCGCGTCGAACAGCGCCAGGGGCCGGTCCGCCGGGTCGGGCGCGATGCGCGCGACGGCCTCCGCGAGCCAGGCGCGCCAGCGCCCGTCGCGCCGCTCGAGGAACGCCTGCACCAGGTCGTCCTTGGAAGGGAAGTGACGGTAGAGGGTGGCCTTCGCCACCCCGGCCTCCGCGATCACCGCGTCCACGCCGACCGCCCGGATGCCGCGCGCGTAGAACGCCGCCGAGGCCGCGTCGAGGATCCGCTCGCGGGCGGAGGCGGCCGGTGCGCTCATGCACCGACTCTAAGACAGACCGGTCTGTCTCGTCCAGCCCCTCCCGGGCGCACGAGCGGCGCGCGGCGACGGCGGCGGCGGCGGCGCAGCCGCCCGGCCGCGGAGGGTCAGCCGCGGCGGCGCTGGGCGGTGCGCTGGGCCTCGAGGCGGCGGCGGTCGCGCCCGCTGGGGCGCCCGCGCAGGTCCGCGCCGGGGGGCGGGGCCAGGCGTCGCTGCTCCCGCTCGCGCTCGCGGCGCGCCCGGCTCTCGTCGGTCTCGTCGTAGAGCAGGGCGGCGGCCGGCGCCGAGCCGCGCCGGTCGGCAAGGGCCCGGACGATCACCGTGAACACCACCTCGCCGATCGTGATCTGCAGCTCGTCGCCCACCCGCACGTCGTGCGAGGGCTTGGTGCGCGCGCCGTCCAGGTGCACGCGGCCGCCCGCGACGGCCTCCGTGGCGAGGGTGCGCGTCTTGAAGAACCGCGCGGCCCAGAGCCACTTGTCGATGCGCACACGCCCCTCGGTCATGGCGCGGATGATCCCACGGACGCCGGCCGCGGGCCCGTGTAGCGCGAGCGCGGGCGGATGAGCCGCCGGTCGCCCCACTGCTCGAGGGCGTGGGCGATCCATCCCGCCGAGCGGCCGAGCGCGAAGAGGCAGAGCGCGGAGCCCGGCGGCAGCGCGATGCGGCGCGCCAGCGCCGCCAGGCCGAGGTCGAGGGTCGGCTCCTGCCCCAGCCGCTCGCGCGCCAGCGCGACGAGGGCGGCGACGGGGTCGCCGGGCGCCGGCGGGACCAGGACGTCGGCGATGCGCAGGAGCTCCGCGGCGCGGGGGTCGCCGTCCGGGTAGAGCGGGTGGCCGAAGCCGGGGAGCGCCCCGTCGTCGCCGAGCGCGCGCTCGGCCGCGGCGCCCGCCCCGTCGCGCTCGGCGTCGCGCACGAGGCCCTCGACGCGCTCGGTGAGCCCGCCGTGGCGCCGCCCGCGCAGGGCGCAGAGGGCCGCCAGCACCACCTGGTCGAGGCCCGCCTCGGCCGATGCCACCACGCGCGCCGTGAAGGAGCTGACGTTGAGCTCGTGGTCGGCGCAGAGGATGAGCGCCGCGTCGAGCGCGGCGGCGTGGGGCGTCCCCCACCCCCGGGCCAGGCGCTCCGCCAGCGGCCCGCCGCCCCCGGCCCCGGCCGCTCCGAAGAGGCCGGACACGACCCGCGCGGCGTCGCGCAACGCGACCGCCTCGGGCGAGCCGGGGGCCACCAGGGCCGGGTCGGCGACACGCGCGAGATGGCGCGCCAGGGCGTCGGCCGACGGCGGGCCGGGCCGGCCGCGGGCGGCCGGGAAGGCCGGCGCCGCATCGGGGGCGCCGGCCCACAGCAGGGCGCAGACGCGCTCGAAGCCGCCCTCGCGCGACAGCTCGACCACGTCGCGGCCGCGGTAGAGGCAGCGGCCGTCCTCGATCAGCGTCAGCGCCGAGTCGAGCACCGGCAGCCCGGAGCCGGCGTGCAGGGCGTCGTGGGCGGCCAGGCCGCGGTCGCGGGAGCGCTCGCGGCGGCGCAGCAGCGCCTCGACCCCGGCGCGCGGGTAGCGCCGGGCGCGGCTCGGGCCGGGCCCGGGCTCCGACTCCACCAGGCCGCGGCTGACGTAGGCGTAGAGGGTCTCCTTCGAGACGCCGAGCAGTGCGGCGGCCTCGGCGGCGGAGAGCGTGTCGGCCGCGGTCATACGTTGATAATACGTGTCAATATTGACGAGCATAAGGGCCCGATCTACCGTCGTCGCATGACCACTCAGACGAACATCACCGATCCGCCCGCGCCCGAGCTGTTCGAGGGCGCGTTCCCCCGCGAGGGCTTCCCCCGCTACGACTGGACCGCCCGCCCGCCGGATCTGCCGGCCGCGGCGTGGACCACCGAGACAACCCACCGCGACGGCCAGCAGGGCGGCCTGCCGTTGACCGTCGAGGCCGGCGTGCGCATCTACGAGCGCATGTGCGCCTTCACCGGCGCGAGCGGCGCCGTGCGCCAGGCCGAGTTCTTCGTCTACCGGCCGGCCGACCGGAGGATGCTGGAGACCGCGCTCGAGATGCACGCCGGCGGCGCGCCGGTCGAGCCGACCACCTGGATCCGCGCCAGCCGCCGCGACGCCGAGCTGGTCGGCGACCTCGGCGTGCGCGAGACCGGGATGCTGGCCTCCGCCAGCGACTACCACACGTTCCACAAGTTCCGGCCCGGCGGCCGCCGTCAGGCGGCCGAGGTGTACCTCGACGCCGTCCGCGCCGTGCTCGACGCCGGCCTGCGGCCCCGCCTGCACCTCGAGGACGCGACCCGGGCGCCCGAGGAGTTCGTCCTCCCCTTCGCCCAGGCCGTGATCGCCCTGGCGGAGCCCTTCGGGCCGGACCAGCGCCCGAAGTTCCGGGTCTGCGACACGATGGGCCTCGGCCTGCCGTACGACGGCGTCGCGTCGCCGCGCTCGGTGCCCGGGTGGATCCGCTCCCTGCGCGGGCTCGGCGTCGCGTCCGAGGACCTCGAGTTCCACCCTCACAACGACACGCACCTGGTCGTGGCCAACTGCCTCGCCGCGGTCCAGGCCGGCTGCGCCGTGATCAACGGCACGCTTCTCGGCACCGGCGAGCGCACGGGCAACGCGCCCCTCGAGGGCGTCGTGCTCCACCTGATCGGGATGGGCCTGATCGACCGCCCGCTCCCCGACTTCCGCGCCCTCAACGACCTCGCCGCGCTCTACGCCGGGCTCGGCCGGCCGCTCGCGCCGACCTATCCCCTCTACGGCCGCGACGCCCACCGCACGCGCGCCGGCATCCACGCCGACGGGCTGAACAAGTTCTGGTGGATGTACGCGCCCTTCGACGTCCCCGCCCTGATCGGCCGGCCTCTCGAGGTCAGCCTGACGCGCGACTCCGGCCTGGCCGGGCTCGTCTTCCTCATCCGTCAGCACACCGGGCGGGAGCTGCCGAAGGACGATCCGGAGTTGTTGCGTGTGCACGCAACCCTGATGGAGGACTTCGACGCCGGGCGCCAGACGGCGGTGGAGTGGGAGGAGGTGGAGGCGCTGCTCGCCACGGCCGGCCCACCGACCGCCGGGACCCCTGTCACCGCCGCCGCGGCGGGGGGCTGACCCGGGGCCTAAACGGATAGCATCCCCCCATGATGAAGATCGTGATCGTCGGCGGGGGGATGGTCGGGATGACCCTCGCGCACCTGCTCCGGCGGCGCGGCTCAGAGCCCATCGTGCTCGAGCGCATGCCGGCCGGCCACTACATCCCACGTGGGTACATGCTCGGCTTCCAGGGCTACGAGCCGCTGGAGGAGGTGGGGGTCTACGACGAGGTGCGATCGGCCGGCCGGCCGATCGCACCGCGCCCGGAGCAGCCCCCGGTCGCCGTGGCGGTGCGCTTCGGCGCGCTGATCGAGGCGCTGCAGCGCGACCTGCCGATCGTCAACGAGCACACCGTCGTCGAGCTCATCCGGGCCGGCGCGGACGGGCGCATCGTCGGGGTGGTGGCGGAGGGCCCGGACGGCCGCGTCGAGATCGAGTCGGACCTCGTCGTGTGCTGCGACGGGATGCGCTCACCCACCCGCGAGAAGGCGGGCCTCGAGGCGAAGTTCGACCCGCTCCCCGAGGCCGAGCTCGGCTTCATGAGCACCAAGCCGGCGGACACCTCGTTCGCGATGGCCTACATGTCCGACGGCGGCCACATCGGGATGCTCTCCTGGAACGAGGGCTCAGGAGGGTGGCGGAGCGTGGAGCGGGTCGGCCGCGAGGCCGCGATCGCCCCGGGGCTCGACGCCATCAAGGAGATGTGGGCGCGGCTGCTGCCGGCGTCGGAGTCGGCGCTCGACGGCATCGACTCGATCGACAAGATCCGCTACTCGGAGCCGGAGCTGCTCGCCTGCCCGCAGTGGTGGACGCCGGGCGCCGTGATCATCGGCGACGCGGCCCATTTCTTCGGACCCGAGACCGGCATCAGCTCGGGCATCGGCCTGGGCGACGCGCACGCGCTGGCGCAGGCGGTCTTGATGAACCCGGACGACCCGGACGCCGCGTGCCGCAGCTACGAGACGTGGCGGGCCCCCGCGGTGCGGCCCTACGAGGCCAACGACCCGGGACGGCAGAGGATCATGGTGGCCGGGCAGGTCCACGCGAGGCCCGACGAGGTGTGGCCGCCGCCCGCCTGAGCGGCTGAGGCGGCGGCGGCCCCGGTCGTCGCCGCGCTCACTCCCACTCGATGGTTCCCGGCGGCTTCGAGGTCAGGTCGAGCACCACGCGGTTGACGCCGTCAACCTCGTTGATGATGCGGTTGGAGATCCGCTCGAGGACGTCGTAGGGGATGCGCGCCCAGTCGGCGGTCATCGCGTCGTCCGAGGTGACCGCGCGGATGACGACCGGGTAGGCGTAGGTGCGCTCGTCGCCCTGCACGCCGACGCTCTTGATGGCGGGCAGCACCGCGAAGCTCTGCCAGAGCTCGCGGTAGAGGCCGGCGCGGCGGATCTCCTCCTGGAGCACGAAGTCGGCGTGGCGCAGGATGTCGAGCCGCTCACGTGTGACGTCGCCGATGATGCGGATCGCGAGGCCCGGGCCGGGGAACGGCTGGCGCCAGACCATGTTCTCGGGGAGCCCGAGCTCCTCGCCGACCACCCGCACCTCGTCCTTGAAGAGCTGGCGCAGCGGTTCGATGAGCTCGACCTGCATGTCCTCGGGCAGGCCGCCGACGTTGTGGTGGCTCTTGATCTTGGCGGCGTCGCGCGAGCCCGACTCGATGACGTCGGAGTAGAGCGTGCCCTGCACCAGGAAGCGCGCGTCCTTCAGCTTCTCGGCCTCGCGCTCGAAGATGCGGATGAACTCGCGGCCGATCGTCTTGCGCTTCTCCTCCGGCTCGCTGATGCCCTCGAGCGCCGTGAGGAAGTGCTCCTGAGCCTGGACGTGGACCAGCGGCACGCCGAAGTGGCGCCCGAACGCGGCCTCGACCTGCTCGCCCTCGTTGTGGCGCATCAGGCCGTGGTCGACGAAGACGCAGGTGAGCCGGTCACCGATCGCGTGGTGGACGATCAGCGCGGCCACCGCGCTGTCGACGCCGCCCGACAGGCCGCAGATGGCGCGCGCGTCGCCCACCTGCTCGCGGATGCGCTCGACCTGCTCCTCGATGAGGTGCGTCGCGGTCCAGGTCGGCGTGCAGTCGCAGGCCTCGAAGAGGAACCACTTGAGCAGGTCGGTGCCGAAGGGCGTGTGGACGACCTCGGGGTGGAACTGGACGCCGTAGAGGCGTCGCTCCGGGCTCTCCATCGCCGCGACCGGCGACGAGGCCGTCTGGGCCGTGACCGCGAAGCCCTCGGGCGCGCGGGCGACGGCGTCGCGGTGGCTCATCCAGCACTGCTCGGCGGGCAGGGCGCCGAACATGCCCTCGCGCGAGCGCACGTCGAGCGGCGTCTTGCCGTACTCGCCCGCGCCGGTGCGGGCGACCTCGCCGCCGAGGGCGAGCGTCATCGCCTGCAGGCCGTAGCAGATGCCCAGCACGGGGATGTCGAGCTCGAGGAGGTCCCGGTTCAGCGCGGGGGCGCCGGGGGCGTAGACCGAGGCGGGCCCGCCGGAGAGCACGAGCCCGGCCGGGTGCAGCGCCTGGATCTCCTCGGGCGGCGCGTCGTGCGGGACCACGGCCGAGAACACCCGGCACTCGCGGATGCGGCGCGCGATGAGCTGGCTGTACTGGGCGCCGAAGTCCACCACCAGCACCCCGCCCGGGACGGCGGCGGCGAGCGCGGGGTCGAGAGCGGGGCGGTGCGTCAAGGCCGTCAGTCTAGCGGGGCCGAGCGGACGGACCCGCCGGGGCGGCGCCCTATTCGCCGGCCTCCTCGTGATGGCCCGAGTCGGGCAGGCGCACCTCGCTCGGCTGCAGGCTGGCGCGGCGCCCGCGCCCCTCGAGGGTCGTCCGCATGTGCTCCATCGGCCTCGTGCTCGCCGTGGATCAGCCGGATCTCCGCGTCGCCCGACGGCCCGACCCAGTCGAGCAGCTCGCGCCGGTCGGCGTGCGCGGACAGGCCGCCGATCGTGACCACCCGCGCCCGGATCGTCGTCTCCCGGCCCATGATCCGCACGATGCGGTCGCCGTCGATCAGCCGCCGCCCGAGCCCGCCCGACGGCTGGTAGCCGACGATCATCACGGTGGTCGTGGGCTCGCCGCCGTGCGCCATCAGGTGGTGCAGGATGCGCCCGCCGGACAGCATCCCCGAGCCGGCGATGACCATGGCCGGCTCGTCGGAGGCGTTGATCTGCTTCGACTCCCCCACCGAGCGCGTGAAGCGCAGGTGCTTGGGGTGGAAGGGGTCGTGGCCGGTGGCCCGCAGCAGGCGCAGCTCCTCCGAGAGCTCCTCGGGGAAGCGGTCGTAGACGTCCTCCACCTTGGTCGCCAGGGGCGAGTCGACGTAGACCGCCATCGGCGCGATGACGTGGTCGCGCTCCAGGTGGGCGACGGTGTAGAGCACCTCCTGGGTGCGCTCGAGCGCGAAGGACGGCACCAGGATCTTGCCCCCGCGCTCCTGCGCGTCGCGCAGCACCTCGGCGAACTCCTCGATGGTGGCGTCGTACGGGCGGTGGTCGCGGTCGCCGTAGGTGCTCTCCATGTACACGACGTCGGCATCCGGGCACGGGGTCGGGTCGGGGAGGATCTCCTTGCCGGCGTTGCCCACGTCGCCGCTGAACACGAGCCGCTGCGCGCCGATCTCCACCAGGAAGCTGGCCGAGCCGGGGATGTGCCCGGCCGCCTGGGGCGTGACCCGGAAGCCCGCGACCTCGACCGGCACGCCGTACGCGATGGGCGCGAACCGCGCGAGCGTCCGCTCGACGTCGTCCTCGACGTAGAACGGCTCGTCGGCGCGGTGGCCGTGGCGCCGGTCGCGCTCGGCGTCCTCGCGCTGGATCTTGGCCGCGTCCATCAGAAGGTGCTCACAGAGCGCCCGGCTGGCGGGCAGCGCGTGGATGGGCCCGCGGTAGCCGTGGCGCAGGAGCACCGGCAGGCGGCCGGAGTGGTCGAGGTGCGCGTGGGTGAGCAGCACGCCGTCGAGCGCGGCCGCGTCGAAGCCGAGGGCCTGGCGGTTGAGGTCGAACAGCGCCCGCGAGCCCTGGAAGGCGCCGCAGTCGATGAGCAGGCGGCGCCCGCCCGCCTCGAGCAGGTGGCACGAGCCGGTCACGGTCATCGCGCCGCCGTAGGAGCGGACGGTGGGGGTCACGCGCGCCAATCTAGCGACCGCCCGGGGGCCGCCGCGGTCGGCGGGCCCCCGGAGCGGGTCGGGTTGCGCCTTAGCCCATCCCCACGGCCTGGGCCTGCTGGAGCTTCTTGCCCTCGGTCTTGAGGGCGGGCGCCACCATGACCTCGCACTTCTGGAACGAGTGGATCGAGTCGTAGCCGCAGGTGGCCATGGCGCTGCGCAGGCCGCCGACGAGGTTGAGCGTGCCGTCGTTCTCGTGGGCCGGGCCGGTGAGGATCTCCTCGAGCGTCCCGATGGTCTGCGTCTTGACCCGGGTGCCGCGCGGCAGCTGCGGGTGGAAGGTCGCCATGCCCCAGTGGTAGCCGCGGCCCGGGGCCTCGGCGGCCTTGGCGAACGGCGAGCCGATCATGCAGGCGTCGGCGCCGCAGGCGATCGCCTTGGCGAGGTCGCCGGCGTAGGCCATGCCGCCGTCGGCGATGACGTTGACGTACTGGCCGGTCTCCATCAGGTGCTGCATGCGCGCGCCGGCCGCGTCGGCGATGGCCGTCGCCTGGGGCACGCCGACGCCGATCACCTGGCGGGTGGTGCAGGCCGCGCCCGGGCCGACGCCCACCAGCACGCCGACGGCGCCGGTGCGCATGAGGTGGAGGGCCGTGTGGTACGACGCGCAGCCGCCCACGATGACCGGGACCGGCAGCTCGGAGATGAACCGCTTCAGGTTGAGCGGCTCGGCCACCGAGGAGACGTGCTCGGCCGAGACGACCGTGCCCTGGATCACCAGGATGTCGAGGCCGGCCTCGATCGCGATGTCCACGTAGTCGGTCACCCGCTGGGGGGTGAGCGAGCCGGCGACCGTGACGCCCTGCGCCTTGATCTCGCGGATGCGCTGCGCGATCAGCTCCGGCTTGATCGGCTCCCGGTAGATCTCCTGGAGGCCCCGCGTCGCCTCCGCCGGCGGCATCTGCGCGATGCGCTCGAGCTCGGCGTCCGCCTCCTCGTAGCGCGTCTGGATGCCCTCGAGGTTGAGGACGCCCAGGCCGCCGATGCGCCCGATGATGCCCGCCGTCCGCACGTCGACCACGCCGTCCATGGCCGACGCGAGCAGCGGGAGCTCGAACGTGTGGCCGTCGAGCTTCCAGGTGAGGTCCACGTCCTCCGGATCCCGGGTCCGCCTGCTCGGCACGATCGCGATCTCGTCCAGCCCGTACGCCCGCCGCCCCTTCTTGCCCCGCCCGATCTCGATCTCCACTCAGCGCCCCCCGCCACGTCTGCCCGACAACCGCCCCCAGGACGACGAAACCCAGGCCCCCGGCGCCGCCGGACCTGGGTTCGCCCCACCTGTGGGATGTCGATCGGTGTCCATGAGAATGATCCTGGGATCCTAGCGTCGGGGTCGGCCGCCCGTCTCCTGCCCGGCGGGTGCGAATCGGCGCGAGGTCAGGGTTCCGTCAGGGTCGCCCACCCCCGGCTCAGGGGTCGGCCACCACCTCCACGCGGCGCATCAGCGCCTCGACGTCGGACGGGTCGAACACGCCGGCGCCGAAGCGCTGGGTGTTGGCGGCGCCGCAGGCGACGGCCAGCGACAGCGCGGCCTCGGGCGGCTGATGGCCGTAGCGCGCGGACAGGTAGCCGGCCAGCATCGCGTCGCCCGAGCCGACGGTCGAGACGACGTCGGTGCGCCGCGGCAGCCGGGCGCGGAAGGTGCGGTGGCGCTTGGCGCCGTCGGGGCGGATGCGCGCCACGCAGCCGTCCTCGTGGTGGATGATCGCGCTCCCCGCGCCCATCTGGACCAGCATCTCGGCCGCCGCGGCGATGTCGTCCTCGTCGGCGAACTCGTGGCCGACAATCTCCTCGGCCTCGCGCACGTTGGGGCTGACCACCCCGGGCTCGGCGTTCAGGGCGGCGCGCAGCGCGGGCCCGGAGGCGTCCACCGCGGTCATCATCCGCTCGCGCCGCAGCTCGCGCAGCAGGCTCTCGTAGTAGTCGGAGGGCACGTCGCGCGGCAGCGAGCCCGCCAGCACGAACACGTCGGCGCCCTTCGACAGGTAGCGGATCTTGTCGAGCAGCACCTCGAGCTCGGCCGGGTCGACCGACGGACCCCATTCGTTGATCTCGGTCTGCTGGTTGTTGGTGGGGTCGATCACGGCGGTGCTCGTGCGCGACTCGCCCGCGATGCGCACGAAGTCGTTGAGGATGCCCTCGGCCGTCAGCTCCTCGATGATGTACGTGCCGGCGCGGCCGCCGGCGAGGCCCGTCGCGATGACCGGCTGGCCCAGTCGCTTCAGCGCGCGGGCGATGTTGACGCCCTTGCCGCCCGGCAGGCGCAGGGACGCGTCGGCCCTGTGGCGCGCCCCGAGGGTGAAGTTGGGCACGCGCACGGTGCGGTCGAGGGCGGCGTTCAGGGTGACGGTGACGATCACGGGATCAGGTTCTCCACGCCGTTGCGCAGGTGGTCCCAGAGGCCCGGCCCGTCGGCGGACGCGGCGGCGACGAGGTCGCGGCGCCCGAGCAGGTGCGACCCCTGGCGGTAGGTGACGCTGCCGAGCACCTGCCCCTCCCGGACCGGGCCTTTGACCTCGGCCGGGACGACGACCGTGCGGGCGAGGGACCGGCCGAGCCGGATCGGCGCGGCGAGCGGCGCCGACGCGCGGTAGGGCACGGTCGCGGCGGGGCGTCCGTCGATCGGGACGGCCCCCATGGGCGCGTTGGTGAGCAGCGCCGCGCGCGCGTACTGGGAGAAGCCCCAGTCGAGCAGGCGCTTGGCGTCGCGCGCCCGGGCGTAGGAGCTCGGCTCGCCGATGATCGCGGCATAGAGCTCGGTGCCGAGCCGGGCGCGCCGGGCGTGGGCCACGAGCGCGTAGCCGGCGCCGTCGGTCATGCCGGTCTTGATGCCGTCCGCGTCGGGGTCGATGTCGAGGAGCTCGTTCTCGGACTCGTAGAGCCGCACGCCCTCCCCCCCGGGGCCGGCGATGCGGGCGCGCCGGGAGGCGACGATCGAGCGGAACACCGGGTCCTCCATGGCCGCGCGCCCCAGCCGCACCATGTCGCGCACGCTGGAGTGATGCCCGCGCGCGTCCAGGCCGTGCGGGTTGGAGTAGTGGGTGTGGGTGAGCCCCAGCGACGCGGCCTCCTGATTCATCAGCGCGACGAACCCGGCCTGCGAGCCGCCCACGCCCTGGGCCAGCGCCACCGCGGCGTCGTTGCCGCTCGGCACCAGCAGCGCCGTCAGGAGGTCGCGGACGCTCAGCACCTCCCCCGCCTCGAGCTGCCCGGTGGAGCCCTCGATCGCGCCGGCCGCAGGGGGGACGGTGATCCGGTCGTCGAGCTTCGCGTGCCGCAGGACGACGAGGGCGGTCATGATCTTGGTGGTGCTGGCCATCGGCAACTCCCGATCGGGCGCACGAGCCGCGAGCGCCTCTCCGGTCGCCGGATCGACGAGGATATAGGCCGCCGCGTCGGGGGTCGGCGGCGCCGCCCGCGCGAGCGGGGCCAGGACGAGCGATGCCACGGCGGCGAGCACCGCGAGTGCCCTGAGGCGCAGCACGGTGAGGACTCTAGCCCCTCGCCCGTCGGATTCCGCATCCCGGAGTGATCCAGGCGGCGCGCTCGTCCGTAAGGGGTCGTACCGCAGGGTCCCGGCCCCTCCCGACGAGAGAAGGAGCTGCCCGCGTGATCTCCGCCGCCCCGCTCACGCCAGACCAGTCCACGTGCGCCACGTGAGCTCCCACCCGTGGGCGGGCGAGTTCCGCGCCGGATCGCCGTCGGTGCAGATCCGCCCCGAGGTCGCGCCGGTGCCTAGCGGCGCGCGACCGCCTGGGCGCCGAAGCGGCAGAGGGTGTTCGCGACGACGAGCGTCGTGACCGTCCCGCGGTCGGTGCTCCAGGCGGTGACCGTGGAGACGCCGGAGGCCCTCCCGCTCACCAGGCCCTGCACGGCGCCCGCGGCGACGTCGGGGGCGTCGGGCGTGAGCGTCGTGCCGACCCCGCTGGTGGACGAGCCCACCAGGTTGAGCGTCCCCCCGCTCTCGTTGCGGAAGTCGAGGGTCGCGGCCGGGCCCGTCGCGCACGTCGCGAGCACCGTGCCCACGCCGGGCACGACGAGCAGCGGCTGCTGAGTGGCGCCGTCGGTCAGAGCCAGCGTCCCCTCGGCGATGCGCGAGCCGCCGAGCGCGAACGCGGACGGGGCCAGGCCGCCGAGCTTCTCGGCGTTGACGGCCGACGAGGCGACCGCCGCGCTGGTGGCCGTCGCGGCGCTGGTGGCGGTGTCGGCCCGCAGGGCGGCCGTGGCGCGCGGCACGCGGCCCAGGCGGGCCTCGTTGATCTCGACGCCGCCGAGGGCGTTGCGCTTGATCTTCACGGCCGGCACCGACCGGTTGACGAGGCCGCGGCCGTCGAAGCCCGTGACGGCGGCGGCCGTCCCGCCGAGGGCGACGGCCAGGGCGATGAGCGCGACCACCATCGCGGGCGTCGGCCGCAGGCGGCGCAGCGCGCTCAGGGTGCGGCCCCCTCGTAGGCGGCCCAGAGGGCGGCGCGAAGGTCCTCCGCCGCGCGACGCGGGCTCTCGGCGAAGATGATCGAGCGGCTGGCGTTGACCAGGGCCCCGGCCGGCCGGCCGCCGAACGCGGCCCCCAGCTCCTCCGGCCGCCCTCCCTGGGCGCCGACGCCCGGGATGAGGAACGGCTGGTGGGGCATCAGCGCGCGCAGCGTGGCCATCCGCTCGGGGACCGTCGCGCCGACCACGGCGCCCAGGCACGACAGGCCCGAGGAGTCGACGCTCGGCGCGCCCCACTCGGCCACCCGGCGCGCGACCTCCTCGTGCCAGAGACCGCCCGAGGCCAGCGGCAGGTCCTGCAGCTCGGCCGCGCCCGGGTTGGAGGTGCGCACCAGCGCGAACACCCCCCTCGCTCCGGCCGTCGCGGCCTCGAGGAACGGCGCCACGGCGTCGCCGCCGAGCGTCGGGTTGATGGTGAGCGCGTCGATCGGCGCGCGCAGGAAGGCGTCGGCGTAGGCGCGGCTCGACACGCCCACGTCGCCGCGCTTGGCGTCGGCGATCACCAGGAGGTCGGCCTCCGCGGCGGCGGCGGCCACCCGCTCGAAGGCCTCCCAGCCGGCCGTGCCGAAGCGCTCGAAGGAGGCGAGCTGGATCTTGGCGGCCACGCACGCCGGCCCGGCGGCCGCGATCGCGCGCCGGCAGAAGGCCCGCGCGCCCTCGGCCCCGCCCGGCACGCGGCGCGGGTCCGGGTCGAGGCCCAGCACGACCTGGCTCGCGCGCGCCGCCACCGCGGCCGCCAGCCGATCGCCGAACCCGCTCACATGAGCACCGCCCGCCACGCCGGCAGCGTAAGGGTTGAGAGCAGGGTCGTGACGACCACGGCCCCCGCGAGCAGGTCGGACCGCAGCCCCGCGCGGGTTCCGATGACCAGGGACATCATCGCCGTCGGCATCGCGGCCATGATGACGACGGTGTTGAACACGTCCTCCCGGAAGCGCAGCAACTCGGCGACCGCGACGCCGATGAGCGCCGCCACGCCGAGCCGCACGACGACGACGTAGCTCACCTCCGCCCAGATGCGGCTCAGGCCGCGGAACTCGATCATCAGCCCCGCGTACAGCATGGTCAGCGGCAGCGTCGCCGCGCCGAGGATCTCGAACGGCCTCTCGACGATGGACGGCAGGTCGATGCCGGCAAGGTTCACGGTCAGCCCCGCGGCGAGGGCCCAGTTGGGCGGCAGTCGTGCGAACGCGAGGGCCGCGTCGCCGATGGTCGGCCGCGGGGCGGAGTGCTGGCGGCCGTAGGCGTCGGCGATCCAGACCGTCGAGGTCCAGGTGATGATCGCCGTGCAGAGCGAGTCGTACATCACGGCCGCCGGCAGCGAGAAGCCGCTGCCCGACGCGGCGATCAGCGGCAGGCCGAAGAAGCCGGTGTTGCCCACCGCGGTGGCCACGATCATCGCCCCGGCGCGCGGGCGCTCCATCCCCCAGATCCGCGTCGAGGCGGTGACCATGCCGAGCAGGATGAAGTGGATGGCGAACCCGGCCACCGGCACCAGCAGCAGCGACGCGTGCAGGTCGGCCCGCACGAGGATCAGGAAGATCAGGGGCGGCAGGGCGAGGTTGATCACCACCCGCACCAGCAGTGGCCCGTCCTCGCGGGCGATGACCCCGTGCCTCCGCGCCACGGCCCCCGCCAGGATGATCAGCAGGGCCCCGAAGGCGGTCTCGGTCACGGCCGCGAGGCTACATGCCCCGGGGCCGTGACCGAGACCGGATCAGGCGGGGGGCGTCACCTCGCGCCAGTAGTACGTCTGCCACGACCCCTCGAGGATCGGGTAGAAGGGCGGCCGCAGCCGCTGGAGCGTGTCGTCGTACTGGTAGGTGCGGCTGTTGAACATCGAGGCGTAGCCGCCGTCGGCCGTGGTCTGCGAGCCCGTGTAGGTCATCGACGAGTGCGCGCCGTCGGCGTTGCCCTGGTAGGTGCGCCACTGGCCCGACTGCGCCAGCGAGGCCGCCCGCCAGGTGAGCACGGACGGCGTGTACTTGGTGATGATCACCTCGTTGGCGGCGATCAGGCCGAGCACGTCGTCGCCCGAGGAGGCGTAGGAGATGTTGCCGCCGACGTAGACGTTGCCCTTGGTCGCGATCGTGACGCGGCCGTTCACCGTCGAGGCCCGCGGGCCCACGGTGGAGTTGCAGGAGTCGGACTTGCTGGTGCCGTCGGAGACGATCACCGACTGCTCGAAGTACATGGCGCCGTTGGCCGGCACGTTGATCGTGGTCGGGCAGCCGATGGTGGTGAGCCCGGCGCCCGGGTCGGACGTGCCGGTGATCTTGTAGATGCGGGCGCGCCCGTCGGCCAGGAACTGGACCTCCCAGGCGTTGGCCGTCGGGTCGTTGTAGGCCGTGCCGCCCGAGGTCGCCGCGTCCTTGATGTCGAGCAGCGACGAGGTGAACTGGCTGAAGTCGATCGGCGTCGGGAACTTGTTCTGGAACGAGGGCACGGACACCGAGTCGTAGGCGCCGGCCTGGTACACGGCCGCGGGCCGCGAGGAGCTGTTGCAGCCGGTGGTGCTGCCGGTGGAGCACGCGAAGTGGGCCGCGTAGGCCGGCGCGGTGGCGACGCCCTCGTGGTTGATGTCCACGGCCGAGTAGAGCTTGCCGGTGGTGGTCGCCGCCGACCCGTAGTGAATGGTCGCGTTCGAGATGATCTGGAAGTCGGCGATCGAGGTCGGGTGGATCTGGCTCTGCACCGAGCGGGTGACCGGATTCGGGTCGGTGCGGCCGGCCTGGCCGGTCGACTGCACGGTCACGAGGTCCGAGCCCGAGGGCGGCGGCGTGATGCGCAGCGAGTAGGCGGCCTTGCCGAAGCGCGCGTCCTGGAGCTGGGTCCAGGTCTGCGACGGGCCGGCGTAGGTCCACGAGACGCCCGGCGTCCAGGCGGTGCCCGGCGCGTGCACGGCGCCGTAGGGGTCGATGCGGGGGTCCTCGGCGGGGTCGACCCAGTGGTCGTAGTAGCGCGGGTCCTCGACCAGGCGCGAGATGTACTGGTTGACGCCGGCGTCGGCCACCTGCAGGGCGATGTCCGTGCGCCCGGTGCGCGCCGTCTGGGTGTTGGCGCTGCGCGCGAACGACAGGCTCGCGAGGACGAGCATGGCGAGGATGCCGGTGAGCGCGATCGTCGTGATGAGGCTGATCCCGTCCTGGGACCCGCCCCGGCGCGACCGGCGCGGGCTAGAGGCTGAGGGCATTGCGGAGGGCGACATCCGTGTCCAGCTCCAGAGTCGAGGCCGAGTTGCCGGTCTTCTGGCCCACGAGGAGCCGGAGGGAGATCTGCGCCACGTCGCGGAGCTGGCTGGCCGTGGGGCTGGCCGGCAGCGCCGCGCCCTGCTCGGTGATCGCCGAGAACAGGGCCGTCGCGCCGTTGGCGACGTTCTCCACCACGACCTCGGACTGCCCGTAGGACCCGTAGCTGTAGGGCGGGGCCGCGCCGACCGGGTCGGCCGCCTCGCGCACCAGCTGGTTGGAGGTGATCGTGTAGCGCACCTTCTGCGGGCGCGGCACGACCGCCGACGTCGACTTGCTCGGGTCGACGTAGAGCTGGATCGAGGTGGGGCTGAGCGAGATGACCGGCGTCGTGACGCCGCCGTCGGGGCTGATGGCCTGGCGGATGTCGCGCGACATCCGGTCGATGGCGAGCCGGCCTGACGCCTGGGCGCGCGCCTGCGACTCGTGCGTGCGGGCGGAGTTGACGCCTGCGAAGAAGAACCCGAACAGCGCGAGCGCGAAGATCGACGACAGCACGATCCCCATCAGCAGCTCGATGAGCGTGAAGCCGTCCTGGCGGGCGGGGCGGCTCACGGGACGTTGTAGGTCGTGATCTGGCCGCCGGTGGCGGACACCACCTTGCCCGCGTTCCACACGGGGGTGCCGCCCGAGAAGCCGGTGGCGATGTAGGCCATGTAGTTGCCGGCGGCGAGGCCCGTGAAGTCCGCGTAGCCGAAGTTGTTGGTGCTCTGCGACGCGTCGTAGGTGCCGCTCAGGGCCTGGAGGCGCACGTACTTGTTCGACGCGCCGGCGTTGAGGCGGATGGTGCCGGTGGTCGCCGCGGGCACCAGGTACATGGTGAGCGGCGTCGTCTGGTTCTGGTTGACCGTCGCGAGCACGGACCCGGCGCCGTAGCCGGCCTTGGCGGCCGAGACCACGTAGCTGGCGCTGCCCGAGGGGCCGAGGCAGAAGCGGGCGAAGCCGGAGGCGTCCGTGTCGCGCACGCGCGGGGCGATGTTGTCCTGGCCGCCGGAGACCTGCACCTGACCGCTGCCGATGACCGGGTTCCCGGCCGCCGTGCTGCGGAGGGTCACGTCGAGGTAGCCGCTGGGCGCGCGGGTGAGCGAGAAGTTGAAGGTCTCGGTCGTGTTCGCCGGGTAGCCGGTCGGCACCGGGCGGGCGGTGGACGCGTCCGGGTAGCAGTCGGACTGCACGGCGACCGTGAAGTCGGAGGTGCTCGGCTGGATGGCCTTGCCGCCCAGCGTCGTGAACGTGAAGGCGCCGGTGTAGCCGGTCTGCGTGTCGCTGATCACGTCGGGGCCCGGCGTCGTGACGACGACCTGGGTGCGCTCGGTGATCGGCTGGCCCGTCGAGGCGTCGCGGACGTTGACGTTGACCGTGGCCTTCTTGAAGACCTTCAGCGTCGGGTTCCAGGTCTGCGAGGCGGTGAGGTGCTGCTGGGCCTGCGCCGGGACGCTGTCGGGGTGGGTCACCCAGGGATCCGTCAGGCCGACCGTGAGGCGGTACTTGTACTTGGGGTCGTTGATCGGGATCGCGCTCGGCTCGAGGCCGGCGAAGATCACCTTGCCGTCGGCGCCGGTGGAGCGCGTCTGGGTGGGCGAGGTGCTGAGGTCCGCGGTCACCGGGGCGCCCGCGACCGGCTGCAGCGTCAGCGCGTCGATGACCGTCGCGATGATCGTCGACTTGCCGGCGATCGAGCCGATGGCCGGCGGGGCGATGAGGGTCGAGTCGCTGTAGGCGTGCGTCTTGGCCGCCTGCGGCGTGACGGTGACCGTCACCTTCTTGTAGTTGACGTACGTGTGGGGCTGGCCGAGGGCGGGGTCGTCCACGTAGACCACGTCGGTGGCGATCGCGTACGTCACCGAGCCGACGACCTGGTTGCGGGAGGCGGCGATCGCCCCGGGCGGGCTGCCGCCGACCAGGCCGACGTCGTCGTACGGCATGCGGTGGGCCTTGTCGAGCTCGGCGGCGGCCAGCTTGGTCGCCGTCGTGTCGATCTTCGAGGTGCCCAGGGCCGCGCTGCTCTGCGCGAGCCCCTGCGCGATGCCCCCGGCCACGATCGCCAGGATGACGATCCCGACCAGGATCTCGATGTAGCTGAACCCGGCCTGACGCGATCTGCCCCGTGAGCTCACGCGCTGTTCCTCTCGTCCATGCGTTCGACGCGCTCCCTGTGGCGCCCGCCGCGGACGACGGGCATCGGAGGAGGCCCCACCCCTATCGGCCGCACCCGCCCCGGGCTTGACGTCCCGCCGGGCCTGCCGTCCCGACGCCGCCGTACCATGGGCGCGTGACGATCGGCGATCCGGCCTCGACGCCCCTCCCCACGGCCCCGGGCGCCGTCGCGGAGCCCGGGTGGGGCGAGCCGGGCGAGCCGCGCTACCGGCCGATCGAGAGCTACGGGCTGATCGGCGACCTGCGCACGGCGGCCCTCGTGGGGCGCGACGGCTCGATCGACTGGTTCTGCCCCGGGCGCTTCGACGCCCCCAGCCTCTTCTGCGCGATCCTCGACGCGGACATCGGCGGCAGCTTCCGCATCGCGCCCGAGATCCCGTGCTCCAGCAAGCAGATCTACCTGCCCGAGACGGCGGTCCTGCTCACGCGGTTCTTCTCCGCCGAGGGCGTGGCCGAGGTGACCGACTTCATGCCGGTGGGCCTGGAGCCCTGCGCCGTGGTGCGGCGCGTCGACGTGGTGCGCGGCTCGGTCGCCTTCCGGATGGCCTGCCGGCCGGGCTTCGACTACGCCCGCCAGGACCACCGCGTCACGGTCGACGAGCCCGCGCATCGCCCGCTTCATCGCCGCCGACGGGCGCGCCACCGAGCTCGCGTCGAGCCTGCCCCTCTCCACCGACGGCCCGGCCGCCACGGCGCGCTTCCGCCTCGACGCCGGCCAGCGCGCGTGGTTCGTCCTGCAGCCGGCCGGCTGCGGCCTGCGCTGGGAGGGCGAGCGGGTGTCGGAGTGCCTCGACGAGACGCGCGCGTTCTGGCACCGCTGGATGGCGCAGTCCAACTACGACGGGCGCTGGCGCGAGATGGTCAACCGCTCGGCCATCACCCTGAAGCTCTGCACCTACGAGCCGACGGGCGCGATGGTGGCCTCGCCCACCTGCAGCCTGCCCGAGGCCGTCGGCGGCCGGCGCAACTGGGACTACCGCTACGCCTGGCTGCGCGACTCGGCCTTCACGGCCTTCGCCTTCCTGCGCCTCGGCTTCTACGAGGAGGCCCACGGGTTCGCGCGACTGGCTGGAGGACCGCTGCCGCGAGACCGACCCGGACGACCCCGAGCTGCAGATCGTCTACGCGATCGACGGCGGCCGCGACCTGACCGAGCACGAGCTCGCCCACCTCGAGGGCTACCGCGGCTCGCGCCCGGTGCGCATCGGCAACGGCGCCCACGACCAGCTCCAGCTCGACGTGTACGGCGAGCTGATGGACGCGGTCTACCTCTCCAACAAGGAGGAGCCGATCAGCTGGGAGCTGTGGACCAGCCTGCGCCGGCTGCTCGACTGGCTCGCCGACAACTGGCAGCGCCCGGACGAGGGCATCTGGGAGGTGCGCGGCGGGCGGCGGCACTTCGTCTACTCGCGGCTGATGTGCTGGGTGGCCTTCGAGCGCGCGATGCGGATGCAGTCGCAGCGCGGCCTGCCGGGCAACACCACCCGCTGGCGCGCGGTGCGCGACGAGATCTACGAGGAGATCATGACCAAGGGCTGGAGCGACGAGCGCCGGTCCTTCGTCCAGTACTACGGCGGCACCGTGCTCGACGCCAGCAACCTGCTGATGCCGCTGGTCAAGTTCATCGGCCCGCGCGACCCGCGCATGCTCGCCACCCTGGCCGCCATCGAGCGCGACCTGGTCTCGGACAGCCTCGTCTACCGCTACGACCCGCAGAAGGCGTCGGACGACGGGCTCGGCGGCAGCGACGAGGGCTCGTTCTCGCTCTGCTCGTTCTGGCTGGTCGAGTGCATGACCCGCGCCGGGCGCACCGACGAGGCCCGGCTCGTCTTCGAGAAGATGCTGAGCTACGCCAACAACCTCGGCCTCTTCGCCGAGGAGGTCGGCGACACCGGCGAGGCGCTGGGCAACTACCCCCAGGCGTTCACCCACCTGGGCCTGATCTCCGCCGCCTGGGACCTCAACAGGGCGCTGGGCGAACGCCGCTGACGCGCGGGCCGCGGCGTGGTCGCGATCTCCGCGGAGCCCCGCGGCGACAGGGTCGTCCTGGCCGTGAGCGACGGCGGCCACGGCATCCCGCCGGACGCCCTGCCGCGCGTCTCCCAGCGCTTCTTCCGGGCTCAGACTAACCCTCAGGTGGAGGTACATGTCTCGCCCGTTGGTCGTCCGCTCGGTGGCGGAGGCCCACGGCGGCGAGGCCCGCGTGGCGAGCACCCCGGGCGAGGGCACCCGGGTCGAGATGACCCTCCCCGGGACCCTTCCTCCCGACCCTAGGCGGGCGCCTCCTCGGCCTCGGCCAGGGCCACCAGGTTGCGCAGCGACCCGCCGACCTCGGCGCGCTGGCCCGGCTCGCGCGCGGCCTCGGCGGCCGGCAGCTCCACGCGGACGCTCACCGCGCAGCCCTGGGGGTGGGGCCCGATGCGCCACTCCTGGACGATGTCCGACACGAGGCACGAGATCGTCACGCAGCCCGCCCCGTGGGTCGTGGTGAGGCGCGTCGGGTAGGCGAAGTCGGGCCACTCGCGCGTGTAGCGGCGCACCTCCCCCGGGGCGCTCCCCTCCACCCGCTCGGTTCCCTCCCACCAGTCCGGGATGCGCGAGGCGTCGTGCAGCAGCTTGAACACCTCCACGGCCGAGGCCCTGCAGACCGAGGAGAGCGCGAAGCCGGCCATCGTCAGCCCGGCGTCCCGGTCGCCAGCGCCCGCCGCTCCTCGGCCAGGCGGGCGAGCTCGCGGTCGGGCTCGACCAGGCCGGCGACCGGCGGGCGGCCGAGGTCGACCAGCACGGCGGCGTAGGCGCCGTCGGCCGGCGCGGGCGGGGCCACGCGCCGCCAGGCGTCCTCGGCTTCGGCGAAGCGGCGCTCGGCCAGGGCGGCGTCGCCGCGGGCGGCCGCCACCAGCCCCTGGGCGCGCGCCAGGCCGGGCACGAGCGCCTCGGGCATGTCGCCGGGGCCCACCGGCTCGAAGGGCACGCGCTCCAGTTCGCGGGCCGCGCCCTCGGCGTCGCCCGCGCCGGCCAGCGCCTCCACCAGCCGCAGCCGGGCCAGCGCCCGGGGCAGCACCCCGTCGGGGTCGTCGAGCGCGGCCGCGATGCTCCGGGCCGCCCGCTCGTGCAGGCCGGCCGACAGCTCCACGACGCCGAGGTCGAAGCGGGCCAGGGCGGCGCCGACGGCGCTCTCGGCGGCGGCCGCCCGGACGGCGTTGCGCTCGGCCGCCTCGAGGGCCTCCTCGTGCCGGCCGAGCCGGGCGAGCGCGTAGGCGCGGGCGGCGCGCATCTGCACCTCGAGGGAGACCCCGGCCCAGGGCCAGGCGCCGGCGCGGTCGGCCAGCTCCAGCACGCGCGGGACGTCGCCCGCGCAGGCCGCGGCCGAGGCGGCCGTCAGCAGGCTGAGCGCCGCCGCGTCGGCGCGGCCGGCGCGGCGCGCGAGGTCGGCCGCCCGCTCGCACGCGTCGCGGGCGCCGCCGTAGTCGCCCGCCCGCAGCAGGGCCATCCCCTCGGCCTGCTCGAGATCGGCCGCGAGGCCCGGGTCCTCGACGGCCGCGCCGGCGTCGCGGGCCGCGGCCACGAGGCCGTCCACCGCCGCCGGATCGCCGGCCACCGACTCGGCCCACGCGGCCGACGACAGGGCGAGCGCCCGGGCCTCGGGCACGTCCAGCCCTCCGCGGTCGATGAGCTCGAGGGCACGGCGGCTGGCGGCGAGCGCCTCGGCCGGGAAGCACAGCGTGGTGTGCAGCCAGCGGCCGCGGAAGGCGTGGGCCAGCGCCAGCCCGGGCTCGTCGCCGGCCGCGACGAGCGTGGCCTCGGCCTCCCGGAACGCCCGGTCCATCGCGGCCCGGTCGCCCCTCCAGGAGTGGACGTCGGCCAGCAGGAGCGTCACCTCGGCCACCCGCGCCGGGTCGTCGGGGGCGAGGCCGGCCGCCTCGGCGAGGTAGGCGGCGGCCTCGTCGAGCGCCCCCAGCCCGCGGGCCTCCCCCGCCGCCTCGACGAGGTGGCGCTGGGCGGCGTCCGGCTCGTCGGCGAGCAGATGATGGCGCGCCACCTCGGCGGCCCGGCGGCCGGGGCGGCGGCCGAGGACGCGGGCCAGCCGCCGATGGGCCTCGACGCGCTCGCCCGCGCCGAGCTCGGCCTCGACCGCCCGGCGCAGCAACGCGTGGCGGAAGCCCAGGCGCCGGTCGCCGTCGAGCGCCAAGAGTCCGCCCGCGACGCCCGCCGCCACCGATTCGGCGAGCGCCGGGGCCCCCATCAGGTCGGCCGCCTCGCCGGCCTCGAGCGGCCTGCCGGCCACGGCGGCCATGGCCACCAGTCCGCGCGCGGGCGGGGCCAGCCGCCCGAGCGGCGCGCGCACCGCGGCGCGCAGCCCCTCGGCGGGGGGCACACCCGCGGCGGCCGCGCGGGCCGCCTCGCGGGCGATCAGGGGGCTGCCCTCGGCGGCCGCGACGACCTCCCGGGCCGCGTCCGCGCCGATGCCGGGCGCGGCGTCCCGGACGATGGCGGCGAGCTCGTCGTCGCCGAGCGGGCCGAGCACGACCTCCGTCCGCACGAGCCCACGGGCCCGCACCGCGTCGAGCGCCGCGTCGAGCTCGGGGTTGCGCGGCTCGTCGCGGTGGGTCGCAACCACCAGCGCCGCAGTCCCGGCCAGGCGCCGGCCGAGGAAGCCGAGGAGCGCGGTGGTGGCCGGGTCGGCGCGGTGGAGGTCCTCGAGCCCGATCAGCAGCGGCCGGTCGCGGGCGCACCACGCGACGGCCTCGGCGGCCGCCTCGAACAGGCGCATCCGCTCGAGGTCGGGTGCGGCGGGCGCCTCGCGCGGGGCCGCGCCCCAGCGCGACTCGACCGACGGGCACAGCCGCGCGAGGTCGGCCGGCCAGCCCGCCGCGGGCGGCGGGGGCGCGGCCTCCACCAGCTCGCGCAGCGCCTCCGACCAGGGCGCCAGCGGCGGCGCACCCTCCAGGTCGAGCGCGGCGCCGAGGCCCACGCGCCCGCCGGCCTGGGCGGCCCACGACGCGGCCTCGACGAGGAGGCGGGTCTTCCCCATGCCCGGCGGGCCGGCCAGCACGGCGACGCCCCCCTCGCCGGCGCGGGCGCGCTCCCATGCGCCGCGCAACGAGGCCGCCGCGGCGGCGCGGCCGACGAGCGGCGCGGCGGAGGGGTCGCCGACGACCGGGCCGCCGGACGGCGTGTCCGCAGCAGGCGCCGCCCGCGCCCCGCGCAGCTCCCGGGCGAGGTCGCGGGTTTCGTCGGAGGGCCGGATGCCCAGCTCCGCGCCGAGCGCGTCGCGCAGCCGCGCGTAGGCCGCGAGCGCCTGCGCCCGCTCCCCTGCGGCGTCGAGGCGGCGCATCAGGTCGCGGTGCAGCGACTCGCGCAGGCGGTCGTGCTCGATCGCGCGCCGTGTCCATGCCGCGGCCGCCGCGGGGTCGCCGCGGGCGTCGGCGGCCGCGGCGAGGCGCTCCAGCGCCGCGACGAGCCGGTCGCGGTGGGCGTCCTGGGCGTCGAGCACCCACTCGTCGGCGAGGTCGGCGAGCAGGGGCCGGCCCGCCAGCAGCACCGCCCGCTCCAGGTCGTCCGGGTCGCCTGAGGCCGCCAGCCGGTCGAATTCCTCGGCGTCGATCGTGCGCGGCAGGTCGGGGTCGAGCCCCGCGTGGGTGCGGGTGGCCGCCAGGTAGGCGCCGCCGCCGGCCGCCTCGAGCGCCTCGCGCACCGTCCAGAGGGCGCTGCGCAGCGACCCGCGGGCGCTGGTGTCGAGCACGTCGGGCCAGAAGCGCCCCGCCAGGCGCACGCGCGGGTGGGGCCCGGGGTGCAGCAGCAGGTACGCGAGCACGGAGCGCGGCCGCAGGCCGGGGATGGCCGGGACCTCGCGGCCGTCGACCCACACGCGGAGCCCCCCGTAGAGACGCGCGCTCAGCATGGCGCCATTTGACTCCGACGGGCCGCGTCGATCAACGTGGCGCATCCGGTTTGACGCGCGATTGACGGTGCGATGACGGGGCCCCGCGATGGTGGTCGCGCAGAACCGATCCCGCAGCGAGAGGAGCACGTCATGTCCGATCCCGTCTCCCGGCTCGTCGAGGCCATCGACCGCAAGGACGTCGACGGCATCCGCGCGTCCTACGCCCCCGGCGCCCGCCTCGTGGCGATGACGCCCAACACCTTCCAGGTCGCGGTCGGCGTCGACGAGGTCGTCGAGAAGATGTCCGGCTGGTTCGCGTCCTGGGAGGAGGAGCCCTCCTACGCGTTCCTCGGCACGGTGCGCAGCGACGACCGCGCCGTCGTGGAGTTCGAGCGCACGAGCACCTACGAGGGCGCCCCCTGGGTGGTGCGCCAGGCGCACGTCCTCCAGCTCGGCCCCGACGGGATCGCCGAGCACCGCATGTACTGCTGCGGCCCCCGCGAGGGCGCGCCGGAGCTGGCGGCGGCGTATGCGGAGGCCGTGCGATGAGCGCGCCGCTGGAGGGGATCCGGGTGATCGACCTCACCCACCACCTCGGCGGGCCGCTCGCGTCGATGGCCCTCGCGCAGCTCGGGGCCGACGTCGTGAAGGTCGAGCCGCCGGAGGGCGACCAGTGGCGGATGGTCGACGACGTGCGCGGCGAGAGCCGCGTGTTCCACGCCGTCAACCGCGGCAAGCGCGGGGCCGTCATCGACCTGCGCACCGACGAGGGCCGGCGCGACCTGCTCGACCTCGTCCGCGGCGCGGACGTCGTGGTCCACAGCCTCGCGCCGGGCGTGCCCGAGCGCATCGGCGCCGGTCCCGCCGAGCTGATGGCCGCCAACCCGCGCCTGGTCTACTGCGCCCTGTCGGCGTTCGGCCCCGCGGGGCCGCGCGGCACCGACGTCGCGCTCCAGTCCGAGGCCGGCGTGGTCACCGCCAACGGCGGCCGCCCCCTGCCCGTGCCGGTCCACGACACGCTGGTGCCCTGGATCATGGTGGCCGGCATCCTCGCCGCGCTCCTCGAGCGCGAGCGCAGCGGCCGGGGCCAGCTCGTCGAGACCTCGCTGCTGGAGGCATCCGGGGCGCTCGCTGCCCACCGCCTGATCAGCGAGGAGAGCGGCGAGCCGCTGTTCAACCGGTTCGTCGGCGCGCTCTACCGGCCCTACCCCACCTTCGACGGCGGCATCGCCCTCGCGTGCTACGCCCCGCGCCTGCACGAGCGCGCCCTGCGGGCGCTCGGCCTGGGGGACCTGCTGGAGGACCCGCGCTTCGTGGACCTGCCCGCGCGCACCCGCAACTCCGACGCGCTGGCCGAGATCATCGGGCGGCGGCTGATCGACGAGCCGACCGCCCACTGGGTCGCCGTGCTGCAGGCCGAGGGCCTGCCCCACGGCGTCGTGACCGACCGTCCGTTCTCCCTGCTCGACCACCCGCGCGCCCATGAGGTGGGCCTGGTGGTGGAGGTGGAGGATCCGGTGCTCGGCACCGAGCGCGTCACCGGCCCCCCGCTGCGGCTGTCGCGCACCCCGGCGTCGGCGGGCGGCCCGGCCCCGCGCCTGGGCGAGCACACGGCCGAGGTCCTGCGCGAGGCCCGCGGCGCGATGGCGGCCGCGCGATGAGCGCCGGCGTGCGGGTGGCCGTCGTCCAGGCCGCGCCGGTGGTGCTCGACGGCGACGCTTCGGTGGCGAAGGCCTGCGACCTGATCCGCGAGGCGGGCGCCGGCGGCGCCCGCCTGATCGCGCTGCCGGAGGCCTTCGTCGCGCTCTACCCGAGCTCGCGCTGGGCCCACGCCTACGCGCGCTTCTCCCGCGAGGCCACCGAGCTGCACCGGCGCATGTGGGACGCGGCGGTCGAGATCCCCGGCCCCCGCGCCGAGCGCCTGGCCGCCGCCGCCCGGCGCGCCCGCGCCTGGGTGGGGATCGGGGTCAACGAGCGCGACCCCGCCCGGCCCGGGACGCTGTGGAACACGCTCCTGTGGCTCTCGCCCGACGGACGCATCGCGCACCGGCACCGCAAGCTGGTGCCGACGCTCCACGAGCGCGTCTTCTGGGGCCAGGGCCCGGGCGACGATCTCGATCCCCTCCAGGCCGACTTCGGCCGCCTCGGCGGGCTGATCTGCTGGGAGAACTTCATGCCGGCGGCGCGGCAGCGCCTGCACCGCGGCGGCGTGGACTTCTACCTGGCGCCGACGGCCGACGACGGCGAGGTCTGGCAGGCCGCGATGCGCACGTTCGCCTTCGAGGCCGGCGCCTTCGTTCTGTCGCCGGTGCAGTACCTGCGGCGCGACGCCTTCCCGGCCGACTTCCCGCTGGCCGCCGAGCTCGCGGCGTGCCCCGACGAGCTGCTCGTGGGCAACAGCGTGATCGTCGATCCCCGCGGTGCGGTGCTGGCCGGGCCGGTGGCCGGGCGGGAGGAGATCCTCTACGCCGACTGCGACCCCGGCGCCGTGCTGGCGGCCCGGCGGGTGTTCGACGTGGCCGGGCACTACAGCCGGCCGGACGTCGAATGACGAAGGGGGCCCCGAGGGGCCCCCTTCGCGTACGTGCGTGCCGTCGAGACGACAGGCAATTCCCGACTGAGCCCGACCTGCTGAGAGGTCGGGCTCCTTCGGGATCGACACGCGCTTACATCATTCCCCCGCCCATGCCCATGCCGCCCATGTTCGGGGACATGCCCATGCCGCCGCCCGCGCCGCCCTCCTCGGGCGCGTCCACCACCACGCACTCGGTGGTGATGATGTTCTTGGCGATCGAGGCGGCGTTCTGGAGCGCCGAGCGGGTGACCATGGCCGGGTCGATGATGCCGGCCTTGACCAGGTCCACGTACTCGCCGGTGTCGACGTTGAGGCCGGTGCCGGCCTTCTTGGTCTTGACCTCGCCGACCACCACCGAGCCCTCCAGGCCCGCGTTCTCGGCCAGCTGGCGAAGCGGCTCCTCGAGGGCGCGGCGCACGATGTTCGCGCCGGTGGCCTCGTCGCCGGAGAGCGAGAGGCCGTCGAGGGCCTTGATCGAGTTGATCAGGACCACGCCCCCGCCGGGCACGACGCCCTCCTCGAGGGCGGCGCGGGTCGCCTGCAGGGCGTCCTCGACGCGGTGCTTCTTCTCCTTCATCTCGGTCTCGGTGGCCGCGCCGACCTTGACCACGGCCACGCCGCCGGCCAGCTTGGCCAGGCGCTCCTGGAGCTTCTCGCGGTCGAAGTCCGAGTCGGTGGTGTCGATCTCGGCCTTGATCTGCTTGATGCGGCCCTTGATCTCGTCCGAGTCGCCGGCGCCGTCGATGATCGTGGTGGTGTCCTTGGTGATGACGATCTTGCGGGCGCGCCCGAGCTGGGTGACCTGGGCGTTGGCGAGCTTGAGGCCCATCTCCTCGGCGATCACCTCGCCGCCGGTGAGGATGGCGATGTCCTCGAGCATGCGCTTGCGCCGGTCGCCGAAGCCGGGGGCCTTGACGGCGATGCCGGTGAAGGTGCCGCGCAGCTTGTTGACGATCAGGGTGGCGAGGGCCTCGCCCTCGACGTCCTCGGCGATGATCAGCAGCGGCCGGCCCTGGCCGATCACCTGCTCGAGCAGCGGCAGGATGTCCTGGACCGAGGAGATCTTGCCGCCGTGGATGAGCAGGAACGGGTCGTCGAGGACGGCCTCCATGCGGTCCTGGTCGGTGACCATGTAGGGGCTCATGTAGCCGCGGTCGAACTGCATCCCCTCGGTGAACTCGAGGTCCATGCCGAAGGTCTGGCCCTCCTCGACGTTCACCACGCCGTCCTTGCCGACCTTCTCGATGGCGTCGGAGATGACATCGCCGATCGCGCGGTCGCGGCTGGAGATCGAGGCGACCCGGGCGATGTCCTCCTTGCCCGAGACCTCCTTGGACTGCTTGGCGATCTCGGCCACGACCACGTCGACGGCCGCCTCGATGCCGCGCTTGAGGCCCATCGGGTTGGCGCCGGCGGCCACGTTCTTGAGGCCCTCGCGCACGATCGCCTGGGCCAGCACGGTGGCGGTGGTGGTGCCGTCGCCGGCCACGTCGTTGGTGGCGGTGGCGACCTCGCGCACGAGCTGGGCGCCCTGGTTCTCGAAGACGTCCTCCAGGTCGATCTCGCGGGCGATCGTCACGCCGTCGTTGGTGATCGTGGGGGCGCCGAACTTCTTGTCGAGCACCACGTAGCGGCCCTTGGGGCCGAGGGTCACCTTCACCGCGTCAGCCAGGGTGTTCACCCCGCGCTCGAGGGCGCGGCGGGCGTCCTCGTCGAACTTGATCTGCTTTGCCATGTCTCGGCGTGTCTCCTCGTGATGACTGTGCGTGGGGCGGGCTGGGGCTCCGCTACTTCTTCTTGGCCGCGGCCTTCTTCTTGGGCGCCGGCGTCGCGGCGACGCGCGCGAGGATGTCGTGCTCGCTGAGGATCAGGACGTCCTCGCCCTCGAGCTTCACCTCGGTGCCGCCGTACTTCGAGTAGATGACCTCGTCGCCGTCGGACACCTCGAGCGGCAGCCGCTCGCCGTCGACCCAACGGCCCTCGCCCACGGCGAGCACCACACCGCGCTGCGGCTTCTCGGCCGCCGTGTCGGGCAGCACGATGCCGCTCGCGGTGACCTGCTCCTGCTCCACGGCCTTGACGATCACGCGATCGCCCAGAGGCTTGAGATTCATCGGCCCTCCCGGGGTCAAGATGGGTGGCACTCCCTCACGGCCCGGGCGTCGTCGCCCGGCAACCTCGGGAACGCTTTTGGCACTCACGAGTCAGGAGTGCCAGGACAGGACTGTACCGGAAAGCCCGCCCCGGCCGCCACCTATCGCCCGAGCAGTCCCCGCAACACATCGCCGGCCGCGTCCGCGCCGGGCCGCACGAAGACCCACCAGCGGTAGAAGTCGTCGCGCTGGTCGGAGGTGATCGCGGCCGCGGGCCCGGGCGAGGGCGGCGGGTCGACCTCGAACAGGCGCTGCGCCACCGCCCGCGGCGTCGAGGCCCCCGACGCCCCACTCAGCGAGGGCCGCCTCGACGGCGGCCGGCGGGCTCTCGCCGCCGCCGGCGTACGCGGCGCCGCAGCCGGCGCAGGCGCCGGGGGCGGGCTCGCCGCCGTCCGCGACCACGGTCCCGCACAGCGGGCAGACCAGCCGGGCCACGCCCACGCTCAGAGGACGATGGGCAGGATCAGCGACAGCGCGGCCACGATCACCACGCCGACCGCGCTGACGGGGAAGCCGCGCGCGCCCTGCAGGCGCCAGACCGCGACGGCCACCAGGGCGCCCGCGACGGCCGTGAGGATGATGAGCGCCACCTGCCCCGGGCGGGCGAGGTCGCGCGAGTAGCCGACGCCCGCGAGGACCGCGGTGAGCGAGCAGCCGAGCACGATCGACTCGATCCCGTCGGGCTCGCCGCGGCGCAGGCGCATCGCCTCGTCGCCGAGCCAGAGCCCGACGAGCACGTTCCACAGGGCGAGGATGATCGTCGTCTTGGGCCGGTCGCCGGCGTCGGCCGAGAACCAGTCGGCCGCCGAGGTAGGCGCCCATCGCGAGCGCGACGAGCGCGAGCAGCGCCGAGCGGCGGCCACGCCAGCCGGATCGCGTCCCGCTGAGCGTCGTCCATCTCGGCCGGCGAGGGGATGGCCGCCGGGCCGGAGCGCACGACGCGGCCCGACGCCGCCAGGCGCCGCACGGCGAGCAGCCCGAGCCCGAAGACCACGATGCCCGCACGCCGCGCCCACGGCGAGGGAGGGCCACGCGGCCTCGGCCGGGCTCGACCCGCCGATGCGCATGACGTTGTAGACGACGAGCCAGCCGACGGCGACGCACCCGACGAACCAGGACAGGGTGCGCGAGGACGTGCTGGCGCTCGGCCATGGTCAGGGCCTCACCAGCCGTCCGCCGTCGACCACCAGGGTGTGTCCGGTCACGTAGTCCGCCTCCAGGAGGTAGCGGAGTGCCCCCGCCACGTCGTCGGGAGACCCTACCCGGCCGCAGCACGGTCTTCTCGATCGAGCGCTTCACGGCCGCGTCGCTCGCGCCGTCGGGCATCAGGACCGTGCCCGGTGCGATCGCGTTCACCGTGATCCGCGGCGCGAGCTCCTGGGCGAGGCTCTTGGTGAGCATCACCACGCCCGGCCTTGGCCACCGAGTGGGCGGTGAAGCGCGGCCAGGGCTCGAGCCCGGCGACGTCGGCGATGTTGACGATGCGCCCGAAGCCGGCCGCCGATCATCGCCGGGGCGGCGGCCTGGGCGCAGAAGAACGGGCCCTTGAGGTTGACGGCGAGCGCGAGGTCGAACTGCTCCTCGGCGGTCTCGTCGAACGGCGCGGCCACGAAGTTGGCGGCGGAGTTGACCAGCACGTCCACGCCCCCGAGCGCGTCCTGGGCCTCGGCCACCACGCGACGGCACTCGTCCGGCCGCGCCGAGGTCGCCGCCGACGGTCACGGCCCGCACCCCGCGCTCGCGGCAGGCCGCGGCCGTCTCCTCCGCCGGGGCCGCGGAGGACCGGTAGTGGATCGCCACGTCGAGCCCCATGTCGGCCAGGGTCGAGCGACAGCGCCCGCCCCACGCGCACGGCGCCGCCGGTGACGAGGGCCCGGCGCCCGGCCAGCGGCGAGCTCATCGGATGCCGAGCAGCGACGCCATGCGGCGCGTGGCCCGCCCCCGGTGGGAGATCGCCGCCTTCTCGTCGCGCGACATCTCGGCCATCGAGCGGTCGTCGCCCTCGGGGAGGAACAGCGGGTCGTAGCCGAAGCCGTCGGCGCCGCGCATGGCCGGCGCGATCGTCCCCGGGCAGCTGCCGCTCGCGACGAGCATGTCGCCGTCGCCCGCCAGCGCGACGAGCACGCAGACGAAGTTGGCCGAGCGGTCCTCGACGCCCTCGAGCTCCTCGAGCAGCCGGCGGCAGTTGTCGGCGTAGGTCGCGTCCGGGCCGGCGTAGCGGGAGCTGAACACGCCCGGCCGGCCGCCGAGGGCGTGGACCACGAGGCCCGAGTCGTCGGCCATCACCAGGTCGCCGGGGTCCACCTGGTCGCGCAGCGCGGCGGCCTTGATCAGCGCGTTCTGGAACAGCGTGACCCCGGTCTCCTCGGGGTCGAAGCCCTCGGGCGCGGCCCTCACCTCCGCGCCCGCCAGCAGCGGCTCCAGCTCGGCCACCTTGTCGCGCGTTGCCGGTGGCGAGGACGATCCTCACGCCACGGCCGCCGTCTGGGCGGCGGTCAGCGCGGTGACGCCGGTCGCCGCGAGGTCGAGGAGCACGTCGAGCTCGGCGCGCGAGAAGGTGCTGCCCTCGGCCGTGGCCTGCACCTCCACCAGCCGGCCGGAGCCGGTCATCACGACGTTCATGTCCGACTCGGCGCGCGAGTCCTCGACGTAGGCCAGGTCGAGCAGCGGCTCGCCGTCGACCATCCCCACGCTGACCGCCGCGATCGAGTCGGTGAGCGGCATGGCCTCGAGCCGGCCGTCGGCCACGAGCACGGTGAGCGCCTGGTGCAGCGCCACCCAGGCGCCGCAGATGCTGGCGCAGCGGGTGCCGCCGTCGGCCTGCAGCACGTCGCAGTCGAGCCAGACCGTGCGCTCGCCGAGTGCGGCCATGTCCACCACCGCGCGCAGCGAGCGGCCGATGAGCCGCTGGATCTCGGTCGTGCGCCCGTCGGGACGGCCCTTGGCGACGTCGCGCGGCTTGCGGTCGCCGGTCGAGGCCGGGAGCATCGAGTACTCCGCCGTCACCCACCCGGCGCCGCGCCCGCGCATCCAGCCGGGCACGTTCTCGTCCACCGACGCGGTGCAGATGACGCGCGTGCGCCCCACCGAGATCAGGGCGCTGCCGTGGGCCGTCTCGACGAAGCCGGGGAGGATGTTGACCGGACGGAGTCGGTCCGGGGTTCGTCCGTCGGCGCGCATCGCCCGCAACCTTAGCGTGAGGCCCCGGCGCCCCACCCACCGTTAGCATCCCGCCCATGGCCGACGGACCCCGGGAGCTCGCCGAACTCCTCGCCGGCGCGGACTACGCCGTCGTGCTGAGCGGCGCGGGCATCTCCACCGAGAGCGGCATCCCCGACTTCCGCTCCCCCGGGGGCGTGTGGGAGACCGTCGACCCGATGGAGGTCTCCTCGATGCAGACCTTCCTCACCAACCCGGAGCGCTTCTGGAGCTTCCACCGCCCGCGCATCGACATGCTGCGCAGCGTGGAGCCCAACCCGGCCCACCACGCCGTGGCCGAGATGCAGCGCCGCGGCATCGTCAAGGCCGTCCTCACCCAGAACATCGACGGTCTGCACATCGCCGGCCGGGTCGACGCGACGTGATCCAGATGCACGGGGGCCTCGACCGCGGCATGTGCCTGCGCTGCGGGGCGCGGACCGAGCTCGACGAGCTGGTCGGCGCGGGCCGACGCGGCCGAGAACGGGGTGCCGCTCTGCGACTGCGGCTTCCCGCTGAAGAGCGGCGTGGTCATGTTCGGCGAGAACCTGCCGGCCGACGAGATCGCGGCCGCCTTCGACCACGCCGAGCGGGCCGACGTGATGCTCGTCGTCGGCAGCTCGCTGCTGGTGGCGCCGGTCAGCGGGCTGCCCGGCGTCGTGCTCGATCGCGGCGGCACGCTCGCGATCCTCACCGAGGGCGAGACCCCCTACGACGGGCGGGCGTCGGTTCGGCTGCACGGAAAGGCGGGCGTCCAGCTGGCCGAGACGGTGGCGCTGCTCGACGCGATGGACGCGTGAGGATCGACCTCTCGGGGCGGACCGCCCTGGTGACGGGCTCGACCGCCGGCATCGGCGCCGCCATCGCCGAGGGCCTGGCCGCCGCGGGCGCCACCGTGGCCGTCAACGGCCGCGACGCCGGGCGCACCGCCGAGGCCGCGGCGCGCATCGGAGAGCGGGCCGGGGCGCCGGAGCGGGTCCACGCGGCGGCCGGCCGACGTCGGCACGGCGGCCGGGTGCTCGACGGTCCTGGGCCGGTGCGCCGAGGTGGACGTCCTGGTGAACAACGCCGGGGTGTTCGAGCCCACGCCGGTGTTCGAGATCCCTGACGCGGAGTGGCTGCGCCTGTTCGAGGTGAACGTGCTCTCGGGGATCCGGCTGAGCCGCGGCTACGTCCCCGGCATGGTGCGCCGCGGCTGGGGCCGGGTGATCTTCGTCTCCAGCGAGTCGGCGCTGCAGATCCCGGCGGAGATGGTCCACTACGGGATGAGCAAGACGGCGCAGCTCGCCGTGTCGCGCGGCATGGCCGAGTCGGTGCCCGGATCCGGCGTCACGGTCAACGCCGTGCTGCCCGGGCCGACGCTCACCGAGGGCCTGCGGGCGATGCTCGACCCCGACGGCGACGCTCGACGAGGAGGGCGATCGCCGCAGCCGGCCGGCGCTTCGTGGCCGAGCACCGGCCCACCTCGCTCCTGGGGCGCCCGACCAACCCCGAGGAGGTCGCGGCGATGGTGGTCTACCTGGCGTCCGACCAGGCGTCGGCCACGACCGGCGCCGCCGTCCGCGTGGACGGCGGCGTGGTGCGGGCCATCCCCTGAGGGCTCAGGCGGCGCGCCAGAGGGCGTCGCCGCCGAGCGGCGTGCGCACGGCCCTCCCGCGCGCGACGAGGCCGAACAGCGCCTGCTCGGCGCCGGCGCGGTCGGGGGCGTCGTTGCCGTGCGTCATCAGCATCGCGACCTCCTGGGTGACGAGGCCCTCGGGGAACGCGCCGCAGCAGGGGCTCCGGGTCGTCCGCCGGCGGGCGGCGCGCGCAGGCCGGGGTCGAGGTTCGCCACCAGGGCGTCGTAGACCTCGACCGGCTGCCATCCGCCGGCCTCGAGGCGCAGTCCGTCGCGCTCCAGGATCAGCGACGGCGCGGTGTAGCGGACGGGTCCGTCGGTGGCGGCGGCCTTCCCCTGCGCCTCGGTGGGCGAGCCCTCCGCCGTGCGCGCCTCGGCGCGGTCGCGCTCGTAGGCCTCGGTGACCTCGGGCGCGTCGAGGCGCGCGACGATCGCATCGCCGTCGAGGCCGGCCGCGGTGAGGGCCCGCCGCGAGGCCGGCGTCGTCGTCGAGCAGGAGGTCCGTCGTGAAGTTGGCGAGCTGCAGGGCGCGCAGGGCGCGCCACTCCTCGCCCGGCGCGCGCAGCCGCGCGGCCACCACCGCCCGGCAGGCGCGCGCCGTGGCCTGCACCCGGTCCTTGACCGCGAGCCCGAACGGCATGCCGAAGCGGTCGCGGAACTCCGCCTGGCCGGCCGCCATCCGGGCGGGCGTGTAACCGCGCGCCTCGTAGCGGCTGGGGTCCTCGGCCAGGCCGATCATCACCAGGCGCCAGTCGAGGCCGTCGCCGTAGCGCCACTCCATCACCCGCAGCGCGGGGATGGCCGAGTACGCCCATGGGCAGCCGGGGTCGGTGTGCAGGACGGCGGTGACAGCGGGCACGGGGCTCCTTCGTTCGATCCACGTCGACACTAGGCCGACGGGGAGCGCCGCGCCCGGCCCCTCCTAGAGCCGGCCGTCCAGCCAGGACACGACGGCCTCCACCAGGGGCTCGTCGAGTCCGGTGAAGACGTGGTCGGCGCCCGGGATCGTCTCGCGCAGAACGCTCGGCACGCTCCCCTGGCGGGCGATGGTCTCGAGCTCGATGCCCTCGGCCTCGCGCACCAGCTCGTCCTCGCCCGCCTGGATGATCGCCAGCGGCACCGTCACCTCGCCGATGCGCAGGCGCGACTCGGCGTGCGGCGCGCGCGGGCCGCGGGCGAACCACCAGGTGCGGTGGGTCCAGATCTCGCCGTCGAGGGGCCGGTCGCCGAAGCCGCGGGCGCGCGCCACCAGGAAGATGCGGTCGCGCCGCGGGTCCTCGAAGTCGGGCGCGAGCAGGGTGTGGACCCGCTCGGCCACCTCCTCGTATCCCGGGTCGGCGCCGAAGTGGTCCCAGCGCAGGCGCAGCGCGGCGGGCAGCGAGGCGGGGTGGGCCAGCGTGCAGACGCCCACGACGTCGGGCGGCTGGCGGAGGGCCTGGTAGTGGGTGACGATCGTCGAGCCCATGCTGAAGCCGAGCAGGACGATGCGGCGGAAGCCGCGGCGGCGCAGCACGGCGAGGGCGGCGTCGATGTCGAGCGGGGTGCGGTGCATCAGCCCGCCGCCGAAGATGACGCCGTAGTTGGCCATCCGGGTGTTGACCGACAGCACCGTGAACCCGGCCTGGGCCAGCCCGAACGAGACGCGGCGCGGGACGCCGGTCAGGTAGTTGCCGACCGAGCCGTGGACGACGAGCACGGCCAGGCGCTTGCGCCGCGGGTCGGCGTCGTCGCCGGGCTTGAAGATCATCCCGTCCCACTTCTGGTCGTCCTCGGTGTGGGTCACCACGAGGTCGATCGCGAGGCCGCGGTCGTCGGCGCCGAACAGCGGCGTGCGGCGGCGGCCGCCGCGGGTGATGACGCGGGGGCTCACGCGGTCAGACCCGCTCGCGCAACCAGGAGGTGACGGCGTGCAGCGTCTCGATCTCGTGCCCCTCGAAGCTGTGCGGGGCCTCGTCGATGCGGATCACCGTCACGTCGCGGTTGCCGGCCTGCCGGGCGACCTGGGCCAGCGCGACGGCCTCCTCGAACTGCACCACCTCGTCGCCGGTGCCCTGCACCAGCAGGATCGGCGCCCACACCTGGCCGATCTGCCGGAAGGCCATGGCGGGGGTCGCCGCCGGGCTGCGCGAGTGCCACCAGGTGCGGTAGGTGTAGACCTCGCTGTCCCTGGGCCGGGTCGACGGGCCGCGGCTGCGCTCGACCACGAACAGGCGGTCGTCGGCGGGGTTGTCGGGGTTGGCGCCGATCGCGCGCCGGACGATCCCGGTCAGGTCGCCGTAGTCGGGCTCGGCGCCGAAGCGGTCGGCCCGCGTCTGCATCGACTGCGGGAGCCCCCACGGGTTGCCGAGGCACACCAGCCCGCGCAGGTCGGGGATGTGGTGGGTGGCGGCGTAGCGCGTGGCGAGCGTCGCCCCGCTGGAGTAGCCGGACAGGATCATCGTGTCGTACCCCATGTGGCGCAGCCAGCGGACCGCGGCCTCCACGTCGCGGATCGCGTCCTGGAAGATCGCCTGGCCGAACAGCTGGCCGACGTTCGCCATCCGGGTCTCGAGCACCAGCACCGGGAAGCCGGCCCGCGCCAGCGGGGCCGGGTAGAAGCGCAGCGTCCCGACCAGGAAGTTGCCCATGATCCCGTGGATGTGGACGATCGCGGTGCGCCGGCCGGTGGAGCGCTCGCGCGCCCGCGCCGCCCGCTCGTCGATCTCGAAGAGGGCGTCGTGCATCTGGCCGTCCTCGGCGGTGAGGCTCACGAGGCGCCGGTCGACGGGCATCGCTCGCGGTCTCTATTCCGGGGCTGGGGCGAGGACCACGGCGGTACGATACCCGGGTGGACGGGCCCGCTCGCGTCGCCGTGACGTACCTCTTCAGCCGCGCGTGCCCCTCCCACGAGGAGGGCCTGGAGCTGCTGCGCGACGCCGCCCGCGAGGCGGCCGTCGATCTCGACGTGACCCCGGTCGAGGTGCTCACCGACGCGCAGGCCGCCGATGTCGGCTTCCCCGGCTCGCCCACATACCTGGTGGCCGGCCGCGATCCCTTCGCGCCCGCCGTCCCCGCGCACGACTTCCAGTTCGACGCCTGCCGCGCCTACGCCCGCCCGGGCGGGCGCATCGGGCCGCTGCCCCACCGGGACGACCTCGTGGCCGCGCTCAGCGCGGCGAAGGAGACCGCATGAGCCTCGCCGTCGGAGACACCGCGCCGGCCTTCCGCCTGCCGACGACCGAGGGCGGCACGGCGTCGCTCGAGGACATGGCCGCCGCCGCGCAGGCCGTCGTCGTGGCCTTCTGGTGCAACCACTGCCCGTACGTGCGGGCGTGGGAGGACCGCTTCATGGACGTCGCCCGCGACTACGCGCCGCGCGGCGTCGCCACCGTGGCGATCTGCGCCAACGACGCGGTGAGCCACCCGGGCGACTCCTTCGAGGCGATGGCCGAGCGCGCCTCCGAGCGGGGCTACCCCTTCCCCTACGCCCGCGACGACTCCCAGGAGGTCCCCCGTGCCTACGGCGCGGAGCGCACCCCGGAGGTCTTCGTGATCGACGGCGCGGGCCGGGTGGCGTACCACGGCGCGATCGACGACAGCACCGACGAGGACGCGGTCACGTCGCAGCATCTGCGGGCCGCCCTGGACGCCGTTCTCGCGGGCGGGACGCCCGCCACCACCGAGACCCCGGCGGTGGGCTGCACGATCAAGTGGAAGCGGTGACCCTCAGACGGAGGGGCTGAGCCGCCCGTAGGCGCGGTTGCAGTAGAGCAGCGGGTCGGTCCCCGCGAGCTCGGTCGAGACCACGCGGCCCACGAGGATCGTGTGGTCGCCGCCGGCGAGGGCGTCGTGGCGCTCGCACACCAGGCGAGCGACGCCGAAGGGCAGCAGCGGCACGTCGAAGGGCCCGCGCTCGTCCGGGTGGTCGTCGAACTTGTCCGTCCCGGGCTTGGCGAAGCGGGCCGACATCTCGGCCTGCGCGGCGCCGAGCACGTGTACCGCGAAGCCGGGGGCGCCCACCAGCCCGGCGTGCGCCTGCGCCGAGGCCGCGATGCACACCAGCACGAGCGGCGGGTCGAGCGAGAGCGACGAGAACGAGGCGGCCGTCATGCCGACCGGCTCGCCCCCCGCCCGCGCCGTGACGACCGTGACGCCGCTCGCCCAGCGAGCAAGCGTGTCGCGGAACTCGTGCTCGGGGACGCTCTCCATCGAGCGGCAGGCTACTAGGCCGCCCCACCGGCCCGCCGCGGGCCCGTGGGGCGATCGGCGCCCGGGCCGCTACACTCCCCGCAGTCCCCGGCCGAGAGCGTCGGGGCAGGGCGGCAATCCGGCCGCCCGTGGGGAGCGTCCTCACCTCGAGAACTCCGGTTGGACGGTCGAGTGTGTTTCCCGTCCGATCCGCGGCCGAGAGCCGCAAGGAGTCCCGCTTGTCATCCACCACCTTCGCCGGCCTCGGCGTGAGCGAGCCCGTGCGCGTCGCCCTCGACGCGCGCGGCATCACCGCCCCCTTCCCGGTGCAGCAGCTCGTGCTGCCGGTCGCCGCGACCGGCCGCGACGTGCTCGTGAGCTCGCCGACCGGCTCGGGCAAGACGCTCGCCTTCGGCCTGCCCCTGATCGACCGCGTCGAGTACGGCAAGAAGCGCCCCGCGGCGCTCGTCCTGGCGCCCACCCGGGAGCTCGCCTCGCAGATCGAGGCCGAGCTCTCCCCCCTCGCGGGCTCCCGCGGGCTGACGGTCGCCGCCTGCTACGGCGGCGTGGGCATCGACGCGCAGGCCCGCCGGGCCGCGCGGTGCGACATCCTGATCGCGACGCCGGGCCGCCTCATCGACCTCACCCGCGCGCGCCGCGTCGACCTCGGCGGCGTGCGGGCGCTCGTGCTCGACGAGGCCGACCGGATGCTCGACATGGGCTTCCTGCCCCAGGTCCGAACCCTCGTGGAGCAGCTGCCGCGCGACCGCCAGACCATGCTGTTCTCGGCGACCCTCGACGGCGCCGTCGGCGACCTGGCGACGCGCTTCACGCGCGACGCGCACCGCCTCGACACGCCCGTGACGCCCGACTCCGGCCACGAGCCCCTCGCGGAGCGCCTCGACCAGGGCTTCCACGCCTGCACCCCCGACACCCGCGTCGGCGACCTGCTGCGGCTGATCCGCGCCGAGGACGACCTCGTGCTCGTCTTCTGCCGCACCCGCCGCGGCGCCCATCGCCTGGCCCAGCGCCTCGAGCGCGACGGCGTGGCGGCGGCCTCCATGCACGGCGACCTCAGCCAGTCGCAGCGCGAGCGGGCCCTGCGGCGCTTCGCCGGCGGCCACGCCCGCGTGCTGGTGGCCACCGACGTGGCCGCGCGCGGCATCGACCTGGACGACATCGGGCTGGTCGTGAACTTCGACCCGCCGGAAGACGGCGCCGCCTACACCCACCGGGTGGGGCGCACCGCCCGCGCGGGCCGCACCGGCCGCGCCGTGACGCTGGTGATGCCCGACCACGCCGAGCAGCTCGGCAAGATGGCCCACTCGCTCGGCCTGCACGAGCCCTGGAGCGCGAGCGGCTACGCCGCGCCGGTCGTCCGGCCGGCCAACCCGCCCCGCCGGCGGGGCGGGCCGCAGAACGCGCCGCGGCGGCCGAGGCCGAACCGCGCGCCGCGCGCGGCGCGCACCTCCGGAGGCTGACGCCGCGGCGGCGGAGGTTCTAGAAGTCCCCTCCGCCGCCGCCGCCGAAGTCGCCGCCGCCCCCGAAGTCCCCGCCTCCTCCGAAGTCGCCGCCTCCGCCGCCGCCCCAGTCGCCACCGCCGCCGGAGTCGCCGCCGCCCCATCCGCCGCCCTGCGAGGCGTCCGCGTCCCCGCCTCCGAACATGCCGCCGAGGATCACCCCGGCCAGGGCACCGCCGAGGACCGGCCCGAGGCTCCCCCCGCCCACGCCGCCGCCGAAGCCGCCGCCACGGCCGCCCATCCCCATCCCGCCGGTCTCCCAGTAGGGCACGCTCCGGCCCTGCTGCTCCACCTCGCGGAAGCGGGGCTGGTTGCCGGCCGCCATCTCGGCGGCGCACGAGGCACAGGCCGGCAGCGTCGCCTGCCGGCCGCTCGGCGTGGTGATCGTGACCTCGGTGGTCGCGCGGCCGTGCTTGGGGTCGAACGCGCACATGCCCTCGAGGAGCGGCTCCTTGTCGGCCTCCTCCACCGGGCGCCCCTCCAGCACCGCGCGGGTGCGCCGGGCCGCCCGCAGGCCCTTCTCGAGCGTCGCGCCCGCGGCCTCCAGGCCCGCGGGGGTCTGCGGGGTCGCATCGAGCATGTCCCGGGCCTCGCCGTAGGAGAGCACCGCGACGTCGTAGTGCTCCTTGGCCGCCGCGGTGCGCTCGTCGGCGATCGCCATGTCGTCGTCGAGGTCGCCGATCTGGGCGGCGAGCGCGTCCACCAGAGGCTCGAGGGACTCGCGCTGCATGGCGGTCGCCTGCCCGGCGCGCGCACGCGAGCGGCGGCGGCCCATCACGACGGCGACGACGACGATCGCCGCCCCGATCAGCAGGATGCCGAGCAGCACCGCCCCGCCCGAGCCCCCGCCGCCGCCGTCCGACGCGCCCGGCGCGGCGCCGCTCCCGCTCCCGCTCCCGCCGCCGGACAGGCGCAGGGCGGACAGGCGGTTGGCGACGGCGATCGTGCCGCCGATCGCATCGGACCGCAGCGTGGCGCGCTCGGCGTCGAACGCCGCCTGCACGTCGGAGGTGCGCAGGTCCGACGCGATGCGCAGGTTGGAGGGCGAGAGCACGAGGATGTCGCCCCGGAAGGCGAGCGTGCTGCGCAGCGAGTCGGCGTAGCCCTGCGGATCGCCGGGGCGCGTGCGAAGCACCACGTACTTCACCGGCGTGCCGCGCGAGGAGAGCTGCGCGGCGGACGACTCCAGGCGCGAGCGGTCGGAGGAGCTGACGCCCGCCCCGCTCTCGATCGCGACGTCGGACGCGGCGACGGCCGCGAGGTTGACCAGCGCCAGCGCGGGCGCCGTGACCGCGAGAGCCACGACCAGCGCGGCCAGGAGCGTGAGGAGCGAGCGGGTCCGGGGCATGCGGGCGAATGTGTCAGGTTGGTCCGGGGGGCACAACCGGGCCGCGGAGGCCGGGACGCCGAAACACTTTCCCCGCATCCCCGCGACGCGTTAGCGTCGCCGGGACGACAAACGACGAGTGCGATCAGGGGGGATGGCGTGTCCTTCTTCAGCCGCCTGAAGATGATCTTCCAGGCGAAGGCCAACAAGGCGCTCGACGCCGCCGAGGACCCGCGCGAGACGCTCGACCTCTCCTTCGAGAAGCAGACCGAGCTGCTCACGAAGGTCCGGCGCGGCGTGGCCGACGTGGCCACCAGCAAGAAGCGGCTCGAGCTGCAGGCCGACAAGCTCCAGGCGAGCGTCGGCACGCTCGAGCAGCAGGCGGCGCAGGCGCTCCAGGCCGGCCGCGAGGACCTCGCGCGGACGGCGCTCGAGCGCAAGGCCGGGGTGCAGGCGCAGCTCGAGAGCATCACGGCCCAGAAGGAGCAGCTCCAGGTCGAGCAGGACAAGCTGGTCGCTGCCGAGCAGAAGCTGGAGTCGAAGATCGAGTCGTTCCGCGTGCGCAAGGAGACGATCAAGGCCCAGTACACGGCCGCCGAGGCCCAGACCAAGATCGGCGAGGCCTTCAGCGGCATCTCCGAGGACATGGCCGACGTCGGCATGGCGATGGACCGCGCCGAGAACAAGGTGCAGACCATGCAGGCCCGCGCCGGCGCGATCGACGAGCTGCTCGAGTCGGGCGCGCTCGACGACCTCACCGTCAGCGGCGACGTGGTGGATCGCGAGCTCGCGGCGATCGCCTCCAAGAGCTCCGTGGACGCCGACCTCGAGCGACTCAAGGCCCAGATCGGCCCGGGCGGCGGGTCGGCCGGTCAGATCTCCGGGGGTGCGTCGTGATCGTGCGCGTGCTGGGTCACGGGCAGTTCCGCCTCGACGACGGCGACATGGCCACCGTGGAGAAGGCCGACGACGCCGTCGAGGCGGCCATCGCCGCCAACGACGAGAAGGCCTTCCAGGCCGCGCTCGCCGGGCTGATCGCGACCATCAAGGAGGTCGGCGACGCCCTGCCGGACGACGAGTTCATCGGCTCGGACATCATCGTCCCCGACCAGGACATCACCCTCGCCGAGGCCCGGACGCTGGAGAGCGAAGAGGGCGAGGGGCTGATCCCCGGATAGACACGATGCGCGCGGGGCCGCCCGGAAGAGGGCGGCCCACCGTGCGTCACGCCCCGGCCGTCACCCCGAGGGTCGCCTCGCGGCCGGCACCCTCGCCGTCCGTCGCCTGGACCAGTGCGCCGTGGCTGAGCACGCCGACGACCACGCCGTTCTCGATGACCACCAGGCGGCGCACGCCCGCGTCGCGCATCGCCTCGCCGGCGGCGGCGAGGTCCTCGTCCGGGCCGATCGTCGTGACCTTCGAGGTCATCACCTCGGAGACGGGGGTCGCCGAGGGATCGGCGTCGCCGCCGGCCACGAAGCGCACCACGATGTCGCGGTCGGTCAGGACGCCGACCGGGCGCCCCGCGGCCACGACGGGGAGGAAGCCGGTCCCGGCCTTCCCCATCAGGCGTGCGGCGGCGACGATGCTGTCATCGGAGCTGAGCGTCTGGACGTCCGCCGCCATGGCGTCGCGCACCTTCATCGGGCACCTCCCCGCTCGTGGGCCTGCCGCGAGGCTCCCACCGCCCGCGGTCGCAGCACAAGGCGGTCAGGCCGCGGCTTCGAGCGGGCCCGCGCTCCACCCCGCCCCGAGCCGGAGGGCGACGTCGATGTCGTCCGGAGCGGCCACGCCCTCGTCGCGGCAGCGGCGCGCCTCGTCGAGCGCCTCGTCGTAGTAGGCGGCCGCGGCCGCGACGGCGGCGGCGCCCGGCGCGCCCTCGACCGGGGCGGGCGGGGCGTCGAGGAAGCCGCCGCCCGACTTACGCCCGAGGCGCCCGGCGGCGACCAGGGGCGCGAGCACGCCGCCATCCGAGAAGCGGTCGCCGTAGGCGGCCGTCAGGTCGCCGCCGATGCTGGCCAGCGTGTCAAGCCCGATCAGGTCGCCGAGGGCGTACGGGCCCATCGGGGCGGGGCCGGACGCGACGACGGCGGCGTCCACCTCGGCCGGGCCGGCGCCCGACGCGGCGGCGGTGCGGTAGGCCGCGACCATCGCCCGCACCAGCACGCGGTTGACCAGGAAGCCCGGGCACTCGACCACCGGCACGGGCGTCTTGCCCATCGCCCGGGCGAGGGCGAGACCCTCCTCGAGCGTCTCCGGCGAGGTGCGCTCGCCGCGCACCACCTCGACGAGCCGCATCACGCTCGGCGGGTTGAAGAAGTGCAGGCCGAGCACGCGCTCGGGACGGCCGGTGAACCCCGCCAGCGCGCTGATCGACAGGCCCGACGTGTTCGACGCGATCAGCGCGCCGGGCGGGAGGGCGGCGTCGAGGCGCGCGAACACGCCGCGCTTGATCTCCAGGTTCTCGGGCACGACCTCGATCGCGACCGCGCAGTCCGCGAGGGCGGCGTCGTCGTCGGCCGGGGCGAGGCGCGCGAGGGCGGCGGCGAGGTCCTCGGCGCTCGCGCGGCCCTTCGCCACCTGGCGCTCGCCCGTCCTCGTCGCGTGGGCGAGGCCCCGCTCGATGGCGGCGCGGTTGACGTCGCGCAGCACCACGTCGAACCCGCTCTGCGCCGCGATGAGGGCGATCTCGGCGCCCATCACGCCGGCGCCGATCACGGCGACGGGGCCCTCAGCGGGCATCGGAGCCCATGAGGTCGCGGGCGATCACCATGCGCTGGATCTGACTGGTGCCCTCGTAGATCTCGGTGATCTTGGCGTCGCGGTAGTAGCGCTCGGCCGCGAACTCGGCCGAGTAGCCGTAGCCGCCGAGCGTCTGGACCGCGACGTCGGCCGCCTCCACCGCGACCGCGCTGGCGAAGAGCTTCGCCTTGGCGCCCGGCGCCGCATGCGGCTTGCCGGCGTCGCGCAGCGCCGCGGCGTGGAGCGTCAGCAGGCGGGCCGCTTCGAGCTTGGCGGCGACGTCGGCGATCGGGAACTGCACCCCCTGGAAGCGCGCGATCGGCCCGCCGAACGCCTGGCGCTCCTTGGCGTAGGAGACTGCCAGATCGAGCGCCGCGCCCGCGATGCCGCAGGCCTGCGCGGCGATCGTGATGCGGCCCCCGTCGAGGGTGGCGAGCGCGAGCTTCAGGCCCTCGTTCTCGGGGCCGACCATCCGGTCGGGGCCCACGCGCAGGCCGTCGTACGAGAGGCCGACGGTGGAGGAGGTGTGCAGGCCCATCTTCGGGATCTCGGCGCCCACCTCGAACCCGTCGCCGCGCTCGGCGATGAAGGCGCTCACGCCCCGCGGCCCGGGCTCGCCCGTGCGCGCGAAGACGATGTAGACGTCCGCGAAGCCGCCGTTGGTGATCCACTGCTTGGCGCCGCGGAGCTCCCAGCCGCCGTTGACCGCCGTGGCCGTGGTGCGCAGGGCGGCGGTGTCCGAGCCGGCGTCGGGCTCGGTGAGCGCGTAGGCGCCGAAGACCTCGCCGGCCGCCAGGCGCGGCAGCCACTCCTCCTGCTGGGCGCGGCTCGCGCCCTTCAGCAGAGGCGAGGCGACGAGGCCGTTCTGCACCGCGACGGCCGTCGAGGTGCCGGCGTCGGCGCGGGCGATCTGCTCGATGACCAGCGCGAGGGCGGTGGCGTCGAGCCCGGCGCCGCCGAGGTCCTCGGGCACGATCACCCCGAGGAGGCCGATCTCGCCCATCCGGCGGAGCACGTCGACCGGCACGTGGTGGGAGGCGTTCCACTCCGCCGCGTGGGGCGCGATCTCGGCCTGGGCGAAGTCCCGCGCCAGCGCCTGGACGTCGCGGTGGGTGTCGCTCAAGAGGTCGGTCACGCGTGCTCCTCGGGGCGGGTGTGCCGTCGCCCGCCAATTTATTCGGATGTCAATCTATCTGTCAACGATGTATTTTCCCGCCATGCCCCCCGACGAGCCCGCGGTGGACGACCCCGTCGAGAAGGCCCGGCGCACCTGGGCCGAGCGCCACCCGGACGAGTCCGGCTTCGTGGTGCTGGTCTCGATGCTGCGCACCTACAACCTGCTGATGCGCGAGTTGGAGCGACTGCTGAAGCCGCTGGAGCTGACGCTCTCCCGGTTCGAGGTGCTCCTGCTGCTCTCGTTCACCCGCGGGCGGGCGCTCCCGGTGATGCGGCTGCGCGATCTCCTGATGATCCACGGATCGAGCGCCACCTACCTGGTGGACCGCCTGACGGAGGCCGGATGGGTGGCGCGGGAGGCCGACCCGCGCGACCGCCGCGTGAGCATCGTGCGCCTCACCCACGCGGGCGCTCGCATGGTCGACCGCGGCGTCGACGCGCTGGCCGGTGCCGGGTTCGGCCCGATCGCCGGGCTGGCGGAGGGCGACCGCCAGGCGCTCGCGGCGCTCCTGGCGGCGCTGCGCGGCGCGCCCCCGCCGGGCGGCGGGGACGGCAACGGGGCGGAGCCGCCCGCTCCCTGAGGGCGCCGATTGCGCCGGCGCGGCCCGTGGGCTTACGATCGCGCCTCGCAGGCACCCGAGGAGAGGCGGGCCCATGCGGTATCGACGCCGTCCCCGGCGTGCCGCGGCGACGCGGCGGGGCGCGTCCGCGGCGGCGGCGCTGGTGGCCCTCGGGATCGCCGCCGAGCCGGCCCTCGGCGACGCCCGCGTCGGGCTGGGACCGCCCTTCGTGGTCCAGGTGATCGCGAAGGCCGGCATCGACGGCGGGCACCAGATCGTCGTGGAGCCGTTCCGCGACAGCGACCGCGTCGGCTGGCGCACGCGCCAGCTCTCGGGGGGCAGCCGCCCTTCTCCAGCATCGACCCCGACTGCGACGTCAACGGGCTGCTCAACGACGTGGTCTGCGACGGCCCGCAGACCGGCGCGACGATCACGATGGGCGACAGCCGCGACGTGGTGCGCGTACGGCAGATCAACGTGGACGTGCCGCGCGGCGGCGGCGCGCTGCCCGGCACGGGCGCCTTCGCCGGCGCCTCGTGCTTCGAGATCGCGGGCAACGGCGGCGTGATCACCACGCGGGTCAGCCTCGGGCCGAACGACGACGAGGCGTCCTACGACGCGAGCGGCCTCCTCTGCCCGATCGGCACGTTCGCCGCGGGGCACGAGCTGCTCCAGCGGCTCGAGGTCTCCGGCGGCACCGGGGCGGACGTGATCTCGGGCAGCCCCTTCGACGACCTGCTGAAGGGCGACGCCCAGCGCGACACGCTGAGCGGGCTCGCGGGCCGGGACGTCCTCGAGGGCGGCGACGACCGCGACACCCTGGCCGGCGGCGCGGACGAGGACACCCTGCGCGGCGGCCCGGGCGACGACACGCTGCGCGGCGGGGAAGGCGACGACCGCTTCACGCAGGACGAGGGCGCCGACGTCGTCGAGGGCGGGGCCGGCGAGGACCGCATGTCCTACGAGTTGACCATCGTCCCCGTCTCGGTGGACCTCGGCGACGACCTCGCCAACGACGGCCTCTTCGTGGCCGGGCAGGTGGACGAGCGCGACCTGCTGAGGAGCATCGAGGTCGTCACGGGCGGCGGATCGGCCGACGCCCTCCGCGGGGGGGCGGCGGCGGACGAGCTCCGCGGCGGGGGCAGCGGCGACACCATCGACGGGCGCGGCGGCGCGGACACGCTGCGCGGGGAGGACGGCGCCGACACGCTGACGGGCGGCCCGGGCGCCGACCTGATCCTGCCCGGGCCGGGCGCCGACGTCATCGACGGAGGCGACGACCGCGACACGCTCTCCTACATCGCGCCCGGGCTCACCCCGGTCGTGGTCGACCTGGGCGCCTTCGGCGGCGCGACCGGGGGACCGGCGACCGATCCCGACGCGCGGATCACCGGCATCGAGAACGTGACGGGCGGCCTGGGCCCCGACACGCTGAGCGGCGACGTGGGCAGCAACATCCTGGACGGATCGTTCGGCCGCGACACCCTCCAGGCCGGCGGCGGGGACACGCTTCTCGGCGGCCGCGGCGACGACCTGCTGCGCGGCGGCTCCGGCGGGGTCGCCTCGGACGTCCTGGACGGCGGCGAGGACGACGACCGCATCGAGGCGCAGGGCGGCGGCGTGGACACCATCCTCTGCGGCCCCGGCGTCGACACCGCGATCGCCGACAGCGGGGACATCTTCGGCCGGTTCGGCGTCGATGCGGCGTGCGAGGTGGTCGAGGCGACGCCGGTGGACGACGGGCCCCCGAGCCGGGCCGTCGGGAGGGCGCTGCGCGCCGACCGGACGGGCCGCGTGCGCGTGCGCGTCCTCTGCCCGGCGGCGGCCGTCGTGCCCTGCGCGGGCGTGCTGACCGTCCGGAGCGCCGACCGCCGCGCGCGGCTGCTGGGCAGCCGCCGCTACCGCATCGCGCTCGGCGCAACCGCCACGGTGACCCTGCGCCTGCGCGGCCGCCTGCCCGCCCGGGTCTCGGTCCGCACCCGCGAGCGCGGGGCGACGGCGGGGGCGTTCCTGCGCCGCTCCGCCGTGCAGATGCGGCTCAGCGCGCGATAGGCGGGCCGTCGACCTCGCGGTCGTACGTGCCCGCGGGGACGCCCTCGTCGCGGAGCTTGGTCTTCTGCACGCGCTCGGTGGGCGTCTTGGGCAGCGCGTCCACGAAGCGGATGTAGCGCGGCACCATGAAGTAGGGCATCCGCTCGGCGAGCCAGAGCGTCAGCTCGACGGGGTCCGGGGCGTCTCCCTCGGGCACGCAGACGACGAGGATCTCGTCCTCCGACGAGGCGCCCTCGCCGGCCTTCACGCCGATCGCCGCCGCCTCGCGGATCGCCGGGTGGTCGGAGACCTGCTTCTCGACCTCCATCGACGACACGTTCTCGCCGCGGCGGCGTATGTAGTCCTTCACGCGATCCATGAAGTAGACGTAGCCGTCGGCGTCCATCCGCCCGAGGTCGCCGGTGTGGAGCTTCAGGTTGCGGAAGTCCTCCGCGGTCTTCTCCGGCATGCCGTAGTAGGCGCGCATCACGATGTTCGGCACCTTCATGTCCACGACGATCTCGCCCGGCGTGTCGGGCGGCAGCGGGAGGTCGGTGCCCGGCTCGACGATCGACACCTCGTAGCCCGGGTTGGCGGTGCCGCAGGAGCCCAGGCGCGGCGGCCGGGTGGGGTCCATCAGGGTCGCGACGCCGGTCTCCGTCAGGCCGTAGCCCTCGGTGAGGCGCACGCCGAAGCGCTCCTCGAACTCGTGGTAGATGTCCTTCGGCGCCGGCGCGGCCGAGATGGTGTGGACCCTGTGCGCCCGGTCGTTGGACGACGGCGGCTGGTTCCAGAGGAAGTAGAGGATCGCCCCGATGCCGTTGAACGTCGTGGCCCCGGCGGAGATGACCTGCTCCCAGAAGCGGCTGCCCGAGAAGCGCTCGACGTAGGCCACGCGCGCGCCGGCCAGGAGGGCCGGGTAGGCGCAGAGCACCTGGGCGTTGGAGTGGAAGAGCGGCAGGCACGAGAAGTAGGTCTCGTCGCGCAGGTCGTCCGGCGCCACGCCGCGCAGGACGGCCATCGACTCGACGGCGCTGCGCCCGGAGAAGTAGTCGGCCGCGTGCTGCTTGATCACGCCCTTCGAGCGGCCGGTGGTGCCCGAGGTGAACATGATGCGGGCGTCGTCGGTCCACGAGTAGGCGACGTCGGGCGGCGTGTCGGGCGCGTCCATCAGCGCACCGAGGTCCTCCCAGGCGACGGGCGGCTCGGGCGCGTCGGCGCCGGTGCGCAGCACGATCACCCGCTCGAGCAGCGGCAGGTCGGCGGCGACGAACGCCAGGCGGTCGAGGAAGACGTCGGCGACGACGAGGAACCGCGCCTCGACCAGGCTGATCGTCCACGACAGGAAGTCGCCCTTGTAGGCCGTGTTGATCGGGCTCATCACGGCGCCGGCCTTGAGGATGCCGAACCAGACCGGCACGAACTCCTCGCAGTTGGGCAGGAGCACGCTGACCGACTCGCCCCGCCGCACCCCGCGGGCGATGAGCCCGTTGGCGACCCGGTTGGCGCGGGCGTTGACCTCGCCGTAGGTCACCCACGGCCCCTCGGCGAAACGCAGGTACTCGCGGTCGGGGTGCTCGGCGGCCCGGCGCGCCAGGATCTCCGGCAGCACCCAGGTCGTCGGGTCCTCGCGGGCGTACCAGTCGCTCCACTCGGTGGCGCTCACCTCCCGGCCTCCGGCTCGGGACCCTGCCCCTCGCGGAAGCGGCGCCAGTCCGCCGGGCGCTTCTCCTGGAAGCTCGCGATGCCCTCGCGCGGCTCGGGCCCGTAGACGTGGTTGAGCGCCATCAGCTCCATGCCGTGGTTGGTGGAGCAGTAGAGGGCGTCGGTGGCCGTGTTCATGGCGATCTTCGCCAGCCGCAGGCCCTGCGGGGAGCGCCGCAGGATCTGATCGCACCAGCGGTCGACCTCGGCGTCCAGCTCCTGCGGCTCCACGACGGCGTTGACCAGGCCCATCGCGAGCGCCTCGTGGGCCGTGTACTGGCGGGTGAGGAAGAGGATCTCGCGGGCCTTCTTCTCCCCCACGATCGCCGGCATCAGCTGGCAGCCCCACCACAGCGGCGCGCTGCCGATCTTGGGGCCGGCCTGGCCGAAGACGCCCGTGGTGTCGGCGATCGTCAGGTCGGAGACGATGTTCAGCTCGTTGCCGCCGCCGATGCAGTAGCCGCGCACCCGGCAGATGATCGGCTTGCCGTTGTTGCGGATCGCCGCCGCCAGGCGCGGGCCGATGATGTGTCCGGCCCGCTTCTCCTTCATGGTGCGCGTGGGCTCCCGGACGTCGCCGCCCACGCAGAAGGCGCGGTCGCCGGCGCCGGTGAACACGATCACGCCGACCGACTGGTCGTCGGCCGCCCGCTCGAACGCGTCGCACAGCTCGAGCATCGTCCGGCCGCGGAACGCGTTCAGGCGCTCCGGGCGATTGATGGTGATCGTGGCCCGGCCGCCGCCGACCTCGTAGAGGACGTCCTCGTAGGGGGGCTCACCGGTCATTCGGCGGGCAGGAACTTGCTCGCGTCGATGCCGTGCTCCTCCATCAGCTTCTGGAAGGTCGCGCGCATCTCGTCCGGGTAGTCCGGCAGCTCCTCGGTCTCCAGCACGTGCTGGGCGTGGGCCCGCAGGTTGGGGCCGAGGTCCCAGTCGTCGTCGTTCAGCAGGCGCCGGATCTCGCGGGCCGGGAAGTAGAGCATCCCGGGGTCGCGGCCGTGCTTCTCGGCGATGCCCACGATCTCCTCGATGCGCCCGGCGGTCGGCGCCTGCTCCTGGATGAGCCCCTTGGCCTTCAGCATCTCGACCGTGTCGGGGTTCGACTGCAGCGGCACGCCGAAGGCGTTGTCGTGGAAGAGCTTCTCGAACTTCAGGCGCGGGCGCTGGCCGCCGGCCTTGGCGTCCTCGAGCGGGTAGCCGACCGCGTGGCCCCACGTGAAGCGGTAGTGCGGCGGCAGCCCGAAGGCCTTCTCGATGCCGCCCGGCTTGCGGCCGAAGGCGATCAGGATGTTGCCGACGCCCAGCGCGACGCCGGCCGCGATGGCGTTGGCGGCGGCCTGGCCGCTCTCGAAGCGCAGCAGGATCTCGGTGCGCTCGGTGGGGAAGCTCATGAGGCGCGGGATCGTCTGCGTCATCGAGAACTCGTAGTTCCAGCCGTGGTACTTGGTGGTCGCGCCGGCCAGGCTGACCGTGGAGATGCCGTCCACGGCGCGGCCGTACCAGGCGTTCAGGTTGGTGAGCCAGAGGATCAGGTGGGAGGCCTGGTTGATGATCTGGACGTTGAAGCCCGAGACGCACTCCTCGATCTCCTCCCAGAGCTCGCAGCGGTCCCGCGTGACCACGATCGCCTCGGTGCAGTTGATGTTCCCCTGGCACGAGGCGAAGCGCGCGGCCTGGAGCATGGACTCGATCTTCCAGTCCTCGACCGTGCGGTCGGCGTCGAAATAGCGGATGCTGCGCCGGTCTCCGAGGGCCTGCAGCAGCGGCACGTCCGCGATCTGATCCGCCGGCGGCGGACCTGCTGGAGAGTGGGTCATCGACATCCGTCCCCGTGGTGGCTTACGCTGTAAACGCCCCGCCAACCTAGAGCCGCCGGAGCGCCCGTGTCAACCCGAGCACCCTCACCGCGAACCCCCCTGTCCCGCGAGCGGATCGTGGCCGCGGCGCTGCGTCTGATCGACGAGCGCGGCCTCGCCCAGCTCTCGATGCGGCGCCTCGGGGCGGAGCTCGGCGTGGAGGCGATGTCCCTCTACAAGCACGTCGAGGGCAAGGAGGCGGTGCTCGACGGCGTGCGCGCCCTGCTGCTGGCCGAGCTCGAGGCGGACGCGCCCGCGCCGGGGGCGTCGTGGCGCGACGACCTCGCCGGCTTCGCCCGCCGCTACCGCGCCATCGGCCGCGCCCACCCCGAGGCCTTCGGGCTGCTCGCCCGCGGCGCCGACCGCGCCTACGTCGCGGGGCGCGGCAGCGCGGAGGCGAGCCTGCGCGGCCTGGTGGCCGCCGGCTTCGGCGAGGCCGACGCCACCCTCGCGCTGCGCACCGTGGTGCGCTACGTGCTCGGCTTCGGCCTGATCGACATGGCGGGCGAGGACGCCCCCGCCCCGCTGCCCGACGCCGACCTGGACGGCCTCGCCCGCGAGCAGCCGATGGTCGCCGGCCTGATGCGCTCCCTCGGGCCGGCCACCGAGGACGCGCTGTTCGAGTTCGGGCTCGGGGCCCTGATCGACGGGATCGCCGCGCGCGTGCCGGGCGTCGGCGCCGGCCGGACCCGGAGACGACGGAGGCCCCGCTGAGCGGGGCCTCCGTGACGAGCGTCCTGGTCGGGGCGGTCAGCCCTGGCCGGAGGTGGTGATCAGCGCGTGCCGCTCGGGGCTCTCGGCCGTGACGAGCTTGGTGACGAACGCGGTGTCGATGTCCGCGACGATGATGTCGCCGACCTCGTCGCTGACGTTCGTGAAGATGCCACGCTTGGTCATGCTCGCGGCCGCGCCGTGGTTGTCCTCGGTCGGCCTCAGGTAGTGGATCTGGTCCGCCTTGTACCGGTGGATGAGGAACAGGTGGAGCAGCGTCATGAGGCGCTTGCGGCGCAGCGACGTGTCGAACGTGTTCTGGTCGCGCACCGAGAGGATGACGCTGCCACGCCGGTCCTGGAGGCGGCTGAACACGATGTTCGCCAGCTTCTCGTCGTCGGCGCCGACCACGCTGAGCTCGAGCAGGTCGGTGCCCGCCGTGAGCGGACGCAGCCGCACGGTCATCGGCTTGTCGACCTTGTTGTACTCGGCCCACTCGCCGAGCCAGCCGGCGAGCGTCTTCGGCGGGACCTCGGTCTGGACCAGGTGCTGGGCCTGCGTGGAGCCCTCGCCCATGGCCTTGGTGGTGGACGTCTGGCCCGACAGCGACATCAGGGCGGCGTCAGCCCGTGGGCCGCCGACCAGGGTCTGCGGCGTGCGGTAGGGCGACTCGAGCAGGCGGAACTTCCGCTGCAGGCGCGCCAGGGCGAGCATGCCGTCCTCGCGGAGGGCCGTCGTGAACTCCTCGGCCGCGAGGCCGTCGATCTGGTGGCCGCCGTAGGTCATGAAGTTGAAGACGAAGCCCATCTTGCCCAGCTCGATCGGGAAGTTGCGCATCTGGTCGTCGCTCATGCCCGTCGTGTCCCAGTTGAAGGACGGCGACAGGTTGTAGGCGAGCATCTGGTCCGGGAAGACCTCGTGGATCGCGTCGGCGAACTCCTTCGCGTCCTTCAGGTCGGCCGTCTTGGTCTCCATCCAGAGCAGGTCGGCGAACGGCGCGACCGCCAGCGACTTGGCGACGGCGTACGGGATGCCGCCCCGGATCTGGTAGTAGCCCTCCGGGGTCTGCGCCAGCTCGGCGTCCCACACGACGTCCACGCCGAGGGCCTTGGCCTTCGAGCGGATCTCGTACCAGGACGCGCGCGAGGCGAACTCCTCCCACTCCTGGACGGTGATGTCGGGGGCCGACTCCTCATCGGAGCGGAACGCGATGACGTCCGCGACGGCCTGCCCGAGGGTGGTGAGGCCGGCCTCCTCCTCCCACTTCTTCAGGAAGGCGTCGCCGGCGGCGTCGACGAGCTCCTCCGGGGAGGTGATCTCGCCGGAGGAGAACCTCGCGGCCACCGCGTCCACCGCGGCGGTCACGCCGTTGGCCTCGAGCCACGCGTCGGCGTCGGCGTACTCCTCGTCCGACACGGCGTAGATCAGGTGGCCGTTGACCTCGTCGATGCCGGCCGCGTTGAGGCGGCGCAGCACGGCCAGGAAGCCGGCCTTGTACGACGGCACCGAGGTGTTGGTGACGCCGAGGATGAACGGCTGGTCGCGCTCGTCGCCGGAGCCGTCGAGCAGGTTGGCCGCCTCGGCGTCGGTGCGGGCGACGATGATGCCCTCGACGCCCATGATGTCGAGCTGGAAGCGCGCGGCGCTGAGGCGCTTGATCTGCTCGTCGGACGGCACGAGCACCTTGCCGCCCTGGTGGCCGCACTTCTTGGCGCCGGGCTTCTGGTCCTCGATGTGGTAGCCGGGCACGCCCGCCTCGACGAAGCGCCGCACGAGGTTGCGCACGTGGGCGTCGCCGCCGTGGCCGGTGTCGGCGTCGCAGATCAGGAACGGGCGGTAGTCCACCTCGGGGGTGGCGTCGCGCTCGGCCTGGGTCATGCGGCTGCGCAGGAAGCGCTGGTTCTTGTCCGCGGTCAGCAGGGCGCGGACGAGGCCGGCGGCCTCGTCGGGCACCTGGCTCAGCGGGTAGCTGGCGAGGTCGGGGCCCGGGTCCTCCGTCGTGGAGCCCTTGGCCGACGTCGCCCAGCCGCCGAGGTAGATGCCCTCGATGCCGGCGCGCTTCATCTGGACGATCTGGCCGGGCGAGTACGGCCCGAAGGACGTGATCGACTTGCCTTCGGCGAACATCTCGCGCAGCCGGGCGTAGAACTGGGACGCGGCGTCACGGGCGATCGTGTAGTCCTGCGGCACCGTGCCCCTCTGCTCCAGTACCTGCGCCGGGGTGTGCACGCGCGTGATCCGCGAGAAGCGCTCGCTCCCCATCCAGGAGCGCAGCTCCTCGATCTCTTCCTCGTAGCTCACGCCCCCCACTCCGGTGCGGATGGCCGTGGTGGATGCCCCCATGCGATGCCCCTTTTCAGGTCAACTGCCGAGGAGAGTCTATGGGGCGGGAACCCGCATTTGGGGCGGTTTTCCACGTGTCAGAACGCACAAGCGCCGGAGCGTGGAGGCGGGGCCCGCGGCGGGGGCCCTCACCCCCCTGCGAGTGGGCTTTCCGGCGTCCGGAGAAGTTCGTGCACATCGGCACGAGGCACCGCGATTCCCGTCGGAGGCCGACGGGAACGGCCTAACGGGTCCGCCAGAGGGCCTCGACGCGCGCGCGCTCGGGCTTCCCGAACCCCGGATGGCGGGCGGCGCGGGCGTTGGCCAGCGCGTGCTCGACGCTCGAGGTGGCCGGGATCACGGCCGTGACGCGCGGGTCCGAGAGCGCCCAGACGAGGACCGCCTCGGCCCAGCTCTCGACCCCCAGCGGCGCCAACTCGGCGGCCGGGGGCCCGGCGCCCAGGCGCCCGCTGCCGAGCGGGCGCATCACCAGCACGCCCAGGCCGAGCTCCGACGCCAGCGGCAGGATCTCGCGCTCCACGTCGCGCTCGTCCGGGTTGAAGGGGATCTGGACCATCTGGATCGCTCCGCTGCGCATCACCTCGGCCAGCTCGCCGAACGCACCCGGCGAGTAGTGGGTGGCGCCGAGCACCCCGATGCACCCGGCCTCGCGCTCGGCGGCGAGCCAGGGCAGGTGCTCGCGCCAGGCGACGAGGTTGTGGACCTGCTGGACGTCCACCCGCCCGCCGTACCAGTCGAGCTGGCGCGCGAGCTGGACGCGCGCCTCCCGCGGCGAGGAGGTCCAGATCTTGGTGGCCACCACGGCCTCGTCGCGCCGGCCGGCGAGCGCGGCGCCCAGCACCGCCTCGGCGCGCCCGTACATGGGCGAGGTGTCGAACAGCGTGCAGCCCGCGTCGAGCATCGCGGCCACGACCGCGTCGGCGTTCGGCTGGCGCTCGGGGCCGTGGTCGAGCACCGACCAGGTGCCGAGGCCCACGACGGGGACGGGGGTCCCCGGTGCGATCTCGCGCGGCTCCATCGGCGCACCCTACGGCGGTGGCGCCGTCCGGGCCCGGGACGGATACTCGGCGCGAGCCGCGGGCGCGGGTGCGCGCCCGGCGGGATCCCCTCGTGGAGGTGCCCCATGCGCGTTCGACTCCCGGCGGCCTGCGCGGCGCTCGTGCTGCTGGCGCCCGCCGTGGCCCAGGCCCAGCCCAACACCTTCAAGCTCGTGACCCAGGTCGCGCCGGGCAAGCGCGCCGCGCTGACCGTCGGCACCGTGCCCAAGGGCGAGTTCGCCTTCGGCCTGCGGGTCTCGAGCGACGGCGCGAAGAACTTCACGCTCACCCAGCAGCGCAACGGCGGAACGCGCTTCACCGTCATCCGGGCGCCGGGGCCGATCGCCGACGACGCCTGCCAGGGCGCGGCCGGCACGCTCGGCTGCACCGGCATCACCACCCCGGCCACGCCGGGCGGCAAGCGGTGGACCTTCGTCTTCACCAACCAGAGCAACCGCCCGATGGACCTTCGGCTCACCATCCACTGGAGGCCCGTCACCAGCGCCGGCTGACGATCCGTTTTCAGGCAGGATGGGCGGCCGATGGCCGCCCCGCGCAACCTCGTCAACCTCCAGTCCGCCGGCAAGGCCTACGCCGGCCGCGCCGTGCTCGAGGACGTCTCGCTCGGCGTCTCGGCCGGCGAGCGGATCGGCGTGGTCGGCCGCAACGGCGACGGCAAGTCAACGCTGCTGCGCCTCATCGCCGGCCGCGAGGAGCCCGACACCGGCGCGGTCACCCGCGCCAACGACCTCGACGTGGCCCTGATCGCCCAGGGCGACGACCTCGACGGATCGCGGACCATCCGCGAGGAGCTGGTGGGAGCCCGCGCCGACCACGAGTGGGCCGGCGACCCGGCCTTCCGCGCGGTGCTCGACGGCCTGCTCGGCGGCGTCGCGCTGTCGCGCTTCCCGCAGGGACCCGACACGCCGATCGGCCCGTTGTCCGGGGGCGAGCGGCGGCGCGTGGCGCTGGCGCGCCTGCTGCTGCAGCCCCCCGAGCTGCTGCTGCTCGACGAGCCCACCAACCACCTCGATCTGGAGGGCGTGGACTGGCTGGCGCGCCACCTGGCCGCGCGCCGCGGAACGCTCATCGTGATCACCCACGACCGCTGGTTCCTCGACGCGGTCTGCACCTCGACCTGGGAGGTCGCCGACGGCGCGGTCCACCGCTACGAGGGCGGCTACGCCGCGTTCGTGCTCGCGCGGGCCGAGCGCGAGCGCCAGGAGGCCGCGCGCGACGAGCGCCGCCGCAACCTGCTGCGCAAGGAGCTCGCGTGGCTGCGGCGGGGCCCGCCGGCGCGCACGTCCAAGCCGCGCTTCCGCATCGAGGCGGCCAACGCCCTGATCGCCGACGAGCCGGAGGTCCGCGACCGCGCCGAGCTGCTGCGCTTCGCCACCGCCCGCCTGGGCAAGAGCGTGCTCGACGTGGAGGACGTCTCGGTGCGCCTGGGCGGCGCCGACCTGCTGCGCGGGGTGACCTGGCGCCTGGGGCCGGGCGACCGCGTCGGGCTTGTGGGCGTGAACGGCGCGGGCAAGACAACGCTCATCCGGCTGCTGGAGGGCACCCTCGAGCCGGACTCGGGCGTCGTGCGCCGGGGCGCGAGCGTGCGGCCGGCCCACCTGTCGCAGGACACCGTGGAGCTGCCGGGCGACCTGCGGGTGCTGGAGTCCCTGGAGCAGGTGCGGCTGCGCACGCGCCTCGGCGACGGGCGCGAGATGACCGCCGGGATGATGTGCGAGCGCTTCGGCTTCCGGGGGGCGCGCGGGCGGGCGCTGGTGCGCGACCTGTCGGGCGGCGAGCGCCGGCGGCTGCAGCTGATGCGCCTGCTGATGGACGAGCCGAACGTCCTGCTGCTCGACGAGCCGACCAACGACCTCGACATCGAGACCCTGCGCGCGCTGGAGGACCTGCTCGACGGCTGGCCGGGGACGCTGGTCGCCGTGAGCCACGACCGCTGGTTCGTGGAGCGCGTGTGCGACGACGTCTACGGGCTGATGGGCGACGGTCGCCTGCGCCACCTGCCGGGCGGCATCGAGCAGTACGTCGCGCTGCGCCGCCCGGACGAGGCGCCCACCGCGCCCGCCGCGCCCTCCGCCCCCGCGGCCCCGCCCGCCGGCGCCGTGCTGCGCGCCGCGCGCAAGGACGTCCAGCGCCTCGAGCGCGAGCTGGAGCGACTCGACGCGCGCGAGGCCGCCCTGCACGAGGCGATGGCCGCGCGCGCGACGGACCACGAGGCCCTGCGGGAGCTCACCGCGCGCCAGGCCGAACTGGCCGCGGAGCGCGAGGGCCTCGAGGCCGCGTGGCTCGAGGCCGCCGCGCTCCTCGAGGCCTAGGCCAGGGAGGCGTCCAGCGTGATCTCGGGGACGCTCGCGAGCGCCCGGCTCACCGGGCAGCCCTTCTTCGCGGCCTCGGCGTGCTCCCTGAAGGTCGCCTCGTCCATGCCGGGCACCTTGCCGACCGTCGTCAGCGCGATCGTGTAGATCGTCGGGCCGTCGTCGGTGCGCCGGAGGCTGACCACGGCGTCCGTGGTGACCGACTCCGGCGTCGATCCGGCCGTCGCGAGGATGTTCGAGAGCGCCATCGAGAAGCAGGCCGCGTGCGCGGCCGCGATGAGCTGCTCCGGGTTCGCGCCCGGGCCGTCCTCGAACCGCGAGTGGAACGTGTACTCGCCCCCGATGCCCGTGTCACCGGCCGTGAACTGCCCCTTGCCGCCCTTCAGGTCGCCCTGCCACTGCGCATGGCCCTTCGCCGGCATACGTCCTCCTCCGTTGGTTTGCGACGGCCGTACCTTCCCACGCGGCGCGCGGTCCGTGCCCGGGCGCCGGGCCGGTCGGGTCCGTGGGGCGGCCGCATCCTGCTGCGCGCGTGCGCGGACCCACGGCGCCGACCCGGCGGCGTTCGACGCGGTGGTCACCAGCCTCTCGATGCCGGCCGTCATGGGCCTGGGGCTCGCGCGCGAGGTGCTCGCGCCGCGGCCGGGGATCCCGGTGCTCATCGCCTCGGGCGACATCCCCCCGAAGGAGCGCGCCGAGGCGGAGGCGCTCGGCGTGCGGGAGATCCTTCCCAAGCCGAGCTTCATCGCCCGGCCGCGCGACGCCCTGGCCGCGGCCCTGGAGGCCTGAGGCCCGGCGGGGCGGCGGCCCGCGCGCTGCGCCAGGATGGCCGCATGGCGGCGTCCATCCTCCTCATCTCCGGCAGCACCCGGGACGGCTCGACCAACACGGCCGCGCTGCGCACGGCCGCCGCGGTGGCGCCGGCCGGGGTCACCGCGACGCTCTACGACGGCCTCGTGGACCTGCCGGCGTTCACGCCCGACGCCGACGACGACGCCCCGCACCCGGCGGTCGCGCGGCTGCGGGCGGCGCTGACCGACGCCGACGCGGTCGTGCTCTGCACCCCGGAGTACGCGGGCACCCTGCCCGGGAGCCTGAAGAACCTGATCGACTGGGTCGTCGGCACCGGCGAGCTGCACCGCAAGCCCGTGGCGTGGATCGACGTGGCCCCGTCGGGGCGCGGCGGGGGCGTTCTCGACACCCTGCGCACCGTGCTGGGCTACGTGGACGCCGACGTGATCGCGGACGCCTGCCGCAAGGTGCCGGTGCGCCGCGACGAGGTGGGCGCCGACGGGCTCGTCGCCGCGCCGGAGGCGCGCGCGGCGATCGCGGGCGCGCTGACGGCGGTCGCCCGCCACCTGCGCGCCCGCGCGCCGGATTCCTAGGCGGCGACCAGGGGAGCCGACACCGCGTCGATGACCTCGGCCAGCACGCGTGCGGTCTCGGCGTGCGGCACCTGGCACGTGCCGGCCGCCGCGTGGCCGCCGCCGCCGTGGCGCAGCATCACCTCGCCGATGTCGGCGGTCGAGCTGCGGTCGATGATCGAGCGCCCGCAGGCGAGCACCGTGTTGCGCCGGGCGCGACCCCAGATGACGTGGACCGAGACGCGGGCCTCCGGGAACAGGGCGTAGACCATGAAGCGGTTGCCGGCGTGGATGACCTCCTCCTCGCGGAGGTCCACCACGACGACGTCCCTCTCGAGCCGCGACACGCGGCGCAGCTGCTCCACGAAGAGCTCGCTCTGGTCGTGGTAGAGCCGCACGCGCTCGGCGACGTCGTCCAGCGCCAGGATGTCCTCGACCGCGTCGTGGCGGATGCACGCGTCGATCAGGTTCATCATCAGGTCGTAGTTCGAGATGCGGAAGTCGCGGAAGCGGCCGAGTCCGGTGCGGCTGTCCATGAGGAAGTTCAGGAGGGTCCAACCCTGCGGCTCGAGGACGTCCTCGACCGTGTAGGCGGCCGAGTCGGCCTGATCGACGGCGGCCATCAGGTCCTCGCCCACCGACGGGAAGGTGGCCGCCCCGCCGAAGTGGTCGTAGACCACGCGCGCGGCCGAGGGCGCGTCGGGCACGATGACGTGGTTCGGGGCCGTCCCGCCCACGCGCAGCGACTCGGAGTGGTGGTGGTCGAACACCAGGTGCGCCTCGGGCGCGTAGGGCAGGTTGGTCAGTGATGTCGCGCCCCGTGATCGCGACCACCCCGTCCTGGACGTCCTTCGGGTGGACGAACGCGATGTCGTCGATCAGGTCGAGGTGGCGCAGCAGGACGGCGCACACCAGTCCGTCGAAGTCGCTGCGGGTCACGAGACGGTGCTTCACGAGGGGTCCTCCTGTGGGGTGGCGGCGGCCCGGCCTCCCCGTGCATCGGCGCACGCCGGAGCCCACTGAACCGGCGCGGAGGGCGCGCGGAGATCTTTTCCGCGAGCGTGTCGATCTCGCGTCGCCCCGTTCGACGTGGGTGTGAGGGGCGGCGCCGGCCGCCCGCACGAGACCGAAGGAGACCGACGATGCGAGTCATGATCCTGGTGAAGGCGACCCCCGAGAGCGAGGCCGGGAAGATGCCCCCGCCCGAGGTCTTCGAGGAGATGGGACGGTTCAACGACGAGCTGATGAAGGCCGGCGTGCTGCTGGCCGGCGAGGGCCTGCACCCGAGCTCCAAGGGCGCGCGGATCACGTTCGACGGCGACAAGAAGACCGTCGTGGACGGCCCGTTCGCGGAGACCAAGGAGCTGGTCGCCGGCTTCTGGATGCTCCAGGTGAAGTCGCTCGACGAGGCCGTCGAGTGGATCAAGCGCAGCCCGTTCCGCGAGGGCACGGTGGAGATCCGCCAGGTCTTCGAGGCCGAGGACTTCGGCGACGCCCTCCCCAAGGAGGTCCGGGAGGCCGAGGAGCGGATGCGTGAGCAGCTCGCCGACCGGCAGTAGGGGGGTCGCGGGGTGACCCGGTCCGACGCGCACGGCGCGATCGACGCCGTCTGGCGGATCGAGTCGCCCCGCCTGATCGCCGGCCTCGCGCGCATGACGCGCGACGTCGGCCGGGCGGAGGACCTCGCCCAGGACGCGCTGGTGGCGGCGCTGGAGCAGTGGCCCGAGGCGGGTGTCCCGGACAACCCGGGCGCCTGGCTCATGGCCACCGCCAAGCGCCGCGCGATCGACGGCATGCGCCGCGACGCCACCCTGCGCCGCAAGCAGGAGGAGCTCGGCCGCGAGGTGGAGCGCGTGCAGATGACCCCGCCCGACCTGGCCGCGGCGGCCGACGACGTGATCGGCGACGACCTGCTGGCGCTGATCTTCACCACCTGCCACCCCGTGCTCTCCACCGAGGCGCGGGTCGCGCTGACCCTGCGCCTGCTGGGCGGGCTCACGACGGCCGAGATCGCGCGCGCCTTCCTCACGCCGGAGCCGACCATGGCCCAGCGCATCGTGCGCGCCAAGCGCACGTTGTCCGCCACCGGCGTGCCGTTCGAGGTGCCCGCCGCAGGCGAGCTGCCGGAGCGGCTCGGCTCGGTGCTGGAGGTCGTCTACCTGATCTTCAACGAGGGCTACTCCGCCACGGCCGGCGACGACTGGCTGCGGCCGGCGCTCTGCGAGGACGCCCTGCGCCTCGGCCGCATCCTGGCCGGGCTGGCGCCGCGCGAGCCCGAGGTGCACGGCCTGGTGGCGCTGATGGAGATCCAGGCCTCGCGCTCGCGGGCCCGCGTGGGCCCCGGCGGCGAGCCGATCCTGCTGCTGGAGCAGAACAGGGCGCGCTGGGACCGCATCCTCATCGCCCGCGGCCTGGCCGCGCTGGCCCGCGCCCAGGAGCTCGGCGGGGGCCTCGGGCCCTATGCCCTGCAGGCCGCGATCGCCGCCTGCCACGCCCGCGCCCGTACGGCCGAGGAGACCGACTGGGAGCAGATCGCCGCCCTCTACGACGCGCTCGGCCAGATCTCCCCCTCCCCCGTGGTCGAGCTCAACCGGGCCGTCGCGGTGGCGATGGCCTTCGGTCCGCAGGAGGGCCTCGAGATCGTCGACGCCCTCCGCGACGACGGGTCCCTCGCCTCGTACCACCTGCTGCCCAGCGTGCGCGGCGACCTGCTCGCCCGGCTGGGCCGTGCCGCGGAGGCCCGCGGGGAGTTCCTGAGGGCGGCGGAGATGACGCGCAACGTGCGCGAGCGCGAGCTTCTTCTGGCCCGGGCGGCGGCCGCCGAACGCTGAATCCGGAGGCCCGGGGTCTGGACCGGGGCCGGGGCGGGTAGTGACGCGGCGTGCAGGACGTCCCGATCATCACCGAGCAGGCCCCCGCGCCCCCGCAGCCCGCGCCCCGAACGCTGGGCGAGATGGTCGACCGCGCGCCCTCGCGGGAGGTGCTCGTGCGCCCCCGCACGCTGCTGGTCGTGGCCGGGACGATCCTCGGCGTCGCGCTGACCGTCTGGGTGCTGCTCGAGGCCTGGCAGGTGATCACCTGGATCGTCATCGCGGTCGTGCTGTCCATCGCCCTGCAGCCGGCCGTGGACCTCCTCGAGCGCCGCGGCCTCGGCCCGGGGACGGCGGTGGCGGCGGTGTGCTTCGCCGCGCTCGTCGTGGTGGGGCTGATCGCCTGGGCGCTGATCCCGCCCCTGGTGCGCCAGACGACCGAGCTCATCCAGGCGCTGCCCGACGCGCTCGACGACATCACCCGCGGACGCGGGCCGCTCGGCTTCCTCCAGAGCGAGTACGGGCTCGCGGACAAGGCGCGCGCATCGCTGGAGAACCGATCGGGCGACGGCGTGCTCGGGTTCACGTCGCCCGCCCTGGGCGTGCTGCGCGGCGTCATCACGGGCGTCCTCGGCACGATCACGATCTTCTTCCTGATCGTGTTCCTGCTCCGGGAGGGTCGGGGCTGGGTCAACGCCGCGCTCGATCTCGCGCCGCCGGCCTCGCGGCCGCGCTGGGAACGCGTCCTCGCCGGCGTCACCCGCACGATCCGCGGCTACGTCACCGGCAACCTCGTCATCAGCCTGATCGCCGGCGTCGTCTGCTTCGTCACGCTGATGTCCGTCGGCGCCCCCTACGCCGTGCCGATCTCCGTGCTGGTCGCCGTGCTCGACCTCGTCCCGTTGATCGGCGCCACGCTCGGCACGGTCGTGGCCGCCGGCGCCGCCCTCGACCAGGGGGTCGTCCCGGCCCTCATCGTGCTCGGGGTGTTCATCGTCTACCAGCAGCTCGAGAACCACTTCCTCCAGCCGGTCGTCTACGGGCGCACGGTCCAGCTCTCGCCGCTGATGGTGCTGATCGCGGTGCTGATCGGCGGCCAGATCGCGGGGATCATCGGCGCGCTGCTCGCCATCCCGGTCGCGGGCTCGATCCAGGTCGTCGTGAAGGAGATGCTCGACGCCCGCCGCGAGCGCCTCGCCGCCCGCTGGGGCCCCGAGGGCGGCTGATCCGGCGGTTTGCCCGGGCCGGCGGCCGGGCAGCCTGGGCGCACACACCGCACAGGGAGGCAGCGCCGACATGACCACCCGGACCGTGGCCGGTCAGGCAGAGGCACAGACGAACCGCACGTGGTTCCGCGCCATGGCGCGCGCGGGCATGGCGGCCCGCGGGGTCATCTTCCTCATCATCGGCCTTCTGGCGATCCAGGTCGCCACCGACAACGGCGGCGACACGACCGACCAGAAGGGCGCGCTGGCCAACGTCGCGGCGAAGCCCTTCGGCGAGGGCGTGCTGGTCGCCCTCGCGATCGGCCTCGCCGCGTACTCGCTCTGGCGCCTCGCCCAGGGCTTCCTCGACACCGACGACAAGGGCGACGACGGCAAGGGCTGGGCGGTGCGCGCCTCCAAGGTCGGCAGCGGCGTCGCCTACGGCATCCTCTTCTTCTCCGCCCTCTCGATCCTGATGGGCTCGGGCGGCGGCGGGTCGGGCTCCCGCTCCGAGAAGCAGACGACGGCGGGCGTCCTCGGCTGGCCCGGCGGCCAGGCCTGGGTGCTGCTGGTGGCCGCCGCGATCGCGGGCGTCGCGGTCTGGAACCTCTACCGCGGCCTCTCCCAGAAGTTCATGAAGCGCCTGCACCCGCCCCAGGGCATGCGCCCGGCCGTCAAGACGGTCGGCGTGGTGGGCATGACGGCCCGCGCGGTGGTCTTCGGCCTGATCGCGGCCTTCCTCGCCAAGGCGGCGATCGAGTACGACCCCAAGGAGGCCGTCGGCCTCGACGGCGCGCTCGCCCGCCTCGCCCGCGAGGCCTACGGGCCGGTGCTGCTGTTCCTGGTGGCCGCGGGACTGGTGGCGTTCGCGCTCTACTGCTTCGCCGAGGCGCGCTATCGCGAGGTCTGACGGGCGCCTGCGGCCGGGGCGACGCGGCATGCTCGCCGCCGCCGCGGCCGCCTGCCTGTCCGGGGCGCTCGCGCTCGCCGTCTGGGTCGGGACGGCCGCACGGGCCCCGGAGGTTGACCGCGCCACCGCGCGCGCGGTGCACGCCAACCGCATCGACGACCTCGACCCGTTCTGGCGCGGCCTCGCGCTGGCCGGCGGCTCGGCCGCCCTCGGCGTCGTCGTGGTCGGGAGCTGCGTCTTCGCGTGGCGCCGCGGCGGGCCCCGCTGGCTGGCCTTCCTGCTCGGCTCCTACATCGGCGCCGAGGCGGCCTTCTGGGCGATGAAGGCCGCCGTCGACCGGCCGCGGCCGCCGGAGTCGCTGCGCCTCGTGACGGTGGGCAGCGCGAGCTACCCCAGCGGCCACACGGCGATCGCCACCGCGGTGGCCGCCTCGATGATCGTCGCCGCCTGGCGCAGCCGGCGCATCGCACTGCGCCACGGCGCCGTCGCCCTCCTGGTGGCGCTGCCGGTCGTCGTGGGCCTGAGCCGGCTGGCCCTGGGGGTCCACTGGCTGACCGACGTGATCGGCGGCGCCCTGCTGGGGCTCGGCTGGGTCCTGCTGCTGACGGCGCTGCTGGTGCCGGCGCGCGAGCGCGGGACCGCGGGGGCGCGGTACGGTGACGCCACCGGGCGCCCCCGGGCGCCGTATCGAGAGGAGCGCTCATGGGACAGCCGGTCGTCCACTTCGAGATCACCGGGCGGGACGGGGACTCGCTGAAGGCCTACTACGCCGATCTCTTCGGCTGGAGGATCGACTCCTCCAACCCCATTGGATACGGGATCGTCGATCGCGCGGAGAACCTCACAGACGACGGCGTCGGCATCGGCGGCGGCGTGTCACAGGGGCCGGAGGGCTACCCCGGACACGTCACGGTCTACGTGCAGGTGCCGGACGTCGAGGCGTCGCTGCAGAGGGCCGAGAGCCTCGGCGGGACGCGCATGATGGGCCCCGAGAAGGTGATGGAGGGCGTCGAGATCGGCCTCTTCACCGACCCCGAGGGCCACGTGATCGGCGTCATCAAGGGCTGACGCGGTTCGGGGAGGGGGAGCAGGCCTCCCCCTCCCGGGTAACTCAGGCGGTCGTGGCCTCCGCGAAGGCCCAGTCCAGCCACGGCGTGAGGGCCTCGACGTCGCTCGCCTCGACCGTCGCGCCGCACCAGATGCGCAGCCCGGGCGGCGCGTCGCGGTAGGAGCCGATGTCCACCGCCACGCCCTCGGCGGCGAGCATCTTCACCATCGCCTTCGGCACGGCCTCGTCGGCGTCGAGCACCAGGCAGACCGACGTGTTGGAGCGCGTGCCGGGCACGAGCGCCAGGTTCCGCACCCACGGGGTCCGCTCCACCCAGGCGTCGAGCGCGGCCGCGTTGGCGTCGGCCCGCGCCCGCAGGCCGGCCAGGCCGCCGACGCCCTCGGCCCACTCCAGGGCGGCGATGCAGTCCTCCACGCAGAGCATCGACGGCGTGTTGATCGTCTCGCCCTCGAAGATGCCGCTGATCAGCTTGCCGCCTTTGGTGAGGCGGAAGACCTTCGGCATCGGCCAGGCAGGCGTGTGCGACTCGACCCGCTCCACGGCGCGCGGGCCGAGGATCAGGACGCCGTGGGCGCCCTCGCCGCCCAGCACCTTCTGCCAGGAGAACGTGACGACGTCGAGCTTGGCGAAGTCGAGGTCCTGGGCGAAGACGGCCGACGTGGCGTCGCAGATCACGAGACCCTCGCGGTCGTCCGGGATCCAGCGCGCGTCCGGCACGCGCACGCCCGAGGTGGTGCCGTTCCAGGCGAAGACGACGTCCGAGGCGAAGTCCACCGACGACAGGTCGGGCAGCTCCCCGTAGGGCGCGCGCAGGGTGCGCACGCCGTCGAGGGCGAGCTGCTTGACGATGTCGGTGACCCACCCCTCGCCGAAGCTCTCCCACGCCAGCACGTTGACGGGGCGGGGTCCGAGCAGCGACCAGAGCGCCATCTCCACGGCGCCGGTGTCGGAGCCGGGGACGATGCCGATCAGGTGCCCCTCGGGCACCTCCAGCACCGAGCGGGTGAGCGCGATGGAGCGCTTGAGGCGGGCCTTGCCCTCCGCGGAGCGGTGGGAGCGGCCCACCAGGGCCGACGCCAGGACGTCCGGCGACCAGCCGGGGAACTTGGCGCAGGGGCCGGATGAGAAGTGCGGCGTGGCCGGGCGTGCCGGCGGCTTGGCGTGAGGCGTCGTTCCCCCTCGTTCGTGTCGTTCGGAAAGGCGCGCGGGCCCGGGGCCCGGGAGCGGTCAGCCCCGTCGGCGCATGACCTGCTTCGAGACCCAGCGGACCCACTCGGCGAGGCCCGGGTCGTCGCCGACCGCGCCGACGGCGAAAACCTCGAGACCCGGGCAGCGGGCGCGGACCGCGGCGACGGCCTCGGCCAGCTCCGCCTCCGAGAGCCCCTCGGCGTGCGTCGCGACGACGGCCTGGGCGTCGGCGAGCTGGTCCGGGCGCAGCTCGCCCAGGCCGGCCACCGGGACGACCGCCACCTGCACGTCCTCGCCGATGCCGTGGGCCAGGTCGAGCTCGCCGTCGCGGTCCTCCACCAGGATCAGCTCGGAGTCGGCGAGCCGGCTCACCACCCGGTCCAGACCGGAGCGCCAGTGGGCGGACGGCTCCACGACCTGGGGCGCCGCGGCGGCGTCGGCCGCCGGCGCCTCGCCCTCCTCGGCCGCGTTGGCCTGGACCACCACGGCGTCGAACCGGCCGAGCTGGGCCAGCGAGCGCATGATCAGGGTCGTCTTGCCAGCCCCGTTGCGGCCCGCGATGCGGACGACCGTGGGGCGCGGATGGCGGCGGCCGATGCCGCGGCCGATGGCCGTGCGCACGATGCCGAGCACGTCCGAGCGGGTGATGACGCCCACCGGCAGGCCGGCGTCGCGCACCAGCACCACCTCGGCGTCGCCCATCAGCGCGCGCATGCCGGCGTCGGCGTCGGCGTCCGAGGCCACCTCGCGCACGCGCTCGGGCCCGAGCATCAGCATCTGGCCGTCGTCGGTCGCGACCCAGACGCCCAGGAGCATCCCCTCCTCGACCACCGGCAGGTGGTGGATGTCCGCGTCGCGCATGAGCTCGAGCAGCCCGTCCCGCTCGCGGTCCGCGGCCGACACCAGGATCGGGTGCCGCGTCATGACGTCCCTGGCCTTCACGAGACCGCCTCCGATGTCGCCGTCCGTCCCGCCCTGCCGTCCCCCGCATTCTGCCGCACCACGAGCACCGGGCACGGGGCGTGGTCGACCAGGTGGCGGGCCACGCTGCCGAGCACGACCGATCCGATCGCGCCGTGGTGGCGCGCGCAGACCAGCAGGTCCACCCCGGCCTCTGCGGCCCAGCGGCAGATCTCGGGCCCCGCCTGGCCCTCCAGGAACACCGCCTCCGCGCCGGGCACGCCCGCCGCGAGGTCGGTCAGCCAGACCCGCTCGGCCGAGTTGATGTCGCGCGGCGACGGGACCTCGGCCCCGTTGACCGTCTCCATGATCAGCGGGTGGGGCGCCACGTGGACGATGCTGAGCGTCGTCTCGCCGGGCGCCCAGAGATCCCGCGCGTGGGCGATCGCCACCTCGGCGGCAGACGTGCCGTTGACGCAGCAGCCCACGTGGAGGAAGGGCGTCCTAGTCATGGCCCGCAGCGTAGCGCCGCGCGCCGGCCGGTCCGTCGGGCCGCGCCCCGGCAGGGATCGCAGGTTCCCCGCGCCGCGCTTCGGCAAGTCCGCACCGCGCGTCGCAGCCGCCACCGATGCGCCCCGCCCCGGGCGGGCCGACGATCGTGACGACGCGTCGCACAGATGCGCGAGCACCGGAGAAACCTCATGGACGGGCCCTACAGAAGGATCGCGTGCTGCGTCGATCGCGACCCGATGGCGCTGCGGGTGATCGAAGAGGCGCGCGCCCTGGCGGGCGGCGAGCCGTTCCGCGTGATCCACGTCGTCGCCCCGCCCCACACGTTGGTGAGCGGGCCCTTCGCCTACGTGGCGCCGATCGTCGAGTTGCGCGGCGAGGCCGAGGCCTGGCTCACGGACCTGGTGGCCGACGTGCCGCAGGCCGAGCCCGTCCTGCTCGAGGGCTCGCCGGCGCGGGAGCTCTGCCAGTGGGCCCGCAAGACCCGGACGGACCTGATCGTGGCGGCCGCGTACCGCAGCCGCATGGAGCGCGCGATGCTCGGTGGCTTCGCCGCGCACATCGCCTACCACGCGCCCTGCTCGGTCCTGCTCGTCCACCAAGCCGCCGCTCCGGCGGAGAACGGCGCGGCCGCGGGGGAGGCCGCGACGACCGCCGGCTAAGCCGGCCCGGTCCCCTACACCGGGCCGGCCAGTCGCCGGGCCTCGTCCTCCACGAGGCCCGGCGGCGCGGCGGTCTCGAGCGCCGCCGCCTCCGGCCAGGGCGCGAAGTCGGCCGCCAGCCGCCGTGCGATGCGCGGCGTGGCGTCGGACGATCCCCCGCCGGCCGCGCGCCGGCGCTCGATGCGCGCCTCGGCCTCATCGGCCGGAAGGACGCAGCGGATCTCGACCACGCGGGCCCCCATCTCGGCGGCCGCCGCGCGCGCGGCCGCGCGCCGCTCCGCCGCGCCCCACGAGGCGTCGAGGACGACGCACCCGCCCATCGCCAGGCGCTCGGCCGCCGCCTCCAGCATCGCCGCGTAGACGCGGTCGGAGACCCCCGGCGCGTAGATGCCCGACTCGAAGTCGAACGGGCGGCGCCGGTGCGCGCGGCATGCCGGCGAGGTCCTTGCGCGTCTCGTCCGAGGAGATGACCGACCAGCCGGCGGCCGCGCCGATGGCCCGCGCCACCGTCGTCTTGCCGGTGCCGGGCGCGCCGCCCACCAGCACCAGCCGCACCTGGGCGCGCTCCAGGTGGTCGAGCGCGAGCGCGTGGAGCGACCGCGCCTGGGCGCCGGCGTCCGGGTCGCCCTGCCCCGAGCGCAGCGCCGCGACCTTGGAGCGCACGTGCGCCCGGTAGGCGACGTAGCAGTGGGCGAGCGAGGCCGGGTGGTCCTCGCCGAGCTCCGCGCCCCAGCGCTCCAGCAGCAGCCGCGCGAGGTCCGGGCGCCCGTGCGCCTCGAGGTCCATCGCGAGGAAGGCGATGTCGCCGAGGACGTCGCCGAAGCGCAGCCGGTCGTCGAAGGCCAGGCAGTCGAGCACCCGCGGGCCGTCGTCGAGGAGGAAGACGTCGTCGGCCAGGAGGTCGCCGTGGCCGTCGCGCACGCGCCCGTCGGCCATCCGCCGCGCGAGCAGGCGACCGCGCCCGCGCAGGTAGGCCCGCGCCAGCCCGCGCACGCGCTCCAGCGAGGCGCGCTCCACGACCGGCGGATCGAGCTCCTCCATCTGGTCGAGGCCCTCCTCCCACAGGCCGAGCACCGTGGCGAGGCTCCCGGCCTCGGCGATCCGGTCCGACGTGGGCGCCTCGCGGTGGAAGCCGGCCACCGCGCGGGCCACCCGGTCCACGAGCTCCGGCGCGCGCGGGTCGCGCAGCAGGGCCGACAGGCGCCGCTCGCCCGGCATGCGGCGCATGGCGATCAGATGGTCGCACGGTGCGCCGTCCTCGCCGGTCACGTCGAGCACGCCGAGGTAGACGTCGGGCGCGAAGCGGCGGTTGACCTCGGTCTCGCGCCGGCACGCGCGCAGGCGGTCCTCCCGGCGGCGGTGGTCGAGGAATGCCATGCGGACCGGCTTCAGCAGCTTGTAGGCGCGATCGCCGACCATGGCGATCACCGAGATGTGCGTCTCGACGATCTCGGCGGGCGCCTGCGGCCCGGACATCAGGTGGACCCCCCGCGCGGACGACTCGGGGCATGCTCGCGCGGCGGCGCGGCACCGTCATCCGTGCGCGCGACCGCCGGGGCTGCGGGTTTCCCGCCGCCGGATCCGCGTGGGTTCCGATTCGGTCCCGGCGGCCCTGCGCGAGCCTGTCGTCGACCCGTTCGACCGAGGCGGGCAGGAACGGAGGGAGGGAGGTCCGAGATGGCCGATCGCGTCGGCGACGTCATGAGCGTCCCCATCGTGAGCTGCCAGGCCGACGTGCCGCTCGCCGAGGTGGCGGAGTTGATGGCGCGCCACCGCATCCACGCGGTGGTCGTGGTCGGCGACGCCGAGGACGACGCGCGCGGCTGGCGCGTGATCTCCGAGGCCGATCTGGTGCGCGCGGTGGCCTTCGACCAGCGCGAGGCCGGCGCGGGCAGCATCGCCGCGACCCCCCTCGTGACGATCGGGCGGCGCAAGCCGCTCGCGGAGGCCGCGCTGCGGATGTGCGAGCACGAGACCACCCACCTGGTGGTCGTCGAGGGCGGCCACCCCGTCGGGATCGTCTCCGCGCTCGACGTGGCCGCGAGCCTCGTCGCGCCGGAGGCCGCCCCGGCGGCGCCGGCCGCGCCGGAGCCCGAGCGGGCGCCCGAGGGGGCCCTTACCGGCGGCCCCGGCGACCGGCTGGTCATCCGCGGCCACCACCTCGGGGAGCTCGAGCGCGACGCCGAGATCCTGGAGGCGCGCGGGCCCGGTGGCAGCGCCCCGTTCCTGGTTAGGTGGGAGGACACAGGCCACACGACGCTGCTGTACCCCGGCTCCGACGCCCGGGTGCAGCACCTGCGCACCGCCTAGGTGTCCTGCCCACATGGGTTCCGAACGCGGCTGATCGGAGCCTGACCGCCGAGGGCGCTGTGGGGCCGCCGCTCGTTGTAGTGGCCGAGCCAGTATCGCAGCGCCCTCTGGCGGTGGCGGTGGGAGAGGTAGAGCATCCCGTAGCCCCACTCGCGCGCCATCGTCTGATGGAAGCGCTCCACCTTGCCGTTGGTCTGGGGCCGGTAGGGGCGGGTCACCAGGTGGCGCACGCGCCGCTCGGCCAGCAGATCGGCCAGGGACCGGTTGCGGGTGTAGGCCCAGGCGCCGTCGGTCATGAGCCGGCGCGCCCGGATCCCGCGCCGGGCGAACCAGGCCAGGGCGCGCGCGGTGAAGGCGGTCACGGTGTCGGCGCGCTCGTCGTCGTGCAGCTCGACGTAGGCCAGGCGCGAGTGGTCATCGACGATCGCGTGGGCGTACTGGTAGCCCCAGCGGGCGGCCTTCTCGGCGCCGGTGCGATCGCGCACCCCCGTCAGGGCGTGGCCGGGACGCGCGAAGCGCGCGTAGCGCTTGGTGTCCATGTGCAGCAGATCGCCCGGGCAGGGCCACTCGTAGCGGCGCACGGGCTCGCGCGCGGCGCGCGCGGGCCGCGAGTGGCCGTGGCGGGCGAGCACCTTCCAGACGCTCGAGTGGGCCATGCCGAGCTCGCCGCGCGATCAGGCGCGGGCCCCAGCCGGTGCGTCGGCGCGCCAAGACGATGCGTGCCTGGACCAGCGGGCTCATCAGACGTGGTGAGCGGTGCGGGCGCGAGGAGCGATCGCACAGGCAGGCCAGCCCCCGGCGCTCGTGCACCGAGGCGGCCCTCCAGCGCGCCACCCAGCTCGAAGGCCGTCAACACGCTGCACCTGAAGGCGGTGGCCGCCTCTCGGAAGCTGTGGCCCTCCTCGACGAAGAGCACCAGCTCGAGACGGCCGCGCTCCGTCAGCCTGGCGTTAGGGTGCTGCATCCGGACCTCCCGGAGGTCGTAGGCGTCAGACACCCACAGCCTCTCGGGAGGCCCGGACTACGTCTCAGGCGTTCGGAACGTCTGTAGGCGGATCACCTAGGCCCGACGGGCCGGCGGCGGCCGTCCAGGGCCGCCTCCGGCCCAGGAGGTTCCTACTCCTCGTCCTCCGTGAGCAGGCCGGCGTGGAGGGCCGTGCGGACGAGTCCCGCCCGCGTGGAGACGCGCAGCTTGGTCATCACGTGGGCGCGGTGGCTCTCGACCGTGCGCACGCTCACCACCAGGCGCTCCGCGATCTCCTGGTTGGTGTGGCCGAGGGCCAGCAGGCGCAGCACCTCGCGCTCGCGGGAGGTCAGCTCGTCGAGGGGGCCGTTTCGCTCGGCGGGGGCGGCCAGGGCGGCGCCCAGCGACGGGTGGACGTAGCGCTCGCCCGCGGCGACCGAGCGGATCGCGCGGATCAGGTCCTCGTCGGCGGCGGCCTTCAGCAGGTAGCCGTCGGCACCGGCGTCGAAGGCGCGGCGCACGTCGTTGGCCTGGTCGTGCATCGAGAGGATCAGGACGCGGGTGCCGGGCGAGCGTTCCTTGATGCGCGCCGCGCCCTCGAGGCCGCCCATCCCGGGCATCTCGATGTCGATGACGACCACGTCCGGGTCGATGCGCGGCAGGGCGCGCAGCGCCGCCTCGGCCGAGTCGGCCTCGCCGACCGGCTCGAAGCCCTCCTCGCGCTCGAGGAGCAGGCGCACGCCGGAGCGCAGCACGGCGTGGTCGTCCACGAGCATGATCTTGATCGGCTCGCTCAACGGGGCATCTCCAGGTCGACGACCACGGCGGTCCCGGCGCCGGGGGTGGATTCGATGCGCAGGCGCCCGCCGATCAGCTCGACGCGCTCGCGGATGCCGACCAGGCCGAGACGGGAGGTCGGCGCCTCCGGGTCGAAGCCGGCGCCGTCGTCCTCCACGACGATGCGCAGCCGCGAGCCGCTGGCCGCGGCCACGACGCTCGCGTTCTGAGCCCCGCTGTGACGGTGGATGTTGGTCAGCGCCTCCTGCACGGTCCGGAAGACTACGGTCTGGACGTCCTCGGGGAGCTCCTCGTCCAGCCCGCGCAGGTCCACCTCGACGGCGATGCCCTCGGCCCGCAGGCGCTCGGCCTGCTCCTCCAGCGACGCCGCCAGTCCCCGCTCGAGCAGCCGGGCGGGCCGCAGCCGGATCGCCAGCTCGCGCAGGCTGCGGGCGGCGTCGCCGACGGAGGCGCGCAGGTCCTCCACCCGGTGGCGCGCCTCGGCCGTGCTCACCTCGTCCTCCAGCGTGCGCAGGTGCACCGCCAGGGCGGTCAGCACCTGCCCCACCTCGTCGTGCAGCTCGCGGGCCACGCGGGCGCGCTCGGCCTCCTGCGCGGCGACCGCGCGGCGCAGGCCCTCGGCCGCCGCCTGGTCGCGGGCCGCGGCGGCCTCGCGCCGCGCCGCCTCGCGCATGCTCGTGCGCTCGGCCGCGATTGAGCGCGCGTTGGCCAGGGCGATCGACACCTGGCTGGAGAACGTCTCGAGCAGGCGCCGCGCCCCGGAGTCGAACGGCCGCCAGCCGATCGCCACCACGGCGCCGGCCAGCTCGCCGGACACCTCCAGGGCGCAGGCCACCACCACCGGCGCGCCGAGCGTCTCCCGCAGGCTGGCCTCCAGACGGTCCATGGCCATCGGCACCCGGATCCCCTCCAGCCCGAGGGCGTCCACCCCGTGCGCGTACTGGAACACCAGCCCGTCGCCGTCGCTCACGGCGAAGCCGACGGTGTCGGCACCGGTCAGGCGCCGGGCCCGGCGCGCCACGAGCGGCAGCAGGGTCTCGATGTCGAGGGTGCCCAGCACCGCGCGGGCGATCTCCAGAACGCTCTCCAGCTCGCCGGCGCGGCGGCTCTCGGCCTCGAAGCGGCGCAGGTTGTCGACGGCGACGGCGGCCTGGGAGGCGAACGTCTGCGCGATCTGCTCGTCCTCGGCCGTGAACGGCCCACCGACCTTGTCGGTGAGGTAGAGGTTGCCGAAGGTCTCGCCGCGCAGCGTGACCGGCACGCCGAGGAACGAGGACATCGGCGGGTGGTTGGCCGGGAAGCCGACCGAGCGCGGGTCGTCGTCCATGCGCTCCAGGCGCAAGGGCCGAGAATCGCGGATCAGCGCGCCGAGCAGGCCGCGGCCGGTCGGCGGGTCGCCGATCGCCGCCCGCTCCTCGTCGCTCAGGCCGGCCGTGACGAACTCGGCGAGCCGGGTGTGCGTGGCGTCGAGCACCCCGAGCGCGGCATACCGCGCGCCCACCACCTCGCGGGCCGCCTGCACGATGCGCGTGAGCAGGCGGTCCAGGGCGAGCTCCTGCCCCAGCGAGAGGCCGGCGTCGACGAGGCTCGCCATGCGCGTGCGGGCGTCCTCCGCGCGCACGCGGGCGCTCTGCAGGCCCAGGCGCGACCCGACCAGCTCCACCAGCACGGCGAGGGACGACGCCGCCTCCTCGGCGTCCACCGCCGCCGTCGGGTCGGTGCTGCCGACCAGCGTCGCGACGACCCCGGCCTCGACCTCCGTGGAGGCCGACACGAGCGGCCCGCCACCGCCGCCGATGCCCTCCAGCAGCGCCGCCCAGGGGACCGGGCCGTCCGACACCTGCGTCCCGGCGGCGTCCTCGGGCCAGGACGCGTGCACCACTCCGCCGGCCGGCCTGGTGACCACGACGGCCACCGCGTCGAGTCCGGCGATGCGCGCCGACAGCCTCATCAGGCCCTCATCGCGGTCCCACGAGTCGGCGCGCGAGGTGCCCCGCCGCTCGTCGCCAGTCGCCGCCATGGGCGGAGGCTGCGCGGGCGAGAACCCGTTGTCAAGTGAGGATCGCCCCTAGAGGGGCGCCTGGAGCACGACCGGGCGCGTCTCCTGCTCGGCCGCGGGCGGCGCCGGGAGCCGCACCACGAGCACCGGGCAGGGCGCGTGCTCGACCAGATGGTGCACGAAGCCGCCCGGCCGGATGCCCGCCATCCGGCCCGATCCGGAGCCCACGACGAGCAGGTCCGCGCCCGCGCCCTCGGCCCACGCGCACACCGCCGGCCCGCGCACGCCCTGCAGGAAGACCGGCACCGCCTGGGGCACGTCGCGGGCGCGGCGGCGCAGCCATGCGCGGGCCCCGGCGTTCAGGTCGGTGCGCCGGAAGACGCTCACGCTGTCGATCGTCTGGACCTCCAGCGGGAACGGCCCCACGTGCACCAGGCTCAGCTTCCCCTGCGACGCCCGCCAGAGCCCCACGGCCGCCTCGAGCGCCCGGGCGCCCGCCGGGGAGTCGTCGATGCAGCAGCCGATGTGGGCGTAGGACGGGCTCACCGACTAGGCGTCGTCCTTCAGGATCATGGCGGTGACGATGACCGACCCGATCGCGAGCACGGCCCAGATGCCGTACAGGAAGACGATTCCCACCACGTTCCCACCCCTCGTCTGTCGTGTGACCCTGTCCCGGTCACGCTAGGAGGGGCGCGCGCGGCCGCCATGAGCGCCGCCCCGCATCCACACCGCGGATTTCCCGCACGGGCGCCGGCGCCGCGCCCCGGGGTTACGATCCGGCCGTCTTCGGACCGCCGCCCACAGCCCCACGCCCCGACCCCGCGCCCGGGGCCCGGCGGACGCCGCCCGTGGGGCGCGCGGCGGCCCACCGGCTGCACCGCATCCGCCGCCGCCGGCGGCGCGCGGGGGCGACGATCGGGATCCTCGCCGTGCTCGGCCCCGGGCTGCTCGCGGGCCTGTCGGACGACGACCCCGCGGGGATCACGACCTACTCGATCCTCGGCGCGGACCACGGCTACCGCCTGCTGTGGGTGCTCGTGCTCTCGACCATCGCGCTCATCGCCTTCCACGAGCTGGCCGCCCGCACCGGCGTGGTCACCGGCAAGGGCCTCATCCTGCTGGTGCGCGAGAGCTACGGGGGGCGCGCGGCCGCCGTCGCCGTGGGGGCGCTGCTCGTCGCCAACGTCGGCACGCTCTGCGCCGAGCTGGCGGGCGTCGCCATCGGCGCCGACCTGCTGACGGGCGCGGGGCGCCCGGCGTCCGTGGGACTCGCCGTCGTCGTGATCTCGGGCCTGGTGCTGGGGAGCAGCTTCCACCGCGTCGAGCACATCCTGCTGGCGCTCAGCCTGGTGTTCGTGGCGTACGTCGCGGCAGGCATCCTGGCCGGCCCCGACTGGGGCGCCGCCGCCCGCGGGCTGGTGGAGCCCCGGATGCCGGCCTCCCGCGACGCCGTGCTGATCGCGGTGGCGACCCTCGGGACCACGCTTGCGCCCTGGGGGCTCGCCTTCATGCAGAGCTACGCCGTCAACAAGCACCTGCACGTCGGCGACCTGCGCTACGAGCGCGTGGACGTGATCACCGGCGCCGTCCTGACCGGGGTGATCGGCTTCTTCGTGGTCATCGCCTGCGCGGCGACGCTGCACCCGGCGGGCCTCGCGATCTCCGACGGCGCAGACGCCGCACGCGGCCTCGAACCGCTCGCGGGATCGTCGGCGGCGACGCTCTTCGGGCTCGGCATCCTCGGAGCGGCGCTGCTGGCGACGGCCGTGGTGCCGCTGTCCACGGCCTACTCGGTCTGCGAGGCCGCCGGGCATCCGGCGGGGCTCGACCAGCGGCCGTCCGAGGCGCCCCTCTTCTACGGAGCGTTCCTCGGCGCGATGGCGATCGCCGCGGGCGTCGTCCTCGTCCCGGGCGGTGCCGCTGGTGCCGGTCCTCTACCTCACGCAGGTGCTGAACGCGGTGCTGCTGCTCGCGATCCTGCCCTTCATGGTGCGCCTGGGGCGCGACGAGAGGGTGATGGGCGACCTGCGCCTCAGCCGGGCCGAGTCCACGAGCCAAGTGGCGATGATCGTCGCCATCGCCGCGGCCTGCGCCCTCCTCCTGTCGCTCAGCCTCGGCCTTGGCTGAGGGGGATGCCTCCGGAACAGGGGAACAACCTGGGCGCCCCGGAGGAGGTCGCGACGCTCGTGCTGCTGCTCGCGTCCCCGCTCACCGGCGACGTGACCGGCCCGGTCTACGTCACCGACGGCCGGCTGCTGAGGACGCTGTGAGCCGGTTCGGTAGTCATCCGCAGCAGGCTCCGCGCGATCCCCGTGTTCGCGGCGGGCGCAGGGCGGGAGGCTTCGGCCCGACCCACACCCGAGGGAGGCCCACCATGGCCGTGATGCTGCTGGCCCACTACGAGATCGAGGACCTCGACCGGTTCCTGGAGGTGTTCGACGGCTTCGCGGCGCAGCGCCGCGCCGCCGGTGCCCTGACCGCCGGGCTCGCCCGGTCGCTCGACGACCCGGGGACGGTGGTCGCGACGATCGGGTTCCCCACCCGCGAGCAGGCCGCCGCGTTCGCGGCGAGCCCCGAGCGCGCCGAGGCCCTGCGCGCCGCGGGGGTTGTGGTGAGCCACGACGAGCTGCTGGGGGAGGTCCGGCCCGCGGCGCCCGACTGACCTGGCACGCGGGCCCCGCGAGCGGGTAGCGTCGCGGCATGTCCGTGCGCCGCGCGCTCCTGCTCGTCTGCCTCGCCGCGGTGGCGGCCCTTGCCGGCGCGTCGGCGGCGGCGGCTGGGCCCGACCTGTCGTCGGCGGTCGCGATGGGCGACTCCTACGCCTCCGGCGAGGGCGCCGGGCCACCCTTCGACCCGGGCACCAACGTCCCGCGGAACCGCTGCCACCGTAGCCCGCTCGCGTGGCCGAGGCTGCTCGGCGTGCCGGCCGGGCGCCAGGTCGCGTGCTCGGGCGCGACGATCGCGAACCTCACGACGGGGTCGGCCGCGCTCGCGCCCGACGACGTCGGCCAGCTCAGCCGGCTGGCCGGCCTGCCCGGCGCGACCCACGTCCTCGTCACCCTGGGCGGCAACGACGTCGGCTTCGCCGACCTGGTGGCGCGGTGCGTCATCGCGTCGTGCGTCGCCGCGGCGCAGGCGCGGACCGCCGCGCTGCCGTCGCTCGGCGCGAGCCTGACCGCCGCCTACCGGGCGATCGCCGCCACGGCGCCGGGCGCCCGGGTGATCGTCGTGGACTACCCCGAGATCATCCCGAGCACCCCGCCCAAGGGTCTGCGCTGCCTCTGGCTCGCGGACCGCGAGGTGCCGGCCCTCCTCGCCTTCCTGCGCGGGCTCGACGCGACGATCGCGTCCGCCGCGCAGGCGGCCGGGGTCGAGCACGTCGCCACGGGCGACCCCTTCGACGGGCACGAGCTCTGCACGTCGAGCTCGTGGGTGTTCCCGATCGTCTTCAGCCTGTCCAACACGCAGCAGGCCCACCCGCGGCCGGCGGGCCAGGCCGCCCTGGCCGCGAGGGTAAGCGCCTACCTCGACGCGAACCCGGTCCCGCCGGCGCCCTGATCAGGCCCCGGCGGGCGCCGCCTCGCGCTCGGCCACGAAGTCGAGCTCCGTCGTGATGTCGATCGCCGCCGCGACGGAGCGCGCGTTGGGGCAGGCGGCCGCGTGGCAGGCGTTCGCCCGCTCGGCCGCGGCGCGCTTGTCCTCGGGCGCGCGCAGCGTGTAGCGCACCGCGATCGAGCGCAGACGCAGGACGCCGTCCGGATCGACCACGACCTCGCCGACCGCGTCCGCCGTCAGCCGGTCGCCCGTGCTGTCGATGCCGCGCGCCTTCAGCGCGCCGCCGAAGGTCCCGATGAGGCACCCCCCGACCGAGGCGACGAGGTAGTCGAGCGTCCCCGGGTGCTCGGGCACCGTGCCCGGCGCGAAGCCGTAGTGCTCGCCCTGCCAGCCCGGCGTCCCGAAGGTGACCTCGTCGCCGGTCATCTCGAGGACGGCCTTGCGCACGGGCGGCCGCTCGCGGGTGAGGTGAACGCGCACATCGTGGGTGGTCTCGTCGGCCATCGGGCGTCCTCCGGGGGTCGTCATCGCGTAGGGGGAATCTACGTCAGCGGCCCGCCCTGCGGCCCCGCGCGCGGCGCCCCGGACCGGGGCGCCGCGGGGGCCGGGTGGATCAGGTGGGCTGGGACACGATCCGGATGTAGGGCTTGGGCTCCTTCCAGCCCTCCGGCCAGATCTCCTTGGCCTGGTCGTTCGACACCGAGCCGGCGATGATCACGTCGTCGCCCTGCTGCCACTGCGCCGGCGTCGCGACCTTGTGCTTGGCCGTCAGCTGAAGCGAGTCGATGACGCGCAGCACCTCGTCGAAGTTGCGGCCCGTGGTCATCGGGTACACGAGGATCAGCTTGATCTTCTTGTCCGGGCCGATGACGAACACGTTGCGCACGGTCTGGTTGTCGGCGGCCGTGCGCGCGAGGGCGTCGCCCTCGACCTCGGGCGCGAGCATCCCGTAGAGCTTCGACACCCGGAAGTCGGCGTCGGAGATGATCGGGTAGTTGGGGGCCGTGCCCTGGGTCTCCTCGATGTCCCTCGCCCAATCCGTGTGGCGGTCGGTCGGGTCCACGGACAGGCCGATGACCTTCACGCCGCGCTTGGCGAACTCGGGCTGGATTCGGGCCATGTAGCCGAGCTCGGTCGTGCAGACCGGGGTGAAGTCCTTCGGGTGCGAGAACAGCACGGCCCACGAGTCGCCGATCCACTCGTGGAAGTTGATCGGGCCCTCGGTGGAGTCCGCGGTGAAGTCGGGCGCGATCTCGTTGAGCTGCAGTGCCATGCCTCTTCTCTCCTCTGGGTCGTGCGCAGGGATCACATACCGGACAAATCTAGCGGGTTTCGGGCAAATGCGGCCCCGGCGAGGGGCTACCCGGCCCAGTCCCGCCGTGCCGCGCAGTTGTTCGCGCCCACCTCGAGGCGGGCTGCGTCCTCGGCCGCCATCTCCTCGCCGAGGTTGACGGCGATGATCGACTGATGGTTGGCCGGCGTCGGCGGCAGCTGCTCGAGGATGCCGCGCACGAATGCCTCGCGGCCGAGCGCCAGCTCGCCGACCCGCGCCCGCACCTCGCCGAGCGTCGCCGTCAGCGGCCCCGGCAGGCGGCCGCCGGCGTAGTGGCAGGGCAGCAGCACCGTGGAGTCGGGCAGCGCGGCGACCGGCCCGCGCAGGGTGCGGAAGAGGTCGTCGGCCGCCTCGTGGGCGTCGTCGGCGCCGGCCTCGAGGTCGGGCCGCGCCACCGAGTCGGTGAAGACCGAGTCGCCGCCGATCAGCGCCGCGTCGCCCAGGAGCAGCCCGGTCATGTCGGTCGTGTGCCCCGGCAGCGCGATCACCCGGACGCCCTGGTCGCCGAGGCTCAGCAGGTTGCCGTCGGCCACCGGCGCCACCGCGTCGCGGTAGCGCAGGCCCCGGCGCAGCGCGGCGCGCGAGAGGTGGAGCGTGGCGCCGGTCATCGCCGCCAGGTCGCGCGCCCCGGAGACGTGGTCGGCGTGCACGTGCGTGTCGAAGACGCGCGTGATGCGCACGCCCCGGGCCTCCGCCGCGTCGAGGTAGGGCTCCACGACCGGCGCCGGGTCCACGACGAGGGCATCGCCCCCGGCGATCACGAGGTAGGAGAGGCAGCCGCGCGCCTCCCGGCGCAGCTGCACGACGGCGAACGGCCCCGGCAGCGGCACGCCCTCCGCCCGCAGCACCCGCGACCAGCCGATCATGCCGCCGCGCACGCTGAGCACCTCGGCGAAGCGCCCGGCCAGCGCCGCGGCGACGCGCTTCGACCCGACGCCCGCGTTGCAGATCACGCGCACCCGCGCGCCCGGCGGGATGCCGGCCAGGACGCCCTCGGGGTCGTCCGCCAGCTCGGCCTCGGGCAGGTTGCGCAGGTCGCCGCCGCCGACGTTCCACGCGGCGAACGCCTCCCGCTCGCGCGTGTCGAGCACGACCACGTCCGCGCCCGCGCGCAGCTCGGCCTCGAGATCGGCGGGACCGATCTCGCGCACCGCCGTCGCGGTCTGGCTCATGTGCGGCTCCTCCTTATGGAAGATGTACGCGTTCGTTTATACCCGGGCCGATCCTAGCCTTTTCGGCGCCGCCGGTCACCACGGGTGCGCGCCGGCGCCACGCGGACGGAGGCGCGTCACACATCGGGCACGGGCCTCGGCGCGCCGTCTCGCAGTGTGATCGCGCGCGCGGCCGGGTCTTCACACCCGGCCGGGGCCCGGACTACGGTCGCCCCCACGAGAGGAGGCGCACCATGGGCGCGGCGATCAACGAGGGGCGGTGGACGGCGGAGCACGAGGGCGACTTCGTCGTCTTCATCATCGGGGCGAAGGTCCGGAACCCGATCCGGGCGCTGAAGGCGCTGCCCGTCCTCAACCGGATGCCCAAGATGCTGGCCGAGCTGGAGGCGGACCCCGGCACCGGGCTGCTGGGCTACCAGCGCCACGGCGGGCCGTTCGGCGTGATCGTCCAGTACTGGCGCTCGTTCGAGGACCTCGAGCGGTACGCCCGCGACCCGGAGCACCTCCACGCGGGCGCCTGGCGCGACTGGTACCGGCTCTCCCACGACGAGAACACCAGCGTCGGCATCTGGCACGAGACCTTCCGGGTGCGCTCCGGCGAGTTCGAGGCGATCTACGGGAACATGCCGTCGATCGGCCTGGGCAAGGCGACCTCCGTGCGGCCGGTCGGCCGCGCGACGGCCGACGCGCGGGCGCGCATCGGCATGACCGACCGCACCGGCCAGCCGCCCGCGCCCGTCTCCTGAGCACCCCCGGTGCGCCGTCGCCTCGCGCTCACGGTCGCCGTCGCGGCAGCCGCGCTGCCGGCGGCCGGGGCGACGGCCGCGGCCGCTCGCGAGGAGGCATCGTGGCGCGTGTCGGCGACGGTCTCCGGGGACTATGCGAACACCACGGGCTGGACCCAGTGCGTCATCACCGGCGACGCGGCCCTCGTCCACGAGACCCCTGCTCGGCCTGGGCTCGACCTCCCTCGCCGCCCGCGCCGCGCCCACCCCGAACACCTTCCGGCTCCGCATTCCCGTGAAGCGGCTCCTCGGCCGCCGGGCCTTCACGCTGACGCTGCAGCCCGCGGCGCTCACCGGCTGCCCGACGATCTACTACACGACGTGCCAGGAGTCGGGCGCGATCAGGATGCGGCTGACGTTCCGGCCCGCTCGGGGGTGACGCCCGGTCAGGCCCTGAAGAGCGTCAGCTCCTCCGGGGCCGCCCACCGACCCGGGGCCTCGAGCTCCAGCAGGAACCGCTTGCGGTCGAGGCCGCCCGCGTAGCCGGTGAGCGTGCCGTCCTTGCCGACCACGCGGTGGCACGGGCGGACGATCGACAGCGGGTTCGCGCCCACGGCGCGGCCCACCGCCCGCGCGAGGGTGGGGTCGCCGCCCAGCTCGCGCGCGATCGCGCCGTAGGTCGTCGTCTCGCCGTACGGGATCCCGTCGAGCAGCTCCCAGACGCGCTGCTGGAACGGCTCGCCGCGCGACGCCGCCGCCAGGTCGAACGCGGTGCGCTCCCCGGCGAAGTACTCCGCGAGCTGGCGGCGGACCTCCCCGAAGCCCTCCTCCGCCCGCCGCCCGAAGCCGCTCCGGGCGGGCCGCGTCCAGTGCCCCGGGAAGTAGAGCCCGATCAGCACGCCGGACTCCCCGACGAGCGTCAGGTCGCCGATCGGCGTCTCCATGGTCGTGTGCGTCGTGCTCATCGGGCCCGTCCTCCTCGGATGCGATGCCACATGCCCCATGGAACGATGCGGCCCGCCGCGTCGTGAGACCGGGTGTGGCTCAGCTGACGAGGGCGTGCTGCATCGCCCAGAGCGCGGCCGCGGCGCGGGTTGACACGCCGATCTTGGAGTACACGTGCTGGATGTGGTGGTCGGCGGTCTTCGGCGAGATGTAGAGCTCGTCGGCGATGGCCCGCGTCGTCAGTCCGCGGGCCGCGAGCCGGAGCACCTCGGCCTCCCTGCCCGTGAGCCCTCCGGGGTGCGGGGGGCGGCGCGCCCTCGACGCGCGGGGCGTCGCGTGACCGGCGGCCTCGAGCACCGCGTCGGTCGCCGTCGGGTCGAGCGCGCCCCCGGATGCGAGGCGGCGCAGCTCGGCCGCCGCGTGCTCGGCGGCGAATGCGGGTCGATCGGCGCGGTCGCCGGTGAGCCCCACGTAGACGTCCGTGGCGGCGAGCACGGCGGCCGCGAGGTCGAGGGCGCCGGTCCGCAGGCCCTTGTGGTAGCCCGACCCGTCGGGCCGCTCGTGGTGCGTGGCGGCCAACGGGTTGAGCGACACGAGGGCCGGCGAGCGGCGCAGCATCTGCTCGGTGAGCATCGGATGGAGCTCGACGCGGTCGAACTCGGCCCGCGTGAGCGGCCCGGGCTTGTCCCAGATGGAGTTCGGGACGACGGTCGTGCCGATCTCGTGGACCAGGGCCGCCCGCCGGACGGCGGCCACGCCGTCGTCGGAGAGCCCGAGGACGTGCGCGGCGTCGGAGGCGAGTTGCGCGCACCGGCGGCTGTGCCCGGACATGTACGGCGACTTGAGGTCGATGAAGTCCGCGACCACCGTGAGCGCATCGTCGAGCGCGTCCCCCTCCAGCGTGCGGTGGGGCTCGGGCTCGATCGCGAGCACCGCGTCCCACGGCTCGACGGTGGCGAGCCGGTCGAACCAGGCCGCCCCATGCGCGCAGAAGAGGTCCGCCAGCTCGGGGTCGTAGGTGCGCCCGCTGCGGTCGCGGACGACCTGGAGCGCCTCGTCGGGCGAGAAGAGCCGGCCGTGGGCCTCCATGTCATGGCTGAGGTGCACGACGCGCATGGCGAGGGGGATCTCCTCGCCCTTCGCGTGGCGGGGATACCCGGCGCCGTTCCAGCGCTCGAAGGTGAAGCGCAGCGCGTCCCGGACGGCGGGGTCGAAGCCGAGGCGCTCGGCCAGCATGTCGCCCACCTCGCAGCCGGAGGTGAAGTTGTGCACCGCCCACGCCTGGGCGCCCTCGTGGATCATGCGGACGATCTGATCGCGCTCCTCCGGGGGCCGGCCGGCGGTCGCGAACGCGATCACGTCGCGGATCACCTCCGCCGGGTTCGCGGCGTCATGGACGAGCGTCTGCGCGCGGATGGCGATCTCGTCGCCGAAGAGGGTCGAGACCTCGTGCGCATGGCCCGTGCACCCGATGTAGCGCAGAAGCGCGACCCAGTAGATCGTGTCGCGCGTCTCCCGGTCGAACCCGGCCTCCTCGCCCATCCACACGGCCAGCAGGCACGACCGCAGCTGGGACTCCAGCGGTTGCCCGAACGCGTTGTCCTGGGCGAGCGCGAGCGTGGCGACGAGCTCGCCCATCCGAAGCGGGGTCGACGACGACACGGGGCAGACCTCCCGGTGCACCCCCGGACCCGGCTCGCGGAGGGTCCACGCCACTGCCGGATGCGCGATCGGACCGCCGGGAGCCGACCGCGGCCGATTAGACCACACCCCCGCGCGCGCACGCACCCGCTCGCCGGCTCCCCGGATAGGGCGTTCGCCCGATGCGCCGCCTCACCGCCCCGGCGGATGCTGCGCCCATCACCGGAGCCGAGCGGCGGCGCCGGACGCACGAAGGGATGTCGAGATGATTCTGGCGACGACGACGTTCGAGGACTACGACCGCTTCATGGAGGTCTTCGCGACCAAGGGCGCCGACAAGCGGCGTGAGCACGGATCCAAGGGCGCGCACATCTTCCGCGACCCCAACGAGGACGACCGCGTCTGGGTCATCTTCGACTGGGACGAGGCCGGCTGGCAGAGCTTCGTCTCCGACCCCGAGGTCCCGCCGATCATGAAGGCGGCCGGGCACAAGAGCCGGCCCCAGGGCGCCGTGGCCACCGGCCGGCTCGACGCCTAGCGCGGGTCCGTTCGGTCATCTCGGGAATCACGATCGGAGGAACGCCGTGGAACGCACGTCAGCGTCAGCCGCGCCCGTCAAGGTGGGCGTCATCACGGACCAGACGGGTCCGCTCTCGTTCATGGGGACCGCCAACGCGAACGTCGCCGCGATGGTGGTCGACGACATCAACGCCGCGGGCGGCCTCCTGGGGCGGCGGGTTCGACCTGTACCTCGAGGACAGCGCGACCACCGACAGCGTGGGCGCGGCCAAGGCCGCGAAGCTCGTCCAGCAGGACCGCGTCGATGTGATCTTCGGCGGCATCTACAGCTCCACGCGGCAGGCCATCAAGGGCCCGGCCGTGGAGGAGGGCAGGACGCTCTACGTCTACCCCGAGCAGTACGAGGGGCAGGAGTGCGACCCCCTCATCTTCTGCACCGGCCCGGTGCCCGCGCAGCAGGTCGAGCCCCTGATCCCCTGGCTGATGCGCCACACGGGCGCGAGCACCTTCTACCTCCCCTCGGCGGACTACATCTGGCCGCGCGTGCTGAACGCGAAGGTCCGCCAGGTCGTCACCTCCCTCGGCGGCGAGATCGTCGGGGAGGAGTACTTCCCGATGGACCACACGGACTACGCCGGGACCGTCGAGCGGATCGCCTCCAGCGACGCCGACGTCGTGTTCAACACGATCGTGCCGCCCGGGCTCACACCGTTCCTGTCGCTTCTCCATGACTCCGGGTTCACGGAGCGCGGCGGGTCCGTCGTCTGCACGTACATGGACGAGAACTTCCTGAACCTCGTGCCGGCCGCGCACGTGGAGGGCCTGTACAGCTGCCTGGACTACTACCGGACCGTGGGCGACCCGTTCAGCCGGGAGCTCACCCGGCGCTACGACGAGCGCTTCCCCGGCGCGGCCACCTTCACCGCCGGCAGCGCGTGCACCGGCCTGTACCGAGGTCTCAAGCTGTGGGAGGCCGCCGTGCGGGAGGCGGGCTCGCTCCTGCAGGCGGACGTCATCGCGGCGCTCGACCACGCGAGGATCGCCGAGGGGCCGGGCGGTCCGGCCGAGATGGTGCCCGGCCAGCACCACGTCCGCATGAACATGTACATCGCCCAGGCGAAGGACGGCCGGTTCAGGATCGTCGAGAGCCTGGGGATGATCGACCCGAAGGAGAGCGTGGTCGGCGCGGAACCGGCACCGTGACGGTGGGCGCTGCAGGACTCGAACCTGCGACCCGGGGGTCATGAGAGGCGTTCGAGGGCCTCGGGCGCAGGCCCGTCCGTGGTCCGCCCGCTACGCCGCCACGCGGGTGGCCAGGGCGGCCACGATCGCCTCGGCTGCCGCTGAGTCGTCGACGCCGCCGGCCCGGAGCGCCCGCCAGACCGGCACGTCGGTCAGCGCGCGGACCAGCCGGACCGTCTCCGGCGCCCGCTGCTCCGGCTCCAGGGCGGCGGCCACCAGGGCGTCGATCGACTCCTCCACGGCGGCCCGCGAGTTCGCGAGCAGCGCGAGCTTCCCGCTGTCGCGCCGCAGGGTCTCCAGGGAGGGTGCGGCGCGGTCGTAGAGGTCGAAGAGCGTCGACACCAGCGTCACCAGGCGCTCACGGGCGTCACGGCCCGCGAACAGGCCGGCCGCCTCCTCGGGCGGCGGCAGCCGCATCCGGCTGAACGCCAGCCCGCCGCAGGCGGGGACCAGGTCGTCGATCGTGGGGAAGCGCTCGCCGACCGCCGAGACCGGCACGCCGGCGCGCGCGGCGAGCTGCTCCCAGGTGGTGGCGAGCACTCCGCCGGCGGTGTGCAGCTCGAGCGCGGCGTCGAGGATCCGGTCGCGCACCGGGTCGCCCGAGGCGTGGCCGCCGCCCGGCGCGGGCGGCCGCCAACACGACCGCAGCAGGTCGCGCCACCACTCCACGTCCGTCCCCGGCCGCCCCGCCGCCCGCTCGCCGGCGGGTCGGCGGGGCGGGCCCCCGGCCGCGGGCGCGGGCGGCCCGCCCGCGCCCGCGCCGCGCTCCAGCGCCGCACGGCCGCGGGGACTGAGCTCCCACGACACCCGCCGGCCGGCCTTGCGCCGCAGCACCAGGCCCGCGTCGAGCAGGCGGGCCCCGGCGCGGCTCACCTGGGTCTCGTCCGTGACGAGGACGCCGCGCAACTCCGCGCTGCCGACGGCGCCCTCGCCCAGCGCGGCGAGGAAGCGCCACGCGAGCGTCCCGTGGGCCACGGCCTCGGCCTCGCCGGGCAGGCGCTCGAGCGCCCAGTACGCGGTGGCGGCGAAGGCGGCCGCGGCCCCCTCGGCGGCCGGCCCCGGCGCGGCCGCCCGCCGCGAGCGGAGGGCCCCCAGCGCCGCGCGCACGGCGACGACGTCGCCGGCGAGGACGGCGTCCACGAGCCCAAGCGCGACGGCGTCCACCGCCCCGTCGCCCGCGGAGCCCGCTCCGACCGCGGCGACGTGCCCGCAGAGGGCGGCGGCGCGGGCGTCTCCGGGTTGCGCGGCCGGGAGGCCTGACGAGACAGTAGTCACCGCCCCAGGCTAGATCATGTCAAGTAAAAGTCAACTTTTGACGGACGATCCCGCGGACCTGCTCTGCGCCGCATTCGACGCCATCCCGCGGATGGCGTTCCGGACCTCGGTCGAGCGCTGGAGCTTCGACCCGGCTCTCGACGCCGTGTCCGCGCGCGTCGAGGCGGCAGCGCTGTCGGGCGAGACCGGCGACGCCGCGCGGCTGGCCACCGACGGGGACGACGCCACCCGTTACGCCGTCGTCCGCGGGCTCGACCGGGCCCTCGCCCGCGTGAACCCGCTCGGCGCCGACGTGCCGCCGCCGGCCCTCGCGCCGCTGGCCCTGCGCCACGCGCGCCACGGACGCCTCGACACGGGCGCCGCGGGCGGCGCCCTGCTGCCGCGCGTCGCAAGCGGCGGCCGGCGCGGCCAGCTCGCCGAGGACCTCGCGGACGCCCTGGGCGCCGTCGTCCGCGTGCCCGCCGCGGACTGGGCGGCCTGCGACCACGCCGTGCTCCCCCCGTGGGCGCGTCTGACGCGGGCGGACCGCGAGCGCGGCCTCCGCATCGCGGCGACACCGATGATCGCCGACCCGGAGGAGCTGGACTGGCGGGTGCAGGAGCGCCGCGGCCTGCGCTTCTACCGGATCGCGCCGGCCGACCGCCCGACGACGCGCGAGCGGGTGGAGCGCGTGGTCAGCGCGTTCGACGCCGCCGGCGCGGCGATCGCGGTCGCGCCCGAGCTGTGTCTGTCACCGGCGCTCCTCGATGAGTGGCGGCGCGTCCTGGCCGGGCGGCCCGGCGCCGCCGAGAGCGCGCTGCGGCTGGTGCTCGTGGGGACCGGCAACGTCGAGCGCGCCGACCCGCCGAGTAACACGGCCGTGCTCCTCGACGCCCAGACGGGCGAGGTCGCGGCGATTCAGCGCAAGATCCATCCATTCAACCTCACGCCGGCCGATGTGGAGCTGTGGGGGCTCGCGGAGCGCCTGCCCGCCCCCGTCGACGAGGACCTCAGCCCCGGCGAGCGGGTCACTGTGCTCGAGGCCGGCGGCGTGCGGCTCGCCGTGCTCGTCTGCGAGGATCTCGCGCGGCTTCCGGCGCTCGCGGGGCCGCTCTGCTCCCACGGGATCTCGCTCCTGCTGGTGCCGGTCTTCGCGCGGCCAACGAAGGATCGCCGCTGGGAGCGGGCGCGGGCCGAGTCGTACAGCGACGCCACCGGGGCGGCGATCGTCGTGGCGAACAGCCTGGTGATGGCGAGCATGCTCCGCGTCGTCCCGGCCGGGACGGCGATCGCCGTCGGCGCCGGGACCGCGGCCGTGGGCGCGGCGCCGGGCCCGGACACCGCGGTTGTGTTCGCGGTCGAGGGCGGGGTCGCGACGGTCGACGGCGGGGGGCCGGTGACCGGGGACGGGGCCGCGCGGTAGCGTCGGTCGGGTCGTCCAGCACCATCTCATGGGCGGCTCTGCGACGAGATCCCGGCCGCTCGGGGTGTCAGCGCGTCCGGGCCGGGTCATCCGCCGGCAGCACATCACACGCCCAGGGCCTGAGCTTCCACTCGGGTACCGGCGGATCCCTGTCCGGATGCGGCACGAAGCGCGAGCGCTCGACGAGCTCCATGCGGTGGATGTAGCGCGGGCAGTTCGGGAACACCTGGGTCGCCTGCACACGCACGACGAATTGGGCCTGCGGGTACGCGCCGAGCAGAGGATCGCGCTCGTCGATCGCGGCCGTCCCGTTCACGCGGAGACGCGAAGGGCGCTCCGAGCGGAAGTCGATGAAGAGGAGACCGACGTGCGGATTGACCCGCAGGTTGCCCATCGACAGGTACATGCCGTTGCCGTCGTATGCCGGGAACGCGATGGTCCGCGCGTCGAGTACCTTCACGAAGCCGGGCGCGCCGCCCTTGTAGGAGCACTGCGGCCGCCCCTCGGCGTCCGCGGTGGCCAGGAAGAACATGTCCATGCGTTGGATGAAGGCGCGGTCGTCGTCGTCGATGACCGCGCGCACGAGGCGCTCGTCGAGGCGGTCGGCCAGCCGCCGCGTGTCCCAGCGGTCCTGGAAGTGGCGGGAGCCCTCGTGGTAGCGGTCGGGCACGGCCGACTCCCCCGAGGCGGAGAAGCCGACGGCGCCGGCGGGGACGTGCTCGTCCATCCGCCGACGCTACCTCTGCGAACAGCGCGCGCACAAGGACAGTTTGCAGGGATTTCCTCCCGATCCCCCTCCCCGTGGGCGAGCGGAAGGCCTCCCGGGGCTGCGGGGTGGACGCGACCCGACCGCTGCGGGACGCGCACGCGACCGGGTCGCCAACGCGCGGGCACCCGCGGGCGTCCTTGCGCTGCCGATCAACGATCTCGTCGCCGAACGCCGCTCGCGCGCCTCGGGCGTCAGGTCACTGCGGACCAGAGCTCGGTCAGCAGGCCGTCCGCCCCGCCGACGGGGTCGTTGTCGGGGAGCGGCACCGCCGCGATGTTGGCGAGGACCTCGTCGCGCTCGGCCGGGTCGCCGCGGCGAAGGTCGCACCACATCCCGTTCGGGTAGGCGCCGACGACGTGCAGCTCGCCGATCGCTCCGACGTTGCAGTGCCCCGTTCCGGCTGGCAGGACGAGGACATCGCCCTGCACGACCTCGAAGCGACGCCCGCGGGGGCCACCGAGGACGACTGACGCGGAGCCGGCGACGATGCCGAGCACCTCGTGCGCCGTCGAGTGGAAGTGATGGAAGGCGTAGATCCCGTCCACCCAGGCGCCGCGCCAGCCGTTGCGCGCGAACAGCTCCGCGCAGTCCTGCGCCGCGCGGGCTCCGTCGATGTCGTGATAGACGAGGACCGGGAGCCGCGAGTTCGGAATCGCGCCGGCGTCGTCGAAGCGGTGCGTCTCCGGCCGGATCATCCCGTGAACCTAGCGAGCGGCGGTGGACTTCGAGCACGCGGGCGACGGCCCGGTCCATGTCGCCGACGTGGTCCCCGGCGCGGCGCGCATGCCCGTCATGCGATCTGGGTCAGCACCCAGGCGCCGGCGGCGAGCGCGAGGACGGTGCCGATCAGCCCGACCCGCGTCAGGCCGGGCAGCGGGCGCGTCAGGCAATGCGCGGCGGACTCCGTCACCGGCCCGACTCAGGCGGTGACGTCCTCGTACTCGTCGTGGCGGACCCAGATGTGCTCGTCCCCGTTGCGTCCCAGCGGCGCGCGGTCGAGCCACTGGTAGGCGCCCCACAGGCCGTCGAGCCCGCGGCCGTAGGCCGAGTAGGTGTGGTGGACGGCGCCGTCGGAGAAGGCGAAGGCGCTCATACCCGGCATTTCCTGGAGGAACTCCGCCAGATCGGCTCCGGCGCTCGCGGCCGTCTCGGCCAGGGCGCCGGAGTCGGCCTCGAAGAGCGGCGTGCGGTCCGCGAAGGTCGCGAAGTTGTACTCGCCGCCTTCGCGCAGCTGCTCCGGCGTGAACGACGCCGCGAAGTCGTAATTGAAGTCGCTGCCGAGCGACGAGACCCAGGAGAACGTCCAGCCCATGCGCCGCTTGTAGGCCCGGAGCTTCTCGAGCGGGGCGCGCGAGATGCAGACGAAGTTCGCGTCGGCCCGGTTCGCGAGGTGGACGTGGAAGCCGTTGAAGCCGTCGGCGATCGACGAGCAGCTGGGGCAGCCCGCTTCGAACTCCGGGCCGAACATGAAGTGGTAGACGAGCAACTGCGGGCGCCCGTCGAACAGCTGGGCCAGCGTCCTCCTCCCGTCGTCGGTCTCGAACGCGTACTCCTTCTCGACGCGCACCCAGGGCAGCTCCCGGCGCTCGCGGGCGAGCTCGTCGCCGCGGCGGGTGTGCTCCTTCTCGCGGGCCAGCAGTCCCTTGCGGGCGACCAGCCACTCCTCGCGCGTTCCGATCTTGTGGTTCGTCATCGCTTGCGCTCCTGCTCGTGACGTTCTCTCTGCTCCTCGCGTGCCGCAGACTCGGCGATGCGCTTGATCGTCGACAGGCGCGCGTCCCACTCCGCCGCGAGCTGCGTCATCGCGCGAGTTGCGGCGTTGAGCCGCTGCGGACGGATCGCATAGCGCACCTCCCGCCCCCGCCGACTGCCCTCCACGAGCCCGGCACGGTTCAGGACGGCGATCTGCTTGGCCACCGCCTGGCGGGTGACGGGCAGCTCGCGGGCCAGCATGGTCGCGGTCGCCTCCCCCCGGTCCAGGAGGACGTCGAGCAGCCGACGGCGGGTGGGATCGGCGACCGCCGACCACAGCTCGTCGACCTCGGCCGCGACGGGGCTCATCGGTCGGCCGACGTGCGGGTCCGCCGCCCGAGGTACTCATCCAGCTCGCCGAGCTCGTGCTCCCAGCCACGGCGGTGGCCGTCGTGGTGCCGCTGCTTCTCGTCGTCGGGCCCGGCGAGGTCCCGGAAGCCGCTTTCGACCACCGTCAGCCGCGTCGAATCGCCCTCTGCGCTGAGGCGGAACTCGACCAGCGTCGAGTTGTCCTCGGCGATGTCCTGGCCGGGGTGGACGGCCCATCGGAGGGAGAAGAAGTGCGGCGGCTCCACCCGCTCGACACGCCCGTGGACGCTGCCGCGCCCGTTCCAGTGGAGGACCGCCTTTCCGCCGGGCCTCAGGTCGAGGTCGACCGAATCGCTGAACCAGGCGCTGATGTGCTCGGGCTCGGTCACGACCGCCCACACCACCTCCAGGGGCGCGTCGATCACGATCTCGCGTTCGATCCGCGGGGGGACCATCGAGCGCCTCCCGGATGTGCAACCCAAGGTTGCGTCACCCTAGCACGAGACGGGCCCCGGGAGGCATCTCTCAGACGCGATCGGGACGATCTGCCGGATCCGTCCGACCCATTCGTCACGTTCCCTGGGAGGAGGTGCCAGTCGCCCACCAGTCGGGCCTCTCCGGGCCACTCCGCTGACCCAGCAGCCCGTCACGACGAGGTGGGCGCGGCAGGACTCGAGCCTGCGACCCAGGGATCAGAAGAGGCAGTCCGAGGCTTCGGCGGGCCTCGCTACAGACCTACGTTAGGATGGCCGAAGATCGAGCGGCAAAGGAGCGATCCTGGGTATGACGAGCCGTGAGCAAGCGACCGGGGAACCCGCTTCCCGGCTCATCGACCAGCGGATCCGCGACCTTGGGGGATGGCGCGGGGAGACCCTGGCCCGCATGCGAGCGCTGATCATGGAAGCCGACCCCGAGATGACCGAGGAGTGGAAGTGGAAGGGCACTCCGGTCTGGTCGCACCACGGGATCGTCTGCACCGGGGAGGCGTACACGAAGGTCGTGAAGCTCACGTTCGCCCGGGGGGCCAGGCTCCCAGACCCGTCGCGCCTCTTCAATTCCAGCTTGGAGGGCAACACGCGAAGGGCGATCGACATCCACGAAGGGGAGAAGGTTAACGCGGGCGCGTTCAAGGCGCTCGTGAAGGCCGCGGTGGCCCATAATGGCCCGCCGGCCAAGTAACGGTAGACGTGCTCTCCCGGACCCAGCTCGTTGACGTCTCGGCCGCCGGTCGGCCGGGCCGAGTTCCGCGCCCGGATCTCGCCGGCGTGATCGTGCTGAAGGCGGCCGCGGCTCGGACCGACCGCAAGCGCGGACCGGAGCGGCACTTGGGCGACCTGGCCTTCCTGCTCTCCCTCGTCGCCGACCCCTACGCGCTCCGCGACGAGTTAGGCGCCAAGAACTGCCGTCGCCTCGGAGCCGTCGCGCCGCTGACCGGGGACGATCACCCCGCCTGGCGCGAGCTGGACCCCTCGGTCCGGTCGAACGCCAAGGCGGCCTTCACCCTCGTGACCGGCCGAACCGTCGCGTAGAGCAAGGTTCACACGCTGGTTCCCAATTGCGGCGGTCGTGCCAGGGTGCCACGCCGCATCCTGACAGGAACCCTCTAGCCATCGCGGTTTCCGAAGTGGGCGTGGCAGGACTCGAACCTGCGGCCCAGGGATCATGAGAGGCGGTCGAGGGCGTCGGGCGGCCTCGGATGACTCGTGTCTTCCCCGCTCAAAGGAACTCTGCACTGTCGCCGTTTCGGGCGTTCTCGGCCCCTCATGGTGACACCTTGGTCACACCCCCGAGGGCGATCGAGGCCTCGAGTCACCGCTCGCACGCCCGCCCCGGGGCGAGCACGCGAAGCACCGTAATCATCTGGGCGCCGCCGTCCCGGACGACGGACACGCCAGTCGCCGACCCGAAGCCGGACCGGCCGGCGTGACGCCGCGGAGGCGAGCGACGTCTCCCTGACCGGTCGCGGCGAACAGCTTCGGCGCCGCCTGCACGCGGAGCCGCACCGGTGGATCGAGTCGCTGGAGATCGCGCTGAGTCGATCGCGCGAAGAGGTGGGGAGCGCCGGGATGGCGACCCCGTGCTGCCCCGGTGCCACCCGGCATGGGTCCGCGGGGAGCAGTTCAGCCGCAACGCGTAAGAGCTTCGGCCACGGCGAGCTGGACCGCCTTGTCGAGTGCCGCCAGCGGCGGGACGCGATCGAGACGGACGCCGAGGAGCTTGACCTGCCGCGGCCGGCCGTCGAGAGCGAACGTCCAGGTCTGCTCGGTTCCCCCGATCACCGTCCCGGCCGGCACGACCTCAGCCGGGAGCTCCATCACGCCGCTGTCGCGGATGACGCCGCGCAGTTCCTTCACCGCCGCGGGTGGGAGCGAGGTGAGCGGACGCCAGCGGGGTTCCTGCGTGCCGAAGCGCCAGGCGCCGTTGACGAAGTCGGCGGTCGCTCCCGAGCACTCCTCCACCTGACCGTCGCTGAGCACGCGCCGGCCCCAGCGCTCGCTCTCCGGCGCGTCGATCCTTTGCTCGACGAGCACGTCAGGCAATGGCGGTCTTTGGTTCCATGGGATCCTTCTGGCCGGGACGCTGGACGGGCCCGTCCACGCCCGGCGGGATGGCGCCGTGTGCCGGCCCGAACGCCCAGTCGTCCATCCCGGTCACCAGCTTGAGCGCGGCCAGGAAGGTGGCGTAGTGCTGGGGCTTCACGGCGTTCCCCACCGACATGATCGAGTCGCTGTGCTCCCGCACCGCGCCCGGCAGGCCCTGCGCCTGCGCGAGGCCGGGATCCACCGGGGCACCGATCGCGAGCGGATCACCGGGCGTGCCCAGCGGTGCGTGGGACTTCTGGTACTCGTCGTCGAAGCCGAACATGTGGCCGGCCTCATGCGCGGCGACGATCTGCGGCTCACCATTGCCGACGACGAACCTCACCCGGTCGCCCTCGCCGTCGTAGTGGAACTTGCAGCGAGCAACAGCGTCGCTCATGCCGCCGGCGAGAAGTTCTCCCACGACGTTCGTGGAGCGCGCGTTCGCCTGCTTCTCGGGGTCGGGCCCGGACCCCTGGACGTGCAGGTTGATCGGGCTGCTCGCAAGCTCGGTGATCTCCTTGGAGCACGCGGGGCAGATCGGCGCGCCGCCGCCCGCCCACCAGCCGGCGAAGCCCTGCGCGGTGCGCTTGCCCGCGGAGTCGAGGACGTCCGCGCCGGGGTCGAACGAGGCGGACGTCTTCAGCAGGATGTCGGTGCGCGGCGTCGCGTCGTTGGAGTTGAGCCGCATCTCGACGTCGTCCGGGCCCGAGCCGGTGCGCCGCACGACGCCGACCTGGCCTGCCGTGGCGCCGGGCGCGACCTTGTAGGTGGTCACCTGCATGTGCTCCTCGCCGACGCGCGCGCCCTCATGGACCTCCACGAACACGTTGACGTTGACACCGAGGTCGGTCCAGTGCTCCTTCGTGCAGTGGAACTGGTACTGCCTTTGCCAGGCGTCCTCGATCGCCTTCTCGAAGTCCTGGAGGAACGTCTTCCTCTCGGCCTCGGCCCAGCGCCAGTCCGCAACCGCCGCCTCGCGCTGGCCGAGCGGCAAGCTGTTGATCGCGTTGGCCGCGGCCTGCACCTGGGCGGTGCCCTGATTGTTGACGGCGAACTTGAAGCCATAGAGGTCCCTGAGCTCGATGCCGTCCTCGAAATCGACGCCGCCCTTAAGCGTGATGTTGAGGGCCCCGGTGGCGCCCATCGGTACGTAGGCGACCTGGAACCCGCCCCGGGTGTGCTTCATCGGGCCGCGGACGCCCTCGCCCTGCCAGTGCTCCTTCGCGTTGCGCGCGTCGAGGTAGTCGCTGCCCGTGCTGTCCGGGGGGGCGGGCTGGCGCTGGAGCGGCGCCGGGGCGCCGGCGCCCCCGCCGGCGATCAGGCGCGCGAGGGCTCCGTTGCCGACCGCGTGCTGCAGCGACAGGACGTCCGGCGGCGTCCAGCTCTCGGCGGTGCGTTCAACCACCGCCGCAGCCGGGCGCGTCATGAGCGCGTCGTCGGGCTCAGGCGTCCCGACCGCCTGCCGGGGTTCCCTCACCGCGGGTCGCTCAGGTCTCCAGCGCGCCACGGACGCAGGCTCTCAGGCACCCCTGGGGGGAAGCAACCGTGGCGCGCAAGGCCCCGTCGGTGACCCCGTCTGGCGGAAGCTCGGCATCTCCGTCCGCTCGATCGCTAAGGCGGCCTTCACGCTCGTGACCGGCGGCGAGGTCTCGTAGGCGAGGTTCACACGCTGGTTCCCACCTCGACCGAGCCGGCCCGCGACACCGCGAACCTCTCAGGTGGAGAACCCTATCCATCGCGCTCCCCGAAGTGGGCGCGGCAGGACTCGAACCTGCGAACCAGGGGTCACGAGAGGCAGTCCGAGGCCCCGGCGAGCCTCGGGCCAGGGTGCACGCCCTGGGCGCGAGGCTGATACGTGACTCTCCCACCCCTCGCTTGCGGGGCGCAGAAAGCGCATTGGATACTCGTCCCGGATGCCTCGTCCCACGCTCACAGCTGGATTCGTGCTCCTCGCCGGCTTTCTGACGTGGCTTTCCTCACCGGCCGAGCCCAGCGCGCCCGCGATGGCGACGTGGCGCCCGTTCTCCCCGATCCCGCAGGGAGTGGACGTTGCCGGCCCTCGCCGCGACGGGACCCTTGTCGTCGCCGCCAGCGGTCGGCTGTTCCTGCTCCCCTCCGGCGGCAACCTCCCGCGGCCGTTCGCGCGCGGGCCGCACGGTTACTCCACCTCCCCCTCCACCGAGCACTACATCGCCCTCGCGCCGCGGCGCCGGCTCCGGCGAGCCGGCTGCTCATGGCGGCGGGACGACCTATATGCCCTCGAGGCTGTCGGTGCGCTCGGCGTCATCCGGGTCGATCGCGCCGGCCGCGCCAGGCGCTTCGCGAATCTGCCAGCGACGGCCGGCCTACCCAACGGCATCACCTTCGACCGCATCGGCACGTTCGGACATCGCCTCCTCGTTACGCAGGCAAGCGAGGCGGGCACGGCTGTGTACGCGATCAACTGCCGCGGCCGCGTGAGCAGGCTGACCCGCTCCGCGCCGCGCGTGGAGGGAGGGATCGAGGTGGCCCCGCGCGGCTTCGGCCGCTTTGGCGGACAACTGGTCTCCCCCGATGAGTTCAGCGGCCGGGTGTGGGCGATCGACGCACGTGGCCGCAGTCGGCTGATGGTTCGCCCGCGCCTCGCGAGCGGCGGGGACATCGGAGTGGAGAGCATCGGCTTCGTCCCCCGCAACTTCTGGCGTGGGGGTGCTCTTCTCGCCGACCGGGGCGTTCCAGGGAACGCTCATCCCGGCACGGACACCGTTCTCCGGATCAGCGGCAGCGCGCTACGGCGTGCCGGCGTTCGCAGAGGCGATCTGCTGGTGGCGACCGAGGGTGCCGCAGTAACCGTTGCCGTGCGCTGCGGCCAGCATGGGTGCAGTGTGTCGCGGGTGGCCACCGGCCCGTCGGTCGCCCATGCGGAGGGTCACATCGCCTTCGACATCCCGCGGCGCTAGCAACAGACCGGTGGGCATGCTGGGAGGGGAAGGGGGCGCCCGTCCCTCAGAGACCCAGCGCCTCCGCGGTCGCGCCGCCCCATCCCCCGTGCACAGGCCCTGTCAAGCCGATCTCGCTCTCCTCCGGTTCGTCAGCAGTTCAGGCCCGACCAAACCTGGCGCTCCCCAGGTCCAGAAGCCGCCGCTTCTCTGCTCGTCTGTGAAACGGGTAGACGTCATCTCGAGGGCGGGTAGGCGTCTTCTCGAAGCAGCGCCCACCAACGTCTACCTGAGTCAGATCAACGACATCCCCCGGTGATCCGGTCGCCCCCTTCGGATTGGGCAGAGGTCAACACGGAGGAGCCACCCCCTTACCCGCCGACTTACCCGCCACACCTCCGGAGTCCGCTCCACGGCCCCAGATCCCGCTTCTCGGAAGATGGGCGCGGCAGGACTCGAACCTGCGACCCAGGGATTATGAGCGGCGAACTCTGACCTGGAATCGCGTCGTGACGGGGCTCGAAGGAGCCCGCTGTAGGCTCCGGCCGGCACCCGCTTACCCGCCTGCTTACCGCGTCGCGCCAGCGGGGAAGGCGACGTCGAGCGACTCGTGGACGGATCGCGCAGCGCATCGGAGGTCGAGACAGCCCGTAAGCGCTACCGGACCTCGAACGGCGGCCCATCGTGCTGCACCGGCGGCCCGTCGGGCTCGAGGGCGACGAGCGACTGCACCCGGTAGAGCCCGGGTGGCGGAAATGGCAGGGCGCACCGGATCTCGAACGCACCTCCCGTCACCGACCCGTTGGCCACCGCGCGGGACACCGGGATGCCCGAGTCGGCATCGACGATCTGCACGTGCGCGTGATACGCCCCGGCCGCCACCGGCTCGGCAAGGGAGGCCCGCACGGTGGCTTCGATCGCCGGCAGCCCCTGGACCCGCTCGCTGACATCCACCGCGGTCAGCTCGAACCGGGGGGACGGGGCGGTCACGTCCTCGGGCTCGGTCGCCTCCGGCGGCTCGTGCTCAGGCGCTCCCGGCGGCCAGGGCGCCTCCGGCTCGGAGGTCTCGTGCGCGTCCGAGGAGGCGACGCGGCCCGGTAGTCCCGCCCGCTCGGCGATCCAGTCCGCCCAGGTCTCGACGCCCTCGAGGACCTGCCATTCCCCCGCGCCGCCCTCGTGGTACACGATGCTCCGCCAGGCGCCGCCTCCAGCCGGCTCACGCGCGAACCAGAGCGAGAAGGCGGCCGTTCGGGTCCATCCCTCGAGCAGCTCGCTGGGGGGCTCCGCGCCCGGCGCCGAGCGATCGTCGCCCTCCGCGGGCGGCGCCTCCGCGACCCCCTCGAGCGTGCGGGCCTTGGCCACCCATCGCGCGACCCGCTCCGGTGAGAGCCCGGTGGCCCCCGCCGCCTTCAGCTTCTCGTAGAGCAGCTGCGGGTCCTGCCGGGCCAGCGCCGGGCGGTCCGGCACGCCGGCGGCCGCCAGGGCCCTGCCCCGCCCGGCCGCGATGCCCTCGATCCCGGCATAGGGACCCGGCGTGCCGGTGTCTCGGTCTTTCGACGTGCCCATGTCACCACCTCGTGAGTCGTCGGCGTCCCGCCGGTCAGCCCGGCCGCCCCTCGAGCCCGTAGTCGGCCACCACCAGGGTGACCGGGAACCCCTCGACGGACGCGGGGAGCCCCGCGTCCCGGAGCCGCGTCGCGTCCTCCGGAGAGCGCACATGCACCCGGATCGTCAGCCCGTCCCCCACGGCGCCGATGTCGATCAGCGTGATGGCCGGATCGGAGCCCAGGCGGCGCTCGATCTCATCGCGAATGCGCGCCGGGTCGCCCCCTCTGGACGCATCGGGCATCGGCTTCGGTCCCCGCCGCAGCCTCAGGACGCGATCGTCACGGCGAGTGCGTCGCACACCGGCGTCAGGTCGATGGCCAGCGCGCGCTCCGGGAGGTCGGTCCCCGCGAAGTGGAGCGCGACGGCACGATGACCCGGCTCGTCGGTGACCCAGCACGACCCTGAGTCGCCCGGGCCGCTGACCACCGCGCCCGGCCCGAGCGGATCGATCGCGACGACGCTCCTGATGAGCCAGGGGATCCCGCCGTAGTTGAGGCGCGCGGAGCCCGCCACGCCGGTCACGGCACCGCGCGTGAGCCCGGTGGTCCGCCCGTACTTCACCAGATGCTGGCCGATCGCCGGAGTCACGGGCGGGCCGATCGTGCCGATTCCGAAGATCCGCGCCGAGACCCCGCGGTCGCCGTCCAGGCGAGCGACCGCGGCGTCGAAGTGGGAGCCCATCGCGTGCCGCTGGAAGCTTCCCACCACGCTGCTGTCGCGGCCGCCGTCGAGACGGCCCGGCTGCAGCACGCGCGGGGAGCCCGGGCGCGCGCCCCACGCGCCGAGGACGTGGAAGTTGGACAGGATGAGACGCTGGCCGGTCGCGCGGTCCGTCACCAGCGCCCCGAGAGTCCCGGCCACGACATTCCTGTCGTCCGAGATGCTGATGCCGCCCACCAGGGGATCGTTGCGCCCCCGGGGGGAGGGGGGCCAGGGGTCGGCCGCCACCCCGGCGCTGAGCCGGTACGTGCGCACGTTGATCTCGACTGGGAAGCCGTGGATCCGCTCCGGCATGGGCGCGATGCCGATCGACTCGAGTTGCGGTCCGGGCTTCTTCTGCGCCACGTCCACGCGCATCTTCAGCCCCTCGTCCGGACCCGCTCCCTGTCTCTCGCTGAACCCGACGTCGATCTCCGTGATCTCGCGACGAGGGTCCATCAGGAGCACCTCCGCCTTGCGGACGGCGGCGTGCGCCGCCAGGTACGTCGCTCGATCCATGCCCTCCTCCTTCCGGCGCCGCGGCGCCCGGGTTCCGGCGCCGCGGCGCCGGAACCCGGCAACGGCTCACGCGGCGATCATGAACTTGATCGGGACGTCGAACTGCCAGCCGGGCCCCTGCCCCGGTCCGTACGGGTAGAAGATGTCCGAGGTGACGTCGAACACACGGGTGACGAAGCCGACGTAGGGCGTGATCTTGCCGTCACAGCCACGGATCCACGCGGTGATGTTCAGCTCGTACAGGCCCTCCCAGCCGGCCCGTGCCTGCCACCAGAAGGTCTTCACGTAGTAGCACTGGCCCGCCACGATCCTGACCGTGGTCGTGGTGTTCAGGTCCTGGGGACCTGGCGCGACCTTGCACAGGTCCATCGTGCAGAGCCGGACCTGGAAGTCGCAGGCCATCGTCGAGATGCGCTCGCAGGCGGAGGGAAGCCCCGGGAACGCCTGGATGCTGTTCAGGTACAGGATCACGTCCAGGTAGAACCACTGGCCGACCCGGACGATCCGTGTGGGGAAGCCGCCGAACGGAGGGTAGGTGGCGGGCCCGATCGCCCAGAGGTTCCACTCCAACTCCGGGGTCGCGAGCTGGATCCCCGGCTCCTCCGCCGCCTTCGCGCGTGCCTCTTGGAGGGCCGACTCGATCTTGGCGCCGAGCTCGGCCTCATGTGCGGCGACGTCCACGTCGCTCGGCTCCGCGCTGAGGGCGGGGGGCGGGCTGTCGGGTGTCTCAGAGGCCATGCTTCGCTCCTTTCGTTCCCGCCGGCGCCGCGCGCCCGCGGGACGGTTGCTGGCTCTGCTCGAGCCAAGCACGCGGCCCTCATGGAGCGATCAGGCCACGATGATGCACGGATCAGGGCCGCTCGGGAGCGATCGCTGAGGGCCCATGAGCAGCGTCTGAGGCGGATGTGATCGCCCCAATTCGCCAGCGATTCCTATCCGATCCGTAAGGGCGTTGCGCGTCCGATAGGCATGGGAGAGGGTGAATGCGAGGGGACACTCTCCGAATGCCAAGGAACGGTCGGAGGTGCGCAAGGTGGCCGAATCGCGGCAGCATCGCGAGCGCAGTGCGCGGATCGCCCTGACGCCCGATGGTGTGTCGGCGACGCTCGATGAGCTCCGGCGGGTGGTCGAGCGACGGGAGGATTCGGGTTTGGCCGCGATCCTCGGCGCCGCCGAGACGGTGGCCGCCCGTTGGCTTGCACAGCGCGCCCGAGTCGAGGAGCACCGCAGAGCCCTCGAGTGGGCGCTGCGCGACGAGCGCGGCGCGGCGGCACAGGTCAACCTCGTGCTTCGGGCGCTCGCGAAGCTCTCCGCGGCGCAGGCCGGGCCCGAGGCCACGCCGGCGCCGGGCGCCGTGCGGGAGGGCTGGCTGCAGCGGCTGCATCGCCCCGGCCGTGCGTCGCGGCCCCCGGATCCGTCCGGCGATGGCCGACCGACGGCCGCGTTGGCACTGATGGCGGCTCACGGCCACGGCGATGAGCCTTCTCGGATCGGGCGCGAGACCGTGCCACCGGACGGTGAGCCGGCATTGATCCCGGGCGAGGCGACCGCTGAGGGCTTGCCGGCCGCGGAAGGGGCCGTGGAGGACGTCGCGCCGCGCGAGCGCGACCCCGGGGCACCGGTGGACGTGGTCGTCCACCTGCTCGGCGACTTCCGGCTACAGGTGGGTGACCGTCCACTCGAGGAGTGGCAGGGCGCCAAGAGCCAGCGGGTGATCCGTTATCTCATGGCCCACCCGCGGCAGCCGGTGCCGACGGACGTCCTCGTGGACACGTTCTGGCCCGAGACTCCCGCGGAGGCCGGACGGCACAACCTCCACCAGGCCGTCTACATGATCCGCAAGACGGTGCGCGACCACGCCGCCGAGCTCCAATTGATCATCCACGACAACGACGCCTACGCCGTCAACACGGAGCTCGAGGTCTGGTGCGACACCGAGGAGTTCGAGGCCGAGATCGCGGCCGCGCGAGCCGCCGAGCGCTCGGGCTCGCCCGAGCGGGCGCTCGAGGCCTACGCCGCCGCCGAGCGGCTGTACGCCGGCGACTTCCTGCAGGACAGCCCGTACGAGGAGTGGGCCCTGGCCGAGCGCGGCCGGCTGCGGTTGCTGTACACGGAGGCCGCGAACCACTTCGGCGACCTGCTGCTGGACCGCGGGGCCGTCGAGAAGGCGTTGCAGCTGAGCCAGCGGCTAATCAGCCGCGACCCGTGCGACGAGGACGCCCACCGGCGGGCGATGCGCTGCTTCGCGGCGACGGGACGCCGCACGCTCGTCGTGCGCCAGTACCGCACGTGCGTCGATACGTTGGCCCGCGTCCTCGCGCTCGGCCCGTCACGCGAGACGACCCAACTCTACGCCTCGCTGATCGCCGATTGATGTCGAGCCCCCGTGGAAGCGCCGGGGTGCCGACGTCGCCCTGGCGGCGGCGGTCGTCGCTGACCACGCGGGCGAAGTGGGTGTCGGCCGGGCCGACGCTCGTTGGCTCACGAACCGCGGTTGGGCGATGGCCGATCCGCGGATGCACGGATGGCGACCGCTGAGAGCCAGGCGACGGCCGCGGTCCAAGACCACCAAGGTGGGGAGTCATGAAGGGCCTGACCATGACTCGTTGGACGAAGCCACGGGCGGGCAAGGGAGCCCGCGGGCGGCTTCGGCGGGCCACCCGCTTACCCGCTTTATTACCCGCCGGATCGTGGGCGAAGCGCTTTGGAGCCCGGGCCGGCCGAAGCACCGTGGCACTTCGTGAACTTCTTCGCCGGTCGGTCGCGGATGCGGTTGCTGCGCGCCCGCTCTGGAGCTTCCCCATCGCTGCCGTCACAGAGGGCGGCACGGCGACCATCTGGTGATCCTTCACGTGGAGCCGGAACGCGGCGTTCTGGGCGCGCGAGCCCCGGTCGTTCCTCGGGGGGCTCCGACGCCGGCCAGCGCGCCCTCCTGTAACGCTGGCCGGCGCCGGAGGGCCGCACGGGCCGGACTGAGGACGGCGCCTGGCTGGCTGGAGTTCAACCGAGCCTCTGCGCTCCGCTTCAGCCTAGTGGCACCTGTAGCCAGCTGAGCCAATCTCCGTGGTGCCACACCTCGGTGGCACGGCCGTTCTCGAACCGGGCGACGATAGTGCCGGTCGCTTCGCTGCGCTTTCCGGTCGGCCGCACCGGGACCACGGGCGACTCACCGGAGAACGTGGCGCCGCAATGCCACAGCCAGACGACGCGGTCTCCGTCGGAAATCGTGTCATCGAGCGTGACGGTGAAGTCCGGGAACGCCTCCCGGAACCCGCTGATGAACTGGACGAGGCCGTCCCTGTCGAAGTCGCCGACCGGAGGCATGTGGTAGCTGACGTCGGGCGCGAGGCGCTCCTCGAGCCCGCCGACCTCGCCGCTCATCCAGGCCGCGCCGATGTCACTCCACACCGCGTTCGTGTCGAGAGCCACGCCTTCCCCCTTCGATCCGAGTCACGGCCCCGCGGTGAGACGAGCGCGCGCCGGAGATCGACGAGAGGCGTGGCATCGCGTCCGCCCCGAACCGCCGTCGCAGAGGTCGTTGGTTCGATGCGCAGCACCCGAGCCCGCGCGGCTCTTCACTGCGACCGTCGTCTCGGGGCGCGGGTCCATGACCATCGGACGTTGATGACCCCGGCCCGCAAGGTCGGCGTCTTGCCGCTCCAGGCCCGTGAGCTCTGTCCCTCTCCAGTCCGCCGAGCGTCGCCGCACCCAGAGGGCCCGTCTTCCTGGCACTGCCCCGAGCAGCTTCCGTTGTCCCCGGGTTGCCACACGCCCGATGCACACGCCATGCTCGGGTCGTGCCCGCGGCGCAACCGTCCCCGAGGCTCCCTCCACGCTGGTTCATCCGCTCGTTCTGGGTCGGTCACCGGGCGCTCTACTCGGTCACCCGCGGCCGGGTCGGCCTGCGGCGCGCGAGAGCGGACCGCTGGGGGATGCTCCGGCTCCGGACGACCGGGCGCCGCTCGGGGGCGGAGCGAGTGGCGATCATCGCCTACCTGGAGGACGGTCCGAACCTGGTCCTCATGGCGATGAACGGCTGGGCGGAGCCAGCACCCGCATGGTGGCTCAACCTGCAGGCACATCCGGACGCCATCGTGGATCTGCCCGGTGGGTCGGTCCGCGAGGTCACGGCCCGTGAGGCGGAAGGGGACGAGCGGGCGCGCCTTTGGGCGAGGTGGAAGGACGTTGAGAAGGGGGACCTCGACGCCTACGCCACGCGGAGGACCAGCACCCCCCTCATCGTCCTGGAGCCCCGGCCGGGGCACGGGGCGTGAAGCGGCATCCTCCGGGCCCGGCTGGGCGCGTCGGCGCCCGCATGCGAATCGGCATCACCCCGGCCGGGCCGCGCACCTTTCCTTCGCGACGGCTAGGGACCGCCGTTGCAGGCGAGGGGTGACGCGCAGTTGCCTGGTCGAGCGACGGACCTCCACCCGGCGGCGGTGACGGTCGCGTTCCCGGATGGCGCCTGGCGGGACATCCCGGAGGCGGGGGCGGGCGCCACCGTATCGGGCCTAGCGGGATTGAAGTTGAACCTGAACCCCGGGGCCTGGATCGGCGCGGAACCCGCCTGAGCACCACCGAGGAGGACGTGGTCTCGCTCGCGGTCGCAACCGGTTGAGGGTGACCCAAGCCTCAGCGCGTAACCGGTGAGAACATCAGCACCGAGCTCACGCTCATTCGCCCTGCTCGATGCCTTCACCCCAGCCGTTGAGGTGTTTCGCAGGCGGGGCTCCACGAGCCCTATGGTCCTCGGGACGAGTCCAAGCAGGCCCAAGGTCAGGAGACCAAATGCCCACCGTGATCGCCACCCACGAGGTCAAGGACACCGCACACTGGCTGTCTTCGCCTAGGCGCGCGGAGGTCTTCGCCACGATCGGGGTGACGAACATCCGCACGTTCGTCAATCCCCAGAACCGCAACAGCGTCGGCCTGATCATGGACGTCCCGGACCTGGACGCCATGATGGCGATGCTGCAGTCGGACGAGGGCAAGGCCGCGGAGGAGTACGACGGCGTCCTCGCCGAGACCATCGCGATCTTCATCGAGGAGTAGGCCTGGCCTCGCCTGCGGGCACCCGAATCTGAGGAGGGACGCACCGAGCGCCCCTCCTCAGGGGTCAGCGGAGAGGGAGGGATTCGAACCCTTGGCCCCTCTGTCGTCTGTGAACATGAGGGGTTCGTACAGCGCACCCCCAGGTAGAGGTACGGCTCGAACCGCTGGCCCAGGGAGCATGAGCGGCGCATTCTGACCTGGAATCGCGTCGAGACGGGGCTTAGAGGAGCCGAGGGACTCCGGCGGGCCACCTAACCACGGACGGACGGAGCTCGCCGGAGTCCGGAACGGCCTCGACGGCGAACCCCACTCACCCCCTATTTTCCCGCCCGCCATAACGGATGAGGACTACCTCGCCATGACCGACGAGGAGTGGGACATCTGGGTCCGGGGTCTGATCGGGCTGGGCACGGCCCTGCGGGACGATTCGTTCGGGCGCGCGAAGATCGACCAGGCTCTCCACCACGTTGACCCCAGCCACGCCGACGGCTCAGAGATGCTGGCGAGCGCGAAGAAGATGTCCCAGATGCTCGAGGGTCTGCGGCGGGACTACGAGCTGAGCGCGTAGTCCTTACCCGCGGGCTTACCCGCCGGGGCACGGACGCCCCGGCTGGAGGCCCAGATGCCCGTCACGAAAAGATGGGCGCGGCAGGACTCGAACCTGCGACCCAGGGATTATGAGTCCCCTGCTCTGACCAGCTGAGCTACGCGCCCCGAAACCCTTCAGAACCGCACCGCGAAGCGGTTCTGCCTACAGCGTGCCGCCCCCAAGGCATCGGCGGGGGCATCAAAGGGGCATGCCCCGCCGCGAATGAACACCGTCCGTTCCAGCGGAGGCATGATCCCACATGCCCCGCTATCCCGCGGCCCCTGGCGCGTTCCGTCTCGGGTCGAACCGCGCGCAGCCCCGATAGCCGGACGGTCCGTGGATGGGCATGGGGGAAGGTGTTCGCCAGACGAAACCTCGCGAGTGGATCGTGTGCGGCAGACCTCCAATCGAGTTCGGCGCGCTCCCGCGGGCCGTGGCGAGTTCGAGGGGCCTGGCTCTCTGAGCCGCGGAGGTGACACGATGGTCGGATGCGGGGCGAGGATTGACCTTTGTGCGGCGCCGGTTGGGGCCGGAGGGCCCGGCCGTCCTGCGGGCCGAGCTTGAGTTCGCGTGGAAGCCGCTCGCCGGGCTGCTCGCTCGGCCGATATCGAGCACGGGTCGGCCTGGGCTTGTGCCAGGCAAGCGAGCACCCGACTTTGAAATCGGCACGCTCGACTATCCAAACTGGGACTGGTGCGAGCCCATGGAGTTGGAGTTGACCCGCTTCCGTTGACACCTGGTCGCTAGGCCGGGATGGCCTCCTGCAGGTGCTGCTTCTCGTAGTCGGCTGGGCTGAGGTAGCCGAGGCCGGAGTGCCTGCGGCGGGTGTTGTAGAAGCACTCGATGTACCAGAACAGGCGCATCCGGGCAGCCTCGCGGGTGGCGAACCGCTCGCGCCGCAGAAGCTCCTTCTCCAGGCTGGCGAAGAAGGTCTCGGCCAGGGCGTTGTCCCAGGGATCGCCGATCGACCCCATCGACAGGTCGATCCCCGAGCTCATGGCGTAGGTGCCGTAGGCCAGGCTCGTGTACTGCCCGGGTTCAAGGGGTCGTCGCAACACCGCCTTGCTGAACTGAGAGTAGGTGATCGTTGAATGCCTCGGCGGGGGTCTTCCAGCCGAGCGTCTTGCGAGGCCGGCCGTTGAGGGTCGCCGCGACCGCGACGAGCTCATCGGGGCTGTGCCGGCTCAGGTCGGTGCCGCGTGGGAAGTACTGGCGCAGCAGGCCGTTGGTGTTCTCGTTGGTGCCCCGCTGCCAGGGGCTGTGGGGATCGCAGAAGTAGATCGCCACTCCGGCGTTGACGCGCAGCCGGGCGTGCTGGGCCATCTCGGCCCCCTGGTCCCAGGTGAGCGATCGGCGCAGCTCATCGGGCAACGATGTGATCGCCGAGGCGATCGCATCGCGCACGGCCTCGGCGCCGTGGCCCGCCAGGGCCGGCCCGTTCTTGACCCGCGGTTCCTGCCCGTGCCCTTCCATGGGCGGCAGGTGCAGCAGCATCGTGAAGCGGGTGCTGCGCTCCACCAGCGTCCCGATCGCCGAGCTGGCGAAGCCCGAGGATCAGATCGCCCTCCCAGTGTCCGGGCACGGCGCGGTCCTCGGCCTCGGCGGGCCGCTCGCTGATCATGACCTCGGGGCTGACGAACTTCTTGCCGCGCCCGCGGGTGCGTGCCCGTGGAACACGCAGCGCCCGCCCGGTGCGCAGGCACGCGACCAGTTCGCGGGCAAGGGCGCCGCGGCCCTGGACATAGAGCGCCTGGTAGATGGCCTCGTGGGAGATCCGCATCGACTCATCATCGGGGAAGTCGACCCGGAGTCGTTGGCGATCTGCTCCGGGCTCCACGCTCTCGCCCAGCGTCGATCCTTGCGCCGTCCGTGGCGGCGACCGATCCAGGGCACATCGGGCCCCGGAACCGGGAGCGCCCGCGCGCTCATCACCAAGCCGGCGAGTCGCTCTTGCACGTAGGCGCGCAGGCGGTCGTTGGCGGCGAGCTTGGCGAGCTTGGGGCGCCGGGCGGCCCGCTCGGCCTTCCACTGGGCGATCGAGGCCCGGTACTCGAGCCTGCCGCTACGGGTCGCGGCGTTGCGGCGCAGCTCGCGGGAGATCGTCGAGGGCGCGCGATCCAGCCAGCGGGCGATCTCGCGCACCCCGCAGCCGACGGCGCTCATGATCGCGATCTCCTCGCGCTCGGCAAACGACAGGTAGCGCCCCGAGGGCGGCGCGAGACCGATTGGCGACATGCCGCCACCCTCGCGAAACCACCGCGTGCCGACGGGCGCCGAGACCTCGCAGGCGAGCGCGGCATCCTCGCTGGAGAGCCCTCTCGCGATCCCGGCCCAGAACCGGCGTTGGATCTCACGCCTTGGCGGCGGCCGCCCCGGCGAGCGCATCGGCGCCCGGCCGGTCTGTGCCGATGCCCATCCCTGCGGGCGTCCCATGCGACACCTCCACGCTCGAGGTGTTGCGACGACCACTTGAATCCACCCTGGCTGCCGTGATCCGAATGGGCCACCACGCCGGCGCCGGCGCCGCGCTGGGCGACGGCCATCCCGAGCGCGTCGAGCACGAGCTCTGCGCGCAGGTCATCGCGCATCGACCAGCCGACGATCCGGCGCGAGAAGACGTCCTGAACGGCGGCCAGGAAGAGGAAGCCCTGGCCGGTCTGCACGTACTTGATGTCGCAGACCCACAGGCGGTTGGGCTCCGCCCGCGCGAAGGAGCGGTCGACCAGGTCCGGCGCCGAGGGGCGCGCCGGATCGCGGGTGGTCGTCCGTGGCCCGCCGTGGCGGCCGGCGCCGAAGATCCCGAGGTCGCGCATCAGGCGGGCGACGCGCTTTCGGCCGACGCGGATCCCGTGGCCCAGGCGCAGCTCGGCGTGGACGCGCGGGGCGCCGTAGATGCCGAGCGTCTGATCGTGGATCTGGCCGATGCGCTGCGAGAGCTCGGCGTCGGCCATCGCGCGGGCGCTCGGCGGGCGAGCCCTCCAGGCGTAGTAGCCGCCGCGGGTCACCCCGAGGGTGCGGCACAGCAGGGAGACGGGGAACTGTGCGGCCTCCTCGGCGACGAACCGGAATCGCATCACGGTCGATCGCTCTCCCTGATGAAGAAAGCCGCGGCGCGCTTGAGGATCTCGCGCTCCTGGCGAAGCACCCGGTTCTCGCGCTCGAGCTCGCGCAGCCGCGCCCGCTCGTCGCTCGTCAGGACATCGGCGCGCTCACCGCGGTCAGCCTCGTCCTAGACCGTATGGAGCGCCGGGCTCGTGCCGGCGCCCCGCTCATGCGTGATCGTGGGTTGCCGCCGGAGCGTGCTCCGGCAGTAGAGCCACAGTCATGGGGGGCGCCGGTATGGGTGAGGGTACTTTCGTCGGCCTGGACGTGCACGCCAGGAGCGTTGTCGCCGGGCTGATCGACGAGGCAACGGGCGAGCTGCGGATCGCGCGGGCGCCGCACCGCACGGATGAGCTGGTGGGCTGGCTCGGGGAGCTGGCCGGCCCGGTGAGGGTCGCCTACGAGGCCGGGCCGACCGGCTTCGGGCTGGCGCGCGCGTTGGAGGGGGCGGGCATCGGCTGCCTGGTGGCCGCGCCGAGCCTGATCCCGCGCTCGGCCGCCGGCCGCGGCCGAAAGAGCGATGCATCGGATGCCCAGCAGCTGGCGCGCCTTCTGCGGGGGCGAGCTCACCCCGGTGAGGGTGCCCGATCCGGCAGATGAGGCGGCGCGCGACCTGGTGCGCGCCCGCGAGGACGCCCGCGCCGATCTGATGCGCGCCCGCCATCGCCTGTCAAAGCTGCTGCTGCGCCACGGTGAGGTGTACGAGTCCGGCCGCGCCTGGACCCATGCCCACGACGCCTGGCTGCGCCGCCAGCGCCTGGGCGAGCCGGGCGCCCGGGCCGCCTTCGATGACTACTACGGCGCGGTGCTCGCCGGCGTCTGTCGCCGCGAGCGCCTCGATGCGCAGATCACCGAGCTGGCGGCCACGGCCCGCTTCGCGCCGGTGGTGGGGCGCCTGTCGTGCCTGCGCGGCGTCGGCACCCTCACGGCCTTCGCGCTGGCGGTGGAGATCGGCGACTTCCATCGCCTGTCGGGCCGCACGATCGGCGCCTACCTGGGCCTGGTGCCCTCAGAGAGCCAGTCGGGCGCCCGCCACAGCCGCGGCCCGATCACCAAGGCCGGCAACGGCCACGCGCGCCGCCTGCTGGTGGAGGCGGCCTGGCATCACCGCTCCCCGCTGCGCGCGAGCGCGGTGATCGCGCGCAGGCGCTCCGGCCAGCGCCCCGAGGTGGCCGCCCGCGCCGAGCAGGCGAGCCTTCGCCTTCACCGGCGCTGGCATCAGCTCGAGCGCCGCCGTGGCCTTCGCTCGACGATCGTCGCCACGGCCGTGGCGCGCGAGCTGGCGGGCTGGTGCTGGAGCCTGGCGGTCATGGAGTAGCCGCCGGCGAGCATCCTGGGTGCGAAGAGCGCGCCGGTCGGCCGGCCAAGGACGCCGCGAGGGGTGATGCGCGACACAGCTATGAGCAGCCTCGTGTTGGGCCACGCTCGATCCTAGAGAGCGCCCCGCCCCCGCCGAAGACCCGGTCATGCGGTACCCAACCCGCGCATATCAGCCTGACCGCGACCGTCGATGAGCCACCCCCGGCGCGCTCTTCGGACCCATGAAGAAGGCCCGCTCACGCGGGCCTTCTCGCCGTGCCACTTGACAGCAGGTCACTCCATATCAGCTGAACTGCCCACGGACTTAGTGAACGCCTGAAGGAGCCGGGTCCTTCGTGGATGCTGGAGGTGCGACCCACCCAGCAACACGAGAGGACCCGGCATGGAGGACCGTAGAGGCAAGCTCGGGCTGAGGGGAAGGCGCGAGCTCATCCGGCTGATCGAGGACGGGCACTCGCTGAGGGCGGCGGCGCGGCGGGCGGGCGTCTCGCCGGCCACCGCCCACCGTTGGTGGCACCGCTGGCGGGCGGCCTCCGAGCGCGAGCGCGGCTCGCTGTCGTGCCTTGGATCGCGCCCGCCGATCCCACACAGCTGCCCCTGGCAGCTGGACCAGGCGGCCGAGGCAGAGGATCCTGCGGGCGCGCGAGCGCACCAACCTGGGCCCCGCGCGCCTGGCCGGCCTGGTCGGCTACCGGCGCTCGACGATCTGGAAGGTGCTTGCCCGCCACGGCTGCTCGCGCCGGCGCCGCTGCGAGCGCCCCGCTCGGCCGGCGCGCCGCTACGAGTGGTCGGAGCCCGGCGCGCTGCTTCACATCGACGCCAAGCAGCTCACCCGCTTCGCGCGCCCCGGCCACTGGGCCCACGGCGACCGATCTGAGCTCCACAAGAGCCGGGGCGTGGGCAACGAGTACGCCCACTGCGTGGTCGATGACCGAAGCCGGCTGGCCTACGTCGAGGTGCACCGCCACGACCGCGCCGACATCGCCGCCGGGGTGCTCGAGCGAGCGATCGCCTGGTTCGCCGCCCAAGGCTGCGGACCGACCGTGGCCGTCATGAGCGACAACGCGCTCGTCTACACCCGCGGCAACGCCTTCGCGGCGGTGCTCGCCGCCTCTGGCGCCCGCCACATCCGCATCCCACCGCGCACCCCGCGCTGGAACGGCAAGGTCGAGAGGTTCATCCGCACCCTCGATGAGGAGTGGGCCCACGCCCGGATCTGGCCGACATCAGCGGCCAGAAACCGGGCGCTCGCCTCATGGATGCGGCACTACAACCGCCGACGCCCCCACACTGCGCTCTCGGACCGGCCACCGATCAGCCGCGTTCACCAAGAGCGTGGGCAGAACACCTGATATGGAGTGATCTCCTGTCAAGTGGCACGGCGAGGAGACCCGCGTGAGCGGGTCTTTTTCGTGGACGTGAGAGAGCGCGCCGGGGTGGCTCGCGACGGTCGCGGTCAGGCTGATATGCGCGGGTTGGTCACCGCATGACCGGGTGTTCGGCGGGGGCGGGGCGCTCTCTAGCATCGAGCGTGGCCGGTGGGCTGCTCATAGGTGTGTCGCGCATCGCCCCTCGCGGCGTCCTTGGCCGGCCGACCGGCGCGCTCTCCTCGTCCAGGATGCTCGCCCGGGGTTAGTCCATCACCGCAAGGCTCCAGCACCAGCCCGCCAGCTCGCGCGCCACTGCCGTCGCCACGAGCGTCGAGCGAAGGCCGCGGCGGCGCTCGAGCTGGTGCCAGCGGTGGTGAAGCCGGAGCCCCGCCTGTTCGGCGCGGGCGCGCACCTCGGGGCGCTGTCCGGCGCGCCGGCGCTCGATCACGGCGCTTACGCGCAGCGCAGGTCGGTGGTGCCAGGCGGCCTCCACCAGGAGGCGTCGTGCGTGGGAGTTGCCGGCCTTGGTGATCGGGCCGCGGCTGTGGCGTGCCCCTGACTGACTCTCGCTCGGTGTGAGGCCCAGGTAGGCGCCGATCGTGGCACCGCGCAGGCGATGGAAGTCACCGATCTCGACCGCCAGCGCGAAGGCGGTGAGGGTGCCGACCCCACGCAGGCACGACAGGCGCCCCACCACCGGCGCAAAGCGCGGGTCGGCGGCCATCTGAGCGATCTGCTCATCAAGCCGCTCGCGGCGAAGACCCGCCCCGAGAACGGCGGCATAGTAGTCATCGAAGGCCGCGCGGGTGCCCGGATGCTCGAGGCGCTGGCGCCGCAGCCAGGTCTCGTGTGCGGCCGTCCAGGCGCGCCCGGACTCGTACACCAGGCCATGGCGCAGAAGGAGCTTGGAGAGACGGTGTCGGGTCCGCATCAGATCGGCCCGGGCGTCCTCGCGGGCGCGCACCAGATCGCGCGCGGCCTCGTCGAGCGGATCGGGGATCCTCACCGGCGTGAGCTCCCCCCGGCGCAGAAGGCGCACCAGCTGCTCGGCATCAGAGACATCGCTCTTTCGGCCACGGCCCGCAGGCGAGCGCGCGATCAGGCTCGGCGCGGCAACCAGGCAGTGCATTCCCGCCGCCTCGCACGAGCGGGCCAGGCCGAAGCCGGTCGGCCCGGCCTCGTAGGTCACCCGCACCGGGGCGGCGAGCCGGCTGAGCCAGTCGACCAACTGCTCCGCGCCATGCGGGGCGCGCATCACCCGCAGCTCGCCTGTGTGTTCATCGATCAGCCCGGCGACCACGCTCCTGGCGTGCACATCCAGGCCGACGAAAGTACCGTTGCCCATACCGGCGCCTCCCATGACTGTGGCTCTACCGCCGGGCTTGCTCCCGGCGGCAACCCACGATCACGCATGAGCGGGGCGCCGGCACGAGCCCGGCGCTCCATACGGTCTAGCGCAGCCAGTTGCGCAGCGTCTGCTCGGTGCAGCCGAGGTCGGCCGCGAGCTCCTTCGGCGTCCTGGCGCCCGAGCGCATCAGGCTGAGCGCCTCGCGTCGGAACTCGGCCGGGTACGGCGGTCGTGTCTTTCCCATCACCGCTCCTTCTTCGGGCACTCGCCCGAAAGGGTCGCGGTGTCAACGAGCCCGGGTCAACTCCAAGGGCGTCTACCTGTTCTGCCGTCCCGACTCGCCAGACCTGGACCTCGCGAGGGCTCTGATGCCCCATAACCCCATGTTTGGCATCGTCGCAAGCGTTCCGAGACTCGGGCTGGGGAGCCTCCATCGCACGGAAGTCGCCCGCAGCGAGCTCGAGGCCATGGCGGACGCCGCGGAGACGATCATCCTGCCGGCATGGAACACCATCGGACTGGTTGTCTGGGAGCCCGCCTAGAGAACGGGGCGCCTCCTAGTGGCGGCCGAGGTTGAGAGGGCGACCTTGTCCGGCGGGCCCGATCGTTCGCGAGCACTGGCTTCACGCTGATGCCCTCGGAGAGCAGCTGCGGGACGGCCCGGACGCCCTCGCGCGTGGCGGAGACCTTGATGAAGAGATTCGGGCCGTCCTCGGCCTCAGAGTCCTCCGGCAACCCAGCCACCGATGCGGGCGGGACGAAGAGAGCGTCGCGCAGCCGCTGGGCAGCCTCAGCATCCGCGCGCCGTCCGGCTCGCGCCGCCGCGCCCTCTTAGAACTCACCCGAAGGGAGAAGACCGGCGACGAACGGACCGGGGACTGGCGTCGTAGTTGGAAAGGAACGCGCGCTGTAGTTGGAAAGGAATGCACCGAAAGGCCCTGGCCGAAGCGATCTCCACCATCACCCTCGCGGTCGAGCCGCGGCTCGAACCGGCCCGCGCGGTCCATTGAGGAGGCTCACGGCCTACGGCCGCCATCCGAAGCTTCGCGAACCGGACGCAGCGGCCCACATCGCCGGCGGCCCGCCCGGGGCACCGGCCGACCGTGAGATCGGCGGCGGGAGAGGCGTCCTCCTGCCGCACCCTCAGGACTCTCTCGGCCCTCGGCGACGACCCCAGAGGAGCACGCCTCCGACGACCGCCGCAGCCACGAGCAGCGCAACGCCGAGGGTGAGGGCGGTGTCACCCGCGCTCCAACGATGGCCGCGCACGCTCATCATGCCCGGGCCCATCCACTGGTCGCTGAGGCGCTGCCAGTCGCCGCGGCTCATCTGCTGCCAATGGCCGTCGCTCATCCAGCTCCACATGCCCGAGCCCATCATCTGACTCCAGGGCAGGGTGCCGCTCCTGCCGCCCATCATCCCGGGGCCCATCGCGCCATCGGTGCCCGTGCCGAGGCAGCCTGCGTAACGCTGGCCCATCAGCACGTGCATCCGCGCCTCGCCGTCGGCGCCCATCATCGCGGTCATGCGTTCGTTCAGGGCCTGATGGCGCGCCAGCGAGCCGACCATCCGGTTCATCACGTACTCGCCCAGGTGGTCGAAATCCGAGTCCGAGAGCTGGGCGCAACCGACCGCGCCGGACTCGAGGCGTGCTGAGAGCACCTGACCCGCCGCAACCTCCTCTGCCAGCGACGTCGCGGCCGACGCGCTTGCGGCGCTCGCGGCAACGAGCAGCACGACGACCAACAAGCCGACCATCGCGTGACGTCTCATGGATCGAAGCCTAGGAGCGTCGCCGCTTGGCACCATCGGCAGACAGCCCTCCCGGGCTTCGGAGAACTACGCGCCGCTCGGCGTCGTCGGCAGGCGCAGCCCCTTCAGGGCCAAGGCGTTGACCGCGACGATGAAGCTCGAGCCCGACATCGACAGGGCGGCGATCTCCGGCCGCAGGACGAGATCGAAGGCGGGCGCGAAGACGCCAGCCGCGATCGGGAGCGCGATCGCGTTGTAGCCGACCGCCCAGCCCAGGTTCTGGCGCATCTTGCGCAGCGTCCCGCGGCCGACTGTGAGCGCGGTGGCCACGTCGAGAGGGTCCGAGCGCATCAGGACGACGTCGGCGGTCTCGATGGCGACGTCGGTCCCGGCGCCGATGGCGATGCCGAGATCGGCCTGGGCGAGGGCGGGGGCGTCGTTCACTCCGTCGCCGACCATGGCCACCTGGCGGCCTGTGGCCTGGAGCTCTGCCACCTTCGTGGCCTTGTCGCCGGGCAGGACCTCCGCGATGACGGTGTCGATGCCGAGCTCACCGGCGATCCGCCGCGCGGTGGCCTCGTTGTCGCCGGTCAGCATGACGACCTCGACCCCGGCCTCATGGAGGGCGGCGACCGCGGCCGCGGAGCTCGGGCGCACCGCGTCAGCGAGGCCCACCAGCCCCGTCGCCCGGCCGTCGATCGCCACCATCACGGCCGTCATGCCTCTGGCGGCCAGCTCGTTCCGGCGGGCGGCGAGCGCACCGAGCGCGACCCCCTCGGCCTCCATCAGGCGCCGGTTGCCGACCGCGACCCGCCGTGCCTCCACCCGCGCGACGGCGCCATGGCCGGGCACGTTCTCGAACGCCTCGGCGCTCGCGTCGCCGACGCCGGCCCCCTCGGCCCTCTCGACGATCGCCGCGGCCAGTGGGTGCTCCGAGTCGCGCTCGACCGCGGCCACGAGGCGCAGGAGCTCGGCCTCCCCGATACCGACCGCGATCACGTCGGTGACTTCGGGCTCGCCCTTGGTGAGCGTGCCGGTCTTGTCCATCACCACGACCTGGATGCGCGCCGAGGTCTCGAGGGCGACCGCGCTCTTGAAGAGGACGCCCCGCTTCGCGCCGAGCCCGCTCCCGACCATGATCGCCGTCGGGGTCGCGAGCCCCAGGGCGTCCGGGCAGGTCACCACCACGACGGTGATCGCGAACAGCACCGCCTCGCTCGTCGGGCGGTCGCTGAGGGCCAGCCAGGCGACGAGGGTCAGCGCGCCGCCGACGAGGGCGACCAGCACGAGCCAGAAGGCGGCCCGGTCGGCCAGCCGCTGGCCCGGCGCCTTCGAGTTCTGGGCCTCCTGGACCAGCGCAACGATCTGGGCGAGGGCCGTGTCCGCACCGACCTTCGTGGCCCGCACCCGCAGGGTGCCGTTGCGGTTGATGGTGGCGCCGATCACCGGGTCCCCCGGCGCCTTGTGCACGGGGAGGCTCTCGCCGGTGACCATCGACTCGTCGAGCTCGCTCTCCCCCTCCTCGACCACGCCGTCCACCGCGACCTTGGCGCCCGGGCGGACCAGCAGCAGGTCCCCTACCGCGATCTCGGCCGTCGGCACCTCGACCGGCTCGCCGTCGCGCAGGACGAGGGCATGCGGCGGCGCGAGGTCGAGCAGGGTGCGGATGGCCTCGTTGGCCCCGCCGCGGGCACGCATCTCGAACCAGTGCCCGAGCAGGACGAAGGCGGCGAGCACCGCCACCGCCTCGTAGAAGACGTCCCCGCCGCCGGCGAGCGTGACCGCGAGCGAGTAGAGCCAGCCCGCGCCGATGGCGACGGCCACCAGGACCATCATGTCCAGGGTTCGCGCCCGGAGCGCGCGCAGGGCGCCCGAGAAGAAGATCGAGGCCGCGTAGAAGATCACCGGCAGGCTCAGGATCAGCGCCCACACGTCCTCGCGCAGGCCGAACGGGACCCCGGCCGAGAAACCGAGGACGTCGCGCCCGATGGGCGACCAGAGCAGGATCGGCACGGCGAAGATCGCGGCCACCAGAAAGCGATTGCGCATCTCGGTGACCATCTCGGCCATCGACATGTCCCCGTGGCCGCCGTGGCCCATGACCTCGTCGGGCGTGTGGCGGGCGGGCCCGGCGTGATCCGGCGCGAGCGCCGGGTCGCACACATGGGCCGGCACCGAGCGGCCGGCACAGTGGTAGCCGCACTCGGTCACCCAGCGGCTCAGCTCCTCGGGCGAGGTCCGCTTCGGATCGAAGGTGATCGTGGCCGTCTGCGCGACCGGGTTCACGACCGCCTCCCGCACGCCGGGCTGGCGGGCGAGCACACCCTCGAGACCACCCGTCTCCGACCCGCCCCAGATCGGACGGACGTCGATCGTCACAGTCTCGGGATCGGGGTGTCCGCCGGCCGGTCTCAGAGGCATGTCATCCATCGGGCGCCCGAGCCCCGCGGGCTAACCGGAGCCCGGCGCCCACGGCCCGGAGGACCAGGAGCGCCCGCCGTCGGCGCTGTTGGGAACGTGCCGTCGTGGAGGACGACGATGAGCGAATCCGCGTCCACCGCCGTCACCGCAGCGGGCGCGCCGGGGAGGGCGGCCCGCCCGGCCCACGAGCTCCCACCGTCGGCGCTCACCTGCACCGACCCGTCGGCCCTGAGCGCGTAGAGGGCGCGAGGCGCCGGCCAGGCGAGGGCGATCGGGGCCCCCGTCAACGGGGACCGGCTACGGCCCCTGTCGGTCGAACGGATGAGGTCGTTCGACGCTCGCCGCGACGAACCGCGTCGATTCCGCCGGGTCCACCACGAGATCGGCGAGATCGCCAGGGGGCACGGAGGAGCGCCAGGTCCGGCCGCCGTCGGCACTGACCATCAGGCGGCCGCCACTGGCGTCGTATCCGACCACTTGCGACCCACGCGCGTGAAGGACGTGGAAGTCCGCCTTGCCGAGGAGCGAGATCGACTCCCACGAGCGGCCGGCGTTCGACGACTCGATCAATCCCAGGAGGGGCGGCAGGTCCTCGCGCAGATCGGGGCGTCCTGAGCCGAGGAAGCGGTGCGGGCCCGTCACGACGAGGCCCATCGCGTCCTGGCGGCGATCTCCCACCCGTACGGCCTGCTGCGTTTCCCGAACCACCCGGAACAAGCCCGTGTGTGTGGCCACCAACAGCGATCCGCCAGCCGGGTCGACGCCCAAGCCGTGGACGTGTTCGGGCCCCGGATCGGCTGGCGTGGCGCCGGCCGGATCGCCGGCCCCGCTCCCACCGCATCCGCCCGCCGCCACGAGAGCGAACAGAAGGAGGGCCGCCACAATCAGTCGGAAGCCGGAAGCGTGAGCCATCGGCCGCCGATGATGTCGCACCCACATTCCGCCGGCATACAGACGTGGAGCCCGTCTTCATCGGTTCGACAGACCACGGTCACGGGACGCCTCGGACGCCCGGTCATACCCGGTCTCCGAAGAACCCGCTCGCCGCCGGGCGTCGGCGCCCTCACGCTCCTCGCCGCGGCCGCCTACCTGCCCTGAGTGACCGGCGCGCAGGCCGAGGTCAGAGGCGCTCCTCGAGGCGCCGGCGGCCCAGATGGACGGCCGTCGCGACCATGACGAGCACCGCCGCAAGGCCGATCGCCGCGTAGAGCCCGTCCCGCTGGATCGCGTCGGCGAGTGCCTGGCCGCCGTAGTAGGCTACCAGGCCGACCGAGACGGCCCAGGCGATCCCGCCGGCCGCGTTCCAGAACAGAAACCGCCACGGCCCCATCCTCGTGAGGCCCGCCAGCCAGGCGACCGTGTAGCGCAGCACCGAGACGAAGCGGCCGATGAACACCGTCTTGCCGCCGTGGCGGGCCATGACGCCCTCGGCGCGCCCGAGGGCCCGCTGCGAGTAGCGGCGCAGCCACGCCCAGCGGTTGAACGGAGCGGTCCCGCCCCAGCGCCCGATGACCCAGTAGCCGAGGTTGTCCCCGAGGATCGCGGCCGCCGCGGTGACCGCGATCACGAGGCCGATCGGGTTGTGCCCCTGAGAGGCCAGGACCGCGAACGCAATGAGCGCGGCCTCGCCGGGAAGCGGCACGCCGAACGACTCGGCGAGGACAACGGCGAACAGCAGTGGCAACCCGTGCTCGGTGACTACGTGGATCATCCGGGCCTCATGGTGGCACGCGCCCGGGCCCGACGGCCCGCCGGCGGGCCGCAGGGCGCCCCTCAGCCGCCCCGGGCGATCGCTCGTCGCAGACTCAGCAGGACGACCAGGACGACGAGGACGGGCAGGGGCCACCAGGCCGGGTCGCCGACGCGCCCGAGCGCCCAGCTCGCGCCGAGGCCGACGGCGACGGCCGCCGCGAACATCCAGTCGTCGCCAATGAGGAATCCGGCCCAGAACCGGATGAACGCGCGCAGGGCGGACATCAGGCCGACTCCTCGAACACCGGCTCGAGCGCGACGCGCGTCGCGCGCGCTCGCTGCGCCCGCCAGCCCGCGGCCAGCCGAAGCGTCCCGAGGGACGCCGCCAGGTAGGCGCCCGCCAGCCACGCCAGCGCCCAGGAGTCGCCCGGCCAGGTGGCCCCCGTGCCCTCGACGGCCCAGAACGTGCCGAAGGTCGTCAGCATCGCGCCGACGACGAGCTGCAACGCGCGGCGCGGGATGCGCGCGACCACGCGGTAGGTGAGCGCGCCCAGCAGTCCGACGACGGCAACCGCGGCCCCCGCGCCCGCCGTCGCCGACGGCAGGTTCCCGGCGGCCGAGCCGAAGGCGACGACGATCACGGCCACCTCCAGCCCCTCGAGCGATACGCCCTTGAAGGACACGACGAACGAGGTCCAGTCGAAGCGTCCGTCGACGGGACCGTCCTCGTCGACCTCCTCCTCGCCCATCCCGGCCAGCCAGCCGTCGCGCGACACGCGCAGGATGCCCTTGCGCAGCCAGCCGAGTCCGAAGACGAGCAGGAGCGCCCCCACGACGAGGCGCCGGGGCTGGAGGGGGACCTGTTCGAGTGCCGGACCCAGCCCGGCGACGACCACGGCGAGCACGGTCAGCCCGCCGGCGGCCCCGAGCAGCGCGGACCACCACGACCGGGCGGTGCCGACCGCGACCACGATCGCCACCATCTCGAGCACTTCGATCGAACTCGCGAGGAAGGCGTTTGTGGCGACGGCGGGGCCCAGCGGCCCCAGGATAGCCCGGCGCCGGAAGCGACCTGCCCCGTGTCGCCGGTCCGACACCGGGCCTTGGCGCCTTGTTATCCAGGGCTGATCCGTGCGCCTTCCTCGAGGCGCCACTCGCCGATCCGCCGGACGATCGTCGGGAAGGCGGAGGGGGGCGTGCCGCAATAGAAGAGCCTCCGGCCCTCGGCGCCAAGTTCGGCGTCGAGCGCCACGAGGCGCTCGCGAAGCGGGCCGAAGGCGTCTGGGTCGTCAAGCGGCGCGGAGATGTAGAAGAGCCCTCTCTCGAACGCCTGCCAGCGTCCCTCATCCAGCCGGTGGCGGGAGAACCCCTCGACCGCCCCGCGGGCGCGCTCGCGGAAACCCGCGTCATCGAGACGGCTTCCGCCCGAACCGACGATCGCATACCGCTCGGGCAGAGGCCCTCGTAGGCCAAGTCGTACAGTGCCGGAAGCAGCTTGCGGCGGGCGAAGTCGCCGGACGCGCCAAAGACGACCAGCGTCTGGGGTGACGGCGAGGCGAGTCCCATTGCGCTACCGCCGGTCCTCCATGTCGCGTCCACGCAGCGCAAGCCGGACGAGCAGGCCGACGGCGACGAGGAGGAGCCCCGCGAAGCCGAGCGCCCGGAGCGGATGGTCGTAGAACGCGCCGAGGATCGCGCCTGCGCCGCCCGCGATTGAGGCGGCGATGCACATGAGCACGACGATCCCCTCGGGGCCCGCCGTCGGTCGGACGGCCGCGGGCGGGGCGATGTCGTCGAGGCCCTCGTCCTTGTCGTCCACCCTCAGCGCCAAGCCGACCAGGAGCAGCATCGCGACGACCAAGAGCGTGAAGAAGGCAACTGCCCTCGGCGTGTCGCCGTTGATGCCCGTGAGGATCGCGCCGACGCCGCCGACGACGGCGACGGCCATGCACACGAGCACGGCGAGCCGCTCGAGGAGCGCGACCACACGCAGGCCGAGCGGTTCGGCGGCGCTCGCGAGGGCGCCGAGGACGAGAGCGGCGAGCATCGCCGCGAGGGCCGGCGCGCGACGCGAGGGGAGGCTCGCGCCGACCGTCATCCAGCCGCCCGCTCGGGGCAGCGCCGCCCGCCTCAGCGGCGGGCGAGCGGCTCCCCCCGATGCCGCCACCGTCGTCGCGACTCCGCCGGCCCCGACGATGCCGAACGTCGTGGGTAGCCCTACGGTGGCGCATCCCGTCCTCCGGGCAAGCAATGACCGCGCACCGCCGAAACCTGATCATTTGCCGTGAGGCGCGCCGGCCACATCCGGGATCGCACCGAGTGTCGTTACGGCAATCCCGCGGCGATCTCTTCTGTCGCGGCCGGCTGCCGCGCGCCAGCGCCCACATGAGCCGCCGCGGCCTCAGGCTCAGCGGTCGCCCGGGCGCCATCTCCCCGCGCTCACGCGTTGACCGGCTTGCGGCGACTGAGGGCCGGGCACGAGATAATGCCGACGTGACCACCACCGACGACGACGCCACCACGCCCGCCACGGGCCTGACCCGGGAGGAGAAGCGCCTGCTCGCGCTGATCGTGGTCGGCTGCGCCACGGCCCTCGTGCTCGGGGAGTGCGCGCGCCGCATTGAGCGCCGCTTCGCCCGGCGCCATCCCCTCCTGACCGAGCTGGTCGAGGGGGCCGCGCACCGCCCGCGGCACGCGCACTAGGCGGTCAGCCCTCGGCCCCGCGCGTCAGGGGCCCTGCGTGCGGTCAGCCTCGCCGAAGCCCGGGCGCGCACGGCGCTCGTCGAGGGACTCGAGCTCCTCGAAGATCGTGATCTGCAGCCCGGCGGGCGCGTCCAGGCGGGCGTTGAGGGAGCGCCACGGCGTCTCGACGGGGCCGGCGACGAGCTCGGCGCCGGCGGCGACCAGGGCCTCGGTGGTGCCGGCGGCGTCGGCGACCTCGAAGGCGAGGCGGATCTTCGGCGCCGCGACGCCGCCGACGTCGCCTGGGCGAGCGCCTGCTCGAAGTCCTCGGCCTCGACCACGACGCGCAGTTGGAGGACGGGGGGATCGCCGGAGCGCATGACGCCGAGGTTAGCCCTCGTCGGTCGTCGCCGCCGCGACCTCCACGTCGTCGAGCCGCAGCCCGCCGTCGGCGCTCGCCCAGGCGACGTCGGCGGCGTCGCGGCCGGTCGCGATGCGCACGAGCGTCTCGACCGGCGCGAGGCCGGTCGCGTCCACGATCCGCCACGCGGTGCCGTCGTGCGCCTCGACGACGGCGTGGAAGTCGGGCGGGTCGAGGAGCGGCGCGTAGGCCGCCACCACGCGCGCCGGCACGTCGAGGGCCCGCAGCAGGCTCGCCGTGAGGTGCGCCATGTCGCGACACACCCCCTCGCGGGCGAGGAGCGTCTGGTCGGCGGTGGTGAGGCTGTCGCTGGCGCCGGGCCGGTAGGCGATGCGCTCGCGCACCCAGTCGGCCACCTCGGGGATCAGGCGGCGCGCCCGGGGGCGCGCGCCGAACGCGTCGGCCGCCGTCGGGCCGAGGGCGTCGGACGGGCAGTAGCGGCTGGGCAGCGTCCACTCGAGCAGGTCGAAGGCAAGCTCGTCGGGACCCGGCAGCGGCGCGTCGTCGCGGGGCGCGACGCGGGCGGCGCCGTCCACCGCGACGCCGGCCGCGTAGCGCAGCGCCAGCGGGCCGCCGGGCACGTGGATCCGCACCGGCCGGGCGCCGCCCGCGAGGACCGGTCCCTCCTCCACCCGTGCGCCGTCGGCGACGAGCGTCTCGTCGAGCAGCCGCTGGTCGTCCGCCACCGCCACGCGAATCTTCAGCAGGGCGCTTCCCGCGCCCTCCGCCGTCCACGTCATCACCGCTCCGACCCTCACGCCGCGCTCGCTCATCCCCACCTCCGGGCTCCTCGGTGCCCCGGGAGCCGGGTCGGCCAAACACGCCGCCGCGGACGGCGGCGGGCGGGCGTCAGGTCGTGCTCGGCTGCGGCTCGGCCAGCGGGCGCGCGTGCGGCCCCGCGGCCGGGTGGGCCTCGGCGGGCGCGCCCGCACGGGCCGGCTCGGAACGGGTCAGCGCGGCGCCGAGCGCGGCGCACGCGACCTCGAGCTCGTGGTGGGTCGGCGGGGCGGTGGTCAGCTTCTGCGCCCACATCCCCGGCCAGGAGAGGAAGCGCAGGCGCCCGTCGGCGTGCTTGGCGGCCTGGCGCTGCAGCTCGAAGGCGATCGCGGTGACGATCGGCGCACCGAGCAGACGCGTGGCGATCAGCGCCGGGTACGTGAACACGCCGGTGATCGCGAGGACGGCGCCGTAGACGACGATCGAGACCACCGCGGAGACCACGAGGAACGACGTGCCGCACCGCGGATGGAACCGGCTGAAGCCGGCGGCGGTCGAGCGCCGTGAGCGGCGAGCCCGACTCGAAGGCCGCGATCGCCTTGTGCTCGGCGCCGTGGTACTTGAGGATCCGCCGGAACGGGCGGAACACGCTCAGAAGCAGGAGCATGCCGAGCAGCAGCGCCAGGCGGATGGCGGCGTCGGCCACGATGAAGGCCGCGCCCTCGAGGCCGGCCTCCTTGGCGATCACGATCGGGCCGATGCGGAAGGCGGCGATCTGCAGGCCGGCGCCGAGCACGGCGCCCGCGCCGATCGCGACCTTGCCCCAGAAGCCGACACCCTCCTCCTCCTCGGCCTCGGCGGACAGGCGCTCCGCCCTCGGGGACGGGCTCCTCCCACCGCAGCCGCTCGGAGATGGCCATGGACTGCTGCCCGGTGGTGATGGCGCTGCGGATCGCGACCACGCCGCGCATCAGCGGCCAGCGGTGCCAGCGGGCGGTGTGCGGGTGAGATCGAAGGACTCGGTCACGATGACGTCGTCGTCCTCGCGGCGCACGGCGATGCCCACCCGGTCGCGGGTCCGCATCATCACGCCGCCCGGGAGGGCACTGCCTCCGACCGTGCCGGGTGGCTCCTGGCGATCGTCTCTCGCTGATGCCCGTCACCTTTCGTCGAGCCGTGCGCCAACCCATCGGCACCCGACACGGGAAGTGTAGGGAACGTTCCTGTGGGCGCCCTGTGGCCGCGTCCGGCCCCTCAGGACGAGGGACGGTCCGTCATCGTGACGGCCAACTCGACCAGCTGGGCCTCGCCCATGCCGGCCACCTTCAGGGCCTCCTTGGCCAGGCGGCTGCCGTCCCGTGCGGCGTCGGCCATGCCCAGGCGCACGTCGATCCAGAACGTCGCGCCCACGCCCCGCCTCGACGCCGTCGGCGTCGATCGCGCCGACGCCGACGATCCCCGGCATCGTCGCGAGCGCGTTCTCGAGCCGCGTCCCGGCGTCGTCCGCGAGCGGACCGCTCGACGTGGCGCTGAACCTGACCCGGTAGTCGCTCATCGATCCCCCTCCGTCGACCGCGGCAAGCCTACCGGCCGTGGTCGTGCGCCCACACGGCCGCCGCCTGCTCGTCGGCCACGGCGTCGAGGGCGTCGAGGGCGTCGACCCGGCGCGCGGCCGCCACCTCGGCCCGCGCGACCCACTCCCACACCGGCCCGGCGACCGGGCGCACCAGCCCGATGCGGTGGTCCGGCGCCGCCTCGCCCATCGCCAGGTGCGCACCCGCGACGGCCGGGTGGGGCGCGAGCACCAGCGTGATGCGGCCGTCGGCGTCGAGCACGTACGGCCCGGCGCCGTCGCTCAGCACGACCGGCAGCGTGATCACGATCAGCGCGCTCCTCCCGGCGCTCGGCGTCCATCGCCTCGAGCGCCGGCGCCGCGGCCCGGCCCTCCGGCGGCGTGACGCCCGGGAAGCGCTCGGCGCCGTCGGGCATCCGCAGCGCCCAGCGCCGGCTGGGGTCGGGCGATCCCGCCGGCGCCGAGGGCGCGGCGACGATGTCGATCGGCGGGTCGGAGGAGGGCGCGCTCACGCGCCGAGGATAGTCGGGGTCGCGCTCTGCGCCTCCCCCGCCGATGGAGATGGGAGCCGCGCGTGCTCGTCCCGGCCGCGTGGCACGCACCACGACGACCAGGAAGGTCCCGATGTCCGCTCGCCGAGCCGCCCCACGTCCCGTGCCCGCCGACGCACCCCGCGTCGGTGCGGGCCCACGAGCGGTGGCTCGCCGGCGCGCGGTCCGGCGCGCGCCGGGCCGGCACCGACGACACGCCGCTGGCCACGGCCGCGCTGGCGGGCGCCGACCTGTCGCGTGCCGACCTCGACGGGCACGACCTGCGCGGCGCCGACCTGCGTGGCGCGCGCCTCGTGCGGGCCAGCATGCGCGGGGCGGACCTGCGCGGCGCACGGCTCGACGGCGCCGACCTCCGCCTGGCCGGACTCGCCGGCGCGCGGCTGGACGAGGCCACGGCCCGCGACGCCTGCCTGGAGGAGGCCGTCCTGCTGGGCGCGACGCTGCGCGACACGGACCTGTCGGGCTCGCGCATGTCCGGAGCCGCCCTCGACGGCGCCGACATGTGCGGCGCCAACCTCGCGAGCACGGAGTGGGGCCGCGAGATCCCCCGGCCCGGGGTGGCCGCGCCGCAGGGCGCCCACCGGCTGGCCGCGGCGCTCCTGCGCGACGCCGACCTGGCCGGCTTCGCCCTGATGGGCGCCGACCTGACCGACGCCGACCTGACGGGCGCCGACCTGCGCCGCACCGACCTGCGCGGCGCCTGCCTCTTCCGCGCGCGGCTGTCGGGCGCGCTGCTGGGCGGCGCCGGCCTGCGCGGCGCGGACCTCACCGAAGCCGATCTGTCGGGCGCCGACCTCACCCGGGCCGACCTGACCGGCGCCGACGCCGCCGGGGCGCGCTTCGCCGGCGCCGACCTGCGCGGGGCGGCGTTCGACGACCTGACCGGCGCGCGCCTCGGTGGCGTGCTGCTCGCCGGCTTCAACCGGGCGCGCACCCACGCCGCCACGTGCCTCGGGCGGACCCCCGACCTGCACGGCGCGGACCTGCGCGGCGCCGTCCTCGACGGCTTCGACCTGCGCCGCGCCGACCTGCACCCGGGCCGACCTCACCCGCGCCCACCTCGCCGGCGCCGACCTCCACGAGGCCCGCCTCGACGACGCCGTCCTCGCGGGCGCCGATCTGAGCCGGGCCCGGCTGACGCGGGCCTCGCTGGCCGACGCCCGCCTGCTGGTCGCCGTGCTGCGCGACGCGGAGCTCGCGGGCGCCGACCTGCGGGGCTGCGACATGACGGGCGCCGACCGCACCGGCGCCCGGGGCGAGCCCACCGTGGGCGCAGCCGCGGGCCCGGGCCCACGGGCCCCGGCTGCGGGTGGCGCACCTGGCCGCCTGACCCCGGTCCGGCGGGCTACAGGCCGCCGGACGCCTTCTTGATGGCGTCGCCGATGGCCTTCTTGAGGCCGTCGCCCACCGTGGGCGCCCAGCCCTTGGCCGCGACGGCGACCGCGGCGATGAGCAGCGTGACCATCACGACGACGCCGACGTACTCCACCGTGCCCTGCCCCCGCCGGTCCCGCCCCGCGTGCTCCATCGCCGACAGCGCTGCGGCCTGGAGCCAGGCGACGATCACGTAGCCCATCGAGCTTCCCCCTCCGGTGTGGATGACCATGCCCCGATCGTGCGCGGCGGCCCTGCGGCGGCGCGACGCCCGGATGTGCCGATGGGCGCACGGGATCGTCACGGCGCGCGCGGCGGTGCGGGCTCGCGCGGCACCGGGGCCGGCCTCTCGCCCGCCGGTCACGCGCCGGCGCACCCAGGCCTTGCCCACCTCGACCGCGATGTCGGCGGACGCCCTCCCGGCGTCGTGCGAGGCCGTCAGCACGGCCTCCTCGGGCGGCAGCGTGCGCAGATACGCGACGTAGTCGCGCAGCGCCTCGGCGCGCTCGATCGGCCCGCCGGGCGATCGCCCGCGCCAGGCCGCGCGGCGTGAGGAGCGACGGGTCGGGCCAGCCGCCGAGCTCGCCCACCGGGTCTCGGATCACGGCGAGGAACCGCTCGCGCAGGCGCTCGGAGAAGCCCTCGCGGAACTCCTGACGGGCGCGGACGGCCACGACGACGCCGCGGGCCACCGCGCGCAGGGCCCGCCCGATGGGCGCGCCCGCGCGGCGCCCCTCGGGCAGGCCGAGCAGGGCCGGGAGCGAGGCCGGCTGCCAGAGGCGCGCGTCGAACGGCCCGTGAAGGGGTTCGGCCACGCGCCCGATCACGTCCGGCGGGGACCCCGGCGGCCGGGTGGTCGCCATCAGCCACGCCGCGGTGGCCGCGACGAGCAGCGCGACGACCGTCGCGATGGCCGCCGTCTCGACCGCCGCCTGCCCGGCGTTGCCCTGAATGCGCATGGCCCGACGCTAGGCCCGGCGGGTCGCACGGCTCTGCGCGCGAGCGTGACCGGACGCAGATGACAGTGCGCCGGGGAAGGGGGCTACAATCGTCCTTCGAAGGCCCGCCGGACGGCTCGAAGGAGGCGACGATGACGGTTCTGGACAGCATCGCCAAGCAGGCGAACCGCCTCGCGACGGACGTCCAGACATCGCTCAAGCGAGCGCGCGTCGAGGGCGAGCGCCGCCTTCTGCAGCGCCAGCACCGGGCCGCGCTCGAGGAGCTCGGCGAGCGCGCCTACGAGCTCGTCCGCGCCGGCACGATCCCCGAGGAGCCCCTCGCCGCCGAGGTGGGCGCGGTCGAGTCGAAGCTCATGGAGATCGAGGCCAAGGTCTCCGAGATCGAGTCGCTGCGCGGCGACGAGGAGGAGACCCCGCCGGACGCCGGGGACGCCTCGCGCACGGCCTTCCCGATGGTCGGCGACGAGGCCCCGCAGGGCTCGGGGCCGGGCCCCGGCTGGGAGGCCGCGGAGCGCTTCTTCGGGGGCAACTCGAACAAGGACTGACCGGGCGCCGGGGGGCGGTTCCATCGGCACCGGCGGGGCGTTCCATCGTCCGGGGGCCCGGTGTATGCTTTCCGCCTCGCCGGGCGGGCGCGCCGGGCGTCCGGTCACGTAGTGCAGGGGAGTCACCGGCGTGAGAGCCGAGTCCGACCTTCAGGGACACCACCGCTCCGAGACCCCCGCATGCCACCGCTGCGGCCTCCCCCTGCTCGCCGAGGCCCGCTTCTGCCCCTACTGCGAGCGCTGGCTCGACGAGGGCGGCCTCCCGCGCCTGCTCAACCCCCGGCGCGGCGAGGACGGGGTGCGGCGCCTGGCCGGCGTATCCGAGCGGCTCCTGCTCGCGGTCGGGCTGACGCTCTTCACCCTGGTGGCCGCGGCGAGCATCGTCGCCGCCGTCGCCACCTGATCCCGGCCGCACCCAGGGGTCGCTGAACACCACTCCCCCGGATCGCGGCGCCCTGCCCCGGTCCATGTCCCGCGATGGAGGTCCCGCCGGCGATGTCGAGCACCGAGAAGAGTGAGCTGTTCCAGGTCGGAGACGAGGTGACCGGCTCCTTCCGGTGCGCGGCTTGCGACCTGCTCGTCACCTCGCCGCGCGAGAGCGACGGGATCCTGGTGCTGGGCCTCTGCCCGCTCTGCGGGTCCGAGGAGTGGAGGCGCGTCTCCTAGGAACGCGCCCGCCGGGGGCTCAGTCCTCCGGCTCCTCCAGCGACGCGATCAGATCCTCGACCGGGATCGCCGCGAGCACCTCGAAGGTGGCGCTGCCGCGCGAGGAGAGCTCGATGGTGAGGCGGGTGATCGTCTCCGAGTCGGGCGCCTCGACCACGCTCAGGAAGTCGTAGGCGCCGAGCAGCGCCCATTGCTTCATGACGCGCCCGCCCAGGCGCTCGATCTCGCGGTTCACCTCGAACAGGCGCTCGGGCGTCGCCGCCAGCGTCTGGAGGCCCTGCGGGCTGAGGGTCGAGAGCAGCAGGAAGGTCCGCATCGCGGCCGAGTCTACGCCGCGACGCCCGCGGCGGCGGACGGCGCCCGGGGTCTAGACTCCCGTCGGCCGATCCCCCTTCCGAGGTGAGCATGCTCCGAGACGACGACCCCACACCCAACGCCCTCCAGAAGGCGCTCCTCGAGTACGACCACCACGATCTCGAGGTCGCCCTGATCGAGTGGACCAAGGAGCACTGGCCGATGGCGGCCCGCGCGATGGTCTACAACCGCAGCGAGGCGGACAAGACGGTCGAGGGCGTCAGCGGCATCCGCAGCCACGACGCCCGCCTGGCGCTCGAGGTCGCGGCCCGGGTCGCCATCTCCGAGCGCGAGCTGCTGTGCCGCGGCATCGCCGCGGTCCTGCCGGAGTGGCTCGAGACGACCTACGGCCTGCGCCCGCGCGGCACGGCCGGCTGAGCGCTCAGCCGGCCTTCGGCTCCACCGGGTAACCGGCGTCCTGCCAGGCGGGCCACCCGCCGACCAGGACGCCGACCCGCGAGCGCCCGTTGTCGAACGCCCACATGGCGACGGTGAGGCTCTTCGCCTCGCCCGGGCGGTCGCAGTAGAAGACGAGCTCCTTGCCCTGGGGCAGCCCGGGGACCTGCGACTCGAACTCCATCGGGTCGATCCGCACCGCGCCCTTGATCTGCGCCTCGGACTCCCGATAGGTCAGTTCGCGGACGTCCACGGGCAGCACGGCGTCGCCCATGCGGAAGGCGGCCGCGAGGTCAACCGGCTGCCAGCGTGAAACGTCATCCCAGGCCATCGGCTCCCCCGTTCTGCGTGGACCGGGCCAACGCTACCAGCCGCTCCGCCTCGTCCAGGGAGCCGGCCCCCGTGAGGGCGAGCACCCGCTCGGCGTAGGCCGCGGTGAGAGGCGTGGCGATGCCGGCGCGCACCGCGCCCGCCAGGTACGCCACGCCGTTGCGGGCGCCGTTGCCCGCGCTGCCGACGGCGCGCCGGGCGAGCGAGTCGGGCTCCATGTCGGGCGCGGGCAGGTTCCGCGGCAGCGAGGCCGCCAGCACCACCCGCTCACCGGGCATGTCCACCTGCACCACGCCCCGGGTGTCGGGCAGCCCCTCGCGCAGCGCGAGCATCGCGACGGCCTCGCCGAGCGGGACGTCGTCGGCGAGCAGGAGCAGCGCCCCGGCCACCGGGCCGCCCGCCGGGTGCGGCACCAGCACCGGCCCGCCGCCCCAGCGCGCCGAGGCCCGGCCGTACTCGACCGGGAACGGCGTGCGACAGGGCTCGGTGCCGGTGATCCGGGGGGTCAGCTCGGCCCCCGGGTCGTAGATCAGCGAGCCGTAGGCGAGGATCGCAAGCCGGCTCTGCGGAACCGGCGAGGCCCCCCTCACGCGGTCAGCCCACCAGCTCCAGCACGGACGCCGCGTGCCCCTTGGGCTTCACCTTGTAGAGGGCCTGCTGGATCGTCCCGTCGGGCCCGATCACGAACGTGCTCCGCTCGATGCCCATGTACGTGCGCCCGTACATCGACTTCTCCACCCACACGCCGTAGGCCTCGGCGGCCTCGTGGTCGGGGTCGCTCAGCAGCGTGAAGGGCAGGTCGTGCTTGTCGCGGAACTTCACGTGGCTCTTCAGCGGGTCGGGGCTGACCCCGATCACGCGCACGCCGGCCGCGTCGTAGTCGGCCTGCATGTCGCGGAACTCGCACGCCTGGGCCGTGCAGCCGGTCGTGTCGTCCTTGGGGTAGAAGTAGAGCGCGACGGTGGTCCCGCGCAGGCTCGCGAGGTCGACGGTCGAGCCGTCGTCCGCCTGGAGTGAGAAGTCCGGGGCCGCCTGCCCCGCCTCGAGTCGCGCCATGATCCGCCTCCGTCAGTGTGGACGGACGGAGGGTACCGAGCCGCCGCACCGCGGCGACGGGCTACCATCGCGGGAGCACGATGCCGTCCGCGAACCACCGACCCGCGGTCCGCCCCGCGGTCCGCCCCGCGCGGGAGCCCGACGCGCCGCAGATCGCCCGGCTCGCCACCGAGGCCCTCGGGGCGAAGTACGGCCCTGCACTGGGCCGGACCGCCGTCCCGGCCGTCGAGGCCCTCGTGCGCCGCGACCTGCGCGAGCGCCCCGGCACCCACCGCTGGGTGGCCGAGGTGGACGGACGGGTCGCGGGCACCGTGAGCCTGGCCCTCGGCCGGGACATCGACGCGGGCTTCCCCGCCGCGCTCGCGGACGCGGTCGGCTGGCCGCGGGCGCTCTGGGCGACCCTCGTGCTCGGCATCCTCGGCCACGGCCGGCTCGACGCCGACGAGGCCTACGTCGACGAGCTCGCCGTCGCCGACTGGGCGCGCCGGCGCGGCGCGGGACGCGCGCTGATCGAGGCCTGCGCCGAGCACGCCGTCGCCGCCGGGCGCCGCCGGCTCACGCTCTGGGTGACGATCGACAACGAGGGCGCGCGGGCGCTCTACGACGGCGCGGGCTTCCGCGAGCGGCGGCGGCGGCGCTGGATCGCGGGGCGGCTGCTCTTCCGCTCGCCGGGCGCGATCCTCATGGAGCGGCCGCTGGCGCCTCCCGCGGGCTGAGCGGCTCGCCCGCGTCGTCCGGCGCGGGGGCCGCGGGCGCGAGGGCGGCCGGCAACTCCAGGCGCGCCCGCCCGCCGGGGCCCGGCTCCAGCACGAGGCTGCCGCCCAGGCGCTCGGCCAGCGCCCGCGCGACGCCGAGGCCGAGGCCCGCGCCGGGGAAGCCGTTGGCGCCCGCGCCGCGGCCGAAGCGCTCGCCCACCATCTCCAGCTCCTCGGCGGGCACGCCCGGCCCGGTGTCGGTGAGGGTCAGCGCGACGCGCCCTCCGGCGAGCGCGCGGCCCGACAGCGTGATCGTGCCGCCGCGCGGCGTGAACATGGCCGAGTTCGCCACCAGCTCGGAGAGGATCTCGTGGAGCAGGGCCGCGTCCGTGCGGACGGGCGGCAGGTCGGAGGGCAGGTCGGTCTCCAGGCGCAGGCCGCGGTCGCGCAGCTTGCGGTCGACCGCCGCGCCGAGGCCGTAGGCGACGCCGGAGACGCCGACCGGGCGCAGCCGCACCGGGCGGGCCCGGGGGTCGTTGGCGGTGCCGCGCAGCAGCTGGCCCACCAGCCGCTCCATCCGGTCGGCCGCGCCCTGGATGCGCCGCACGGTGGGCACCGCTGAGGCGGGCACGTGGCCCAGGAGGTCCGAGCCAAGGGCCTGGATCTCGCTCACCGGCGCCTGCAGGTGGCGCGCCGCGGCGCCGGTCACCTGGCGGCGCACGGCCTCCATCCGCGCCTGCTCGGTGCGCTCGCCCACGGCCACCACGCGCCCGCCGGGGACAGCCCAGGCTTCCACCTCGAGGGCGCGGCCGTCCGACAGCGCGAGGCGCCGCGACACGGGGCCCGACGCTGTCAGGCCCATCGAGACGGCGGCGTCGACCTCGGCCGCGTCGCGGGGGGCGAGCGCGCCGGTGAGGCGCTCGAGGGCCTCGTTGCGGATGAGCGCGCCCGAGGGGGTGCGCGCGGCCACGGGGTGCGCCAGCGGCGCAAGCGCGGCGCCGAGCGCCTCGACCCGCGCCTCGGCGGCGGCCTGGAACGCCCCGGCCCGTCCGGCCGCCGCGCCGACGGCCTCCGTCAGGCGGCGCCACTCGCCGCGGCCCGACGGCTCCAGGGCGGCGGGGCGCCCGGCCGCGATCGCCTCGGCCGCGACGGAGACCTCGCGCACCCGACGCCCGGCGCGCGCGGCCAGCAGCCAGGCGATCGCCGCGGCGATGAGAGAGAGCAGGAGGACGGCGACGGCGATCGCCGGCCCGGCCCCGACCGACCCGGCTCCCGCCGGCAGCGGGGCCCGCAGCACGACGGCGCCGCCGGAGGGAAGCTCACGGCGGGCCTGGACGACGCCGGCGCGGAGCGTCCAGCCGCCGGACCGCGTCGTCGCCAGGGCGCCGGCCCGGCCCGGCGCGCCGGCGCTCCACACGGCGGGGTCGCCCGTCTCGATGCGCACGCGGCCGGCGGGGCCCAGCAGGCGGGCCGGGACGCCGGCGGACGCGAGCGCGCCGCGGGCCTCGGCGGTGCGCGCGGGGTCGACGCCCGCGGCCACCCGGTCGGCCGTACGGGCCAGCGGCGCGCCCACGGCGGCCGCGTCGTGACGCAGCTCCAGGCCCAGGGCGAGGACGGCGGCCAGCCCGAGCGCCACCGCGGAGGCCGCGAACACGGCGATCGCGGCCCGCCAGGGCCGGCGCGGACGGTGGGTGGCGTGCATCTCGTTGCAGGGCTTCGCCTCGGCCGGGCGAAAGTCCTCCCGACGGCCGCGACGGGACCCACCCGCCGACGGCGCCCGCGGTGAACGGGACGGGGTGGTGACGAGCGGGATGACTGAGGACGAGGGCTGGCCGCGCGCCCGGCCGGGGCGGGCCGACCGCGACCGCGACCGGGGCCCGCGCTCGCTGACCGCCTCCGAGGCGGCGGCCCTGATCGGGGTGAGCGTCGCCACCGTCCGCGGCTGGGCCGACTCGGGCCGGATCCCCTCCCACCGCACCGTCGGGGGCCATCGCCGCTTCGCGGTCGATGAGCTGCGCGCCTGGCTCGAGGAGCGGGGGGCGCCCGCGCCCGAGGCGCGCCGCCTGCGGCGCACGCCGCAGGAGGTGCCGGCCTGCCCGATGCTCGCCCGCGAGCTGAACGCCCGCACCGAGGCCGTCATCGCGCGCGTGCTGGAGGGCTACGACGACGACGTGCCCACGCCGCTGCCGCCCCCCACGATGCCCGCCATGCGCCGCCTCACCTCCCGCTTCCTGCGCATCCTGACCTCGGGCCTCGAGTCCGGGCGCCCCGGCGCCGCGGCGGGGCGGGCCGAGCTGGCCGGCCTGCGCGGGGGCCTTCAGGGCGCGACCGGGGCGCGGGTCCTGGTGGAGCACACCCGCGTCGCGGCCGCGGTGCTGGCCGAGGCCGAGGCCGCGCGGCGGGAGGGCGTCCGCATGGAGCCGCTCGCCATCCCGGCGCTCTGCGCGGTGATCGACCACGCCCAGGCCGCCGTGGCCCAGGGCTTCGAGCAGGCTCACGGCCTGCGCGCGCCGCTCCCGCCCCGCTAGCCCCCTCCATCGTGCGTGGGTCGTGTCGTTGCGCCCGCAAGCTTGACAGAGCAACAATGTTGCACCTATAGTTGCTCCAGCAAGCAAATGGAGCCGGACGACAGACCGGCCGCCTCACAGGGAGCAGCGCCATGAGCACCGCCACCACCGCAACCACCATCATCCCGGCCGGCACCTGGGCCATCGACCCCGCTCATTCGCGGGTCGGCTTCGCCGTGAAGCACCTCGGCATCGCGACGGTCCGCGGCACCGTTCGACCAGTTCGAGGGCACGCTGTCCACCGAGGGCGACATCGCGGACGCCGCGATCACCGCCACGATCGAGGCCGCCTCGATCAGCACCCGCGAGGAGCAGCGCGACGCCCACCTGCGCTCGGCCGACTTCTTCGACGCCGAGGTCCACCCGCAGCTCACCTTCCGCTCGACGGCGATCCGCGCCATCGACGACGAGACCCTCGCCGTGACCGGCGACCTCTCGATGCACGGCGTCACCCGCCCGGTGGAGCTCACGGCCGAGGTGCAGGGCACCGAGACCGACCCGTGGGGCAACGAGCGCGTGGCCCTGGAGCTGTCCGGCCAGCTGAGCCGCGGCGAGTACGGGATGACGTTCAACCAGGCGCTCGGCAGCGGCAACGTGCTGGTCTCCGACAGGGTCAAGATCAGCCTCGACGTCTCGCTGGTCAAGCAGGCCGGCTGACCCCGGCGCCCGCGGAGAGGAGCACCATCATGGACCCCGCCGTCCTGAGCGGCACGGCCGTCGCCGCCGACCGGATCACCTACGGAGCGGTCGAGCTCGACGTCACCGACATCGGCAGGTCCCTCGCCTTCTGGCGGGACCTGATCGGACTGGCCGAGCTGGCGCGCGACGAGTCGGGCGCCGTGCGCCTGGGCTCGGGCGAGCGGGACCTGATCGTGCTCCACCCGGGCGCGGAGCGCCCGGTCCTCCGCGGGCACGCGGGCCTCTACCACGTCGCGCTGCACCTGCCCGACGGGCCCGAGTTCGCGCGGATCCTGGCACGGCTCGCGGCCCTGCGGGCGTCGCAGGCGCCGACGGACCACATCTTCTCGATGGCCACCTACCTGACCGACCCCGACGGCATCGGCCTCGAGCTCACACTCGAGACGCCCGAGCGCTTCGCGGGCTTCGAGATCGGCCCCGGGTCGATCGTCGTGCTCGACAGCGACGGCCGCCGCCGCGGGCCCACCGAACCGCTCGACCTCGCCCCGGTGCTGGAGTGGCTGGGCGACCGGCCCCTGATCGAGCCGTTCGCGCCCGGCGCGACCGTCGGCCACGTCCACCTGCACGTGCCCGACCTCGCCGCGGGCGTCGCCTTCCACCGCGACGTGATCGGCTTCGACGAGCACATGGTGATGCCCGCCATCGGCATGGCCGATCTGAGCGCCGGCGGGCGCTTCCCCCACCGCCTCGCGCTCAACGTCTGGAACGGCCCGCGCGCGGTGCAGCCGCCGCCCGGGACCGCCGGGATGCGCCGGTTCACGCTGAGGCTGCGCGACGCCGGCGCCCTCGACGCCGCCCGGGAGCGCCTCGTCGCCGCCGGGATCGCGAACGAGCAGGGCCCCGACGGCATCGAGACGCGCGACCCGGCGGGCAACCCGCTGCGCCTCACGTCCGAGCGGATCTGACAGGCTCGGCGGCGATGAGCACCGGATCGCGCTCCACCGCCCCCCGCGCCGCCGACGACCCGATGCCGGCCGTGAGGGCGCGCGCCGGGAACATGATGGGCCGCAACGTCAACGGCTGGACCCCCGAGCGCGCCGCCGCCTGGGAGGGGATGCTCGAGCTCTCGCGGGTGCTGCGCCGCGCGGCCGAGGTCCTGCTCGAGGACCGTCACGAGCTCGGCATCAGCATGCTCGGCATCCTGGGGCGCCTGCTGCGCGCGCCGGAGCAGACCCTGCGTCAGACCGACCTCGCCGACGCGATGGGCCTGAGCCTGAGCCGCGTCTCGCGGCTGATCGACGCCCTCGAGGCCCGGGGGCTGGTCGCCCGCCGGCCCTGCCCGACCGACGCGCGCGCCGTCAACGTCGAGCTGACCCGCGCCGGGCGCGCCCGCGCGACGGCCGCCCAGGACACGGTCCACGCCTTCGTCTCGGAGCGCTTCATCGAGCCGCTGACCGAGGAGGAGATCGCGGTCCTGGCGGGCGCCTTCACCAAGCTCATCCGGCGCGCCCCGCGCGATCCCGAGGCGCCGGACGCCTCCTGACACGGGACGACCCCGCCGGAGCGGGGCCGTCCTGCGATCGGAGCCGGCGGCAGCGCGTCAGCGCCGGGCCTCGAGGACGAGGTTGAACGGCGTCTCGTGGGCGACGCGCACCGAGCCGAAGCCCGCCTCCCGGAGGACGGCCGCGATGCGGGCCGGGCCGGCCTGCGCGCCGAGGGCGAGCCCGACCTCCTCCGAGCGGGAGTGCGGGCAGCAGAGGACCGTCGAGCCGGTGTAGTACAGGCGGCCGATGATCCCGACGTTCTCGCCGACCGCGTCCGCGGCGTACGGCTCGACGACCATCAGGGTCCCGTCCTCCACGAGCGCCTCGCGCGCGTGCCGGGCGGCCCCGACGGGGTCGCCGAGGTCGTGGAGCATGTCGAAGAAGCAGATCAGGTCGTAGCCGTCGGCGGGGTAGGACTTCGCGTCGGCGCGCCGGAACGCGACCCGGCCCGCGACGCCGGCCGCCTCGGCCTCGGCGCGTGCCGTCTCGAGCGAGGCCTCGTGCGTGTCGAAGCCGTCGACGCGGCAGCGCCCGAACGCCTGCGCCAGCAGGACCGACGAGTGCCCGTGGCCGCAGCCCACGTCCGCGACGCGGGCCCCGCGCTCCAGTCGCTCGACGACGCCGTCGAGGGCCGGGAGCCACTCCGGCACCAGCGAGGCGCGGTAGGCGTTGCGGTAGAGGGCGGAGACCCCGCAGTACATGCGCGCGTCGTGCTCGCCCCAGGGGATCCCCGCGCCGGTGCGGAACGCGTCGAGCGTCCGTTCCTGGTCGAACCACATCGACGCCGGGATCTCGAACGCGGGCGGCAGGAAGAACGGGCTGTCCTCGTCCACGAGCACCGGCACGTGCTCGGCCGGCAGCTCGTAGGTCCCGGACTCCTCGTGGTGCACGAGGTAGCCGCCCGCCACCTGCGAGTTCAGCCACTCGCGCACGTAGCGCTCCTCGCACCCCGTCCGGCTCGCGACCTCGAACGCGCTCAGCGGCCCCTGCCCGGCCAGCGCGCGGTAGAGCCCGAGCCGGTGCCCTGTGCTGACCATCACGCCGCCATAGCAGGCGGCCAGATCGGCCAGGGCCTGCCCGACGAACGCCTCCGTCGTCCTCTCCTCGACCGGCATCGTCAACCTCCCGTTCCTGGTTTCACCGACCTGGCCACGGTCGCCGTTGCGGCTCGGGGGCGGAAGGGTGAGACTGCCCGGAACAGGTTCGAACGTGCCAACGGACACCCGACCCAGCCGCCGCGAGCCCCTCCGGGTCTCGCTGCTCGTGTTCCCCGACGCCGCGGTCGGCAGCCTCACCGGCATGTACGACACGCTCTCCTGCTTCCCGCTCGTGAGCAGCGTCGACCCGGCGGTGCCCTCCGTGCCCCCCTTCCACGTCGAGCTGGTCGGCGCCCCGGGCGGCCCGGTCACGACGGCGAGCGGGATCCCCCTCCCCGTGCACCGCTCGATCGACGACCCCGGACGGACCGACATCGCGATCGTCCCGTCACTGCTCGTCCGCGACGGCGCCTGGGAGCGCGGCCGCCACCCCCGGCTGGTGGCGTGGCTGACGCGCGTGCACGCGGAGGGGGGGCTCCTGTGCTCCGCGTGCTCGGGCGTGCTCCTGATCGCGGAGACCGGGCTCCTGTCGGGCCGGAGCGTCACGATGCACCCGGCCTACGCGGCCACCTTCCGGGACAACTACCCGGACGTCGGGCTGAGGCTCGACGAGGTGCTCGTCGCGACCGGCGAGCGCCAGGAGCTCGTGATGTCCGGCGCGTCGGCCTCCTGGCACGACCTCGTCCTCTACCTCGTCGCGCGCCACGTCGGGCCCACCGTCGCCCAGGCCCTCGCGAAGTACCTGCTCCTGCAGTGGCACACCGAGGCCAGGCGCCGTACGTGCCCTTCCACGCGCCGCTCGACCACGGCGACGGGGTCGTCGCGGAGGCGCAGGAGTGGCTGCGCGCCCACTACGCCGTCGCCGCCCCCGTGGCCGAGCTCGTCGAGCGCTCCGGGCTGCCGGAGCGGACGTTCAAGCGCCGCTTCACCGCGGCGACCGGGCACTCGCCGATCGCGTACGTCCAGCGCGTCCGCGTGGAGGAGGCCAAGCGGCGCCTCGAGCGCACCGCGGAGTCGGTCGACGCGATCAGCTACGCCGTCGGGTACGAGGACCCCGCCTCCTTCCGCCGACTCTTCAAGCGCATCGCCGGCATAACCCCGGGCGCGTACCGGCGCAAGCTGCGGCTCCCGGCCTTCGCGAGGGCGGACGCCCGCCCGGGCGGACGGCCGAGCGCCGGACGGCGCCTGAATTGGGACGACCCCGCCGAGGCGGGGTCGTCCTTTAGCAGGCCGTAAGCCGGATTCTGTCGTGGGCAGCCATCCATCTGGGACGCCTGTCGCCAGACGCCTCATGCGGCCGACCTGGAGCTGGGCGAGCAACCCGTGACGCCCCGGTTTGGCCTTGCACCGAGTGGGGTTTACCGAGCCGGCCTGTCACCAGACCGCTGGTGCGCTCTTACCGCACCTTTTCACCGTTGCCGCCGACGCGAGCGCCGAGGCTGTGTATTTCTGTGGCACTTTCCCTGGGGTTTCCCCCGCTGGCCGTTAACCAGCACCCTGCTCTGCGGTGTCCGGACTTTCCTCGAGCCGCCGAGGCGACCCGCGGCTGCCTGACCTGCCGTGTGAGAGTAGCGCCATGCGCGTCGTCTCGCTCCTGCCGTCCGCGACCGAGATCCTCTTCGCCCTCGGGGCCGGCGACCATGTCGTCGGCGTCACCTTCGAGTGCGACCACCCGCCCGAGGCGCGCCGGCGGCGGATCGTCTCGACGAGCGCGCTCGCCGGGGGACTGAGCCTCGCCGAGATCGACGCCGCCGTCTCGGCGAGGATGGCGGCGGGCGAGGACCTCTACCACTTGGACGAGGGCGCCCTGGCGAGCCTCGCCGCCGACCTGGTCGTGACCCAGGACCTCTGCGCCGTCTGCGCGGTGGACGCCGCCGACGTGGCGGCCGCGCTCGATCACCTGGGCTGCGAGGGCCGGGTGCTCACCGTGGCGCCGACCGACCTGGAGGGCGTGCTCGGCTCGATACGCGACCTCGGCGCCGCCGTCGGCGCCGACGCCCGGGCGGACGAGCTGGTCGCAGGGCTGCGCGCGCGCCTCGCCGCGGTCGCGGAGCGGGTCGCCGGCGCTCCCGCGCCCCGGACCCTGCTCCTCGAGTGGACCGACCCGCCGTTCGCGCCGGGGCACTGGGTGCCCGAGATGATCGAGGCCGCCGGCGGGCGCAACGTGCTCGGCGCGGCGGGTAGCCGCTCGGATCGCGTGTCCTGGGACGACGTCGCCGCCGCCCGGCCCGAGGTGATCGTGTGCGCACCCTGCGGGCTGGACCTGCCGGCGTCGGCCCGGGCGGCCGAGGCCGCTCTCGGCCTCGGCGTGCTGCCCGCCGGCGCCGAGGTCTGGGCCGTGGATGCGAACGCGTCGTACGCACGGCCGGGCCCGCGCCTCATCGACGGCGTCGAGGCGCTCGCCGGCATCCTCCACCCGGCCCGTGCGCCGGCGCCCCCTCCGCACGCCGCACGGAGGATCCGCGCCCAGGGGGCCGATCCGGCGGTCAGAGCCGGCGGAGGACCCCCACCACGACCCCGAGGATGCTGACCTCGTCGGGCACGATCGGCGCGAAGGCGGAGTTCTCGGGCATCAGATGCACGCGGCCGTCGACGAACTTCAGCCGCTTCACCGTCGCCTCGTCCTCGATCTGGGCCACGACGATCTCGCCCTCGTCGGCCGTCGGCCGCCGGGCCACGACGACCAGGTCGCCGTCGAGGATGCCGGCGTCGATCATCGAGTCGCCGGTGACGCGGAGCATGAAGTCGCCCGGGAAGGGCGAGGCGATCCACTCCTCGACGTCCTGCTCGGCGAGGCGCGGCACGCCGGCGGCCACGGAGCCGACGAGCGGCAGGGCCTCGGCGGAGGGCGGGGGGCGGGCGCGGCCTCGACGGCGTCGCGGCACACGAACATCGCCCGGGGCTTGGTGGGGTCGCGGCGGATGTGACCGCCCGACTCGAGCTTGGCCAGGTGGGCGTGGACCGTTGACGGCGACGCCAGCCCGACGGCCAGGCCGATCTCGCGGACGGTGGGCGGATAGCCGGTCTCGCGGCAATGGCGCGAGATGAACGTGAGGATCGCGGACTGGCGGTCGGTGAGATCGTCCATGCCGGGGTGTGCCTCCGGGACGCGAACAGGTGTTCCGGACGCTACCAGAGCGTGGGGCGAAATCCAGGACGCTCGGGGGATACCGGCCTCGTCTATACTCCCCCGGCCCACGCGCCTGTGGCGGAATTGGTAGACGCGCAAGGTTGAGGGCCTTGTGACCCGTATGGGTCGTGGAGGTTCAAGTCCTCTCGGGCGCACTGACGAGGGCCCCGCTCCGGCGGGGCCCTCGGTCGTTCCAGCGAGGACGTCCGCTCGACCTGGCCCGAGGGCGCCGTCCCGCACCTGCCCGAGGATGTCGCGCAGCTCGGCGAGCTCTGTGCGCAGCATGTCGTGGACGTCGATCAGGTGCCTGCCGACGAGCTGCCCGCGCGCGCCCGGTTCGACCTGGGCCCGGACGGCGGGGGCGACCTCGCCGGCAAACGCCTCGATCACGACGGGGTCGTCGGCCATCACGATGAACGTGCCGACGCCGTCCTCGACGGCCAGGCGCGCCAGGTCGTCCGCCGACGGGACGCCGCCGGCCAGGTTCAGCAGGCGGCGGATCTCCGACGGCCGGCGCCCGGCGCGGTCGGCCGCCTCGTCGATGGCCGCGTTGCCGGCGGCCAGGGCGCCCGGCTCGAGGTGCGGCCGGCTGGGCAGCCAGCCGTCGGCCTTGCGGCCCACCAGGTCGAGCATCCGCGGCTTGTACGCCCCGACCCAGATGCCCACGTCGTGGAGCGGCGCGGGCCCCCGCGCCGCTCCGTCGAGGCGGTGGTGCGCGCCCTCGACCCGGGCGCCGCCCGGCCGGCCCGTGTCCCACAGCGCGCGGATCACGTCGATCGCCTCCTCGAGCGCGGCGACGCTCTGCCCCGGGGTCAGCCGCGGGCCGCCCATCGCGGCGATGGCGTCCCAGAAGGCGCCGGCGCCGAGACCGAGCTCCGCGCCTCCGCGCTCAGACGCACGCGGCGGGTGCGGGCCGCGGCGAAGCAGAGCAGCGTCCAGGTGTCGAGGAACCGGGACTGGTACGGGTGGTCCTGGAACGTGACCAGGTCGAGGCCGGAGTCGTCGGCCAGGACGGCCAGCGCGAGGACGCCCTCGGGGTCCGCGGCCGCGGGCGTGATGAAGACCCCGAACGCGAGGTCGTGCCCGTAGTCGCCCACGGACGCCAGCCTAGGGACAGGTGGCGGCGGGGGCCCCGGTCAGCGCCAGCAGGAGCGGCGCCAGAGGACGAGCATGCCCGTCACCCAGTGGAGCGCGTGTCGCATATGACCTCCATCGGCGCGACGGCGCTCCGGGATGAGCGCCCGCCCCGTGGACTTCGGTGTGCGCCCGGCGCGCTCCTGCCCGGGCGGGGACGGCGCGTCGGGTCACGGGGTCGCGAACGGGCCGGCGCCGGCGATCAGGCCGGCGCGACGACCCGGGCGGTCAGCCGAAGATGTTCCCGATGAGCTCGACGATCCAGGCCAGGATGTAGACCTGGAGCACGGCGCCGAGGTAGATGGCCAGCGCGATCACCGGAACGGCGATCGCACCCCCGACCCACTTGGTGGCTGTGGCGGTGTTCATCGCGGGGAACCCTACCCGCCGATCCGGCCGTCGGAAAGGGCGCTCCGGCACGAGGGGCACCTGACCCCGGAGGACGGGCCGAGGGGCCTCACTAGACTGGTGGCGCACCCGCACCCGGACGAGGATGGACCCGCAGCATGAGCACCGACTCCGCCCCCGAGCCCGCCCCCGCTCCCGTGACCCTCGAGAGCACGCGCGACGCCCTCCTGGCGGCGATCACCGCGCAGGTCGCCGGCGCGCCGAACGCCACGACGCTGCTGCGGCTGGCCGAGGCCTACGCCTGGACCGTCTCGCCCGGCCAGGCCCACGGGGGCGCCGAGAGCATCTGAGCGGCCGCGACCAGGGCGCGCGCCCGGTCGCTGCGGGGCTCGGCGAGGATCCGCTCGGCGGGCCCCTCCTCCACGATGCGGCCGGCGTCCATCACGGCGACCCGGCCGGCCGTGCCGCGCACCGTCGGCAGGTCGTGGGAGATCAGCAGGTAGGCGAGCCCCTCACGCGCCCGGAGCTCCCCGAGCAGGGCCAGCACCTGCGCGCCGATCGAGGGGTCGAGCGCCGAGACGGGCTCGTCCAGCACGAGCAGCCGCGGGCGCAGGGCGAGCGCCCGGGCGATCGCGACCCGCTGCCGGGCGCCCCCCGAGAGCTCCGCGGGGCGGCGCGCGGCCGCCGACGCGGGCAGCCCGACCGCGTCGAGCAGCTCGGCCACGCGGGCGCGCCGCGCCGCGCCGCGCTCCACCCGGGAAGCCGCATCGGGAAGGCGATGCACGACCAGGGGCTCGGCCACGCTGGCACCGACACTCAGCCTCGGGTTGAGGCTGAGATAGGGGTCCTGGAAGACGATCTGGACCGCCCGGCGCAGCCGTATGCGCTCCGCCCCCCGCGCAGCGGGCCACGTCGATGCCCGCCAGCGTCACCGTCCCGGCGTCGGGGGCCTGGAGGCCGGTCACGACGCGCGCCAGGGTGCTCTTCCCGCAGCCGGACTCCCCCACAAGGCCCACCACCTCGCCCTCGGCGACCTCGAGATCGACCCCGGCGAGCGCCGGCACCGGCGGGGCGCCCCGGCCCCCGGGGTAGGCCAGCGCGATCCCGCGCGCCGACAGCAGCGGGGCGCTCACGGCGCGGCCTCCCCGGCCCTCGTCGCCTCGCCCGGGCCGAGGACGCAGGCGACCCGGCGGCCCGGGCCTGCGTCGCGCAGGGGCGGCACGACGGCGCACGCGTCGCGGCGCAGGGCGCAGCGCGGGGCGAAGGCGCAGCCCGGCGGCAGGGCGCCCGGCTCGGGGGGCGCGCCCGGGATGGGCACGCGCGGGCCGGCCGGCGCCCGCAGTCGCGGCGCCAGCGCCAGCAGCCCGGCCGTGTAGGGGTGGCGGGGGGCGGAGAGGATCTCCCGCGCCGGCCCCTCCTCCACGATCCGCCCCGCGTACATCACGGCCACGCGGTCTGCGAGACGGGCGACGGAGCCCATGTCGTGGGAGATCAGCAGCACCGCGAGCCCGCGCTCGCGGGCCCGCCCGGCGATCAGGTCCAGAACGGCGACCTGGACGGAGGGGTCGAGCGAGGCCGTCGGCTCGTCGGCCACCAGCACCTCGGGCCCCGGCGCGAGGGCCATCGCGATCAGCGCCCGCTGGCGCTGGCCGCCGGAGAGCCGGTGCGGGTGGTCGTCGCGCGGCACGCCCACCTCGGCGAGCGCGGCGGCGGCGGCGGCGGCGGCCTCGGCGCGGCCCATGCCCCGGTGGACGCGCAGCACCTCGGCGATCTGGGCACCGACGCGCGCAACCGGGTCGAGGGCGGCGGCCGGGTCCTGCGGCACCAGCGCCACCCGGGCGCCGCGCACCCGGCGCGGGTCCAGCCCGCCCAGGCCGACCGGGCGCCCGTCCAGGGCCACGGTGCCCCCGACGCGCCGCGCCGGGGGCGGCACCAGGCCGAGAAGGGAGAGCCCGGTGAGCGACTTGCCCGCGCCGCTCTCGCCGACGAGGGCCGTGACGTCGCCGGCCTCCAGGTCGAGGTCGACCCCGTCCAGCAGCGCGACGCCGCCGGGGCCCTCCACCCGCAGGCCGCGGGCGCTCAGGAGGGGCGTCACAGCGGCCACCGCCGCGGCCGGGCGGCCCCGCCCGGCGAGAGCGCCGCGCGCACCGCGTCGCCCAGCAGGCTCACCGCGAGCACGGTCAGCACGATCATCATCCCCGGGAAGAGCGACTGCCACGGGCGCTCCTCGATCGTGTCCTGCGCGCCGATCATCAGGGTGCCCCAGGAGGGCCGCCCGGCGGGGTCGAGCCCGAGCGAGAGGAACGACAGGGCGCTCTCGGCCAGCAGCGCGACGCCCACCGCGAGGGCCGCGAAGGCCGCGATCTCGGGGACGGCGGCGCTCAGCAGGTGGACGCGCACCACGCGCCCGCCCCCCGCGCCCGCGGCCCGGGCGGCCTGGACGTAGGGCAGCTCGCGGGTGCGCAGCGACGAGGCGCGCGTGAGCCGGAAGAGCGGCGGCCACGACATCAGCGCCAGGATGAGGATGACCTCGGGCACGCCGACGTGCTCGAAGGTCAGGCTCAGCACGATCAGCACGACGAAGGCCGGCACGATCAGGAAGAGATCCGTGAGGCGCGAGAGCGCCGAGTCGATCCACCCGCCCCGCCAGGCGGCCGTCAGCCCCAGGCCCGCGCCCGACGACGGTGGCCGCGAGGGCCGTCGCCAGACCCACGAGCAGCGAGACCCGCCCTGCCGCCAGCACGCGGGTGAGCATGTCCTCGCCCAGCGTCCCCGTGCCGAACGGATGGGCCCAGCTCGGGCCCTGATTGCGGGCGAGGAGGTCCTGCTCGTCCACGCCGTAGGGCGAGAGGGCCGGGCCCAGGATGGACGCGAGGGCGATGGCCGCGAGCAGCGCGAGGCCCGCGATGCCGCCGGGGCCGAGGCGCCGCAGGCCGGCGAGTGCGCGCCTCACGAGCGCCTGCGCAGGTCGACCCGCGGATCGAGGGCCGCGTAGGCGAGGTCGGCGATCAGCCCGGCGATCACCACCGCGACGGCGCCGATCATGACGATGCCCATCGCGACGTTGATGTCGCGCTCGAGCGCCGCGTCGCGCAGCAGCCGCCCCATCCCCGGCCACGAGAACACCGTCTCGGTCACGACGGCCCCGCTGAACATCGCCCCCAGGTCGAGCGCCACCAGGGTCACGATGGGCACGAGGGCGTTGCGCAGCGCGTGGCCGATCACGACCCGCCGCTCCGGCAGGCCGCGCGCCCGCGCGTGTGCGACGTGGTCCGAGCCCAGCTCGTCGATCAGCACCGCGCGCTGGAAGCGGCTCCACACCGCCACGTTGATCAGCGAGAGGGTGAGCACCGGCAGGACGAGGTGCTGCAGGTGGTTGAGCGAGAACCAGTCGCCCTCGTGGCCGAACGAGTAGCGCTGGCCGGTGTAGAAGACCGTCTGGCCGTCGCCGCCGAGCCGGTTCCAGAGCGCGACCGACAGCGCGATCAGGATCGCGCCGGCGCAGGCCACGGCGACGGTCGCCGCCCCGCCGCGGCGCAGGCGCGCGAGCCCGACGAGCAGCAGCACCGTCCCGAGCGCGAACGGCAGGACGGCCCAGCCGTTGTCGCGCATCCAGATGGCGCCGAGCTGCAGCAGCACCCCGGCCAGGAAGGTCGGGGTGGCGAAGCCGACGTAGGAGAGCCCCGACAGCGAGGCGTCGAGCGGCGAGCCCGCGCGGGTCGCCGACAGCACCCCGAGCGCGACGCCGAGCAGGCCCGACACGAGGATCGCGAGGCCCATCAGCTCGATCGTCGCCGGCAGGGAGTCGAGGATCGTCTCGAGCGCCCCGGCCCCGCGGTTGGTGGTGCTGAGCCCCCAGTCGCCCTGGAGGAAGCCGGTCAGCCAGTGCCAGTAGCCGGTGTACCAGGGCGCGTCGAGGCCCTGCTGCTCGACCAGCCGGCGGATGTCCTCGGCGCGCACGCCGGGCACCTGGCGCAGGCGCGCCACCGGGTCGGCGGCCCGGTAGAGCAGGAGGTAGGCCAGGACGCTGACGAGCCACAGCAGCGGCAGCGCGACGGCCAGGCGCCGCGCGGCGTACGCGCCCGCGCCCCTCACGCCCGCGCCCGGGCTAGCCGGCCCCGCCCCCGAGCGACCATTCCCCGCTGTTCCAGAAGACCTCCGCCTGGGTCGGGTTCTCGCGAACGCCGTGGAGCTGGGAGGTGGCCGCGACCGTGTTGGGCTGCTGGTAGAGCGGGATCAGCGGCACCTGGTCGGCAACGATCCCCTGCACCCGCCCGAGGGTGGCCGCCCGCGCGCTCTCGTCGACCTGCTGGTCGGAGAGGCGCATCAGGCTGTCGGCCTCGGAGTCGCGCCACCGGTAGACGTTCTGGCCGCTGAAGCCGTTCTCCTCCGTCGGGATCTGGTCGGAGGCCAGAAGCCCCGTGACGCTCGGGTCCACGCCGCCGCCGAAGGCGACCATCAACGCCGTGAAGTCGCCCTGGCTCAAGAGGCTCGAGAAGATCCGGTCCCCCGGAAGCTGTCGCGGCTCGATCCGGATGCCGGCGGCCTTCGCCTGGTCGGCGATGAGGCGCCCGGTGGTGCCGCGCAGCGCGCTCTCGGAGTCGCTGAGCAGCGGGATCGTCAGCTCGCGGCCGTCCTTGGCGAAGTAGCCGTCGGCGCCGCGGGTCCAGCCCGCCGCCTCCAGCAGCGCGGCCGCGCGATCGGGGTCGTGGCCGTAGCGCGCGAAGGCCGGCTCGTAGCCGAGCTGGATCGGCCGCACGACGCTCTGGAGCACCGGCACCTTGCCGTCGAGGAGCACGTCGGCGATCTGCCGCCGGTCGATGGCGTACGCGAGGGCCTGGCGCACGCGCGGATCGTCGAGCGGGGGGCGCTCGGTGTTCAGCACGATGTGCTCGAAGAACAGCGAGGGCACCGACTGGACGCCGACGCCGTCGATGCGCCCGGCGGCGGCGATCAGGTCGGGGTCGGGCGGCGGGCTGGTCATCTGGGCCTCGCCCTGGCGCACCGCCCGGATCGCGGCCGCCGGCGAGGCCAGGAAGTCGAACACGATGCGCCCGACGCCGGGGCTCCCGTCCGAGGGGCCCGCGCCCCACCAGTCGGGGTCGCGCACCAGGACCGCGCGCACGCCGGGCGTGAAGCTCTTCAGGGTGAAGGGCCCCGAGCCGACGATGCCGCCGGTGTTCCAGACCGTGTTGAAGTCGCGGCCCTTCAGCACGTGCCGCGGGAGGATGTAGTTGCCGCCCGAGACGCTGAAGATGTCGCGCCACGGCGCGTAGTCGCCGTCGAAGGCCACCGTGAAGCAGGTGGCCGGCGGGCAGGCCTCCCCGCTCGCGGTGCGCCCGGCGCGCACGGCGCGGATGTGCTCCCAGCCCGAGCGGCTCGCCACCTCGTTGCGCTCGGCGGTCATCGTGCGCCAGGTGAACGCCACGTCGGCGCTGGTGACCGGGACGCCGTCCGACCACCGGGCCTTCGGGTCGAGGCGGAAGGTGACCCGCAGGGGGCCCTCGCGGACGTCGGCGCCGCTCGGCACGGCCACGGCGAGCTGCGGGACGAACCGCCCCTGGTCGTCCGAGGTCATGAGGTTCTGGAGGATGTTGGAGACCACCCGCTGGGCCGGCGCGGTGACGCCGGCCGGAAGCAGGACGTTCAGGATCGGCGCCGGCTGGCCCTCGGCGTCGATCAGGGTTCCGCCGCCCGCCGGGGCGTCGCCCCCGCCGCCGGATCCGCACCCCGCGGCCAGGACGGCCATCGCCGCGGCCGCGCCGGCGGCCGCGGCCATCCGCCTCGATCCCACCCCTGTCACCGCCTCACCTCGCCAGGGCCACCCGCTTCGGAGGCACGCTACAGGCTTGCGGAAAAGGCGCGAACGCAACCCGGCACATGCGGTGCCGGGCGGACGTCAGAGGGACTTGGCGAGCAGGAACGTCGTCACGAAGAAGAGGATCGCGGAGGCCACCGTCACGCGGTCCAGGTTCTTCTCGACGATCGCCGTCGAGCCGCCATAGGAGCTCGAGGCGCCGCCCACGCCGAAGGCGCCCGACAGGCCCGCGTCCTTGCCGCTGTGCAGCAGCACGAGGAAGACGAGCAGGACGGCGTTCAGCGAGTGGAGGACGACGAGGAAGGCGGTCACGGCGCGGACGGTAGCATGGCGCCCCGCGATGGACGACCTCCCGCTGCTCAACCCGCCGCAGTTCCCGGACTGCTTCGTCTGCGGCCCGGCGAACCCGGACGGCCTGGCGCTGAGGATCCACCGGGACGGCACCGACGCCGTCGCCCGGCACACGCCCAGGGCCACCCACATCGGCTACCCCGACCGGGTCCACGGCGGGATGATCGGGATGCTCGTGGACGAGATGCTGGTCTACGCGGGCGCGCCCCACGGCCTGTGGGGCATGACGGCAAAGGTGCGCTACTGGCTGCGGCGGCCGATCCCGATCGGCGAGGAGCTGACCCTCCGCGGCCGCCTGGTGCAGCGCAGCGAGCGGGGCTTCCGCGCGGTCGTCTCGATCCACCTCCCCGACGGCAGCCTCGCCGCGGAGGGCGAGGGCATGTGCGTCATCCGCCAGGACCCCGCGATCAGCGCGGAGGACGACTAGCGGTCGCCCCGCTTGGGGCGATCGTGCGGCGATCCCTCAGCCCGAGGGCGCCGCCATCCACGTGCCCGGCATCCCGCCGGCCGGCGCCGCCCGATCCGGCAGAGCGTGCGCATGAGGCGATCCACCGGCCGGACGCCGTCCTCGTGGCCGACGATCTCCGCGACCTCGTACGACTCGAGGGCTTGAGCCAAGCCCCCGCTCGGATCCGTGGGGTGCCGAGTCGGTCAGTAGCCGGCCGTGGACGGCGGGTTGCCCTTTGGCGGCTTCGGGCCCTGGTCGGTCACCCGTCGGGCGGCCAACGCGCCGAGGTCGGCGGCCGTGGCGGTCCGCGGCGCCCGGTAGCGCACGACCACGCGATCGTTCACGACCACGTCGGCGAAGGTGCTCTTGCCCTTGCCCGCCCTGGAGAAGCGCGTGTTGGAGTCCGTCATCACGGTGAAGGTGGTGAGGCCCTTCAACGCCTTCTTGGCGAAACGATTGCCGATGTGGGCGGCCGGCGTGATCGTGATCGTCGTGGCCGAGGCGTCGGTTGCGCTGACCACGCCCCGAACGACGAAGGTGACGGGGTGGGCGATCGGCTGATGGGCGCTCGGGCCGGCCGGCCCGTGGGCGGGTGGGCCTCCGGGGGCGGCGAGGGCGGTGGGGACGGCCACGGCGAGGGCCGCGAGCGTGATCGATAGAGCCTTCGTCCGCATCGTTTCTCTCTTCTCGTCCGGGGGAAGTGGGCGGTGCCTTTCGTGCACGCCCGGCTCCCGCAATCATCGGCGGCTGTCGACGCACTGCAAGGCCGCTCACGCGACGCTTACATCGCTCCGAGACGACCTCAGTCTGCATGCCGTCGGGGAGGCGTCCCACCCTCGACCGGTGGACCTCATCATCACCGGCGACCTCCACGAGGAACGAGCTCCACGTTCCCCCGCGCGTCGAGACGCTGGTGGGGAGGTCGAGCGCCTGCCGGCCATTGAGCGCACAGCACCGCGATCAGCGGGGGGACGCCCAGCCGGGACCGCGCCCTCGGCGGCCGGGTTCAGCCTCCCTCACTCAGGGCCCCGGCCACCGAGGTCAGCCCCTCAGCCCGCCTCCCACAGCGAGACCCGTGGGGCGCGGCATCACGCGAGCCGCACCGACATCACTCGCACGTCGGGAGCGCGGAGTAAACAGCGCGACGCCGGGTGTTCAGGGGCCTGTCAGCCCCGGCGGGCGCTCTCGCCCGCGTCATCCGCCGGACGGAGGGCTGACGGCCGGCAGGCCATCGACGCTCGTCGCGTTGCGCGTGGCGCGGTACTCGGCGAGGCCGTCCTCGCCGCGGTTCACCGCCCACTTCACGAGCTGGTCCCGGTCGCGCTCGAAGCTCATCCGCGGCACGCCGAAGCCGCACGAGTCCGAGACGCGGGCGACGTCGATCCGGATCACCGCGCGCGCGCCGGGCGGCCCCGAGAAGCGCTCCGCCAGCCCCGCGAAGCGCGGGTCGCCGAGCTGGACCGCCTCGCCGCGGCCGTGCAGGCGCACGATGCGCGGCGGGCCGTCGAAGGCGCAGAACATCAGGCAGATGCGCCCGTCGTCACGCAGGTGGGCGATCGTCTCGGCGCCGCTGCCGGTGAGGTCGAGGTACGCCACCTGGTGCGGGCCGATCACCGAGAAGCAGCCCGGCAGGCCCTTGGGCGAGACGTTGACCAGTCCGTCGGCGGAGCTCGGGGCGGTCGCGACGAAGAAGAGCGGCTGCGCCGCCAGGAAGGCGGACAGCTCATCGTCGATCTCCGGCCGGACCTTCCCCATGCGGCGAGGATAGTGGGGCGCCCGGGTAGGCTGCCCGCATGGAGATCCGCTCCCGCGACGCGGCCGTCCCGTTCACGACGACCGACGGCAGCACGATCCGCTCGCTGCTCGACCGCTCGAACGCCCCGGTGGCCAACCACAGCCTGGCCGAGGCCACGATCCCGGCCGGCGACGCCACCGTGCGCCACCACCACCGCGTGAGCGAGGAGATGTACTACCTCGTCGAGGGCACGGCGACGATGGAGATCGACGGCGAGTCGCGCGAGGTGACCGTGGGCGACGCGGTCCTGATCCCGCCGGGCGCCTGGCACCAGATCACGGCCTCCGCGGACGGGTCGGTGCGCCTCCTCTGCACCTGCTCGCCGCCCTGGTCGGCCGAGGACACGCACTTCGACCGGTCCGGCCGGGACGGCCGGACCGCGGCGGACGGCTAGAGTCCACGGGTCGATGAACCCGCCGGAGGAGCCCGAGTGCCCGACCGCCTGATCCGTCTGGGGCACAGCCCGGACCCCGATGACGCCTTCATGTTCCACGCCCTCGCCGACGAGCTGATCCCGACGGACGGCTTCCGGTTCGAGCACGTGCTGCGCGACATCGAGACGCTGAACGACTGGGCCAAGGAGGGGCGGCTCGAGGTGACCGCGGTGTCGGTGCACGCCTACGCCTACCTCGCCGACACCTACCGGCTGCTCCCCCACGGCGCCTCGATGGGCGAGCAGTACGGCCCGATGGTCGTGGTCCGCGAGGGCGCGGACATCGACCCGGCCGACCTGCCGCGGCTGCGCGTCGCGATCCCCGGCGTCCTGACCAGCGCCTTCCTCGAGCTGCAGCTCGCCGTGGGGCGCATCGCCGACCCGGTCATCGTGCCCTTCGACCGCATCCTCGACGTCGTCGAGGCCGGCGAGGTGGACGCGGGCCTCGTGATCCACGAGGGCCAGCTCACCTACGAGACCCAGGGCCTGCGCTCGATCATCGACCTGGGCGAGTGGTGGCACGAGCTGACCGGCGGCCTGCCGCTGCCGCTCGGCGCCAACGCGGTGCGCCGCGACCTGGACGAGGGCGACACCATGCCCCGCCTGTCGCGCATCCTGCGCGACTCGATCGCCTACGGCCTGGAGCACCGCCAGGCGGCGCTCGAGTACGCCGAGGGTTTCGGCCGCGGCCTCGACCGCGGGCTCGCCGACCGGTTCGTCGGCATGTACGTCAACGACCGCACCCTCGACTACGGCGAGGACGGCCGCGCGGCGGTGGCGGAGCTCCTGCGCCGCGGCCACGAGGCGGGGCTCATCGACCGCGCCGTGCGCGTGGACTTCGTGGAGGACTGACGGACACCCTCCGCGACTGGCAGGCCGAGATCGACCGCTGGACGGAGCGCTTCCGCTCCGTCCCGGACCCGCCCGAGCCGTTCGCGACCGCCCTTCGCGAGGGGTGGACCGCGGAGGCCCGGGCGGCGCTCGCCGGCGGGGCGGAGGCCTACGCCCGGCGCCACGAGTCCTGGTGCGCCCAGATCGGCGCGGAGGAAATGGACCTGGTGCGGCTCGACTGCCGCGGGGGCTCGTGCGGGGTCTGCGCGGGCTACTGCGGCAGCGCCTACAGCCTCACCGGGGCCACCGAGGGGCTCCCGCCCCCGCCGCCGCTGCCGATCTGCCCGGCGTGCCGGCACACCCTGAACCTGCTGACCCCGTTCTTCATGCAGAGCCTCGGGCTCGACATCGACGACCTCATCGACGAGTCCCGCCCCTTCGAGGGCTGAGAAGGCTCAGGGGCCTCGCCGGCGCCGCCCGTCGCGGGGCGGCGCCGGCGCGCACGGCTACTTGACCGTGATCGTGCCCTCCATGCCGGCCTGACGGTGGCCGGGGACGTTGCAGTAGTACGTGTAGGTCCCGGCGGGCAGGTCCACCGTGATCTCGGCGGTGCCTCCGTCCTGGATCGTGTCGCTGACGTCGCTCTGGACGCCGTCGCCCTCGACCGCGATGTTGTGCGGGACCGGGGACTCGTTGGTGAGCCTGAAGGTCACCTTGCCGGCGGCCGTCGTCAGCTCCGTCTGGGTGAAGGCGAGCTGGCCGCCCGGATCGGCGGCCACGTCGACCGTGGTCCGGGTGGAGGCGGGCGCCGCCGGCGCCGTGGTGGCGGGGGCGGTCGTGGCCGGGGCCGTGGCCGGGGCGGTGGTCGCCGGCTGCGTCGTGGCCGGGGCCGCGTCGCCGGACGAGCTGCTGCTGGAGCCGCAGGCGGCGAGCCCGAGCGACAGGGCGGTCAGGCCGGCGGCCGCAAGGGCCAGGATGGGCTTTCGGGTCACGTGGTCTCCTCTTCGGGAACAGGCGCGAGGGACACGCGATCGCGCCCCGTGGAACCGCCGGATCCTCTCAGACGGGCCCCGCCGGGGCCCGCGGGCCTACTCCACGTGGACCGCGTGCGCGGCGGCCGGCGGCACGTCGACCACCCGGTCGCCGCCCACGCGCACCGAGATGGGCCCGCCGAAGGGCGCGTGCGCGAGGACCTCGACGCGGACCTCGGGGACCAGCCCGCGCTCGGCCAGGTAGCGCAGCAGCGCGTCGTCGTGGTCGTCCACCCGCCCCACGACGGCGGCCGAGCCGTCGGCCACCTCGGACAGGCGCCGGCTGGGCGTGATCGCCACGTCGCCCGCGCTGGTCGGGATGGGGTGGCCGTGCGGGTCGCGCTCGGGGTGGCCGAGAGCCTCGGCGATGCGGTCGGCGAGCGCGCCGGAGACGTGGTGCTCCAGCACCTCGGCCTCGCGGTGGACCTCGTCCCACGACATGCCCAGCCGCGTGGCCAGGAACGTCTCGAGCAGGCGGTGGCGGCGGATGACCTCGAGCGCCGCGATGCGGCCCGCGTCGGTGAGCTCCACGCCATGGCGCTTCTCCTGCACGACGTAGCCCATCCCGTCGAGCTTCTTCAGCATGTTGCTGGCCGACGCCGTCGTGACCGACAGTGCCTCGGACACCTGCGAGGTGGTCACCGGCCCCCCGGTCTCGGCGGTCTCCCCGAGCTGATAGATGGCCTTCAGGTAGTCCTGGACGGCGGGGCTCGGCCGGTCCATGCGTCTCACTCCTCGCCGGGTCGGGACGATCGTACCCTGAGACGCCGCGGATGATTGCCCGGGCCGGAAGCGGGGCAGCACCGAGACATCTTGCATCCGTTCTTAGCGACCCATAACAAACGGGTGCCAGAGTCAGCGCAATGGCGACGGCCCTCTCAGAGCTCCGGCAGGACGGCTTCAGGGGCTCCGGCGTGAGCGGCCCCGGCCGCATCGACCTCACGCGGATGGATCTCTTCGCCGGGCTGCCCGAGCGGGACCTGACGCTCCTCGACAGCCGGCTGCCCCTGGTGCGCTGGCCGCGCGGCGCCGCGATGCCCGAGCCGCTCAGCCGGCCGGACCACCTGTTCGTGGTGCGCGACGGGCGCCTCGCGCTCTTCGAGAGCACGGCCCCGGGCCACGAGATCATGATCTCCCTGCTCGACGCGGGCGCCATCTACTCGACCCTCGGCTCGGCGCCGGCCTCCAGCGTCACGGCCCTCGAGGACTCGGCCGTCTCGCCGCTGTCCGGGCGCGCCGTCGAGGGGCTCATCGCCCGCTACCCGCGCCTCGGGCGCAACCTGGCCGAGCTGCTGTCGGACCGCGTGGCGATGCTCCGCGAGACGGTCGCGCTGGTCAGCGAGATGCGGGTCGAGGACCGCCTGCGGGCGCGCCTGCACCAGCTCGCCGATCGCTTCGGCGTCGCGACCCGCGCCGGCGTCGAGCTGCGGCTCGAGCTGACCCACGCGCAGTGGGCATCATTGGTCGGTGCCTCCCGCGAAGCCGTCACCACCGCCTTCAGCAAGCTCCGCGCAAGCGGGGCGGTCGAGATGGAGGGGCGCTCCATCACGATCCCGTGGGACGTCGTCCGCGCGCGCGAGGAGGCCCTGAGCCTCGCCGCCGCGCAGCACGCCTAGGATCCCCGCGCCGGCGGCCGCGGCCGCCGTCCTCCTGCTGCTCCCCCTTTGCGCCGCCCCGTCACGGGCGGCGCCGCCCTTTCACGACGCGCTCATCGGGCGCTCTGCCGAGGGCCGCGCGATCCACGCCGCGCGCCTCGGCGACCCGCGCGCGCCGGTGCGGGTGCTGGTGGTGGGCGCGATCCACGGCAACGAGACCGCCGGGCGGGCGGTCGTCGCGCGCCTGCGTGCGCGGCCGCCGCGGCTGCACCCGGACGTCGCGCTCTGGCTGGTCGACGACCTCAACCCCGACGGCGTGGCCGCCGGCACGCGCCAGAACGCCCGCGGCGTGGACCTGAACCGCAACTTCCCGGACCGCTGGCGGCCACAGGGCGCGCCGGGGACGACGTTCCACTCCGGTCCACGGCCGCTCTCGGAGCCCGAGGCCCGCGCCGCGGCGCGCCTGATCGCCCGGGTACGCCCCGACGTGACGATCTGGTACCACCAGGCGATGCGGCTCGTGGACCTGGGGACCGCGGCCGACGCCCGCGTCCCGTGGACCTACGCCCGCGCCGCCGGCCTGCCCGCCGTGCGGCTGCCGTTCCTCCCCGGCGTCGCGACGCGGTGGGAGAACCGCCGGTTCCGGGGATCGAGCGCCTTCGTCGTGGAGCTGCCGTCCGGCGCCCTCGGGGCGGCGGCGGTGGCCCGTCACGCCCGGGCGGTCGCGCTGTCCGCCGCGCGGGCGCGGCGCGACCGGGCGGCCGGGTCCCCTGGTCCGATCCGGCCCGCCGCCCGTACCGTGAGGTGATGCCCCGGGTCCCCGTCCCGCTGCGCGCCGCCCTCGCGGCCGTGGCCTGCGCCGCCGCCGCGCTCGCGCTGGCGGGCTGCGGCGGCTCGGGCGCAGACCCCATGGCCGCCGCCGCGCCGGGCGGCGACGCGGCGCCGACGGCCCCGGCCGACCGCGGGCCCAGCGTGCTGCGCGGCTCGGTGCGCCTCATCGACGGCACGCCGCTGCGGCTCGCGAGCCTGCGCGGCAAGGTGGTGCTGGCGGTCAACACGGCCAGCCGCTGCGGCTTCACGCCCCAGTTCGAGGGGCTCGAGTCCCTCTACCGCGCCCGCAGGGCCGACGGGCTGGTGATCGTCGGCTTCCCGAGCAACGACTTCCGCCAGGAGCTCGAGGGCGACGGGAGCATCGCGAGGTTCTGCACGCTCAACTACGGCGTGACGTTCCCGATGACGGCGCGCTCGCACGTCACCGGCGCGGCGGCCAACCCGCTGTTCGCCGCCATCGCGGCGCGGCCGGGGCCCGCGGGCGAGCCGCCCTCGTGGAACTTCACGAAGTACCTGCTGGACCGGTCGGGGCGCCTGGTGGCGCGCTACGACTCGGGCGTCGAGCCCGGTGACCCGTCCCTGGGGGCGGCCATCGACGGGCTGGTCGCGGAGGCCGGGGCCCCGCGGTGAGGCCGTGCCCCGCGGCGCGGGGCACGGCCTCGGGCGGTGCGGACTAGCGGCGGATCCAGGTGGCGGCGAACGCGCCGTTGGCGGCGACGAGGGTCGCGATGGCGGCACCGGTGACGTAGAGGGCGACGAGGCTGCGGCGCATAGTGGTGTAACCTTTCGGCGAGAGGGGGCGGAACCGGTGTGAGGCCCGGCTTGTGCCCCCTCTATCGGTGTCCGGGAGCAGTTCCTTACGGATGCGCACGCGTATGAACTGGCGAATTCGCCACAGACGATGACCGCCCGCCTCCGCGAGGTCCTCGGGATCCGCCATCCGATCGTCCTCGCGGGCATGGCCGGAGGGCCCACGACGCCCGAGTTGGTGGCCGCCGTGTCGGACGCCGGAGGCCTCGGGACGTTCGGGATCACGGGCATGAGCCCGGAGGCCGTGCAGGCCGCCGTACGGCGCGCGCGGGAGCTCACGGACGCCCCGATCGCGATCAACGTCCTGGTGGCGCCCGCCACCCCGCCCAACCCCGGCTCCGAGGACCCGCGCCGGGTGCTGGCCCCGCTGCGCGCCGAGCTGGGCCTCCCGGCCGAGCCCCCGCCCCCGCCGCCCGCCGCGACCCCGCGCGAGCTGGTCGAGGCCGGCCTGGCCGCCGGCGCGCGGGTGGTGAGCGTCGGCCTGGGCGACCCGTCCGTCGTCCGCGACCTGGCCGAGGCCGCGGGCGCGCCCCTGCTGGCCATGGCCTCCTCGACCGAGGACGCCGTGCGGGCCGTGGAGTCGGGCGCCGACGTGGTCGTGGCCCAGGGCTCGGAGGCCGGCGGGCACCGCTCGACGTTCGAGGTGCCGGAGGACGGGATCGTGCCGCTGGTGGGGACCTTCGCGCTGGTGCCGCAGGTCGTGGCCGCCGTGGGCGTGCCGGTGATCGCCGCGGGCGCCGTGATGAACGGCCGCGGCCTGGCGGCCGCCCTGGCGCTCGGCGCGGACGGCGTGCAGATGGGCACGCGGTTCCTGGTGGCCGCCGAGAGCGGCGCGCCCGAGGGCTACCGGCGGCGCGTGAGCACGGCGCGTGACACCGACACGGTCGTGACCCGGGCGGTCTCCGGCCGGCCCGCGCGCGGCATCCGCAACCGTCTGATCGAGACGCTCGAGGCGGCCGGGCCGCCGGCCCTCGGCTACCCGGCGCAGGCCGCCGTGACCGGCGAGGTGCGCGCGGCGGGCGCCAAGCGCGACGACCCGGAGCTGATCGCCCTGTGGGCCGGGCAGGCCGCCGGCCTGTCGGGATCGGGCCAGTCGGCCCGGGAGATCGTGGAGGAGGTCGTCGCCGAGGCGGCCGCGGTGATCCGCGGGCTGCCCGGGGCGCTCTAGGGGAAGCGTCCGCGAAGCGGCGAGGTCGGCCTCCCGACGACCCCGCCGCCCGCGGGCCCCATCACCCGCGCGGCAGCTCGGGTGAGGGCTCGTCCGCCGGCCCGCCCTCGGGCGGGACGGCGATCTTGTTGGAGAGGGCGACCAGCACCAGGGCCACGCCGGCCAGCACGCAGGCCGCTGCGGTGACCAGCCAGCCGTAGCGGCCGCCCTCGTCGGCGAGGGTCATCAGGGTGACCCGCACCAGGAGGGCTCCCCCGGCCAGCAGGAGCGCGAGGCCCGCGGGGGGCGCGAGGCGGCGGCGCATCACCCGGCCACGGCCTCCTGCTCGAGCTCTCGGCGCGAGTGGACGCCGCGCTTGCGCAGGATGGACTGCGCGTGGGTCCGCACGGTGTGCCAGGAGACGCCGAGCTCGCGGGCGATCTCCTTGTAGGTGAGGTGGCGCCGCATGAGGCGCAGCACGACGCGCTCCTGGTCGGTGAGGACCGATTCGGCGGCGTCGCGGCGTCGCGCGCGCTCGGCCAGGGAGACGAGCGCGGCGCCCTCGGCGTCGGCGGCGTCCGGGGAGCGCAGGGCGGCGATGACGGCCGTGGCGCTCACGCCCTCCGCCAGCGCTCGCGCGAGTGCGCGGTCGATGACCAGCACATCGTGGTCGCCGGCGGCGAGCCCGGCGACGGCCTCCTCGGCGCAGGCCGCGACCTCGATGCAGGCCGGCGGGTCGTGGAGCAGCGCGGCCACGCCGGCGGACCAGGCGGCGCTGCGCCCTGCGATGAGGACCCGGACCCGGGCGTGCTGCACGGACACCATCCTCGGCGTCAACTCCTGCGTGGGACCGCGCCGTCGGGCGGCGCGCACCCATGGCATCGGCAGCAGCGCCGGGGAACGACACCCCCTCCCGCGCAGCTACGAGCCGGCGGCGATGCCCTTCAGGGCGGCGACGGCGTCGGAGTAGCGGCTCGCCGCGTCGGCGACGCCCGCGGGGGTGCCGGTCTTGGCCCGGTCGGCCACGAGCCGCATGTCCGTCTCGACGTCGCCCAGGGCGTCCGCCGCCCGCGCCCGCTGCTGCTCGAGGCGCCGGTCCTCCAGCCGCTGGTCGCGGATGCGCTGGATGATGGCCGACGCCGTGTCGGCGCCCGCGTCGAGGCGCGGGGCCGCGGCGCGCAGCGCCTGCACGGTCGGCGTCGGCGCGAGCTCGGCGAGGGCGTCGGAGAAGTCGCCGACGGCCGCGGCGGCCGCGGCCGAGTCGGCCAGGTAGCGCTGCGGCGACACCGTCGCGCCCTCGGGCACGGGCTCGGTGGACGCGTCGAGCGACCCGCCGCCGCAGCCCGCCGCGACGGCGAGCAGGGCGCTCAGCGCGAGGCCGGCGAGGCGACGTCGGATGGCAGCGCTCGCAGCGCGTCGAGGAACGGGTCCACGGCCCGCGCCATTGCGGCGCGGTCGTCGGTGGCGAGGGCGCCGGCGGCGCCCTCCATCCGCGGGATGAGCCGGGCGTAGGCGCCCGCGAGGCGGTCGCGCTGGCGCCGCAGGACGGGGTCCTGGACGCGCAGGGCGCGGAAGCCGCGCAGCCGGGTGCGGGCCTGGTCGATCAGGTCCTGCAGGCGGCGCCGGGCGGGCACGGGCGCGGTGGCCGACTCGGCGCGGGCCGCGATGGTGGAGGCGAGCCGCCCGGGCGGCTCCAGCAGCGACTCCACCGCCGCGATGTAGCGCGAGGGCGTGACGGCGGAGGTCGCGGGCGGCTCCGTGTCGCCACACCCCGTGAGGGATGCGCAGGCCACGGCGCCGACGGCGAGGACGACGGTCAGGCGGGGCGCCATCGGGCGATGCTACTTCACCGTCGCCCGCCGTCGGGCCGGGGCCGGGGTGGGCTATCCTCGCCGGGTGAACTCGGCCGGCATCCCGCTCGCCCTGTCGTACGACGACGTCCTGCTCTCGCCGCGCCGCAGCGGCATCGGCTCACGGTCGGACGTCAACGTCTCCACCCGGCTCACCAAGCGGCTGCGGCTGGCCGTCCCGGTGGTCTCGGCGAACATGGACACGGTCACCGAGGCGCCCATGGCCATCGCGATGGCGCGCGCCGGCGGCATCGGGATCATCCACCGCTTCCTGACCGTCGAGGCGCAGGTGGCCGAGGTGGCCCGGGTCAAGCGCGCCGAGGCCCTCGTGATCGCCGACCCGCACACGGTGGACCGCGGCGCCGTCCTCGGCGAGGCCCTGGCCGCGATGGAGCGGCTCGGCGTCACCGGCCTGGTGGTCACCGGCGACGGCGGGCGGCTGGCGGGGATCCTGACCCGCCGCGACGTCATGCTTCGCACCGACCCGCTGGTCCCGGTGGCCGACCTGATGACGCCCCGGGAGCGCCTGGTGACCGGGCGGCCGGACACGACCAGCGAGGAGGCCGCCGCGCTGCTGCGCGACGCGCGCGTCGAGAAGCTGCCGCTGGTGGACGACGAGGACCGCCTGGTGGGCCTCATCACCCTCCGCGACCTGCTGCAGCGCGCCGAGCGGCCCGAGGCGACCAAGGACGGCCGGGGCCGCCTGGCCGTGGGCGCGGCCATCGGGGTGCGGGGCGACTTCGTGGACCGGGCGCGGGCCCTGCAGGAGGCGGGCGCCGACCTGCTGGTCCTCGACATCGCCCACGGCCACGCCGACCACGCCGTGCGGGCCGTCGGCACCGTGCGCGACGCGCTCCGCGGCGACGTCGAGATCGTTGCCGGCAACGTCGCCACGCCGGAGGGCGCCCGCGACCTGGCCGAGGCCGGCGCGGACGCCGTCAAGGTCGGCGTGGGGCCGGGGTCGGTCTGCACCACCCGCGTCGTGGCCGGCGTCGGCGTGCCGCAGCTGTCCGCGGTGATGGAGTGCGTCGAGGCGTGCGCGCCGCTCGGGGTGCCGGTGATCGCCGACGGCGGCATCCGGATGGGCGGCGACGTCGCCAAGGCCATCGCCGCGGGCGCCGAGAGCGTGATGGTGGGCAATCTCCTCGCCGGCACGCCCGAGAGCCCGGGCGTGGTCGTGACCCGCAACGGCACGCGCGTGAAGGTCTTCCGCGGCATGGCCTCGAGCGCCGCCGCGGCCGCCCGGCGCGCCGCCGACGGCGAGGGCGAGGACGGGACCGAGTTCTACCCGGTGGTCGCCGAGGGGGTCGAGGCGGTCGTGCCGCTGCGCGACGCCGCGGCGGTCATCCTGCACGGGCTCATCGGGGGGCTCCGGTCGGGCATGAGCTACTCCGACGCCCGTACCATCCCCGAGTTCCACCGCAACGCCCGGTTCGTGAGGATCACCCCCGGCGGCCTGCGCGAGAGCCACCCGCACGACGTCAGCTACTGAGAAGGAGCAGGTCCGTGTCCACGACGCTCGCGTCACCCGAGCTGGCCATCACCACGGTCCGGACTCTCTCGATCGACGGCGTCCAGCAGGCCAACAGCGGCCACCCCGGCGCGCCCATGGGGCTGGCGCCGGTCGGCTGGACCCTGTTCTCGCGCCACCTGCGGCACGCGCCGTCCGACCCGCAGTGGCGCAACCGCGACCGCTTCATCCTCTCGGCCGGCCACGCGTCGATGCTGCTCTACTCGCTGCTGCACCTGACCGGCTACGACGTGCCGATGGAGCAGCTGCAGCGCTTCCGCCAGCTCGGCTCCGAGACCCCGGGCCACCCCGAGCGCGGTGACACCCCGGGCGTCGAGATCACCACCGGGCCGCTCGGCCAGGGCTTCGCCAACGCCGTCGGCTTCGCGATCGCCGAGCGGATGCTCGCCGCGCGCTTCAACCGCCCGGGCCACGAGATCGTGGACCACCGCACGTGGTTCATCTGCTCGGACGGCGACATGATGGAGGGCATCTCCCACGAGGCGGCCTCGATCGCCGGCTTCCTCGGCCTGGAGCGCCTGATCGGCATCTGGGACGACAACCACATCAGCCTCGACGGCCCGACCACGCTGTCGTTCGGCGAGGACGTGCCCGCCCGCTTCGCCGCCTACGGCTGGCGGGTTCTGCGGGTGGAGGACGGCAACGACCTGGAGGCCATCGACGCCGCGATGACCGAGGCGTCCGAGCCCGACGGGCGCCCGACGCTGATCGCCTGCCGCACCCACATCGGCTACGGCTCGCCCAACAAGCAGGACACCTCGAGCGCCCACGGCTCCCCCCTCGGCGCCGACGAGGTCGCCGCCACCAAGCGCGCCTACGGCTGGCCAGAGGACGCGCAGTTCCTGGTGCCGGACGAGGTCGCCGCCTGGGCCGACGAGATCGCCGGCCGCGGCCGCGCGCTGGTGTCGGAGTGGGAGGAGCGCCTCGAGGCCTACCGCGAGGCGTTCCCGGCCGAGGCCGCCGAGTTCGACCGCGTCGGCGTCGGCGAGCTGCCGGAGGGCTGGGAGGACGCCGCGCCGGCGTTCGCCGCCGGCGAGTCGATCGCGACGCGCGCGTCGGCCGGCAAGGCCCTGAACGCCTTCGCGCACGCCGTGCCCGAGCTGATCCAGGGGGCGGCGGACCTGTCGTCGTCCACGAGCACCGACCTGAAGGACCTCGGCATCGTCACGCGCGGCGACTTCTCGGGCCGCAACCTCTACTACGGGGTGCGCGAGCACGCGATGGGCGCGATCACCAACGGCATCGCGGCCCACGGCGGCCTGCGGCCGGTCTGCTCCACGTTCTTCACGTTCTCGGACTACATGAAGAACACGCTGCGGCTCGCGTCGCTGATGCGACTGCCCTCGGTCTTCGTCTTCACGCACGACTCCGTCGCGCTCGGCGAGGACGGCCCCACGCACCAGCCGGTCGAGCACATGGCGGCGCTGCGCGCGATCCCGGAGCTCGTGACGATCCGGCCCGCCGACGCCACCGAGGCGGCCGCCGCGTGGCGGGTCGCCATCGGGCGCACCGGCGCCCCGACGGCGCTGGTCCTCAGCCGCCAGGGCCTGCCGACGATGGAGGGGACGCCGCCCGTCGAGAAAGGCGCCTACGTGCTGGCGCCGGGCGACGACGCGGTCATCATCGCCACCGGCTCCGAGGTGCACACGGCGCTCGAGGCCCGCGAGGCGCTCGCCGCCGACGGCATCGGCGCGCGCGTGGTGAGCATGCCGTCGTTCGAGCTCTTCCGCGCCCAGGAGGCCGCCTACCGGGACGAGGTGCTGCCGCCGGGGCTGCGCGCCCGGGTGGCCGTCGAGGCGGCGAGTCCATTCGGCTGGGGCGAGTGGGTCGGCCTCGACGGCGCGGTGGTCGGCATCGACCGCTTCGGGCTCTCGGCGCCCGGCGCCGAGGCGATGGCGGCCCTCGGCATCACGGCCGACGCCGTGGCCGCGGCCGTCCGCGCCCTGGTGCGGTAGCGGTGAGGTGAGCACCACCCGCGAACCGGCCGCGACGCCCGCGCCGGCCGACGTGCGGCTCATGCGCACGGCCGCGCCGGCCGTGATCGTGATCTTCGGCGCCACCGGCGACCTGACCCAACGAAAGCTGGTGCCGGGCCTCTACAACCTCGCCAGCCAGCAGCTGCTGCCGCCCGAGACGGCGATCATCGGCGTCGCGCGCCGCGACCTCCCCGACGAGGATTTCCGCGCCCAGATGCGCGCCGGCGTGGAGGCGCACGGGCGCTTCCCGATCGACGAGGACGTGTGGGAGGGGTTCGCCGAGCGCCTGCGCTACCTCTCCGCCCCGTTCGACGACCGCCGCGGCTTCGCGCGCCTGCGGGAGATGATCGAGGAGGAGGACGCCAACCGCGGCACCCGCGGCAACCGGCTCTTCTACCTCGCCACCGCGCCCGAGTTCTTCCCCGTCATCGCGGAGAGCCTCGGCGCCGTGGGCCTGGCGGACGAGGGCGACGGTGGCAGCCGCTTCGCGCGCCTCGTGGTGGAGAAGCCGTTCGGCCACGACCTGGCCTCGGCGCGCGAGCTGAACAATCGCCTGGGCGCCGTCTTCCGCGAGCGGCAGGTCTACCGGATCGACCACTACCTCGGGAAGGAGACGGTCCAGAACCTGCTCGTCCTGCGGTTCGGCAACGCCATCTTCGAGCCGATCTGGAACCGGCGCTACGTGGACCACGTGCAGATCACGGTGGCCGAGGACCTCGGCGTGGGCTCGCGCGGCGGCTATTACGACTCGAGCGGCGCGCTGCTCGACATCGTCCAGAACCACATGCTCCAGGTGCTCTCGATCGTCGCGATGGAGCCGCCCTCGCGCTTCGAGAGCCGCGACGTGCGCGACGAGAAGGTCAAGGTGCTGCGCGCGATCCCCGAGTTCGACGCCGAGTCGGTGGCGCGCGACGCGGTGCGCGGCCAGTACGGCCCCGGGTGGATCGCCGGCAAGCGGGTGCCGGGCTACCGCGACGAGCACGGCGTGGACGACCACTCCAACACCGACACGTTCGTCGCCCTGCGGCTCGAGATCGACAATTGGCGCTGGTCGGGGACGCCGTTCTACCTGCGCACCGGCAAGCGCCTGCCGCGGCGCGCGACCGAGGTGGCGATCCAGTTCAAGCAGGCGCCCCACCTGCCGTTCGCCAGCGAGTCGGTGGAGAGCGGCGCGCCCAACCTGCTGATCCTGCGCATCCAGCCCGACGAGGGGGCGTCGCTGCGCTTCCTGGCCAAGGTGCCGGGCCCGCAGATCGACCTGCGCGTGGTGAGCATGGACTTCACCTACGGCAACTCGTTCCTGCGCAGCTCGCCGGAGGCCTACGAGCGCCTGCTGCTCGACGCCCTGCTCGGCGACTCGACCCTGTTCGCGCGCTGGGACGAGGTGGAGCGCGCCTGGGAGATCATCCAGGGGCTGATCGACGCCTGGTCGGCCGAGCCGGGGCCGTACCCGAACTACGAGGCCGGCACGTGGGGCCCCGAGGCGGCCGACGAGCTGATGGCGCGCGACGGCCGCGAGTGGAGGCGGCTGTGAGCTCCTCCGCCCCCGTCGCGCCGACCTGGACGTGGGACGGCGAGGACGTCTCGATCGCGCAGGTCGTCAACCGCCTGGCGGCGCAGCGCCGGCGCACCGACGGCCCGCCGCTCACGCTGGCCGGGGTGCTCAACCTGATCGCCCACGTGCCGCGGGCGGACGAGCTCGGCGCCATGCGCGCGGTGATCGAGAGCCTCGCCGACCACCAGCCCTCGCGGGCGGTGCTGCTTCTGGAGTGCGACGACGGCGCCGGGATCGACGCCACGGTCAGCACCGGCTGCCGCCTGAGCGGCGGCCACGTGGTGGTGGGCGTGGAGGTCGTGACCCTGGAGCTCCACGGCGAGGGCCGCGCCGGCGACGCCAGCGCGATCCAGCCGCTGCTGCGCTCGGACCTGCCGAACGTGCTCTGGTGGCCCGGGGCTCCCGAGGACGCGGGGGACGGCCCCCTGGCCCGCCTCGCGCCCCTCGCCGACCGCATCGTCACCGAGAGCGGCCGCCACGAGCGGGGCATCGACGCCGTGCGGGCCCTCGCCGCCTGGGTTCCGGGCGCGCCCGGCGCCGTGACCGACCTCGCGTGGGCCGCCATCACGCCCTGGCGCCAGCTGATCGTGCAGATGCTCGACGCCGGCGACCTCGCGCCGGAGGGCGCGGGGCCGCTGCGCGTGACCATCGCCCACCCGGGCCCGTGCCCGAGCGCGGAGGCCCTGCTGCTCGCGGGCTGGCTGCGCGACCGCGCCGGCGCGCGCCTGGAGGCGGCGATGGAGGAGCGCCCGGGCGCGACGCCGCTGCTCGGCGTGACGATCGAGCTGCCGGCCGCCGGACGCTGCGTGGCGATCGAGCGGATGCCGGACCGCCAGGCGGCGAGCGTCACGGTCGCCGGGCCGGGCGGCGAGGCGCGCCCGCGCGCCATGCCCCTGCCCGGCATGGACCGCGCCCGCCTGCTGGCGGGCGAGCTGGAGCTCCAGCGGCGCGACGCCGCGTTCGAGAGGGCACTCACCCACGCCGCGGAGGTGGCGGCACGATGACCGAGGAGACCGAGATCGTCGTCGTCCCCGACCTGGCGGCCCTTGCCGACGAGGCGGCGGCGCGGATCGAGCGGGTGGCCCTGGACACGCCCTCGGGCGAGCGGGCGACCATCGCGCTGGCCGGCGGCAGCACGCCCAAGGCGGCGTACCAGCAGCTCGCCGGGCGCTGCCCGCCGTGGGGCCGGGTGGAGTTCTTCTTCGGAGACGAGCGCTGCGTGCCGCCCGACGACGAGGGCTCCAACTACGGCATGGCGCGCGAGGCGCTGCTCGACCGCATCCCCCTGCGCCCGTCGCAGGTCCACCGCGTCCTCGGCGAGCTCGCGCCCGACGAGGCCGCGCGGCGCGCCGAGGAGGACCTGCGCGCCTCGGTGCCCGGCGCCCCGTACCCGGTCTTCGACCTGGTGCTGCTCGGGATGGGGCCCGACGGGCACACCGCGTCGCTGTTCCCGGGCGCCCCCGAGGTCGACGAGATGCGCCGCCTGATGGTGCCGGTGCACCGCCCCGACCTGCCGCAGCCCTGGCGGGTGTCGATGACCCTGCCGGTGATCAACGCGGCGCGCCGGATCCTGATGGTCGTCGGCAACCCGGAGAAGGCCGAGATGGTGCGCCGGGCGATCGCCGGCGACCCGTCGATCCCCGCGGGCCGCCTGCGCCCGGCGGGCCGCCTCACCTGGCTCGTCACCGAGGACGCCGCCGCCCAGCTCGAGCGACCCGAGGACCCATGACCTACTGCCTCGCCCTCCGCCTGGACGAGGGCCTCGTGTTCCTCGCCGACACGCGCACCAACGCCGGCGTCGACAACGTCGGCACCTACCGCAAGCTGCACGTCCTGCGCCCGGCGCCGGACCGCGTCTTCGTGCTCGAGTCGGCCGGCAACCTCGCGACGACGCAGGAGGTGCTCGACCGGATCCGGCTCGACCTGAGCGACCCGGCGCCGGAGCGCGAGAGCCTGGCCGGCGTGCGACGGATGTTCGAGGCGGCGCTCTACGTCGGCCGCATCAGCCGCGACGTCACCGCGAGCCACCGCGAGGCGCTGCGCTCGTCCGGCGCGCACGGCACGGCGACCTTCATCCTGGGCGGGCAGATCGCCGGCGCGCCGCCGGACATCATGCTCGTCTACCCGGAGGGGAACTACATCCGCGCCTCCGAGGACCGGCCGTTCCTGCAGATCGGCGAGAGCAAGTACGGCAAGTTCATGCTCGAGCTGGCCGCGAGCGCGCGCGTGGACATCGCGACGGCGACCAAGATCGCGCTCGGCTCGATGATGAGCACGGCGCGGGCCAACCTGTCGGTGGCGCCGCCGTACGACCTGGCCGTCTACCGCACCGACGCGCTCGACGTCGAGGAGGCGCGCATCCCGGCCGGCTCGCCGCTGCTCGAGCGCCTGCGCGCGGCGTGGGAGGAGCACCTGATGGCGGGCATCGCCGCCCTGCCGGCGCTCGTGCCCGACGACGTGCTCGCCCCGGCGCCGCCCGCCTAGCCGGCGGCGCCCCGACCGCCGCCCAGCGCCCGCAGGGCGTTGAGGATGACGGCGACGTCGATGACCTCCTGCAGCAGTGCGCCCGCGACCGGGGGCAGGTAGCCGAACGCGGCGACGATCATCGCCACGATGCTGAGCGACATGCCGGCGACGACGCTCTGGCGGGCGATGGCCAGCGAGCGCCGCCCGACGGCGATGGCGTCGGCCACGCGCTCCACGCGGTCGAGCGGGATGACGACGTCGGCGGCCTCGGACGAGACGGTCGCGCCGCCGAAGGCCATCGCGATGCCGACGTCGGCCGCCGCGAGGGCCGGGGCGTCGTTGATGCCGTCGCCCACCATCACGACCGGGCGCGCAACCGGGCCCGCCTGCATCGCCCGGACGATCTCGACCTTGCCCTCCGGGTCGAGGTCGCCGTAGACGGCGTCGACGCCCAGGCGCCGGCCGATCTCCCCCGCGACGTCCGAGGCGTCGCCGCTCAGGATGGCGACCGTGGTCACGCCGGTCGCCCGCAGCCGCGCGACGGCGTCGGCGGCGTCCGGGCGCAGGGCGTCGGCCAGCACCAGGACGCCCGCCGGGCGGCCGTCCACGCCCACCAGCACCCGCCCGCCGGACGGGCCGCCGGACAGGAGCGGCGTGCCGTTGACCGCGCAGCCGCGGCCCTTGAGCCAGCGCAGGCTGCCGGCCGTCACCAGGCGCCCGCCCACGCGCCCCTCGACCCCCATTCCGGCGCCCTCCACGACGCCCTCGGGCTCGGCCAGGGCGATGCCGCGGGCCCGGGCCGCGTCCACGATCGCGCGCCCCACGACGTTGGCCGACATCTGCTCCACCGAGGCCACCAGGCGCAGCAGCTCGTCGGGCGCGACGTCGCCGAGCGGGACGACGCGATCGATGGCCGGGGTGCCCGTGGTGAGGGTGCCGGTCTTGTCGAGGAGGACGGTCTGCGCCCTCCCGAGCTGCTCGATGGCGCCCGAGCCCTTGGCGATCACCCCGCGGCGCGCGGCGCGCGAGAGCCCCGAGACCAGGGCCACCGGGGCGGCCAGGATCAGCGGGCACGGCGTGGCCACGACGAGGACCGCGACCGCCCGCACCGGGTCGCCGCTCAGCGCCCAGGCTGCGGCCGACAGCACCAGGGTCACCGGGAGGAAGACCGCCGCGTAGCGGTCGGCCATCCTCACGAAGGGCGCCTGCTGGGACTCGGCCTGGCGGACGAGCCGCACGAGGGCGGCGTAGGCGCTCTCGGCGGCCGGCCGCGTGGCGCGCAGGTCGAAGGCCGATCCGGCGTTGGCCGTGCCGCTGCGCACCGCGGCGCCGCGGCCGTGGACGACCGGCAACGGCTCGCCGGTGAGCGCCGACTCGTCGACGACGGCCTCGTCGCCCTCGACGGCGCCGTCCACCGGCACCACCTCCCCCGCGCGCACGACGACCACGTCGCCCGGTATGACGGCCTCCACGGGCACGCGCTCGATGGCCCCGTCGCGGCGCAGGTTGGCGAAGGAGGGGGCCCGCGCGATGAGCGCCGCGAGCTCGCGGCGCGCGCGGCGGCCGGCAGCCTGCTCGAGCGCCATGCCGCCGGAGAGCATCAGGGCCACGATGGCGGCGGCGAGGTATTCGCCGACGGCCAGGGCGGCAACGATCGCCAGGAGGGCGATGACGTCGACGCCGAGCTCGCGTCGCAGCAGGGCCCGGGCGACGTCCCACGCCAGCGGCACCAGGGCGACGGCCGCCGAGACGGCCCAGACGGCGTCGCCGGCGTCGCCGCGCCCGGCCTGGTGCAGCAGCGCGCCCGCGATGATCGCAGCGAGCTGCGCCAGGGCGAGCCGGCGCGCGCCGTCCGTCGGCGACCAGCGCGGGATCCTCATGGGGTCCGCGCCCTCAGCCGCGGCGGGGGAAGGCCTGGCACTCGAGCCAGTGGGACCACGCGGCGAGCCCGCGGTCGTCCCGTCCCGCCGCCACGGCGAAGGTGTGCAGGCCGGGGACGCGCCGGCGCATCAGCTGGAGCGCGTCCTCGGTCGCCATCGCCGGGCACTCGTCGGCACGCGTCGCCACCAGGGCGCCGACGCCCGCCAGGCGCTCGGGGTCGAGGCTGGGCAGGGCGGCGGCCGGCACCACGGCCACGCGCACGTCCTCGCCGATGTCGCCCATCGCGTCGTGCGGGCCGTCGCGGTCCTCGACCAGGATCAGCTGGGCGTCGGAGAGCTTGCCGACGGCGCGCCGCAGGCCCGAGGGCATGTGCGCCTCGGGCTCGTCGAGCGCCCGCTTGCCCGCCAGCGCGGCGACCTCGCCCGCGGCCTCGGCGTTGCCCTGGATGAGGGCGGCGTCAACCCGGTGCAGCAGGGCCAGCGTGCGCATGAGGAGCGTCGTCTTGCCGGAGCCGGCCGGGCCGGCGAGGCGCACGACGGCCGGGCGCGGGTGGCGGCGCCCGATGCCGCTCTCGACCGCCTTTCGCACCACGGAGACCAGGTCGGCGCGGGTGAGCAGCCCGGCGGGCTCGCCCTCCTCCCACACCAGCACGGCCTCGGCGCCGCCGATCAGGGCCTCGAGCGCGTCGGCCGCGCCCTCGGTGACGGTCGTCTCGTGGACCCGCTCGGGCCCGAGCATCACCAGCGGCCCGCCCGGGTCGGCGACCCAGATGCCCAGCAGGCGGCCGCCCGCGACGACCGGGACGTGGCCGACGCGCCCGGCCTCCATCAGCCGGCGCACGTCGCGGGCCCCCTCGCCCACCGTGATCGGGCGCCGGCTCATGATCTCCCGCACCGTCACCATCCCGGCCCCGGAGCCCCGCTCGGTGTCCACGCTCATCGCGTCCCTCCTCGTGACCGAGGATGGCACCGCGGAGAACGGCGGTCATCCGGTGGATACCGCAGCCCGCGCGCGGGGTTCACCCCAGGAGCGAGCGCGCCACGCGGGCCTCGTCGGCCAGCTGGCGGGTGGTCAGCAGGCCGTCGCGCACACGCTCGCGGGCTGCGGCGCCGAGCACGGCCGCCCGCTCCGGGTCGGCCAGCAGGTCGCCGAGGGCGGCGGCGAAGGCGTCCGGATCGGACGGGTCGTCGAGGAGGATGCCGTCGCGGCCGTCGTGGATCTGGTCGACGATGCCGCCGACGGCGCTCGCGATGACCGGGCGCGACTTCCACATCGCCTCGGCCACGGTCAGGCCGAAGCCCTCCTGCAGGCTCTTCTGGACCACCACGGTGGCGTGGCGCTGCAGGGCGTTGACCATCGCGGCGTTCTCGTCGGCGTCGACCGTCGGCAGCGAGACGAGCTGGATCCGCCGCCGGGTCTGGTGCGGCAGCGCGCGCCAGGCGCGGGTCAGCTCCCCCAGGACGGCCGGTCCGTCCGGGTCGTCCGCCACCCCGCGCACCGAGGGCCCCGCCAGCACGAGGCCGGCGTCGACGCCCTCTGCGTGGAGCCGGGCGAAGCCGCGCAGGACCCCGACGTGGTCCTTCAGGCGGTCCCAGCGCGAGATCTGCACGACCAGCGGGCGGTCGCGCTGCGGGACGCGCCCGAGCCTGATGATGTCGGCGCCGCGGTCCACGCGCGCCGGCGCGCCGTCCTCGCGCACGAACGCCGGGGCATCCGGCGGCCGCGGCCCGTCGATGATGCCGGCCTGGGAGAGGATGGCGTGGACCACGCCCGGCGTCATGTCCTGGTTCTTGACCGCGAAGGGGTCGATGGACGGCGCGATGACCTCCACCCGTCCGCCGGCGCAGCAGCGCGGCACGTACGCCGCCCGCGAGAAGACCGTGGCGTCGGTGTCGCGCAGGTAGCGCTCCAGGAAGGCCCAGCCCTGCTCGACGAACGGGCTGCCGAGGTCCTGGTGCCCGATGTGGCAGCGCCACACCACGAAGGCCCCGATGCGGCGCATCACCGGCGCGAGCCCCGCCGTCTGAGGGTCGTGCAGCACCACGATGTCGCCCGGCCGCACGAGGGCGGCGAGCTCGACGGCGTTGTCGCGGAGGACCCGGTCGTAGAGGCGGCGCTCGGCGTCGCCGAGCTCGCCGCCGTCGCCGGCGTCCGCGTGCAGCAGGTTGTGGATCCGCTTGGTCACCGTGAAGAAGGCGGTGGTGCCCTCGATGACGATCCAGCGGGCGTCGACCCCGGCGTCGCGGGCGTACCCGATGAGCGGCCCGAGCATCTCGGCGACGCCCCCGCCGCGCGCCGTGGAGTTCACGTGCCAGACGACCCGCCCGCGCAGCGCCTCCGCCGTCGCGGCGAGCTGCTCGCGGGCGCGCTCCCAGCCGTCGCCCGGGAGCAACTCCGCGAAGCGCGCCAGCGAGCGGACGTGGACGCGGATCTCGGCGGGCCGCAGCCCGCCGGGCCGGCGGGGCCGTGTCACCTGCGTGCGGCGGGGGAGGGGCATCGGGCCCAGCATTGCGCATCCACGTTGCGCGTGACGGCGCGGGCCAGCACAGTTGGGGCGTCCGTCCCCCGTCGAGGACCCGCCATGACCACCGCCTTCTACTCCATCGGCTGCTGCATCGACCGCAGCGACGCGGCCCGGGCCGTCATCGGCGAGGGCCTGCGCCTGCGCGACCTGGGCGACGCCGCGTCGATCCACCTCGTGCACGTCGTGGAGCCGGCGCCCGTGCTGCACGCCGGGCCGTACACCTACGTCGAGCCGAGCGCGGTGGCGATCGACGAGGCGAAGGAGTGGATGGACGCGCGGGTGGCCGAGATCGGCGGCGCGAGCGGCGTCGTGCTGGAGGGCGGCGAGCCCGGCCCGGCCGTGTGCGAGTGGGCCGCGGACGCGGGCGTCGACCTGCTGATCGTCGCGCCCCACCGCGGGGTGATCGACCGCATCCTGCACGGCTCCTTCGCCGCCCACCTCACCTATCACGCGCCCTGCCCCGTGCTGATGCTGCGCCACCCCGGCTAACCCGAGGTCCCCTCGATCCTCGCGAGCCACGGGAGGCGGCGGACGGCGAGCAGCGCCGCGATCCCGGCGGCGAGGCACCCGGCGACCAAGGCCCAGACGTCGCCGCCCGGCTGCACGATCTCGAACCAGTCGCGCAGCCAGGTGATCCGCATCCCGACGATCGGCAGGGCCGCGAAGACGACCACCATCCCCCAGACCCACGGGCGCACGCGGCGGCCCTCGGGCCCGCGCTCGACCTCCACGAGGATCGCCAGCCCCATGCCGGTGGTCGCCAGCACCGCGGCCGTGCGCCCCTCGGCCACCGTCGCGTCGAGCGGGCCGCGCGCCAGCAGGTAGGTCGCGATGATCGTGAGCCCGCTCACCACGCCGGCCGGCACGACGAAGGCCAGCAGGCCGGGGATGAAGCGGTCGCGGCGCACGGGGCCCTCCGAGGGCGCCAGCGCCAGGAAGAAGGCCGGCACGCCGATGGTCAGCGTCGAGGCGATCGTGATCTGGCGCGGCAGGAAGGGGTAGGCAACCGGCAGCGGGCCGAGCGCGGCGAGGATGACGGCCGAGTAGACCGTCTTCGCCACGAACAGCTTCGCCACGCGGTGGGTGTTGCGGATGATGCGCCGGCCCTCCTCCACCGCGCGCGGCACCGCCGCGAAGGAGCCCGTGAGCAGGATCAGGTCGGCGACGCCCTTGGCCATCTGGCTGCCGTTGCCCATCGCGATCCCGAGGCGGGCCTCCTTGAGGGCCAGGACGTCGTTGACGCCGTCACCGGTCATCGCGACGTAGCGCCCGGTGCGCGTCATGGCGCGCACCAGCTCGCGCTTCTGCTCGGGCGTGATGCGCCCGTAGACGACCGCGCGCTCCACCACGGCGTCGAGCCCGTCCGGGTCGTCCGGCAGGTCGGCGCCGCCGACGACGTGCTCGGCGCCGGGCACCCCGACCGCCGCCGCGACCGCGCCGACCGTGGCAGGGTCGTCGCCGGAGATGACGCGCGTGCGCACGCCCTCGCGGGTGAGGTAGGCGATCGTGCCCGCCGCCTCGTCGCGGAGCGCCTCGGTCAGCAGCACCAGGCCGAGGGGCCGGAGGCCCGCGGGCGGGCGCTCGCCGTCGAGCGGCGCCTCCCCGCCGGCCAGCAGGACGACACGCCGCCCGCGGGCGGCGTGGCCGGCCACGCGGGCGCGCAGGTCGTCGCCGACCGGCACCCCGAGGCGCCCCAGCACGTCCGGCGCGCCCAGCACCAGCGTGCCGCCCCCGGCCAGCGTGATCCCGCTCCACTTGCGCGCGGACGAGAAGGGCACCTCCTCCGCGATCTCGGCGGGCTCGCCGGGCGCGGCCTCGGCGATCGCCCGCATCGTGGAGTTGCGCGCCCCGGCGCTCGCCGCGAGCGTGCCGAGGTCGGCGCGCAGGGCCCCCTCGGGCCGCCCGTCAACCGGCTCGACGGCGTCGACCGCGATGCGGGCCTCGGTGAGCGTGCCGGTCTTGTCCAGGCAGAGCGTGTCGACCGAGGCCAGGCTCTCGACGGCGTTCAGGCGCTGCGCCAGGGCGCCGATGCGCGCGAGCCGCACCGCCGCCACGGCGAAGGTGAGCGAGGTGAGCAGCACGAGCCCCTCGGGGACGAGGGGCACGAGGCCGGCGACGATCGTCGCGGCGCCCTCCTTCAGGTCGGTGCCGCGGATGAGGAGCGACGCGATCAGGAGCACCGCGAGGGGCACCATCGCGCCGACCGTGATGCGGAGGATGCGGTTGACGTCCTCCTGGAGCGGGCTGAGCGGCGACCCGGCCCCGCGCGCCTCGGCCGCCAGGCGCTCGGCGAAGCTCTCGGCGCCCACCGCCTCGACCACGTAGTCGCCCGCCCCGGCCACGCAGTAGGCGCCCGAGAGAACCGGGTCGCCCGGGTCGCGCGGCACGGCGTCGCTCTCGCCGGTGAGGATCGACTCGTCGAGCGCCAGGCCGCGCCCGGACGCGAGCCGCCCGTCGGCGATCACCTGGTCGCCCGGCTCGAGGCGCACCGCGTCGCCGGGCACCACGTCGTCGACCGCCAGCTCGGTCAGCGCGCCGTCGCGCCAGACGCGGGCGTGCGGGGCCACGAGCAGGGCCAGGCGGTCGAGCACGCGCTTGGCCCGGATCTCCTGGACGATGCCGATCAGCGTGTTGGCGACGATCACGCCGCCGAACAGCGCGTCCTTCGGGTCGCCCACCGCCAGCGTCAGCACCAGCAGCGATCCGAGCACCGCGTTGAAGAGGGTCAGCGTGTTGTCGCGGACGATCGACGCGTACGACCGGCTGCCGCGGGCGCGGGGCGCCGCGGGCAGGGCCGCCCGCCGGGCGGCGGCCTCGGCGGAGGTCAGCCCGGGGGGCGGCGCCGCGGGGGGAGCGCTGCTCAGGTGTCGCGCCCCCAGAGCCACCCGGCGACGTCCGGGTGGTCCTCGCCGGTCTCGCGCGTGTACGCGCGCAGCCGGAGCCGCTCGTCCACCATCCGCTGGCGCAGGGTGGCCTCGCGCTCGGCGAGCCCCGGCACCCGGTCGATCACGTCCATCACCAGGTGGTAGCGGTCGAGGTCGTTCAGCATGAGCATGTCGAACGGCGTCGTGGTGGTGCCCTCCTCCTTGTAGCCGCGCACGTGGATGTTGTCGTGCCCGTGGCGGCGGTAGGTGAGCCGGTGGATGAGGAACGGGTAGCCGTGGAACGCGAAGATCACCGGCCGGGTGGTCGTGAAGAGCGCGTCGAAGTCGCGGTCGCTCAGCCCGTGCGGGTGCTCCTCCCGCGGCTGCAGGCGCATCAGGTCCACCACGTTCACCAGCCGCACGCGCAGGTCGGGCAGGTGGCGGCGCAGCAGGCTGACGGCCGCGAGCGCCTCGATGGTCGGGACGTCGCCGGCGCAGGCCATGACGACGTCCGGCTCGGTGCCGTCGTCGCTGGACGCCCACTCCCAGATGCCGATCCCGCGCGTGCAGTGGGCCACGGCCTCGTCCATCGTGAGCCACTGGGGCGAGGGCTGCTTGCCGGCCACGATCACGTTCACGTAGTCGCGGCTGCGCAGGCAGTGGTCGGCCACCGACAGCAGCGTGTTGGTGTCGGGCGGCAGGTAGACGCGCACGATCTCGGCCTTCTTGTTGACCACGTGGTCGATGAAGCCGGGGTCCTGGTGCGAGAAGCCGTTGTGGTCCTGGCGCCAGACGTGCGAGGTGAGCAGGTAGTTGAGCGACGCGATCGGGCGCCGCCAGGGGATCTCGGCGCAGACCTTCAGCCACTTGGCGTGCTGGTTGAACATCGCGTCGATGATGTGGATGAAGGCCTCGTAGCAGCTGAACAGGCCGTGGCGGCCGGTGAGCAGGTAGCCCTCCAGCCAGCCCTGGCAGAGGTGCTCGCTCAGCACCTCCATCACGCGGCCCGTCGGGCGCCAGGTCCTCGTCGGTGGGCAGGATCTCCGCCTCCCAGACCCGGTCGGTCACCTCGAGCACGTCGCCGAGGCGGTTGGACGCCGTCTCGTCGGGCCCGAAGATGCGGAAGTTGCGGTGCGCGGCGTTGGCGCTCACGATGTCGCGCAGGAGCTCGCCGAGCACGTGCGTGGCCTCCGCGGTGACCGCCCCGGGCGCCGGCACGTCGACCGCGTGGTCGCGGAAGTCGGGCAGCGTCAGCGGGCGCATCAGGGTGCCCCCGTTGGCGTGGGGGCTGGCGCTCATGCGCCGCTCGCCCACGGGCGCCAGCGCCGCGAGCTCGGGGATCAGGGCGCCGCGCGCGTCGAAGAGCTCCTCGGGGTGGTAGGAGCGCATCCAGCGCTCGAGCTGGGCCAGGTGCTCGGGGTGCTCGGCGAGGCCCGCGAGGGGCACCTGGTGCGAGCGCCACGACCCCTCCGTCGGCAGGCCGTCGACCTCCTTCGGGCCGGTCCACCCCTTGGGCGAGCGCAGCACGATCATCGGCCAGGCCGGACGGCCGCGCACGCCGCCGCGCCGCGCCGCGTCCTGGATCGAGGCGATGTCGTCGAGCGCGTCGTCGAGGGCCTCGGCCATCGCGCGGTGCATCGGGCCGGGGTCGGACCCCTCGACCATGATCGGCCGGTGCCCGTACCCGCGCAGCAGGTCCTCGAGCTCGTCGCCGGGGATGCGCGCCAGCACCGTCGGGTTGGCGATCTTGTAGCCGTTCAGGTGGAGGATCGGCAGCACCGCCCCGTCGCCGGCCGGGTCGAGGAACTTGTTGGAGTGCCACGACGCCGCGAGCGGGCCGGTCTCGGCCTCCCCGTCGCCGACCACGCAGCACACCGTGAGGTCCGGGTTGTCGAACGCCGCGCCGTAGGCGTGGGCCAGCGCGTAGCCGAGCTCACCGCCCTCGTGGATCGAGCCGGGCGTCTCGGGCGCCACGTGGCTCGGGATGCCGCCCGGGAAGGAGAACTGGCGGAACAGGCGCCGCATCCCCTCCTCGTCCTGGCCGACGTCCGGGTAGACCTCGGAGTAGGTGCCCTCGAGGTAGGCGTTGGCCACGAGGGCCGGGCCACCGTGGCCCGGGCCGGTGACGTAGAGCGCCGACAGGTCGCGGGCGCGGATGGCGCGGTTCATGTGGGCGTAGATGAAGTTCAGCCCGGGCGAGGTGCCCCAGTGGCCCAGCAGCCGCGGCTTGACGTGGCGCAGGGTGAGCGGCTCGCGCAGCAGCGGGTTGTCGAGCAGGTAGATCTGGCCCACCGACAGGTAGTTGGCCGCGCGCCAGTAGGCGTCGATCAGGCCGAGCTCCGCGGCGGACTGCGCGGTCGTCGTCGTGGCGCTCATGCCGGGCTCCCCACGGAGGCCGCGACGCGGCGCGCGGCGCGGGCGATGACCACGTCCTCGCGGGCGTGGACGACGAGGGTCCGCACGGCGGCGCCGTCGGCCGAGACGTCGGCGTCGCCGCCGGGCGCGCCGTTGCGGGCGTCGTTGACCGCCAGGCCGAGGAACGCGAGGCGGCGGGCGGCCTCCGCCCGGGCGCGCGCCGACCCCTCCCCCACCCCGCCGGTGAACACCACGGCGTCGAGCCCGCCGAGGGCCGCGGCCATGCCGGCGACGGTCCCGGCGAGCCGGTGGTCGTGCACGGCCAGCGCGCGCCGGGCGTCCGCGTCGCCGCGCCCCGCCCGGTCCTCGATCTCGCGCATGTCCGCGGTGCCGGCCAGGGCGGCCATCCCGCTCTCGCTGTTCAGCATCCGTCGCACCTCCTCGGGGGTGATTCCGGCGTGCAGGATCAGGTGGAGGGGGATACCGGGATCGAGCGAGCCGGACCGCGTGGCCATCACGAGCCCCTCCAGCGGGCTGAAGCCCATGCTCGTGTCCACCGACCGCCCGCCGAGGACGGCGGTGGCGGACGCCCCGCCGCCCAGGTGGCAGACCACCAGGCGCAGGTCCGCAAGGGGGCGCCCGAGCAGCGACGCGGCGCGCCCGCTGGCCCACTCCACCGACAGGCCGTGGAAGCCGTGGCGACGCACGTCCCAGCGCTCGGCCCAGCCGGCGGGAACGGCGTACGCGCGCGCCTCCTCCGGCATCGCGGCGTGGAAGGCGGTGTCGAAGAGGGCGACGTGCGGCACCCCCGGCAGGGCGGCGCGGGCGCGGCGGATCAGCTCCAGCGCCGGACCGTTGTGCAGCGGCGCCACCGACCCCTCCCCCGCGATGGCCTCGAGCAGCGCCTCGTCGACCAGCGCGGGCTCCGTGAGGCGGTCGCCGCCGAAGACGACCCGGTGGCCGACCGCGGCCAGGCCGTCCGGCGCGTCGGCGAGGTCCGCGATCGTGGCGGAGCGCTCGTCGCGGTCCACCAGGGTCAGCTTCACCCCGGTCGAGCCCGCGTTCACGGCGAGGACCGGGCCGGCGTCGGTGGGCGCGCCCGTCGGCATGGGGTCCAGCATCGCGGCGTCGGCGCAGCGGGGCAACCGGCGACGTGCCACGAGAAGTGCGGACGATCCGCAACGGGCTGCGAGGGCTCCCGGATGCCACCGCCCCCGGCCACGCCGCACCATCCCGCCATGGCCGAGGCATCATCCCCCGCCGGGGCGCGGGTCGTCATCGCGGGCGCCGGCATGGCGGGCATCGAGACCGCGCTCGCGCTGCGCGAGTTCACGGGCGGCCGGGCGAACGTCACGGTCATCGACCCGGGCCGGCGCTTCGCCATCCACGCCAGCGCGACGGGCAGCGCCTTCGGCATCCCGCCCTCGGTCGACCTCCCCCTGGCGCGCGTGGTCTCGCGCACCGGCGCGGCCCTGCGCAAGTCCCACCTGGTGGCGGTGGACGGCGGGCGGCGCCTGGCGATGCTCGCCGGCGGCGAGCTGCTGCGCTACGACCACCTGGTCGTGGCCGTGGGCCCGCGCACCCGCGCGAGCATCCCTGAGGCGCTGACGTTCCGAGGGCATGACGACGTGGAGGAGCTGCGCGGCTTGGTGGGCGGCGTCGTGGCCCACGCCGAGCGCGGCGGCGACACCGACCTGGTGGTGGTCATCCCGCCGGACTGCGGCTGGCCGCTCGCCGGCTACGAGATCGCCCTCATGACGCGCGAGCACCTCGTCGCGGCCGGCCACGGCGGCTCCACCCGCGTCGCCGTCGTCACCTCCGAGGCCGTCCCCCTGTCGACGTTCGGCCCGCTGGCCGGCGGCGCGGTCGTGCGCAAGCTGCGGCGCATGGACATCGAGATCGTGACCGGGGCCGAGGTCACGTCGCTCGACTGGGGCCGCCTGACGCTGGCCGACGGCAGCACCCGCCCGGTGGACCGCGTCGTCGCGCTCCCCGTCACGGAGGGGCCGGCGCTGTCGGGGCTGCCGTCCGACGAGCACGGGTTCGTGATCTGCGCCGAGGAGGGCACGGTGGAGGGTGCGCCGGGGATCCATGTGATCGGCGACGCGGGCGCGTTCCCTGTGAAGCGCGGGGGCATCGCCTGCCAGCAGGCCGACTCGGTTGCGTCGGCCGTCGCCCGGGACCTCGGCATCGACGCCGAGGAGCTCCCGTTCATGCCGGCCATGCCCGAGTGGGTGTGGGACGGCACGGACGGGTGGCTCCTGAACGAGCGGAGCCTGGACGAGGGCGGCGACGGCACCCGCTGGTGGCCCGTGCCGAAGGTGTCCGGCCGCTTCCTGGCGCCGTTCCTGCAGGAGCTCGCGCAGATGCCCGTGCCGGCCCACGTCGCGGGGGCCTGAGCCCGGGTCAGCTCCGGTCGGCGACCACCCGGTCGCGCCCGCCCTGCTTGGCCCGGTAGAGGGCCGCGTCGGCGCGGCGGAAGAGCTGCTCGGCGTCCTGGTCGCGGGCGGCCCGGCGCGCCAGCCCGACGGAGGTGGTGAGCCCCATCGGCCCGCAGACCGGCGCCGACGCGATGGCCCGCCGCAGGCGGTCGGCGGCCTCGGCCGCGCCCTCGATGTCCGTCTCGGGCATCAGCCAGCCCAGCTCCTCGCCGCCGATGCGCCCCACGACGTCGGCCTCCCGGGCGTGCTCGCGCAGGATGGCGCCCACGGCCTCCAGCGCCGCGTCGCCGGCCAGGTGGCCGAACGTGTCGTTCAGGGCCTTGAAGTGGTCGAGATCGATCACGGCGAGGCTGAGCGCCCCGCCGTAGCGCGCGGCGCGGGCGAAGGCGTCGGCGAGGGCGGTGTGGAAGGTCCCGTGGTTGACCAGGCCGGTGAGCGCGTCGGTGGTCGCCTGCACCGTCAGGCGCCCGCGCGCCTCGGCGTTGGCCACCGCGAGGCCGACGAGCTTGGCGAAGCGCTCCACCCGCATCACGGCGCCCTCGGGCACGTCGTCGGGGTCCCGGAACGCGGCCGCCACGGCGCCCCAGACGCGTCCCTCGAAGCGCACCGGGGCGGCGATGCCGAGCCGCAGGTCCGCCCCGGCCCGGGCGGCCGCGTCCAGCGACAGCTCGGCGACGGCCGTGGCGCCGGTGGCGCGGGCGCGCGTGATGGCCCAGCCGGGGCTGAGGACGAGCCGCTCCCCGGGCCGGGACTGCGGCAGCGACGCGCGCCGCCACGCGCCGACCACCTCGGCGACGCCCTCATCCAGGTAGCGCACGACCCGGCCGCCGTCGGCGTCGAGCAGGTGGGCCATCTCGGCGGCGACGAGCATGTAGAGGTCCGAGTGGTGGACGCCCTCGGCCACGGCCTCCGAGACCCGGTGCAGGGCGGCGTGCTCGGCCTCGGCCAGGGTCCGCTCGGTGACGTCGCGGGTGGCCAGCTGGATCTCGCGGAGCGCCCCGGCGCCGTCGCGGATGCCGCGGGCGGTCGTCTCCAGGCGCACCCAGCCGCCGCGCTTGCGCCGGGCGCGGTAGGTGAAGCAGCGCGCCTCGGGGCTCAGCTCCAGCAGCCGCAGGCTGGCCTCGAGGACCGGCAGGTCGTCGACGTGGGCGAGGTCGCGGGTCGAGCGCCCCACCATCTCCTCCGGCTCGAAGCCCACGACCTCGCGGCAGCCCGGCGAGACGTAGGTGAGCCGCCCGTCGGGCGTCATGCGGGCGATCATGTCCGTCGCGTTCTCGGCCAGCAGGCGCAGGTCGTCGTCGACGGCGGCGCGCTCGCGCTCGTGGACGACGCGGTCGGTGACGTCCGTGATCGTCACCACGACGCCGTCGCCCGAGCGGACCGCGTGGATGCGCCGCCAGACCGTGCGACCGTCGGGCTTCTCGGCGCTGAACTGGTGGATCTCGGGGCGCCCGCTCGCCACCACGGCCGCGTAGCGGTCGATGTGGCCGAGACGACGGGAGAGCGGGATGGCCTCGCCCAGCAGGCGGCCGCGGGCCGAGGCCGGGTCGAGGCCGGCCATGCACGCTGCGCTCAGGTTGAGCTCGACGATGACGAAGTCCGTGATCCGGCCCGTATCGTCGCGGACGGCGTCGAGCAGCCAGAAGGCCTCCATCAGCGCGTCGAGGGCGCGGTGGAGCCGCGACGGCCCGTCGGGGCGCGCCGATTCCGCCGGGGACCCGGCCGTGACGAGGGAGGGGCGGTGCATCTCCCTATGTGCTTCGACCCGCCCGACCCGCCCTTGAGGCGCCCGCCCCGGGGGGGGCGAGGAACCTCTCTCGGCCTCAGAGCTCGATCAGCTCGTCGTCCGGGTCGCCCGCGCGGCCGGCGTAGGAGAGCTTGGAGCCCCGGTCGAGGGCGCGCTGGCCGAAGATGTAGAGGGCGGCGAGGGCCAGGACGCCGGCAATGAGCCAGGGCGAGCGGGTGGCCTTCGCGGCCTGGACGGTGACCGTCTTCGTCGCGCCGGCGGCGGCCGCGACCGCGGCGCCCGCCCGCGCGCGAGCCGGGTTGTGGACCGGCCGGTGCAGCACGACCCGCTCGATGAGCGCCAGCCGGCGGCCGGTGGCCGGGGGCGCGGCGATGGCCGCCGCGGAGACCGCGGGGGCGAGGCCGGCGGGGGCCGCGGCGATGGGTGCGGCCGGGGCGTGCCCGGTGGCTGGTGCAGCCGGGCCGGCCGGGTCGGAGGGACGAACCCGGGCCGGCGGCGTGACGAGCTCGACGGGGAGGGCGGACGCGGCGGCCGGCGCGGGCCCGACGGCGGCCTGGGCCGTGACGGCGGGGTCGGACGCCGGGTCGGCGACCGCGGCGTCGGCCACGGTGCCGTCGGGCAGCAGGCCGCCCCTGCCGAGGCCGGACAGGAGCCGCGAGCCGTCCTCGAACCCGGGGGGCGCGGCCGGCGACAGGATCTCGGCCGGGTCGGAGCCCTCGGCGTCGTCGTCGCCCTCGGGGATGACCGCGGCCGGGACGGCCGGCGGCGGGCTGTCGTGGACGGCGCCGACGGCGTCGACCACCACGTCGGGGCGCGGCGGCGGGACCTCGGCGACGTCCGGCGTCGGCGCCGGGGCGGCCTCGGCGGGGGTGCCGGCGGCGTCCTCGGGCGGCGCGACGGGGAAGGAGACGACGGGGTCCGGCAGCAGGGCGGCGGGCGTCGACAGGTCGGTCCCCGCGACGGGCTGCTCGGCCGCGGGGGCCGGATCCGCGGCGGGCGCGGGGTCGGCGGCCGGGGCGTCCGCGGCGGGCGCGGGCTCGGCCGGGGCGTCCGCGGCCGGAGCCGGGTCGGCGGGGACCGGATCGGCGAGGGCGGCGTCGGCGGCCGGAGCGGCGTCGGCGGCCGGAGCCGGGTCGGCGGCCGGAGCCGGGTCGGCCGGCGGGGCGGCGTCGGCGGGCGTCATGTCGGGCGCCGGAGCGGCGATCATGGCGGCGTCGGCCGGGGCGGCCGGCCGGGGCTCGGGGCCGGCGGGCACCGGGGCGGGCGCCGGCAGGGCCTCGGGCTCGAGCGGGGCGGCCTCGCCCGGGACGGGCTCGGGGGCCGGCGTCGGAGCCGGGGCGTCCTTGAGGGCGGCGGTCTCGGCGGGCGGCGCGGCCGGGACGACGGCGGGGTCCGCGGCGCCGGCGTCGACCGGGGCGGCGCCCGTGGCGTGGCCCGCGACCGCGGTGGCCGGAGCCCCCACCACGGCGAGGGCCGTGGCGATGGCGGCGAGTGAGGCGGGGCGGCGGGTGAGGCGCGGCTTCCGATGCGAGGGCGAGGCCATGGCGACCCCCCTATCGGCAGGACCCCCGAAAAGCTTTAGCGTCGTGAGGGAATTCTTCTCCGAGCAGCTAACGTGGTGCCCGGAACCCCCTTCAGGAGGGCGATGCGACCGACATCCGGCGACCCCGGAACCGTGCTCGGAGACGTCCGGGCGCGCCGCGACTGGTACGAGCTCGAGGATCGGCACGCCGTCATGGCGCGGGGCCGGCTGGCCGTGATCGCGGGCCTCGCGGTCGTGGCCGCGGTCGCGCCGCTCGACATGTCCGGCGCCGACCGGCTCCTGGCCGTGGGCGCATGCGTCGTGGCCGCCGCTCTCCACGTCCTGCTGGCGTGGCTGCCGACCCGGCACCCCCGGCGGCTGCTGCTCGCGGTCAACGTGGGCCTGGTGGTGGACGCCGCGCTGATCCTCGTGCTGGCGTGGGCCGCGGGCGGCACGGACAGCCTCGCCCTCTGGCTGCTGCCCCTCTTCTGCCTCGTCGTGACCCTCGCCCTGGGGACCGCCCCGGGCATCAAGGCGCTGGTCCTCTCGGCGATCGTCGCGGGCGCGCTCACGGCGTGGGAGGGCGACGCGAGCTCGTCCCTGGAGGACGCGGCCGGGCCGCTCGCAATGGCCGCCGCGGTCGTGGTGATCGCCGCGGTGCTGGTGCGCCTCAACGAGCGCCAGCTCGACCAGCGGAGCACGCGCATCGGAGCCCTGCACGAGGCCTCGGTGGCGCTCGTGGGCGCCGAGGACGCCGAGGCGGTGGCCGACGCGGCCGCCGCGGGGGCGCGGGCCCTGCTGCCCGGCTGGGAGGTCTCCGTGCGCCTCGGCGACGCCCCGGTGCGCGAGCGCACCTGGCGCGAGGACGGCCGCGCCTTCCTGGAGATCCCCCTCACCGCCCCCGGAGACGACGGCGCCCCCGGCCGGCCGCTCGGCGCGATCACCGGCTCGCGCGCCGTCCCCGGACCCGGGCGGGTGGTCGTGCGCCGTGAGGCCGTGAGCGCCCTGCGCACCCTGGCACGCGACGCCTCGGCCGCGCTGGTGCAGGTGGAGCTGCGCGAGGGGCTGGAGCGCCTGTCGCTGTCCGACCCCCTCACGAGCCTCGGCAACCGCCGGGCGTTCGACGAGGCCCTCGCGGCCGAGACGGCCCGCGCCCGGCGGTCGGGCGGCTCGATGGGCGTCGTGATCCTCGACGTGGACCACTTCAAGCAGTTCAACGACCGCCACGGCCACCAGGCCGGCGACGACGCCCTGGTGGCCGTCGCGCGGGTGCTGGCGCGCGAGGCGCGTGCCGAGGACCGGGCATGCCGGATCGGCGGCGAGGAGTTCGCCCTGCTGCTGCCGGGCGCCGACGACGCAGCGGCCGCCACCGTGGCCGAGCGCGTGCGCCGGGCCGTGGAGCGCGACGCCGCGCTCACCGTGAGCCTCGGCGTGGCCTCCTCGCACAGCGACGACGCGCGCAGCCTCGTCGCGACGGCGGACGCCCGCCTCTACGCGGCGAAGGCCGCAGGCCGGAACCGGGTGATCGCCTCGTAGCGGACGTCGGCCGCCCTCTCAGCGGTCGATCACCGCCAGGATGCGGCCGTCGTCCCGGATCACGCGCACCGGGGCGTCGAAGCACTCCGAGAGCGTGGGGGCGTCGAGCACCTCGGAGGCCGGGCCGCAGGCCACGACCCGCCCGGCACGCAGCAGCAGGGCGTGGGTCGTGGAGGAGGGCAGCTCCTCCAGGTGGTGGCTGACCTGCACCGTGGTGAGGCCCGGGTCGGAGCGCACGAGGTCGTCGAGGCCCGACAGGAAGAGCTCGCGCCCGGGCAGGTCGAGCCCGGCCGTCGGCTCGTCGAGCAGCAGCATGCGCGGGCGCGGCATCAGGGCCCGCGCCAGCAGCACGCGTTGCTGCTCGCCGCGCGACAGGCGCCCGAAGGCGCGCCCGAGCAGGTCGGCGCAGCCCATCTGCCCGAGGAGCGCGGCGGCGCGGTCGCCGTCGGCCTCCGCCAGGCGCCCGGGCAGCGGGGCGATCGAGGCCGTGGCGCCCGTCAGGGCCACCTCCAGGGCCGTCGCCCGCGGGCGGAAGCGCCCGGCCATCGCGGCGTCAACGTGGCCGATGGCCCGCCGCAGCTCGCGCAGGTCGGTCCCGCCGAGTGGGTGGCCGAGCACGCTCGCGCGCCCCTCGCTGGGGTGCGCCACCGCGCCCGCGATGGCCAGCAGCGTGGTCTTGCCGGCGCCGTTCGGGCCGATCACGGCCCAGCGCTCACCCTCCCCCACCCGCCAGTCCACGCCCTCCAGCAGCACCGCCCGGCCCCCGCCGGGGCGCGCCCGCCACACGCCGAGACCGGCGGCCTCGATCGCGGGCGGACGCAGAGCCCCTTTCAGGATGAACCGCGGCCGGCCTGCCGCGAGAACCGAGCGATGCAAGGACGCAGGGAGGGTGCGATGCCGGCGCCCCGACCGAGGACGCCGCAGCGCGAAGCGTTCGCAGCGGGCAGACGGTCGTGGGCCATCATCCCGGAAGAGGCTCTCAGCGAAGGAAGAGGGCGCGGGCCTCGTCGACCACCCGGTCGCCGTCGATGTCGGCGCGGATGCGCTCCTCGTCCGGGACCTCGGGCTCGGGGTCGTCGGACATGCGCCGCGGCAGCGGCACGCCGAGCATCTCCTCGTTGGGGCGCCACCACGCCTCCGGGATCTCGTCGTCGAGCTCCACCCCGAGCATCTCGGCGAACAGCATCGTCCAGGCGCGCGGCACGACCTGGAAGGTGTAGCCGCCCCCGCCGAGCGCCACCCAGCGGCCGTCGGCCGCCGTGCGCGCCAGGTCGTGGAGCATGCGGTAGGCCTTGGGGAAGGCCGGCATCGTGACCTGCAGGTGCGCGAGCGGGTCGGCGTGGTGCGGGTCGGCGCCGTCCTGGGTGACGATGACGTCGGGGTCGAAATCGAGCACCGCCGGGGCGATGACCTCCTCGATGGCCCGCAGATAGGGCCGGTCGCCGGCGTAGGGCGGCAACGGGATGTTGAGGGACGTTCCCTCGGCCGCGCCCACGCCGCGCTCGGCGAAGGCCCCGGTGCCCGGGAACAGGTAGCGGCCGGTCTCGTGCACCGAGCACGTCAGCACCCGCGGCTCCTCGAAGAAGATCCACTGGGTGCCGTCGCCGTGGTGGACGTCGATGTCGACGTAGGCGACCCGCTCGGCGCCCGCGTCGAGCAGGGCCTGGATGGCGACGGCCGTGTCGTTGTAGATGCAGAAGCCGGCCGCGCGGTTGGCCATCGCGTGGTGCAGGCCGCCGCCGGCCACGAAGGCCTGCTGCGCGCGCCCCTCCCAGACGGCCATCGCCCCGGCCACCGAGGCGCCGCAGATGGCCGCGGCCGCCTCGTGCATGCCCTCGAACGCCGGCGTGTCGCCCCCGGCCGCGAGGCCCCACTGGCCGGCCTCCCAGCCCGACGCCAGCAGCGGGTTGGCGCTGTAGCGCCGCACGGCCGCCACGAAGGCGGGCGTGTGGACACGCTCGATCAGCTCCACCGAGGCGGGGCCGGGAGCGATCGGCACGACGTCCGGGTGCTCATGCAGCCCGTAGGCCTTGATCAGCTCCACCGCCAGCTGGCGGCGCAGCGGCGTCATGGGATGGTCGTCGCCGAGGTTGTAGGAGGGGCCGCCCCCGGCGTGGACGAACGCGGTCCGGCTCACCCCTCCAACCTACTCGCCACGACGGTCCACGGGGCGGTCCGGCGCGCGGCCACGAGGCCCGCGAGCACGTAGGGGTCGCCCTCGGCGAAGCGCTCCACCTCCTCGGAGGCGACGTCGCCGAACACGAAGAGGGCGCCGGTCGGGGGGTCCCCCACCGCGCCGGCCATCAGCATCGCGCCCGAGCCGACCCACTCGCCGATGCGGGCGAGATGCGCCTCACGGTGCGGCGCGCGGCGCTCGAGGATGTCGGGGACGTAGTCGTACGTGAGCACGACGTGCGGGACGGGGGCCATCAGCCGCGCGTCAGCCGCAGGGTGTACGCGCCGCCCCCGCGGCGGGCGAATACGTCCACGTAGTAGACGCCGGCGCGCGTGGCGCGGTAGGCGATCACCCCGCGCCGGGTGGTGCCCGGGCGGTAGTTGATGAGGTGGCGCTCCAGGTTGCCGTTCTCGGTGCCCACGGTGCGGGTGCCGGGGTCCCAGAGGTAGAGGTCGAGCCGCGGGGCGCCGTGGGTGATGACGGCCCGGATCCGCTCGCCGCGGGCGAGGCGCACCGCGTAGACGTCGTCGCTGTCCTCGTACTGGTCGGCCGTCGCCGTGACGACGAGCGGCTTGGTCTCGGTCAGCTTGGTGCTGCCGGTCAGCCACTTGACGTCGTCGTTGACCTCGTCGGTGTCGTCCGCGGGCCCGCGCAGCGTGACGGCCGCCCGCGGGTTGACGACGCCGTAGCCGTTGACGTTGTCGCGCCCGGCCGGGCCGAGGTCCTTGGCCGTGTTCTCGATCTGGCGCAGCACCTGGTACGGGCTGAGGGAGCCGCCGTTGGCCGCCATCACTAGCGCCGCGAGACCGGAGACATAGGGCGCCGCCATGGACGTCCCGTCCTTCAGCGCGTAGCCGGGGGCCACCGCGCGCTCGGTGACGCGCTTGGGCACGCTCGAGAGGATGTCCACGCCGGGGGCGATGACGTCGACCGTGCGGTTGTGGTTCGAGAAGGTCGCCGCCTGGAAGGGTTGCGGGCAGTCGATGGCGCGCGTCGGGTCGATGAGCTTCGGATCGAAGGCGGGGACGCCGTCGCACTGGGCGCCGACGCCGAGCACGCGGCGGTAGCCCGCCGGGTAGTTCAGCGAGTTGACGTCCTGGCCCTGGTTGCCGACCGAGGCGACGACCAGGGCGCCGCGCTGGGTGGCCCAAAGGATCGCGTCCTGGAAGGCCTGGGAATAGCCCGGCCCGCCGGCCGAGATGTTGATCACCTTGGCGCCGTTCAGCACGGCGTGACGGATGCCGCGCATCATCGTCTCGTCGGTGCTGCTGCCGTCGCGGTCGGCGATCTGCACCGGGATCACGGGGGCCGCGCCGGCCACCGCGGGGGCCACGCCCACCACGCCGACGCCGTTGGCCGGGGCCGCGGCGATGCCGGCGACGTGGGTGCCGTGACCCGACAGGCCGTGGTCCGACGCGTTGCCGTCCCCTCGCAGGGTGCTGCGCGGGGCGATCAGCGGGCTCGACGGGCCTCCCCACTCCTCGTGGGTGTCGTCGATGCCGCTGTCGAGGATCGCGATCGGAGGCCGCGCGCCGGTGTTGGTGAGGTCGGCGCCCCAGGTGGAGCCGCCGAGCAGGCCCCACTGCGAGGAGGGCGTGAAGTAGGGGTCGGTGAACGCCGGGGCCGGCCCCGGCGTTCCGGGCGGCGCGGGCCGGTCGGCGGCCTGCCGCTCGAGCGACCAGGCGGCGCCGGCCACCTGCGGCCGTGCCAGCGCGCGCTCGCGCGCGGTGGACGGATCGGCCGGCGAGAGCCCCCAGACGCCCGCCTCGGGGACGACGGGCGCGAGCGCCCCCAGCCCGGCGAGGCGCGCGGCGGCGGCGGCCCGCGAGGGCGCGTCGGTGAAGGTCACCAGCAGGCGCGACCGGCCCGGCATCGTCCGCGCGAACTCCGCGTGGGTCCCCGTCCCGGCCTCGGGGGGCGGCGGCTTGGCCGGGCCCGCGGCGAGAGCCGGCGCGGCGACGCAGAGCCCCACGGCGGCGACGAGGACGAGGGATCGGCGGTGCGCTCTAGACATGGCGGCTCGTTATCGGCATTCGACGGTCGCGGCCGAACGCCCTCGGGGTGATCTTGATCCCGACCGGCCCCTGGCGGCGCTTGTACTCGGCACGGTCGACCATACGGATGACGTCGGCGACCACGGCCTCCGGGTGGCCGAGCCCGACGATCTGCGCCTGCTCGAGCCCGCGCTCGACGTATCCCTCGAGGATCGCGTCCAGCACCTCATACGGGGGAAGGCTGTCCGTGTCGAGCTGGCCGGGTCGCAGCTCGGCCGTCGGCGGCCGGGCGATCGTCTCCTCGGGGATCACCTCGCGCCCCTCCGACGCGTTGCGCCAGCGGCTCAGCCGGTAGACCCAGGTCTTGGACAGGTCGCGCAGCGGCGCGAAGCCGCCGACCATGTCGCCGTAGAGCGTGCTGTAGCCCACCGACATCTCGCTCTTGTTGCCCGTCGCAAGGACGAGGGGCCCGAGCTTGTTGGAGAGGGCCATCAGCAGCGTGCCGCGGGCGCGGGCCTGGATGTTCTCCTCGGTGACGTCCGGCCCGTAGCCGGCGAGCGGCTCGGCGAGCGCGTCCTCGAAGGCCGCGACGACGCCGGCGATCGGCACCTCGAGCAGGCGGACGCCGAGCGCCTCGGCCAGCGCCTCCGCCCCGCCCAGCGACTCGGGCGAGGAGTGCGCGGACGGCAGCGCCACGCCGGTCACGCGCTCCGGGCCGAGGGCGTCGGCGGCGAGGGCGGCCGTGAGGGCCGAGTCGATGCCGCCCGACAGGCCGATCAGGACGCCCGGGAAGCCGTTCTTGCCGACGTAGTCCCGGATGCCGAGGCGCAGCGCGGCCCAGACCTCGGCCTCGTCGCGCAACGCCTCGGCGACGACGGGAGCCACCGGGTCGCCGTGCTGTGGCGCGCGGGCCACGATGCGCACGTCGCGCTCGGCGGGCGCGCCCGGCAGGCGGCGGGCCAGCGGCTCGAGCAGGCGCCGGCGCGCGGACATGCCGGTGTCGATGTCGGCCACCAGCAGGTGCTCCTCGAACTGTGGCGCGCGGGCCACCAGCTCGCCGGAGGCGTCGAAGACCGCGGAGCGCCCGTCGAAGACCAGCTCGTCCTGCCCGCCGACCTGGTTGCAGAAGGCGAGGGCGGCGGCGCAGTCGTCGGCGCGCGTGGCGAGCATCGCCTCGCGGCGGTCGCCCTTGCCGCGGTGGAAGGGGGACGAGGAGATGCAGCAGACGAGGTCCACCCGGGCCGCGGCGAGGTCGGCGGCGACCGGGTTCGGGTACCAGATGTCCTCGCAGACGGCGACGCCGATGCGGGTCTCGCCGACCTCCAAGACCATGGCCTCCTCGCCGGCGCGGAAGTACCGGGCCTCGTCGAAGACGCCGTAGTTCGGCAGGAAGCGCTTGCGGTAGACGGCCTGCACGCGCCCGTCGGCCACCACCGCGGCGGCGTTGTGGCAGTCGCCGTTCCACTCGGGGAACCCGATCAGGGCGATCCCGGTGCGCACGCCCGCGGCGAGCCGGTCGAGGGCCTCCCGTGCTGACGCCGCGAAGGCCGGCCGCAGCAGCAGGTCCTCGGGCGGATAGCCCGTGATGGCGAGCTCCGGGACCAGGGTGACGTCGGCCCCCGCCTCCCCCGCGTCGGCGAGTGCCGCGGCGATCCGCGCCGCGTTGCCGTCGATGTCGCCGACGACGGTGTTGATCTGTGCCAGGGCGACGCGGATGGGCGAACGGGCTCCGGTGTGTTCCGGCCGACCGGCGACTCGGTGCGCGCGCACCGGCGCGGTAGGCTTGGGGGCGTCCAACGATACGCCTCGGGGGGTACGCGCGCGGCCCTCCCGTCACGGCGGGGAGCGGGGGAGTTCGCATGGGAAGTCTGCCACCTCAGCGTCGTCAGGCCGGTGGCCCCGGGGGCGGGCCCGGCGGCCGTCCACGCGGCAACATCAGCACGCGCGAGGGCGTCGAGGAGGCCGAGCGCCGCCTGGGCAAGCCGTGCTTCCACGCGGGCCAGAAGGTGCAGGGCACCTTCGCCTGCGTCGCCTGCCAGTTCCGCATCCGCAACCGCGGGACCCTGCCCACCTGCCCCGACTGCGGCGAGATCGTGTGGGCGTACATGGACGAGGGCCCGCGCCCGGTGCCCGAGGGCGAGCAGCCCGGCGCCGCCCCCGCGGCCGCGCCGGAGGCCGACACAGCGACCGTCGAGGAGGGCGTGAAGCTCGACTCGCCGGCGGTGAAGGTGCAGGAAGGGGTCAAGCTCCAGCCCTGAGCGCCGATGCCCCTCCGGACCGGCCCTCACACATTGCGAACAAAGTGACGCAAACCCCTTACCCATCCACCGCGGGGACCACATTCGAGCGATTCAGCATCTTCGTCGACCATGGCGGGGTCCGTCCGGGATCCCGCCGACGTGACGGAGGTGGAGTGGTGCGTCGCGCGCTGATGGCCGCGTTCGCCCTGATGCTCCTGGTTCCCGTGCTCGCCGAGGCCAAGACCCCCCTGCGCAAGCAGGAGCCGGGTCGCGTGCCCTCCGCGCGGCTCGAGGCCGAGGGCACGGGCGGCATGACCGTCATCGGGCGGATGTCGGTGAACGGCACGATCCCGGGCAGGGGCTCGGTCGTCGTGATGGACCGCGCAGGAGACGCCAAGGCGTACGTCGCCGGAGTGCCGATGGCGTTCACACGCGGCCGCGTCCGGGTGGCGCGGGTCCGTCAGGCGTCGGGGATCCTCTACATCAAGGGATCGAACGTGACCGTCCAGATCACGGGCGCGGACCTCAGCGTCGGCTTCTCCGGCTATGGCCGCGCCCTCCTCTCCGGGACCGGTACCTACAAGCTGAACGACGGTCCCGACGAGAGCTGGTCGCGTGTCTGGATCCGAATCGCACTTCCCTCCTCCTCGGAGCGAAGGAGTTTCCGACGGTGCGAAGAGTGCTCCTCATCGGCGGTGCCGCTGCACTGATGGCCATGCCGGCGGCCGCCCTCGCAGGGCAGCCGGCCGGTGAACCGGCCACCGAGACCGATCCGATCGCGGACGACGCCGCCGGCGCCACCACCACGACGACGGACAGGTCCCTCCACGCCGAGGGCAACGGCGTCTTTCGCTACGAGGGCTCCGGGGGCGTCGCGCTCACCGGCCGCGGCGCGCTGCGGGTGATCGACCTCTCGGACGCCAAGGACCTCGTGGTCACCGCGAGCGGGTTCGGCGCCGCGACGACGGCGAAGGACGGGCTCACGAAGCGGTATGCCGGCGACGGCACGCTGACGGCCGACGGCTCGTCGTTCCGCATCGTCGTGGGCGGCCACTTCACCGCCGACGTGGACGACACCGCGACCCACGGCGCCGCGGGCCAGGCGAAGGTCGCCGGCAAGGGCACGACGATCCTCGAGGGGGGCGTCCCGATCCCGTTCTGGGCCAACCAGCGCATCCTGATCACCACCGGGCCGATGTCGGTCGACCTCTCCGGCCATGGCGGCCCGGAGTGGTGGCGCGATTCCGCGAAGGGCCCCAAGGGCCCGAAGACCGTGCGCAAGACGGTCACGGTGCGCCGCGTGGTCGTCACGGGCCACGGCCGACGGGTGGTGAGCGAGCGTCGCATCGTCACCGTCCGCCGCTGGCACTGGGACAGCCGCTCCGCCGGGGCCACCTGGCGCCTGAACGGGCCGGCCTCGGGCACGGTGGACATCACCACGCTCACCGGCCGCGTCCGCGTCTGGGACCGCTCCGCGGGCAAGGACCTCGCCGTCACGGTGCCCGACGGGACCACCACGACGACGCTGCCCGACGGCTCGGTCGTCTACTCCGGCCTGAAGGCGGCCGCCGTGAAGCTCACGGGCACCGGCTTCCGCATGAAGGTCCGCGCCACCGACGTGGAGGGCACCTTCACGCAGGCGGACGGGACCCTGGCCCGCAGCTTCGTGCGCGGCAAGGGCACCTTCACGACCGGCGCCGCGACCGGCGTCGGCCCCGGTCGGCACGGCGGCGTGCGGGTGCTGCTGAAGCCCGCCGTGGTCGCGCAGCCGTGATCCCCGCCCCGGCCCCGTCGTCGCCCCCGCGGGCGCCGGCGGGGCAGGAGCCGGGCCCGCGCCCGGTGGACCGCGCCGCGCAGCCCGACTACCATCGTGCGCCGATGGCTCCCCCGGACGATCGCCAGCGAGTCCTGATCGTCGAGGACGAGCCCAACATCGCCTCCTTCGCGCGCATGTACCTGGAGGCGGCGGGGTTCGTCGTGACGGTCGCCGAGCGAGGGGACGAGGGCCTGAGGCTCGCCGAAGCCGAGCCGCCTCACCTCGTGATCCTCGACCTGATGCTGCCCGGCATGGACGGCTACGAGATCACGAAGCGCCTGCGCCGCAGCGGCCACACGCCGATCATCATGCTCACGGCCCGCGACGACGCGGTGGACAAGGTCGTCGGGCTGGAGCTCGGCGCGGACGACTACATCACCAAGCCGTTCAACCCCCGCGAGCTGGTGGCGCGGGTGCGCGCGGTGCTGCGCCGCGCCGAGGGGCGCATGCAGGCCGCGGCCCAGCCGGAGCCGGTCACGATCGAGACCGGGGCGCTGCGCATCGAGGTCGGCGGGCGCGAGGTGTTCGTGGACGGCGAGGGCGTCCAGCTCACGCCGAAGGAGTTCGACCTCCTGGTCACGCTGATCGAGAACCGCGGCCTCGTGCTCACCCGCGAGCAGCTCCTCGAGCGGGTTTGGGGCTTCACCTTTCTCGGGGACAGCCGGACGATCGACGTCCACGTGCGCCAGCTGCGCCGCAAGCTCGGCGACGCCTGCCCGATCCAGACCGTGTGGGGAACCGGGTACAAGGTCCCCGCGAAGCGGTGAACCTGCCGCGGCCGTGGCGCACCCTGCGAGGGCGCCTCGTGCTGGCGGCCGCCGCCGGCCTGCTGGTGGCGGCCATCGTCTTCGCCGCGGTCGGCGGGGGCCTCATCCGGTCGCAGTCGAAGGCCGTGGCGCGCGCGGAGCTCGACCGGCAGGCGCAGGCGCTCGCGGTGATCGTGAGCGACCAGGCCGAGCGCGGCCTGCAGCGCGGCGTGGAGTTCACCTTCATCTCGCTGGGCAACCTGCGGGCGCTGGTCGGCCCGAAGACCCGCCTTTACTACACGGGCAACCAGCTCACGCCCGGCGGCGAGCACCCGACCGGCGAGATCCCGCAGGTCGCCGCCGAGGAGATCGACTACGCGCTGCTCGAGCGGGACGGCGTGCAGCGCATCGACTTCACGCTGCCCGGCGATTCGCGCACGCTGGAGGCCTCCGCCGCGCCGGTCTACCTCGGCGACGAGGTCGCGGGCGCCCTGCTGCTCGCGCGCCCGCCGGGCGAGCTCGCCTCCGCCTGGCCGGACGTCGCCTCGCGGGTGTTCACCGCAGCCGGGCTGGGGCTCGGCGTCGCGCTCCTGCTCTCGCTGCTGCTGACCAGCCGCATCACCCGCCCGCTGACCGCCATGCAGGCGGCCGTCCACCGCGTGGCCGGCGGGGACCTGCGCACCGAGCTCGGGCCCACCGGCACGACCGAGCTGGACGACCTGGCGTCCGACTTCAACCTGATGGTGCGCCGCCTGGCCGAGCGCGAGGGCGAGACGCGCGACTTCCTCATGCGCGTCACCCACGACCTCCGCACGCCCCTCACGGCCATCCGCGGCCACGCCGCCGCGCTGGCCGACGGCGTGGTGCCCGAGGACGACGTCCCCCGCTCCCTGTCGGCCATCGAGGGCGAGGCCGCGCGCCTGGAGACGCTCGTCGCGGACCTGCTCGACCTGGCGCGCCTCGACGCCGAGCGGTTCGACCTCGACCTCGCCCGCGTGGAGCCGGCCGGCGTCCTGGACCGCGCCTTCGACGCCATGCAGGCCGAGGCGCTCAGCCGCGAGATCACCTTCGAGCGGGGCATCGAGCGCCTGCCCGAGACGGTGACCGACGAGTCGCGCGTGCAGCGCATCGTCAGCAACCTGCTCGACAACGCGATCCACTGGACCCCCCGGGGCGGCACCGTGCGCCTGGAGGGCCACGCCCGCCCGGGCGGCGGCTTCCGCGCCTCGGTGACCGACACCGGCCCCGGCATCCCCGCCGCCGAGCAGGAGCGGATCTTCGAGGCCTTCCAGAGCCGGGAGACCCCAGACGGACGCCGCGGCAGCGGCCTGGGCCTCGCCATCAGCCGCCAGCTCGCCCGGGCGCTGGGAGGAGACGTGCGCGTGGAGAGCCGAGAGGGCACGGGGAGCACGCTTCGTCGTGGAGGTCCCGAACCGGACATAGGGCGCGCGGCCTCGCTCCCGGCCTCGGGGGACGATCGTCTGGGGCGTCCATGGGGGCGCCGCTCAGCGCGGGGTGGCGGGGGACGATCCCGTGTGCGCCCGGATGGCGCCGCGCGAGATCCGTGCGCACACGCATCGATGGGCCTCTTGCGGGCCCATCGGGCGACAAAATGGCCCCTGACCGGGGCCATTTTGACAACGGCGGCACGGCCTTCGGCCGGGCAAGGCCGCCGAAACCGCCGCTCGCGACCTTCGGTCGCTTCGCATCCTCGGTTCCCGACGCGCGGAGCGCGCGGGCGTCCCGTGTTCTTTCGGCAGCGCTCGGGACAGACGCCGAGGGCCTGGAGAGCGCCGGCGCGCGAAGCGCCGTCCGGGACCTCGGATGCGAGGCCCGAAGGGCCGAGCGGCGTTTTCGGCGGCCGTCCCCGCCGTAAGGCGGTGCCGCCGTGTGCAAAATGGCCCCGGCCAGGGGCCCATTTGCCGCCCTGGTCGCCCCGCTAAGAGGGCGACCAGTGCGTGGCCGCAAACGACGAAGCCCCCGTTTCCGGGGGCTTCGCGTCCTGCTCCGATGAAGGGGGAAGCGCCTAGGCGGGCGTCTCCTCCGGGTGGGGTGCGAGGACGACGTCCCCGCGCTCCCCGGTGCGGACCCGGATCGACTCCTCGACGGCGAAGATGAAGATCTTCCCGTCGCCCGGCTCGCCCGTGTGGGCCAGCTCGAGGATGCAGTCGATGGCGCGGTCCACGTCGGCGTCGTCGAGCACCATCTCCAGCTTCAGCTTGGGTCGCAGGAAGATGGTGGTCTTGGCGCCGCGGTAGCTCTCGGTGAATCCCTTCTGGCGTCCCGAGCCCTTGACCTCCGTGACGCTCATGGAGGGAAGCCCCATCTGCGCCAGGCGGTCGTGGATGGCCTCGAGAGCCTCGTGGCGGATGAACGCCTCGATCTTCTTCACGTTCGCTCCCTTACGAGGCGGTAGCGGGGTTGGTGGCCGTCGCGGCTCCCGCGGGGGCCGGCGCCGGCGAGGGCGGGCCCGAGTCGGGCTCGGCGTACGGCACGTCGATGAAGCGCTCCGGGTAGCCGAACATCCCGTGCTCGGAGATGTCGAGGCCCCGCAGCTCGTCGGCCTCGCTCACGCGCAGCCCGACGGTGTACTTGACGGCGAGGAACACGACCAGCGACAGCGTGAAGGTGAAGCCGATCGTCGCGGCGACACCGTAGAACTGGACCCACAGCTGGTGACCGCCGTTGCCGGTCAGCAGCCCGCCCTCGCCGACGGCGAGCGAGGTGGCCCGCTCGCGGCGTCGCGAACAGGCCGCAGGCGAGCGTGCCCCAGATGCCGGCCATGCCGTGCACCGGCAGCGCGCCGACCGGGTCGTCGATCTTCAGCTTCTCGACGGCCAGGACCAGCGGCGGCACGACGATGCCGGCGACGAAGCCGATCACGATCGCGGCCCACGGGTCCACGAAGGCACAGGGTGCGGTGATCGCCACCAGGCCCGCGAGGGCGCCGTTGCCCATCTGCGTGACGTCCAGCGTCTTGAACAGGAGCAGCGCGCCGATGGTCGCACCGATGACGCCGGCGCCGCGGCCAGGTTGGTGTTGACGGCCACGTCGGCGAAGTTGGCGCCGATGGCGTTCAGGAAGGAACCCGGGTTGAAGCCCATCCAGCCGACCCACAGGATGATCACGCCGAGGATCGTGAGCGGGACCGAGTGGCCGGGGATCGGCACCGACTTCCCGTCGCGGAACTTCCCGATGCGCGGTCCCAGCACCAGCGCTCCCGCGGCCGCCGCCAGGGCGCCCTGCAGGTGCACGATCGAGGAGCCGGCGAAGTCCTGGAAGCCGTTCTGCAGCAGCCAGCCGCCGCCCCACGTCCAGTGGGCGACCGTCGGGTAGATGAAGCCGGCGAAGACGATGCCGAAGATCACGTAGCCGATGAACTTCGTGCGGTCGAGCATCGAGCCGAACACGATGGCCAGCGAGACGGCGCAGAAGACGACCTGGAAGAAGAAGGTCGCCTCGAAGTTGGTGTTGCTGTACGCCAGCGACGCGTAGTCGGTCGCCGTGTTGTTGTTGTCCATGAACCAGCCGCTCGACCCGATGAAGTCGTTACCGGCGCCGAAGGCGAACGAAAAACCGACGGCCCAGAACATGAGGAACGAGATCGACAGGTTGATGAGGATCTTCCCCATCACGGCGCCGGCGTTCTTCATGCGCGAGAGGCCCACCTCGAGCATCGCGAAGCCCGCCTGCATGAAGAGGACGAGCACTGCGGCGACGACCACCCAGATCGAGTTGATCGCGATCTCCTGCGGTGTCACGTCCTGCGCAGCGGCAAGGGCCGGCACCATGAGCAGCATCACCGCCACCAGTGCCGGCACCAACCGGAATGGCCTTGAACGCATCTACTCTCCTTGCGCGATTGAGTGGGCCGACAGGGACCCCAGGTGTGCGCAGGCTAGGCCGGGGCCCCTCGGGGGCCGCTTTAGCCACAGGTATGAGAAAGAGCCCCGCGGCTTCTCCCCATGCACAAGGCGCGCCGCCACGGCGGGCTCCGCCGCCCGCGGCGCGGCGCTCAGACCCTCTCGCGCGCCCGGGCCAGCAGCCGCCCGGCCTCCTCGTCCATGCCCTCGGCGGCGGTACCAGGCGCCGGCGTCGGCGGCCGCCAGGGCGCGCCAGACCTCCATCCGGGCGGCCATCCCGGGCAGCGCGTAGCCCTCCAGGACCGCGCCGGCCACGGCGTCCGGCAGGCCGTTGACCTCGACCAGGTAGGCGAGGTCCTCGGCCGGGTCGCCCATCCGCGAGAACTCCCAGTCCACGAGGGCCGGGCCGTCGGCGCCCCACACCACGTTGGCGTCCACGAGGTCGCCGTGGAGCATCCGGAACGGCGCCGGGCCCCTCGTCCTCGTCCGGGCACGGGCGCGGCCGCCGCCGCGCGTCGCGCCAGGCCGGCGTCGGGCCCGCCGGCGAGCGCGCGCTCGGCGTCCTCGACCCGGCCGCGGCGATACGCCACCAGGTCGCCGGCCGGCCGCTCCCACCACCACAGGCCGCCCTCCCCCTCCCGGCGCAGGTCGTGCAGCTCGCGCAGGATCGCGCCCAGGCGCCAGGCCTCGCTCGCGCCGGCCGCCGCGATCGCGCGCGGCGCGCCCGGCATCCGGGTCGAGACCATCCAGCCGGGCCCCTCGCGCACGAGCGCGGGCGCCCAGGGGCGACCCGCCAGGACGCCGAGGGCGGCCACCTCGCGCGCGATCGCGCCCGGGTCGCCGCGCTTCTCGACCAGGGGCTGGGCACCGGGCACGTCGGTCACGCGGAAGCGCTGTGACACTCGGCAAGGGTAGACGCGGGGGCCCGGTCCTGGCACGTTCTCGCGGTGCGACTGCGCCGGACCAAGATCCTCGCGACCCTGGGACCGTCCACCGACCCGCCCGGCGTGATCGACCAGCTCGTCGAGGCCGGCATGGACGGGGGGCGGATCAACTGCGCCCACGACACCGCCGACGCGTGGCGCGAGCGCGCCGCGGCGCTGCGCGCGGCGTCCGAGCGCGCCGGACGCCCGCTGGCCCTGCTGTTCGACCTCCAGGGCCCCAAGATGCGCCTCGGCCCGGCCGTGCGCGCGCGCCAGGTGACGGCCGGGGAGATGGTCGTCTTCGCCTCGGGCGACGACGTGCCCAACGGCGCGGTGCCGGTGGTCTGGCCCGGGCTCGCGGCCGCCGTGACCATCGGCCGCTCGGAGATCGTGATCGGCGACGGCACCCCGCGCCT
>CAVYRD010000002.1:0-239380 GCA_963770865.1 uncultured Thermoleophilia bacterium
CGATTCCTGGGACTTGCGGAATCCCTCTCGGAAAGCCGACTCCCCGAGACGACGCGAGACCCGCCGAGACCGCTCGGGCTTACTCTTAATCCTCAGGTCCTGGGTTCGATCCCCAGACGGCCCATCAGTGTTCAAGCGGGATCTCAGCCCGCACAGCGTAGGGGCATGGGATTTCTGTTCTGATGCTTTTGCTTCTGATGCCGCGGTGCTGGGATGCCCCTGGCAGCGGTGCACCGTCCACTTCCTTCGCGACATGCTCGGCCACTGCGCCCGCGCCCAGCAGCCGATGATCGCCACCGCGATCCGCCAGGTCTTCAACGCCGCCTCGGGCGATGAGGCACGCGAGCGCCTCGGCGAGGTCGCCACGCGCCTGGCCGATCACGCGCCCAGGGTGGCCGAGCTGCTGCTGGGCGCCGAGGAGGACCTGCTCGGCTTCTACGCCCTGCCCAAGGAGCACTGGTCCAAGCTGCGCTCGACCAATCCCCTCGAGCGCGTCAACCGCGAGATCGGCCGGCGCTCGGACGTGGTCGGGATCTTCCCCAACGACGCCGCCCTCGTGCGCCTGGCCGGAGCCCTTCTCATCGAGCAGTGCGACGAATGGATGGTCAGCCGGCGCTACCTGTCGGTGGAGTCGCTCGCCCTCGTGCTCGAGCACGAGGGCGATGAGCACAAGGAGGTCCCCGAGCTGGCGGCGGCCTGAGCCGCCGCTCCCCTCACCGACGATCTCCTACACCACGTCCTCAGTGTCATCGTGGTCCGGCGTCGTCGGCTCGCTCAACCACTTCGTGCCCTCCGTGGCCTGGTCCCGTCATGCGGCCGACGACGTGAGATGGACCGACCGGCGTGGCTTGATAGGAGCGTGGCAGCGCCCCCACTGAGGTGTGCCCACCGGCCGGTCCTGTCACCCCCTCACGAGAAGAGGCGACACGGACATGGTGATCATCGGGATCGACGCCCACAAGCGCACCCACACCGCGGTGGCCATCGACGAGCACGGGCGCCAGCTGGCAACCCGCACCACCCAGGCCACGACGAGCGCCGACCATCTGGAGCTGATCCGCTGGGCCGACCAGTTCGGCCCGGAGCGCAGCTGGGCGGTTGAGGACTGCCGGCATCTGTCACGTCGCCTGGAGGCCGACCTGCTCGCAGCCGGCGAGCGGATCGTGAGGGTCACGCCCAAACTCATGGCCCACGCGCGCGACGCCGCCCGCAGCTACGGCAAGTCCGACCCGATCGATGCCCTGGCGATCGCCCGCGCCGCCGCCCGTGAGCCCGATCTACCGGTGGCCCACCTCGACGAGGTCGCCCGCGCCCTGCGGCTGCTGGTCGACCACCGCGAGGATCTGCTGGCCGAGCGAACCCGCCACATCAACCGCCTTCGCTGGCATCTGCACGAGATCGATCCGGGCTGGGATCCCAAGCCGCAGGCGCTCATCACCTACAAGCACCTGGCCCTCTGCACCGACCGGCTCGAGGGTGTGGAGAGCGTCGTCGGGGTGGTCGCGCTCGATCTCGTCGCGCGGGTCCGGGCGCTCACCTTTGACATCCGGCGCCTCGAGACGGAGATCGCTGAGCGCACCACCAAGGTCGCACCGGGGCTCCTTCAGGTTCACGGCGTGGCGGCCTTGTCGGCGGCCAAGATCATCGGCGAGGTCGCCGGGGTGGTGCGCTTTCGCTCCCGCCACGCCTTCGCGCGCCACAACGGCACGGCGCCGCTGCCGGTCTGGTCGGGCAACCGCCGCCGCCATCGGCTCTCGCGAAGCGGGAACCGTCAGTTGAACGCCGCCCTGCATCGGATCGCGGTCACCCAGGCACGCGCCTTCCCTGACGCGATCGCCTACCTCGAGCGCCGACAGGCCGACGGCAACACTCGCACCGAGGCGATCCGGGCCCTCAAGCGCCGGCTCTCGGACGTCGTCTACCGCGCCCTCGTGGCCGACGCGGCGCTGACGCTCACGGAGGGCGCCGCCGTCACGAGTTGACATAGCAGTGAGGGGACTTGACTGCGCGGATCCAGAATGGATCCGGTCGCCCCCGAACCTGCCCGCCCGCCCAGTTGGCGGAACGACCCCTTCACCGTCGCCTGAGCGACCAGCCGTTCACTCCGAGCGGCAACAACGACCGGGGCGACGTGATCGTCCGCAACCTGAACAAGAAGGACAAGTAGTCGCCTACTAGAGGGCCTCGACGCGCTCGCGGCTGAGGAGGAACGAACCCTTGGCTTCTCGGCCCTTGGGATCGAGGCTGTCCCCGTCGCTGGGACGTCCTCGCTCGATGGTGCTGCGCCGGACCGGCGGTGGCTGGGAGATCGAAGATGCGCTCGGCACGCCATCCCGCAAACGTCCCGAGGAGGCCCAGTTCGCCGTCGAGCTCGCCGACCAGCGCCTGCTCGCGATGACCGGCAATGACGGGGTCCTCTTCACGCGAGGCCTCAGAGAGGGGCGATCCGCTGCCTCCGCCGCCGTTGGGGGTGCCGCTACGCCCGGTCTGATCCGACGCCAGGTTGACCCCAACGGCCCCGCACCCACCTTGGTGGGCTTGTCAGGTCTCCTGGAGCAGGCCCTCGCGGTCGATCGGCACCAGCCCGAGGCCCTCGAGTTCGGTGCGGGGCAGGGGGAGTGTGGGGAAGACCACCCGAAGCTGACGGCCGGCGCCTGTGGCGCGCGCGTCGGCCGAGACCACCAAGGCGCGCCCGAGAATCCCGAGGTCCTCGACCTCGCCCAAGTCGAGGACGAGGGTCGGGGGGCGCTCGTCCTCCACCCGCCTGAGCGCGTCATTCGCGAGCTGGACTCCGGGAGTGTCGAAGCGCCCGCGCAGACGGACGACCGGGATGCCAGCCGCCAGGCGGCCGGGGCTGACCCAGAGGCTCATACGTCGCCATCCTATTCCAGGGAACCCCACGGCGGCTCACGAAGAGCAGATCCCGGCGTGGGGTCCCGCGTCATGGGAGAGCGCGGTGTCAGGAACGGGACTGGCGAGCAAGCGTTCTGATGTAGCGTGGAGGTAGGTGAGCCGGGAAGCCTGGTCGGCGCTACCTACCTACGCCTCTCCCGATGCGCACCCCTCGCCTCTCGCTGCCGACCGCCATCCGCCCTCGCCCCGCGTGATGCGTGTGCTGCCTCGCTCCGCGGAGTGGCGCCGGGAAGCGCTCCGCACGAACCTCTGGGCGGTCCCCACGATCGAGGTCGTCCTCGCGATCGCGCTCTTCGCGGGCACCCAGGCCCTGGACCGCGCCGCCTACAACGGCGACCTGTCGTTTCCCTCCTGGGTGATCAGCGGCAACGCCGACGCCGCCAGACAGACCCTGACCACGATCGCGGCCGCCGTGATCACCGTCGTCGGCGTCGTCTTCTCGATCACGATCGTCACCCTCACCCTGGCATCGACGCAGTTCGGGCCGCGGATGCTGCGCAACTTCATCCGCGACCGGAGCACGCAGGTCACGCTCGGCACGTTCGTTGCGACCTTCGCGTACGCGATCCTGGTACTCGTCTCGATCAGCCCGTCGAGCCACGGCGATTTCGTCCCTCACCTCTCGATCACCGTGACGCTGGCGCTGGTCGTTCTCGACCTCGCCGTGCTCATCTTCTTCATCCATCACATCGCGGTGTCGATCCAGCTGCCGCAGGTGATCGCCAGCATCGCCGGCGATCTCTCGAAGGCGATCGACGCGGAGGTCGCGTCCGGAGGCGTGCGCGGCAGCGGTCAACGAGAGCGGGCTGTCCGTCACGGAGCTGTCCTTCCGGATGGCGGAGTCCGGCGGCGGCGTCCGTGCGACACAGAGCGGCTACCTCCAGTTCGTTCGGTACGACACCCTCGTCGAGATCGCCTCCGGAAGGTCGGCCGTCATCCGGCTGCTTCACAGGCCGGGTCACTTCGTCGTCGAGGGGCAGCCCGCTGGCCACCGTCCTGCCCGCGGAGGCTGCGTCCGACGTCGACCCGCGCCTTGGCGCGCGCCCATGTGACCGGCCCGCACAGGACGCTCACCCAGGACCTGTCGTTCGCCGTCGATCAACTCGTCGAGATCGCGATCCGGGCCCTCTCGCCGGCGGTGAACGACACCTTCACCGCGATCACCTGCATCGACTGGCTCGGGGACAGCCTCTGCAAGATCGCCCTGCGCTGGAACCCGACGACCATCCATCGCGACGCCAGCGGCTACGTACGGGTGATCACGCCGGAGTTGAGCTTCAGCCGCCTCGTCCAGCGAGCGTTCGAGAAGATCCGTCAGGCCGGGCGCGGTATGCCTGCGGTGCTGATCCGCCAGCTCGAGGCGCTGGCGAAGATCAAGGACTATGTGAGCACCGAGGAGCAGCGTCAGGTCCTGGTCGAGCAGGCGGCGATGATCCTGCGGGCGAGCCGGGAGTCGGTGCCCGAGGAGGCCGACCGGGCCGACGTCCAGCGCCGGTACGACGCAGTTGTGTCCTGAGGAGCTGGTATTGAGAGGCCTGCCGTCAATGGGCACGCCTGAAGGCCCGAGTGGCGGGCCTTCGGTGGTGGTCCAGGGAGAGCGCGCCGGGAGCATTGCGATGGTTTCGCGGTCAGGCCCATAGTCGTGGGATGGCGACCGCATGACCGGGTCCCGGCGAGCGACCAACGTCAGCGAGAGCGGACGCCGACGGGGTCAGGGTGCTCGGTGAGCACCGGCGCCTGCCCTGCCGCTGCCTGGTGCCAGGAGATTCGGACGAGCGGGCACTGCGCGACGCCCTCGACGAGTGCCTTCTGACCGAGCGGGAGCTGGCCCTCGGCATGGAGGCATGGTCTGCCCTGCCGGATCCGTTCCCCACGAGCGAGCCCGGCGCGGTGCCCCAGGACTCACTCGACCCGATCGGGGGCTGAGCGTGCGCGCTTTTTCCGGTTCACCCTCCTTCGACTCCCCGGCCGTGGCGCCGGGGCCGGCAATGTCATGGTCCCGTGGAGCTCGCCCAATCCCCGGTCCGGGGGCGATCGAGGCCGAGCGCGTCGGTCGGCCGCCCTCCGCTCGGTCGGACTGGCGGCGACCGTCATCGCCCTCGTCGCGCTCGTCGCAGGATGCGGCTCTTCCCAGAGCGGAAGCGGAGGGCTCAAGGTCGTGGCGACGTCGACACAGCTCGGCGACTTCGTGCGCCAGGTGGGCGGTGACCGGGTCGACCTCCACCAGATCCTGCAGCCCAACACGGACCCCCACGAGTACGAGCCGCGGCCGGCGGACGTCATCGCCACCGCTGGGGCGAAGCTGGTCTTCACGAGCGGCGACAACCTCGACGCGTGGATGTCCGAGGTCGTCTCCGAGGCCGGTGGCAGCCCGAAGGTCGTGGACGTCGGCGCCAGCGTTCCGGTGGAGCTGCCCGGGGAGTCCTCCGGCGCCGAGGCGTCGCGCTACGACCCCCACTGGTGGCACGACCCGGTGAACGCCGAGGCGGCCGTCGCCACCATCCGGGACGCCCTGAGCGCGGCCGACCCGTCCGGCGCGGCCGTCTACGCGGCGAACGCCAAGGCCTACACGACGAGGCTGAAGGCCCTCGACTCGGGAATCGCGGCGTGCTTCAGGCCGGTTCCCGCCGACGAGCGCAAGCTCGTGACCGACCACGACGCCTTCTCGTACTTCGCCTCGCGCTACGGGATCACGGTGGTGGGGGCGATCATCCCCTCGCAGACCACCCAGGCCCAGCCGTCGGCCGGCGAGCTCGCGGACCTCACCCGGACCATCGAGCGCGAGCACGTCTCGGCCATCTTCCCCGAGAGCTCCATCAACCCGAAGCTCGCCCAGGCCATCGCCCGCGACACCGGCGCGACGGCCGACTACACCCTCTACGGGGACACCCTCGGGCCGGCGGGCTCCCCCGGCGCGACCTATCTCGGCATGGAGCAGGCGAACGCCGACGCGATGGTGCGCGGCTTCACGGGCGGCGCACGCGGATGCACGATCGCGGGGATCGGCTGAGGGGGACTGCGGCAGGCGACGCCGGGCGCGACGACCGGACCTGACGCCGTCCCACGACCGTCCGCCCCCGTGCCAGAGTCCGCGGACGGTGTCGTCGGCGCGGGATCCAACGCGGGCGGGTGGCGGGATGTGGTTCGCGGCGGACAGCATGGCCCTGAGCGCGGCGCAGGCCGCCTGCATCGCCCTGCCCGGCTCCGGGGTCCCGCGATGGGCGGCACGCTTTCGCACGGGCGCCTGGGCCCTGATCCTGCCCGTGTCGATCGCCGTCGTCGTCGCGGCGATCGCCGTCCTGCCGGTGACCGCGGATCTCCTCACGTGGATCGCGCTGGTCATGGTCCCGATCGGGGCGGCCCTCGGGCTCGGATGGGCGATCCGAGGCACCCGGTGGTGGCTCGGGGTCCTCGCCGCCCCGCTGCTCGCGGTGGCGTGGGCCGTTCCTCACCGGCGGGCCGGCGAGATCGCGACCGTCCTGCTGATCGGCGCCTCGGCCATCGCCGCGGCGCGGCTCATCGCCGGGCTCGCGCCCCTCGCGCTGCTCAAGGCCGCCGGTGATCGCGATGGCGGTGATCGACGCGATCCTCGTCTTCTCGAACCAGCTCCAGGCGCCGAACGCCGTGCTGGTGAGGGCGGCGCCGGGCCTCGGGCTGCCGCAGCTGCAGTCGGCCCACTTCGTCCACGCCGGGCTCGGCTACGGCGACTTCTTCGCGGCGGCGGTCGTCGGCGCGATCCTGGCCGCCGAGCACGGGCCGCGCCTCGCCGCGGCGGCGGCCATGCTGGTGGTCGACGCTCGCCTGGGACCAGCTCTTTCTCGTCTACGACGTGATCCCCGCCACGATCCCGCCGGCGATCGTCCTGATCGGCGCGGAATGGTGGCGGCGGCGCGATCGCCCGCCCGCCGCCGCGCGCCTCGCCGAGCCCTCCCCGGAGGCGTGCGAGGATGAGCGCCGTGCCGAGCACCCGGTCGACAGCCCGCGGTCGTCGTCGGATCGCGTGCCCCGCCGCGGCGCTCGCGCTGCTCGCCGGATCCGTCGCCGCGCATGCCTCGGTGGCCTCGCGCGAGACGGCCGATCAGATCCTCGCCCAGGCGGGCACCGGCGCGACCGCGCCCCAGATCCTGAAGGCCTCCTTCCCGGCGGCCTCGCTGCGAGCCGCCGCGGACGTGCCGGTCCGGGTCCTCGTCGCCGACCTCGCGCCCCGGATCACCGTGGCCGCCCACGGCCATCCCGTCCTGAGGGCGAGGGGGCGGCGCATCGCCCTCGTCGCGGACCACCGCTACGTGGTCTCGCACGCGCGGAGCGGGTGGAGGGTCCGTGACCTCGACGGGCCCCGGACGATCCGGCGCATCCGGGGCAGCGGCGCTGCGCTTCGACGCCGGCTCACCGTCGGACACCGTCCTTCTCGCCGACCCGCTCGGGCGGCGCTTCCACGGGGCCCTCGAGCTACGGACCGGCGAGCACCGAACGATCTCGGTCATCAACGTGGTGCGCCTCGAGCACTGGATCGACGGCGCGATCGGCGGGGACATCCCCTCGAGCTGGAGCGTGTCGCCGACGGCGCTCGATCTCGCCGCGATCCTCACGCGATCGCGCGCGCTCGGGGCCCTGCGAGCGAAGTCCCCGGGCTGGGACCTCACCTCGGACGAGCCCGTCTACCTCGGACGTCGACGGAGAGCAGCCCGCGCTGAAGGCCGCCGCGGATCGGACCACGGGCCAGGCGGCCTGGGTCGCGGGTGCGCCCCTCGACGGCACGATCAGCTTCGCCGGCGCGACGCCGCTTCCGTTCACGCCCGACCCGGGGACGCCTCGCAAGGTCGCGCTCGCCCCGGCGCGCCCGATCGCCGGGCGCGCCGGCCGGCCAGGGCCCGGCGGCGGTCGAGCTCGCCCGCACGCGGCTCGGCACGCCGTACCGCTGGGGCGGCTGCGGCGCCCGGCGGCTTCGACTGCTCCGGCCTGGTCTTCTGGATCTACGGCCGACTCGGCATCCGCCTGCCCCGGGTGGCCGAGGACCAGGGCACCGTCGGCGTCCCGGTCGCCGACGGCGACCTCGCGCCCGGCGACGCCGTCTTCTTCGCCGACAGCTCCGGCTACGTGCACCACGAGGGGATCTACATCGGCGGCGGGCAGATGATCCACGCGCCCCAGAGCGGCGACGTCGTGAAGATCGAGCGCATCGACACCGGCTACTACGCGCGCCAGTTCGCCGGCGCGCGCCGCTTCTCCCCCTCGGCCTAGGATCCGTCGTCCGCGTCCCGGCCCGGAGGCGGCAGCCCGCGTCCGGCCAGGGCCGGCCGGCCTCCGCAGGGCGGGCCGGGGCCCTGCTGGTCGCGCGTCGTCGTGATGATCGCGGGCGTCACCGCGCTCGTCGCCGCCGCGACGGTCCGTGCGAGCCGGACCCCGCCGCGGGCACCGACGCCCGCGTACGCGCCTCAGGTGTCCGCGCCACGGGCCACCGTCGCGGCGGCGCAGCCGGCGACGGCGGCCGTCGTGCGGACCCCCGCGGCGCCACCCGCTCCGGCGGCGGTCTCCGTGCGGACGAGTGGCGGGCAGCCCGTCTCGGCGGCCGGAGTGGTCTCGTTCGCGAGCGTCTCCCGCACAAACGGCTCGCTGGTCTTCCGGGGCGTCAGCGTCCTCGGCGGGCAGGTGACCGCCCAGCGGGTGATCGTCCCCGACGACGGCTTCGCCAGCGCACGCGTCGATGGACTGCGCGTCGACGGGACGCCGCGCCGCGCCGGGGCGAACGCGCTCTATCCGCTCCGCGCGGGCGGCTACGTCGTGGTCCTCCAGGAGGCGGTCGCCGGATCGCGGCAGGGCCTCGTCGGCCTCCGCGTCCACACGACCCACGGCCTCGGCGCCCGGCAGGTCGCCGGCGATGTCCTGGTCGGCGTGCCGAGCGCCCAGGGTGGGGGATCCTCGGTCCTCGCGCTCGGGCCGGCGCAGGCGCCGAGCCCCGCGACCGCCGACGGCTACCCGCTCGCGGTGCGCGGGGTCGTCGTCGGGTGCCCCTTCGTGCCGGGCTCCACCCACAGCCCGAGCGCCCCGCCCGACAACCTCGCCTCCGACAACGCGGTCGATCTCGCCGTGCCGGTCGGCACGCCGGTCCTGGCGGTCGCCGACGGCACGATCGGCCCGCTTCTCGGGCCGCTCGACTCGCACGATCCGCACATGGCGGGCCTGCGCGTCCATCTGGACACCCCGACCGAGCACTACTACTACGCGCATCTGTCGCGCATCGACGTGACGCCGGGACAGCGCGTCGCCCGCGGCCAGGTGATCGGCCTCTCCGGTGAGGCCGCGGGCGTGGCGCACCTCCACTTCGCCCAGGACTTCGGGGATCCGGCGCGCACCGTCGGCGAGACCCTCGCGTGCCCCCTGCGCCCGCGCCCGCGGGAGCCGTGGGGATAGGTCACCCGCGCGGACCGCGGCGGGGCAGCGACCGGATCGCATCGGAGGTGGCCGGGACCGGCCTGTCCGACTAGGCTTGCGCCGCTCGCTTCCCTACGACCGCAGACACGGGAGCCCTCATGTGCATGCAGTGCGTCGGATCGGTGGCCACCGCCTTCAAGGCGGCCACGCTCGTCGGTGGACCGATCGTGGCGAAGCACTATCAGCGCGTCCGCGCCGTTATCGGGCTGCCGGACAACTCGGTCGCCGCGGTCGAGGCCCGAGCCATGGATGCTGAGGGGAGCGCCACCACCGCGCCCGTGCCGGCCGCGAGGGTTCGTCAGGAGTCCCGCGGGCGCACCGCAGTCGGCCTGAGCGGCCGGGCCCTTCCCGGAGGAGCCCTTCCCAGCGGGGCCTGAGCGGGACAGCCCAGGGGTTGCTCGAGGCCGTCGGAGAAACGACGCGCGCGCCGGTACCTGCCGACACAGGGATAGCGGGCCGTCGCGCAGCGCCCGCGTCAGACTGAGTCTCGGACTCTCTACGGACTGGGCTGTCCGCTCGTTCGGATCTTGCAGGCAGTTCGGACCCGAAGCCTCGCACGAACTGCCCAGATCCCATCGCAGGGCCTGCGGCGCTTCATCGCAGAGACCTCCCCGTCGTATCGCGGCGACTGCGGCGATCACGAGCAGCCGGCAGATCGTCGCGTTCATCGCGCGGACTGCCCCGATCCCTCGCATGATCTGCCCCGCTTCTGCGCGGTCCGATTGGGCGCCTCCGGTGCCCGCTCGGCGACGAGGCGGTGCTCGCCGCGACGCTCACCGAGCTCGAGGGAGACAGCCACGTAGCGGTTGGGAGCCTGCGTGATCTCGGCCGCGGCTCGGCGAAGGGTTGCCCGCTGGTGGTACGGCTTGGCCGCAACGATCCCGAGGGTGGTGAGAAGCGGATCGTCGACCACCCGCCTCCATCTCGTGCCGGAGAAACGCTCGGCGTTCCAGGTACACCAGGAGCCGCCGAGCGGTGCCGCTGCGAAGCGCGCGCATCTCGGCCCAGCTCACATAGGTCACGTGTCCCCGGACCAGCTGCTCGTGCAACCAGTCGCCGAGGACCACGAAGCCGGCTCGCGCCGGACGACCGGCCTGGTGGCCCTCGCCGCGCTCCCAGCGGTCCAGAAGACCGAAGGTGTCGATTCGGGTCTCTGCGAGGCGGGCGTTGTAGACGCGGGCACGGAAGGTCGCCGCGCGCAGCGTGTCGAGCGCCCGGCCGAGCTCTGTCGCCGCGCCACCACCCTTTCGCCAGCCGAGGTCGGCGGCCATCGCCTCGAGGGTGAAGGACACGTGGCGATCCTCGGACTGGCCCTGCTCCCTCCATCGCGAGCAGACCCAGACGATCACGTCGAACGCCAGCGGGCCGAGGGGCGGGCCAGCGTCGATGCGCTGGACCATGCCGAGCTGGTCGGTGGCGTCGAGCAGGCGCACCAGCTCGCCGCCGCTCGTGCCCGGGCGCCAGAGGCCCTTGCGGGCGAGATTCGACTCGACGCAGGCGCGGTCGGAGGCGAGGCCGAGCGAGCGCGGGGCCGTCGGGCGTGGTGCGGTGGGAGGGGCCTCTACGGCCTCAGGCGCCGCCTCCACCGTGGCAGCCGCCTCGCGGGCGCGCGCCTGGGCGAGACCTCGCTCCAGAAGCGCGCGGAGGGCCGGGTCGCGCGTCGTGGGCACCAACTCCACCGCATTCATCGCCCCGACCGGGTGACAACAGGGTGACAACGAGACGGGCAGAGACAGGCCGAGATCGATCGCGCTCCCGAGCGGCGAAAATGCGCTGTCGAAGCCGATTCTCCGAGACGACGCGAGACGCCCCGAGACCACTCCGGGGTGCTTTTAATCCCAAGGTCGTAGGTTCGATCCCTACACGGCCCATTTGTCAGATCGGCTCAGCTTCGACGACGCCGGTGGACGCCGGCAGCGCGATGGCGGAACGCAGCGCAAAGCCGGACGCGCCGAGCAACGCCCGGAACTCGTCCTCGGTCCGTTCGCGGCCACCGAAGGCGACCATCATGTGCAGATCCAACCACTTCGCTGGATGGGGTTCGTCGCCGGGCTCCATGACGGCATCGACGATGATCAAGCGGCTCTGTGGCTCCATCGCCCGGCGGCAGACGCGCAGGATTTCGAGCGACTTCTCGTCCGACCAGTCGTGCAGGATGTGCTTGAGCACGTATGCGTCGTGTCCCGAGGGAACTGACGCGAACAGGTCGCCGGTGATCACGTTGGTGCGATCGGCGAGGCCCTCTGTCCTCAGGTATCGCCTGGCTGCCTCGGTGGCGGTCGGCAGATCCAGCAGCGTGCCGGTGGCACGCGGGTTTGCCGTGAGGATTGCGGCAAGCAGGCGCCCTTCACCGCCTCCGAGGTCGAGGATCGAGTCGAAGCGCGAGAAATCGCAGTTCTCCACGACCAGCCGATTGGCCTCAGCCGACCGCGCCGACATCGCTCGATTGAACGCGACCTCGATGTCGGGATGATCCGCGAAGTACTCCCAGGGGCCGACGCCGTTGGCCCTGGCGAACGACGGCTCGCCGGTCCGCAGCACATGATCGATTTCGGTCCACGCCAACACGTTGCCGTTGTGCGGTGCATAGATCACGTAATCGCGCACCGAACCGGGAACGTCATCACGCAGCGCCTCCGACAGGGGCGTGTTGAGATACTTCCCCGTCTCGTCGCTGCGAAAGATGTCCCGGCTGGCCAGCGCACGGAGCAGCCGCCCGAGTGACGGCTCATTCGTGGACGTGGCGGCTGCCAGATCCGCGACGCTCCGAGGTCCGCCCGCGAGCAGATCCGCGATGCCCAAGGTGGCCGCTGCCTGCAGCGCTTTGGCGGCCATGAACCCCTGCGCAATCTGCATCAACAGCGCGGCAGACCGCGGCTCCGCGGGGTCCGGTCGCTCGTGCGCGTAGTCATCGGGTGCCTCGCTCATTCCTCGCGAGCCTAATCGTCAGCGAGCACGCGAGCCATGCGCGAACCCCGCCGCGTTCGGTGACGGGTGCGGCACCTCCTAGAGATTGGGCTCGCCGGTTGACACGAGACGAGCGTTGACCAGAGCTGTCCCGGCCTGCCCCAACCGCCCGAACCCTGGCGTCAACCCGTGGATTGCGGAGCGGGCAATGGGACTGGTGACCGCGCCCGGAACCGGACTCCAGCCTCTCGACGAGCGCTCCGGGCTCAGTCCGACGGGCGGGTCGAGATGACCAAGTGGTTCGACGCCTTGCCGGCGTCGATCATCTGCAGGTAGGTCGTGAAGTAGACGATGTGGTAGTCGGTCTGCTCCGCGCCCTGCTCCTCGGCGATCGCATCGCGGTGCTTGGTCCAGGCGTCCAGCCAGCGCGCCATGGTCGCGCGGAAATCGCTGATGTACTCGACGACCTCGTTGACGACGAACCCGGCCTCGCGGAGCTTGGCCTTGTAGCTGGCGAGCGTGTCGGTGTACTGCGGGATCGCATACCCCCGGGCGAGCCGTTCGCGGATCTCGTCGTCGCCCTCGGCGAAGTCGAACGTGCCTGATACGAACGCCCAGGTTCCGCCGGGGCGCAGGACGCGCCGGACCTCGCGGAACAGGGCGACCTTGTCCTCGAAGACGTTCATGACGTTCATGCTGAGCGCGACGTCGAACGCGGCGTCCGGAAAGGGCGTGTGCATGCCGTCGCCCTGGACGAAGTCCACGCGGTCGTCGAGTCCGCTGTCGCCCAGCAGGCGGCGTGCTGTCTGCACGCCGACCGCGTTGATCTCCAGGCCCGTCATCCGGCACCCGCTCCGGGCCGCCATGTAGATGGCGGGGCCGCCGGTGCCGCTCCCGAGGTCGAGGACCTTGGTGTCTGGGCCGATGCCGAGCCGCTCGACGATCCGGTCGAAGTACCGCGGCGTCAGGAACGAGTGCTGGCCCAGGTCGTCTCCCGGGTCCCACAGGTCGCGCCGCAGCGCTCGGTTGGCGGGACTGTCGATCCGGTGCAGTTCCGAGTAGTCGACGCCCTGCGCGGCCTGTGCATCTTCCATCGGCATGGATCCCGTGAGTTCCCGTGGATGCGGGCGATCCAGGCTCATACAAACTCTCCCGTCGAACGGGGCGGTGCGCGCAAGACTAGGACGGCGCTCCAGGCACTCGCATCGGGGGAAGCCCGCCACGTTCTTCGGGTGTTCCGACGGGGAACCCCACGTCCCTGTTCGCAGGGCCTGGGTAACGACTTCTCGTCATGGCCCCGGCGCGCCACCGACCTGAGCTCGGCTGCCGAAGGCAGGAAGGACCAGGGCGACGTGGGTCCTCTTCTGACCACCCCGGCCCATCACCGAAGCACCTTCTCCAGGCGCTCTCGGTCGAATCACGTCGTGGCGGATGTGATCCGAGGGGCACGCTGGGCAACCAAAGGGTCAACGGGCGTGGACGAGCCCGCCGCTACGGATAGACGAAGCCGACCTCGGCGACGTGCCAGCGGCCGCGCAGCATCACCAGGACGATGTTGACGCTCCAGCCCGGCTCGGCGAGATCGCTCGCCTCCGTTGGAACCGGGACGGGGCCGACGTCGCCCTCGAACCACAGGGCGCCTGGCTCGACGCGCTCGATCGCGAGGTAGTCCTCGACCACGTGCTCGTCAGGCACGTCGCTGAAATCGAAGTCGGGAAGCCTTTGGGCCTCCTCGTGAAGGAGGTTGCCAAGGCGCTCCGCCCGCGGCAGGTCGCGTGTCGCCGCGGCGCCCCGGTCGGCGGCGTCGACCGCCTGCTCGGCGCTGATCAACCCCTCGTCGCGCAGCCACTTGGCGAGACGCTTCGTGACGGTTCCGGCCGCCCGCAGGAGCTCCTCACCGGCCATCACCTTGCGGATCATGAAGTAGCCGAGGAACCCGCCGAGGTGGGCAGGAATGTGATCGGGCGGGAACAGGTGACAGTAGGCCTCCTCGTCGCCCGCCTCGAAGGCCGCGTCCCAGCGCGCGCGGTCGCTCGCCCCCAGCGTGTCGTACGCGTAGCCGTTGAGGGAGTCGCGCAGCAGCTCGACCACGTCGTCGTAGTCGCGGAAGGTCCGCTCCGACAGGCGCTCGCGCTGCGCGTCGAGGAACGCCTCGAGCGCTTGGTCGATGGTCACGGTGGGCCCGGTCATCGCGTCCGATCCTCGCAGACGTCGAAGCGCCCTCGCGAGTCGCGGCGAGGAGGCCGACGGGTCTGCCGCGAGGTGATCGTGCCCCTGGAACGCGCGGCGCCCAAGGTCGCGGCCCTCCTCACCGAGGCCGAGGACGGCTGTCGCCTGTCTGGATGCTGAACCCGGGAAGCGCCGCTGCGATGTGGTTCGTATCGTGACTACCACGGCCCATCCGGATGCTCCGCCAGTGAGGGCCTTCGGCCGGAACCGGGTCGTCGGGCGGTCTCGCGATGAGTCTCAGGTCCCCGCTACGCGCCGGCGCGTCACGCCCGACGCATGCTGACCAGATGGGCTCTGCCTGCACGCCGGCACGGCGCCCGCGGCGCACCGTCGAGCAGCTCACAGAAGCGGCCGCCAACCGAGCCGTCCCGGTAGTGGTCGACGAGCATCTTCACCGCCCCGACAGCGCAGTGCGACCGGCTCTCGGGAGTGGAGCCGGACTCGCAGCCCTGGGCGGTCGCGGCGGCGACGCCGTCGGTTGTGATGTGGTCGCCGATCGCCCGCCACGCCGAGTCGGCGCCGAGGCCGCGCTCGCACGCGGCTCGGAGGGCCCTCTCGGGAATGGCCGCGCAGCGCGCGAACGCACGCGCTGCGTCGCCCCCACTCGCCTGAACGGCGTAGGACGCGAGCTGGCCGTAGCAGGCGCGCCGGAACCGCCTGGCCACCGCTCGGCAGAGCGCGAGCGGGTGCGCTGGCACCAGGGGCGGGCTGGCCGCGGCCGGGCGCAGGGTCGACCGGTTGAGGTATTCCATGAACACCCCGCCGGCGCAGTTGTGGCGCTCCCATGCGTCGGCCATCGCGTCGCAACCCCGCAGCGCCCGCTGCACATCGTTCCCCGACGCGCCCATCAGCCCGTGGCCGACGGCATGCGCGCAGTTGTGGTGCTGATTGGAGCGGGGGGTCCGCCGACGCACGGGCGCGCACACCGATGCCGGCGCGAGGGGCGCCCCGCGGGCGGCCGCCTCGGACACGAGGTCCTCGATCCGCCCGGCGTAGAAGCCCGAGCCGCAGAGGGGGTCGCCCTCTTCGAGGACCTGCCGCGGATCCGGGGCCCTGGCGGCGTGCGCGATCACGTGCGCGAACTGGTGGCAATTGTGCCTCACCATTTCCCGGGCGTCGAAGTCCGCACGCAGCGTCGCGAAGGCGGCGGGGATCCCGTCGCGCCGCGCCAGGGCGACGTAGCCGGCAACGTCGCACGCATAGTCGGCGGCCGAGACGTCGCCGCATGACGCGGTGGGCCCGGCGCGCGCGTGCGGGTCCTGCAGGCCCCGGAGCGCGGCGCCGGCCGCCACGAACGCCAGGCTGCAGAGCAGCGCGGCGACCACGGCGGCGCGCGGCCTCAATTGGGAGGCTGGCTGGACCCGGCGATGACCACGAACGTCCGCCGCTTGAAGGCGCCCCGTCGGCTGCCGTCGGCCAGAACGATGACCCGGCTCTCGATGACCCGCCCGCGCCGCAGGCGGGCGCCCGTTGAGCTCGCCCAGGGGCTGCGGGTTCCGTCGGCGGTCGTGTACGTGCCGCGGCCGTGGTAGCGACCGCTCGCATCGGGCGTGAAGGAGACACGGCCGCTCTCGCGCGTGCCCGACTCGGATACGCCGCGCACGCGTCCGTCGGGCAGGATGGTCACCTCGTAGAGCCCCGCGATCCCACGCGCGGGGGGCGCGCTGAAGTCGAGGCGGCGGCCGTCGGCGAGGCTGAGCACCCCCCGGGCGGCATCGGAGCCGAGGGTGACCCTCACCTGCGCGCGCCCCGAGTCGGAGGTGAGCGCGAACGTGTCCGTGCCACGGCCGGGGAACCACTCGCTCACGGTTGCTGCGCCGCGCGCGCCGTCGCAGGCGTACACCCGGACGGCACGGGCCTGACCCTCTCGCGCCGGCGGCGCAGCAACGACCGCGACGTAGATGTCCGTACCGGGGACGGCGCCGACGAAGCTGCCGGACACGTCCGCGGTGGCGGGGCCGCCCGGGCTGCCGCATCCCGACAGGGCGGCGAGCCCGGCAACCGCGAGGACTGCGGCTACGCGACTATGCCCGGCCTCACCCACGGGCCCGACGCTAACCCGCGGGACGCGGCAGGGTCAACGCGGCAGTGAACGGGCGCTTGAAGGTCGGCCGAGGTCGGCATCACCGGGAGCTGAGCGGCGGAAGCGCAGCGACGACGTGGTTTGGACTGTGACTACAACGGCCCATCGCAGGCCGCCGAGCGCGGAGGCGGGTCACCCGCCGGGATGCTCGTCTCCCGCGACCCTGGCATGGATGGCGAGTGCCTGCTCCTGGAGCGCCCGCGCCGCGGCGAGGTCGCCCTGGGCCCGCAGCGTGAGCGCGAGGTTGCGCATGCTGGCCAGCGTCTCCCGATGTCCGTCGCCCAACATGCGTCGGCGCGTCCTCAGGGCCTCCTCGTGCAGGGCCCGCGCCCCGGCGAGGTCGCCCTGGGCCCGGAGCGTGAGCCCGAGGTTGTTCATGCTGAGCAGCGTGTCCCGGTGCTCGTCGCCCAGGATGCGCCGCTGGGCTTGGAGCACCTCCTCCTGGAGCGTCCGCGCGCCGGCCAGGTCGCCCTTGGACCACAGCACGGCGGCCAGATCCGTCATGCCGCTCAGCGTGTCGGAGTGCTCGGCGCCGAGCAGCGTCGCGCGGAGGGCGTGGGCGGCCCGGAGCTGCTCCGCGGCCGTGGCGTAAAGGCCATGGGCCCACTCGTACTCGCCGAGATCGCTCAGCACGGCCGCGAGCGCCAGGCTCCTCAGGCCGATCCGACTTCCGTGCTCCGCGGCCGCGCGGGCGTGGGCGAGCACTCGACGGTAGGCGGGCCATCGTTCCGGGCGCCAGGGGTCCTCGGGCGACACGGCCGCCAGGGCGTCGAGGAGGCACAGGACGCGCCGTTCCCGCGCGCCGGCGGGTAGCTCCGCCACGACCTCCTGCTGCACCGAGGGATGCACCGACACCGTCCCGGCCGGCTCTACGGAGACCAGCGCGGCGTCGCCGAGCGCCCGGACGGCGGCGTCCGCATCGGTGCCGAGCCTGCCGGCGCCGAGGTTGACGGCCCGCAGGAGGTCCATCGGGACGAGGTCCGGGCCGGTGAAGGCCAGCAACTCGAGCGCCTCCCGGGCCCGAGGACCCGCAGCCTGCGCGCGCCGGACGAGCGTGCGGAGGGCCCGGCGGTCGCTCTCGCACCGGGCCGTCGTCGCCGGAGCGTGGTCGGTCGGTCGCGCCGTCCCGTGACGCGCAGGTCTCATGGCTCCTCCCCGGAGGTCGTCGGCCGGATGGCGACCCTAGGCCCGTGGCGCTGCGCGGACATCCGCTGAACCACCGTTCTTTTCGGCTCTCGATTGCCGTACGCCCTGACCACGACCGCCGGTCGGCGCCGGGAACCCGGTCGAGCTGCTCGAGCCGACGATCCCGGAGGCGGCGCTGGGAGCGTCTCCCACGGTGAGCTGTAGGTTCGCGAGGCGGTTCAGTGGCCTGCACACCCGCGGGCGACCCCACCGGCATCGCGTCCCGGCTCACGGGCGCATGCAGGCTCGGTCACGCCACGGCGTTCGCCGGGCATCACCAGGAGGGACAGCGATGCAGAAGCCGCCGCCCGCGCCGTTGATGATCCTCGTCGCCGGGCCGTACCGATCCGGTACGGGCGACGATCCGACGCTGATCGCCGCGAACATGCGCGCGATGAACGACGCGGCGCTCGCTCTGTTCCGGCGCGGGCACCTCCCGGTCACGGGCGAGGCCGTCGCGCTGCCGCTGATCGAGACGGCCGGTTCGTCGGCCATCGGCGACGGCGCGCTCGCCGAGATCTTCCATCCGATCGCCCATCGGCTGCTCGCCCGCTGCGACGCCGTCCTCCGGATCGGCGGGTCGTCCGCCGGGGCCGACGAGATGGTCGCGACCGCGCAGGCCCTCGGGCGCCGTCCCGACGGTCGTCGCGCACCACGCTGCCCGGCGACTGGTTGACGCATTCCGGTCGCAGGCAGAGAATCATTCTTCCCGGAAGGAGGCCAGCGTGTCCTGGAGCCTCAAGGGAAGCTACGTCGAAACCTGCTCGTGCGACTTCATGTGCCCGTGCAACGCGTCTTTCGACCACGGCGCAACCTACGACTTCTGTCGTGTCACTCTCGTGTTCAACATTCGCGACGGCGAGATCGAGGGCACGGACATCAGCGGGCTCAAGGTCGCCGCAATCGCCGATACGCCGAAGGTCATGACCGAGGGGAACTGGCGCCTCGGCGTGTTCATCGACGAGAAGGCGACGGACGAGCAGGCGGAGAAACTCGTGGGAGTCTTCAGCGGGCAGCTCGGAGGCCCCATGGGCGCGCTCGCCCCGCTCGTGGGCGAGATGCTCGGCGTCGAACGAGCAGCGATCGAGGTCCGCGACGACGGACTGCGTCACAGCGTCCGCGTGGGGGACGCGATCGACTTCGAGATCGAAGACGTCGTGCCCTTCGGCATCGAGACAGGCGAGCCCGTTCGGCTCGTCGGCATGTTCCACCCGGTCGCATCGGAGCTCACGATCGCGGAGGCGAAACGCTCGCGAATCAACGCCTTCGGCATCGAGTACGAGGGCAAGACCGCTCTCTCGACGTCCGAGTTCTCCTGGGCCGCATGAACCCGTGATCGTCGCGACGCACGAACGAGTCTCGGGCGGCGCAGGTCTCGGCCCCGCCTTCGCGGCCGCACGAACCCGGCTCGGTCTTGTCGCTCTGCTCTTCGCCCTCGCCGCGATCGGGTGGTGGTGGACGGTCGACCAGATGCGGGGTATGGACAACGGCCCGTGGACCGGACTCGGAACGCTCGGCTGGTTCATCGGAACATGGGTCGTGATGATGGCCGCGATGATGCTCCCGTCGGTGTCGCCGACGGTCGCGCTGTATTCCCGGATGGCCAGGGCGCGATCTCCGCTCTCGCCCCTCCTCTTCACGTCCGGCTACCTCCTGACGTGGGCCGGTGCCGGTCTGCTCGCCTTCGCGGTCGCGGTGGGCGGCGGACGGATCGCCGGCGACGTCCTCTCGTGGGATCGCGCCGGGCGATGGGTCGCCGGAGGGACTCTCGTCGTCGCGGCCGTCTACGAGCTGACGCCACTCAAGGACGTCTGCTTGGGGAAGTGCCGCAGCCCGCTCGGCTTCCTGCTCGGCTCCTGGCGCGACGGCTGGTCGGGCGCGATGCGGATGGGGGCGAAGAACGGCGCCTGGTGCGTCGGGTGCTGCTGGGCGCTGATGGCGTCCCTCTTCGCGCTCGGGGTCATGAGCATCGTCTGGATGGCGCTTGTCGCCGGGCTGATCGCGGTCGAAAAGGCCGTTCCGTGGCGCCGGACTGCGACGTACGGGACGGCGGCGATCCTGGTCGTGCTCGGCGTGCTCCTGATGGCGGCCCCTGACGCAATCCCGGCTCTCACCATCCCCGAGAGCGGCTCGATGCCCCAGATGGACCGGATGAGCCCGTAGCTCGTCGTGCGGGGCCTGATCGATCCTCGGGGTGTGCGCCACTCCGCACGCCGTCTCGGTCTCCGGGGCCGGGTTGCATCGGGCGCCCGGACCACGGGCCCGGACGTCGATCCTCACTCCGGCTGAAACAGGGCAACGGTGTTGCCGTCGGGATCCTTGAACCACGCCGAGCGGCCCAGGCCGGGGGTGGTCGCGATGCCGCCGACGGTCTTCAGCGTCGGGAAGTCGTACTCCTCGAACACGACCCCGCGCGCCGCGAGCGCCGCCAGGTCGCCCGTGACGTCCTCGGACCACAGGCGAACCTGCGTGTGGTCGGCCTTGTTCGGAGTCGGACGACCATAGACGAGGAGGGTCGTCCCGCCGCCGCACTCGAACAACAGGTGGTTCGGGACCGTCTCCGGGGAGAGGCTCAGCCCGACCGCGTTCTCGTAGAAGTCCCGGCTCCGCTCGAGGTCGGTCGAGCAGATGACCGCCGATGCCCTGGTCACGCCTGCCATCGGTGCCTCCCGGCGTCCAAGTGTTTGTCATGCCAAACTTATACGGCTTTATTTGGCATGTCAATGATTCTGCCGTAGCCTCTTCGCGATGGCCGCTGACGACCCCGACCGCTGGATGGGCGCCTGGCTCTCGCTCGTCCGTACGCACGCGCGGCTCTGGGATGAGATCGAGGCCCAGATGCGCCGCGAGCACGGCCTGACGATGGCCCGCTACGACGTGCTCGCACACCTGGACTCGAACGGCGGCAGGCTCGGCTTGGGCGAGCTCGCCTCGTCGATCGTGCTATCGCCGTCCGGGCTGTCGAAGCTGGTCAACCGCATGGAGGCGTCCGGGCTGATCCGCCGGGAGCCCGATCCACGCGATGCCCGCTCGGTGTTCGCGGCGATCACCCCACGGGGCCGGGTGCTCGTGGCGAAGGCACGCCGCAGCCACCACCGGCTGTTGCAGCAGAGGTTCGGCGATGCCCTCGACGACCGCGACGTCGCCGACCTCACCCGGGTCATGGAGCGCGTCGCCGCGTCGATGCCGGATCGCTGAGCCATCGCTCGGCGCACGCCGAGGGGCGACAGGGTCACGGTCACGTGGTTTCGTGTTGTGCCTACCACGGCCCATGCCGCACCCCGGCGCGGGAGGCCGACGGCGCGGGGGCCCCATGAGGATCGCCACCTGGAACGTGAACTCGGTGCGGCAGCGACTGCCACGGCTGCTGCCGTGGCTGGACGAGCGCCGTCCCGACGTCGTGTGCCTGCAGGAGACGAAGCTCGCGGACGAGGCCTTCGCGGAGATCCTGGGCGGCGAGCTGGAGCAGCGCGGGTACGCCGTGGCCGCCCACGGCAGCGGTGGCTGGAACGGCGTCGCCATCCTCTCCCGGGTCGGGCTGGAGGACGTCGTCGCCGACCTCGCCGGCGCGCCGCAGTGGGAGGCGCCCGAGGCCCGCGCGCTCGCGGCGACCTGCGGGGGGATCCGGGTGCACTCGGTGTACGTCCCGAACGGACGGGATCCGGACTCGGACCACTACCGCTACAAGCTCGCATGGCTGGCGGCCCTCCGCGACGTGCTCGAGGCCGGTCCGGCCGCGGCCCTCGTGTGCGGCGACATGAACGTCGCGCCGACCGACGCGGACGTCTTCGACCCGGACGCCTTCGTCGGCCAGACCCACGTCACCCCGCAGGAGCGGGCGGCGCTCGCCGACCTCATGGCGCTCGGGCTGCGCGACGTGGTGCGCGAGCGCTGGCCGTCGGAGCGGATCTTCACCTACTGGGACTACCGCGCCGGCATGTTCCACCGGGATCTCGGCATGCGCATCGACCTGGCCCTGGCGTCCGCACCGGTCGCGGCGCGCGTCGCGGCGGCGTGGGTGGACCGGAAGGCTCGCAAGGGGACGGGGCCGAGCGACCACGCGCCCGTGATCGTGGACCTCGACGAGGCCCCGGACGGGGACATCGGCCCCGTGGTGCCCCCGCCGTCGGCGAGGCCGGCGCGCCGGGGCTCGGCGAGGCTGCCCCAGGCGCGCTGATCGAGACCGCGTGATCACGGGCGGCCCGGAGCTCCGCGCGGCTCTCGCGGTCGCGGCAGCAGTAGCGGTGGGTGACGCCGAGCGCTGGGTGCTCGCGCCGGCAGAATCCGAGGAGCACGAGCCTCTCGACGATCTCCATTCCGCTCCCGGTGACGCGGCTACTTCGGGACGATCTTGGCCGCGAACGTCTGCACGGTGATCTTGCCGTCACGCACCACGAAGGTGTCGGTGCCGAGGACGACCTCGGCCGACGCGCAGTCCGCGTGCCAGACGATGTGCGCGACCTCGCCTTCGACGTGGGAGGCGTCCATGACGAAGTCATAGGTGCCGGGCGCGAACAGCCCGGAGAAGAACCCCTCGAACGCGGTTCGCAGCGCACCGCGGCCTCTCGTCACGCCGTCGGGGGTGATCAGGACCGACTCGTCGGTGTAGTCCTTGAGGATCTCGTCGGCGTCGCCGGCGCCGAACGCCGCGAGGTGATGATCAAGGACCGCTTGCGTGCTCATGCTCTCCCCCATTCCGTCGGTCGCACCCCTGCCGGAGACTCCGGAGGGCGGTCCCGGGCTCGGCGAGGGGTGATTGATCCAGGGCGGGTCACCGTCCGAGCAGATGCTCAGAGAACCAGTCGGTCGCGGCGCCCGCCGCGCGGTCGAAGCCGGCGACGTAGGCGTCGAAGTGGGGTCCGGGAAGGATCACCAACCGCTTGGGCTCGCGCGCCTGCTCGAAGGCCTCGATCGCCAGGTCGCACACCGTCAGGTGATCGCCGGCCGCGGCCACGATCAGGAGCGGCGTCGGCGAGACGTACTGCACGTAGGCGCCGGGCTCGTACTCCCAGAACATCTCGACGCTTCGCAGCGTCACCTCGTTCCGCCAGGAGGGGGCTCGCGTGGCGCCGGTCTCGGTGAACCAGGTGTAGGAGTCCGCAGTCGGGAGGGCCGAGGGCGCCATCGGATCGGCGTCCACCACGGGGATCATCGCCGGTGGCTCGCCCGCATAGCGCTTCGCGCGATCCTCGTCGAACATCGCCCCCACCGGCGCGATGAAGTCGGCCCGCACGATCCGTCGGGCGTTGCGGTGGCCGCTGATCAGGGGCACCTGGCCGACCACGCACTTCACGCGGCGATCGATGGCGCCCACCACCAGGACGTGGCCGCCCGAGTAGCTGGAGCCCCATATTCCGATCCGGCCGGCGTTGACCTCGGGCCGAGTGGTGGCGTAGGTGATCGCGTGGCGGTAGTCGCGCACCTGCTCCCAGGGGTCGATCTCCTGGCGCGGCTCACCGTCGCTGGCGCCGAAGTTGCGGTTGTCGAAGACGAGGGCACCGAGGCCCGCGGCGGCGAAGGCCTCGGCGAAGCGATCGAGGTACATCTCCTTCACGGCCGAGAAGCCGTGGGCCATCACGATGGTCGGTACCGGCCCGCTCGCCCCGTCGGGCGCGTAGAGCCAGCCCCGCAGGGTGACACCTTCCGCGTCGAACTCGACGTCGGTCCGCATCGCGCACCCCCTTGTCTGCCACCTGACGACCTACTTTGTGACCGGCTTCGAGGGCGTGTCAACCCGAATACGGCAGAAGCCCCGAGGCCGACTCCGGAGGGGGTGCGGCCGTTACGTCCGTCGGACTCGCGGCGCGCGGCGCAGCCGCGCGACCAGCACGCCGAGCCCCACCAGGCCGATCCCGGCGAGGACGACGGCCAGCGCGGCTCCGGTGGCCGAGCCGACGACCACGGCGATCATCACCACCCACCACGCGCCACCGGCCGCGGCGATCCAGATCAGCATGTCGAAATCGAGGGCCGCGGCGGTGAGGAAGGCGGCGATCACCACGCCCGCCAGGATGATGTGCCAGACGCTGAGATTCGCGAGGTCGTCGCCGCAGAGCATGACCGCCGCGTATCCCCCCAGGGTCGCCCAGAGGGTCGCGTACAGGCAGTCATCGGAGCGGTCGCGGCGGGCGAGGATCACAGCGACGGTGGCGGCGACGCCGGCCTCGGCGAGGATCACCCAGCCCAGATGCACGGGGCCCTCCACGGGTGCCTCCCACAGCCCGGCGAGATAGGCCGCCGCGATGCCGAACGCGGCCAGCGCCGCGGGCATGCCCACCCAGAGAAGGCGGGGGCTGCGGGTCGCCCCGTAGACGGCGGCGACCACCGCCACGGCCACGAGCGCGGCGACGGCGACGAAGGAGGCGACCTCATCCCCGGTCTCGACCCACCCGGACGCCGCGGCCGAGACGCCGAACGCGATCCCGAGCGCCACGTACCCCACCAGCCCGGCGAGATCGGTCTGCCACCACGCCAAGCCACGGCGCGAGAGCCACACGCAGGCGCCGAGCGCGGCCAGGGGGAACAGGTAGGGCGTGGTGATCTGCGCGGCCCAGGGCAGGTCCTCGACGAGCGTGCCGTAGGCGATCCCCAGCCCGCAGAACACCACCACCGCGCCGAGCGCATAGAGGACGCCGGCCGCGGCCGGCCGGCCGGGCGTCCGGGGACGGCCTCGGGAGAGCAGCCTCTCGACGTCCTCGGCGCTGACGAGCCCGCTGTCGAGCGCTTGGGCGAGGCGCCCGAGCAGCTGCTCATGACCGGGCGGCTTCGTCCGGGGAGCCCTGCGGAGTTCGTCTCCGGTCCCCCTCATGGATCCAAGGCTCCTGCTCGGCACCCGCCGCCGGCATCCGTGCGACCGCTCATCCGGGCGCGTGGTTTGCCGCACGCGAACCGATCCCGGGGGCTGGAAGGGACGCGCTCGCCGATGACTCCGGTGGCGCGGCGATCCGCCGCTCAGACGGTGAGCGTCCGCGGGCGGCGCAGCCCGGGGCGCGCGTCCGGAGGGTCAGCGCTCGTCACGGCCGCCGCGCCACGAAGAGGATGGTCGTCTTCGGCCCGAGCCTCGAGCGGCCCCGCTCCACCGAGACGATGCGGAGCGTCCTCGCCGCCAGGGCGGCCGCGCGGGCCTTCGTGCCGAGCGGCACGACCGCGACCTTCGAGCGGCCGGGCGCGACCGAGTACGCCGTGACCCCGAGGGCCCGGGCGGCGCGGCCCGTGAACACGCGCAGCGTGCCGGCGCAGGGCTTGCGGAGCACGGCGGGGCACGTGAGGCGCACGCGCACACCGGCCTTCCGAAGCGCGGGCGGGGGGGCCGCCATCCTCACGTTGGGCCCCTCATCGACCGCCCCGATGTTCACGAAGGGCGTCAGCGGCACGATGGGCAGTCGCGGGAACAGGCAGCGGGGGAACCTCAGCCCGTTGGCGAAGATGATCGTCTGATCGACGAGGTCGAGGTCGAACGTGTTGGCGCCCGGGCCCCCGGACGGGCAGGCGTCCGCGAGCCCGTCGCGCAGCATGATGGCGTCGTCGCCCTCCCCGCCGAAGGTCGCGTCGTTCGCCCCGAGACCGCCGATCAGCGTGTCGCCGCCGGCGAGCCCCTCCAGACGATCCGTCCCGCCTGCGCCATCCAGCGTGTCCGGGCCGGGACTGCCGATCAGGGTGTCACCACCGGACGTCCCGATGACGTGCTCGACATCGGGCTGCACGTTGTCGCCCTCGGCGCCCGTCCCGTCGTTCGCCACGCCGTCCAGGGTCACCGTCACCGCGCCGTGCGAGGCGTAGGTGAGGGTGTCGGCGCCGGAGCCGCCGGCGATGGAGTCGGCCGCGCCGGCGCGGCCCACGTCGATGGCGTCGTCGTCGGGCCCGGCATCGACCGCGTTCACCCCATCGGAACCGATATCGCCGATGGTGATGTCGTCGTCGCCGGAGCCGCCGTTGACCACGGTCTCGAAGTTCCCGCCGTCGAACTCGTCGTCGCCGCCGAGCAGATCGGCCTGGAGACGGACGATCACGTTGGTCGGGCAGAAGACGCTGTTGTCGTTCGCAGGACCGTTGGGGTCGCCGAACCCCTGGCAGCCGGGGCCGGCCACCATGTCCTGGCCGCCGCCGCTGACGCTGGTCGTCGGGCCGAGGGCGTTGCTCCCCGCCGGGCCGAGCGTGATGTGGTCGTCGCCGGCGGAGCCCGTGATCGCGAGGGTGCCTCCGGAAAGGGACACGGTCACGACGGCCGCGGCTGACGCCGGCGCGATCAAGCCCGCCGTCACGACACCCGCCAGCACGACGCGCCTACGCAGCACCTCACGCTCTCCTCGCTCGGGGCCCGGCCTGGTCGTCCGAGGCATCCGCCCCGGCGGCGCGAGTCTCCTACGCCCGAGGCGCGGCGCGCAACACGGCCCTTCCGGTCGTCCGGGCGACTCGCGCCGTCCGCGCGGTCAGGCGCCAGACCCCCTGATCGGCGGGTGCCCCGGAGCCCCGCGGTGCGGTCCCATGGACGGAGATACGTGCAACCGAGGCCGGCGCGCGGCCGGGGGGGACATGACGACCAGGCGATACGCAGGATGGTGGCGCCGGGCCGCGCTCGCGGCCCTGGCCGCGCTCGCCCTGGCGGTCCTGCCGACGGCCGCCCGCGCCGACTCGGGGCCGGTGCCCAGCGAGAACGCCCTGCCCGGCACGCCGGGCTGGTACCTGCCGACCGCGCCGGAGCCCAGCGAAGCCGGCCAGTACGCCGGGCAGGTGACGAGCATCGACGGCTGGGCCTGGCCGCTGAGCTCGGCGCCCGGCGACACGGTTGACCTGCACGTGGGCACCGCGGCCGGGGTGCGCTACCGGGTCGAGGTCTACCGGCTGGGCTGGTACTCCGGCGCCGGGGCGCGGCTTGTGACCTGCCTGCCCGGCTGCTCGTCGGACAAGGCGGGGATCGTCCAGCCGCTGCCGCCGGCCCCCGACCCGACCACCGGCGAGGTGCGCTCGGGCTGGTTGACCACCGACACCTTGAGCATCCCGACGAGCTGGCCGAGCGGCTTCTACATGGCCGCGCTGCGGATCACGTCCGGCACCGGCGCGGGCGCGGTGCGCCGGCTGCCCTTCGTCGTGCGGGCCCCGGCGTCGCAGGCCTCGAAGATCGTCGTGATCGTCCCCGTCAACACCTGGGAGGCCTACAACGGCTGGGGCGGCAAGGCCCTCTATGACAACCACAGCGTTCGACGGGGTGCGGGCCTCGCAGGTCTCCTTCGAGCGGCCCTGGATGGAGGGGGTCGAGATCCAGAACTGGCGCTATGACGAGTACCCGCTGATCCGCTTCCTCGAGCGCCACGACCTCGATGTGTCCTACGTCACCGACTGGGACGTCTCGTCCACCCCCGGGATCCTCGCCGGCCACCGCGTGGTGATGACCTCCGGCCACGACGAGTACTGGACCCACGAGCACCGCGACGCCCTCGAGGCCGCCCGCGACGCGGGCCAGAGCCTGGCCTTCATGGGCGCCAACACCGGCTACTGGCAGGTGCGCTACGCCAACGGCGGGCGCAGCCTGATCGGCTACAAGTCGAGCGCCGACCCGATCGCCGATCCGGCCCTCAAGACGACGCTCTTCCGCGACGTCGGCCGGCCCGAGTGCGAGCTGCTCGGGGTGCAGTACAACAACACGGGCTGGTCGCTGGGCACCAGCGCCGACCTCAGCGTGGTCGATGGCTCGCTGGCCGACCCCTGGCTGGCCGGCGCGGGCTTCACCGCCGGGGCCAGCGTCCCCGAGACGATGGGCTACGAGTGGGACCAGGTCACCGCCGGCTGCGCGACGCCGCCCCTCACGCGCCTGTTCCACTGGCAGGCCTCGGGCTGGCCGTCCGCCGACGCGGTCCGCTACACGGCGCCCTCGGGCGCCAAGGTCTTCGCCGCCGGCTCGCTCCAGTTCTCCTGGGGCCTGGACGGCTGGCGCTACAGCTCCGCCGCGGCGGCGCCCGACGCCCGCCTCGAGGCCTTCACGCTGCGCATGCTGGCCGACATGAGCGGCCCGGCCCAGCCCTCGGTGGTGGTCAGCCCGACGACGGCCAGCGTCCCGGTCGGGGCCACCCAGCAGTTCACCGCCAGCCTGCAGAACGCCAGCGGCGGGGTGCAGTGGAGCGTCGAGGGCGTCGCCGGGGGCAACGCGAGCGTGGGCACCATCAGCGCCGGCGGCCTCTACACGGCGCCCGACGCCGTGCCGGCCGGCGGGAGCGTGAGCGTGCGCGCCACCCACCTGGCCAGCGGCGCCAGCGACGCCGCCACGGTGAGCGTCACCGTGGCCACGCCGCCCTCGGTGGTGGTCAGCCCGAAGACGACCAGCGTCCCGACCGGGGCCACCCGGCAGTTCGCCGCAAGTCTGCAGAACGCGAGCGGCGGGGTGCAGTGGAGCGTCAACTACATCGACGGGGGCAACGCGAGCGTGGGCACCATCAGCGCCGGCGGCCTCTACACGGCGCCCGACGCCGTGCCGGCCGGCGGGAGCGTGAGGGTGCGGGCGACCCACCTCGCCAGCGGCGCCAGCGACGCCGCCGCGGTGACCGTCACCGCGGCGACCCCCGGAGGCGGCCCGGCCCCCCCGCCCGCTCTCGCGGCCCCGACGCCGCCGGCCGCCGTACCGACGGCACCGGTGACGTCGGTCACGCCCCTGACGCTGAGGATCACCGGCTCCAGGAAGGTGAGGCGCGGCACGCGGGCCCGCTTCGTCTACCGCGTCACGAACGCCACGAAGGCCAGGATCACGGCCGTGGTCATCGTCAACACCCTGCCCAGAGGTCTCAGCATCGATCGGACCTCGCGCAGGGCCAACCTGAGGGTGAAGAAGAAGTCGCTCCGCTTCACCGGCGGCGGCCGCAGAGTCACCTTCAGGCTCGGCACGATCGGCGCAGGCAAGGTCGTCGTGGTCTGGGTTGACGCGAGAGTCTCCCCCAAGGCCGCCAAGGGCACGCGGAGGAACACCCTCCGCATCCTCCGGGACAGGCGCATCCCGGTCACCCGGGTCACCGGCAGGGTGATCATCGGGTAGCGACGCTTTCGCATCGCCCGGCGACCGCGAGATCGTCGCCCTCCGTCGTCGCCTCACGGCGCCCGGGCGCCTCCATCGTCACAGCGCGGCTAGACGATGAACCCCGCGGGGAACGGGAACGACATGCTGCGATCGATTCCGGCGATGCGGCCGGGCTGGAGATAGGCGAGCAGCGGCGCCTCGTGGATGAGGTCGGCGTCGTCGCGCTCGAGGGCGCGCAGCGCCGCCGGGGCGACTGAGGCGGCGACCACCGCGCCCGTGATGATGCTGGCGTCGCCGAAGCCGTCGATGATGCGCTCGAGCCGGCATTCGAGGTGGACGAGGCAGCCGTCGACGAGCACGCCGTCCACCACCCGCGCCGGGCTCGTGGTGAGCGCGGCGAGGCCCGCCTTGCCGCGCTCGTCGCGCGGCGCGGCCGCCATCGCGATCTGCGCCGCCTGCTCGGGGCGCGGGAAGCTCACGGTGAAGACCCCCGTCGCGCGGACGTTCTGATAGGTCGCGTGCCGCGGCGTGCAGACGAATCCGTAGTGGTTCTGCCAGCCGATCGGCATGGCCATGTGCTTCGGGGCGATGTCGTACTCGTCTCCCTCCCGCGTCGCCACGAGCACGAGGGGCAGGACGGTGAAGAACCGCTCCCACACGGGCACGACGCTCACGTCGATGGGGACGGGCGCCGCAGGATCCTCTCGAGCGCTCATCGGACCTCCTCGCCCGGGTCGAGCCTGCATGGAGTCTCGACCTGGATGACCGCCGGGGCATCGGAAGACCCCACGCCGACGATGGGTACAAACCCGCACGCTCATGCGGGGCGCGCGCTCTGGTCGGGCCCACCGCCGCCGCGCGAGCATGGAGGGGCGGCGCGGGCACACGTCCGGGGGAACGGGATCGATGGCGAGTCCACGCACGGAGGGCAGGGCGACGGGTCCGGCGACGATCGAGGCGCGGACGCTGCTCGCCTGGCTCCGGGCGCGTGTGGACGAGATGGCCGGGATGCTCGCGGCGCTCGCGCGGGCGGAGTCGCCCTCCACCGACACCCGCTCGCACGACAGGGTGCGCGCCCTGCTCGCCGCCGAGCTCATCGACCTCGGCCACCGCGTCCGCGAGCCCGCCGCCGGCAACGGCGGACGGCACCTGCTCGCGTGCCCCGCGGACCGGAGGCGGGGCCTCCCCTACCAGCTGCTGGTGGGCCACCTCGACACGGTCTGGCCCGTCGGCACGCTCGACGAGATGCCCCTGCGCACGGACGGCGGCCGGCTGTACGGGCCGGGCGTCTTCGACATGAAGGGCGGGCTGGTCCAGGCGGTCTTCGCCCTCCGCGCGCTGCGGGCCGCGGGCGTCGAGCCCGAGGTCGCGCCCGTCCTGATGGTCTCCTGCGACGAGGAGATCGGCAGCCGCGACTCGGGGCGCCACATCGCGCGGCTGGCCCGCGGAGCCGCACGCGCCCTGGTGCTCGAGCCGGCGTTCGGGCGCGGCGGCGCCCTGAAGACGCGCCGCAAGGCCGTGGGGGCGTTCACGGTGACGGTCGCCGGGCGGGCGGCCCACGCCGGCATCGACCCGCAGAGCGGGGTGAGCGCGATCCTCGAGCTCTCGCACCAGGTGCAGCAGCTCTTCGCCCTGAACGACCCCGACCGCGGCGTCACGGTGAACGTGGGGACCATCGACGGAGGGCTGCGGCCCAACGTGATCGCTCCCGAGGCCTCGGCGAGGCTGGACGTCCGCGTGCCCACGGCCGCCGACGCGGCGAGCGTCGAGCGCGCCATCCGCGGCCTCACGCCCCACCTGGCCGGGAGCACGCTCCGGATCGACGGCGGCTTCGGACGGCCCGCGATGGAGGCCACCCCGCGCAACCGCCGGCTCTGGCGACGGGCGCGGGCGCACGCGGCGAGCCTGGGCATCGCGCTCGAGGAGGCCGCCGTCGGCGGGGCGTCCGACGGCAACACCACGAGCCTGCACACGGCGACGCTCGACGGCCTCGGAGCCGTGGGCGACGGGGCCCACGCGCTCAACGAGCACGTCCTCGTCGCGACCATGGCGGAGCGGGCCGCGCTGCTCGCGCTCCTGATCCTCGAGCCGGACGACCGCCGGAGCACCCCATGAGGGTCGTCCGCACCAGCGTCGCACGCATCCTCCCGCCCGACGACGGCACCACGCACCCGATGGCCGTCCCGCGCGAGCGCTGGAGGACGGGCGACTACGTCCTCGGGCGGGTCGTCGGCCGGGGGTGGCCGCCGTGGCAGATCGAGTCGGTGACCGGACGGCTCGAGGAGGTCTGGGACGGCGACCTGATCGTGGGCGCCCTGGGTCAGCGCCGGGCCACCCTCGAGGCCGTTGGCGACTGGCGCGAGGTGGGGGACGACCTGATGATGAGCACGCTCACGCGGGCGGGCGTCCTCGGCCGCTGCACGTCGGCGGCGCCGTGGATCCGGCACCTCATCATCCCCGTGGCCTACCGGGGGCACCTCGCCGCGGGGGGCTCCACGATCTCGATGTCCGACGTCGCGCTGCCCCCGCGGGGTGCGCCTGCCCGGCTGCCGCCGGTGGTGCTGCTGATCGCCTCGTCGATGAGCGCCGGCAAGACGACGGCCGCCAAGGCCGTCATCCGCTGCGCCACCGACCAGGGGCTGAGGGTGGCCGGCGTGAAGCTCGTCGGCGTGGGGCGCTACGCGGACATCCTGGGGATGCGCGACGCCGGCGCGCAGATGATCGCCGACTTCGTCGACGCGGGCCTCCCCTCGACCATCGCCCCCGCTCCCGTGGTCGAGGACGCGGTGAACCGCGTGCTCGGGATGGTGGAGGACGCCGGCGTTGACCTGCTCGTCGCCGAGGCGGGCGCCTCGCCGCTCGAGCCCTACGGCGGGGACACGGCCATCGCCGCGCTCCGCGAGCACGTCGCCATGACGGTCCTCTGCGCCTCCGACGCGTACGCCGTCCGCGGGGTGATCGACGCGTTCGGAGTCACCCCCGACCTGGTGGCGGGACGGGTGGCGGCGACCGTGGCGGGGGTCGACCTCGTGGCCGCGCTCACCGGCCTCGAGGCCCTCGACGTCACCGACCCCGGCCAGGCGGACCGCCTCGGCACCCTCCTGCAGGGCGCCCTCGCCGCGTGGGCGCGGGGGCGACCCGACGGCGCGGTCGCGTCCGACGGATCCCGGTGAGGGCGCCGCACGACGCCGGCTCGGTAAACCCGCGCCCGAGATGAGCACGGGCGCGGATTCGGAGCGGGTTCGCCGGGGCCAGCATCGATGGCCCCGCCGGCGAACGGAGGCTCGTCATGACCAGCGTGAGGCACATCCTCCGCTCCAAGGGCGGTGACGTCCTCACCGCCGATCCCACTCTGGCCGTGCGCGATGCCCTGCGCCTGATGCAGGGCGCGAACGTCGGCTCGCTGGTGGTCGTCCAGGACGGCAGGCTGGTCGGCCTCTTCACCGAGAGGGACTTCGCGAGGCACGTGGCCTCCGCGGGCCCGTCCTCCCTCGGCGACGCGCTCGCGGACGTCATGGTCAGGGAGGTCCTCGTCGTGTCCCCCGACACCTCGGTCGAGGAGTGCATGGCGTTGATGACGGAGAAGCGAACCCGTCACCTGCCGGTGTTCGAGGACGATCAGGTGGTCGGCATCGTGAGCATCGGCGACATCGTCAAGGGCCTCATCGACGAGAAGGAGTTCGTGATCGAGCAGCTGGAGCGGTACATCACGGGTCGGTGATCCCGATGGATGACCGCGGCTCGTCCGACCGGCAGGCTCGTGGCCGCGAGGAACGCGGACGCGTGGTGCGGTGTCCCATCGCGGACGCCGCGCCCGCCAGGCGGGCGCATCCGCCGCGACAGATGGGGACGCCGCGGCGGATGCGCCGACCGCCCGCTACTGCGGCGGGCCGATCGTCACGAGTCCGAGCTGCTCCAACAGCCCGAGGTTGTCCGGGTACGTCCAGGTCTCGGCGATGCGATCGCCCTCGAACCGGAAGAAGTGCGAGCCCCCGATGGAGCCGGTCTTCCCGGTCGGCGGCATCCCCATGATCTCGCCGGTGTTGGTACCGGTGTAGGTCCAGTCCGCAGCGACGTGCTGGCCGTCGGTGAGAATGCGGTGCAGGGTGACCTTGGCATCGGGCATCGCCGCAAGGTAGACACCGCGGCGCTGCCGCACGCCTTCGGGTCCCTTCGGGAGGCCGGGAAGCAACGAGTCGTGGTAGACGTGGTCGGCGGTGAAGATCTCGTCCGCCGCCTCGAGGTTCTGGCCGTTCCAGACCTCCTGGGCATAGCGAATTGCGATCGCGGTGATCTCGGCCACGGGACGCCCCCTTCGCGCGTGGGTCGGAACGGGCGCCACGGGAAGAACGGAGCCCGCTCCCGGAACGTGCTCTTCGTAACCAACCGCCAGCGCATCGATCGCTGCAACAGGGGAATCCCGCAACTTGGCACGTGCGTCGGGCGAAGCCACATGTACAAGGGGCTTCCCCGTCAGGCGACCTCGCCGGCGCCTCCGCTGAGTCGGCGATCCGCCCGCTGACGGTGAGCGTCGACGGGCGGACTGACCGAGGAGGACGCGCTCATCGCCTCCGCGGCTCCCGCGCGGGCCCGGCGCGGCGGCGCGTGCGGCGCCGCGCCACCGGCCCGAGGGTCGTCGTTCAGCCGTTCGGGGAGACCGCCACCTTCACCGTGCCCTCCTGCCGGGTGGCCATCGTCGCGTATCCCCCCGCCGCCTCCTCCATGCCGAGGTCGTGGGTCAGCACCGGCGAGGGGTCGATCGCTCCATCCTCGAGGAGGGGCCACAGCACGGGGAGGTAGCTCTTCACCGGCGCCACCCCTCCCCGGATCGTGAGGTTGCGCATGAAGCACTGGTCCCACGAGAGCTCGGGCGCGCCGAGGAAGACCTCCATGCCCACCCAGCTCACGGTTCCGCCGGCCTGGACCGTCTCGGTGGACAGCTTCATCGACGCCGTGCTCGAGACGGCGTCCACGACCGCCTGCGGACCGTGCCCGTCCGTCAGCCCGCCGATGACCTCGGCCAGATCGTCGTTCGCCGAGGTGTTGACCGCGTGGGTCGCCCCGAGGCTCCGGCCCACCGCGAGCCGGTCGTCGTGGTGCCCCGCCAGCACGATCGCAGCCGGGTCGAAGAGCCGCGCCGCGTGGCAGGCGAGCAGGCCGACCGCACCATCGCCGATGACGAGGACCGTGTCACCCTCGGCGATGTCGGCCCCCATGACCGCGTGATAGGCGGTCGTGAAGACGTCGGTCATCGGCAGGACCCGGTCGTCGTTCGCGTCGTCGGCGAGCGACTCGGGCACGAGCTCGAGCGTTCCGTCGGCCATCGGCACGCGGACGTACTGCGACTGTCCCCCTTGCACCTCCCCGCCCCCGGGCCAGAACGGCTGGAAGCCGTACGCCCCGCCGCGCACGCAGGAGGTCTGGAGCCCCCGGCGGCAGTAGTGGCACTCGCCACACGAGATCCAGAACGGCGAGGCGACCTTCTGCCCGGCGCGGACGCCGGCGACGTCGCGGCCGACCTCCTCGACGACGCCCACGAACTCGTGTCCGAGGCGGCAGCCCGGGCTGAAGCCGAAGGCGTCGCCGTGGTTGTAGATGTGCATGTCCGATCCGCAGATGCCCGCCTTGGTCACCCTGACGACGGCATCGCCGGGCTCCACGATCGTCGGGTCCGGGACGGTCTCCACCGAGACGTCCTTGGGCGCGTTGAACACGATCCCGCGCACGACTTCCTCCGATGTAGGTGACCCTCGACGTTCAACGAGCCCGTCGCGGAGGTCAAGGAGCGGCCCGTCCGAAGTCGCGTTCCGAGACGGAAGCATGGGGCCGGCTCCCGCCCGGGGGCGTTCCGCCCTCAGCTCCGCGCCGCCTCGGGCTGCGCGCCGAGCTGCCGCAGCAGGCCGGCGACGTCCACCAGCTCCCACTCCTCGGCGACCCTGCCGTCGCGACAGCGGCTGATCGTGATGCCGGTGAACTCGAGGTCGCGCCCGGTGGGCGCGGCGCCCATCAGCTCGCCCGCGTGCGCGCCGCGGATCGTGAAGCGGGTGGCGACGTCGTCGCCCTCGGAGAATTGGTGGTCGATCGTGATGCGGAGATCCGCGATGGCGCTCCGATAGCCCTCGACCATCTCCTTGAGGCCGTCTACGCCACGGATCTCCTCGGGGTGCAGGACGTAGTCCGGCGAGACGAGTGCGTCGAGCGCCCCGAGGCGCCCACGTGACGCGTTCTCGAAGGTGCTCCGCACCGCCGCCTCGTTGTCCGCGCTGCTGCTCATGGCTCCTCCTTCGGGTCTCGGGCCGTCGGCCCGGTGCCCGGAGGATGCGCGCCGTCGCCCGCCCGGGACATCGGTCGGACTACCCATCCGACTACGGATCCTCGGACGGCTCGCGGATCGCGTAGGCGGCCGCAGCGGCGCGGGAGCGCAGGCCCAGCTTGGAGAGGATGCTCGCGACGTGGTGCTCCGCCGTTCGCCGGCTGATGTAGAGGCGCTCGCTGATCTGCGCGTTCGACAGGCCCGAGGCGAGGAGGGTCAGGACCTCCCTCTCCCGCGCGGTCAGCGACCCGCGGCGCGCGGTCCGTGTCCGTCCCCCGCCTCCGAGCTCGCGGAGCAGCCCCGCCGCCGCGTCGGCGTCGCGGGTCGCTCCGAGGCGCTCGAAGGCCGCGAGGGCGAGCCGGGCCTCGGCCGCCGCCGCGAGCACGCCACGCAACGCGAGCACGCGCGACAGCTCGAGCCGTGCTCGCGCCGCCTCGAGCGGGAGGCCGAGGGCCGAGAGCCTCTCGAGCGCGGTGGTCAGCCGGGAGGACGCCCGCGCATCGCCCTCGGCCGCGAGGACGCGACCCGCGGCGAGATCCGCGAGCGCCCGTACGTGCTCACTCCCGCTCGCGTCGGCGAGCCGGGCGAGCAGGTCGAGGCTCTCCCGTGCCTGGGCGCCGTCGCGGCGGGCCAGATGGACGCCGACCAGCAACTCCAGCAGGGGGGCGCACACGGGATCGGACGGATCCTGCCCCTCGATGCAGAGCCGCGCGAGCTCCTCCGCCAACGCGTCGTCGCCGCGCGCCAGCGCCACGGCCGCCAGCGTCCGCCGGGCGGTCGGATGCCACTCGAAGCCGCCGACCAGGCGCTCGGCCTCCTCGAGGCGCCCCTGCCGCAGGCGCAGGTCCGCGAGCCGCAGCAAAGGGGAGACGCGCTCCGCGCGGTAGCCCCGCTCGAACGCGCGGAGCGCGGCGAGCAGCTCCTCCTCCGCCTCCTCCCATCGGCCGACGGCGATCAGGATGCCGCCATAGTGGCACCGGCAGGTCGGCGCCACGAAGTCGTTCCAGCCGATCGCGACCAGGCGGCCGGCCGCGGCCATCCACTGCTCCGCGCGCGTGACGTCGAGGGCGTGCTCGCACGCGCTGAGCAGCCGGCAGAAGATCTCGGCCATCGGGGCGGCGCCGACGACCTCGCCGCCGGAGATCGCGGCCATCGCCTCGTCGAGGAGCCGCATCCCCTCCGCGACGCGGCCCGAGGCCACGTGGACCTGACCCAGGAGGGCCAGCGCGTCGAACTCGAGCTCGGCGTCCCCGAACCGCCGGCCGATGGCCAGCGCGGCGGTCGCCAGCCTCTCGCGCTCGGAGAGGTCCTGGGTGAGCGGGGCCCGGTCGAGCGTGAGCCATCCGTGCGCCGGGCACTCGTCGAGGCCCGCGAGGATGCCCTCGGCGCGCGCCATCCAGCCGCCGGCGGCGGCCATGTTGCCGTGGACCGTGCCGTGGAGGAAGGCCGTCCACCGTGCCAGCTCGGCCGCCTTCACCTGATCGCCGTCCCGACGGTACGCCGCGAACGCCCGCTCCTTCAGCGCGATCGCCTCGGCGTATCGGCCCTGGAAGTGGGCCGCATGACTGAGTCCGTCGAGCACCTCGGCGCTCTCGCCGAGCTCGCCGGCCCTCTCGAACAGTGAGCGCGCCTGCGCCCAGTCCCCCGCCGCGAGCGCCTCTCGTCCGCCGCGCACCAGGTCCTCGGGCGTCATCGCCACCATCGCGTGCCGATGATCCCACGGGGGATGCCCGGCGACGAGCCGGGAGCGTCCCGCCGGTCACTCGGCGGCCGGCGGGAGCTCCATCGACGCCCTCAAGGACGTGAACGGCGTGTCGGGGATCGTGACGAGGCCGCGCGTGGGGCGGTCGAGGTCGAAGGTGACGAACAGCAGCATCGTCACGAGCAGGGCGGCGAGCAGGACCGTCACCAGCCCGCGCCCGAGGAAGGACAGGTAGGCCGCCAGCAGCCCGAGGGCGACGGCCGCGGCCACCACCTCCAACAGCAGGACGGTGCTCGGAACCCGGTTGTTGAGTGCTCCGACGCGGACCGTCTGCTGGTCGATCGTCGTGTTGAGGCTGTCCACGTAGAGCCGCGGCGCGCTCGCGAGCGGGGCGTCGTGGAGAGCCGTCCCGGCGAGGCTCCACAGGCGGCGCTGCAGCGCCCCCTGGGCCGCGACGGTCCGGTCCATCGACGCGCTTCCCGGCACCTCGTGGGAGATCCGGATGGCGAGGTCGGTGTATCGGCGCAGGATGCCGAGGGACTCGGTCCGCACCGGCTCGGCCAGGGTCTGGGCCCGCAGGTAGGTGGTGCCGATGGCGTTGGCCTCGTCCACCACCGCCACCCGGCGCGCCTCGTACCGCCCGATCGCGAGCGTCAGGCCGAAGGCCAGCAGGAGCCCGACGATCCCGAGCGTCGCCGCCTGGAGCACGCCGAACGGCTCGCGCAGCGCGTCCCGGTTCCTGCCCAGGATGCGGCCCACCAGCAGGCCGAGCACGGTGGCGCCGACGACCGCGGCCAACAGGATGAGCGCGAGGGCCCAGCTGCTCAGGGAGAAGAACACGGCTGCATCCTCTCAGGGCCGCCGTCGGCGGCCCGTCCCCCGGTCCCGGTGGCGCGCTCCGCGCGCGTCGCTCACTCCAACCGGACGATCGGCGGACACCGCCAGGAGGCGTCGATCACCCAAGCGCGGGGGATGTAGAGCCGCAGGATCACGAACCACGTCCCGTCGGCCGGGCAGGGGAGCCAGTTCGCCTCCTGGTCCACACCCGGCGACGCGCTCTGGATGACGATCCGGACGCCGCCGTCGGGATCGCGCACGATCCCGGGGGTGCGGTCCCCGACCGAGTAGCGGTCGACCGGGTTGGGGACGAGGTTCATGTCGGCCTTGTACATCGTGAGCGACCAGAACGAGTCGACCGGCGGGAGGTCGTCGCCCGCGAACCGCAGCTCGTAGCGGCCCTCGCTCATCAGGGCCCGGCCGTCGGCGTCCTGGCGGTTCACCAGGTACACCGCCTCCGCGGGGTCGTTGGCGACGATGCCCGCCAGGGACTGGTCCGCCGCCCGGCGCAGGAAGTCGTCGCCGAGGCGCCCCTCACTCGCCGGCGGATACAGCCAGCCGTTGATCCGCGTCGCCCACTCACCCGAGAGGAACTGCGCCGGCAGGAGCCGCATCCCGGCGGCCAGCGCCCGCCCGAGCGCCGTCCTCACCGCCTCGGGCTGCTCGCCGGGGTCGAGGCCGGGCCCGACGCCCACGGTCGCGAACTGGCGCAGCAGGACGTCGTGCTCGGCGGGTGGGGGGTTCTCCGCCAGCATCGCGTTGAGGGTCCTCCACGGCCCGAGCGGATCCTCGGACGCCTCGACGGGCGCGAGGACGTCGCGGCGCTCCGCCGGCCGGGCATCGGGGTCACCCCACATCGACAGGGGGGTGAGCCGGTAGCGCGCCATCAACCCGGTCGCGACGGGGACGTCGTCGGCGCCGTCCACGAGCGTGCGGCCGAGGCAGAGCATCCACGGCGTCGGGCTCGGGGCGGTCGCGGTCACGCCCTCGGGGACGTCACCGCTCCAGCGGGGGCCCGCGATCAGGAAGTGGCCGGCCCCGGATCCGGTGGTCCGCCCGCCGACGTAGTCGAAGTTGTCCGACGAGATCGAGGCGAGCTCGAAGCTGAAGTACCGATCACCCATGTCCGGGTGGCTGAGGATGACCGGCTCGTCGCCCAGGTCGATCCACGCGACCGAGTAGAGCGTGTCGTTGTTCGGGCACCCGCCGTCCTGGTACGAGGCGTCGAGGACGCCCGGCGCGTGCCAGAAGTGGCCGACGGCCGAGTAGGGCACGTGCGCGGGGTCCTGCGGCGTCGTCACCCACTTGTGCCGGATGCGGGCGTTGTAGACGTAGGGGAACCCGTAGATCAGGGCGGTGACGCCCACCGCGTAGGCGTACTCGGAGTGCCAGTCGAACGGCTCCCCCTGGTCCGCGGCGGGCGATCGGCGCGCGGCCTCGCTGGTCAACACCGGCCTCCCTGGTCGTTGCGGGTGCGGCCACGATCACGCCCACCCGCCCGGCCGCGCATCGCCCCGATGGGATGAGACGGGGGCCCGACCGAGGCCCCTCCCGCGGGATGGGGTAGCCTCGGCGCCCGTGGGATCCGCCGCCGTCACCGCCGAGCACCGCCCCGGTCCGCAGACCGTCCGGCGGGGCGTCGTCCTCCCGGCGGCCGTCGATGGATGACGACCGCGCTCTGGCGCGCTTCCGCGCCGACGCCATGACGCGGGTGGGCGCGCGCGACCTGGCGGAGCTGGCCGCGTCGCCCGCCGCCCTGCGGCTGGAGCCCGACCTGGCCGCCGTGCTGCGCCTGCGCCTGGGCCTCGACCGCAGCCCGGCCCGGCCGCGCACCCGCCCGGAGGTGGCCGAGGCCCTCGGGCTCGGCGGCGCCCGGCTGGAGGAGATGGTCGCCGCCCTCGAGGAGGACGTGATCGCAGAGCTCGGAGGGCCCTGACCCGACGGGGACCGTCGGACGAGCCCCCCGCGATCGCGGTGGGCTCGTCACTCGTCGAGGGCGGGGCCCGGACCGCGCGGCGCTACGACCAGAACTCGTCCCAGGCGTCGAGGTCGTAGACGTACTCCCGGCCGGAGACGCACCGGCCGTCCCTGACCTCGAAGACGATGCAGCAGGAGACGTCCAGCGTCCTGCCGTTCCGCTCCGCGGTGTTGCGGTGGAGGGCGAGCACGCGCCCGTCGTCGCTCGCGGCCACGCTCTGCAGCGCCGCCCTGAAGGTCGCACCCGTCTGCCCGCCGTAGCGGCCGAACTGGGCGAAGACCTCGTCGCGGCCGACGCGGTCGCCGGCGAGGGGGCTCCTGCCCGGTGTGTGCCAGGAGGCGCTCGCGTCGAAGAGCTCGGTGAGCGTCTCCATGTCGGCCGCGTTGAACGCGTCGTAGCCGCGCCGGACGAGCGCGGCGTTCGGGTGCTCGGTGATGGTCGTGGACATCGCTCCTCCTCGGTTTGGTCGACCGGGAGCCTCCATCCGGCGGCCCGGCGCCGCATCGGGCGAACGCCCTATCCGCTGCGAAGGAGGTCGAGCTCGAGCGACGGGAGCGCCCTCAGAGCAGGGAGGGCGCCAACCGGTCGACGGCCATCCAGACGACGATGCAGATCAGCAGGGCGACGCCCCACGCGGAGACCTTCATGACATCGACCGGTCGTCCTCGGTCGCGGTCGGCTGCCTCGTGGAGAACGTGCACACCCCCCGCTGAATCGGGGTGACCTCCCGGCGCGCGGCCGGGCTCCGGCCGAACCTGTGCCCGCGCGCCGACGAAGGCCCTTCATGACCGCTTTGTCATGGCTCGCCACGGATGGGTCATCCGGCGAGCGCCCCGACGGGAGGCGGGACGGAGCACGTCCACCCCGCCGTTGCGCGCGGACCGGGGCTCGGGGCAGGATCGCCCATGGGTCGGGGCCGGGGGAGCGGACGACGGACAGGGGCGGTGGCGATCACGGCGCTCGCGCTCGTCCTCGCGTCGAGCGCGACGGCGGCGGCGGACCTCGTCGTCAACGCGGCGGGCGGAGCGACGGTGTCGGCCACCGTCACGCCCGCGACCGACGCCCGGGCGCACCGCGTGATCGTCCAGGGCTTCGCCGCGAACGGCGTCGAGGGGACCCGCTTCAAGCAGGTGGGCATCGGCGACCCGGCGATCACCAGCACCTCCAACGCGTTCTGCCCGCCGAACCCCCTCGTGAACGATGTCGTCTGCCACGAGCGGATCGGCCTGGACAGCGACGTCACGATGACGATGGGGCCCGGTCCCGACACCGTGCGCTTCGCCAAGACCGACCCCCTCGACTTCATCGAGTGCATCACCGGGGCGCACCGCTCGACGCGCGTGTCCGTGAACCTCGGCGGGGGCGATGACACCCTCTCGACGGAGGGGATCAGCTGCGGGGGGCCCACCGTCCTGGTGGTCGCCGGCACCAGCCGGCAGGCCGAGCTCGACCCGGCGCTGACGGTCGACGGCGGGCCGGGGAACGACGCGATCTCGGGCGGGGAGTTCGGCGACATCCTCACGGGCGGCCCGGGGGACGACACCGTCGACGGAGGCAACGGCACCGACCTCATCGGCGGCGGCAACGGGGTCAACACGCTCGACGGCGGGCCCGGGGACGACACCTTCACCGGCCTGAGCGGCCGCAACGCGATCGACGGCGGGTCCGGCCGCGACACGGTGTCCTACGCGACGGGCGCCAACCTGCCGGCCGCGGTGACCATCGGCGACGCCTCGAACGAGGACGGGATCGTCGGGGTGAACTTCGACGACGTCCGGTCGACGGTGGAGAACGTCACCTCGGGGGCCGGTCCGGACGCGCTGATCGGCGACTCGGACGTCAACGTCTTCTTCAGCCAGGGCGGCGTGGACCTGCTCGAGGGCCGCGGCGGCAGCGACACCCTCAACGCCGGCGACGGCAACGACACCCTCCTCGGCGGCGACGGTGCCGACACGCTGGATGGAGGCGCCGGCGACGACGTCCTCAACGGCGGCACCGGCATCGACGTCATCAAGGGCGGCGACGGCGCCGACCAGATCGACGCCCGCGACGGGATCCCCGACCAGCGGATCGAGTGCGGCCCCGGCGCCGGCGACGTCGCGACGGTCGACCTGCTCGACCCGTTCTCGATCCGCCTGAGCGGGTGCGAGACCCTGCGGCAGTTCGCGACCGACGATGGGCCACCGGGGCACGCGACCGCCGTGACCGCCCTCACGGCGCGGCTGGCCGCCGTGACGGTGGCGTGCCCGCGCACAGCCCGCGTCACCTGTCGGGGCCGGCTCACGCTGCGGACCGCCGGCCGGGCGCGGACCGCGCTGGGCGGCGGCGCCTACGCCATCCCGCGCGGTCACCGGCTGGTCGTGAGGGTCGGGCTCGCGCATCCCGCCGGCCGGCGCCTGCTCGCCACGACCAGGGAGCACGGGGCCTCGGCGAAGGGCCCGCGCAGCTCCGCCGCGCTCCTGCGCGTCTCCTCGTAGGCGCCTCGGCACGGGACGCCTACACGAACCTCGCCTCCAGCTCGGCGAGGAAGGCCTCGCCGAGGCGCTGAAACCCCGCCGCGCCGAGCCGGATCGGGTCACCCGGCGCGAGCCCGGTGACCGACCGCTCGGGGGCGTACCCGATCACCGTGTTGCCGCGCAGCACTCCGCCGTCGTTCATCAGAGACTCCGCGAGCAGCTCCACCTCGTTGAGCGGGTTGCCGTCCTTGCCCGCGACCGCGCGCACGCGGTGGACGAGGAAGCGGTCCAGCTCCAGCGCCAGCGCTTCGAAGAAGAGCGGCTCGAACGCCCCCAGTGCGCCGGCGGCCCGCGGGTCGGAGGCGTCGACCGCCTCGGCGAGCGCCGCGTAGGCCGCGACCTGCCGGCCGATGGCGGCGCGCGCCTGGTCGAGCTCCTGCCGGATGTGGTCCCTGCGACCGAGCATGGCGGGGTCCCTTCGTCTCGGGGTTGGTGGACCCCAGACGAACGGGGGAACGCGGAATCGACACCGGGTCTACGCTTGGTCGACTGCCGGCGACCCGGAGGTGCGCGATGAGCGAGCGTCGAGACGGCCTCCGGCCCGGCCGCGACGCGGCCACGCTCGTCGGCGACGCGGTCATGTCCTCGCTGGAGGACCTCCTCGCGCGGCTGCGCGACGTCCCCCCGCCAGAACGGGCCGCGACGACCACGCCCGCGGCCGTCCCCTCCCCCACCCATCCTGCCGCAGTCGTCGATTTCGTCGGCTCCCTGGTCGCAGCCATCGTGCCCGCCGTCCTCAACCACATCGACCCCGACGTGCTGCTCGACCGCGTGGACGTCCAGCGGATCGTCGACCGGGTGGACGTCCAGGAGCTCGTCGCCCGCGTCGACGTCAACGACGTGGTCGACCGGCTCGACATCGACGCCGTCGTGCAACGGGTCGACCTCGAGGCCGTGACCCGGGAGGCGCTGCAGGCCGTCGACATCGGCGACCTCGTGCGCGAATCGACGGCCACGATCGGCTCGGACATCGTCGAGGGCACGCGCTCCCAGTCGATGCGCGCCGACGCCCTTCTCGCGCGCGGCATCGACCGGGTGCTCGGCCGCCGCGAACCACGCCGGACGGCGCTCCCGGCGGGGGAGGGCGCGCCGTGACCCGTCTCGCCAACCGCAAGGAGATCCGCGAGCTGCAGGGCACGCGCGCCGGCATCGTCTCCCGGGGGCTGGCCGACGCGGTCGATCTCGTGGCCGTGGTCGTCATCGCCTTTCTGATCCTTCTGGTGGCGACCGCGGTGCGGGCGCTGTTCAGCCGCAGCCTCGAGTTCGTGAGCGTCCCCCAGCCCGGCCGCGGCATCCTCGCCGCAGTGCTCCTGGTCGCGTACCTCGGCTACGGATGGGGCCTCGAGGGCCGCACGCTCGGCAAGACCTTGATGGGGCTGCGCGTCGTGGGCGACGACGGCGCGGACATCTCGCCGGCGCGCGGGGTGCTGCGCGCGCTGCTCTACCTCGTGTTCCCCCCCGGATTCCTCTGGTCAGCGGTCAGCGGGCGCAACGCGTCGCTGCAGGACCTGGCGGTGCGCACTTCCGTCGTCCACGACTGGGGGTTCGCCGCGGGCACCGGGGGCATCACGCCTCCGGCGACGCCTCCGGGGCCGGCTCGGAGCGCATCCGCGGGACGGCGGGGATGATGAGGGCCGACAGGCTCGCCGCCACGGCCACCAGCGCGCCGACCAGAAACGCGCGCCGGTAGCCCTCGACGAGGGCCTCGGCGACCGTCCCGGTGTGGGCCGCGAGCGCGCCCCTGGTCTGGTGCACGGCGATGGTGGCGAGAGCCGCGAGGCCGATCGCCCCGCCAATCTGTCGCGTCGAGTTGACCAGGCCCGAGGCCAGGCCGGCGTTCCGAGGCGCGACCCCTGCCGTGGCGGCGTAGGTGCCGGGCGGAAAGCTCAGCCCGAGGCCCAGCGCGGCGAGGACGATCGGGCCGAGGATGTCGGTCGCGTAGCTCCCGTCGGCGGACACGCGCGACATCCACAGCAGGCCGGCGGCGATCAGCAGCGGCGCGACCAGCAGCACCCGGCGTGGGCCGAGGCGCGGCACCAGGCGCGCGCCGGCCTGCGCGCCCGCGATGACCGCCAGCGACGCGGGCAGGAACGCCAGGCCGGCCCGCAGCGGGCTCTCACCGAGCACGCCCTGCAGGTAGAGCGAGACGAAGTACCACATCGCGAACATCGAGCCGCCGACGCAGAGCATCGCCAGGTTGGCGCCCGCGAGGGCGGGGGTCCGCAGGAGGCCGAGCGGCACCAGCGGCGCGGTGGCGACCCGCGTCTCGATCACGAGGAACGCGGCGAGCAGGCCGGCGGCGATGAGGAGGGCGGCGATCGTCTCGGGCGAGGTCCAGCCGACGACGTCGGTGCGCACGAGCCCGTAGACGAGCACCGTGAGGCTTCCGGTGATCGTCAGCGCCCCGGCCACGTCGAGGCTCCGCGAGGCGAGCGCGGCCCGGCTCTCGGGCAACACGGCGCGGGCGCCGAGGACGCCCGCCAACCCGAACGGGACGTTGATGAGGAAGATCCAGCGCCAGGAGAGGGTGTCGGTGAGGATCCCGCCGAGGAGCGCGCCGGTGGCCCCGCCGCTGGCGAGCGCCGCGCTCCAGATGCCGAGCGCCCGCGCGCGCTCGCGCGACTCGGTGAAGGTGGTCGTGAGGATGGTCAGGGTCGCCGGCGCGAGCACGGCGGCGCCGAGCCCCTGGACGGCACGGGCGACGACCAGCGTCTCCGGGCCGGGCGCGAGGCCGCAGGCCAGGCTGGCCAGCGTGAAGAGGCCCAGGCCGGCGAGGAAGATGCGGCGCCGGCCGAACAGGTCGGCGGCGCGGCCGCCGAGCAGGAGGAAGCCCGCGAAGGTCAGCGTGTAGGCGTTGACCACCCACTGCAGCCCGGTCGCGCTGAAGTGCAGGTCGGACCGCATCGCGGGGAGCGCCACGGTGACGATCGCGACGTCGAGGATGACCATGAACTGGCCGAGGCACGCGATCGCGAGGATCGTCCTCTTGCGCGCGGCGATGGTGCTCGTCTCGGTCACCGGCCACACGATAGTCGCGCCCTACTCGTAGATGACCAGGTCCGGCCGCGGGCGCAGGCGCATGACGCGCGCCGGCGACATCAGCCCGATGTCCTCCTCGAAGAACAGCTTGAAGCCGGTGCCGAAGCCGCCGCGGTCGCGCGTCACGCGGCCGTAGGTCCCGATCTTGGCCGAGGCCGTCCCGAAGCCGTCGGCGTTCAGCACGAAGTCGACGCCCGGGTGGGGGCGCAGGCGGCCGCGGCGCTCGATCATCCCGTCCTCGAACTGGTGCACGAGGACGAGCTTGTCGGGCAGGTGGTGCGCGCGCACCAGCCGCGACACCCACGCCGACACGCGGTTGACCTCCTCCGCGTCGACCTGCCCGATGACCCGCCCCGGGACCTCGCCCGGGCGCATCCGCCACTCGGGGTCGAGCGCGAGGCCCACGTCCGGCTGCACCAGGAACTGCCCCAGCGCCCGCGCCTCGGTGACGAAGTCGGAGCGACCCGGCTGGATGTCCAGGATCAGCAGGGCCCGCGCCCCGCGGGCAGCCGCCAGGTAGCGGCGGATCACCGCCGGGTCCTGGCGGAAGCGGTAGCGCCCGTCGGCGCCCGGAGCGGCGGTCACGATGACCGAGATCAGCTCCATCGCCGGCAGCACCGGCCGCCGGCCCGGGCCGGCGTAGGCGCGCGCCGTGCGCTGCAGCCGCGCGCCCGCGGCGGCGGGGGTGCCGATGCCCAGGATGCCGAGCGCCTCGGCCTGCGGCGCGCCGTAGTGGGCGACGACGCGGTGCTCGGGAAGGACGCTGCGGCCGCCGCGCGGCAGCTCCGGCGGAGCCGGGGCGGGCGGCGGCGGCTGGGCGGCGGGGACGGCGCGCGGCGCCGCGGGGCCGTCGCCGGCGGCCCGCACCGCCGCGCCCGAGGCCACGGCGCACGCCGCCACCAGAGCCGCGCCGATCAGGAGCCGGCGCACCGGCGGGTGGTCCGCGCGCATGGGGGCGGGAGCCTATCCCGGCCCGCCGGGTGCGCCGGCCGGGGCGTCGGCGCGAACTGCGGCGCTCGAGCCTCCGTCTCGCCGACCTCGCCGGAGCCGACATGACCGGGGCGCACCTGGAGGGCGCCGACCTCACCGGAGCCATCCTCACCGGCGCCATCCGCTGAACCGGCGCGCGCGGCGGCCCAGGCTGAGGGTCGCGGCCAGGAGCGCGAGCACCATGACCAGCGCGAGCACGGGCAGCGCGAAGGCGGCGATCGTCAGCGCGAGCGACATGCCGTTCTCCCCGAGGGAGAGGAACGGGTTGCCGATCCCCGCCGTCGCCTCGGTGGACGCCGGGCGCACCGACGCCCGCGCGCCGTGGAGCGTCTCGGCCGTCGCCGCGCCGAGGATCACCGCGACCACCGGGGGGATGTGGGTGTCGACGCCGGTCTGGGCCGCGAACAGGATCGCGCCGGAGACCGGGTGGATGACCGCCCCCGCGGCGTGCAGCACGTGATCGACGCCGGGGATCTTGTCGCCCACGAAGTCGGCGAGGAACAGGACGGCGAGGACCGCGATGCCCGCGTTCCCCGAGAGGGCGCCGAACGGGTCACCGAGATCCACCACGCCGAGCCTGTCGAGGACCGCGCCCATCAGGAGGGGGAGGTAGGCGTTCAGCCCGGCGGCGCCGGAGAGTCCGACCGCGGCGAAGACGCTGCCGATGGCGAAGGCGACGTCCACCGTGCGCCGACTCTAGACCGTATGGAGCGCCGGGCTCGTGCCGGCGCCCCGCTCATGCGTGATCGTGGGTTGCCGCCGGGAGCAAGCCCGGCGGTAGAGCCACAGTCATGGGAGGCGCCGGTATGGGCAACGGTACTTTCGTCGGCCTGGATGTGCACGCCAGGAGCGTGGTCGCCGGGCTGATCGATGAACACACAGGCGAGCTGCGGGTGATGCGCGCCCCGCATGGCGCGGAGCAGTTGGTCAACTGGCTCAGCCGGCTCGCCGCCCCGGTGCGGGTGACCTACGAGGCCGGGCCGACCGGCTTCGGCCTGGCCCGCTCGTGCGAGGCGGCGGGAATGCACTGCCTGGTTGCCGCGCCGAGCCTGATCGCGCGCTCGCCTGCGGGCCGTGGCCGAAAGAGCGATGTCTCTGATGCCGAGCAGCTGGTGCGCCTTCTGCGCCGGGGGGAGCTCACGCCGGTGAGGATCCCCGATCCGCTCGACGAGGCCGCGCGCGATCTGGTGCGCGCCCGCGAGGACGCCCGGGCCGATCTGATGCGGACCCGACACCGTCTCTCCAAGCTCCTTCTGCGCCATGGCCTGGTGTACGAGTCCGGGCGCGCCTGGACGGCCGCACACGAGACCTGGCTGCGGCGCCAGCGCCTCGAGCATCCGGGCACCCGCGCGGCCTTCGATGACTACTATGCCGCCGTTCTCGGGGCGGGTCTTCGCCGCGAGCGGCTTGATGAGCAGATCGCTCAGATGGCCGCCGACCCGCGCTTTGCGCCGGTGGTGGGGCGCCTGTCGTGCCTGCGTGGGGTCGGCACCCTCACGGCCTTCGCGCTGGCGGTCGAGATCGGCGACTTCCATCGCCTGCGCGGTGCCACGATCGGCGCCTACCTGGGCCTCACACCGAGCGAGAGTCAGTCAGGGGCACGCCACAGCCGCGGCCCGATCACCAAGGCCGGCAACTCCCACGCACGACGCCTCCTGGTGGAGGCCGCCTGGCACCACCGACCTGCGCTGCGCGTAAGCGCCGTGATCGAGCGCCGGCGCGCCGGACAGCGCCCCGAGGTGCGCGCCCGCGCCGAACAGGCGGGGCTCCGGCTTCACCACCGCTGGCACCAGCTCGAGCGCCGCCGCGGCCTTCGCTCGACGCTCGTGGCGACGGCAGTGGCGCGCGAGCTGGCGGGCTGGTGCTGGAGCCTTGCGGTGATGGACTAACCCCGGGCGAGCATCCTGGACGAGAGAGAGCGCGCCGGTCGGCCGGCCAAGGACGCCGCGAGGGGCGATGCGCGACACAGCTATGAGCAGCCTCGTGTTGGGCCACGCTCGATGCTAGAGAGCGCCCCGCCCCCGCCGAACACCCGGTCATGCGGTGACCCAACCCGCGCATATCAGCCTGACCGCGACCGTCGACGAGCCACCCCGGCGCGCTCTTCGCGACCCATGAAAAAGACCCGCTCACGCGGGCCTTCTCGCCGTGCCACTTGACAGGAGGTCACTCCATATCAGGTGTAGTCACCCGAAACGTTGTTGACGGATCCGGGTTGACGTAGGGAGGGCCCCCGGGGCCTCGTGGAGGTGTCTAACGCCTTCCACACCCTGGGGGTCCTCGTGTCTCACGCTAACGCCCGTCTGACCGTTCACGGAAAGGGCGCTCCTGGTCGAGCGCGTGCTGGCCGGCCACCGCCCGGCCGATGTCGCCCACCAGCTCGGCTGCTCGCGCGCCACCGCCTACAAGTGGCTGCGGCGCTTCCGCGAGGCCGGCCCGGTGGGCCTGGTCGATCGCCCGAGCCGGCCGCATCGCTGCCCACACCGCACACCGGCGGCCCTCGAGGCGCGGATCCTCGCGGCCCGCCGGGCCCACCGCCGCGGCGCCGACTGGCTGGGCGCCGAGCTCGGGATCGCGCCCTCGACCGTCGGGCGCGTCCTTCGCCGCCACCAGCTGCCGCGTCTGGCCGACCTCGATGCGCTGACGGGCCAGCCCGTGCGTCGCGGACCGATCAGCCGCGTGCGCTACGAGCGCGAGCGCCCGGGCGAGCTCATCCACGTCAACGTCAAGAAGCTCGGGCGGATCCCCGATGGCGGGGGCTGGCGTGCCCACGGTCGGGGCCCCAAGCCCGCCGTGCGGCGCGCGGTCGGCTACGACTACGTCCACTCGGCCGTCGATGACCACAGCCGGCTGGCCTACTCGGAGATCCACCCCGATGAGCGCGGTGTCACCTGCGCCCGGTTCCTCGAGCGCGCGGCCGCCTTCTTCGCATCGCACGGCATCGATCGGATCGAGGCCCTCATGAGCGACAACGCCTTCTCGTATCGCCTCTCGGCCGACTTCCCGGCCGCCCTGGCCGGCCTGGGCGCCCGCCACATCCTGATCCGCCCCCACTGCCCCTGGCAGAACGGCAAGGTCGAGCGCTTCAACCGCACGCTGCTCGCCGAATGGGCGTACTCGCGGGTCTTCCTCTCCAATGCCGAGCGCGCCGGGTGCCTGCCAGACTGGCTGGAGCACTACAACACCCGGCGCCGCCACAGCTCCCTCAAAGGCCGCCCGCCCATCAGCCGCCTGTCAACAACGTGCTGAGCGACTACAGCTAGACGCCGGAGGCACGCACCGGGGGGCGGCCGGACCCCGCGGGTGGGCGGGGCCCGGCCCGCGCTCAGGCGAGCAGCTCGCAGCCGTACCGCTCGGCCACCGCCGCGACCATCGCGAGGTCGGGCGGTCGGGCGGAGGGCGGCGGCAGCCACCGGGCCTCGGCCGGCACGCTCATGTCGCGTACGAGGTCCTCGAAGCCGCCCGGCGTGCAGATGAAGAGCATGCGGCAGCCGTTGGGGCCCACGGTGTAGCGGTGCGGCACGTCGCGCGGGCCCCAGGCGAAGTCGCCGGCGGCCGCCTGGATGGTCTGGTCGCCGACCTGGAAGGTGACCTCGCCCTCCAGGATCCAGAAGCCCTCGTCCTCGCGGTGGTGCACGTGCAGCGGCGCCTCCGCGCCCGGGGGCTCGGTCACCTCGACGATCGTGAGCATGCCTCCGGTGTCGGAGGCCGTGGCCGTGATCTCCGCCAGGGCGGCGAACCACCACCGCGCCTCGCCGCGCCCCGCGCGGGTCGCGATCGCATGCGTCATCTCGTGCCTCCTCGGCTCGGGTCGGTGTCGAGCAGCGCGATCGCGTAACACCAGCCCCGCTCGGGGCCGTGCCGGACGACGCTGATGCCCTGGCGCGCGACCACCAGCGCGGTGTCGCGCCGCTGGACGACGCGGTGCGGCTCCGCCACGTAGCGGAGCCCGCGCTCCCAGGTCGCCACCGCGAGGCGGCCGATCTGGTCGCCGCCGCGCGCCTCGCCCAGGGCCGCGGCGAGGACGGCGTCGTCCTCGAACAGGCCCGCGAGGGCCTCGCGGTCGCGGACCACGAAGGCGTCCTCGAGCAGCGTCTCGAGCTCCTCGGGCGTCCGCGCGCCGGGCTGCGGCGTGGTGCGTCTGCTCATGGCGGCGACGCTAGGGCGGCGCCGCGGATCGGGGTACACCAGGAACCTGGTATCCCGCGTGGCGGGGTCCGCGGCATACGATCGCCGCATGCGCGCCTATGCCAGGGAGCGTGCCCTCGACCGCATCGCCGATCTCGCCGGCCACGGCCTCGACGTCGTGACCTTCTGGCGCGAGGCGACCGAGGTCCTGACGCCCCTCGTGCCGCACTACATGGGGCCGTGCTGGTACACGGTCGATCCGGCCTCTCTGCTCATGACGAGCCACTTCAACCCCGCGATGCCCGAGCTGCCCCGCGAGTGGCTCGAGCTCGAGTACCTCGGCGACGACGTCCACGACCTGGCGAGCGTGGCGCGCTCCGGGTCGGGCGTCTCGACGCTGCACGAGGCGGCCGGCGGCGACCCGCGCCGCAGCCCGCTGGCGGGCCAACATGGAGATCGGCGGCGACCAGGAACTGCTGGTGGCGCTGCGCACCCGGTCCGGCCATCCCTGGGCGGCCCTCGGCCTCTACCGCGAGCCGGGCGAGCCGCTCTTCGACGAGGACGAGATCGGGTTCGTCCGCGCGGCGGCCCCGATGCTCGGCGAGGGGGCACGGCGCGCACTGCTGCTCGGCGAGGCGAAAGACCCCGAGGGGCCCGACGCCCCGGGGCTGCTCGTGCTCTCGTCAACCGGCGAGGTCGAGTCGTCGACGCCGGGGGTCGAACGCGTTGCTCGCCGGGCTGCCCGGGGGCGACTGGGGCGGGGGGCGCCTTCCCACCGCCGCCCTCGCCGTGGCGCAGCGGGCGCTGCGCACGGCGGACGGCCCCGCCGCGCCCGGCGAGGTCGCGCTGGCCCGTGTCCTCTCGGACACCGGCGCCTGGATCGTGCTCCACGGCGCGACGCTGGTGAGCGAGGGCCCGACGCGGGTCGCGGTCATCGTCGAGCGCGCCCACCCGGCCCGGATCACCCCGCTCCTGATGGCCGCCTACGGGCTGACCGAGCGCGAGCAGGAGGTGACCCGCCTCGTGCTCCAGGGCGAATCGACCGCGCGCATCGCCGAGCTCCTGGTGGTCTCGCCGTACACGGTCCAGGAGCACCTGAAGAGGGTCTTCGAGAAGACCGGGGTGCGCAGCCGGCGCGACCTCGTCGGCAAGGTCTTCTTCTTCCACTACGAGCCGCGGCTGCGCGACAACGAGCGGCGGGCGGTGGACGGGCTCCCGGTGCGCGGCGGTCCGATGCCCTCCGCCTGAGGGGCGGCGCCGCCCTCACGGCCGCGCCTCGAACACCAGGTTGAACGGCGTGGCGGCGGCCTGGCGGAACCGGGTGAACCCCGCCTCGGCGGCGACCGCGGCGATGCGCGCGGGGCCCGCCTGGGCGCCGAGGGCCAGGCCGACCTCCTGGGACAGCGAGGACGGCGTGCAGAGCAGGGTCGAGAAGCCGTAGTAGGCACGGCCGACCGGGGTGAGGTTGTCCTCGATGCGGTCCCCCGCCGCCGGCTCGACGATCATCCAGGTGCCGTCCGCGGCCAGCGCGGAGAGCACGCGACGCGCGGCGCCCACCGGGTCGCCCATGTCGTGAAGGCAGTCGAACATCGTGACGAGGTCGTAGCCCTCGCCGCCGAGGGCGCTCGCGGGCGCGGCCTCGAAGCCGACCCGCTCCGCGACCCCCGCCTCACGGGCCCGCGCGCGGGCGATCTCGACCGAGCCCTCGTGCGCGTCGGAGCCGACGAACGTCGACCGCGGGAACGCCCGTGCCATGAGGATCGTTGACGCCCCGTGCCCGCAGCCCACGTCGGCGACGCGCGCGCCGCGGAGCAGCCGCTCGACCACGCCCTCGAGCGACGGCAACCAGGCGTCGATCAGGTTGGCGTTGTAGCCCGGGCGGAAGAAGCGCTCGCAGCCGTCGTGGACGTGGTGGTTGTGATCTCCCCAGCCGACGCCCTCGCCGCTGCGCGACGCGTCCGCGATGCGGGGCGAGTCCAGCACGGCCCCGATGGCGATCTCGAAGAGCCCCGGCAGATAGGCCGGGCTCTCCTCGTCGGTGAGCGCGACGGCCTGCTCGGGGGGCAGGCGGTAGCGGTCGTCCTGCGGCAGGTACTCGACGTAGCCGCCCGCGGCCTGCGCGTTCAGCCACTCGCGCACGTAGCGCTCGGCGGCACCGGCGCGCGCCGCGATCTCGGCGGCGGTGAGCGCGCCGGCGCCCGCCATCGCCCGGTACAGGCCGAGGCGGTCCCCCATGACCACCAGGGCCGCGTTGAGCGTGGCGCCGACCTCGTCGACGGCCCGGAACACGAAGCGCTCGAGCGCCTCGCCGTCCACCGGCGGGGCGCCGGCGACGGGATGCTGGGAATCGGTCATGGAGTCCTCCTCCTCGTGGGTGCCGCCCGAACGTCCCACCGCCGCATCATCAGTTGCAATCGCGATTCGTCATGCTTTATAAGTGGGACTTATGCTGGACGTGCGGCGCCTGCGGGTGCTCGCCGCGGTCGCCGACCGCGGCTCCTTCTCGGCCGCGGCCGACGACCTGATGGTCACGCAGTCGGCGGTGAGCCAGCACATCTCGGCGCTGGAGCGCGAGGCCGGGCTCCCGCTGGTGGAGCGCGGCACGCGCCCCGTGGGCCTGACGGAGGCCGGTCACGCGCTGGCGCGCCACGCCACGGGGATCCTCGCCCGGCTCGACGCCGCCGAGCAGGAGGTCGGCGAGATCGCCGGTCGCCGGCACGGGCGGCTGCGCTTCGGCAGCGTGCCGACGGCGCTCGCCACGCTGGTGCCGCCCGCGTTCACCCGGTTCCGCAGGCGGCACCCGGACGTGCGGCTCACGGTCGTGGACGACCACCTCCAGCGCCTGCTCCCGCGACTGGAGTCCCGCGAGCTCGACCTCGCGCTCATCTACGACCACGAGGCCCTCCCAGAGGTCGCCGGACGCGACCTCCTGCGCACGCCGCTCCTCGACGACGCGTTCCGCGCGGTGCTGCCCGCCGGGCACCGTCTCGCGCGCCGGCGCCGGCCCCTGGCGCTCGCCGACCTGCGCGGGGAGCCGTGGATCGGCGGGAGCCCGACGAGCGCCTGGTTCCGCATCGCCGGGCACGCGTGCCGCACGGCCGGGTTCACGCCCGAGGTCGGCTTCGCCATGGACGACTACCTCGCCGTGCAGGCACTCGTCGCGGCCGGGCTGGGCGTGTCGGTCATCCCTGGCCTGGCGGTGGCGCACCCATTGCCCGGTGTCGAGGTGCGCGACCTCGGGCCGCAGGCCCCCGTCCGCCGCATCTCCGCGGCGCGGCCGCGCGACGGCTACGACGGGCCGGCTCTCGCGTCGATGGTCCGCGCCCTACGCGCCGCCGCCGCCGCCCTCCCCTGCTGAGCCGCCCCGTCAGCCCGCGACGGCCGCCAGGTCGAGCTCCGCGAGGCGCATCGGGTCGGCCAGGGCGTCGATCGCGACGATGCGGCCGTCCACGACGGTGAACGCCATCACCGAGAAGGGGCGCCCGCGCGGGGCCACGACCACGCCGACGACCCCGTTGACCAGCGCCGGCCGGGCCCACGGATGCAGGTGGGCGAACGAGAGCGCCCGCCCGGCGACCTCGCGCGCGCCCCGGACCAGAGCCGTGGCCACGGGCCGCGCGGCGCCGCCGTCGGAGCGCAGCACCACGTCCGGGTGGAGCACCGCGACCAGCGCCTCGAAGTCGCCCTCCCGCGCGGCGGCGAAGAAGGCGTCCACCACCTCGCGCTGGCGGCGCAGGTCCGCGTCGGGGCTCGGGGCCGCGCCCCGCACCCGGCGGCGCGCACGACTGGCGAGCTGCCGCGCGGCCTCCGGCGAGCGGCCGATCATCGCGCCGATCTCGTCGAAGGGCACCGCGAACATGTCGTGCAGCACGAAGGCGAGCCGCTCGGCCGGGGTGAGCGCCTCGAGCACCACGAGCAGCGCCAGGCCGACGGAGTCGGCCAGCATCGCCTCGTGCTCGGGGTCGGCGCCCTCGGCCCGCGTCACGACCGGGTCGGGCATGTGCACGTCGAGCGGCTCCTCGCGCCGCGCCGCGCGCGACTGCAGCATGTTCAGGCACACGCGCGCGACCACGGTCGTGAGCCACCCCCGCAGGTTCTCGACCGCGCGCGTGTCGGCGCGGCCGAACCGCACCCACGCCTCCTGCACCGCGTCGTCCGCCTCGCTGAACGAGCCGAGCATGCGATAGGCGACCGACCGCAGGTGGGCCCGGTGCTCCTCGAATCGCTCGGCCTGGCGCTCGCGCTCGTCCATCGGTCACATCTCCCCGTCGCGTCCGGTCATACCAGTGACCGATGTGAGCGGGCCGGTGTGACACGGCCCGCGCGACACGAGGAGGAGCCATGCCGACAGGGACGAGGATCGCGGTCGCCGGCGCGACGGGGCGGGTGGGCCGCCACGTCGTGGACGTGCTCGCCGAGCGGGGCCATGAGGTGGTCGGGATGTCGCGCTCGCAGGGCGTCAACGTCGTGAGCGGGGAGGGCCTCGCCGACGCCCTGCGCGGCGTCGAGGTGATCGTCGACGCGAGCACGGGGGCGTCGCCCGACCACGAGGAGGCGACGGCGTTCTTCACCGCCGCCGCGCGGAACCTGCTCGACCACGGCCGGCGCGCCGGCGTCACGGGAATGGTGATCGTGTCGATCATCGGCACCGACCGCTTCGCCGGGGGCTACAACGCGGCCAAGGCCGCCCACGAGCGGCTCGCGCTGGCCGGGCCGCTGCCGGTGCGGATCGTCCGCGCGGCGCAGTTCCACGAGTTCGTGGGCACGCTCGCGGACTGGGGGCGGCGGGGCGACGTCATCAACGTCCCGCGCATGCGCACCCAGCTCGTGGCCGCGCGGGCCGTCGCCGAGGTGCTGGCCGACTCGGCCGAGGCCGACTGGTCCGCGCCGGCGCACCCCGTCGTCGAGGTCGCCGGGCCCCGGGAGGAGAACCTGGCGGAGGCCGTCGCGCTGCTCAGCCGTCACCGTGGCGACCCGGCGGGCGTGATCGAGTTCACCGACCCCTCGGACCACGACATGCGGCTGCTGGCCACGGACGCGCTCCTGCCCGGCCCGGACGCGATCCTCGCGGGACCGGCGTTCGTGGAGTGGCTGGAGACGGCGCCCGTCGCCGCCGGGCGCTGAGCAGTCCGCCGCCCCCCGGGCGAGCATGCGCCCGTGCGCACCGGGACGTGGAGCCTCGCCGGGCGGAGAGCGCCTGCACCCGTGGCCGGTCGCAACAGACGGCGGACGGTCGCCGGCAGCGGTGTGGAGCGCGCCGCCGCCCGCGCCGTCCGCCCGGGGACGCTAGCGGGGAGCGCGGAGGGCCAGCGGACGCGTGCGGGAGAGGAGGTCCTCGGTCATGCGGGTCCGGACGGTGCTGCAGAGCCGCTGGACGTCGTCGTAGTCGTCCGACGCGCGTGCGGGGTCGCCGCGGACGTGCGGCATGCGCGCCGGGTCGAGCGGGGTGAGGGCCGCCCCGTCCAGCCGGTGGTCGGCGAGGCGCGCGTCGAGGAGCCGCTCTCCGGCCGCGAGGCGGCGCACCTCGATGCCGCGCTGCAGGGCCGAGAACGCGTCGCGCGTCTCGCGGGACATGATCAGCCCGCCGCCGCCGAAGTACCACGCCCGCAGCTCCCGCTCGAGGGCGGCGAGACCACGGTAGGTGAGGCCCTCCTGCGGCGGCCAGGCCGGGACCACCGCCATCAGCGACAGCAGGCCGCCGTACTCGGCCTCGCGCCGCGCCCGGAGCCCCGCGTCGATGTCCGAGCGCCCGCGCAGGGAGGCGGCGGCGAGGCCGGACAGCGCCCCGACCAGGGCCGACACGACGGTCAGCAACAGCTCGTTCACCCTGTGCGCTCCGGAACGGGGACGGCGTCGGGCCCATCCTCGCCCGTGCCGCCCCGCCCCGCCAAGGGCGGGGCGGGGCGGGCGCGTCAGGTCACGGCAGGAAGTAGTTCGGGTTGGGGAGCTTGAAGGTCCCGTCGGTCGAGCCGCCGACCAGGTCGCTGAACTGGTCGCCGAAGTCGGCCACGATGTCGTAGCCCACGGTCTCGATGTGGGCCCGCGTCGCCGACTTGTAGTGGATCGTGGTGCACGACTTGGCCGCGGCGATCTCGTCGGCGCAGGCGGCCTTCAGGTAGTCCGTGTAGTCCGCGACGGCGGGCTTGGTGAAGGGGCCGTCCTCGCCGTTGACGAGGGCGTCGAGGTCTGGATGGCGGGAGCGGGCGCGGTGGCGGCGAAGGCCATCGCGGCCGCGACCGCCAGCGCCGCCGCCGCGGCGGCCACGGCGGCGATCCGCCGCGTGCGCGTGGTCCAACGGACGGTTCTCATGTGAACCTCCAGCTCGGTCGGCATGTCCCCGAGGGCGCGCCGACGCTACCGCCCCGGCCACCCCTCGCCCCCGGCCGGGGCCCTGTGCTCGGGGCCTCAGCCGCCGAAGGAGGTCGCCCGCCCTGCAGTCGGAGCCGTCCGCCCGGGAACCGATCCGGGTCAACGTCCTCAACTTCGTACGCGCAGAGACGGCGGGGTACTTCGCGCGGCTGACGGCGGAGGCCGGCGGCGTGGGCGCGTGGCGCCACGTACGGGAGCCCGCGCCGGTGGACGCCCAGACCGTCATCCGGCTCAACCGGGACACCCTCTACAGCACGTGCTTGGTCAACCTCTCCGGCGGCGCCCACATCACGCTGCCCGAGGCCGGCGGCCGCTACCAGACGGCGATGGTCGTCAACGAGGACCACTACATCAACCGGGTCCTCGACACGCCGGGCCGTCACGCGCTGAGCGAGGAGGAGATCGGGACCCCGTACGCGCTGGTCGCCGTGCGGACCCTCGTCGAGGCGCCGTCCTGCCGGCCGTTCGCGGCGCCGGAGTACGACGAGGCGACCCTCACGGCGACGCGCCAGGCCCTGCTCGAGCTGGCCCGCGGCCTGCCGGACGCGCGCGACACGTTCGGCTCGCGGGAGCAGACCGACCCCGTGCGCCACCTGATCGGGACCGCGGCGGGCTGGGGCGGGCTGCCGAGCGACCAGGCGTACTACCTCGGCGTCGAGCCCGGGCTGCCGGCCGGCCACCACGTGCTGCACATCGGCGAGGTGCCGGTGCGGGGCTTCTGGTCGATCAGCGTCTACAACCGCGACGGCTACTTCGAGCCGAACCCGCTCGGCCGCTACGGGACGGCGGTCCGGGACGCGGACGGCGCGGTGACGGTCAGCTTCGGCGGCGACCCCTCCGCGCCGAACCACATCCCGGTCATGGACGGCTGGAACTACACGGTGCGGCTCTACCAGCCCGACCCGGCGATCCTCCACGGCACCTGGACCTTCCCGGCACTGGACGCACCGGCCCCCTGAATCCCGAACCGGGCCGCCCGGCGGAGCGCGGCCGCGCCGGGCGGCCCGTCCGGCCACCATGCCCGGGGGCCGCGTCGGGGCGCAGCAGCACGCCACCCGCCGACCGCAGGCCCAGCGAATGCGCCGCCAGCTCGTCGAGGCGGCGCAGGGTCACCGGCGGCGCGGCGGGCAGCGCGGCGGCCGCCGCCCGCCAGCCCTCGTCGCGCGGTCCGGTGAGCAACGTGAGGCCGGGGCCGGGCAGGTCGATGGTCGACGCCCGGGCGCCCTCCGCGCCGGTCCAGTGGTGGGCGATGCGTGGGCCGAGGTCGATGCGCAGCTCCTCGGCGGCGGTGCGGCGCGACCCCGCCGGGTCGGCCGACCGCGCGACGTTGTGCGCGGCCACGGGGCGGCGCTCGTCCTCGTAGGCATCGAGGAGCTCCTCGCCGGCCCACCCGCGCAACACCCAGGCCAGCTTCCACCCGAGGTTCGACGCCGTCGTGGATCGCCGTGTTCATCCCGGTGCCCCCGCGCGGGGTGACCCGGTGCGCCGCGTCGCCCACCAGGAAGGCGCGGCCCTCGCGGAAGCGGTCGGCGATCTGGGCCGCCGAGGTGAACGTACCGACCCAGTCGACGGCGACGGGCAGGTCGGGGACCCCGGCGGCCCGCCGCAGGCGCTCGGCCATCCCCTCGGCCGTCGGCGGGGCGAGCCGCCCCGGCCCCTCGTGCAGGTGGCCAACGCCCCAGCGGTCTCCGGGTCCGGCGGGGAGCACCGTGGTCTCGCTGCCCGGCAGCGTCACCCAATAGATGCCGTAGCGGTGCTCGCCGAGGATCCCCCACAGCGGGGCGCGCACCAGCGCGGTGGCGCCCTCGAGGACGTCCTCAGAGCCGCGCATGTCGATGCGCAGGGCGCTCCGCACCGCGCTGCGCGCCCCGTCGGGGCCGATCGCGAGCGCGAGCAGCTCCGCGCCGCGCTCGATCCGCGCCGGGCCGAGGCCCCGGACGTGCTCCTCGAGCACCCGCTCGAGGTGGTCCTGCGGCACGCAGGCGGGCGCGCTCGGGCTGACCAGGGCCGCCTGCGCGCGACTCGGCAGCCGGACCTCGATCCCCTCGCCGGAGGACGCGGACGCCCCTGGCCGGCCGCGGCCTCGCGCCCGCCGAGGTGGCGCGCACGCTGGTCGCGACCGCCGAGCGGGCGCTCTTCCCCGACGGGGACGCCGCGGCGTGAGCTCCTGGGCCACGCCCACCGGATGCCCGGCTCCCCGCGGGACGCCGAGGACGCGGCGCGGGAGTCGCCGCCCAGGGCGTGGCTGACGCCCCTCGTGCTTGCGGGGCGTCCGGCAGTAGGGCGAACATGTGTTCGTGTCCCGCGAGGCGACGATCCTGCACGCCGACCTCGACGCCTTCTTCGCGTCGGTCGAGCAGCGGGACGACCCGGCCCTCCGCGGGCGCCCCGTCGCGGTGGGCGGCGGCGTGGTCACGGCCGCCAGCTACGAGGCCAAGGCGTTCGGGGTCGGCAGCGGCATGGGCGGCGCGCAAGCGCGCCGGCTCTGCCCCGGCCTGCTGGTGGTGCCGCCGCGCTGGCCGGCCTACGTCGAGGCGAGTCGCGCCGTCTTCGCGGTCTTCCGCCGCACGTCGCCGGTCGTGGAGGGGCTGTCGATCGACGAGGCGTTCCTCGACGTCCGCGGCATGGGCCGCAGCGTCGGCTCGCCCCTCGAGATCGCGACGGGGCTGCGCCGCGCGGTGCTGGAGGAGGTCGGGCTGCCGATCACGGTCGGCATCGCGACCACCAAGAGCCTCGCCAAGATCGCGAGCGCCCTCGCCAAGCCCGACGGCCTGCTGCTGGTGCCGCCAGAGGAGGAGCTGGCCCTTCTGCACGGCCTCGAGGTCGAGCGCCTGTGGGGCGTCGGCCCGGCCACGGCGGCCCGGCTGCGCGCCCGCGGCATCGCGCGCGTCGGTCAGATCGCGCGGATGGACGAGGGCGCGCTCGTGCGCCTGCTCGGCCGGGCGGGCGGGCGCCACCTGCACGCGCTGGCCCACAACCGCGACCCGCGGCCGGTGCGCTCGGGGCGGCGGCGGCGGTCGTACGGGGCGCAGTCGGCGCTCGGGCGCCGGCCGCGCTCGCCGCAAGAGCTGGACGTCGCGCTCATCGGGCTGGCCGACCGCCTGACGCGGCGCATGCGCTCGGCCGAACGCACGGGGCGCACCGTCGTGCTGCGGCTGCGCTTCGAGGACTACACCCGCGCGACCCGCTCGCGCACGATCCGCGACCCGACGTCCGCGTCGGCGACCGTGCTCGCCGTGGCCCGCGCGCTGCTGGAGGAGGCACGCCCGACGATCGCCGAGCGCGGCCTGACCCTGATCGGGATCGCCGTCTCGCGCCTCGACGGCGAGGACTCGGGCCAGCTCACGCTTCCGATCGACGAGGAGCCGCCGGGGGCCGCGCTCGACGCCGCCCTCGACGCCGTGCGCGACCGCTTCGGCCCCACCGCGCTGACGCGCGCGTCGCTCGCGGGGCGCGACCCCGGCCTCGCCGCGTTCCTGACGCCGGGCCGCCGGGGCCGGGGCGGCCCGCAGCGCGGACCGTCGTGACGCGTGGGATCGACCGGCGTCACCGCCGGGAGCCTCGGGGGGTGGGACGCCGGCTGCGCGGCGGGGACCGCGGTCGCGGCCCTCGCCGTGGCGATGCGGCTCGTCGTGCGGCGGCGCCCCCGCCTCACCCGGCGATCAGGCCTGCGTCGGGACTCCGGGCCGCGAGCGCGAGCCGGGCCAGCGCCCGTCCGACAGCGCCCGCGAGTCGAAGCGCGCCGGCCCGATGGCGCCCTCGCCCCAGCAGAGCTCGTGGCCGCGGCCCTCCCGATCGAGGGCGTAGCGGCTCCCGTCCGGCCGCTGGTAGACCGCCAGCCCGCCGCCGTCGCCGACCAGCCGGTCCTCGTGCATCGGGTACTCCGACATGGAAGACCCCCCTTTCATCACTCAGGGTGACGGGGGCGTCCCCGGGTCGGACCGGAGCCGGCCCCCTGACCCCGCCCCGCCGAAGGGGCGGGGGGACATGAGCCTGCCCCGGCCCGGGCACCCCCGGCTAGAGCCCCTAGGGTGCGGCGCGCCACACCTCCGGCGGCGCCGGCGCGGTCACCCGAAGGCGCCTCCCGGCCAGGCGACGCCGGCGTACCGCTCGATCACCGGCCCCGGTGGCGGCGGGACGGGGCTGAAGAGGCTGGTCCGCACGGTCGTCCCGGGGAAGACGCGCGCGAACGGGTCCGAGTCGAACGCCCACGGGTCGCGGGCCACCGTGACGGCGCCCCCGTAGTGGACCGCGTCGACCGCGAGGGTGGTGACGCAGACGAGGGCGTCGCCCAGCAGCGGGATCCACCACGCGAGGGCGTCGCGCCGCGCCTGCTGGACCTCCGGGGCGTCGAACGGCACGCGGGCGTCGTCGACGGCGAGAGCGCAGACGTGCGCCCAGGCGTTCGCCACGGGCTCGCCGGCCAGGCAGCGCGGGTCGGCGCGCAGGCGCCGGCCCCGCGCGCCGCGAGCCGTGGACAGGCGGGCGCCGTCCCAGACGAGGCGCGACGAGCCGGCCCTCACGACGGGACGCGCCAGTCCGGCCGGATCGCGCGGGCGATCTCGCGCATGTCGTGGCGCAGCTCCTCCATGGTGGGGCGGCCCCAGTACCAGTAGCCGTTGTACGCGCGGTGGATCGTCAGGTCGGGCAGCAGGGAGAAGGCCGCCGGCTGGTACGGCTCGTGGACCGTGTCGGTCGTCTCGCGCAGGCCGAGGCGGTCCAGCCAGCGCCGCCCGTCGTCGGAGAGGAACGTGAACCGCGCCCCCAGACCGGCGCGGAAGGCCGCCTGCTCGGCCGGCGGGTCGACGCTCAGCACGACGAGCCGCGCGTACGCCACCTCGAACTCGTCCTGGAGCGCCGTGACCTCCCGCAGGTGGCGCTGCTCCTTGGGGCAGAACCATCCGCGCGAGGTGAGCACCACCAGCGGGTCGCCGCCGGCGATCTCCGAGAGGCGGCGAGGGCGGCCGGTGTGGTCGGGCAGGTCCAGATCGGGGAAAGCCACCCCCGGGACCAGCTCGTCGAGACCCTGCGTCGTCACGCCCATGCGTCGCTCCTCGTGCGCCGTTCCGCGGTCCCCGAGCGGGCGCCACCGTTACGGCCGCCCCGGTCCGAAAATACGGTGATACGACGGTCGTCCCGCATCGGGGACGCTCCTACCGTGGATCGCACGCAATCACGCGTTCCCGGAATGAAGGAGACAGCGATGCAGCTCTACGCGATCAGGCGGCGCAACGGGTGGGCCTCCCCCGACGCCCTGCAGACCACGGCCGGCATCTCGAGCACCGAGGGCGACAAGCCCGGCTCGGGCGTCCGGTGGATCCGCAGCTACGTGCTCGGCGAGGACGCCGGCGACCTCGGCACCCTGTGCATCTACGAGGCGGACGGCCCCGAGGCGATCCGGGCCCACGCCCGGGCGACCGGGATGCCGGCGACCGAGATCACGCCGGTGGCCGACACGGTGTACGTGCGGCCCGACCCGGTGCCGGCCGCGAGCTGAGCGGGGAGCGCCGGCGGTCGTGGCATCGACCGCCGGCGCTGTCGCGGCCCAAGGGGCCTACGATGCCCGGCATGGCCACTCGAACCGCGCTCGTCGGGCGCGAGGCCGAGCGCGCGCGGCTCGACCGCGCGCTGCAGGACGCTGCCCGGAGCCGCGGGGGCCTCGTGCTGCTGTCCGGGGAGGCCGGAGTGGGCAAGACGCGCCTCGCCGAGGAGCTCGCCTCCGCGGCCGGGGGCCCGGTGCTCTCGGGCGCGGCCCGCCAGGGTGCGGCGGCCGCATACGGACCGGTGGTCGCCGCCTTCCGCTCCCACCTGCGCGGACGGCCGGACGCCCTGGACGGCTGCGGCCCCCTGCGGGCGCACCTGGCGCTGATCCTCCCCGAGCTGGGCGAGGCGGCGGCCTCGGGCGACGGTGCGACGCTCGTCGAGGCGGTCCACGCCGGCCTGGCGCACATCGCCCGCGAGGCGCCCGTGCTGGTGCTCCTAGACGACCTGCAGTGGTCCGACGACGCGACCCTGGAGCTGCTCGCGACCCTGGCCGAGCCGCTCGCCCGGCTCCCGGTGCTGGTGGTCGCCGGCTACCGCTCCGACGGCCTGTCCCGCGACCACGCCGTGCGCCGCCTGCGCACCGAGTTGCGGCGCGCAGGGCGCCTGGAGGAGCTGGCGCTGGCGCCCCTGGACCCCGACGGGACCACCGCCCTCCTGGCGCAGGTCCTGCGCGGCGCGCCCTCCCCGGCGCTGACGCGCACGATCCACGATCGCACGCAGGGCGTCCCCTTCTTCGTCGAGGAGCTGGCGCGCGCCCTCCGCGCCACCGGCGCGCTCACCGCGGGCGCCGACGGCCTGGAGCTCTCCGAGGACGGTCAGGTCCCGGTGCCGGACACCGTGCGCGACGCGGTGCTGATGGGCGCATCCGAGCTCTCGCGCGACGCGCGGGCGGCGGCGGAGGCGGCCGCCGTCGCCGGCGAGGCGTTCGACCTGGACGTCGTGGCCGCCGCCGCGAGCGCCTCCGGGCTGGCGGAGCTGGTGGAGCGCGGCGTCATCGCCGAGGACGGCCTCGGCCGCGGCGCGTTCCGCCACGCGCTGACGCGCGACGCGTTCTACGCCGAGGTGCCCTGGCTCCAGCGCCGGGCGCTCCACCGCCGGATGGCCGAGGCCCTGGAGGCGGGGGGGGCGCGGAGCGCCGAGGTGGCGACCCACTGGCTCGGCGCCCGCGACGAGGCCCGCGCGCGGGACGCCCTGCTGCGCGCGGCCGACGAGTCGCGCGCGGTGCACGCCCACGGCGATGCGGTTCGCGCCGGCCGCCAGGCCCTGGAGCTGTGGCCGGAGGACGACGACGCGGAGAGGCGCATCGCGGCCCTCGGCGCGTACGCCTCGAGCGCCGAGCTGTCCGGCCACCTGGCCGAGGCGGCGCGGGCCTGGCGCGAGATCAGCGCGCTCGCCGACGGCCAGGGTGCGCGGGAGCGGATGGCCGTCGCCGAGCGCCGGCTGGCCGCGGTCCACAACCTGACGGGGGATCGCGAGGCGGCCCTGAGCGCCCGGCACACCGCGGCGGAGGCGTTCGCGGCCGCGGGCCGGCACGCCGAGTCGGCGGTCGAGCGGCTGGCGATCGCCGAGGCGCAGGTCGCGGGCGCAAGCTATCCGGGCGGGCTCGAGGCGGCGCGGGAGGCCGGGCGGGAGGCCGCCGCCGCAGGACGACACGACCTCTCCGCCCGGGCGCTCGGCGTGGAGTCCGCGGCGCGCGCGCGGGGCGGCGATCTGCAGGGCGCGCGGGACCGGGCACAGGCCGGCCTGGCGCTCGCCCTCGAGCACGGCCCGACCTCGGTCGCGGCGGAGCTCTACCAGCGCCTCGGCGTCGTCATCTACCACGGCGCCGACTACCGGAGGGCCGAGACCACCCTCGACACGGCCCTCGAGCTCTGCCGCGGCAGCGACGTGCCCGACGTCGAGCTCGAGACCGTCATCTGCATGGTCTACGTCCTGCGCGAGTCGGGCGAGTGGGAGCGGTCGGAGGCGCTCGGGCGGGAGCAGATCGCGACCGGCCGGGGCGCGTGGCTGGCAGAGGGACTCATCGGCTCCATCCACGGATACCGGGGTCGGTCGGCCTCCGGCCGGCGGCTGCTGTCGGCGTCCCTGGCCGTGGCGACGCGCATCGACCACTTCGTGATGACGATCGACTGCACGAGCGCCCTGGCCTGGATCGCGGCGATGGAGGGCGCGCACGAGGAGGCGGCGCGCCTGCACAGGGCCGTGCTCGCCCGCTCGCAGGACAGCGACGACCACCACTACGCGGTGCGGGGCCTCCGCAGCGCCGCCTCGTTCCTGGCCCGCCACGGCGACCTGGAGTCGGCCCACGGCTGCGCGAGCGCCCTCACCCGCATCGCAGCCGACACGGCGATGCCGGACGCCCTCGCCGCGCTCGCCCACGCGATCGGCGAGATGGCGCTCGCCGATGGCGACGCGGTGCGGGGCGCCGAGCAGATGATGCGCGCACTGGAGCTGCACCGCGGCCTCGACATCCCGCTCGACCGCGCCGAGATCGCGCTGCGCGCCGCGGCCGCGCTGGAGGCCGCCGGCGAGCGCGGGCGCGCCCTCGAGCTGCTGGGGGAGGCCCACCGCACGGCCCGGCGCCTCGGGGCGCGGCCCCTCGCGGTGGAGGCCGCGCGCGAGGCGGCCGCCCTCGGGCAGCCGCTCAGCCGCCGGGCCGCCGCCGACGCGGAGGGCGGGGGGCTCTCGCGGCGCGAGCTCGAGGTGGTCCGTCTCGTCGCCGCCGGCAGCACCAACCGCGAGATCGCCACGGCGCTGGTCCTCAGCCCGCGGACCGTCAACATGCACGTGCGCAACCTGCTCCGCAAGCTCGACTCGCGCTCCCGGGTGGACGCCGCCCGGCGGGCGGGGGAGCTCGGCCTGCTGACATAGGGCGGGGACCTGTCGATCCGCTGGCATCCCGTTCGTCTCAGGGGGGACCATGTCCACAGCTGCCGAGGAGGACGCCGTGAAGTACCTGCTCCAGATCTACGAGAACATCACCCGCGACGAGTACGCCGCCATGCCCGAGGACGAGCAGCGGCGCCTGTGGGGCGAGTGGGCCGCGATCCGCGAGGCGCCCGGCGTGACGGTGGGGGTCGAGATGGCCGACCCGTCGACCGCGACGACCGTCCGAGTGAGGGACGGCGCCACGCTGACGACCGACGGCCCCTTCCCGGAGACCAAGGAGGCGCTCGGCGGCTACCTGCTGCTGGAGGCCGACGACCTCGACGCCGCGATCGCTTTCGCCGCGCGCATCCCCACCGCGCGCATGGGCGGGGCCATCGAGGTGCGCCCGGTGGTGGAGCGCTGATCGAGCAGGCCTTCCGGGACCACTGGGGGCGCGTCGTCGCATCCCTGATCGGCCTCTTCGGCGACTTCGACCTCGCCGAGGAGGCCGCGCAGGAGGCCTTCGCGATCGCCGCGCGGCGTTGGCCGGCCGAGGGGGCGCCGTCCGCGCCGGGCGCGTGGCTCGTGATGACGGCGCGCAACCACGCGATCGACCGGCTGCGCCGCGAGCGCCGGCTGACCGAGAAGACCCGGCTGCTCGACCGCCCGGCGGCCGTGGAGGACGAGGTGGACGACAGGGTGTTCCCCGACGAGAGGCTCGAGTTGATCTTCACCTGCTGCCACCCGGCGCTGGCCGTGGAGGCGCAGGTGGCGCTCACCCTGCGGACGCTCGGCGGGATGGGCACGCCGGAGATCGCCCGCGCGTTTCTCGTGCCGGAGGCGACGATGGCCCAGCGCCTGGTGCGCGCCAAGCGCAAGATCCGCGCGGCGGGTGTCCCGTTCCGCACGCCGCCGCCGGAGCTGCTGCCCGATCGGCTCGGCGCCGTGCTGGCCGTCGTCTACCTGATCTTCAACGAGGGCTACGACGGCCGCGGCGGCCTGGCCGACGAGGCGATCCGCCTGGGCGTGGCCCTCGTGGAGCTGATGCCCGACGAGGCCGAGGTCGCCGGCCTCATGGCCCTGATGCTGCTGCACGACTCACGCCGGGGGGCGCGGCTGCGCGACGGCGACCTGGTGCTCCTGGCCGACCAGGACCGCGCGCTCTGGGACCGGGGACGGATCGACACCGGGCGCCGGCAGCTCGACCGGGCGCTCGCGACGGGCGGCCGCGGCCCCTATGTCGTCCAGGCGGCGATCGCCTCGCTCCACGCCGAGGACGCGCCCGACTGGCCGCAGATCGCCGCCCTCTACGGGGAGCTGCAGCGGCTCACCGGCTCGCCCGTCGTGGCGCTGAACCGGGCGGTCGCGGTGGCCGAGGCCGAGGGCCTCGACGCGGGGCTGTCCGCGATGGACGCCCTCCAGGGGCTCGACGACTACCACTACCTCCACGCCGCGCGCGCCGACCTGCTGCGCCGCCTCGGGCGCACCGAGGAGGCGCGCGACGCGTACGCCCGCGCGCTCGGGCTGGCCCGCGCCGAGCCCGAGCGGCGCTTCCTGGAGGGTCGGCTCGCGGCCCTCTGACCGATCGGCCGGCGTCCGTCCGGCCGATCGGCCGATGGCGCTCAGCCCTCCGGAAGCACCTGCGGCAGGCCGAAGGCCGGGAAGAGGGCGTACCCGAAGGTCGTGATCTCGGCGATCGCTCCGGCGTGGACGCGCAGGACGTCGAGCTTGAAGGTCCGGAAGGCCGTGTCGCCGGCCGGCGCAGGTAGCTGGCGGCGGCGGGCATCCGGTTCGCTGAGGTCGGCAGCAGACGCCAGTCGCCGTCGCGCTCCGGGCCGAAGGCGCGCGCGATCAGCCCGCCGACCATGTCCAGCCCGTCGAAGACCGCCGGCAGCGGCGGCATCGTGACGCGGATGTCCTGCGCCGCGATCGCCAGGGCGGCCGCCGCGTCGCAGCGCTCGTGCGCGTCGATGAAGCGCGCGAGCAGGTCGCGCTCCTCGGCGCCGGGCCGGCCGGCCGACCACTCGGCGCGGCGGCCGCGCAGATGGCGCCGCATCGTCTCGCGCGCCCGCTGCAGCGCGCTGTTGACGGCGGGGCCGCTCGTGCCGAGCATCTCCGCGGTCTCGGCGGCGGACCACCCGAGCACGTCGCGCGCGACGAGCGCCGCGCGCTGGCGCGGCGGCAGCAGCTGGAGGGCGGCGAGGAACAGCAGCTCGATCGTCTCGCGCTCCACGGCCTGCTGGTCGGGCCCGTCCCCGCCGGCCGCGACCTCGTCGAGGAGGACGTCCGGGTACGGCTGCAGCCACGGCACCTCCGCGAGCGACCCGCCGCCCCCGTGGCGGCGGGCGGGGTGGCGCCGGGAGTCGATGCAGACGTTGGTGGCGATGCGGTAGAGCCACGCCCGCCCCGCCGCGCCGTCGAAGCCGGCCCGCCCCCGCCACGCGCGCAGGAACGTCTCCTGGACCGCGTCCTCGGCCTCCTCGAACGAGGCGAGCATGCGGTAGCAGTGGACGTGCAGCTCGCGCCGGTGACGCTGCGTGAGCGCTTCGAACGAGGCCGCGCCGGTCGTCGCGGTCACGGTCGCTGCCCCCGGGCCACCTCCTGCACCAGCCACGTGTTGCCGTCGAGATCGTCGAAGGAGAGGAACGTGGCGTAGTCGCGCCGCTCGGGGTCGAGCCCGTCCGCCCTCCCCTGCGCGCCGAAGTGGAACGGCTCGCCGACCGCCACCCCGCGCGCCGCCAGCTCGGCGCGCGCCGCCTCGATGTCGGTCACGATCAGGTGGAGCCCCTTGGCGGAGCCCGGCGCCACGGTGGTGATGCCGACGCCGATCGCTATCGAGCAGGCCGATCCGGGCGGCGTGAGCTGGACGACGCGGAAGTCGTCCCCCGCGCGGTGGTCGACGTCCAGGTGGAAGCCGACCCGCTCCTCGTAGAACTCCTTCGCCCGATCCACGTCCGACACCGGCAGGACCACCAGCTCGAGCTTCATGTCCATGATCCGTCCCTCCCTCGGGTTGCGTCGATGGTGCCCTACGGGAGGTGGAACGTCGCACGCCCCCGGAACTCATCGGTGTGCCGATGAGTTCCGGGGGCGGGGTGCCCGGCCAGCGCTCCTGGACCGCCGGGGTCCGCGGGGACCGGGCGTCGGCTGCGAGGCCCCGGATGCTCCGCCGCCGCGCCGCCGGCTTCCGCCGGGTCCCCGTGTCAGGTGCGCGACACATCGCCCGCGTGGGAACATCGTTATACGATGTTCTCCCGGAGACCCCGTCGGCCGGCCCCGCCCCCGCTCGCCGACTTCGGCGTGACGCGCGACGTCTGGCTGCTCGTGGCCCTCGCGATCCCGATCGGCGGGGCGGCGGCCCTCGTGGCCCTGGCGCTTCTCGACGGCGTCGGGCTCGTCACCAACGCCCTCTACTTCGGGCGCCTGAGCACCGACCTGGTCTCGCCGGCCGACGCCGACCTCGGGCCCGCGAGCGTGCTGATCCCGGTCGCGGGCGGCCTGGTCGTCGGGCTGATGGCGCGCTTCGGCTCCGAGGGGATCCGCGGCCACGGCATCCCCGAGGCGATGGAGAACATCCTCGTGCGCGGCAGCCGGGTGAGCCCGCGCCTGGCCGTGCTGAAGCCGCTGTCGAGCGTGATCAGCATCGGCAGCGGCGGCCCCTTCGGCGCCGAGGGCCCGATCATCCTCACCGGCGGCGCGCTCGGCTCGCTCGTCGCCCAGCGCGTCCACCTCTCCTCGACCGAGCGCAAGACGCTGCTGGTGGCGGGCGCGGCGGGGGGCATGAGCGGCGTCTTCGGCACGCCCGTGGCCGCGACGTTGCTGGCGGTCGAGCTGCTGCTGTTCGAGTGGCGGCCGCGATCGATGGTGCCGGCCGCCGCGGCGGCGGCGACGGCGGCCGCGGTGCGGATCGCGCTCGCCGACGGCGGCCACATCGCCCCCGCGCCCCTCTTCCCCGTGCCGGTCCACCCGCCGCTCGGCGAGGCCGGCCTGCTCGGGGCGCTCGTCGTCGGGGTGGCCGGCGGCGTGATGGCCTGGGTGATGACCGGCGCCGTGTACGGCGCGGAGGACTCCTTCGCCCGGCTGCCGATCCACTGGACCTGGTGGCCGGCCATCGGCGGCCTGGTGGTGGGCGTCGGCGGCCTGGTCGAGCCACGGGCGCTGGGCGTCGGTTACGACACGCTGGCCGACCAGCTCGCGGGGCGCATGGCAGTCTCGGCCCTCATCGGCTTCGTCATCGTGAAGCTGGTCATCTGGTCGATCGCCCTCGGCTCGGGCACGAGCGGCGGGGTGCTCGCGCCGCTGCTTCTGATCGGCGCCGGGGTGGGAGGGGTGCTCAGCCCGGTGCTGCCCGGCGGCTCCATCGCGGTCTGGTGCCTGCTCGGCATGGCCGCGTCGCTGGCGGGCGTGATGCGCTCGCCCTTCACCGCGGTGATCTTCGCCGTGGAGCTGACCCACGACACCAACGCCCTGCTGCCGCTGCTGATCGCGGCGACGGCCGCCCACCTCATGAGCGTCCTGCTGCTTCGCCGCTCGATCCTCACCGAGAAGGTGGCCCGCCGCGGGGTCCACGTCTCGCGCGAGTACGCGTCCGACCCTCTCGAGGCGCTGCGCGTGCGCGAGGTGATGCGCACCGACCTCGCGTCGGCGCTCCCGGTGCCCGGCCCCAACGGCGACGGCCCGCTGACGGCCCACCCGGACGAGACCCTGCGCCGCGCGGCCGACCGGATGGCCGAGCACGGCCTGGAGGCGCTGCCGGTGGTCGGCGACGACCCGGACCGCATCGTGGGCGTGATCACCCCGCTCGACCTGTTCCGCGCCCACGTCCGCGCCCGGCGCGAGGAGGTCCACCGCGAGCGGGGCATCGGCCCGCCGGTTTGACCCCTCGCCTCGGAGGGGTACCATCCATTTACATCGTAGTACGATATGAAAGGACGGAGTCATGGCGACGACGGAGCTCACGACCAAGATCGTGGGGTACCAGGCGCGCGAGGCCGACGGCAGGACCGTGGTGGGCGAGGTGGAGGGCGTTCGCCCGCGCGGCGTGCGCATCCACAAGATCCCGGGCCACCCCGGCCGCCACGGCTACCTGCCCGCCGAGGCGATCGAGCGGATCGACGGGGCCACCGACGTCATCGTGCTGCGGTCCGGCGTCACCGGCGAGGGCGTCGCGGGCGCCCCGCCCCCGCCCGACGAGAGCCCGGACGGCTGGCACATGAGCGACGACTGGTGGGCCGACCTCCTCGGCCACTTCGGCCTCTACTCGCCGGAGGGCCGCGGCGACGGCCCGTACCTCCACACCGGCGCCGGTAGCCGGTCGCCGAAGTAACCTGCAGGTGCGATGGACGACCCGGACCGGCCCACGCCCGCCGACTACCAGAGCGCGGCGCGGCTGCGGGCGGCGGTCCGGGCCTTCCTGCACCGGGGCGAGCAGGCCGCCCGGCACGCGGGCCTGACGCCCCAGCGCCAGCTCCTGCTGCTGATGATCAAGGGCGCGCCCGACGGCGGCGAGCGGGCCACCGTGACCGACCTGGCCGAGCGCATGAAGCTCGCCCAGAACACGGTCACGGAGCTCGTCGCCCGGGCCGAGGCCATCGGCCTGATCGAGCGCGAGGGCTCGCCCACCGACGGCCGGGTGGTGCACCTTCGGCTCACCGCCGAGGGTGAGCGCCGCCTGGCCGCCACGGTGGAGGAGCTGCGCGCCGACCGCGACAACCTCGTCGCGGTCGTCTCGGGCCTGCGCCCCGCCCCGGAGCCCTGAGCGTCAGGCTCCCGGCGCGGTGTGCCCGAGGATCAGCTCGGCCGTCTCGAGCGGGACCTCCAGCTGAGGGCTGTGGCCCACGCCGTCCAGCTCGACCCAGTCGGCGTGCGGCAGGAGCTCGTGCCGGTAGCGCGCCGCGGCCCCGGGCCAGGGAAGGAGCCGGTCGGCCGTGCCCCAGACGACGCGCACCGGGCAGTCGATGCGGGAGGCGTCGAGCGGCCAGCCGCCACGCCGGGCGCCGTCGGTGAGGGCGGCGTGCCCGTCGCACCCTGCCGATGCCCGGATCGCCAGCGCCACCAGCCGGGCCGGCAGGTCCGCGCCGTCGGAGACGACCATCGACATCGCCCGCCGCCGCCCCTCGGGCGTGGAGGCGATCTGCTCGGCCATCGCCGCCGCGCGACGGCTCGCCTCCCAGCTCGCCGTCGTCGCGTCGAGGGTGGCGCGGAAAGAGTCGTCGCCGGCCGCCCAGCCGCCGGCGGGCGCCATCGCGACCACGGTCTGCGCCCGTCCCCGCGCGGCGAGGAACAGGGCGAGGTAGCCGCCGAGCGACGTCCCCACGAGGTGGGCGCGGCCGAACCCGGCGGCGTCCATCGCCCGCTCCACGGCGTCGGCCATGCCGTCGGCGCTCGCCGCGTCGCCGAGCGGCGGCCCGCCCGCGTGGCCGGGGAGCGTCGGGGCCAGCACGTCGTGGCGGCGCTCCAGCGCCGGGAGCACGAGCTCCCACGTGTGCCAGGACTCGGTGATGCCGTGCAACAGCACCATCGGCGGACCGGACCCGCCCCGGTGGAAGGGGGTGAACGCGGCGTCCACGGCGCCGAACGCCACCGGCGGCTCAGGGCATGGCGCTGACGGGCGGGCGGTCGCCCGGGGCGAGCTCCCCCTCGCCCGGCGCGATCCACGCGAGGGCGCGCGCGCCCGCCAGCGAGGTGAGCTGCGCGGGGCCCTGGCGCCCCAGCGGGCGCAGCGTGTCGCCCTCCCAGGCGCAGCGCAGGAAGGTGGCGTCGCGCGGGTGGCGCGCCACGGGCGCCGCCAGCGGCGCGGTGCGTTCCCAATCGTCGCCCGCGCCGAGCAGCGCCCGGCCGAGGAGGTGGAAGCAGACCGCCGCCGCGGCCGGGTTGCCGGGCAGGGCCAGGACCACCGTCGCGGCGCGGGCGGCGATCCCCACGGGGTGGCCCGGGCGCATGGCCACGCCCCTCAGCTCCCACCGGGCCCCGAGCTCCTCCAGGGCCGGCCCGACGTGGTCGTGGACGCCAACCGAGATGCCGCCGACCGTGACGAGCAGATCGGGCCCGGCCTCCAGCAGCCCGGCCAAGGCGTCCGTGGCCGCCCGCCGGGCGTCGGCCGCGTGGGCGCTCGCGCACGGCACGGCGCCGGCGGCGCGCGCCTGGGCGGCGAGCCCGGCGAGGTTCGACTCCACGACCCCGTCGCGCGGCGGGGTGGCGCCGGGCGCCACCAGCTCGTCGCCCGTGGTGCAGAACGCCACCCGCGGCCGGCGGCGGCAGAAGGCGCCGGCGTGCCCGGCCGCCGCCACCACGGCCGCCTCGTGGGCGGCGACCCGCGTCCCGGCCGCCAGCAGCTCGGCGCCCTGGAGCAGGTCGTCGCCCCGGCGGCGGACGTCCGCCCAGGGGCGCAGGGCGCGGTCCGCCACCAGTCGGCCGCCCACCTCGCGGCCGTCCTCGCGCCGCAGCACGGCGTCGGCGCCGGGCGGCAGCAGGGCGCCGGTCGAGATGCGGCTCGCCTCGCCGGGCCGCAGCGGGCACGCGGCCGCGTGCCCCGCCGCGCTCTCGCCGGCGACCCGTCGCGGGCCCGCGCCGTCGGACGCGCGCACGGCCCAGCCGTCCATCGCCGAGGAGTCGGCCGCCGGCAGGTCGCGGCGGGCCACCACCGGGCGCGCCAGCACGCGGCCGGCCAGGTCGTCCAGCGCCACCCACTCCGGGGCGGTGCGCGGCGCCAGGCCGCGGGCCCGCGAGAGCGCCTCGCCCGCCGGGACCCCGTGGCCGCGCAGCGGGGGCGCGGCCGGGTCCCGGCGCGGCGCGGCCACGGTTACCGCGCCCCCGCCACGGCGGCTGGTGCGGTGCGTCGGGCGCCGGAGCGGCTCATATAGTGGAGGACGATCAGCGCGATCACGGCGGTGGCCGCGAGCGCGACGAAGCCGAGCGTGTAGTCGCCGGTCTGCGACTTCACGTACGCCATCACCAACGGCGGGAAGAAGCCCCCGAGGCCGCCGGCCGCGCCCACGACCCCGGTCACCGCGCCGACCGCCTCCGGGAAGTCGTGCGCCACCAGCTTGAAGACGGCGCCGGTGCCCAGGCCGAACGCGGCCGCCATCGAGAGCGCGAGGATCGTGAGCGGCACCATCTCGTCGTAGAACGGGGCGAGCAGCCCGGCGAGGACCGCGGTGCCGATGAACGAGATGCGCAGGATGGTGTCAGCGCCCACCTTGTCGGCCAGCCAGCCGCCGAGGGGGCGCGCGATGACCGCGACGAGGGCGAACCCGGCGGCGCGTGCGGCGGCGTCGGGCTTGTCGAGTCCGTAGACGCCGTGCAGGAGCTTGGGCAGGTAGGCGAACATCGCGACGAAGCCGCCGAAGACGAGGAAGTAGTAGAAGGTCGGCGCCCAGGCGGCCGGCTTCTCGCGGAAGATCCGCAGCGGGGCGAGCATGCCGCCGGTCCGTGCCGGCGGGGGCACCGGCGCGTCGCGGGCCATCACCCAGAAGACGACCGCCATGGCGGCCACCAGCACCATGGCGACGACGAAGGGCGCGGTCAGGCCCCAGCGGTCGGCGATGCGCGGCGCCGTGAGGGCGCCGAGCACGGTGCCGCCCATGCCGATGCCGTAGAGGCCGAGGGCCATGCCCTGGCGCTCACGGGGGTACCACTTGCTGACGAACGGCACGCCCACGGCGAACGACGCCCCGGCGAAGCCGAGCACGAACCCGAACGCGATGACCCCCGCGAACGACTCGTGCCAGACCGCGAGCGCGGCGAGCGGCAGCAGGGTGAAGGCCAGCAGCCCGGTGAAGACGCGCCGCCCGCCGATGCGGTCGGTGAGGATGCCCAGCGGGATGCGCATCAGCGAACCCATCAGCACGGGGACGGCGATCATCATCGCGAGCTGGACCTCGGAGAGGTCGAGCAGGTCCTGGAGGTCGGGCCCGAGCGGGCCCATCATGCTCCAGGCGTAGAAGGACACCGTGAACGCCAGGGTGGCGAGCACGAGCGCCCTGGTGTTGCCCTTCGGCTCGAAGGTCGGCACGGTCGGCCCCTTTCAGGCGGCGGCGCGCGGCCGCGTTCGCCCGTGGGGCGCCGGCCGGCGGCGGGAGCGGTACAGGATGTGGCTGCGGCCCAGGTAGGCCACCGGCACGCTCCAGGCGTGCACGAGGCGGCTGAACGGCCACAGGGCGTAGAGGAGCCACGCCGTCGCGGCGTGGATGCGGTAGACGAGCGGCGCACCGGCGATCAGCGAGGTGTCCGGGTCGAGCGTGAACAGGCCGCGGAACCACGGGGCCACCGTCTCGCGGTAGTCGTAGCCGCCGCCCAGCAGGTTCTCGCCCACCGTGGCGTACATGCCGGTCACGATCATCACGCCGAGCAGCAGGTAGGTGAGCCGGTTGACGCGCGTCGTGGTGGCGCGCACGCGCGCGTCGGTCTCGCGCCGGGCCAGCAGCAGGGCGAAGCCGGCCAGCATCAGGAGGCCCGACAGCGTGCCCGCCGTCACCGAGACCCCGTGGTAGAGGTCCTCGGAGACGCCGACCGACTCGGTGAGCGACGACGGCACCAGGATGCCGAGGACGTGGCCGCCCAGCACGGCCAGCAGGCCGAGGTGGAAGGCGAGCACCGCCGGTCGCAGGCGCCGGCTCTCCAGGAGCTGGGTCGATCGCGTGGTCCAGCCGAACTGGTCGCGGCGGTAGCGCCACACGTGACCCACGACGAACACCGTGAGCGCGGCGTAGGGCAGGACGATCCACAGCAGAAGGTCGATGCGGCTCATCGCGTCCCCCTCGTCGTCGCGGCGGAGCAGTCCCGGGCCGGGCGGACCGGGTCGGGCATGACCTCCGGCGGGGCGAAGGGCTCGAGGCCGACGGACTCCCCGGGCGGGCCCTCGCGTGCGAGCCGCTGGACCTCGGCGAGGTCCTCCCCGGTCAGCTCGGGCAGCAGCGCGCAGAGCGCCGTCACGAGGCCGGCGTAGGGGCTGGCGGCCCGCACCAGCGCGAGGCGGATGATCTCCACCACCGGCCGGAAATCGGCCAGCACGGCGCCCCCGGCCTCCGGGTCGAGCGCGGCGAACTCGAGGACCACGGGCAGGTGGTCCGGCAGCTCGGGGCCCTCCAGCTCGAGGCCCGCGGCGTCGTAGCGGCGGCGCAGGGCGAGCAGCGCGAGACCGCGCTGGCGGAGGTCGCCGTGCGTGTAGTAGGTGAGGTCGAGCGACGTGCGCCGCGAGAAGTCGAACGTCTCGACGTAGACGCGCCTCAGCTCGTCCGGGTCCTCGACGGCCCACCACGCGAGGAAGGCGCGCAGGCCGTCCTCGCCGGGTCCGGAGGGCAGCGGGAGGGCGGCGGCGAGCACGTCCGCGCGCGCCGCGATCAGGTCGTCGTCCGGGTGGCGGAGCGCCATCGAGATGAGGGCCAGCGGGTTCACGACGCCCCTCCGGCCGCCGCCTCGCCGCCGCAGGCGCACGCGCCGCCGCCACACACCCCCGGGGTCGCAGCGACGGCCCGCGCCACCGGCTCGGGGGCCGGCTCGGGCGGCGCGAGGTGGAACGGGGCCACCCCGTCCTCGGCGCGCGTGGCGCGCCCGTTGGCGCCGCAGCCGCCGGGGCCGCCGGCGAAGTCGAGCCCGCAGGAGCCCTGCTGGGCCGACAGGGCGCCCGCGATCTCGGCGTGGGCGCTCGGGATGACGAAGCGCTCCGAGTACTTGGCGATCGCGAGCAGCCGGTACATGTCCTCCATGTCGCCGACGCCCATCCCCACCGAGGCGGCGAGCTCCGCGTCGGGATCCTCCCCGAGCGAGCGCTGGCGCATGAAGCGGCGCATCGCGGCGAGCTGCTTCAGCACGCGGCGCACGACCTCGTCGTCGCCGGCCGCCAGCAGGTTGGACAGGTAGCGGACGGGGATCCGAAGCCGGTCGATGGCCGGGAACACGTCGTCGGGGTCGGCGGTGCTGCCCTCGCCCTCGATCATCCCCATCACCGGCGAGAGAGGCGGCACGTACCAGACCATCGGCAGGGTCCGGTACTCGGGGTGCAGCGGCAGGGCCACGCGGTGGCGCATGGCCAGCGCGTAGACCGGCGAGCGGCGGGCCGCGTCCATCCAGTCCTCCGGGATGCCGTCGATCTCGGCCTGCCGGCGCACCTCCGGGTCCTCGGGGTCGAGGAACACGTCGAGCTGCGCGTCGAGCAGGTCCTTCGGCTCCGCGACCGAGGCCGCCTCCTCGACGCGGTCGGCGTCGTAGAGGACGACGCCGATGTAGCGGATGCGGCCGACGCAGGTCTCTGCGCAGACCGTCGGCATGCCGGCCTCGATGCGCGGATAGCAGAGGGTGCACTTCTCCGCGGTGCCGGTCTGCCAGTTGAAGTAGACCTTCTTGTACGGGCAGTTGGAGACGCACATGCGCCAGCCCCGGCAGGCCTCCTGGTCGACCAGGACGATGCCGTCCTCCTCACGCTTGTACATCGCGCCGGAGGGGCAGGAGGCCACGCACGACGGGTTGAGGCAGTGCTCGCAGATGCGCGGCAGGTACATCATGAAGACGCGCTCGTACTCCATCCGCACCGCGTCCTCGATGCCGCGCAGGTTGGGGTCGGCGGGCGCCGTCTCGGGTGCCCCGGCGAGGTCGTCCTCCCAGTTGGGGCCCCACTCGATCGACATCGGCTCGCCGGTGATCGCCGACAGCGGCCGCGCGACGGGCTGGTGCTCGGACGCCGGAGCCTTCGTGAGCGCGTCGTAGTCGAACGTGAACGGCTCGTAGTAGTCGTCGAGCGACGGCAGGTCGGGGTTGAAGAAGATGTTGAAGAGCCGCCGCGAGCGCGAGCCGCTCTTCAGCTCCAGCCGCCCCTTGGACGACAGCTCCCAGCCGCCGCGGCCGGTCTCCTGGTCCTCCCACCGCTTGGGGTAGCCGACGCCGGGCTTGGTCTCGACGTCGTTGAACCACATGTACTCGGCGCCGTCGCGGTTGGTCCACACGTTCTTGCAGGTGACGCTGCAGGTGTGGCACCCGATGCACTTGTCGAGGTTCATCACCATGCCGACCTGGGCCAGGACGCGCATCAGTACTCCACCTCCGACTGGCGACGGCGGATGACCGTGAGCTCGTCGCGTTGCGATCCCGTGGGCCCGTAGTAGTTGAAGCCCCACGAGAGCTGGGCGTAGCCGCCGATCATGTGTGTCGGCTTGACGGTGATCTTGGTCAGCGAGTTGTGGGTGCCCCCGCGCGTGCCCGACACCTCGGAGATCGGCACGTTGATGTGCCGGTCCTGGGCGTGGTACATGACCGACGTCCCCTCGGGGATGCGGTGCGAGACGACCGCCCGGCAGGCCACCACCCCGTTGCGGTTGTAGGCCTCGACCCAGTCGTTGTCGGCCACGCCGATGCGGTCGGCGTCGAGCGGGCTCATCCAGATGACCGGCCCGCCCCGGAACAGCGTGAGCATGTGCTGGTTGTCCTGGTAGGTCGAGTGGATCGACCACTTGGAGTGCGGGGTGAGGTAGCGCAGCGTGACCTCGGCCACGCCGTCGTCGATGCCCTGGGAGCCGAGGTGGCGGGCCAGGTTGAGCGGCGGCCGGTAGGCCGGCAGGCCCTCGCCGTACTCGCGCATCCAGGGGTGGTCCAGGTAGAAGTGCTGGCGCCCGGTGAGGGTGCGGAAGGGCACCTCGCGCTCGATGTTGATCGTGAACGGCGAGTAGCGGCGCTCGCGGCTCTCCATGCCGGACCACTCGGCCGAGGCGATCACCTTGCGCGGCTGGATCTGCGTGTCCTCGTAGGTGATGCGGAACTCGGCGTGCTCCTCGGCGAGGTCGGCGAGCCCGTTGCCGGTCCGCTTCTCCAGGGCGCGGAAGCCCTCGAGCGCCAGGCGGCCGTTGGTGGTGCCCGACAGGGCGAGGATCGTCTCGCAGGCCTGCTCGGCGCGGTCCATCCTCGGCCGGCCGTCGGCCGGGCCGCCGCGCACGCGGCCGTGGCGCACGGCCAGCTCCTCGACCTCGCGGTCGGGCGTCCAGGCGACGCCCTTCCAGGCCGTGCCGGCCGTCTCGACCAACGGGCCGAGGGCGGTCATCCGGGCGTGCAGCGCGGGGTAGTCGCGCACCACGGGGATCAGCTTGGGCATCGTCTGGCCGGGGATCGGCGCGCACTCGCCGAGCTTCCAGTCGCGCACCGGGGCGGCGATCTGCGCCAGCTCGTCGGGCGTGTCGTGCATCAGCGGGGCCGCGACCAGGTCGGTGCGCACCCCGAGGTGGCGCTCGGCCAGCGCGCTGAACGACTCGGCCAGCCGCACGAAGATGTCCCAGTCGGTGCGCGTCTCCCACGGCGGCCCGATGGCCGGCGAGAACGCGTGCACGAACGGGTGCAGGTCCGTGGTCGAGATGTCGTGCTTCTCGTACCAGGTGGCCGCGGGCAGCACGACGTCCGAGTGCAGGCACGACCCGTTCATGCGGAAGTCGAGCGTGACCAGCAGGTCGAGCTTCGCCTCGGCCGCCTCATCGCGCCAGACGACCTCCTTCGGCCGCAGCTCCGGCGGCGACTCCTCGCCGCGGATGGCCGAGGTGGTGACCCCGAGCAGGTGCTTGAGGAAGTGCTCGTGGCCCTTGCTCGAGGAGCCGAGCAGGTTGGACCGCCAGAGAGTGAGGACGCGCGGGAAGTTCTCGGGCGCGCCCGGATCCTCGGCCGCGAAGCGCAGGGCGCCGGACTGGAGCTCGCGCACCACGTAGTCGGCGGGCGCGATGCCCTCGGCCTCGGCGGCCGCGGTGATCTCCAGCGGGTTGCGGTCGAAGCTCGGATAGGCGGGCAGCCAGCCCATGCGCGCGGCCTTGGCGTAGAGGTCGGCGAAGTGGGCGCCCGCCATGCTGCCGTCGCCGAGCGGCGAGGCCAGCTCGTCGGCGGCGAACGCCTCGTAGCGGTACTGCTCGGTGGCCAGGTACCAGAACGGCGTGGCGGCCTGGTGGCGCGGCGGCCGGCTCCAGTCGAGGGCGAAGGCGACCTGCGAGAAGCCGGTGATCGGCCGCACCTTCTCCTGGCCGACGTAGTGCGCCCACCCGCCGCCGTTGACGCCCTGGCAGCCGCACAGCACGACCATCCCGAGCATAGCCCGGTAGATCAGGTCGGAGTGGAACCAGTGGTTGGTGCCGGCGCCCATCACGATCATCGAGCGGCCGTTGGTGCGCTCGGCGTTGCGGGCGAACTCGCGGGCGATGCGGGTGACCAGGCCGGCCTCGACCCCGGTGATCTCCTCCTGCCAGGCCGGGGTGTACGGCTCGGGGTCGTCGAATCCCGTGGGCCAGGTGCCCGGCAGGCTGTCACGGCCCACTCCGAGCTGGGCGGCCAGCAGGTCGAAGACGGTGGTGACCAGGCGGCCGCCGACCCGCATGGCGGGCACGCCGCGGCGGATGGACGTCCCGCCCTCGGACTCCCCCTCGTCGAAGCGGGGCAGGTTGACCGCGACCGGCTCGCCGCCGTCCATCAGCGTGATGGCGGGCACGACGCCCTCGAGGTCGAGGTTCCAGCGCCCGGCGCCCTCCTCCCCCCATCGGAAGCCGATGGAGCCGTTGGGCACGACCGGCGCGCCGGTGACCGTGTCCCACATCACCGTCTTGGCGGCGGCGTTCTCGCCCTCCTGCCCGAGGTCCGCGGCCGTGAGGAACGCGCCCGCGACGTGCGCGTCGCCGCGCCCCTCGAGCGTCACCAGGAACGGCAGGTCGGTGAAGCGGCGGGCGTAGTCGGCGAAGTAGGGCGTCTCGCGCTCGACGTAGAACTCGCGCAGGATCACGTGCGTCATCGCCAGCGCCAGCGCGCCGTCGGTGCCGGGCTGGGCCGCGAGCCAGTGGTCGGCGAACTTGGTGTGGTCCGAGTAATCCGGCGAGACCACGACCGTCTTCTGGCCCTTGTAGCGGGCCTCGGTCATGAAGTGCGCGTCCGGCGTGCGCGTCATGGGGATGTTGGAGCCCCACATCATCAGGTAGGTGCTGTTCCACCAGTCGGCCGACTCGGGCACGTCGGTCTGGTCGCCCCAGACCTGCGGCGAGGCCGGCGGCAGGTCGGCGTACCAGTCGTAGAAGCTGGTGAGCACGCCGCCCATCAGGCTGAAGAAGCGCGCGCCGGCCGAGTAGGAGGCCATCGACATGGCCGGGATCGGCGAGAAGCCGACCACCCTGTCCGGGCCCCAGCGGCGGATGGTGTGGACGTGGGCGGCGGCCACCAGGTCGGCCACCTCGTCCCACGACGAGCGCACCAGGCCGCCCTTGCCGCGCTGGGAGGTGTAGGCCGCGCGGGCCGCGGGGTCGTCGACGATCGACGCCCAGGCCTCGACCGGGTCGCCGTGCTCGGCGAGCGCCGCGCGGTAGCGCTCCAGCAGGGCGCCGCGGACGTAGGGGTGGCGGATGCGCAGCGGCGAGTAGACGTACCAGCTGAACGACGCGCCGCGCGGGCAGCCCCGAGGCTCGTAATCGGGGACGTCCGCGCCGTTCTCGGGGTAGTCCGTCTGCTGGGTCTCCCAGGTGACGATGCCCTGCTTGACGTGGACCTTCCAGGAGCAGGAGCCCGTGCAGTTGACCCCGTGGGTGGAGCGCACGATGCGGTCGTGCTGCCAGCGCTCGCGGTAGCTCGACTCCCAGTCGCGGGTGCGCCGGCGCTCCATGGCGCTCCAGCCCCCGTTGGGGCTCGACCGGGACCGGCGGAAGAAGCGGGGCGCGGGGATGGTCATCGCGGCGGGGCCTCCGTTGCTCGTGGCACGAGGGACCATCGGTCACGGGCGCCCCGCGGGGAATCCGGGGGCGCGCGGTGGACGCGCGGGTCTTCCGCCGGTCCGGACTGCGGGCGGGCCGCAACCGCCGGGGGGTGGAACCGGGGCCGCGACCGGCGCGGCGGGGCTGTCGTCGTCACACCCGGAGTTGTATTCTCGGGACACACCTCTAAAAAATGGCGACACGTCCCGCCCTGGTCCGGTGAAGCGCCGTGATCGCCCGCATCACGCTGATCCGGACCCCCGTCGGGCGGATGATCCGGTCACGGCCACCCAGACGGGAGCGATCCCTGAGCACCCCACCCACCGGCCCCGACGCCCTCGACGCACTGCTGCCGGCGCGCCACGCGCGCGCCGCGGTGCTCGCGCGGCCGGCCGCAGCCCGGGTGGCCGCCGCGATCGCGTCGGCGGACCATCCGCTGACCGCCCAGGAGGTCGCGGAGGCCCTCGGCCAGCACCACACGGCGGTGCGCCCGCAGATCGCGGCGCTCGAGCGGGCCGGCGTCATCGAGGGCGCGACCGACCCGCCCAGGGGCCGCGGGCGGCCGGTGCGCCGCTACGCGCCGGCGCCCGACCCGGCCGAGCGCGAGGCCGTGGGCCACCGCGAGCTGGTGCGCCTGCTGATGGGCCTCGTGCGCCAGACCGGCCTCGGCCCCGACGAGATGGAGCGCTTCGGCGAGGCGCAGGGTCGGTCGGTGCCGGAGGCCGGAGGCGGGGTCGGCGAGCTGCGCCGGGCCTTCCTGCGCATGGGCTTCGCCCCGCAGGCGCTCCCGGGCGAGAGCGGCCAGCCCGACGACCTGGTGCTCGAGGTCTGCCCCTTCGCCGACGGCGTGGAGACCGCCGGGGGCGAGCTGATCTGCGTGCTGCACCGCGGCCTCGCCCGCGGCATCGCCGCGCGGGCCGCCCCCGACGTCGAGGTCACCGCCCTCGACGTGGAGGACCCGCGCCGCGCCGGCTGCCGCCTGCGCCTGGCGCGACGGGAGCCCCCGTGCCCCGGCTGAGCCGCTGGTGCGTGCGCGCGGCGCTCGCGTACCTGGTGGCGGGGATGGCGATGGGCTCGTGGATGCTGATCCGCCAGGCCCAGCGGGGCTACGGCCCGGGCGCCCCCTGGCCCGCGCTCCACGCCCACGTGCTGCTCGTCGGCTTCCTGCTGCTGGTGATCTTCGGCGTCGCCTTCTGGATGTTCCCGAAGGTGGCCGGCCGGCGGCCCGGGGGCGAGATCGGCTGGGTCGCGTTCGCCCTCCTGAACGCCGGGGTGCTCCTGCGCCTGCTCGCCGAGCCGCTCAGTGACCACGGCCGCGGCGCGGCCGCGTGGGACGTCCTGCTGGGCGTCGCCGCCGTGCTGCCCGCCCTGGCAGCGCTGGTCTTCGCCGTCGCCATCTGGCCGCGCGTGCGCGCGGTCACCGTCGTTCCCACGCGCCGCGGCGCCGCCGCCGCGTCCCCCGACCGGGAGTCCCCATGAGCGCCCCGTTCCACGTCGAGCACGACCCCGCCCGCTACGTGGAGGTGCCCGCCGCGGGCACCCTGAGCCGCACGATGCACCAGGACGACGACGTCAAGGTCGTCGTGTTCGGCTTCGCGCAGGGCGAGGAGCTCTCGGAGCACACCTCCTCGCGCCCGGCGCTGATCCAGGTGCTGAGCGGGGAGCTGGAGCTGACGCTGGCCGGTGAGACCGTGCGGGCCGGCGCCGGGGCGTGGGTCCACATGTCGGCCGGCCTGCGCCACGCGGTGCGGGCCCTCACCCCGGCCGTGATGCTCCTGACGCTGGTCCGCCGGGGCGCGCCGGCGGAGTAGCCGGCCCCCGCTCAGGGGACCAGCGACACCGCCAGCCAGAGGGTCGCGAGCGCGGCGAGCAGCAGGAAGCCGTCGAACGCGGCGCCCAGGATGCGCCAGCGCCGGGTGGCCGCGTCGTCGCCGGCCTCCTGCGCCCAGCGCACCCGCGGCCCCTGCCACAGCGAGTGCAGCAGGGCGACACCGGCCATCAGCACGAGCAGCACCATCTTGGCCACGATCCGGCGCCCGTAGTCGCTGTCGGGCAGCTGGTCGAGCGACAGCCCGCGATGGTGGATGAGGCCGAAGCCCGTCGCCGCGATCACGACCAGCGTGACCGCGCCGATCGCGCCGAAGCGCCGGGCGGCCGAGGTGATGACGCGCCGGCCGGCGGCGGGGTCGCCCGCGCGGCGCGCCGCGGGGACCGCCACCGCGCCGAGGACGATCATGCCCCCGACCCAGACCGCCGCCCCCAGCACGTGGAGGAAGCGCACCAGCGTCCAGACGTCGTCCCTCACGGGCGGTGGCCGCTCAGCGCTTGCCGATCCGCACGCGCCACGCCTCCGGGCCCTCCTCGAGGTACTCCCACGTGAACGTCCCCGGCAGCTCGGCCTCGAACTGGTAGCGGAGCGGCCGCGGGTCGTGGTCGTTGACCAGCTCCATCGCCTGGCCGGACGCGAGCCCGCCGAAGGTGGAGAGGATCGTGGGGTGGCGCTCGCGCGGCGCCATCTCGCGGACGTCGAGGACGGTGGTGGTGGTGGTGGACGCGGTCATGGGGTTCCTCCGGTGAGTGTATGGACGGACGGGTCGAGGGGCGCCGGCGCCTCGCGGCGGGCGCCGGGGCGCAGAACGCAGGCGGCCGCGGCGGCCGCCACCGCGAGCGCGGCGCCCAGCAGCAGCAGGGCGCCGGCGCGGGCGGCGGGCTCCCAGCCGAGGCCGGCCCCCGCGCTCAGGAGCGCCAGTCCCGCGGCGAAGGCCGTCTGCTCGGCCAGGGCGAGCGGCGCCGGGTAGAGGTCGGACAGGCGCGGCGCGCCCGGGGTGCCGGCCAGGCGGGCGAAGCGGCCGGTCCAGACGAGCATCGGCACCACCTTGAAGAGGTGACCCGACGTGACGCCGGCGCCGAGCCCCACCACGGCGAGGATGGCCGCCGGCACGGCCGCGCGGTACGGGTCGCCCGCGCCCGCCCAGGCGCCGAGCATGAGGCCGGTGGCGAGGGCCGCGGACGCGAGGCCCAGGACCAGGTGGACGAGCGGCGCCTCGGGGCGGCGGCGCCGGTGGCGCGCCACGTCGAGCGTGAACGCGAGGGCCAGGGCGCAGGCGGCCAGCAGCAGGAGCCCGCCGGCGGCGGCGAGGGCCGGTACGCCGAGCCCCAGCCCGAGGGCGATCGGCGCCACCGACGCGTGCCAGGCCGCGAGCGCGGCGACCCCGGTGCCGCGCCGGTACCCGTGGGCCAGGGCGAACATCGGCGCGAGGCGCAGGGCCATCGCCACGATCGTCCCGCCGATCCAGCCCACCACGGCCACCGCGGCGTGCGCCGCGATGAGCCGCATGCGGTCGACCTCCAGGAACGGGTGGACCCGGTTGGCCGCCATCAGGGCGCCCATCGCGAGGACAACCGCGAACCACAGTGCCGAGGCGAGCACGCCCGCGCCCGAGGGCCCGAGCGTGCCGCCTCGAGCGGCTCCCACCGCCGCCAGGAGGAGGTCGGCCACCAGGATCGCGCCGCCGGCCACGAGCAGCGCCCCGCCGGCGGCGACGGCCGCCTCGCGGGCGGACCAGAGCCCGAGCGCAAGGCTCCACGCGCCGGCCGCCAGCGCCGCGGCGGAGACCGCGGAGCGCACCGTGCCGCCCACGCGCCGGCGCATGAGCACCGGCACGAGCTGCTGCAGCGCGCCCGCGATGGCCACCGTCAGGAAGCCGAGGCCGACCAGGTGGACGGCGCCGAGCTGGGCCGGCCCGTAGGAGATGCCGCGCGCCAGGTCGGGCGCCGCGGCCACGAGCGCCGCGGCGCCGGCCACCTGGGCGACGGCGGCGGCCAGGAGCATCGCCACCGGCAGCTGCCAGGGCGGGCCGCCCACCGTCTCCTGGCGCTCGGTCGTGCGCCGGCCCGGGGTCTCGCAGCGGCCGCGGGCGCTCACGCGGCCCCGGGGGCGCCGAGCTCGCGGAGGCCGCCCATGCCGATGCGGCCGGGGTCCCACGGCGGGTCCCAGACGACCTCCACGTCGACCCGGGGGCCGCCGGGTCGCGTCAGCGCCCGCTCGACGCCGTCCACGATCACGTCGTGGAGCGGACAGCCGGGCGTCGTGAGGGTCATCGTCACGCTCACGGTGCGCTCGCCCACCTCGAGGCCGTAAACGAGCCCGAGCTCCACGATGTCGATGCCGAGCTCGGGGTCGACCACCCCCGCGAGCGCGGCCCATGCCTCGGCCTCGGTCACGACGCGGCGCGGGGGCGCCAGATCGTGACCACCGTGCCGCGCGCGTCGGCGCCGATGCGGTACCGGTAGCCGCGCTCGTCGAGCAGCGGCAGCAGGAACGCCGGCACGCGGTCGTTCACCTGCACCAGCGCGCGGTCGGCGGGCAGCTCCTCGAGGACGGCCAGGGTCCGCTCCATCGGCTCGGGCGGCTGCAGGCCGCGGACGTCCAGCTCGAGCGGGGCCACCTCGCCGGGCCGCCAGTAGTCGGTCGCGAAGTCTCCCGGCGCCAGCTCGCGGGTGGACCGCGAGAAGCCGAGCCCGGCCAGCACGCGGTGCAGCGGCGTCGGGTCGAACGGGCTGCGCAGGACGAGCGTCTCGCCCGGGGCGAGGCCGTCGACCGTGTCCATGATCAGGCGGTAGGGCTCCCCGCCCTCCGCCAGCACGGGGCGCACGTCGAGGGGGACGCGCGGCGACCCGGCCGCGGGGGCGTCGCTGGTCGTGCTGCTCACGGTGATGCCTCCCGGCTCCTGCGCTCATGCGCGCCTATTCATCTGCGGTATAGTGGAATAAAACAGGCCGAGGATCTTTTGTCCAGAAGCACGCAGACAAATCACAGCGGCGCGGTCCCGGTGCTGACGGGCGGCCTCACGGTCGAGGAGGCCGGCGCCCTCGCGCATCCCTCCCGCCGCGGCGTCGCCGAGGCGCTCGGCGCGGCGTCCGACGGCCTCACCGTGGCCCAGATCGCCGAGCGCGTGGACCTGCACCCCAACGCCGTGCGCCAGCACCTCGACGTGCTGCAGCGCGCCGGGGTGGTCGTGGCCGCACCCGCCGCCCCCACCGGCCGGCGCGGGCGGCCGAGCACGCTGTACGCGCTGGCGGCGCCGCACGCGGTCGCGGCCGTCGGGCACCGCGAGCTGGTGCGCCTGCTGCTGGAGCTGGTGCGCCGCGCGCGCCTGAGCGAGGACGAGGTCGAGGCCTTCGGCTGGGAGCAGGGCCGCCGGCTCGTGCCCGACGACTCCGGGCCGGAGGCCCTCGCCGCCTCGATCGCCGGCCTCGGCTTCGCCCCCGAGGAGGTCACCCCCGAGGGCGACCGCCGCACGGGCCGCATGGACCTGCGGCTGCGCGCCTGCCCGTTCAAGGACGCGGTGCTCGCCGAGGGCGGCCACCTCATCTGCGCGTTGCACCGCGGCATGGTGCGCGGCGCGCTCGAGCGGATCGACGACGACGCCGAGCTGGCCGTCTTCGAGCCCAAGGACCCGGTCACCGCCGGGTGCCGGGTGCTCGTCGAGGGGCTTCGCGCGCGGGGCGGAGGCGGGGAGGGGGAATGAGCGCGGAGGCGCGGGCGTGAGCACGCTCGCACCGCGGGCGCCTGCCGCGGGCGCCGAGCGGCTGCGCCTGGCGCGCCGGGCCCGGCTGCTGTCATGGGCGAGCCTCGCGTACATGGCGGCCGAGGGGGCGGTCGCCATCGCGGCCGGTCTCGTCGCCGGATCGGTGGCGCTCCTCGGCTTCGGCCTCGACTCGGCCGTCGAGGGCTTCGCCTCCGTGATCATCGTCTGGCGCTTCACCGGGCACCGGGTCTTCTCGGAGGCCGCCGAGCGGCGCGCGCAGCGGCTGGTCGCCGTCCAGTTCTTCATCCTCGCCCCGTACGTCGCATACGAGTCGGTCGCGGCGCTGGTCACCGGCGAGCGCGCGGAGGTGAGCGTCGTCGGCATGGCGCTCGCGGCCGCGAGCCTGGTGGTGATGCCGGCGCTCGGCGTGGCCAAGCAGCGCCTCGCGGTCCGGCTCGGCTCCCCCGCGACCCGGGGCGAGGGCCGGCAGAACATGCTCTGCGCCTACCTGGCGGGCGCCTTGCTGGCGGGCCTCGCGGGCAACGCCGTGGCGGGCGCCTGGTGGCTGGACCCGCTGGTCGGCCTCCTCATCGCCGGCGTGGCCGTGCGCGAGGGCGTGGAGGCTTGGCGCGGCGAGGAGTGCTGCGGGTGACGATCGACGAGCTGCTCGCCGCCGCGCGCGCCCGCCTGGTGCGTCTCGATCCGGCCGCGGCGCGGGACGCCGCCGACGCGGGCGGCCTGATCGTGGACATCCGCTCCGAGGTCCAGCGCGCCGAGCAGGGGCTCGTGCCCGGGGCGCGCTTCGTGCCCCGCAACGTGCTCGAGTGGCGGGCCGACCCGTCGTCCGCCCACCGCGACCCGGCGCTGGCGGTGGACGGCCCGTTGATCCTGATGTGCGCCGAGGGCTACCAGTCGAGCCTGGCGGCGGCGACGCTGCAGGACCTCGGCATCCGCAACGCGACCGACATGGCCGGCGGCTTCGCGGCCTGGGCCGCCGCCGGCCTGCCCGTGACGCCGTGCCCGTGATCTCCACCGCCGACCGGGAGGACCACTGGGACCGCAGGTACGCGGCCGGCGCCGAGCGGGTCAGCTGGGCCGAGCGCGCCCCGCGCGCCTCGCTGGAGATGATCGCCCTGACCGGCGCGGGGCCCGCGGCCTCGGTGCTGGACGTCGGCGGGGGCGCCTCCCCGCTGGCCGGCGCGCTCCTCGACCGGGGCTTCGCCGACGTCTCGGTGCTCGACGTGTCGGAGGTCGCGCTGCAGGTCGCGCGCGGCGGCCTCGGCCCCCGGGCGGACCAGGTCACCTGGATCGCGGCCGACGTCCTGGAATGGACCCCGGAGCGCCGGTTCGATCTTTGGCACGACCGGGCGCTCCTCCACTTCCTGGTCGACCCCGACGAGCGGGCGCGGTACGTCGCGACGGCCCTGACGGCGGTCCCGCCCGGCGGTCACCTCGTCATCGGCGCCTTCGCCGAGAACGGGCCGCAGACGTGCTCCGGGCTGCCGGTCGCGCGCTACGGGGCCGACGCGCTGGCGGCCGTCTTCGGCCCGGGGGTCGAGGCGATCGCCGCGCGCCGGGACGTGCATCGCACCCCCGGAGGCGCGCTCCAGGCCTTCACCTGGGTCGCGCTCCGGGTCGCGGCGGGGCTCACAGCGGGATCGTGACCTGGGTGAGCCGCAGATGGTTGCCCGAGGGGTCGCGGAAGCCCGAGTCGATGCCGTAGGGGCGCTCCTCGGGCGGCTCGACGAACTCCACGCCGCGGGCGCTCAGCTCCTCGTAGTCGGCGCGGCAGTCGCCGGTCGTGAGGAAGACCGTGCCGGCGAAGCCCTTGGCCATCAGGTCGCGCACCTGGTCGGCGGTGCCGTCGTCCATCACCGGCGGCCCGGGCACCAGCATCAGGACGATCGAGACGTCCTCCTGCCCGGCGGGGCCCACGGCGAGCCAGCGGAAGTCGCCCATCTCGGGAAGCGTCACGTCGGCGCGGACCTCCATGCCGACCTTCTCGGTGTAGAAGGCGAGGGCCTCGTCCTGGTCGTGGACCCAGAGCTGCGCGTTGGCGATCTTCATCGTGTCCCCCCGTTCGTTCGGTCGCGGATCGTGGGGCGATGCTAGGCCGGTCGCGGCGCGGGATCTTCTCGAAAAGTCCGGTGTCGCGGGCGGCCGTGGGCGCGGACGATGCAGGCGGGCACCCGCGCCAGGTCGGCGGCCGGCGGGAAGGCCGCGCGGTAGGCGCGCGGGGACATGCCGTAGGTCCGCGTGAAGCTCGTCGTGAACGAGCCGAGGCTGCTCAGGCCGACGGCCAGGCAGATGTCGGTGACCGACCGGTCGGTGGTGCGCAGCAGGGCCGCGGCGCGCTCGAGGCGGCGGGTGAGCAGGTAGGCGTGCGGCGTCTCGCCGAACGCCCGGCGGAACTCGGCGATGAAGTGGGCCCGCGAGAGGCCGGCGGCGCGCGCGAGGGCGTCGACGTCGAGCGGCTCGGCGTAGCGGCGGTCGGCGAGGTCGCGTGCGCGCAGCAGGTGGCGGGCGGTGGGGACGACGGCCATGCGGGGATCATCGCGCCTCGCGCGGCGCCGGACCAACCGGGCGAGGCGTAACGTGCCCGCATGACGACGGTGGACGTCGAGCTGCGCGACGGATCGACGGTGCGGGTGCGCCCGGTGAGGCCGGACGACCTGCAGGCACTGACCGCGCTCCTGCGCGACCTGTCCCCCGACGCACGGCGCTACCGCTTCTTCGGGCAGGTCGACCTGGAGGGCGCCGCGCGCGCGATGGCCGTGGGCGGGGGCCCGGAGGACCACGCGCTCGTGGCGCTGACCGGCGTGCCGGAGCGGATCATCGGCCACGCCCAGTACCTGCGCGACCCGCGCTCGCGCGTGGCCGAGGTGGCCTTCACGGTGGCCGACGCGTTCCAGGGCCGCGGGCTCGGCACGCTGCTCCTGGCCCACCTCGCCGAGCACGCCCACGCGGCGGGGGTGGAGGAGCTCGACGCCGAGGTGATGGCCGACAACCGCCGCATGATCGACATGTTCCGCGGCAGCGGCTTCCCCGTCATCCTGCGCCGCGAGCACGGGACGGCCTTCGTGCGCTTCCCGGCGTCGCTCGGCCCGACGGCCACGGCGGCCTTCGAGGCGCGCCAGCGCACGGCCGCCGCGGCGATGGTGCGGCGCATCCTGGCCCCGGGGTCGGTGGCGGTGATCGGCGCCTCGCGCTCGCGCGGCACCGTGGGCGGCGAGGTGCTGCACCACCTGCGCGAGGGCGGCTACCCGGGCGTCATCCACCCCGTCAACAGCGCGGCCGACGTGGTGCAGGGGATGCCTGCGCTGAGGCGCGTCGAGGACCTGCCCGAGGGCGTCGACCTGGCCGTCATCGCGGTGCCGGTGGCCGGCGTGCTGGACGCCGCGCGGGCCTGCGGCGCGCGGGGGGTGGGCGCGCTCGTCGTGCTCTCGGCCGGCTTCGCGGAGGTCGGCGAGGCCGGTGCGGCGATCCAGAGCGACCTGCTCGGGGTGTGCCGCGCCACGGGCATGCGCCTGGTCGGGCCGAACTGCCTCGGCGTGATCAGCACGTCGCCCGAGGCGCCGCTGAACGCCACCTTCGCGAGCGACATGCCGCCGCGGGGCACCATCGGAATGCTCTCCCAGAGCGGGGGGCTCGGCATCGCGCTGCTCGAGCAGGCGCGCGAGCTCGGCATCGGACTGTCGTCGTTCGTGTCCGTCGGCAACAAGGCCGACGTCTCGGGCAACGACCTGCTGCGCTACTGGGAGGACGACCCGGCCACCCGGCTGGTGATGCTCTACCTCGAGTCGTTCGGCAACCCGCGCACCTTCGCCCGGGTGGCCCGGCGGCTGTCGCGATCCAAGCCCGTGGTGGCCGTCAAGAGCGGACGCGGCCGGGCGGGCGCGCGCGCCGCCAGCTCGCACACCGGGGCGCTCGTGTCCGGATCGGACGCGGCGGTTAACGCGCTCTTCCGCCAGTCCGGCGTGATCCGGGCGACCACGATGAGCGAGCAGTTCGCCGTGGCCAAGCTCCTGTCGGGCCAGCCGCTGCCCCCTGGGCGCCGGGTGGCGATCCTGACCAACGTCGGAGGGCCGGCGATCCTCTGCGCCGACGCCTGCGAGGCCGGCGGCCTGGACGTGGTGGAGCTGCCGTCGGCCCTGCGCGAGCGGCTGCGCGCCGTCGCCGCGCCCGAGGCGTCGGTCGGCAACCCGGTTGACCTGCTCGCCGCCGCGAGCGCCGAGGAGTTCGGCCGGGCGCTCGAGGAGCTGGTGTCGGGCGACGCCGTGGACGCCGTGATCGTGATCTACATCCAGCCGGGCCTCGGCAGTATGGGCGGGGAGGTGGCGGCCGAGGTGCGGGCCGTCGCGGAGCGCCTGCGGCCCCGCATCCCGGTCCTAGCGGTGCTCATGTCCGCCTCGGACCGGGAGGAGGCGCTCGCATCGGCCGGCCCGGGGGCGCCGCCGGTGTACGCCTACCCCGAGGAGGCGGCGCTGGCCCTCGCGCGCGTGTCGCGCTACGCCGAGTGGCGGTCGCACCCGCCCGGCATGGTGCCCGAGCTCCCCGGCACCCGGCCGGAGCACGCCGCCACCCTGCTGTCGGCCGCCACCCTCGCGGGGTCGGAGTGGCTCACCGCGCAGGAGATCGCCGCGCTCTTCGCCTGCTACGGCCTGCCGCTCGTCGAGACGCGGCGGGCGGGCGACCCGGCCGAGGCCGGGGCCGCGGCGGGCGCGATCGGCGGCCCGGTGGCGCTGAAGGCGGTGGCGCCGGGCCTGGTCCACAAGTCGGACGTGGGCGCCGTGCGCCTCGGCCTGGAGGGGGAGGCGGCCGTGACCGCCGCCGCGCGGGCGATGTCGCAGAGCCTCGCGGACCTCGGCCATCGCGTGGAGGGGTTCCTGGTGCAGCCGATGGTCGCGGGCGGCGTGGAGATGCTCGTGGGCAGCAGCACCGACCCGCGGTTCGGCCCGGTCGTCGCCTGCGGGATGGGCGGCACCGGGGCGGAGGTGCTCCGCGACGTCGCGGTGCGCCTGACGCCTCTCACCGACCTCGCCGCCCACATGATGCTCCGCGAGCTCCGGATGCTGCCGCTGCTCGAGGGCTACCGCGGCGCGCCCGCGTGCGACATCGGGGCGATCGAGGAGCTGGTGCTGCGCGTGGCGGCGATGGTCCATGCGCATCCGCAGATCATGGAGCTCGACTGCAACCCGGTCTCGGTCACCCCGGAGCGGATCGTGATCCTGGACGCCCGCGTGCGCGTGGCCGCCGCCCCGGACCCGGTGCCCTGGCCCTCGCTCGGCGCCGCGCCACCGGTCGAGTGGGCGGCGGGCGCCTCGTGAGCGCGCCCCTCTACCTCTCCCACCCCGCGAGCGCGGGGCACGACACCGGGCCGGGGCACCCCGAGCGCATCGCGCGCTTCACCGCGATCGAGGAGGAGCTCGCGCGGCGCGACTGGCTCGGCTGGGAGCGGCGCGAGGCGCCCGCCGCCACCGAGGCTCAGCTCACGGCGGTGCACACGGAGGCCCACGTCACCGCCGTGCGGCAGATGAGCGCGGCGGGCGGAGGGGCCTTCGACCCCGAGACGCCGGTGAGCGCCGGCTCGTGGGCCGCGGCGCTCCACGCGGCCGGCGGCGCCTGCGCGATGGCCGAGGCGCTGCTCGCCCATGAAGCGCCGGTCGCCTTCAGCGCGGCCCGCCCGCCCGGGCACCACGCGCGCGCGGCCGGCACGTCCGGCTTCTGCCTGCTGAACAGCGTCGCCGTCGCCGCGCGGCACGCCCTCGACGCCCTCGGCGCCGAGCGGGTGATGATCATCGACTGGGACGTCCACCACGGCGACGGCACCAACGAGATCTTCCGCCGCACCGACGCGGTGCTCTACGCGAGCATCCACCAGGCCGGGATCTTCCCGGGCACCGGGCCGCTCCTCGACGTCGGCGCCGGCTCCGGCGAGGGGTTCTCGATCAACCTCCCCGTCCCCGCCGGCTCGGACGAGGACGCGTGGCTGTCGCTGCTGGAGTGGATCGTGGTGCCCGCCGGCGCCGAGTTCCAGCCCGACCTGATCCTGATCTCCGCCGGCTACGACGCCCACCGCGACGACCCGCTGGCCGGCTGCATGCTGGAGACGGGGACCTTCGCCGAGATGGCCCGGCACGTCCGCGTGCTCGGAGAGGCCACCGGCGCCCCGGTCGGCGCGGTGTTGGAGGGCGGCTACGACCTGGCCGCCCTCGCCGGGTCGGTCGCCGCCACGATGGAGGGCCTCGCCGACGGAGCGGAGCCCCGCTCCGTCTCCCCGGACTTCGCCACCTCCCGCGCCGCCTCCCAGATCGGTCACTTCTGGGTCCTCTGAGGGGGCCTCGAGCCCGGTCGTCGGGTACCCCGAGGGGCACGGGGCCGCGCTCCGCGGCTCCGGCGTCGCGAGGAGGGACCGTGCCCAGCGAACGACAGGTCGCCGCCGCCCGGCGGAACGTGAAGAAGGCCCAGAAGGCGGCCGCCGAGAAGCGCACGATCGCCCACCTGCCCGAGTCCACGCGCCGCGACCTGCAGCGCGAGGCGCGCAAGGGGCGCTCCCGGGCCGGGCAGGCCGGCCACGCGCTCGAGGACCGCAACCGCGAGCAGCTCTACGAGGTCGCGCGCTGCCTGGAGATCCGCGGCCGCTCGCGGATGGACAAGTCGGAGCTCACCGCCGCGATCCGGAACGCGCGTGGGTCCTGAGGCGCTCGGGCCGCTCGCGGACGACGAGCACGTCGCACGGCGCGCGGCGGGCCATGCGCTCGCCCGCGTGCCCGCCGACGACGATCACGTCCGCGTCCAGCCGGTGGGCCGCCGCGAGCGTCTCGCCGACGGTGCCGCCGCAGGCCGCGATCGGGCGGGCTGCGATGCCGCGACCGGCCAGCAGCCGCGAGGCCTCCGCGAGCAGCCGGGCCTGGCGCGCGCGCTCCTTGGTGGTGGGCGCGAGGCGTGCGCTTATGCCCGGCTCCGGCATGACGTTGAGGACGTCCACCAGGTCGTCAGGGCCGGCAAGGTCGGCGGCGCGATCGAGGGCGCGCCGCGCGTCGGCGGAGCCGTCGTACGGCACGAGCAGGTGGCGCGGATGGGCGATCCATGACATGACCCGAGCGTAGGACGACCGCCGTCAACGCTGCGTCCAGATGGCCGCGGCCGCCGTCAAGATTGCGTCAAAGGGTCCCTCAGAGGGGGATCTGCTCTCCCACCTGAACGGTCCGTTCGGGTGGGAGGCCGAAGTACTCGACCGGGCTCGCGGCGTTGCGGGCGACGGTGGCGAAGAGCTTCTTGCGCCAGCGGGCCTCGCCCGTCCTGCCCGTGGGCTGGATGGTGATGTGGGACAGGAAGTAGGTGGCGTGCGCGGGATCGACGTCGCACTCGAGGCCCTGGGCGCGGGCGAGGCGCAGCGCCTGGGGCACGGCGGGCCGGTCCTGGAAGCCGATCCTCGCCGTCACGTGGACGATCCCGTCCCGATCGGCCTCGCGCTGATGGCGGCCGCCCTGGCGATCCTCGCCGGGCTGTCCGGCGACCCCTCGCGCGGCGCCGTGTCGGCCGCGCTCGCGCTCTTCGGCCTCGGCTTCGGCATGGTCGGCCAGCTCCTGGTGACCACCGTGCAGAACGACGTCGAGCAGCGCGAGCTGGGCGTCGCGACGGCCATCGCCGGCTTCTTCCGCGCCCTGGGCGGCGCCCCGGCGGCCCAGGCCGCTGGGGGCGGGCGATGAGGGACTCCGGCGACCTCTACGGCTGGCTCGTGTTCCTGCACGTCCTGGCCGCGACGATCTGGATCGGCGGCGTCGCGATGATCACGGCGCTCGGCCTGCGGGTCCTGCGCCTGCACGACGCCGCCTTCACCGCCCGCTTCCTGGACAGCCTGCGCGTGGTGGGCCCGGCGCTGATGGCGCCCGCGCCCATCGTCCTGCTGGGCCTCGGCATCGGGATGGTGGCCGACAGCCCGGCGTGGGGCTGGGATCAGGACTGGATCCGCATCGGGACCGGCCTGTTCGCGGCGGTCTTCCTGGTCGCCTGCCGGGATGCGGCCCTCCGTGGAAGGTAGGGGGCCGCGCTTTGGCCTCAGGGCCGAGGGCGCGCCGCGGGCGCCCGCCTACCGTCGGTGGATGCCGTCGCTCACCCTGCCCGTCGCCCGCCCGGTCATCGGGATCTCCACGTCGGAGCTGCGCACGCCCGAGAGGGTGGTGCCGATGCCCGAGGGCGAGCCGGTGCGCCGGGAGATGGCGCTCGGGCTCGTCTACGTCAACGCGGTCTTCCAGGCCGGCGGGCTGCCGGTCATCCTCCCTCCCCTGACGCCCGGGTTCGCCGCCTCGCTGCTCGACGGCGTGGACGGCCTCTGCATCCCGGGCGGCCCGGACATCCACCCGGGCCTCTACGGCGCAGAGGTCCACCCGATGCTCGGCCCCACCGAGCCCGAGCTCGACGCCTTCGAGCTGGCGCTGGTCACCGAGGCGCTCGCGCGGTACATGCCGGTGCTGGGCATCTGCCGGGGCGCCCAGATGATCAACGTGGCGGCCGGCGGGACGCTCCACCAGCACCTTCCGGCCTGCGTCGGGGGCGACCTGGCCCACCGCCAGGACGCCGACATGGCGCGGCCGACGCACCCCGTCGCGGTGGCGCCGGGCTCGCGGCTCGCCGGGGCGCTCGGGCGCGAGGCCGCCGAGGTCAACTCGCTCCACCACCAGGCGGTCAACCGCCTGGGCGAGGGGCTCGTGGCCGTGGCGTGGGCCCCCGACGGCGTGGTGGAGGCGGTCGAGGGCGCGGACGACGCGTTCCTGCTCGGCGTCCAGTGGCACGCGGAGGGGATGACCGACCGGGCCGAGGAGCGGCTGCTGCTGTCGGCGTTCGTCAACGCGGCCTCGCAGCGGGTGGCGTGCGGGGAGGCCCGGGCCGCGGCCTGACGAGGGCCCGGCGCGGGCGGGCCTGGCAGGCTCCCCGGGGACCGCCCTGCCCGGAGGGCGGCGACCGTGGGGGCATGCGGCGTGGAGACGGCGACGAGCGACCTCCTCCTCCTGGAGGACCTGCTGTCCGACGAGGAGCGCGCGGTGCGCGACCGCGTGCGGCGCTTCTGCGACGAGGAGGTGCGGCCGGTCATCAACGCGCACTGGGAGGCCGCCACCTTCCCGTTCGAGCTGCTGCCGAAGCTGGCGGAGCTCGGGGTCTGCGGGGGATCGTTCACCGGGCACGGGCTGCCCGGGCTCTCGCCGCTGGCGGCCGGGCTCGTGTCGATGGAGCTGGCGCGGGGCGACGGCAGCGTGAGCACGTTCCACGGCGTCCACTCCGGCCTGGCGATGACCGCGATCGCGATGCTCGGCTCGGAGGAGCAGAAGGCGCGCTGGCTGCCCGCCATGGCGCGGCTGGAGCTGATCGGGGCGTTCGCGCTCACCGAGCCCGACCACGGCTCCGACGCCGTGACGCTGGAGACGCGGGTGCGCCGCCTCGGCGACGGCTACGTGATCGACGGCGAGAAGCGCTGGATCGGCAACGCGGTGTTCGCCGACCTGATCGTCGTGTGGGCCCGCGACGGGCAGGGCAAGGTGGGCGCGTACGTGGTCGAGAAGGACACCCCGGGCTTCGAGGCGCGTCTGATCACGGGGAAGAAAGCCAAGCGGGCGTCGTGGCAAGCCGACGTGACGCTGACCGACGTCCGCGTGCCGGCCGGGAACCGGCTCGGGGGGGCGCGGTCGTTCGACGACGCCGCCGCCGTGCTCGCCCGGGCGCGGCCGGGGATCGCCTGGGGCGCGCTCGGCCACGCGGTCGCCGCCTACGAGGCGGCCGTCGACTACTGCACCGAGCGCGAGCAGTTCGGCAAGCCGATCGCCGGCTACCAGCTCACGCAGTTCCGCCTGGCCAAGATGCTCGCCGACGTCACCGCGATGCGGCTCATCTGCATGCGCCTGGCGTCGCTCATCGACGAGGGGCGGCTCACGCCTCCGATGGCGTCGCTCGCCAAGATGCACAACGCCGAGAAGGCGCTTTCGGTGGTGTCGCAGGCGCGCGACCTGCTGGGCGGCAACGGCATCCTGCTGGAGAACCACGTGGCCCGGCACCTGGGCGACGCGGAGGTGGTCTCGACGGTGGAGGGGACCGACGTGGTGCACGCGCTCATCGTGGGCAGGGCGATCACCGGGCTGAGCGCGTTCACGTGAGCGCGGCGGCGCACTACCGGCGGCCCGGGTGGTTCACGGAGAATGTCTTCAACCGGATCGTGGCCGGGCTGACGCGCGCCGGCGTGAGCGTGGCCGGGTCGCGGGTGCTCGAGGTCACGGGGCGCAGCTCGGGGCGGGCGCGCAGGACGCCGGTGAACCTCCTGACACACGACGGCGGGCGCTACCTCGTCGCGCCGCGCGGCCACACGCAGTGGGTGCGCAACCTGCGCGTCGCGGGGCGCGGGCGCCTGCTGGTGGGGCGAAGGGCGGAGGAGTTCGTCGCCGTCGAGCTCTCCGGCGACGAGAAGGTCAACGTGCTGCGGGCCTACCTGAAGCGGTGGAAGTGGGAGGTCGGGGCGTTCTTCTCAGGCGTCGGGCCGGACTCGCCCGACGAGGACCTCCGGCGGATCGCCCCGGACCATCCCGTCTTCCGGATCACGGCGGGCTGAGCCTCCGTAGTCCGCCGCCTCCGGCACCGGGGGCGGCCCGATGCCGGAGGCGAGGCTCGGAGCGGCACTTCCGGAGGAGGACGGGATGGCGCTCCGCGCGATCACAGCCGCGACGTGCGGCCTCGTCGCCCTCGGGCTCGGCGTCGGGCTCGGGGTCGTCCCGCTTCTCGTCGAACGGCCCCGGCACCGTGCGGGTCGCCGCGACGATCGCCGCGCTCGCCGGCCTCGGCCTGATCGTCCTCGCGCTGCGCGACGCGCCGCGCGGCCGGGGGTGGTGGGCGGACGAACGCGCTCGGGTGGCGCGGCGCCGGCGACGTCGCGGCCGCGGCCCGCAGGCTGGGCCGGATGCCCGGCGTCAACCCCGGCCGCGTGGCGGCGCTCGGCCTCTCGATGGGCGCCGAGGAGGCGCTGCGGGCGGCGGCGGAGGGGGCTCCGCTCGCCGCCGTGGTGGCCGACGGCGCCGGGGCCTCCACCCTCGGCGACCAGCGGCAGGTGATCCACGGCCCCACCGCGCCGGTCGAGGTATCGGTGGCGTGGCTGGGCATGCGGGCCGTCGAGCTGCTCGGGGGCGGGCCGGAGCCGGCGCCGCTCACCGAGGTCGCGGGCCGCATCCGCGTCCCCGTGCTCCTGATCGCGTCGTCCGCGGACGGCGAGAGGACGCTGGACGAGGTCTTCCGCGGGCGCATCGGGGAGCGGGCGGCGCTCTGGTACGTGCCCGATGCGGGCCACACGGGCGCGCTCGAGGAGCGACCGGACGCCTACGCCGCCCGCGTGGCGGCCTTTCCTCGCCGCGGCGATGCCGGCCGCCCCGGCATCCGCCTCCGCGTCCTTCATCCCATCGGAGTGATGCGGCCGGCCCGCGGGTGGGCTCGAATGGGATCGTCGGCGTCCCGCCGGCGCGGTCGTCCTGCAACGGGAGGAGGCGCACATTGGGCCGAGCGCTGGAGCGGCGGACGAACCGCCTGCTGGACAGGATCGCCCGCGAGCCCCTGAAGGGCGCATGGGCTGCGGTCGCCGGGGTCACGGTGGTCGTCACCGTCACCGCGGGCCTGCTCATGCGCCTCACCGATCCCGAGCACTTCGGGACCGTGTGGTCCGGCCTCTGGTGGGCCATCCAGACGACGACGACCGTGGGCTACGGGGACTTGGTGCCCTCGTCGGCCGCGGGCCGCGCCATCGCTGCGCTCGTGATGATCGCCGGCGTCGGCTTCATCACGGTCACCACCGCGGCGATCTCCTCGGTCTTCGTGGAGTCCTCCCGCAGGAGGAGGGAGGGCGCCGGCGCGCCGGCGCCCGTGCCCGAGCACCTCGGCGCGGCGCTCGAGGCCCAGGCCGCCCAGCTCGCCGCCCTGGGCCGCGAGGTCGGGTCGCTCGCCGAGGAGGTCCGCAGGCTGCGCGAGGCGACCTCACGCCCGGACGACGGGGGGCGGGGGCGTTGAGCCCGGACGCGGGCGGGCCCGCCCCGCAGCGCGATCCGCTGGCGATCGCGCGCTCGCGCCCCTACGCGATGCTGCTGGTGCTGGCCGCCGTCATCGGCGTCCCGATCTCGGCCCTCGCCTACGGCTTCCTCGCCCTCGTGGACAAGATGCAGGGGTGGGTCTTCACCGATCTGCCCGACGCGCTCGGCTACGACACCCCGCCGAGCTGGTGGCCGCTCCTGCCCCTGCTCGCGGCGGGCGCGCTCGTCGGCCTGTGCATCCGCTACCTGCCCGGTCACGGCGGCGAGTCTCCGGCCGACGGCTTCCGCGCCGGGCGCGGCCCGGCGCCGCTCGCCACCCTGCCGGGCATCTTCCTCGCGGCCGTGGCGAGCATCGGACTCGGGGCGGTCATCGGCCCGGAGGCCCCGCTCATCGCGCTCGGCGGCGGCCTGTCGGCCGCGGTCGCCGGCCTGCGGCGCGAGGCGGGGCCGCCCGAGATGCGGTCGGTGCTCGGGGCGACGGGCAGCTTCGCCGCCGTGAGCGCGCTGCTCGGATCGCCGCTGGTCGGCGCCGTGCTGATGATGGAGGCGTCGGGGATCGGCGGGGCGATGATGGGACTCGTGCTCGTGCCGGGCCTGCTCGCATCCGGCGTCGGCTACCTCGTGTTCGTCGGGCTCGACTCGCTCACGGGGCTCGGGACCTTCTCTCTGGCGCTGCCGGACGTGGCGCCGGTCGGCACCGTCCGGGTCTCCGAGCTGGCCTGGGCCGTGGGGGTCGGGGTCGGCGCGGCGCTCCTGGTCGCGTTCGTGCGCCGGCTCGCCCTGGCCCTGCGGCCCCACGTCGAGCGCCGGCTCCTGGTGATGACCCCGGCCGCCGGGCTCGCCGTGGCGGCACTCGCCATCCTCTTCGCCGAGTTCGACGGACAAGCCGTCCTCGGACGTGCTCTTCTCCGGCCAGTCCGCCCTCGGGCCGCTGGTCGCCGGCGCCGCCGGATACTCCGTCGGCGCCCTCCTCCTGCTCGGGCTCTGCAAGGCGCTCGCGTACGGCATCTCGCTCAGCGCCTTCCGCGGCGGCCCGGTGTTCCCCGCCATGTTCCTCGGCGCGGTCGGCGGCATCCTGCTCTCGCACCTGCCGGGGCTCCCGCTCATCACCGGGGTCGGGATCGGGATCGGGGCGATGCTGAGCGCGATGCTGCGCCTCCCGATCCTCTCCGTGCTGCTCACGACCGTCTTCCTGGCGGGAGCCGGGGTCAACCTGCTCCCGCCGGTGATCGTCGCGGTGGTGGTCGCCTACGCGTTCTCGGCCTGGTTCGTCCCGGCAGAGGAGCCCGCGCCCGCGCCCGCCGCCGCGGCTCGGGGGGCCTGAGCCCCTCCCATCGACCGTCAGCCGGCCGCCGCGCCCCCCGCCGGGACCTGATCCGCCGCGCCCCGGGGCGCCGGCGCCGCCTCGGGAGCCATGCGGGCGCAGAGCTCGCGCAGCTCGGCGTGCCTCTCGGGGGACCAGCCGGCCAGCATCTCGGTGAGCTCGTGGCGATACGCCTCCACCAGCCGCTCGGCCGTACGCGCGCCCTCGGGCGTGGGGCCGTCGCCGCCGACGAGGCCCGCCGCCTCCAGCTCGGCCCGCGCCGCCTCCAGGACCCCGGGCGCGATGGCCCGCGCCCGCGCCGCCCCGGCGAGGTCGAGCCCCGGCTCGGCCCGCAGCCGCACCAGCAGCCACGCCGCCGCCGGGGAGAGCCCGGCTCCGGCCCGCGCCGAGGCCGCGGCGATCGTGCTGCGCACGGCGTCGCGGCCGAGGAGCACGCCGAGCGCCCGCGTCAGCTCGCGCAGCGAGGAGCGCTCCGACGGGACCGCGAAGGCCTCCCCCACGCTGGCCGTGCGGACCGTCTCGCGCAGCGGCACCTCCCGGATCAGCCACGAGAGGCAGAAGGCCGCCGCGGAGACGACCGCCGCGATCAGGAAGACGGTGGACAGGGCGTCCGTGAAGCCGTCGAGCACCGTGTCCCGCACGGCGGGCGGCAGCGAGGAGAGGTTGACCGACCCCGACAGCCCGCCCCTGCCCAGCGCGCCGGCAGCGTCGCCGAGGTTGGACGTCAGGCGGCTCGCGAACACCGCGCCCAGGATCGCCGTGCCCAGGGAGCCGCCGACCGACCGGAAGAGCGTCGCGCCGGAGGTCGCCGCGCCGAGGTCCTCGTAGCGCACGGCGTTCTGGACCGCGAGCACCAGCACCTGCATCGTCAGGCCGAGGCCGACGCCGAGCACCGCCATGTAGACGCCCATCACGACCTCGGGCGTGTCGACCGTCAGCCGGGAGAGCAGGAGCATCCCGACCGTCGCCAGGCCCGTGCCGACGATCGGGAACACGCGGTAGCGGCCGGTGCGCGAGATGACCTGGCCGGTCCCGATCGACGCCAGGAGCAACCCGCCCATCAGCGGCAGCAGGTGCAGGCCCGACGCCGTCGGGCTGAGGCCCTTCACCACCTGCTGGAAGAGCGGCAGGTAGGTGATGGCGCCGAACATCGCGAAGCCGACCACGAAGCCCACGGCGCTGGTGGTGACGAACACCGGGTGGGTCACCAGCCCCATCGACAGGATCGGCTCGCTCGCCCGCCGCTCCACGAGCACGAACAGCACCAGGCACGCGACGCCGACCAGGCTGAGGCCGATGATGAACGGCGAGCCCCACGCGTAGTCGCGTCCGCCGAGCGTCGTCACGAGGACGATCGCGGTGAGCGCACCGGCCAGCAGGACCGTGCCGAGGTAGTCGATCGCGTGCTGGGCCCGCTCGGCGGCCGCCGGCAGCGCCACGCCCAGGACGACGAGCGCGACGGCGCCGAGCGGCAGGTTGATGAAGAAGATCCAGCGCCACGACGCGCTCGAGGTGAGGAAGCCGCCGATGAGCGGCCCTGCGACGCTCGCCGCGCCGAACACGGCGCCGAACAATCCGACATAGCGGCCGCGGTCGCGCGGGGAGACGATGTCGCCGATCGCCGCCTGGGCGCCCACCATCAGCCCGCCGCCGCCGAGCCCCTGCAGCGCGCGGAATGCGATCAACTGGCCCATCCCCTGCGCCAGCCCGCACAGCACGGAGCCCGCGAGGAAGATGAGGACGGCCGCCTGCAGGATCACCTTGCGCCCGTAGAGGTCGCCCAGCTTGCCGTAGAGCGGGGTGGCCACGGTCTGGGCGAGCAGGTACGCCGTCACGACCCAGGAGATGTGCTCCAGGCCGCCGAGGTCGCTGACGATGGTGGGCAGCGCCGTGGCCACGATGGTCTGGTCGAGGGCGGCCAGCAGCATCACCAGCAGCAGCGCCCCGATCACGACCAGGACGCGGCGGCGCGGCGGCGCGCCCCCGTCCACGGGGACCGCGGAGACCGGCGCGCTCACCGGGCGCCGCGCGACCCGAAGCCGCCCAGGATCGCGCCCATCACCATGCCGGGCGCCACGTCGCGCGCGAGGGCGCCGGCGGCCACCTGGCGCACGGCCGCGCCGATGATCGCTCCGACTGCCGCGTGGACCCACTCGAGCGGCACGTCGTCGGCGAGGGCGCCGGCCCGCCGCGCGCGGTCGAGCAGCGCGGCCATCGGGCGGAACGCCGCCTCCGCCAGCTCCTGCTTGGCCGGGCTCGGCCCGTGGCGCGGCTCGCGCGCCAGCACGCGGTAGCGGTCGCCGACCTCGAAGAGGCCCTCGATCGCCCGCCCGAGCGCCTGCAACGGGTCGCCCTCCTCCAGGCGGCCGTCGGCCAGGACGGCCGCGATCTCGGCCATGGCCGCGCGCTCGATGGCGGCGGTCAGCGCGTCCCGGGTCGGGAAGTGGCGGTAGACCGTGGCGCGGCCGAGGCCGGCCGCGTCCGCCACGTCCTGCATCGTGGCCTCCGGGTCGTCCGCGAGCACGCGGGTCGCCGCCGCGACGATCTGCGCCTCGTTGCGCAGGACGTCGCGGCGGCGGCCCTCGACGGCCGGCTCACTCGGGCTCGACAACCGGCTCCCCGGGACGGATGACCGGGGCCGGCACGGGCGCCGGCACCGAGGGCGGCTCGATGGTGACGCGCGGGACGACGCGGTCGAGCCACCGCGGCATGTACCAGGCGCGGTCGCCCAGGATCGTCATCACGGCGGGCACGATGACCATCCGCACCACGAAGGCGTCGATGGCGATGGCGATGCCCAGGCCGAGGCCGAACTCCTTGATCGCCCGCTCGTCACCCAGCAGGAAGCTGAAGAAGACCGAGCACATGATGAGCGCGCAGGCCACGACGACCTTGCCGATGGCCGCGATGCCGCGGTCGATGGACCGCGACGCCGAGTGCCCCGCGACGTGCTCCTCGCGGATGCGGCTCATGATGAACACCTCGTAGTCGGTCGAGAGGCCGAAGAGGATCGCGAACACGATCACGGGCAGGAACGACTCGATCGGCCCCGTGCTGTCCACCCCGATCAGGCCCGCGCCCCAGCCGTGCTGGAAGACCGCGACCAGCACGCCGAAGGCGGCGAGCGCCGAGAGGGCCGTGGTGAGGGCCGCCTTCGCGGCGACCACGACGGAGCGGAACGCCATCGTGATCAGCACGAAGATGATCCCGATCACCACGGCGAGGAACACCAGCTGGCGCCCCTCGAGGATCGAGGCGATGTCCTCGAACACGGCGGTCTGGCCGCCGACGTACGCGCGGGCCCTGCTCCCGTCCAGCGCCGCGGGGATGACGTCGCTGCGCAGGTGGTGCACGAGCGCCGCGGTCTCCTCGGACTGCGGCGAGGTGCTGGGGAAGGCGGTGACGACGGCCGTGTCCCTGGCGGCGTTGAACGCCGGGTCGGCGACCGACACGACGCCGTCGGCGCCCCGGACGGCCGCGGCCACCCGGGTGGCCGCACCGGGGTCGCCGGCCTGGTCGACCGCGACGATCAGCGGGCCGTTGAAGCCCGGGCCGAAGCCCTCGGCCAGCAGGTCGTAGGCCTTGCGGGTGGTGGTGCCCGCCGGGTTCGAGCCGGCGTCGCTGGAGCCGAGATGCACGCTGAGCACGGGCAGCGCGAGGGCGATCAGGACCAGGACCGCGACACCCCCGGTGGCCCACGGGCGGGCCGTGACCCAGCGGCCGAAGCGCGCGACCCGCGAGCGCTCGCGCGCCGCCTCCGAGTCGTCGCGGTGGCTCATGAACGGCAGGCGGCCCTTGTCGATGCGGTGCCCCAGCAGCCCGAGGATGGCGGGCAGCAGGGTCACGGCCGCGAGGACGGCGACGGCCACGGTGATGGCGGCGCCGAGGCCCATCTTGGTGATGAAGTCGATCCCGAGCAGGGCGAGCGACGAGATCGAGATCGCCACGGTGATGCCGGCGAAGATCACCGCGCGACCGGCGGTCGCCGCCGCCGTCGTGGCCGCGTTGACCGGGGACTGGCCGTCGTGCAGCGCCTGCCGGAAGCGGGTGACGATGAACAGCGAGTAGTCGATCCCCACGCCGAGCCCGATCATCACGGCGAGCGTCGCGGTGATCTCGTTGAACGACCAGAAGCCCGCCGCGAGGGTGATCAGGAGCGAGCCGGTGATCACCGAGCCGACGGCGATCAGGACCGGCAGGCTCATCGCCACCAGGGTCCCGAGCAACACGATCAGGATGACGATCGCGGCCAGCAGGCCGACGATCTCGCTGATGCCGGTCAACGGCTGGCTGTCGCCGATCACCGGGCCGCCGAACTCGACCTGGACGCCGCCCTGTTCGGCGATCGCCCGCGCCCCGGCCTCCAGCTCGTTGACCGTCACGCGGTCGATCTCCGAGGCCTTCCGGGAGAACTGGACGTCGGCGTAGGCGATGCGGCCGTCGCTGCTCACCTGGCCGGAGCCGGCGGCGAGCGGGTCGGCGACGCCGGTCACGCCGGGCACCGTCCGGGCCGCCGCGACCGCCTTCTCGACTGTCGCGCGGGCCGCGCCCCGGTCGATGCGCCCGGACCGCACCGCGAACACCATCTGTGCCGAGTCGCCCGAGCGGGCGGCGAAGCGGGTCTCGAGGAGGGTCGTGGCCCGCTGCGAGTCGGAGCCGGGCAGGGAGAACTCGTCGGAGAACGTGCCCCCGAGGCTCGCGCTGAGCACGACGACCGACATGAGGGCGACGACCCACACGCCGATCGTGCGCCAGCCGTGGGCGGCGCATGCGTGGGCGAAGCGCGCGAGCGCTCCCGAGCGGACGACGGGTTCGTGGTGACCGTTCGGCACGGGGGTACCGTCCTCGGTGGTTGTGGTCCGATGTGAGATTTCGCTGTCTCACATCCTGCGGGCCACAGGGAATCGCACCGCCGGACGCGGCGCAAGTGTCCGCGGGCGCGGCTTCACCGTCCCTGAACCTGCGGCGGCGGGTTTGGGAAGCGGCGCGCGGCGGAACAGATGCGCCGATGACGCACCGAGGGAGAGGCGGTGGCGGGCGGGGCGCGGGCGGGCGGGCGGCCGGGCGGCGCGTGGGGCGAGGAGCTGTCCGAGCATCGCCCCGACGGACGAGATCCCGATGATCGCCGTCGCGCTGACCCCGCCCCGGCTCCTGCTCATCGCCGGGGTGTCGCCGGTCGTCTCGTACGCGATCGTGTTCGAGGCCGACATCTCCGACCAGGCGGGCCGGCGCCGCCACGAGCGCCTCTTCCAGCGCCCCTTCGCGGAGACGGCGGCGGCCTACGCGATCTCCCTCGTCGCCGCGGCGCTCATGCTGCTCTTCTTCCAGCGCATCGGTCCCGACCAGTCGCGGGGGACCTGGGTCGCCTACACCGTCGTCCTCGGCCTGCCCGCGACCATCGGCGGCGCCGCGGGCCGCCTGGCCGTACCTACGCGGAGCGCTGACGGGGCCGCCCCGGCCAGTGGCCGACGTCGCCGACCAGCACGATCAGCGCCGGCACGAGCACCGACCGCACGACGAAGGCGTCGATCAGCACACCCACGCCCATCACGAAGGCGAACTGGCGCATCGCGTCGATCGGGACGACGGCCAGGAGGGCGAAGCTCGCCGCCAGCACCACGCCCGCCACGGCGATCGCCGGACCCGAGCGCGCGCCCACGCGCAGCAGGGCCTCCGGCATCCCGCCGGGGCGCGCCTCCTCCCAGACCTGGCCCACCAGGAAGATGTTGTAGTCGGAGCCCAGGGCCAGGAGCAGCACCGCCGTCGCGAACGGGATGTAGTAGACGATCTGGCCCTGGTCCAGCACGTCCTGGAAGAGATAGGTCGCCAGGCCGAGCGACGCCGCCACGCTGAGGGCGCTGGCCGCCAGCAGGTAGAGCGGGGCCACCAGGGCGCGCAGGAAGACGGCGAGCAGGACGAGGTTGACGAGCGCGGCCACGATCCCCACGCGCAGGAGCTCGCCGCTGGTGGCGTTGACCGTGGCGGTCGCGAGCGCCGAGTCGCCGGCCAGCGACGCGCTCGCCTCGCCGAGGCCGGCCGCGGCGAGCAGCCCGGGCAGGCGGTCCTGCAGCGTGCGGATCGCCCGGATGGCCTGGTGCTCGGTGGGGTCGTCGCGCAGCACCACCAGCATGCGCGCGGCGTTCCCGTCCTTCGTCGTGAGCACGTCCTCGAGCGGGGTGGCCCGCACCGGGTCGCCGGGACCCACGACCTCGGCGACGCCCGGCTGGCCGCGCAGCGCCGACTGCAGGCGCCCGAGGGCGGCCGGGTCGGACGCGACGCCCGGCCCCTCGAGCAGCAGCTCGGTGGGGCCGCGCACGCCCGGCGGGAAGCCGGCGTCGATCGCGTCGGCGGCCGCGCGCGCGCCGGCGTCCACCGGCAGGCCGCTCGTGAGGCCGGTCCCCAGGGTCGTCTCGCGCAGCCCGGTGGCGGCGGCCAGCAGCAGGCCCACGGTCAGCACCGCCGCGACGAGCGCGGCCGGCCGGCGGCTCAGCAGCCGCAGCGACGCCGGGGCGCGGTCGGCGTCGCCGCGGGCGCGGGAGCGCCCGCGGGCCACGCGCCCCCCGGCGATCGACAGCAGGGCCGGCATCAGCGTCAGCGCCACGACCATCCCGACCAGGGCGGTCACGGCCAGCCCGGGGCCGAACGAGCGGAAGAAGTCGATGCCACCCACCAGCAGCGCGGCCGTCCCCGCCGCCACCGTGATGCCGGCCGTCGCCACGATCGGCGCGTAGCGGCCGGCCGCGGCGCGGGCCGCCTCGCGCGGCGTGTCGCCGGCCTCCAGCCGGCCGCGCACGCCGAACAGGTAGAAGAGCGAGTAGTCGGTCACCACCCCCAGCAGCAGGGCCGCGACCACCGGCTCGAGGTCGGCCGACGCCGGGATGCCCGTCCGCTCGGCGACCCAGGCGATGAGGGGGAGGTTGACGAGGTAGGCGACCGCGGCCGTCGCCAGCGTCAGGAGCGGCGCCACGACGGTGCGGAACACGAGCCCGGCGATCAGCGCGATGGCGGCGAGCGTCGCCAGCACCACCCAGCCGATGCGGTCCTGGATGATCGCGAACTGCTGGTTGCGGGCCGGGCCGGTCCCCGTGACGCCCGACAGCGTCCCCTGCCCGCCGCGCAGCGACCGGGCGAAGCGGTCGGCCACGGTCTCCGCCCGCGAGGGAGAGGTGTCGGGCCGGACGAAGAGGTAGGTCACCGCCGTCGTCCCCGCCTGCCCGGGCGCCGCCGCCAGGCCGAGGTCGTCCACCAGGGGGACGGCTGCGGCGATGTCGGCGAGCTCAGGGTCGCGGCGCTGGTTCACGTCGAGGACGCGGTCGAGCAGCTCCTGACGGTCGGTCCCGCTGAGGCCCGCCGGGTCGCGCTGCACCACCAGGGTGCGCGAGATCAGCGGGTAGCCGAAGAGCTCGGCCGAGCGCGCCTCCGCCCGGAGGGCCGGGGCGTCGTCGGGGACCGGGATGCCGAGGTCGCCCGCGTCGGTGCCGAGCGTCGGCAGGTAGACCGTGGCGGCCGCGGCGATCGCGATCCAGGCCACGATCACCGGGTAGCGCAGCGGCCCGGCGACCAGCGCGGCCAGCCGGCCGAGCAGCCGGGGCGGGGGCTCGGGCGCGGGCGGCGCCACGGGGGGCGCAGACGCGGGCGGTCCGGACGAGGTGATCATGGCGACGCCCTCCTACCCGCTTTCCGGCCCTGGTGATCCCCCCGGGGGCGCGGCGGCGCCCCGCGGTGCGAGGATTACGCGATGGAGCGGCGACGGCTGGGCGCGAGCGGCCCCGAGACATCGGCCCTCGGCCTCGGGTGCATGGGGATGTCGGATCTCTACGGGCCGGCCGACCGCGACGCGGCCATCGCGACCATCCACGCCGCTCTCGACGCCGGGATCACGCTGCTCGACACCGGCGACTTCTACGGCATGGGCCACAACGAGATGCTGATCCGCGACGCCCTGCGGGGGCGCCCGCGCGACGCGGTGCAGATCAGCGTCAAGTTCGGCGCCCAGCGCGACCCGGCGGGCAACTGGGTGGGCCACGACGCCCGGCCCTCCTCCGTGAAGTCGTCGCTGGCCTACACGCTGCGCCGCCTCGACACCGACCACGTCGACGTCTACCGCCCGGCGCGCGTCGACCCGGACGTGCCGATCGAGGAGACCGTCGGCGCCATCGCGGAGATGGTGGAGGCCGGCTACGTCCGCCACATCGGGCTGTCCGAGGCCGGCGCCGATACGGTCCGGCGGGCCGCCGCCACCCACCCGATCTGCGACCTCCAGATCGAGTACTCGCTCATCTCGCGCGGCCTGGAGGAGGAGGTCCTGCCCGCATGCCGCGAGCTCGGCGTCGCGATCACGGCCTACGGGGTCCTCTCGCGGGGGCTGCTGTCCGGGCACTGGAGCCCCGACCGCGAGACGACCGGCGACTTCCGCGCCGGGCTGCCGCGCTTCCAGGGCGAGAACCTGCGGCACAACCTCGCGCTGGTGGAGGCGCTGCGCGGCGTGGCCGAGGAGCGCGGGGCGACCGTCGCGCAGGTCGCCATCGCCTGGGTGGCCGGGCGCGGCGACGACATCGTCCCGCTGATCGGCGCCCGCCGGCCGGAGCGGCTCGGCGAGTCGCTCGGGGCGCTCGAGCTCGATCTCGGGCCGGACGACCTCGCGCGCATCGAGGCGGCGGTGCCGCCCGGCGCGGCGGTGGGCGACCGCTACTCCGAGGCGCAGATGGCCCTCCTCGACAGCGAGCACGCATAGCCGCGGGCGCCCCGCCGGCCCCGGGCGCGCGGCTCTACCTCGCGTACCTGGCCGAGCCGGCCGTCGAGGGGCGGCGCGCGCCGCGCGCCCCGGCGCACATCACGCTGGTGCCGCCGTTCGCGGCGGAGCTCCCGACGGCGCTCGCCGCGCTGGAGGCGGGGCTTGCCGGCGAGCGGCCGTTCGCGGTGCGCCTCGGCGAGCGGGCGCGGTTCGGGCCGCGCAGGGACGTCCCGGTCCTGCTCGTCGCCCCCGTGGCGGACCTGCGGCGCCTGCACGAGCGGCTGATGGCGGCGCTGGCGGACCGGGGCGTCGCGCTCGCGGCGAGCCGCCACGTCCACGACGGGTTCGTCCCGCACATCAGGCTCCGCCACGCCGGCGCGGACCTGCGGCGCGGCCGCGACCTGGTGGTCGACCACGTGGCGCTGGTGCACAGCGGCGACGGCGCGACCACCGTCCTCGCCACCCGGCCCCTGGCGCACGCGGCCGGTTAGGGTGGGCGGCGTGGAGGTGACGCGCGACAACGCCTGGGCCACGCTGACGCGCTACACGCAGGGCGAGTCGCTGCGGCGCCACGCGCTGGCCGTCGAGGCGTCGGTGCGCTCCTACGCGCGCCGCGCCGGCGAGGACGAGGAGTACTGGGCCGCCGCCGCGCTGCTGCACGACTTCGACTACGAGATGCACCCGACCCTCGACCGGCACCCCCAGGACGGAGCGCCGATCCTGCGCGAGGAGGGCTGGCCCGAGGACATCGTCGAGACGGTCCTCTCCCACGCCGAGCACCTCGGCCTGCCGCGCGACACGCCGCTCAAGCGGACGCTGTTCGCGTGCGACGAGCTCTCGGGCTTCGTCCACGCCTGCGGCCTCGTGCGGCCGACCGGCCTCGAGGGGCTCACCCCGAAGTCGGTGCGCAAGAAGCTGAAGCAGCCCTCGTTCGCGGCCGGCGTGAACCGCGAGGAGGTGGCCCAGGGGGCGGAGCTGCTCGGGCTGGAGCTCGACGAGCACATCGCCAACGTGATCGCCGCCCTCCAGCCGATCGCCGGGGAGCTCGGGCTGCCCGCGGGGGACGGGTCCGGGTAGCGGCGCGCGGGGGTGGGCGCGGGCGGCGGTAGCCTTCACGCGTGCTCACGCGATGGATCCGGATCGGCGACAGCGCCGCCGGCGTCTACGGGACGCTCCTGACGCTGTCGGTGCTGGTCGGCCTGTCGTTCAAGCGCTCCGGCCCCGGGGTGATGGCGCTCACGGTGGCGCTGAGCGTGGTCATCTTCTGGCTCGCGCACGTCCACGCGGGGCTGGTGGCGCGCTGGGTGGGCGCCGAGGCGCGGCCCGACCGCGCCACCGTGACGGAGGTGATGGCGCGCGAGGCGCCCATGGTCGAGTCGGCGATCCCGTCGATGCTGCTGCTGGCGCTCGCCTGGCTGGGCGTGCTCGGCACGACGTTCGCCGTCTGGGCGTCCCTGGTCTACGGGATCGTCGCGCTGACCGCCTGGGGCGTCCTGATCGCGCGGCGCTCCGACCTCGGGCCTACGGGCGTCACGGTCGTGGCCGGCGTCAACCTCGCGCTCGGGCTGGTCATCGTGGGGTTGAAGCTGCTCCTGCACTGAGCGTCGGGCGCGGTCACTCGCGGACGACCAGCCCCCGCAGGAAGCGCTTCACCTCGGCGCGGAAGCCCGGCCCGCCGGGCAGCGGCCGCAGGGCGGCCACCTCCTCGGCGTCGGCGGCGAAGGCGCCCGCCAGGAAGACGAGGTACGCCGCCAGGTACACGTAGATCAGGAAGACGATCACGGCGGCGAGTGACCCGTAGACGACGTTGTAGTGACCGAAGTTGTCGACGAAGGTCGCGAAGCCGAAGTTGAGCCCCCAGAGGGCGATCGCGCCGATCAGGGCCGAGAGCCAGACGTGGCGCAGACGCGGGCCGTGCGAGGGCACCCAGCGCAGCAGGATGACGAGGACGCCGAACGCGAGGACGACGGGCACCGCGACGCGCGCCACCGCGAGCGCGATCCCCGGTATGCCCAGCGGATCGACGACCTGCGACTGCGCCACCCGGTCGGCGATGGTCGCCCCGGCCGACGCGGCCAGCAGCACCGCGGTCGCGAGCAGCATCAGCACGTCGACGAGCTTGCCCTGCAGGAACGGCCGCGGCACCGCGTCCTCGCCGTCCATCAGGCTGTCCATGCCGTGCCGGATCGCCGCCATCATCCCGGTCGCGCTCCAGAGCAGACCGATGACGGCCACCGCGCCGACCGTGCCCGCGTTGGCGCTGATGCCGCGCAGCACCGAGTCAATCGAGTCGGCGCCCGAGGCGGTGACCGGCAGCGAGTCGGCGAGCGCGTCGACGAAGTCCTCGCGCACGGATGCGTCCGTCAGCACGAGGCCGGCCGCCGAGACGAGCAGCAGCATCAGCGGGAAGATCGACAGCAGCACGTAGTAGGCCACCGCCGCGGAGAGCCGCGGCCCGGACCGGCCGTAGAAGCGGACCAGCGCCCTGCGGCTCCACTCCCCGGCGCGCCATGCCCAGAGGCCCATGGCCGGTGAGCCTAGTCGGCCACCTCGCCGGTGTAGTAGCCGACGCCGCTGGAGCGCTCGACGATCAGGTCGTCCGCGTGGTCGCGCGTGTAGACGCCGACCTTGCCGCTGTCGGGGTAGACCGTGACCGCCGGGTAGACGACCGTCGACCACATGAGGACCCGCGCCGGGGCGTCGGCGTCGTTGCGAACCTGGTGCGCCCCGTCCGGCCCGACCGGGAAGAAGACGAGGTCGAGGGGCTCGAGCTTCTCGACGCCGGCGGGCGTGCGCACCGAGGGGGCGCCCGAGAGGACGAGGAGCCACTCCTCCTCGCCGTGCTCGTAGTGGTACGGGCACAGGGCCTGGCCGGGCGGCAGCTCGTACAGCGTCGCGCCGGTGCGCTCGGCGCCCAGGCGGGGGCCGACGCGGTCGCTGAGGGCGCGGAAGCCCTCCGGATCGGTCGGGTCGGCGGTCACCTCCGCCGCGCTGAGCTTCACGCGCCGCATGGGGGCGATGCTGTCACAGCCGTCCGTCGCGGTGGGCGCCGGGGGCGGGCCGCTCAGGACTCGACGCGGCTGAGGCCGACCGCCGAGACGATCCAGCCGAGCCCGGTCGTGTCGCCGCCCGCCAGGGCCACGGCGCCCGAGGCGAGGGCCCGCGCCATCGGCGAGCCCGGCCCGAGCTCCAGCGCCTGCAGCGCGGTGACGGCCGCCAGCCACCGCATCGCGTCGGCCCGGCGCAGCGGGTCGCGCACCTCGCCGTGCTGGTGGGGGTAGGTGTCGGCCGCGGGCGCCCCGGCGGGGGCGGGCCACTCCGCGAGCCGGTCGAAGAGGGGCTCGATGAGGCGGATGGCCAGGGCGAGGTCGGCCCAGCTGCGGGACGCCTCGGCCCTCTCGATGAGGCACAGCAGCCGCTCGCCCAGCACGTCGTCGCCGTCGAGCCGCGCGATCGCGCGGCACGCCGCGTCGATCAGCCCGGTCACGGCCGCGCCCCTCACGCCGGTCTCCTGGTCAACCCCGCCATCAACCCTGAGACGCGGGGGCGACGCAAGGGTCGGCCCTATCGGTCCGGCGGCCCCTTCGGACCCTTCGCGCCCTCGGCCACGGCCTGGCCCGGAGCGTCGGCGGAGGCGCCGTGGACGCCGCCCGCGCTTGCCGGGGTGGCGGGCTCGGCGGGCGTCGCGGGGGTGGCCGGCGCCGCAGGGGTGGCGGCCGGCGGCGCACCGCCGGACCGCCCGGGGGCGGAGCCGGAGTTGCCGGGGGCGGAGCCGGAGTCGCCGGGGGCGTCGCCGGAACGCCCGGGGGCGGAGGCGGAGTTGCCCGGGGCTGCTTCGGCGTCCGGCCCGCCGCGCGCGTGGGCGGGTGGCGCCCCGTTACGCTGCGTGGCGGGGGTCCCGCCGGCGCCGCCGGCGCGCTGCGGCGTCGTCGTTCCGCCGGCCGCCGGGGCGCCGCCGCCCGCCACTGCGGCCGCCGGATCCGGCGGCGGGAGCGTCGCCACCGTGGATGCCGCCGGGACGGCCCCGCCCGCCGCCTGCGGGGCGGGCGGCGGCTGGGCGGGGGGATCGACGGGGGGGACGAACTCGAACACGGGTGGCGGCGCGTCAACCTCCGGCGGGTCGGCCGCCGTGAGGGTCGCGGCGACCGGGATCGGTCCGGTCGCGGCCTGCAGCGCCGGGACCGCGTGGCGATGTGCCGTTGCCGCGGCGGGTCCTGACCGCGCCGGCTCGCCGATCACCCGCGGGACCACGACGGCCGACGCGCCGATGATGCCCACGGTTGCGACGAGCGCGAGCTTCAGCGCGATGCCGCCGGCCAGCGAGAACCCGCCCACCGCGCCCACGCCGGTCGCGCCCACGCCGGCCCCGCCGGCCGCGCCGCCGCCGCCGAGGGCGCCCAGGATGTCCCGGCCCAGCACCACGGGCGCGACGGGCACGAGCGCCGCCAGCTTCGCGGGCCGCGTGGCGAGGCCCTCGCGGAAGGCGCGGCACGTGGGGCAGGTGCGCAGGTGCGCGCCCATGCCGCGCGAGCGCAGCACGCGGCCGTCGCCGTCTGAGATGCGCCGGCGCACCGTGTCGCATCCGAGGGCCCGCCCGTCGGCCATCGCGTGGAGGCCGAGGCGGGCCTGGTAGATCAGCTGCTTGACCGTGGACGGCGACTCGTCGAGGACCAGCGCGATCTGCTCGTGCGAGAGGCCCGACAGCTCGCGCAGCACGAGGGCGCCGCGCTGATCGGCCGGCAGGCTCTGAAGGTCCTGGCGCAGGCGCACGAGCTCGTCGGCCGTCTCGACGCGCGCGGCGACATCCTGGGAGTGCTGCACCTCGAGGCCCGTGAGCGGCTCGGTGGGCCGGGCCGCGCGCCGGCGCAGCATCCCGATGCACTGGTTGTGCGCGATACGGTAGAGCCACGGGCGGACGGCGACGGCGCGGACCTCGCCGCCGGCGAGCGCGCGGTACGCGCCGAGCATCGCGCTCTGGACCGCCTCCTCGGCGTCCTCGGGCTGACGCAGGATGGACGCGCAGTAGCGGTGCAGGCGGTTGCGGTAGCGCGCGTAGAGCTCCTCGAACGCGCGCTCGTCACCGGCGCGGACGCGCTCGACCAGCCCCTCGTCGGAGACCCGCTCGGGCGGGCCCGGACGCGCCGGTGCGCTGAGCGGCACGCGCGCGACGCTGACGACGGTCCCCATCCACCTCCACCATTCCTCGAGGAGCGGACGCCGCGCCGCCCGCCGCCGGCCGGGCGCAACTCTCTCCCAGGTGCGCGGGCCGTCCAATAGACGCACGGGTGGGTCGTCGGCCCCCCAACCGGCCAGTTGCGCAAGCCGATCGCGCATCGTGCGGGAGGTGCGGGCGACCGGCGCCGCCGATGAGGCCCGTGAGCGATCCCGCCGGGTCGCCGCGTGCCCCACACGGAAAGGATCTGACATGAGAGGACGCATCGCCTGTGCCGCGGCGCTCGCCGGCGCCGCCGTCATCGCCGTCACGCCGGCCCTCGGAGCCGCCCCGCAGGCCCAGCAGATCGACATATGCCATGCGACGGCGAGCGCGAAGAACCCCTATGTCCTGATCCACCCGGCCGCAGCCGGCGTGGTCAACGGCCACGCGGGCCACCAGGACCAGCGGGATTTCATCCCGTCGTTCACCTACAAGGGCGGGTTCTTCGCGGGCCAGCATTACGACGCTGCAGGCGAGAAGTTCGTCACGGGCGGCTGCAAGGGCACGCCCCCGCCGCTCGACGGCGGCGGTGGCACGGGAGGCGTCTTCTAGCCGGGCCGCGCGGCCCCGCCGACCATTCGGCGGCGGGGCCCGGCGCCCTACGCCCGCCCGCGCACAACGCTCAGAAGCCCGATGACGGCGAGCACGATGACGATGATCACGATGATGGTCCAGAGCATGTCGCTCTCCTTCGGATGGCCTGTCGATCGCGTCGTCAATGCCCCGCAGGGGCCCCGGCCAACCCAGGGGGCCCACCTGAATCGCCAGAATCTCTAGGCCGGCGGGCGCGGACGGGGCCCCTCCGGGCGCCGCGAGCCGGGGCCGTACCACCACTCGGCGTCGTCGGCGCCGACCGGCTCACCGCACCGTCCGCACAGCGCGCCCGCGCCGACCACGCCCCCGCACCCGGCGTGGCGCACCACCGCGGGAGGCCCGTCCGGCGCCATGTGGGCGTCGCCCCAGCTCATCAGCCCCATGATCACCGGGAACAGGTCGCGGCCCGCGGGCGTGAGGCGGTACTCGTGGCGCTCGGGGCGCTGCTGGTAGGCCACCCGCTCCAGCACCCCGGCGTCCACGAGCATCCGCAGCCGCTTGGACAGGATGTTGGGCGCGAGCGATAGTCGCCAGCCGAAGTGCTCGAACCGCGTCACCCCGAGGAAGCAGTCGCGCAGGATCAGGAGGGTCCAGCGCTCGCCCAGGACCTCCAGGCTCCGCGCCACCGAGCAGTTCTGCCCGGCGTAGTCGCGCGGCAGCACGGCTCAGGCCGGCCGGGCCGGGACGAGGATCGTGGGGATCATGTGCTGCACCTCCTCGTCGCGCTGGTTCAGCGTGCGCAGGCGGATGCGCACCACCCCGCGCGACGCGCCGCTGCGCGAGGGCCGCGTCTCGACCACCTCTCCCACCACCCGGATGCGGTCGCCCGGGCGCAGCGGCCCCCAGCGCAGCTCGTCCACGCCCAGGCCGATGAGCCCGCCGGCCACGGGCGGCGCGTGGTCGAACCCACAGCCGCATCGTCAGCGCGGCCGTGTGCCAGCCGCTCGCCACGTGGGCGCCGAACACCGACTCGTTGGCCGAGCCGGGGTCGGTGTGGAAGTGCTGGGGGTCGTAGGCCTCGGCGAAGGCGATGATCTCCTGCTCGGAGACCGGCCGCTCCGGCGTCTCGAACACCTCCCCCACGCGGAAGTCCTCGAAGTGGCGGGGCGCGGGCACGGCCGAAGGCTACGCGGGCGCGGCCTCCTCCTGCCGCGGCCGGCCCCACTCCTCGTCGTGCACCAGCGTGCGCCACGGGCGGCGCGCCTTGGCCGCCTCGGGGCGCAGGCCGACGGGGAACTCCGGCGGGTAGCCGACCGGCGTCAGGTAGTGGGCGCCGATCTCGGGCGGGATGCCGAGCAGGTCGCGGTACTCGTCCTCGACGAACCAGTGGAAGATCGTGGGGGTCGTGCCGAGCCCGAGAGCGCGCGCCGCGACGAACAGGTTCTCGAGCGCGAACGACACCGAGGTGTGCTCGCCGAAGCGCTCGATGCGCTCCTTCATCGGATCGTCCAGGAAGTGGAAGCGGGGCACCGTGAGCGCGGCGACCCACACCGGCACGTCGCGGTAGTTGCCGAGCGCCTGCCCGGCGTAGCCCGCCGCCCAGGCCGCGTGCTCGTCCTCCGTGCGCCCGCCCGCGGGACGCATCGTGCGGAAGTACTCGGCGGCGCCGCGCAGCACGAGGTCGGCCAGGCGCGCGCGCCGCTCCGGGTCGCGCACCACGACGAGGCTCCAGGCCTGCGCGTTGTGCCCCGTGGGGGCCAGCAGCGCCAGCCGCAGGATGCGGTCGAGGTCGGCGTCGGGCACCGGCCGGTCGGTGTAGCGGCGCACGCTGCGGCGCGCGCGGATCGCCTCGAGGGCCTCCATGGGCGGCTCCTTATCTGTCGCTTTCATGACGCAAGTAACCTACGTCGCCGCCGCCCGCGGGCGCAAGCGGGCGACCGCTCCCCCCGGGCCGCGGATCGGTCAAGAGCGGGGACGCCGCGCCGATACCTCCATCAGCCCGTTCCACCGTGCCCCAACCCGAGGTCGAGGTCCCGGCATGCCCAGTGTGCTGATCGCCGATGACGCCGCGTTCATGCGGATGATGATCAAGAACATCCTCACCGACGCCGGCTATGAGGTCGTCGGCGAGGCCGAGAACGGCGCCGTCGCGGTCTCCAAGTACCGCGAGCTCAAGCCCGACCTGACCACCATGGACATCACGATGCCCGAGATGGACGGGCTGGCCGCCCTCAAGGAGATCCGCGGCCAGGACCCCCAGGCGCGGGTGGTGATGTGCTCGGCCATGGGCCAGCAGTCGATGGTGATCGAGTCGATCCAGGCCGGCGCGCGCGACTTCATCGTCAAGCCGTTCCAGCCCGAGCGCGTGCTCGAGGCCGTCCAGAAGGCCCTGGCCTGAGGGCCGGGGCCGTGGCCTCCTCCCCTCCCTCACCCCGCGTCCTCATCTGCGACGACTCGCCGCTGCTGCGGCGGGTGATCACCGACATGCTCACCGACGGCGGCCTGCAGGTCGTCGGCGAGGCTCGCGACGGCCTGGAGCTCATCGAGAAGGCGCAGTCGCTGCGCCCGGACGTGATCACGCTCGACGTGGAGATGCCGCGCCGCAACGGCCTCGACGGCCTGCGCGAGCTGATGCGCGTGCGCCCGACGCCCGTCGTCATGGTCTCCTCGCTCACCGGACGGGCGAGCGCCGAGACCAGCGCCGCCCTGGCCGCCGGCGCCGTCAACGCCGTCGAGAAGCCGGCCCTGCGCCTCTCGCCCCGGAGCTGGGGCGTCACGCGCGACGAGCTCGTCTCCAAGGTCCGCGCCGCCGCGGGCGCCCGCGTCGCCGCACTCGGCCGCGCCGTGCGCCCGGCCGCCCCGGGCCGCAGGCTGTCCGCCCTCGCGGGCGGTTCGGGCGGCGACCTGGTCGTCATCGCGACCTCCACCGGCGGGCCGCGCGCCCTGCACTCGGTGGTGCCGCACCTGCCCTCGCCGCTCGGCAGCGGTGTGCTGATCGTGCAGCACATGCCGGTCGGCTTCACCAAGCCTCTCGCCGACCAGCTCAACGACAAGTCGGCCCTGAGCGTGCGCGAGGCCGGGGTCACCGACGAGATCCGCCCCGACCGCGCCCTGATCGCGCCCGGCGGCTCGCACCTCGAGGTGACGGCCCCCGGCCGCGTGCGCCTCTCGCAGGCCCCGCCGATCGGGGCGCTGCGCCCGCGCGCCGACGTGACCATCGAGACCGCCGCGCGCCACTACGGGTCGCGCATCACCCTGATCGTGCTGACCGGCATGGGCGACGACGGCCTGATCGGCGCGCGCGCGGTGCGCGCCGCCGGCGGGACGATCCTCGCCGAGGCCGAGAGCACCTGCGTCGTGTGGGGCATGCCCCGCTCGGTCGAGGAGGCGGGCCTCGCCGACGCCGTCTTCCCGCTCGACGCGATGCCGCTCGCCATCGCCGAGGCCGTGGCGCCGCGCGCCGCCGTCGCCGCCCACTGACCCGTCCGAGGAGACCGATGAGCACCGCCCCGCTGCCCTCCGTCGCTGCCCCGGTCGTGGGCCCGGACTACGACCGCTTCTGCGGGGGCGTGAAGAGGCTCTGCGACATCGACCTCGCCCAGTACCGGCGGGCCCAGATGGAGCGGCGCCTGCGCACGTTCGCGCGCCGCGCGGGCCACGACGACCTGGACCAGTACCTCGCCGCCCTGCGGCGCGACGTCGCCGCCCGGTCGGCGTTCCTGGACCACATGACGATCAACGTCTCCGAGCTCTTCCGCAACCCGGAGCGCTTCGACGAGCTGGAGCGCACCCACCTGCCCGCGCTTCTGGCGGCCTCGCCCGGCCGCGGGCTGAAGGTGTGGAGCGCCGGCTGCTCCTACGGCGCCGAGCCCTACACGCTCGCCGTGCTGCTGAAGGAGCTGGCGCCGCGCGCGCGGCACGAGATCGTCGCGACGGACATCGACCAGACGATCCTCGCGCGCGCCCGCGAGGGGATCTTCAGCGAGCAGGACATGGCCAACGTGTCGCGCGAGCGCCGCGCCAAGTGGTTCGTCGAGCGCCCCGACGGCACGTGGCAGGCCAACCCGGAGCTGCGCGCGGCCGTGCGCTTCTCGCGCCTGGACCTGCTCTCGGACCCCTTCCCGAAGACGCGCGACCTGATCGTGTGCCGCAACGTCGTCATCTACTTCAACGACGACGCCAAGGAGGGGATCTGCGCGCGCTTCTTCGACGTCCTGCGCCCCGGCGGGATCCTCTTCGTGGGATCGACCGAGCGCGTGAGCGACACGGCCGGCCTCGGCTGGAAGCGGCTCGCGAACTTCTTCTACGTGCGGCCCTGACGGCCCGGACCCGGCGGCCGCCCGCCGGCTGACCGGCCCCCTCGGCGCGCCCCGGAACCCGCATTCCCACGCCGGTCGGGAGCCTAAAGCCACCCCCCGGCACGCCGATAAGGATGCGGCAGGAGCGGGGGGTGTTCCGTCCGCGGTGGGTCCGGTGGGACATTCGAGAGGAGCACCACGGCGTGGACACGTCCGAGTATCTCGGCCTCTTCCTTGACGAGAGCCGGGAGAGCCTGCAAGCGCTGAACGCCTCTCTCCTGGACCTCGAGCGCGACCCGGGCGACTCGGAGCCGCTCACCGTCATCTTCCGGGTGGCGCACTCGCTCAAGGGGATGAGCGCCACGATGGGCTTCAACGCCATGGCGCGCCTCACCCACCGGATGGAGGAGGTCCTCGCCGCGATGCGCGACGACGGCGCCCCCGTGACCCCCGCCCTCACCGACTCGCTCTTCGCCTGCCTGGACACCCTCCAGGAGATGGTCAACCGGGTCGAGGGCGGCGACGCCGAGGAGGTCAACGCCTCCGCCGTGATGGACCGCCTCGACCAGATCTCCCACGGCGCCGCCCCCGCCGCCGCCGCGGCCGAGACGGCCGTCACCCTCGCGCCGCCGTCCGCCGGCACGCCCCTCTCGGAGTACGAGCGCATGGTGGTGGCCGACGCCCACGAGCGCGGCCTGGCCGTGCTGCGCGTGGACGTGGCCTTCGACGAGGGCTGCCGGCTGGCCGCCGCCCGCGCCTTCATGGTGGTGCAGGAGCTCGAGGCCCACGGCGACCTGATCACGAGCGAGCCGCCCGCCGAGGGCGTCGAGGCCGGCGAGGTCGGGGACGGCGTGGCCTTCTGGGTCGCCGTCGCCTCCGACGCCGACGAGGACGAGGTCCGCGCCGGGGTCCTGCGCGTCAGTGAGGTCTCCTCCTGCGAGGTCACCCGCATCGAGATCGACGAGGACGCCTCCCCCGAGCAGGAGGCAGAGGCCGGCGAGACCGCCCCCGCGGCCGCCCCCGCCCGCGCCGCGGCCTCCGAGAAGGGCGGCTCCGAGTCGCGCTTCGGCCGCGGCGCCTCGACCGTGCGCGTCGGCACCGACCGCCTCGACGCCCTGATGAACCTGATGGGCGAGATGGTCATCCAGCGCACCCGCCTGGCCCAGCTCTCGAGCCGGCACGAGCTGAGCGACCTGCGCGGCGTGGTGGAGGACATGAGCCGCGTCACCGACGACCTGCAGACGCTGATCATGCAGGTGCGGATGATGCCGGTCAACGCCGTCTTCATGCGCTTCCCGCGCATGGTGCGCGACCTCGCCAACACGCTCGACAAGCGGGTCGACCTCGTCATCTCCGGTGAGGACACCGAGCTCGACCGCACGGTCGTCGACGGCCTGGGCGACCCGCTGGTCCACATGCTGCGCAACGCGGTCGACCACGGGCTCGAGCCGCCCGAGGACCGCGTCGCAGCCGGCAAGGACCCGACGGGCACCGTGAGCCTCTCGGCCCGCCACGCAGGCAGCAGCGTGGTGATCGAGGTGCGCGACGACGGCAGGGGCATGGACCCCGAGGCGCTGCGCGCGTCGGTCGTCCGCAAGCACCTGATGGACGCCGGGACCGCCGCCTCCCTCAGCGACGAGGAGGCCCTCCAGCTCGTCTTCCTCCCCGGCTTCTCGACGGCGGAGCAGACCACCGACGTCAGCGGCCGCGGGGTCGGGATGGACGCGGTCCGCACCGCGATCACCGACCTGAGCGGGGAGGTCTCGATCCAGAGCACGATCGGCGAGGGCAGCTCCTTCACCATCCGCCTGCCGCTCACGCTCGCGATCATCCAGGCCCTGCTGGTGGAGGCCGGCCTCGACCACGGCGGCCAGTCCGGACAGGTCTGGGCGGTGCCGCTCGAGGCGATCGAGGAGACCGTCCTGGTGGACCCGGCCGACGCGCGCCCGGTGGGCGGCCGGCCCTGCGTGGTGCTGCGCGACAGCGTCGTGCCGCTCGTGTGGCTGAGCGAGCGCCTCGACCTCGGCGGCCCCGGCAGCGCGAGAGAGCCCGACGGCCCGTTGCGCGTCGTGGTGGTCCACGCGGGCGCGACCCGCATCGGCATCGTCGTGGACGACCTGGTCGGCAAGCAGGACGTGGTCATCAAGCACCTGCCCGACTTCCTCGGGGACGTCGCCGGCGTGGCCGGCGCGACGATCCTCGGCGACGGCTCGGTGGCCCTGATCCTCGACGTCGCCGCCCTCGCGGCCTCCCAGCCGCGCGGGACGGCATGAGCACCGGCCTGGAGCTCGGCCGGCGACGTCCTCCACATCCCGACCTCGGAGGCGCTCACCACCGTCCTCGAGCGGCGGGGCCTGGGCGAGTGAGCACCGCGGTCGTCGGCTCGTCGGCCGGCCCCAGCGTGGGCATCGGCGAGATCGCGGCGAGCGACATCCGCCCCGTGGTCATCTCGGCGCTCGGCCTCGGGTCGTGCATCGGGGTGGTCATGACCGACACCCGCGCCGGCATCGCCGGAATGGCCCACGTGATGCTGCCCCAGTCGTCGTCGACCTCCTCCGGATCGCCGGGCAAGTTCGCCGACACGGCGATCCCGGCGCTGCTGGACGAGGTGCTGCGGCTCGGCGCCGTCCGCTTCCGGCTCGTCGCCACGATCGCCGGAGGCGCGCAGATGTTCGGCGCGGGGTCCGGCGCGACCCTCCTCAACATCGGCGGCCGCAACGACCTGGCCGTCCGCAGCGCCCTCGCCTCCCACGGCGTCCGCCTCCGCGGCGCGGACGTGGGCGGCAACGTCGGCCGGACGATGTCGGTGACCGTGAGCACCGGCGTCGTCACCGTCCGCGCCGTCGGCGGGATCGCGGTGGAGCTGTGAGCCGCGCCGCCCCCGCGAACCGCTCGTCCCTCACCCGACCCGTCCCCGAGCACCCCGAGGTCCCGGCATGCCCAGTGTGCTGATCGCCGATGACGCCGCGTTCATGCGGATGATGATCAAGAACATCCTCACCGACGCCGGCTATGAGGTCGTCGGCGAGGCCGAGAACGGCGCCGTCGCGGTCTCCAAGTACCGCGAGCTCAAGCCCGACCTGACCACCATGGACATCACGATGCCCGAGATGGACGGGCTGGCCGCCCTCAAGGAGATCCGCGGCCAGGACCCCCAGGCGCGGGTGGTGATGTGCTCGGCCATGGGCCAGCAGTCGATGGTGATCGAGTCGATCCAGGCCGGCGCGCGCGACTTCATCGTCAAGCCGTTCCAGCCCGAGCGCGTGCTCGAGGCCGTCCAGAAGGCCCTGGCCTGAGGCTCCGCGGGCCCCCGCGCGACGCGCCGGACGCCGGGCTCAAGGCAGGGCCCTCCTTACCGATTCTTGATCCACACAGGTCGATGTCGTCGCCGAGAAGCGCACGACCTGATCGCGAAGCTGCAGGCCTCGGTCGGCGCATACAACGGTGTCCGCGCCGAGTACGCCTCCGGTCTCGGCGAGCACTCGTGCCTCGTCAGCCTCCAGGAGCGGCTCGACTCGCTCACCGACAACTGCCTCGCCGGGCTGACCGAGGGCCTCGGGAAGATGGCCGAGGGCGACCTGACCCACGGGGTGATCCCGGTCACCACGCCGGTGACGACCGACGACGGCCTCCAGCTCGGCCGGCTCGCGAGCACGTTCAACACCACGCTCGACCGGATGCAGAGCTCGATCGTCGACTACAACCGGATGCGCGAGGAGCTGAGCGTCGTCATCGGCGAGATCCGCGAGATGACCGGCACGCTCGCCGCCGCCGCGCAGGAGATGGCGGCCACGGCCGAGGAGACCGGCTCCTCGGTGGACGGCATCGCCCAGCTGATGCTCGGCGTGGCCGAGGGCGCGGGCCGCCAGGACGAGATGATCGCCGGCGCGGCCGTGGTGGGCGACGAGGCCGTCAGCCTCGCCACGGAGGCCCGCAGCGTCGCCGAGCGCGGCGTGCGGCTCACGGTGCAGATCGACTCGATCGCCGGCCAGACCAACCTGCTGGCCCTGAACGCCGCCATCGAGGCCGCCCGCGCGGGCGACCAGGGCCGCGGCTTCGCCGTGGTCGCGGACGAGGTGCGCAAGCTGGCCGAGGCCGCTGCCGCGACCTCCACCCAGACCCGCCAGGCCTTCACCGAGCTCGCCAACAGCATCGAGCGCACCTCCGGGTGCGTGGACCAGCTGGCCAACGCCACCCGCGAGGTCTCCGACGTCACGCGCGAGACCCGCTCGGCCGCCGACCAGGTGTCCACCGCGACGCAGCAGACGAGCGCGGCCAGCGAGGAGGTCGCGGCCTCCAGCGAGCAGCTCGCCCGCACCGCGGAACGGCTCGCCGAGTCGGTGGCGCGCTTCACCACCGTCTGACGCACCGTCCGTCCGCGAGGGCGACGCGAGGGGGCGTGCCGCCCGGGACCCGGTCCCGGGGGACCGGTGCGTCCCCTCGCCGCGTTTGACCGCGGCGCGCCGGGTGTGAGAGAGGTGGCCCGACCACACGCGCGAACCGAGGTGCCCCCATGTGCCGCAACATCCGCACGCTCCACAACTTCGAGCCGCCGGCCACCCCTCACGAGGTGCAGGCCGCCGCGCTCCAGTACGTCCGCAAGATCAGCGGATCGACGCACCCCTCGCAGGCCAACCAGGAGGCCTTCGACCGCGCCGTCGAGGCCGTCGCCGCCGCCTCGCGGCAGCTCCTGTCCGACCTGGTGACCAAGGCCCCGCCGAAGTACCGCGAGATCGAGGCCGCGAAGGCCCGGGCCCGCTACCAGCGCCGCCGCGCCGCGTAGGGCTCCGGGCCGGACCGGGGGGCCACGCTGACCGGCCGGCCGCCCTGGGCGCTGCTCGTCGCCCTCCTCCTGCTGGTGAGCGCGGCGGTCTACGGCCTGGCCCGCTGGCAGCCCTTCGAGCCCTCGGCCGCGCCGGCCGCGGACGTCGCCACGGGCGACGCCGCCGCGGGCGCGCAGGTCTTCGCGACGGCCTGCGCCGTCTGCCACGGCCCGAAGGCCGAGGGCGGCGTGGGGCCACGACTGGCGGGCTCCGGCCTGACGGCCGCGACCGTGGCCGGCGTGGTCGCGACGGGGCGGGGGATCATGCCCGCGGGCGTCGTCAGCGGGGCGGAGGCGGCCGACGTCGCCGCCTACGTGGCGAGCATCTCCGGCGCCGGGGCCCCGGCGGCCACCACGCCGGGCACCGCCACCGCGCCCGCCACGACGGCCCCGGAGGCGCCCACCGGGGGCACCGCCCGGCTGACCGGACCGGCCCTCTCCGGGGTGACGGTCCAATTGGCCGCGCCCGCGCCGGCCGATTGGCCGATCCGCCTCCAGGGCCCCGTCGGACGCCTCCAGATCGGCGTCCTCGCCGCCGGCGAGCGCGAGCTGTCGGTGGGATCGACGCGCGGGGGGCGCAGCATCCTCGACGGCTTCGACACGATCGAGGTGGGGGTTCAACCCCGCGGCGCCGGATCTGCGGGGCACGATCGCCGCCGACCGTTCCGCCGATCTCACGGCGCTCCTCGTGGACGATCCCGGCACGTCCGGCGCGCGATCGGCGCTCGACCTCGCCGCCGCCCAGGTGGCGGTGCTCCACGAGCACGTCGGCTTCCTACGGGCCGCCCGCGACGAGGGCAACCTGCCGAACGTCCGCTTCCACGGCGAGCACATGGTCAACATCACCCGCGGCGCGCCGCTGCGCGACGTCGACGGCAACGGCGAGGTGAGCAATCCGGGCGACGGGGTGGGCCTCCTCGGCGCCGACGGCTGGCTGCGGCGCGTGGGCGCGCTCATCGGCCCGCCGCTCACCGACGCCGACCGGGCCGCCGCCGCGCAGGCCTCCGTCATCGCCCGCCGCGGCGAGGTGGCCGGGACCTCCGCAAGCGTCGCGGCGGCCGGGCCGTCGGTTGACGCGATCGCCGCCGCCGACGCCCGCCTGCGGGCCGCGTGGGCGCGCCTGCGCGCCCGTGCCCGCGCGTCGGCCACGATCCCCCTGGAGCCGCGGTGACCACGCTCCCCCTCGACGTCGCCTCGGGCTACGCCGACGCGCTCGAGACCGTGTTCTCGAGCGCCATCGCCGGCAAGGCCTGGCTCGCGACGATCGCGATCGCCCTGGGGCTGGTGCAGATCTCGACCGGGGCGCGCATCTACGGGAAGTTGGCCGGCGTCCTGCCGTTCGGACCGGGGACGGCCGCGCGCGTCCACCGCTGGTCGGGCCGGCTGGCGGTTCTGGTGACGCTGCCGATCGTCTTCCACTGCGTCACGATCCTCGGCTTCCAGACCACCGACACCCGGGTGGCGATCCACTCCATCGTGGGCTCGTTCTTCTACGGCGTGCTCGCCGCCAAGCTGCTCGTGGTGCGCGAGCACTCCTTCCCCTCGTGGGCGCTGCCGCTGGCCGGCGGGACGCTGTTCGCGATGCTGGCGGTCATGTGGATCACCTCGAGCGGCTGGTACTTCACCGAGGTGCGCTTCGGGTTCTGACACCCTTGGCGCTCCGGCGGCGCGCGAGGAGGACGGGATGGGCGAGGGCGGCACGGCGGGGCGCCCGGCGGTGGCGGTGCTCGGCCTCGGGATCATGGGGAGCCGGATGGCCGCGCGGCTGCGCGACGCCGGGTTCTCGCTGACGGTGTGGAACCGCGACCCCGACAAGGCCGCCGCGCTGGCCGGGCCGGGCGTGGAGGCGGCCGCCGATCCGGCCGCCGCGGTCACCGGGCGCGACGTGGTCGTGATGATGCTGGCCGACGGCCCCGCCTCGGAGGAGGTCCTCTGGGCCCGCGGCGCGGCGGAGGCGCTCGTGCCCGGCGCGGTGGTCGTGGACATGGCCTCGATCCCGCCGCCCGACGCGCGCGCGCACGCCGCCCGCCTCGCCCCGCGCGGGGTGGCCTACCTCGACGCGCCGGTGTCGGGCGGCGCGCGCGGCGCCGAGGAGGGGACGCTCACGATCATGGCGGGCGGCGACGCGGAGGCCTTCGAGAGGGTGCTGCCCGTGCTCGCCCCGCTGGGGCGGGCCAGCCGCATCGGCCCCTCCGGCGCCGGCCAGGTGGCGAAGACCGCCAACCAGCTGATCGTGGGCGTCACGATCGGCGCGGTCGCCGAGGCCCTCCTGCTCTCGGAGGCCGCCGGGGCCGACCCGGCCGCCGTGCGCGAGGCGCTGATGGGCGGCTTCGCGGACAGCCGCATCCTGCGCGAGCACGGGGAGCGGATGCTGGAGGGCCGCTTCGCCCCGGGCGCGCGGGTCGCGACCCAGATCAAGGACCTGCGCACGGTCCAGGCCCTCGCGCGGGAGACCGGGGTGGAGCTGCCGCTCGCCGCGCGCGTGACCGAGCTCTACGAGGACCTGCGCGCGCACCTCGGCCCCGACCTCGACCACGCCGCGCTCTACCTGGAGCTGCGCCGGCGCATGGAGGCCGCGGCGTGACGCGCCTGTCGGCCCATCTCGGCACGCTCTGGCCCGAGCTCGACCCGCTGGCGCGCCCGGCCGCGGCGCGCGCGGCGGGCTTCACGATGGTCGAGGCCTGGTGGCCCCCGGCGGCCGTCGCCGGGGCGTGGGTGGAGGCGGTCCGCGCGGCGGGCCTGCGCGCCGTGCTGGTCAACGCCGACGGCGGCGACCTGGCGGCGGGCGAGCGGGGCTACTGCGACGTCCCGGGGCGCGAGGACGAGGTGCTCGACGCCGTGCGGGCGGCCGCCCGGGTCGTGACCGCGGCAGGGGGCGACGCCGTCAACCTGCTCGTCGGCCGGCGCGACCCGGCCCGGACGGAGCCCGAGCAGCTCGCGCACGCCGCCGAGGTGGTGCGCGCCGCCGCCGGCGCCGCGGCCGCGGCGGGCGCCCGCATCGTGGTGGAGCACCTCAACCCCCTCGACGTTGACGGGCCCCTGCTGCCGACGCCGGCCGACGCCGCGGCCTTCGTGCGCGCGGTGGGCCACGACTCGGTGAGCCTGCTCTTCGACGCCTACCACGCCGCCCGCGCGGGCCTCGACCCCCTGGAGGAGGTCGGCCGCGTGGCCGGCCTGATCGGCCACGTGCAGTACGCCGACAGCCCCGGGCGTGGCGCGCCCGGCACGGGCGAGGTTGACCTGCGGCGCCTGCTCGAGCGGCTCGACGCCCTGGGCTACGCGGGCCCGGTGGGGCTGGAGTTCGTCCCGGCGGGCTCGACGGAGGAGGCGCTCGCCTCGGTCCCCGGGCTCGGGGGCTGATCAAGGACGGCGGGCGGGGGAGGCTCGTCGTCGTGACCCGTGATGCCGTCGCGGAACCCGCGGACCCCCTCGCCGATGCCGCGCGCGATATCCGGCAGGCGCTTGGAGCCGAACACCAGCAGCACGACGATCGCCAGGATGATCAGATGGCCCGGGGCCAGCTCCCCCATCGCGGTCCTCCCGTCCGCGGGGCCCGGCGGCCCCGTCGCGGTTGACGGTAGCCTCCGCGCGGCCGGGAACTCGGAACGCCATCTGAACGCCGAGCGGGGGAGACGGGGTGGAGCACCGACGGCGCGCCGCGATCGCCGCCGTGGCCGCGGGCGCCGTGGCGGTGGCCGTGGTGATCGCCGTGACGCGCGGGGGCGGCGGCCCCGGCCCCTCGCCCACCGCCCCGGGCACGACGGGCGCGCCACCCGCGACCACCCCCGTCCCGCCGGCGCCCCCGGTGCCCCCGTGGGGAGACTTCGCCGGCGCGCCGCCGGACCTGGCCGCGCCGCCGGGCGGCAGCGCGGAGCTCGCCGGCCCGCCGGACGGCCGCTCGCTCACCGTGCGCCGGGCCGACGGCAGCGTCGCGGCCCGCGCGCGACTCGACGAGCGCGGCGCGACCGAGGCGCGCTTCTACGACCGGGCCGGGCGGCTGACCGTGGTGGTCGCCGGCCTGCGCGTGACGCGCGGCGTGTCCGCGGGCGGCGCCCGCGTGCGCTGCGGGTCGTCCGCCAGCGCCCCCGCCGCCTTCCGCTGGACGCGCTTCCCCATCCGCTGGCGCCTGGCCGGCCGGCCGCCCTCGGGCGTCTCGCGGGCGGCGGGCCTCGCCGCGCTGCGCCGCGCGCGCGCGACCTGGAACGCCAACCGCTCCCACTGCCGCTCGATCCGCGACCGCTCACGCGCCCGCTTCGCCTTCGCCGGGACGAGCGGGCGCACCACAGGCCGTGACGGGGTGAGCCTGGTCGAGTTCGGCGATGTTGACCGCCTCGGCGGCGCCTGCGCGGGCACGGTCGCCTGCACCATCACCTGGGTCGCGAGCGGCCGGGCGGTCGAGTCGGACACCCGCATCGACCGCGCCCACGCCGGCGGCTTCACGACCCTGCGGCCGCGGCCCGGGCGGCTCGACCTGGCGAGCGTGCTTGTGCACGAGAGCGGCCACACCCTCGGCTTCGACCACGTCTCGGCGCGCAGCGTGGTGATGTTCCCGGTCCTCGCCCGGGGCGGCACGGCCGGCCGGCGCCTCGGCCGCGGCGACGCATTGGCGAGCAACCGCAAGTACCCGACGACCTGACGGCGCTCAGCGCGGCCCGCGCCACTTCCTCTCGAACGGCAGGCGCCAGGTGGCCGGGGCGATCAGCTCGTTCATCGGGATCGCCGGGCCGTAGGACCCCTTCGCGTACGGGTAGACCTCGGGCGGGTGCTCCCCCGGTCTCACCGGGGGAGAACTGCAGGCTCTGCTTGACCAGGCGCATGCCCGTGCCGGGCCGCTTGCCGTAGAACGACAGCGACATCCGGGTGGCGTCGGCCAGGTCGAAGGTGAGGTGGTCCGGCCCGTGCTGGCCCACACCCGAGCCGATCGGGAACATGCTGGCCGCCCCGCTCCTTGGCGCGGCGGACCGGAGGACCTGCGGGCCTCCACGTGGTATGCCGATGGACCCCGGGTTATCCCCCCTTCGGCGGAAGAGGACGGCGTGGAGCTCTCGACCTTCTCCTACTCGGCATCGTCGGGGTGGTCGGACGACCTCCCCGCCCTCGACTCCGAGCAGACGCTCGTGGTGGCGTTCGGCGCGCCCGGCTTCGGCACCGACACCCGCCCCTTCGAGGACCTCGCCACGGCCTTCCCGCGGTCGAGCCTCGCCGGATGCTCCACGGCCGGGGAGATCATCGGCACCGACCTGCGCGACGACAACGTCGTGGTGGCCGTGGCGCGCTTCGACACCAGCACCCTGCGCACGGCGACCGCGACGGTCCCCTCGTCGGATGGCTCGTTCGCCGCCGGCGAGGAGATCGCGCGCGGCCTGGCCGACCCGCGCCTACGCGGCGTCATCGTCCTCTCCGACGGCCTCGCCGTGAACGGGTCCGAGCTGGTGCGCGGGCTCAACGCCGTGCTGCCGCCGGAGGTGGTCATCACCGGCGGCCTCGCCGCCGACGGCGACCGCTTCGGCAGCACCTGGGTGCTCGGCGACGCCGGCCCCTCCGGCGGCATCGTGCGCGGCGTCGGGCTCTACGGCGACGACCTGCGCCTCGGCCACGGGTCGATGGGCGGCTGGGACATCTTCGGGCCGGAGCGGACGGTCACGCGGTCGCGCTCCAACGTCCTCTACGAGCTCGACGGCCGGCCGGCGCTCGACCTCTACAAGACCTACCTGGGCGAGCTGTCGAGCGGCCTGCCGGCCACCGGCCTGCTCTTCCCGCTGGCGCTGCGCTCGGGCGCACCCGGCGAGCCGAGCGTCGTGCGCACGATCCTCGCGGTGGACGAGGACGAGAACTCACTGACCTTCGCCGGCGACATGCCCGAGGGCGCGCGCGCCCAACTGATGCGCGCCAACTTCGACCGCCTGGTGGAGGGGGCCGCCGACGCGGCGCTCATGACCCGCTGCGAGGGCGACCACGCCACCCCGACGCTGGCGCTCGGCATCAGCTGCGTCGGCCGGCGGCTCGTGCTCGGCGAGCGGACCCAGGAGGAGATCGAGGCGGTCGTTGACTGCCTGCCGGGAGGCGCCGCTCAGATCGGCTTCTACTCCTACGGCGAGATCTCGCCCCACGCCAGCGGCTCCTGCGAGCTGCACAACCAGACCATGACGCTCACCACGATCCGGGAGGCCACCACCTGAGCCCCGCCCCCGCGCCGCAGCGCGGGGGCGGGGCCGCGCTCAGGCGATGCGGTGGGCGCGTGAGCGCGAGCCGATGACCAGCCGGTAGATCCAGAGCAGGATCACCGAGCCGACGATGGCCGTGATCCAGGTCGAGATGTCGAAGAACTCGTCGAGCGGGTGCGCGTCGAAGATGGCCGACGCGAGGAACCCGCCGAGCAGGGCCCCGACGATGCCGATGATGGTGGTGACGATGATGCCGCCGGGATCGGCCCCGGGCATGATGGCCTTGGCGATGATCCCCGCCACGAGGCCCAGGATGATGAAGGCGATGATTCCCACGGTTGTCCTCCGGTCCGGTGGACTGCTTGATGCCGCCAGGTTCCCCGGACCGGGGATCCGTAACCCCTACACGGGGAGCGTGGGCCAGATGCGGCGCACCGACGCAGAGCGGTTGAGCGTGTAGAGGTGGATGCCCGGGGCGCCGGCCTCGACCAGCTCGGCGCTGAGCGCGGAGGCGGTCTCGACGCCCAGGTCGGCGACGGCGGCGGGGTCGTCGGCCACCAGCTCCAGACGCCGCGCGAGGTCTCCGGGGATCGCGGTCCGGTTCATCGCCGCCATGCGCTTCAGGCCGGGGACGCTGAGGAACGGCATCACGCCCGCCACCACCGGCCGGTCGCAGCCCAGGTCGGCCAGCTCCTGCACCAGGCGCCGGTAGTGCTCGGCGTCGAAGAAGAACTGGGTGATGGCGAAGTGCGCGGCGCTCAGCTTGGCCGCAAGGTGGCGCCGGTTGACCGCCCGGTCGTCGGAGCGCGGGTGGATCTCGGGGTGCGCGGCCACGCCCACGCAGAAGCCGGCCGGGTGCTCGAGCACCATCTCAACCAGCTCGATCGCGTGCTGGAAGTCGCCCCGCGGCGCGGAGCCGTCGGCGGGCGGATCGCCGCCCAGCGCCAGGATGTTGCGCACCCCGGCGGCGGCGTAGACGTCGAGCAGCTCGGCGATCTCGGCGTGCGTGTGCCCGACGCAGGTGAGGTGGGCCATCGTCGGGAAGGACTGCTCGGCGTTCATCCGCACCACGAGGTCGCGGGTGCGCTCGCGCGTGCTGCCGAGCGCGCCGTATGTGACCGACACGAAGGAGGGGTTCAGGCCCACCAGCTCCCCGAGGGCCGCGTGGAACTGGCGCTCGGCCGCGTCGTCGCGCGGCGGGAAGAACTCGAGCGAGCGCGTGTGGCCGGCCGCGATCAGGTCGGCGATCGAGGCGGTGGCCGTGCCGGGGCCCTGGGGGGTCGCGCTCATCACCTACAGGTCTACAGTCCCGGCAGCCCGAATGCCGGACGGAGGAGTGGGATGGACGCGCCGTATCGCCACATCGCCTGCTGCATCGACGCGTCCGAGGCGTCGCAGCGGGCGCTCGCCGAGGGCCGGCGCCTGCGCGCGCTGGCCCAGACCCGCTTCTCGCTGGTGCACGTGGTTCAGTACCCGGTTCCGTACTCGGTGGGATTCAGCCCCCAGCCCACGCCGGGCGAGCTGATCCCGGGCGCGCAGAAGTGGCTCGACGGCATCGGAGACGAGGTGCCCGAGGCCGAGACCGTGCTGCTGGAGGGCTACCCGCCCGCGGAGGTCTGCGACTGGGCGGCGCGCAACGCGGTCGACCTGCTCATCTGCGCGGCCCACCGCAACCTGCCCCAGCGCCTCGCGCTCGGCTCGTTCGCCCACTATCTGGTCAACCACGCGCCCTGCCCGGTGCTGGTGCTGCGCCCGCCGGTCCCCGTGCAGTAGGGCCTCAGAGCGGGTCGGCGCTGAAGGTGTCGCAGCTGGCGACCTGACCGCCCTGGAAGCCCTGCAGGAACCAGCGCGTGCGCTGCTCGGAGCTGCCGTGCGTGAAGCTCTCGCGGTTCACCGCCTGGCCGGCCTGCTGCTGGAGGCGGTCGTCGCCGATGGCGGCGGCCGCGGTCAGGCCCTCCTCCAGGTCGCCGTCCTCGAGGATCTGGCGCTGGTAGGCCGTGTGGGCCCAGACGCCCGCGAAGCAGTCGGCCTGCAGCTCCAGGCGCACCGACAGCTCGTTGGCCTGCGAGGGGTTGTCGCGCTGCGCCTGGTTGACCTGCGGCAGGATGCCGAGCTGGTTCTGGACGTGGTGGCCCACCTCGTGGGCGATCACGTACGCCTGGGCGAAGTCGCCCGGCGCGCCGAAGCGGTCGCGCAGCTCGCGGAAGAAGCCGAGGTCGAGGAAGACCTTCCGATCGACCGGGCAGTAGAACGGGCCGGTCGCCGACGACGCCGCGCCGCAGCCGGTGTTAACCCCGCCGGTGAAGAGCACCAGGACCGTCCGCTCGTACTGCTGCCCGGCGCCGGCGAAGATCCCCACCCAGGCGTCCTGGACGTCGTTGATGACGAACCGCATGAACGCCTTCAGGTCGGCGTCCGGGTCGGGGGCGCTGGCGTCGATGCCCGGGCCCTGCGCCTGCGGCGCGGAGGGGTACTGATCGAGGCTGGCGTCGGGCGCGAAGGCCGAGGAGCCGCCGCCGAGGAAGGTGAACAGCAGCGCGATGATCACGCCCACGATGCCGATGCCGCCGGCCCCGCCGGCCAGCCCGCCCGGCATGCGCATGCCCCCGCCGCCGCCCGTCGAGCCCCGCCTGTCCTGGAGGTCGCCGCCGTCCCCGGCCGGCCCCTTGCGCCATCTCATCGGTGTTCCCCTCGCTCGACGCACGGCAGCATACGACAGCCTCGGGCCCGGACGGGAGGCGTCCGCGCGCGCTCCTAGGCTCCCCCCGTGAGCCCCGACGCCTGCGCCCGCGCACTGACCGACGAGGCCCTCCTGGTGGGCGCGGCAGTCGCACTGGGGGCCGGCGACGTGCCGGGCTGGTCGGCCGCCGAGACCGCCGCCGCGACGGCGATCGGGGCCGCCCCGCCGCCCCCGCCGGTGCTCGCCGCGATCCGCGCCGCGGTGGCCGAGGGCGCCGACCCGCTGGGCGACGCCTTCTGCCGCCTGCGCGACCCGGAGCGCCGCCGCCCGGACGGCGCCACGTACACGCCGGCGCCGATCGTCGCGTCGATGGTCGACTGGGCCGCGTCGCAGGCCGCGCCCGACCGGATCGTCGACCCGGGCGCCGGCTCGGGGCGCTTCGCGGTGGCCGCCGGAAGGCGCTTCCCGCGCGCCGAGGTCGTCGCCGTCGAGCGCGACCCGGTGGCCGCCATCGCCTGCCGCGCGCACCTCGCCCTCGCCGGCCTGACGGGCCGCGCCCGCGTGGTGGTGGACGACTTCCGCACGGCCGATCTCGGCCGGACGGACGGGCGCACGCTCTACCTGGGCAACCCGCCCTACGTGCGCCATCACGAGATCCCGGCCGGGTGGAAGGAGTGGCTGAGCCTCACAGCGCACGCGCACGGCCTGGAGGCGAGCCGCCTGGCGGGCCTCCACGTCCACTTCTTCCTCGCCACCGCGGCTCGCGCCCGCTCCGGCGACGGCGGCGCGTTCATCACCTCGTCGGAGTGGCTCGACACCAACTACGGGCGCCTCGTGCGGGAGCTGCTCCTCGGCCCGCTGGGCGGCGAGGCGATCCACGTCCTGGAGCCCACCGCCACGCCCTTCGACGACGCCGCCGTGACCGCGGCCATCACCTGCTTCGCCGTCGGGCGCCCGGGCGGAGGGCCGGTGCGCCTGCGGCGGGTGGGGAGCGTCGCCGAGCTCGGGGCGCTCGAGGGAGGCCGGGAGGTGCCGGCCGAGAGCCTGCGCGCCGCCCGCCGCTGGAGCCCGCTGACCCGGCGCGCGCGGGAGGTCCCCGCCGGCCACGTCGCGCTCGGCGAGATCTGCCGGGTCCACCGCGGCGCCGTCACCGGGCGCAACTCCACCTGGGTGGTGCGCGCGGGCGAGGTCGACCTGCCCGACTCGGTGCTCTTCCCGGCCGTCACCCGGGCCAGGGAGATCTTCGACGCGGGCGCGGCGCTCCACGAGGCCGGCCACCTGCGCCGGGTCATCGACCTCCCCGCCGACCTCGCCGTCTTCGAGGGCGCCGACGGCCGCCGCGTCACCCGCTTCCTGCGCGCCGCCCGCCGCGACGGGGCGCACGACGGCTACATCGCCCGCGCCCGCCGTGCGTGGTGGTCGGTGGGGCTGCGCGAGCCGGCGCCGATCCTCGCGACGTACATGGCCCGCCGGCCCCCGGCCTTCACGCGCAACCTCGTGGGCGCCCGCCACATCAACATCGCCCACGGCCTCTACCCGCGCGCCGAGCTCCCCGAGGACGTCCTCGAGCGCCTGGTGCGCGCCCTGCGCCGCAGCGTGTCGGTGCACGACGGGCGCACCTACGCGGGCGGGCTCACCAAGTTCGAGCCGCGCGAGATGGAGCGGCTGCTCATCCCCGATCCCTTCGCCCCGGCGGAGGACGAGGACGCGGCCGCGTGAGCACCTTCCTCGCGCCCCCGCGCTGGAGCCCCGAGCGCCTGGAGGCCGACGTCGCGGCCGCAGTCGAGAGCTTCCGCCACGAGCGCGAGCGCGAGCCGCTCGAGCAGTACCCCGCGCACGTGGACGAGTGTCTCGGGACGATGGAGGAGCTGATCGAGCTCACGGTCGACCTCTCCCAGCTGCGCGAGCGCGCGCTCGAGGTCGTCACCGACCCGCGCCTGCTGGAGGCGCTGCGCTTCGTCGCCGGGCCCTTCATCTCGGTCGATGACCTGCGGGTCATCGCGCGCACCACCCTCGCGCCGACCCGGCTGCGCGCCGACCCGGGCGCAGCCGAGCGCATCGTCGAGAGCGTGCTGGCCGGCATCGACGAGCGCCGCTTCGCGTGGGTGCGCGACGGGCGCGAGCCCGACGAGGCCGAGCGTCAGGCCGCGGTGCTCGCGTCGGCCACCCTGATGGCCACCGAGCGCATGCGCACCCTGCGCCGCAACGAGGCCAAGCAGACCCAGGAGGGCGCCGTCGCCGAGGCGCTGATCGCCGCCGGCTTCACGCGCGTCGATCGCCCGCGCGCCATACGCACCCTCGAGGACGCCCCCGCGCCGGGCGAGTTCTGCGACGAGGTCGACTTCGGCGGGCGCAAGGCGGATCTTGTCGTCGGCCTCTGGGACCGGCGTCGGATGCCGCTCGAATGCAAGGTCTCCAACTCGATGACCAACTCGTTCAAGCGCGTCAACAACGACGCCGCGGTGAAGGCGGTCGGCTGGCTACGCGCATTCGGCGAGGATCAGGTCGTCCCCGCGGCGGTGCTCTCGGGGGTGTTCAAGCCCGCGAGCCTGGAGAGCGCCCAGGCCCGCGGGCTCACGGTCTTCTGGGCGCACCACCTGGACGAGCTCGTCGAGTGGATCGGCCGCACGCGGGCCTGACCGCGCGGACGGCTGCGTCGCCCTGGCGGCGACCCATCCCACACCGGGGCTCGGGGTGCCCCGGTGTGACGCGGGTCAGCCGGCGGCGGGCGGCGCGAGCGCCGCGGCCAGCACGCGGGCCGCCTCGACGGCCTCGGCCGCGACCCCGTCGTCCGCCAGCGCGTTGCGCACCCCGGCCACGATGAAGAGGCCGTGCCACAGCCACGTGAGCAGCTCCGGATCGACGTCGTCGCGTACGCTGCCGCTGCGCTGCCCCTGCTCCAGCGCCGCCCGCACCGGCGCTCGCACGCCGTGGAACAGCGCCCGCACCGCGTCGGCGACCTCCGGGTCGCCGGACATGCTGAGCGCCAGCAGGATCAGCCGGATGGTCACCACCATCTCGCCGTCGGCCAGCCGTGCGCGCAGCACCTCCGGCAGCGCCGAGGCGGGGTCCACCCCGGGCGGGGGCGCCATCGCCCGCCCGCCGGCGATGCGCCCCTCGACCTCCGCGCGCAGCACCTCCAGCAGCAGCTCGCGCTTGGAGGAGAAGTGGCGGTAGAGGATCGCCTCCGAGCACCCCGCCGCCGCAGCGATCTGGGCCGTGCCGGCCCCCTGGTAGCCGCTCTCGGAGAACGCCCGGCGCGCCGCCGCCAGGATCGCCGCGCGCCGGTCCTCGCGGCTCATCCGTTGGCGGCGGCTCCGGGCGGGGGTGCGCGGCGACGTCATGGTTGACAATGTTAGCAGTCACTAACTATCGTCGGCGACATCAGAAGTGAGTGATCGCTTACATCACTCGGACGGAGGCCCGGGATGGACGCGGTGGTGGTGCGGAACCTGCAGGTGGAGCGCGGCGGGAGGACGGTGATCCGCGACCTGTCGCTCACGGTGCCGGCCGGCTCGGTGACCGGCCTGCTCGGCCCGAGCGGGTGCGGCAAGAGCACGCTGATGCGCTCGGTGGTGGGCGTGCAGCGCGTGGCCGGCGGCGAGGTGACGGTGCTCGGCCTGCCGGGCGGCTCCCCCGCCCTGCGACCGAAGGTCGGCTACGTGACCCAGGCGCCCTCGGTCTACGGCGACTTGACGGTGGGCGAGAACCTGGTCCACTTCGCGCGCGTCCTGGGCGTCGACCGCGCGGAGGCCGGCCGGGTGGCGGAGGTGGTGGGCCTCGGCGACGCGACCGGCCAGCTCGTGGGGCGGATGTCCGGCGGGCAGCGCACCCGGGTGTCGCTGGCGGTGGCCCTGCTCGGCAGCCCGCCGCTGCTGGTCCTGGACGAGCCGACGGTGGGGCTCGACCCGGTGCTGCGGCGCGACCTCTGGAGCACGTTCCGGTCGCTCGTGGACGACGGGGCCACGATCCTCGTGTCGAGCCACGTGATGGACGAGGCGGCCGAGTGCGACCTGCTGCTGCTGATGCGCGACGGGGCGCTGGTGGCCGACGAGACGCCCGACGCGCTGCGGGCCCGGACGGGGGCGGACGACCTCGGCGAGGCGTTCCTGCGGCTCATCGAGGGCGAGGGGAAGGCCCGATGAGCCTGCGCGCGACGCTCGCGATCGCCGACCGGGTGCTGCGACAGCTGCGGCGCGACCCGCGCACGGTGGCGCTCCTGATCGTCATCCCGTGCCTGCTGATGGTCCTGCTGCGATACGCGTTCGACGGGCAGCCCGCGACCTTCCAGCGCATCGGCGCGCCGATGCTCGGCCTGCTGCCCTTCACCACGATGTTCGTGGTCACCTCGATCGCCATGCTCCGCGAGCGGACCACCGGCACGCTCGAGCGGCTGATGAGCATGCCGATGGCCAAGCTCGACCTGCTGGCGGGCTACGCGCTGGCCTTCGGCGCCGTCGCGCTGGTGCAGACGGTCTGCGTGGCGGCCGTCTCGCTGGGGCCGCTCGGGCTCGACACCACCCGCCCTGCCGTGGTCCTGGTGCTGCTGGCGCTCGCCAACGCGCTGCTCGGCATGGCGCTCGGGCTGTTCGTGAGCGCGTTCGCGACGAGCGAGTTCCAGGCCGTCCAGTTCATGCCGGCCGTGGTGCTGCCGCAGTTGCTGCTCTGCGGGCTGTTCGTGGCGCGCGACCAGATGGCCGGGTGGCTCGAGGCCATCTCGTGGTTGCTGCCGCTCACCTACGCGTACGACGCGCTGGAGCGCGCGTCGCAGCCCGGCGACCTCGGCGCCCGCTTCTGGGCGGATGTGGCCGTGATCGTCGGCCTCACCTTCGTCGCGCTGGCGGCCGGCGCCGCGACGATGCGGCGGCGCACCGACTGAGGCCGAGGTCCGGCTAGGCGGTCTCCGCGACGGGGATCCCGTCGCGGAGGACGATGCGCACGTCCGTGCACCGGCGGTCGAACCGGATGACGCGGCCGGCGGCGGTCACCTCGACGCCGGCGGTGACGGTCCCGGCGCGGAGCAGGTCGTCGTCGGCGCGGACGCCGTCGATGACGACGCTCATCCGGCGGCCCTGGGTGGCGGAGAGCTCGCGGACGCGGACGCGCCCGCCCACCCGCACCGAGCCGTCGCGCACGACGCCGTTCGAGGCCATGGCGATCAGGTCGCCGCCGGCCGTGATCTCGCACTCCACGGCGCCCTGGCCGGTGAGCCGCAGCGGGCCCGGCGTGTCGATGACGCAGCCGCGGGCGGCGCCCACGCGCACGCCGGCGTCGGTCAGCGGGCGGCGCGACGGGACGGCCGCGGCCAGGAAGCCCGAGGCCCGCGAGAGGTGGGCGAGCGGGTCGGCGAGGCGCTCCGGGCCGCGGATCGCGCGGTCGGCGGCCTCGAGCTCGGCGGCGAGGCCCGCGGTGAGGCCGGGCCAGTCGCGCTGGGCCGCGGTCACGAGGGTGCGCGCGCGGCCGAGCCGGGGCTCGAGGTCCTCGAAGCGCGACGCGCGGAGGGCGCGGATCGCCCGGGCCGGGTCAACCGCGCCGCGCGAGCGCGGGGAGTCCATGAGCTGAGCGATCATCGCGAGCAGGTCGTCGATCTCGCCCGCGAGGCCCTGGAGCGGGTCCTGCAGCCGGCGCCGCAGGCTGCTGAGCGTGCCGCCCGCCAGGACGGCGCCCTGCGCGCGGCCCTCCACGGTCAGCTCGCCGCCGGCGCGGATCACCGCGCGGTCGACCGCGCCCTCGACCCGCAGCGGCCCGGTGGCGGTCAGCGCGCGGCCGGGGGCCACCTGGCCGCCGACGCGCAGCGACCCGCAGACCGCGCGGTCGTCGGCGGCGCAGTCGGCGTCGCCCGCGATCTCGTGGGCGCGGTCAACCGTGACGCCGTCCTCGTGGATCGCGGGCACGCCATCCCGCGCCGCCCGCAGCTCAACCCGCCCGCCCGGCCGGGCGATCGCGACCGCCCCGTCGCCGGCTAGGTCGGCCGCGGCGTGCCCGCCGAGGCCCAGGAGCGTGCCCGCCTCGACCCCGCACCCGGGAGCCTCCTGCGCCGCGGGCGTCCACTGGACGATGGACCGCGGGGCGCGGGGGGCGAGGGCGGGGAGGCTCACGCCCTTCTCATCGACCCCCGGCGCGGCGCACCGCCGGGTCGTAGAGGAATCTCACGGCCGGCGGGCGGCCGGCGGGCGGATCAGGAGGCGAAGACCACCGCGCGGCCGCCGTCGGCCTGGATGCGGACGTCCGCGTGGAGGCGGTCGAAGCGCAGCAGCTCGCCGCAGGCGACGACCTCGACGCCGGGCCGCACGACGTCGGCCCGCAGCAGGTCGCCGCCTGCGGCGCCGCCCGTGAGGACGACGCGCAGGCGCGCGCCCTCGCGCCCGGCAAGCTCGTGCGCCCAGAGGCGCCCGCCCACGCGCACCAGCCCGGAGCGGATGGCGCTGCCGCCGGTCAGGGCGACGAGGTCCTCGTCGACCTCGATGTCGCAGTCGCTCGCGCCGCGGCCGAGGAAGCGCAGGGAGCCTCCCGCGCGGATGCCGCAGCAGTGGGCGCCGGCCAGGGTCATGTCGCCGCCGCTCGACAGCAGCGCCGCGCCGGCGCGGCCCTCGACGGTGAGGGCGCCGACCGCCTCGACGCACGAGCGGTCCACCGCGCCGCGCACCCGCAGGGCGCCGGGCGCGCGCACGTCCCGGCCGGGTCCGAGGTCGAGCGTCTCCTCGGCGACGGCCGCCGCCCCGATCCGGGGGAGCGGTGCGATCGACGTGCTCATGGACTGCCCATCGGCGGGAAGGCCCCCGGAATCGAGAGGTGCGCCCACACGAGCGGGCGCCGCAGCGGCGCCCACCACTTCTACGCCGGGGATCCGCTCACCTGCCGGGCCGAGCGAGCGCCTCCTCGCGGTTCATGCCGGTCCGGTGGGGGCGGTCGCTGGCCATGGCGTCGAACGCTGATGTCGCCGGGGACCCGCGCGGCCCGGCTCAAGCCGCGGCGCGGCGGCGACGACCTCAAAGGCATGGGAGCTTTTCGTACCTTCGGCGCGGCCGCCGCCACCGGCGCCGCGCTCGCCTGCTGCGCCGCCCCCGCCCTCGGGCACGACGCGGCCGAGCGCGCCCGGCCGACGCTGACGGCCCGGGTGGTCGTGCCCGCCACCGCGCTCGGCGCGCCGCGGGCGGGGGCGAAGCCGCGCATGCGCCTGGTCGGCGCGACGGCGTGGAGCGGGCGGCCGCAGCGGCTGATGGTGACCGGCCGCCACCAGGACGCCTCCGGCCGGGACTGGGTGCGCGTGCAGCTTCCCGTGCGGCCGAACGGCTCCGAGGGCTGGGTGCCCGCCGACCACGTGCGGGTCACCGGCACGCGCGTGCGCTTCGAGGTCCACCTCGGCTCGCGCCGCCTCGAGATCTGGAACGGCGCCCGGCGCCTCGCGGCGTGGAGCGCCGGCGTCGGGATGCCCGGCACGCCGACGCCGACCGGCCGCTTCGCGATCCAGGACCCCGTGCCGACGCTGCCCGCCTGGCGCGGCGTCTACGGCAGCTGGACGCTCACCCTGACCGCGCACTCTCCGACCCTGCGCACCTTCATGGGCGGTGACGCCCTCGTGGCCATCCACGGGCCGGGCACCGACCGCTCCTGGAAGGTCGGGACCGCGTCGAGCCACGGCTGCGTGATCCTCGCCGAGCCCGCCCTGCGGGTCGCCGCCCGCTACGCCGTCCCCGGCACCCCGGTGGTCATCGACCGCTCGTAGCCGACCGATCGTGGTCCGCGCCGGGAGCGGCTCCGTATCCTGACCTGATGCTCCCGATCTCCCAACGCGCGTGGGCGCGCGTCCTCGCCGCCGGCTGCGCCTGGTGGCTCGCTCTCGTCGTCCTGCGGACGAAGCGCATGGCCGAGATGATCGGCGTGAGCGAGTCAGAGGTGCGCGCGCTCGGCGTGCGCGACCTGGGCAACGGGCTGGCGCTGGCGCTGTCGCCGGACCCATGGCCCCACATCGCGATGCGCACCGCCTTCGACGTCGCCGACTCCGTGCGCTACGGGCGCGGGCGCCCGGCGGTGCGCGCGATGACGCTCGGATTCGCCGCCTTCGGCTCCCTGGGGCTGCTGGCGAAGCGCCGTTGAGCACCGCGCTCGCGAGCGGCGCCGCCATGCGCCGCACCGGCCCGGCCGACGGGATCCCGGTCGTGTGCGTCAACGGCGGCATGTCCCGCATCGCCCCCGGCGACTGGAGCGGCTCGCTCGAGTGGCTCGTCCAGGCGCTGGCGCCGAAGTTCCCGGCGCTCGCGTTCCACGAGGTCCGCTACCGCGTGAAGTCGTGGAAGCGGCTGGACAGCTGCATCGAGGACGCCCTCGCGGCCCTCGACGCGGTGCAGGACCCCGCGGGCCGCCACACGATGATGATCGGCTTCTCGATGGGCGGGGCGGTCTCCCTGGCCGCATCCGCGCACCCGAGCGTGAGCGCGGTCGTGGGCCTCGCCCCGTGGCTCCCGGAGCGCCTGGGTACGGGCGGCCTGCAGGGCAAGCGCATCGCCGTCGTCCACGGGTCGCTCGACGGCATCCCGGGCATCCCGGGCGTCAGCCCGCGCAGCTCGCGCGCGGGCGTCGAGCGCCTGGCGGCCGCCGGGGTGGCGGCGAGCTGGGAGCTGATCCGCGGCGCGGTCCACCCGATCGCGGTGCGCTGGCGCGGCGGCCCCCCGCTCCCGCTCCCGCGCGCCGGCGCCTGGGCGCGGCACGTGGAGCGGGAGCTCGCCCGCTTTCAGGCGGAGGAGGCCGGCTGAGCCCGGCGGGCGAGGCGCTCCGACGCCGGGACCTTCACGTCCCACACGAGGCCCAGGCGCTCCAGGGCGCGGATCGTCCACCAGCTCATGTCCACCTGGCGCCGGCCGAGGCCGTGGATCGCCGATCCCGGGAAGGCGTGGTGGTTGTTGTGCCAGCCCTCGCCGAAGGTGGGCAGGGCGATGATCCAGTTGTTGCGGCTCTCGTCGTCGGTGGCGTACGGCCGGCGGCCGAACGTGTGGCACACAGAGTTGACGCTCCAGGTCATGTGGTGGAAGAGGAAGATGCGCACCAGCCCTCCCCAGACCATCCCGGTGAGCCCGCCCTTCAGGGTCGGGTTGACGGCGAAGCCGACCGCGAACGGGAGGCCGAGCGAGAGGGCCACCCAGAGCATGTAGAGGCGGTCGATGCGGTGGATCAGGCGGTCCTCGTAGAGGTCACGGCCATAGCGCCGGCCGCGCTCCATGCCCTTGGTGGTGACCAGCCAGCCCATGTGCGCGTGAAGGAAGCCGCGAAGGCCACCGAACAGGCCCTCGCGGCCCGCATGAGGGGAGTGGGGATCCCCTTCCCGGTCCGAGAGGGCGTGGTGCTTGCGGTGGTCCGTGACCCACTGGGTCACCGGCCCCTGGATGGTCATCGAGCCGAGCACGGCGAGGGTCGCGCGGACGGTCGGCGTCGCCTTGAACGCCTTGTGGGAGAACAGGCGGTGGTAGCCGACCGTGATGCCGAGGCCGGTGGCCGTGTAGAGCGCCACGAGCAGGGCGATGTCCACGGGGCGTACCGCGACGCCCCACAGGAGGCCCATCGCCGAGAGCACGCCGACGGGCGGCACGAGCACCGCGACGAGGGTGACGATGCGGCTCGGGATGCTCGTGCTGGGGCGGACGGTCGCGATCGGCGGGCCGCCCACGGAAGCCTGGTTGGTGCTGATGACCTCTCCTCTCGACGACGGTCTGGCGGGGGCGTGAAGGTCCCCTCATCCGTCTACGTTGCGGGACCGTATACGGATGAGATGCCGCTCCATCACCCCATCCGTCCGGCGACGTCGCGATGAGGATCGCCGTGATCGGAAGCGGGATCTCGGGGCTCGGCGCCGCCCACGCGCTGTCGCGCGGGAACCACGTCGAGGTGTTCGAGCGCGATACCCGGGCGGGCGGCCACGCGAACACCGTCACGGTCCGCCGGCCGGGCGGCGGGGAGCTCGGGCTCGACACCGGCTTCCTCGTCCACAACGCCCGCAACTACCCCCTCCTGACACGCCTCTTCCGCGAGCTGGGCGTGCGCGTGCAGGACTCGGACATGTCGTTCGCGGTCAGCGACCCGGCCCGCGGGCTCGAGTACTCAGGGGTGCGCCTGTGGTCGCAGCCGCGCGCGCTGGCCAACCCGACCGTGCTGAGGATGCTGCGCGAGGTGGTCCGGTTCCTGCGCACCGGCGACAACGGCCTGGCCGAGCGCCACGCGCACAGCACGCTCGACGACTACGTGCGCATCGAGGGCTACTCGAGGCGCTTCCGCGACCTCTTCCTGGTGCCCTTCGCCTCGGCCCTGTGGTCGACCGCGCCGGCCGAGACGCTGGGCTTCCCGGTCTCCTACGCGGTGCGCTTCTTCCAGAACCACGGCCTGCTCGGGTTCCGCCGCCACCGGTGGCTCACCGTGACCGGCGGCAGCCGCCGCTACGTCGAGGCCGTCACCGCGCCGCTCGGCGAGCGGGTGCGCCTCGGCGCCCCGGTCAGGTCGCTCGAGCGCCACGCCGACGGCGTGGACGTGCGCACCGCCGGCGACGCCGTCCACCGCTTCGACGCGGCCGTCATCGCCACCCACGCCCCGCAGGCGCTCGCGATGCTGGCCGACGCGGACGCGCGCGAGCGCGAGGTGCTCGGCGCGTTCCGCACCACGGTCAACTCGTGCGTGCTGCACACCGACGAGCGGCTGCTGCCGCGCCGGCCGGCCGCGCGCGGCTCGTGGAACTACCTGATGGACGAGGACGGCACGGCCTCGGCGCGGCCCACGGTGACCTACTACCTCAACAGGCTGCAGGCCATCGAGGGCCCGGTCCACTACTGCGTCACACTGAACCGCGACGACCGCATCGCCGAGGATCGGGTCATCCACCGGGTCGAGTACGCCCACCCGCTCTACACGTTCGCGTCCCTGGCGGCGCAGCGGCGCCTGCCGTCGCTCGGCGGCCCGCGCCTGCAGTTCGCCGGGGCGTACCACGGCTTCGGCTTCCACGAGGACGGGCTCGCCTCGGGCCTGCGCGCCGCCGCCTTCCTGGGGGCGCGCTGGTGAGGTCGGCGCTCTACGAGGGCACGCTCCTGCACGCTCGCACGACGCCCGCGCGCAACGTCTTCCGCTACCCGGTCTGCTTCTACGGGCTCGACCTCGACGAGCTCCCCGAGCTCGACCGGCGCCTGGCGCTGTTCGGCTACAACCGGCGCAACGTCCTGACCTTCCGCGACGGAGACCACCTCGGCGACCCGGCGCTGCCGGTGAAGGACAACGTCCTCGCCTTCCTCGCCGGGCGCGGCGTCGACCTCGGCCCGGACTCGCGGATCGTGCTGATCACCAACCTGCGCCTGCTGGGCCACGTCTTCAACCCTGTGAGCTACTTCTACTGCTACCGCGCCGACGGGGAGCTGGCGGCGATCGTGGCCGAGGTGGGCAACACATTCGGCGAGCGCCACCCCTACCTGCTCACCGCCGACAACCAGGTGAAGGACGGCGCGCGGCGCGTGTACGAGGCGCCCAAGGTGATGCACGTCTCGCCGTTCTTCGGCATGGACCAGACCTACCGCTTCTCCTTCACGGAGCCGGGCGAGCGGGTCCACGCCGGCGTCGGCATCGTCGAGGGGGGCGAGCGCCCGTTCTGGGCCGAGCTCACCGGCCGCCGTCGGCCACTCACCAACGCCGCGCTCGCCCGTGCGCTAGCGCGGTACCCCCTCATGTCCCAGCAGGTGACCGGCCTCATCCACTGGCAGGCGGTGAAGCTCGCGATGAAGAAGGTGCCCTTCCACCACAAGCCCCGGTTCGCCCCGGGCGAGGGCTCGCGCCCCGCCGCGGCGCCCCCGGCCGAGCCCTCGCGGCGGGCGTTGCGCCCGCAGCCACCGGCCGTCCGCTCGCCGGCCACCGGCGTCGCGCGGCGCGTCGCTCTGCGGGCGCTGGCCCATCCCGCGCGCGGGCGCATCTCGGTGCGCCTTCCCGACGGCACGGTGCGCCGCGGCGGCGACCCGGCCACCGGGCCCGACGTCACGCTCACCGTCAACTCGAAGAACCTCTGGCGGCGCCTGGCGACCCGGGGCCGGCTGGCCGTGGGCGAGGCGTACGTGGCCGGCGACTGGCGGTCCGACGACCTGGTGGGCCTGCTCGAGATCCTCGCGCTCACGGCCGAGCGGGCACGCCACACCCTGCCCGGCAGGGCGCTCACCGAGTTCCACCGCCGCCGGCCGAAGCTCCCCGCCCGCCACGGGCTGATCGGCTCCAAGCGCGACATCGAGTACCACTACGACCTGGGCAACGACCTCTACGCGCTCTTCCTGGACCCGTCGTGGACGTACTCCTGCGCCGTCTTCGAGCGCCCGGGCATGACGCTCCAGGAGGCCCAGGAGGCCAAGTACCGGCGCATGGCCGAGAAGCTCGGCCTGGGGCCGGACTCGCGCGTGCTGGAGATCGGCTGCGGGTGGGGCGGCTTCGCGCTGCACGCGGCCGGGGAGTGGGGCGCGCACGTCACCGGGCTCACTCTGAGCGACGAGCAGGCGGCGCTCGCCCGCGAGCGCGCCGTGGCGGCGGGGCTCGCCGACCGCATCGACATCCGCATCCAGGACTACCGCACGACGCAGGGCGAGTTCACCCACATCGCCTCGATCGAGATGCTCGAGGCGATCGGCCACGAGGAGCTGCCGGTCTTCTTCGGCGCCTGCGACCGCCTGCTCGGCCCGGGCGGCATCGCCTGCATCCAGACGATCGCGGTGCCCGACCAGCGCTACGAGCGCTACCGGCGCGGAAACGACTGGATCCGCGAGTACATCTTCCCGGGCGCGGTGATCCCCTCGCTCGAGGCGATCACGCGGGCCATGACGCGCTCGTCCGAGCTCATCGTCCACAACGCCGAGAACATCGGCTACCACTACGCCGAGACCCTGCGCCAGTGGCGCGAGCGCTTCCTCGCCAACCGCGCCGAGGTGCTGGCGCTGGGCTACGACGAGCGGTTCGTCCGCGCCTGGGAGTTCTACCTCGCGTTCTGCGAGGCGGGCTTCCGCACGCGCGCCCTGCACGACTATCAGCTGGTGCTGACCCGCCCCTTCAACGACCGCCTGCCCACCGAGCCGAGCGCCCGCATCACCTTCTGATCGGCCGCCGAGGGCCGCGGCCGCAGCAGCAGGGGCGGCCGGGGCGGCTGCGAGAAGTCGAAGTCGGCCGCGAGGTCGCCGAGCGCGGGGGCGTCCTCGCGCACGGTCGGCCGCGGGTCGGGGCGCCCGTCGGTGGCCGGGTCGAGGCGCCGCCCGCCGAGGAAGTCGTCCTCGATGAACTTGACGTAGGCGTCCGAGCTGAGGGACTGGTGGTCGACGAACCCGCGCCGCGCGTAGGGGCTGATGACCAGGGCCGGCACGCGCGGGCCGTAGCCGTTGGCGTCCACCCTCGGCGGGGCGACGTGGTCGTAGAAGCCGCCCCAGTCGTCCCAGGTGAGGAAGATCGCGGTGCTGTCCCAGTCGGGCGAGCGCATGACCGCGTTCACGATGTGCGTGACGTAGGCCTGACCGTCGCTGACGCGCGCCGGCGGGTGCTCGCTGTGGGCGTCGTCCGGGATCACCCAGCTCACCGCGGGCAGCACCCCCGCGCGGGCGGCGGCGAAGAAGCGCGACTGGTCGCGCACGTTCCGCTCCTGGCGGTCGTCGCGGACCGTGTCGAAGCGCGGCAGCGGGTTCCAGATGCTCGGCGTCGCCGCGCTCTGTGCGTGGTGCGCGCACGATGCCGCGTCGTCGCGGCAGTCCGGCTCCCAGCCCCTGTGGACGTAGTAGCCCCAGCTCACGCCGTGCTTGTGGAGAAGCCAGGTGAGATCGGTCCAGGCGTAGTGCGGGCCGGTCGGGCTGGTCGCGCGCTGCGGGTGCTCCAGGGCGTTCACGCAGGTGGCCGGGTGGCCCGAGCGCGCGCAGCGCGCCGACCACTCCGACACCAGGAACAGGTGCGCCGGCAGGCTCCACGACGCCGCGCCCTCGAACATGTGGTCCTGCAGGACGAACTGGTGCGCGTAGGCCCAGTAGTTGGGGATCTCGCGCGCGTCGTGCCAGCCGAGCACGTCGCCGCGGTGGGGTGCGCAGCCGGTGTCGATGCCGGTCGCGCACAGGCGCCGCGCCCGCTCGGCGCTGGCCAGGAAGCCGTCCATCCGCCCGCCGTTAACGTCGCGGCGCGCGTCGGTGGCCGAGTGGGGCCCACCGCCCTGGACGTCGGTCGGGTCGTGGTAGGGGCGCCGGCAGCCGCCGTGCGCCGGGTCGGGCACGCACACGGCCGGGCGCCCATCGCGCATCGGGATGCCCTCGGCGCCGGGGTAGGTGCCGAAGTAGCTGTCGAAGCTGCGGTTCTCCTGCACGATCACCACCACGTGCCGGATGCGGCGGATGCCCCCCGCCGCCGCGACCGGCGCCCGGCCCCCGCCGCCCGGGTGGAGCGCCGCCACGACCCCGGCGGCGACGGCCGCCAGCGCGACGGCCGCGGCCGCGGCGCGGCGTGGGGTGATCCGTGGCATCCGGCGCATGATGCGCAGCCGATGGTGAACGCCGCATGAGAGCGGAGGGAAGGCCCGGGTGGGCGCGGATCGGCTACTACTCGTGCCGCGGAGAAACCCACCACGGAGGGGACCGATGGCGCTCACGGGCAAGGTCGTCTGGATCACCGGCGCGTCGTCGGGGATCGGCGCCGAGGTCGCGGTGGAGCTCGCGCGGCGCGGCGCCACGGTGGTGGCCACCGCGCGGCGGGCCGATGCGCTCGAGGAGCTGGAGGCGCGCGCGCCGGGCATCGCCACCGCCCCGGGCGACATCACCGACCACGACGGCATCGCCGCGGTCGTGCGCGCGATCGAGGCCGAGCACGGGCGCATCGACGTCGCGCTGCTGAACGCCGGGACCTACACGCCGGTCCTGCCCGAGAACTTCACCGCCGAGCTGTTCCGCCCCCACGTCGAGGTCAACATCATGGGAACCGTCAACTGCATCGAGGCCGTGCTGCCGGCCATGCGCGCGCGCCGCGGGGGCCGCATCGCGGTGGTCGCCAGCGTCACCGGATTCGCCGCGCTGCCGATGGCCGCGGCCTACGGCGCCACCAAGGCCTTCCTCATCAGCATGTGCGACAGCCTTCGCGCCGACCTCGACGGCGAGGGCTCGGGCGTGGCCGTCACGGTGGTCGCCCCGGGCTTCGTCCACACCGGGCTCACCGAGCAGAACGACTTCCAGATGCCGTTCGTGATCGAGGCGCCCGAGGCCGCCCGGATCATCGCGGACGGCCTCGAGGCCGGCGACGCCGAGATCGCCTTCCCGCGGCGCATGTCGATCGCGATGAAGACCATCGGGCGCTGGCTGCCCGGCCCCCTGCGGCGACGCTACGTGGCCGGCGTGGCGCGCAAGCGCCACCGCGACCGGGCGAATGCCTAGAGCGGAACCCCCGCCATGTCGCGGCGGACGTCGTAGTCGACCACGCCGTGCTTGCTGGCGACGAGCCGGCCCTGCGAGAGCGACATCATCAGCACGGCGATCAGCTCGTGCATGATCACGGTGTGACGGTTGCCGGTCTCCTGCAGCCGGCGTCGCAGGCGGTCGCGCACCTCCGGCACCCCGGTCGCGTCGATGAGGATGTCAACGCCGTCGCCGAGGTCGGCGAGGCTCATGAAGTCGTCCGTCGTCGGGCGCCCCGCCGCGCGGGCCAGGCGCATGCCCGGGGCGTCCGCGTCGAGGTCGGCCACGCCGACCACGTCGACGAAGCCGGCCGCGAGCAGCTGGCGCACCAAGGGCGTGCCGGTCTCACCGGCGCCGATGATGCCGATCCTGATCGTGTCCACCCCTGCCTCCTGATCGTGCGGATCGTCTCTTTTACGATCTATCGGCGGAAGCTCCGGTTCCGTGAGGACCCCGTCAAGAGGCGAAGGCGGTGCGCACGGCGCCCTGCACCGTCTCGCCGAGCGTGAGGTGCACGTGGTACGCGCCGAGCAGGGCGTCCGGATCGCCGGCCCGCATCGCCACGACCACCGGGTGGATCAGGTCGGCGGCGTGGTAGGCGGGGACCTGGGCGCCGAGGATCGTCCCCGCCGAGCGGTCCACGACGGCCTTCGCCAGGCCGCGCTCCTGTCCCCAGGCACGCGCCTTGCCGCCCGAGAACTCGGAGGTGCCCACGCCCACGTCGTGGCCGGCCTCGCGGGCCTTCTCCTCGGTCATGCCCACCGTCGCGAACTCCGGGTCGGTGAAGATCGCCCAGGGGCCGACGTCCGGGTCGGCGTCGTGGGGATCGATGCCGAGCGCGTTCTCGGCCGCGTCGCGCCCGAGCCGGCGGGCGGTGTGGGTGAACGGCCCGTACGGCGGGCCGAGGACGTCGCCCGCGGCGAAGTGGCCGTCCTGCGAGGTCTGCAGACGCGGGTCCACCGGGATGCCGTGGCGGTCGCCGTCGATGCCCGCGCTCGCCAGCGCGAGCAACTCGACGTCGGGCCCGCGGCCGGCGCCGAGCAGGATCGCGTCGCCGTCCAGGTCGCGCGCCGCGCCGTCCCGGCAGACCGTGACGCGCAGGCCGCCGTCCGGGCGCGTCCCGGCCCCGATCACCAGCAGGCGCTCGGGCAGCGCCCGCAGCGCGAGGACGTCGGTGCTCGTGAGATACCGCGTGTCCGAGAGGCCCGGGATCGGCGGCGCCACCGGCGCGGCGCCCGTGGCCACCAGCACACGCGGCGCGGTGAGGCGCTCGTCGCCGACGCGCACGACGCCCGGCTCCTCGAAGCGGGCCTCGCCCATCACCAGCCGCAGGCCGTCCAGCGACTCGAGGTACTTCTTCGCCCCCGTGCCCCCCTCGTCGATGATCGCCTGGACGCGGTCGGTCACCGCGCCCATGTCCACCGTGACCTCGCCGACCCCGATGCCGTATTGCGGCCGCGGCGCGCGCCTCGTGCGCGATCTCCGCGCTGCGGATGAGGGCCTTGCTCGGGATGCAGCCGCGCAGCGGGCAGGTGCCGCCGACGCGCTCGCGCTCGATCACCGCGACGCTGGCCTCGGCCTGTGCCGCGCGCCCGGCGGCGTTGATGCCGGCCATGCCGGCGCCGATGACGATCAGGTCGTAGGAGGGCACCTCCGCGCCCCTACGACTCGACCTCGACGCCCTTCCAGAACGCGATCGTGCCCTCGATCCGGGCGGCCTCCGGCTTGGGCTGCGCGTAGTACCAGGCGGCGCCGGGGTTGCGCTCGCCGTCCACCACCACGTCGTAGTAGCTGGCGGTGCCCTTCCACGGGCAGACCGTCGCGCGTTCGCTCTGGTCGAGGTGCTCCGACCTGACAGCCGACCGGGGGAAGTAGTGGTTGCCCTCCACCATCACGGTCTCGTCGCTCTCGGCGATGACGGCGCCATTCCAGACGGCCTTCGGCATGGAGGGTCCTCTCCTCGGGGGATCGCCCCCACGGGGGCCGGATCCATCCATCCTGGCAGCGGCCCCGACCGCCCCGCCCGGCCTCCGGCCCGCCGCGCCGCCCCCCTGGCCGACGTCCGCCGATCCGTCTACAGTCAGTCGCACTACGGAAGGGAGGTGGTCCTATTGCATAGTGACTGTAGAGGTGGCAGTAGCTAGGGGCGTGCCCCTGATGCGCAGCTGCAGCGACGGGGAGTGATCCACGCCCCGAGCCAAACCTCTTCTGCCACCGGGGCCCGGGACGGCTGGATCCTCCAGCCGCCCGGGCCCTTCTTCTGCTGTGATGCGGTCGCACGGCCCGCCCCCATCGTCTAGCGGCCTAGGACACCGCCCTTTCAAGGCGGCGGCACGGGTTCGAATCCCGTTGGGGGCATCACGCTGTCCATGCGGGATCCGGCTTGATCAAGCGGATCTCGCCGCCGGGGGTCCACCGCCCGTCAGCGCCTGTCGCCGCCACGGACCGCCAGATTGGCCCCTCGATTGGCCCCGCGAGGGGGCCCCCGAAGGCCTGTGCCTAGGCCTGGCCGGGGGCGCAGCCGGCCCTCAGCGCAACTTGAGAACCACGTCGTACTGGACGATGCCGAACAGGCGGGACGCGCTCGGCACGAGCAAGACCGACAGCGGGAGCTTCCTCCGCGCGCTCAGTCTCCGCCGACCCTCCGCCGAGAGGGGAACCACGATGGTCGCCCTCCCCCTGGGGGCGATCCTGAAGTGGCGACGGCCGACGCTCTTGCCCGGTGGCTTGTTCAGGGGCCGCTGCAGCGTCAGCCACACCGTCCCGCGACAGGCTGCGGCCGCGCCGCGCGGGCAGCGCAGTTGAACAGCCACCGCCGCGGTCCCGCGCAGGCGGGCCGCGACGATCCTCGCCTCCGGGGGGAACTCGCTGAGGAGGCCTGCCGGAGTGATGCGCCCGATCCCGTTCCCGTCGTACCGGGTGAACCACAGGTTGCCGTCGGGGCCGGCGGTGATCCTGGCGGGGCTATTCCCGGCGGCGGTACCGGCGGGGAACTCGGTGACCCGGCCGGTGGGCGTGATGCGCCCGAGCCGGTTCCCGTCGTACTCGGTGAACCAGAGGTTGCCATCGGGGCCCGGCGTGATCCCGGCAGGAAGGCTTTTCGGGCTGATGCCGCTCGAGAACTCGGTGACGACGACCATCGGGGGTGATGCGCCCGATCCGGTTCCCCTCGATTTCGGCGAACCACAGGTTGCCGTCCGGGCCGGCGGTGATGCCGTTTGGGCCGCTCTTCGGGCTGATGCCGGCGGAGAACTCGGTCACGGCCCCGGCGGGGGTGATGCGCCCGATCCGGTTCCCGTTGCGACTCGGTGAACCACAGGTTGCCGTCGGGGCCGGCAGTGATCCGCACGGGGTTGCTGTTCGGGCTGATGCCGCTCGAGAACTCGGTCACGACACCCGTGGGCGTGATGCGCCCGATCCGGTTCCCGTCCGCCTCGACGAACCAGAGGTTGCCGTCCGGACCTGCGGTGATGCCGAAGGGCGTGCTCTTCGGGCTGATGCCGGCGGAGAACTCGGTCACGACCCCGGCGGGCGTGATGCGCCCGATCCGATTCCCGTCCGCTTCGGCGAACCAGAGGTTGCCGTCGGGGCCGGCGGTGATGCCGGTTGGGCTGCTCTGTGGGCTGATGCCGGCGGAGAACTCGGTGAGCCGACCGGCGGGAGTGATGCGCCCGATCCGGTTCCCGTCGCGTTCGGTGAACCACAGGTTGCCGTCGGGCCCCGACGTTATGCCCACGGGGCCGCCCGACGGGATCCTTGGAGCGGATGACTCCCGGATGGCGACGGCGGCCGTCGCGCTCCCAGTGGCGAGGACGAGTGCGATGCAGAGCGTCGCCATTGCTGCGAGCATCACGGCCGCTCGGCGCAGGAGGCTCAGGCTGTCACTCATCGGTCCGTCCTCCTACGAGATACGGCACACAAAGGCCTGCCTCGACGCTAGTCGGGGCCGTCCGTCTACCCATCGGGGCTTTCACCCACGGTCGCTCGGGCCACGCGGATCCCGGACTCCGGGTTTCTCCCGGGCCGCGATGCACGATCCTGCACGTCGCAACCCAGGCAGAGTGCCTGTCGGAACCTTTCAAGGCGGCGGCACGGGTTCGAATCCCGTTGGGGGTGCCTTGCGAGCGTCTACGGTCTCCAAGCCGTTGGGGGTTACCCCTGACCGTCAGCCGCTGCTCGCCCTGTACGAAAGGGGCCCTGTCGTGCACGTGGTCGTCGCGCCGTTCGCATCCCTGCTGGCGATCGTCAGGCGGAACGCCCCTTTGGCAGTGTGGCCGGCGATGGTCCCATGCAGGGAGTAGGCAACCGCCTGCCTCACGGGGTTGGTGAAGTACTGCGTGAAGTCATCCCCGAAGCGCCCCTTGACGATGGTGAAGTTGGTGAGCGTGTCGCCGTAGGAGAACGTCCCGTCGGGCGTGCAGGGGGCCCTCCACCCGATGTGGAAGTGGTGTACCGACCTCGCGCTCGCCGCGAGCTCGATGACGACCGGCCTCTTCTGCGAGGTCACGCCGGCGAACACCTTGCCTCGCGATGCGACGGCCGTGAACGTCACCGCCCGATCGCAGGTGTCGATGCCGGCGCCGGCGGCGTCGACGACGTTGACATGGAGCGTGGAGGTGCCGGACAGCCTCGGGCCATTGACCTTGCCGATCACCGTGGCCGTCACGTGCGCCGCGATCCCCGTGCCCAGGTCGGATGTGCGGGAGAGGCTGCTGCGGAAACGTCCGTGCGAGTCGATCCTGATGCTCGCCGCCGGTCCGAGGACGAGCGGGTAGCTCGTGCCTGATGTGCACTTGGCCTCGAACTGCTGACTCAGCTGCGTCACGCGCGAGCCGTCACGGGAAAGCTTGACCATGATCGGATCCCGAGCCGACGTGCTGCCGCCGTAGGTGACGCCGCGAGCGACCGTGACCATGGCGGCCGTCCTGTCCGACGACGATCGCCCCGCGGGCGCCGACGCGAGCGCGGGGCCTGGCAGGACGCCGACGACCGAGGCGACGGCCAGTAGTCCCCCGGTCGTTCGGTGATGGGCGAAGCTGGATACGGCTACAGCCCTCCTTGTCCTGGCAGGGAGGCGACGGCGGATCCTCGGCCCAACTTCAGGACCACGTCGAACTGGATCGCGCCGGCCAGGCCCTGCGTGCTCGGCACGAGCACGCTCGACAGAGGAGGCTTCCCCCGCGCGCTCAGTCTCCGCCGACCCTCCGCCGAGAGGGGGACCACGACCGTCGCCCGTCGCCCGGGCGCGATCCTGAGGCGGCGACGGCCCACGCTCTTGCCCGGTGGCGCGTTCAGGGGGCGCTGGAGTGTCAGCCACACCGCCCCGCGGCAGGCTGCGGCCGCGCTGCGCGGACAGCGCAGGTGAACAGCCACCGCCCCGGTCCCGCGCAGGCGGGCGGCGAGGAAGATGGCCGTCGGCGGGAACTCGCTGAGCAAACCGGAGGGCGTAATGCGACCGATCCGGTTCCCGACGTACTCGGCGAACCACAGGCTGCCGTCGGGACCGGCGGTGATCCCGAAGGGGCCGCTTTTCGGGCTGATGCCGGCGGAGAACTCGGTCACGATGCCGGCCGGCGTGATGCGCCCGATCCGGTTCCCGTCGAACTCGGTGAACCACAGGTTGCCGTCGGGCCCCGGGGTTACGGACACGGGGCCGCCCACGGGCTCCTGGGAGCAGATGACTCCGGGATGACGACGGCGGCTGTCGCTCTTCCGGCGAGGACCAGCGCGATGCACAGCGTCGCCATTGCTGCGAGCACCGCAGCCGCTCGGCGGAGGAGGCTGAGGCTGTCACTCATCGGTCCGTCCTCCTACGACGACACGCAGACGATGAAGAAGCTGGATCCCGGCGTCGGTCACATTGCTGGTGCTGGCCCGTCGGCTGCCCCGCTCGGGACGACGAGGGCCAGCATGGCAGTGACGTAACACGCCCGCACCTCGACGCTAGTCGGGGCCGCTCGCCTCCCCATCGGGGTTTTCACGCACGGCGGATCGGGGCCCCCGGAGGCCGGCCACGGCTTTCTCCCGCGGCGCGATGCACGACCGTGCACCTCGCGATCCAGGCAGAGTGTCTGCCTGAGCCCTTTCAATGCGGCGGCACGGGTTCGAATCCCGTTGGGGGCATTCGCTTCGCCGGGGCGATCTCGGCCGAGGACCTCGATTGTCAGGCGCTTCGCGTCGATCCCGCCGGCTGCGGACCGCCGCAACCCGTGAGGTGTCGCGCGCGTCTTGCTCGAGCGCCACCACCGATCAAGGCCGAGCGGAGCGACGAGGGCCCAGAACGTGGGCATGCCCATCCTTGACTTTAGACACTACTGTCTGGTTTCTTAGTCCAGACACTGCTGTCTGACCTTCATGGACGCTGCTGATGCACACGCCCCTCTCGCACAAGCTCCGCCTCCCCGGCCGTCGCCGCCATCGCCACCCCGACGAGCCGCGAGCGCACGGCAAGTCCGCCGGCATGGCGCTTCTTCTCCTACTGGCTCTCGCCCAGCTCATGGTCATCCTCGACATCACCGCGGTGAACGTCGCGCTTCCTGACCTGGCGAAGGACCTCAGCATCTCCGGCGGCAACCTCGGCTGGACGATCACGAGCTACTCGGTGGTCTTCGGCAGCCTGCTGCTGCTCGGCGGACGTGCCGCCGACCTGCTCGGGCGCCGCCGCGTCTTCCTGACAGGTCTCGGCGTGTTCACTGCCGCCTCGCTGGCTTCGGCGCTGTCGACGAGCGCGGCCGTCTTCTTCGCCGCCCGCGCCGGACAAGGCCTCGGGGCGGCGTTGCTGTCTCCGGCCGCGCTGTCCATCATCACCACCACCTTCCAGGGCCCGGCCCGCGCGAAGGCGCTCGGCGTCTGGGGTGCCGTCGGCGGCGCCGGCGCGGCCGTCGGCGTACTGCTCGGCGGCACGCTCACCGAGCTCGTTCGACTGGCGCGCCATCTTCCTCATCAACCTCCCCGTCGGACTCGGCGTCGCCGTCGGGGCGATGAAGGTCATCCCCGTCGATGTCGCTCCGCCCCGGTGGCGCGGTCTCGACCTGCGCGGCGCGCTGGTCGCGACCGCGAGCCTCGCAGTTCTCGTGTACGCCCTCTCGCAAGCGGCCGACGCCGGCTGGACCTCGCTGCAGACGCTCGGCCTCGGCCTCGCCGGCCTGGTGGGCCTCGCCGGGTTCGCGGCACTGGAGCTGCGAACCCGCACGCCGCTGCTCAACATCTCGCGACTCGGCGAGCGCGGAGTCGGCGGCGGCTTCGTGATGATGCTCGCCGCCTCCGCGGTCCTGTTCGGCTCGTTCCTGCTCACGTCCATCTACCTCCAGGACGTGCTCGGCACCGGCGCCCTGGAGACGGGGCTCGCGTTCCTGCCGATGGCCGTCATCATCGGCCTGGGCGCCCATCTCGGAAGCCACCTTGTTGGCCACGCGGGGCTGCGGATTGCGATGGCCGCCGCGTTCGCGCTGACCGCCGGCGGCATGCTGTTGCTGTCCGGCGTCGACAGCGACGGCAGCTATCTCGCTGATGTCCTGCCGGGCATGCTCGTCGGTGGTCTCGGCCTCGGCCTCGCCCTGGTGTCGGTCGCGCTGTCCGTGCTCACCGGCGCCGCCGACGACGAGGCCGGCATGCTCTCAGGCCTGAACACGACCGGTCACGAGATCGGCGGCTCGCTCGGCGTCGCCGTGCTCGTCAGCATCGTCACCATCGCCACCGGCGCCATCGGCGCGGGGACCTCGCCCGCGAGCCTCGCGGGCGGCCTCGGCGACGCGTTCCTGGTCTCCGGCATCATCGCCGCCGTCGCCGGCGTCTTGGCCCTGTTCGTCCTGCCGTCGGCCGCGAGCTTCCTGCCGAAGCTGCGCCTGGCTCCGCGCGTCGCCATCCACTGAAGCACGATGACGACCCCACACCAGACCACCACGGATGGCGCTCGGCCGCGCCGGCGCGCTGACGCCGAGCGCAGCATCGCCCGCATCCTCGACGCCGCCGTCGACGCCCTCGGCGCCAACCAGGACGCCAGCATGGCCGAGATCGCTCGCCGGGCGGGCGTCGCGCGCGCCACCGTCTACGTGCACTTCGCCACCCGCGAGGCGCTGCTCGACGCGGTCACCGAACGGGCGCTTGCCGAAGTGGCCGCCGTCATCATCGCGGCCGAACCGGAGCGCGGCGACCCCGCCGCCGCGCTCGGGCGAGTCGTTGCAGCGGCGTGGCGCACGCTCGGGCGCTACGACGCGCTGGTCGCCATCAACACCGGCACCCAGACGCACGAAGAGCTCCACGCACGCCACGGGTCCGTGCTCGGCACGCTGGCGCCGCTCATCGAACGCGGGCAGGCCGCCGGCGACTTCCGTGGCGACGTTCCCCCCGCGTGGCACCTGGCGATGCTCATGGCACTCGTCCACGCCGGCAGCGCAGAACTGCACGCCGGTCGGGTGCCCGAGGCCGACGCCGAGGCCGCGATCGTCGCGACCGTTCTCGGCGCAGTCAGCGGGCATCGCCGCGCCCCGAAACCCAAAGAAGAGAAAGGGATGACCATGCCGACAAATGAGTTCCCGCGCGAGACCGCCGGCCTGCCAGCCGCGTCCGCCACTCCCGTCGTCGAGCTCTCCGACGGCGACCGGTTCGCGCTGCGCATCGCACCGGTGGTCAAGCGCATCGGCGACGCGACGGTGCGGATGCTCGCCTACAACGGCTCCATCCCCGGCCCGACGCTGCGGGTCGAGCAGGGCTCCGAGATCCTGGTCGATGTCGAGAACGAGGGCGACATGGAGGCGACGGTGCACTGGCACGGGCTGCGGCTTGAGAACCGCTTCGACGGCACGCACGAGACCCAGGACCCCGTGGCCGTCGGCGGCTCCTTCACGGCGCGCGTCGCGTTCCCCGATGCCGGCGTGTACTGGTATCACCCGCACATCCGCGAGGACTACGGCCAGGAGATGGGCCTCTACGGTAACGTCATCGTCGTCCCGGCCGAGCCTGACTACTGGCCGCCGGTGCACCGTGAGGTCGCGCTCACCCTCGACGACATCCTCATCGAGGACGGCAAGGTCGCGGCGTTCAGTCGCTCGGAGACCACGTACGCGGCGATGGGTCGCTTCGGCAACGTGCTGCTGGTCGGCGGCGAGCCAGAGCTGGCGCTGGCCGCGCAGGCCGGTGAGGTCGTCCGGCTGTTCTTCACCAACACCGCCAACACCCGCGTGTTCAAGGTCGCGCTGCCGGGAGCGCGGATGAAGCTCGTCGGCGGCGACAGCGGCCGCGTCGAGCGCGAGCAGTTCATCGAGGACGTCGTGCTGGCGCCGTCGGAGCGCGCGGTCGTGGACGTCCTCTTCGAGGCCCCGGGCCGGCTCAGTTTGGAGCACCGGACGCCCGAGCGGACGTACACGCTGGCGGAGGTGACCGTGACGGAGGACGCGGCGACGCCGTCGCTCGGCGACGCGTTCGCGGTTCTGCGGACCGACCCCGAACTGACGGCCGAGCGCCAACGGCTGGCGCCCCTGCTCGACGCGCCGCCGGACAAGACGCTCGCGTTCGTGGCGGAGATGGACATGGGCGGGCCCGACATCGAGGGGGCCGTCGTCTACGCGTGCCCGATGCACCCGGAAGTCGTCAACGACGAGCCGGGCCACTGCCCGAAGTGCGGGATGAAGCTCATCGCCGAAGCCGCCCCGACCGGCTTCGCCTGCCCGATGCACCCCGAGGTCACGAGCGAGACGGCCGACCACTGCCCGCAGTGCGGCATGAAGCTCATCCCCGCCCGGCTCGTCCGCGCGCAGGGCGGCGGCCACGAGGGCCACGCCGAGCACGGGCATGAGCACGAGCACCACCATGACCACGCCCACCCCGACCACGGCCACAGCCACGAGGACGCGGGCGGCATCGAGTGGGAAGACGACATGGTCGACGTCAACAAGCTCACGACCCCGGAGAACATGCGCTGGAAGCTCGTGGACCGCTCCGACAACGCGGAGAACCACGCGATCGACTGGCGGTTCCGGGTCGGCGACCGGGTGAAGATCCGGCTGGTCAACGAGATGGACTCCGACCACCCGATGCACCACCCGTTCCACATTCACGGAGCGGGCCGGTTCCTCATCCTCGCGCGCGACGGCGCCGTGGAGCAGAACCTGGTGTGGAGCGACACCGTGCTGGTCCGCACCGGCGAGACCGTCGACATCCTCCTCGACGTCACGAACGTCGGGCGCTGGATGGCCCACTGCCACATCGCCGAGCACCACGAGAGCGGCATGATGTTCTCGTTCGAGGTGACGGCATGAGCACCGTGGGGCCCACCGCCACCGAGCAGCGTGAGGTCGTCGTCATCGGCGGCGGTCAAGCCGGACTGGCCATCGGCTACCACCTCGCCCAGCAGGGGCGCCATTTCACCATCCTGGAGGCCGCGAGCGAGCCCGCCGCGGCCTGGCGGGCGCGCTGGGACTCGCTGGAGCTGTTCACGCCAGTGCGCTACGACAGCCTCCCGGGCCTGGCGTTTCCGGGCGAGCCCGACAGCTACCCGGGTCGCGATGACGTCGTCGCGTACCTCACCGAATACGCCCGCCACTTCGAGCTCCCCGTCGAGTTCAACAGCCGCGCGCAGTCGGTGCGCGCGCATGAGGGCAGCTTCCTGGTGGAGCTCGCCGACCGGACGTATCAGGCCGACCAGGTCGTCGTCGCGACCGGGCCGTTCCAGGTGCCGTTCACGCCGCCGCTGGCCGCTGACCTTCATGGCGACGTGGTGCAGCTGCACAGCAGCAGCTATCGCTCGCCGGCCGACCTGCCGGCCGGCACGGCGCTCGTGGTCGGCGGCGGCAACACCGGCTTCCAGATCGCCGCGGAGCTGGCACGGTCGCGCACGGTCCATCTCGCGGTCGGTGGCCGCCAGACACCGCTGCCCCAGCGCATCCTCGGCCGGGACGTGTTTCGCTACCTCGAAGCCACCGGTCTCATGCGCAAGACGGTGACCTCGCGCATCGGCCGGCGGATGAAGGGCCGCGAGACCCTCATCGGCTCCAGTCCCCGCGCTGCGCGCAAGCAGGGCATCCAGACGCGGCCGCGCGCGACCGCGGCCGACGGCACGACCGTGACCTTCGCAGACGGCACCGACCTCACGGTCGCGACCGTGGTGTGGGCGACCGGCTTCCGACTCGACCACTCCCTGGTAGTGCTACCCGTCTTCGACGACGACGGGCAGGCGGTGCACCGGCGCGGCGTGACCGAGGTTCCCGGCCTGTACTTCCTCGGGCTCACCTGGCAGCACACCCGCGGCTCGGCCCTCCTCGGCTGGGTCAAGGACGACGCCCAGTACCTCGCGGAGACGATCGCCACGCTCGCTCAGACCGAGCGACCCGCCAGGGCGCGATGACGGTCACGCCCGCCCAGGAGCCGCGACCGCTCGCCTTGCACACACGTGGCATGGCCGTCGGGCTGGTGTCCGGCGCGGCAGCCATCGCGTTCGCGGCACTCCTGCCCGATGCGGTCGCGTACGTCTACCTCGGCGCTCAGCTGGCCGGCATCGGCTGGGTCTACTTCGGGTTCGGCGTGGCCGACGGGCGCCCGTGGGCGATCGCTGTACAGGCCGCGTCCGCCGGGGTCTTCCTCGCCGTCGGCTTCCTCGGCGCCTACCACCACTCCACGCTGCTGCTCGGGATCGGCTTCCTCGCGCATGGCGGATGGGACTGGGTGCATCACAACGACCACGGCCCGACGCACGTGCGCACCTGGTACCCGCCCTTCTGCGTCGTCGCCGACATCGTCATCGGCGTGCCGCTGCTGGCGGGCTGGGTACTGTGAGAGCCGGCAACCGCCTCGGAATGGGGCTGCGCAGCGAGACGCCTCGCTCGTCTGGAGGTTCGAGGAGCGCTTCGGCGACGAGCTCCCGTTGGAAGGAGACGAGGGCCCTTACGATCGGTCGTGCGGCCCATGTCGCAGTAGAGGCCGCAGGACGGCGCATGACCGGGCATCCGTGGGCAAGGAATGGTCACGTGGTGGTCACGGCCCGGGCCCGTGGTGTCCCGGGCTCGAATCCGGGTCCCGCCATCTCTCGGGTCACGGACCCCCCGGGCCGGTCCCGGTGAGCCCCGGCGGCTACGATGCGCCGCCGGAAGCGAGGTGGCCGCGCCGCACGCGAGCGACCCTCGTGGCACGGCGACCCGTCGAGGGGGAGCGCGATGAGAAGCTCGTGGATCATGGGAGCCGTGGTGGCGGCGGTCGCCGCGGGAGCGGTGGTGACGCCCGCCGCGTCGGCGCAGCCGGTCAAGCCGCACCTCGTCCCGCTGCTGCCGACCACGGTGTCGCCCGGCCAGCACGCCCCGGTCTTCGTGGACGCCCTGGAGCACCCGGGCCACCTCCTCTACCGCTTCGACTCGGTGATCCGCAACGATGGTGGGGCGGTGGACCTGCTCGCCCTGAACCCCTCCAGCGCCCTCCGCCAGAACGACGTGAAGCAGGTGCTGTGGGACGGCGGCGTGCCGACGGCGCGGTCCGAGGACCCCAACGCCGACCCGAGCGGCGACCCGCGGGCGACGGTGGAGGACCGCACGGCGGCGGCGCCCGGCGCCACGATCCTCTACGACGCCCAGGGCGGCCACCACCACTACCACTTCCTCCAGGCCGCGCAGTACTCGCTGCTGGTCCCGCACGAGCCGCCGCGCGGCTCCGGCAAGGTGGTCGGCTTCTGCCTCGTCAACTCGTACGGACCCTTCCAGACCGGCGCGCCCAGCTTCTTCCCGGAGACCTACACCGGCGGCCTCTCCGACCCGAACCGCACCTGGTGCCAGTACTTCCAGAGCCCGAGCGAGGGCGGCGTCGACCCACCCCTCGTGCGCATGGGGCTCTCGCCGGGCTGGGGCGACTACTACGAGTCGCAGGACGCCGGGCAGTGGATCGACGTCACCGGCCTGGCGCCGCGCGTCTACACGCTGACGGACACCGCCAACCCCAACGGGTTCATCGACGTCTCCCTGCCGGTGAACGGCGACGACGTCGTGCGATCGCGGCGCCTCATCCCCGGCGTCGTGGTGCGCGGCCTGCGCCGGCCGATCGGCGGCGCGGTGAGCCGGATCACGCTCTCGGGGAGGATCATCGGCCCGGCCATCCCGGCGCGCGCCAGCCGCACGGGCCGCTGCTCCGACGAGACGATCTCCCCGACGACCCCCCTGGCCGCCTGCTACCGGACGGCGCGCGCCAACGGGCCCCTGCGGTTCCGCATCGTGCAGCGGCCGGCCCACGGCAGAGTGCGCCTGGAAGCCGGAGGCGGGCTCACGGCAACGGCCGTCTACACGCCGGCCGGCGGGCGGGCGCCGGCCGACAGCTTCACGTACCGGGCCGTCAACGCGCGGGGGCTGGCAAGCGCGCCCGCGACGGTGAACCTCGTGCGCGGGCGGTAGGGGCGGGCTCGCGGACGAGATCCTCCCCGGCCTCTGACACCGGAGCGCGTCCGCGGCCTCACGAGCGACGGGCCCCCGACCTCGACGGGCACGCCGTGTGCCCGAGCTCCGCGGGCCGCGAGACAGGTTCTGCTCGTTCGCGAGGTTGACCGTCCCGCGCGGCGGTGGGAGCCTCGCGCCCAGAAGGAGGCGGCGTTCCATGAGGCGACGGGCCGAGGAAGAGCGGGAGGGCGAGGACCGGGAGCGGGCCGGGCCGATCCCGGCTCCGGCGCATGATCTCGACGAGGGCCACGAGGCGCCCTCGCTGGAGTCCATGGTGCGCGACCTCCAGGGTCAGGTCGGCAACCGCGCGCTGGCCCGGCTGCTCGCCCCCGCCCCGGCGTTCTCGCTGGCCGCGTCCGGGGCGAGCCGCGAGGTGCCGCACCGGCGGCGGATGGAGCAGGCCTTCGGCATGCCGTTCCACGACGTGCGGGTCGCCACCGGGGGCCCGGCGGCGCACCTCGGGCTCGCCGCGCTCGGGGCCCGGGCCGCCACCGGCGGGAACAGGATCGTGTTCGGGGAGGACAGCCCCTCGCCGGAACTGGTGGCCCACGAGCTCGCCCACGTGGTGCAGCAGCGCCGCGGCGCCTCCGGGGGCGGCGCCGGCGCGTACGGCGACGCGGAGCGCGCCGCCGACCGCGCCTCGGCGGCCGTGGCGCGCGGAGAGGCCGCGCCGGACGTGGGGCTCGCGCCCGCGGGCCTCATCCAGCGCGCCCCCGTGAGCACCGTGGGCGGCGACTGGGATACCACGACCTACTCGGCCACCGAGGACGGCACCGGGGGCATCGGGGCGTCGATCTCGCTCAAGTTCACCCCGACGGGCCTGGTCGAGGCCAATGCCATCGGCCTCACCCAGTCGGTGAAGACGCTGAAGTCCACCACGGCGGGCGGCGCCGTGGACACGCCGAGCACCCCGAGCCCGCGAAAGAGCGGCATCTCCCTCACGACGGGTGACAAGGGCCGGGCCATCGACCAGGGCGACCCGGGCGACGCCGACACCCTGCCCAACACCAACCCCCTGTACCCGGTCGAGAACACGCCCGGCAACGTCTCCGCCTCGCTCACGGACGTGCCGGCCACGCCGGGCTTCGGCAGCCATGCCTCGCGCGTGAAGAAGATGGACGGCAGCTACGCCGTGACGCCCGGCGTGCTCTCGGACGGCCCTTCCCGCCAGATCGAGTTCCCGGGGCAGGAGTGGCGCCAGACCTTCGAGGTCACCGCTCTCGCCCTCGACGGGGCGCTCGCCAACATGTACCTGGGCTCGGTCGAGTGGGGCTGGCGGTGCAACGACAAGGGCAAGGTCACGCTCGACCCCGACCCGATCCGGGTGGTGCGCGAGGGGCCGCCGACGGCCGAGTTCATGGAGGCGGCGAAGGTGTGGAACGCCGCGAGCTTCACCGATCCCTCCGACGGCACGGCGTACGCCACGGTGGACCTGCCGGTCACGGCCGTCGACCCCGGCTCGCTGAGCACCAAGGACCTGGTGGACCTGCTCGCCAAGACCCGCGGCGAGGTGAAGGCCATGCCCGGGGGCGCCGCCACGGCGCGCAAGTACGTCGAGCAGGTCGCCCTCGAGCGCGAGCTGGCCAAGCGCAACGTGAAGGTCCATGTGCGGGTCAACGAGACCGAGGACTGGATCGGCTCGGACAACGTCTACGTGAGGGCGACCGGCATCACCTCCAAGAGGACCCCCGAGCGCAAGCTGAACAACGGGCAGTCGGCGGACTTCCTCATCCCGGTCGGGGACCTCCTCCCCTCGATGCTGCCCCTCGTGATGCCCATCCGCATCGAGGTCTTCGACGCGGACTGGCCTGACGCGGACGACCTGATCGTCGACATGTCCTGGGCCACGCCGTACGCGTCCCTGCGCAACACGGCCTCGATGGACGACGCCGACTACGACGTCGAGGTCACGTGGGAGAAGTGAGCGCGACGGCCCCGGGCGACGTCCGCTGGGGCGCGCCGGCGGACGGCCTGCGCCTCGGGATCGCCGCCGGATCGCCGACCGTCGCGCTGCACCTGGAGAACGTCGGCGAGACCCCGCTCGAGGTGATGAGCCACGTGCTGGCGGGGGAGGTCCACCTCGACTGGTACCGGCTGACCGTCGTGACGCGGGACGGCGAGCGGCGCGAGATCGTCCTCCGCGACGCCCGGGACCGGTCGGCGCCGATCCGCGTCGGACTGGCGCCGGGTGAGTCCCTCCACCACGAGGTGGACGTGGCCGCGTGGGCCGCCCGGGGCGTCAACGGCGGCCGCCCGCTGCCGGCGGGCGCGGCGCAGGTGGCGGCCGAGTACCGCGTGGATCCCGGGCTTGGCGCCTGGACGGGGAGGCTGGAGGCCGGGCCGGTCGCGCTCACGGTGCCGTGAGCACTGCAGGCGCATCCGGCCGAGCAGGCTCGACCGCTCCGCCGAGTCAGCAGGACGGCAGCGACAGCAGGTTGTTCGTCACCGCGTCGTCGGCCTCCGTCTTGATGAAGTACTGGGTCGTCCCCAGCGGGCCGGGAGCGCCCTGCATCTGCCCGACCACCACGGCGGCCACGTCCCCGTTGGAGGCCACGACGTAGTACTGGTCACCGGCGCCGATCCCCGCGATGCACTCCTGGACGGAGATGTTGAAGGGCGCCCCCTCGGTGTGGTCGAGCCCGCCCACGCGGTCGATCCGGCCCGCCTTGAGCACGATGCAGCGGATCTCCAACCACTTCGCCCCCACGAAGTCGAGGATCTCCCCCGCGAACCACTGCGGGCGTTCGATGTGGATCGAGTGGCCCGTGTCGCGCACCAGCAGCAGGCGACCCGGGGTCCTCGTCATCGCCCTGCCGAGCGCCTCGGTGGACTTGTAGATCATCGTGCCCGAGGAGTTGTCCATCCAGCCGGCCGCGAGCAGCGTCGGCACCGTGTTCTTCGTGTAGCGCACCGGTGTCAACCCGTCGCCGTACACCTCGTTCTCGACGTGGCTGTAGATCAGCTGCTCGCAGGCGACCCGCCAATGCCACTGGCGGTAGAACGCGTTGTAGATCTCGCGCCGGGCGAGGCGCGAGACCGCGAGGTGCAGCTCGGTCGTCGGAAAGCCCCTGCGGTACCAGTACACCGTCTGTCGCTTGATGACTCCGGGAAGGGGGTCGCCCCGGTCATAGACCTCGTTGAAGTACCGCCATCGCGACCCGTCCGTCTCCTGCTCGTTGTAGTTGTCGCGGGCGACCCTCGGACCCTCGCGGTTGGGGTTGTGCTTCACCATCGCCTTCCACACGGAGGCCGGACTCCACGCGACGATGGCGCGCGTCAGCCAGGGTGGCGCGTTCTTCCGCCGTCCCAGGCGCAGGCCGAGGTTGCCTCCCAGGCTGCCCCCGAACACCCCCGCGATGCGATCCTTGATGGAGGGCCTGCCGTTGATGACCGCGGCGTTGTCGACGCTGTCCACGAAGGCGACGACGAAGTCCTCGATGAAATCCAGGATCGGGGTCGCGATGGGGGTGTTGTCCGAAGGGAGGAAGGGGAACGTCGTCGCGCCCGCCAGCGCGATCCGGGTGTGATCGAAGGTCTCGGAGTAGCCGTTGTTGGGCAGGTCGAACGCGATGACGGCGTACCGCTTCCCCCGCCGCAGCCCCTGCTCGAGCAGGTGCGGGACGATGTCGAGCGCCTCCTCCGCCCCGGAGCTGTGGCCGTGGAGGAAGAGCAGCACGTCGTGATCCGCCGGGATGTCGGGGACCAGGTCGTCCGGAGGCTTCCGCGCCGACACGGGCTCTGGATCGCGGGGCGCGCCCACGGCGCACGCGACGAAGAAGCGGGTCGAAAGGGAGAGAGGGGCACGTCCCGGGATCGGCACCGTCACCGTGACCTCGTGCTGCTCGTAGGGCGGGGCCGGCATGTTGACCGGGCGATGGGGCGTGTCGTCCTCGCCGGAGACCGCGATCCATCCGAGGCGGCCGCGCAGCGTGGCCCGGTGCTCGACCGGCCCGCGGAGCGCCCACGCGACCGCGTAGGCGCGATCCAGGGCCCGCCTCATGGCCCTCGCGATCTCAGCGTCCGTCGCGCGGGGAGGGTCAACCCGCGCCTCGATCCGGAGACGGGTCGTGCCCTCGAGGGACAGCGGGCTCACGCCGTTCCTGAACCTGCGGTACGTCTCGCGGCCGGTCACCGCGAGGTCGGCGAGCGCGGTGCCGAGGGCGGCTGTGGCATCGGCCTGCTGCTCGTCGCGCGGTCTTTGGCGGTCCGACCTGAAGAACTCGGTCGCCGCCCACGCCAGGATGAGCACGGGGTTCCGGCTCCGCGCCGCAGCCCGCAGCATGGGGATCAGCCGGTCGTCGTTCCCGGCGTCCACGAACTCGGCGGGCGCCCGGATGATGCCGGGGTCGAGCGGCTCGTCCCAGGGTGCAACAGGAGGGTCGACTCGCATCGAGATCGCTCCGTCGGGGTGCCGTGGGGCGAGCGTACCTCGACCCACCCCGTGCGGTCTCCTGCTCTTGCCGTGACGAGATCAGCGGGCACCGTCAGGCCGAGGCGGCAGCCTCCGCATGCGCCGGCCGAGTGGCGAGGGCGCCCGCCGTCACGATCGACAGGGTGGCGGCGACCGCCAGCACGACGAAGCCGGCCGTGAACGCGCTGGACCCGGCCACGGCGGCGGCGAGGCCCGCCGCGGCGATCGCGCCGGTGTAGCGCACGGTCATGAACACGCCGCTCGCGACCCCCACCATCCCGCCGGGCGCAGACTCGACCGCGGTCGTCTGGAGCGACGCCGCGGCGAAGCCGACCCCGACCCCGGCCAGCGCCACGAACGTCGCCGTGCCCGCCACCCCGGCCGGACGCGTGACCAGCACCAGTCCGACCGTCGCGACGGCGGCGATCGCCCCGCCGATCAGGACCGGGGCCCTCCGCCCGAGGATGTCGCTCAGGTGGCCGCCGACCGGTGAGACCATCATCATCGCGCCGGTCATCGCCCCGATCAGCAGGCCGGCGCCGGAGGAGCCCAGGCCCAGCTCGCGCTCGGCGAGGATCGGGACGATCAGCAGCAGCGAGTACAGGACCAGGTTGTGAAGGAAGACGGTCGCCGTCGCCGCCACGTACGGCCGGTGGCCGAACAGCGACAGCGCGACGAACGGTTCGCGGGCCCGGCGCTCGATCCAGACGAACACAGCCAGGAGGAGCACCGCCGCCACGACCGCCGACAGCCAGCGCGCCACTCCCTCCGTCGCGAGGAACAGCGCCGCGACGATCGCCGCCATGAACGCCGTGAACGCCGCAGCCCCGGGAAGGTCGAAGTGCATCCTGCCGACCGGCAGCGGATGGTCGTGGGGCAGCGCGCGCAGGGCGAGCGCGAGGGCGACCGCGCCGGCGGGGAGGTTCACGAGGAAGATCGCATGCCAGCCGAACGCCGCCACCAGGATGCCGCCGAGCACCGGGCCGACCGCGGCGGCGAAGCCCATCACGGTGCCGAACCAGCCGAACATCCGGCCGCGGCGGTCGGGCGGGACGATCTCCCGGAGCAGCGCCGCCGCGCTTGGCAGCATCAGCCCGCCGAACAGCGCCTGCGCCATGCGCAGGACGACGAGGACCGCGAACCACGGGGCGAACGTGGCGAGCGTCGAGACGGCGATGAACGCGGCGAGTCCGGCGAGGAACGCGCGACGGTGCCCGAGGGCGTCGCCGATGCGTCCGCCGACCGGCTGGACGAGGGCCATCACGACGAGGTAGCCGCTCACGAGCCACGTGACGGCGCTGACGCTCACGTCGAGGTCGCTCTCGATGTCGAGCAACGCGACCGCGATCATCGTCGAGTTCAGGGGGACGAGCGCGGCGGCCGTGCACAGGCCGGCCGCCACGCCACCGACGCGTCCAGGTGCCGGCTCGGTCGCTCGGGCTGTGGCGGCGTCAGCCGATGAGCACGACTCCGGCCTCGCGCCGAGCGTGATCCGCCGGCCGTCCTGGATGATCCGCGGGGCGATCCCGGGCGAAGACCGGGGTCCACGGAGGAGGCCGGCGCGCGCGATGACGGCGAAGCCGAGTGCCTTCCCGATGAGGTCCAGGTCGGCGGCACCGACTGCCGCCAGCGGGACCACCGTGCGGGTCGGGTCGTCGCTCATCGGGGCGAACGTAACAAGCTGGAGAGCCCGAGGATAGGTGCCCGGTCGCGGTGGCCTGGGCGCACCGCGGTGCGGGTCCGGCACGCTCACGATGAGCCCCTGGCCTCGGTACTAACCGGCAGCCGCCCTGAGCGCCAGGAGGTTCGCGGCGACCCCCTCCCAGCTCCACAGGCGCACCGCGGCGCGTCGCGCGGCCGCCCCGAGCTTCGCGCGCTCGGCGGGAGGGAGGGCCAGGATGGTCCGCAGCTTGGCCGCCAGGTCATCGACGTCGCCGGGGGCGAACGCCGCCAGGTGGCGGTGCTCGGGCGGGTACTCGGCCGCGAGGCCCAGGGCCACCTCCGCGAGGCCCGAGTGCCCGGCCACCAGCGGCGGCGATCCGCAGGAGGCCGCCTCGGCGGCGACCATGCCGAATGCCTCCGGGAAGACCGACGGCGTCACGCTGACGTCGGCCAGCGGCCACAGGTGGGCGAGGTGGCGGTGCTCGAGGGCGCCGGTGAAGAGGACGCGCGCGCCGGCCCGCTCCTCCAGGCCGGCCCGCTCGGGGCCGAACCCCACGATCACCGCCCGGGCATCGAGGCGGCCGAGGGCCTCCAGCAGCAGGTGGACGCCCTTCTCGCGGCTGAGCTTCCCGACGTAGAGGACCGTGGGGGCCTCGTCGGCCAGGAAGTCGGCGAGGCGCTCCGCATTGCCCTCGTCGGGCGCGCGCTCGTCGCGCGCCGAGGGAGGGTTCGGCGGATCGAGACGGGACTCGGCGATCAGCCTCGCCAGGGCCTGCTCGCGGGGCTCGGGCCGCAGCTCGTCGACATCCACCCCCGGCGGCACCACCCGCACCCGCTGCCCGTAGGACCCCGGCCCGACCACCTCGCGGAGCACCCCGCGCACGTGTTCGGAGCCGGCGACGACGGCGGCGGCCGAGGCGAGTGTCTCGCGCGCCCACCGGCAGAGGTCGGGATCGCCGCGCATGGCGTACTCGAGCTCTGAACCGTGCGCCTTCACGACGAACGGCGCGCCCGCTGCCGCCCCCACGGGAGCGCCGAGCAGCACGTGGTTCACGAGCACCAGATCCGCGGGCAGCTCGGCGCGTATCGCGGCGGCGTTGGCCTCGACGATCCGGTCGAGCTCGGCGCGTGGCATCTCGCCGAGAAGGCACGCCTCGACGCCCTCGTAGGAGTCGAGGACGAACACCGGCAGCCGCGGCCCGATCGGGGGCCGCACCACCCGCGCGCCCAGCAGGTCGTGATCCTCGGGGCGCGGGTCCTGACAGATGACGATCACCTCGTGTCCCAGCCGGCGCCACGCCCGCGCGAGCGAGCGCGTGTAGACGTTCGAGCCGGTTCCGCCCAGGAGGTAGCCGTGCCAGATGATGATGCGCACCGGCCCATCCTGCACGGGCGCGGGGAGCGGCGCAGGCGTTGTTGCACCACCGGGGCCTCTGGCGCGGCTCCATCCGGGGCCTCGTGTCACCCGCGCGGCGTTCGCCGGACTGCGACTGCCGTACGGGCGGCCGAGCGGCGGCCGACGGAGTGGCTGCTCTGCCGCCGCCCGGATGAGATCGCCCTACGCGGCGATCAGGCCCCGAACGTCATCGGGGCTCAAGCCGTGGCCGCCGACTCCCCACATGCCGTCCTTGACCTCCTCGAGGATCACCCACACGTACGGACGGAAGGCCTCGTTCCCCTGACCCTCCACTTCCACAAGGGCGTCGGTCACCTTCTCGATGAGCTGCTTCTTACCGGCGTCGTCGAGAACCCCTTCAACGACGCGGACGATGGCCATTGGCATGGTTCCTCCTGTGTTCGGCGGGGCAGCGACCCTCTCGCGACAGCGAGGAAGGGCCCTAGCGGACCTCATACGTCTTGTAGGTGATCTGCAGGGTCTCCGGATCGAGGTGGCCCTTCTGCACGGCTTGGATGGAGTTGAGCCAGAGGTAGCGCTCGTCGCCTGTCTCGAAGCGGGGTGCCGCGTACACCGAGCCGGGTGCGCTCAATCCGCCGCAGACGTCGCAGCGACCGTGGTACTGGACGTAGACGAGTGCACCGTCGTCGGTCTCGAGCGTGAAGCGCACGTCCAGTCCGAAGACTCCACCCGGCCCTGCCAGGCCCCAGTCCGCGCCGGAGGCTCCGCGGCCGCGGGGCCTCGCGGTCGGAGGCTCGGCCATGGGCTCACGCGCCGCTCGCTGGACGGTGCGGCTTCTCCGCGGGGATGTAAGCGTATTCACGGCCGTCGCCCGTATCCCGCAGACGTAGGGTCGAGCCGAGTCGGTACTCCCGACGCGCCGTCGCTCACATCGGGTTGCGGCCGAACGCCGGTCGGAGGAAGGTGGCTCGACATGATCCGCTCTCAGGAGGCGACCGCAACGATGCGCCGCCCGGTCTGCGACATGACGCGCGCGGGAGGGCCGGACGACGTCACGATCGGGCCGCCCCGCGCCACTTCTGGCGCGCCCCGGAGGTGCCCCGTCGCATGGCGGACGGCGGCTCTCCTCCTGCTCTGCGGCCTTCTCGCCGTCCTGGCGCCGGCGCCCGGGGCGCTCGGCGCCGGTCAGCCCGACCCGCCGTTCCCGCGCACCCTGGGGATCTTCCTGACCCAGGACCAGCTCCCCGGCTCCACGTCGTGCACGCCGGGATCGCCGAGCGCCCTCGACGCGTCGGTGCTCGGCCGCTTCGACGCGATCGTGATCGACGCCGAGTGGTCGAACCCGGCGCGCCTCAGCTGCTACAGCCCGAGCGCCTTCAACCAGATCCGCGCCTGGGCGGCGGGCAACTCCGGCGGCCGGGGCATCACGATCCTTCCGTACGTCAACCCGGTCGACCGGCCTGGCTCGATGGGCAGCAACGGCTACTACCAGTACCGCTACGACATGTGGGGCTGCCGCAACGCGGTCACCTTCGGCACGTGCGCCTTCCCGAAGCAGTGGCTGGCGCACACCTCCAAGGGCCAGCTGTACAGCGAGTACCGCGGCACCTGGATGACCAACCTGACCGATGCGCCCCAGCCGGCCGCGATGCCTGCCGGCGCGAGCAGCGTGACCGGCTCGTTCACGGCCTTCGAGGACTACTTCGGCACGTGGATCGGTCGACGGTGGAACGACCCGGCTCAGCCGTGGTCGGGCATCTGGGACGGCGTCTACCTGGACGTCTGGGGCAACCGCATCTGGAACAACTCGAGCCCGTGGGACCCCTACTGGGGCGGCCCGCTGGACGGCGCCAAGAAGAAGACGAACTACGCGACGTCCGTGATCTATGCCGATCCGCCTGCGGGGTCCGGGCCGAGCACTCCCAGCGGGCTCTGGCAGCGCGGGATCGCCGCGGGCAACGCGAGGATCCAGGCGACGGCCGCCACCCTGCCGATCCTCGTCGCCAACAACACCCAGAGCGCGACGACCGCGCCGGGCGAGAACGGCCGCCTCTGGGAGAGCTTCGCCGACCCGGCGCTCGGCCGGCAGTGGCTGTGGGATGTCCCCGGCTACGTCGACGCGAGCGGCCCGAACCCCCTCGGCTTCGGCACGAGGACCTTCAGCGGGACGACCTTCCTCATCACGGTGGACGGGCAGTTCCCCGCCTCGGGGTCCCTGGGCGCCGCGGACTACCAGCGGGCGCGCTTCGACCTGGCCTCGGCACTCCTGGGCAACGGCTACTGGGGGGCGGCGACCTCCGGCTACGACGCGCCGCTGTACTTCGACGAGATGGACGGCGGGGCGCTCCACCGGCGCGGCTACCTCGGCAAGGCCGTCGATCAGCACCCGAGCTGGGACGAGCTCAACGCGCTCTACGTCGCGGGGGCGGGCGAGGGTCGCTACGCCAGCGGCGTCTACCGCCGGGACTTCGAGAACGGCGCCGTGCTGGTCAACCCCTCGTCGGGCACCCAGACGGTTCAGCTGGAGACGACGCTGTACCACCTGATGGGAACCCGGAGCACGAGCCCGAACGACGGGCGGCCCGTGACATCGGTGACGCTGGCCAAGAACGACGCCGTGGTGCTCGTCAGCGCGCCGCCGTCGCCGGGGTGAGCCGCCCGGGTGGCGCCGGGCGGGCGGGATCCGGCCTCGGGCGCCTCAGGGCAGCGCGAGCCCCGGATCCCGCCACAGGACGATGCTCACGACCAGGATCCACGCGGTGTCGAGGAGGACGGCGATGCCGGCGACCGCCTGGATCCCGTCGCCGGCGTATCCGATGGTGAAGGCGCCGGCCAGCGAGATGAGGGCGAGCAGGATGCTCGCCACCGCGAACCAACGGGCGAAGAGCCGACCCCGGAGGCAGGCAACGGCGGTCGCGCCGATCACGAGCGTCAGGCCCAGCAGCGTCGCGCCCGTGCTGAGGAGGAACATCGTCCACCAGACGCGCGCGGCCGCGGGGTCGAGGTCGTCGATGCGGGTGGCCGTGGTCCCCAGGACGAGTGCGCCCGCCACGGTGCTCGCCGCCGCGAGCCCCCCGCCTGCGAGCGCGACCAGGGCGAGGCCCCCGGTCCGCCCCTCGGCCTTCCTCACGACGCGGACGAGCCCGGACAGCCACACGAGCGCGGCGCACATCGCGAGGCCCGACAGGACGGCGGCGAGCTGGAGCCGGTCGCGGTGGAGCGTCACGTAGTTGACGACCTCCCGGCCGGGATCCGTGGCGCTCGGGGCGCCGCTGCGCATGTTGGCGTGGATGATGATCAGGACGAAGAAGACCGCGCCTGCCAGGGCGGCCACCCGGACGGACGTGGCTCCCGGCGCTCCGGCCGCCGCCTTGTTCCCCATCGCCCGCCCCTCCGCCCGGTCGCATCGGATCGTGGGCCCACACTCCGCCCGCATCGTCGCACGCGAATCCGGGCCGCTCCCGGGTCGACCACCGCGAAACCACGGAGCCGCGCCGGCGTCAGGCCGGGTCGCGCTCCCCGAGCAGCGGCCACACGAGGGCGACGACGCCCGCCGCCAGTCGCAGGGGGTGTCGCGGAGGGGTCTGCGGAACCGGCCTGGCGGATAGGGTGGCGCAGTGCCGACAGCCCGCACCCCTGCGATGACGCGCCCGCGCCGGGCCGGCGGCATCACCGCCGTCGTCGCATGCCTCGCCGTCGCCGCGGGGGGCGCCGCCGCCGCGCCGCCGCGGGCCGGCCTGCTGGTCGTCCGCGACCAGGTCATCGCCACCACGGGTCAGGGAGGCTCGGGGCAGGTCCCGCCGGTCGCCTATCTCGTGAACCGCGGCGGGCCGGTTGACGTCGAGCTGCGCCGCGCTCCCGGGACGGCGACCTGGGACGCGGTCCAGGTGGTGGACGGGGCGCGCCTGCCGGTGCCCGCGACGGTGCCGATCGGGCCGACGGGGCTCGGGCGGGCCGTGGCCGTCACCGTGCTCGACCGGGCCCGCCGGGTCGTGCGCCGCCGCGCCCTCGACCTCTGCCTCGACGCCTCCGCGCTGCGGCTCGGCCCCGCCGGGCCGGCGCTCAGCACGTTCCCGCAGGAGTGCTCGTACCACCCCTTCGCGCGCGGGCTGCGGCAGGGCCTCGACACGGACTACGGCGTCCCCCTCGACCTCTCGCGCGTCGTCGGGTACGGCCTGCGGCCGGGCCGCTACAGGGTGCGCGTGCGCATGCGGCCGGAGACCGCCGAGTGGCTCGGCATGGCCCCGGACGCCCGCGCGGCGACGCTCGGCCTGCGGGTGCGGCGGGTCCGCGGGCCGCGCGGCGCCGTGCTGCGCGCCCTCCTGCGCGGAGACCTCGCCGCGGGGTACGTCAGCGTGCCCGCGCCATCGGCCGTCGCGACCCGCCGCCGTGCGGTGCGCCACCGGCCGGAGCCGCGGACCGCGCCGCCGCCACCGACCGACGTGGCCCCGCCCGCGGACGTCCTGCCGAACCTCGCCGCCCTCCCCGCGTACTGGTTCGCGACGACGCGCGAGAAGGGCCGTGACCGGCTCCAGTTCTCGGCGACGATCTGGAACGCGGGGCCCGGGCCGATGATCGTGGAGGGCTACCGCCGCGGGCCGGCGCCGCGGATGGCCGCGTACCAGTTCTTCCGCCGAGGCGACCAGGACGTCGCGGCGGTACCCGTCGGGGGCCTGGAGTACGACGCCCGCGCCGGCCACGACCACTGGCACTTCCGCGACTTCGCGCGCTATTCGCTGGTGCGGGCCGACGGCCGCCGGGCGGCGGTGAGCCCGAAGGAGGCCTGGTGCCTCGCGCCCACCGACCAGATCGACCAGCTGGTTCCGAACGCCGCGCTGCGCTCCGGAGACCCCTTCCTCGAGAGCGCCTGCGGGGACGCCGACGCGGTGCAGGTTCGCGAGGTGCTGGAGGTCGGCAGCGGCGACACCTACGGCCTCGGCACGCCGGGCCAGGCGATCGACATCACCCGTCTGCCCAACGGCGTCTACTTCCTGAAGATCGAGGCCAACCCGTCAGGCTTCCTGCGGGAGACGACCCGCGACGACGACGTCGCGCTGCGGCGCATCGTGCTGGGAGGGCGTCCGGGAAGCCGCACGGTGCACGCGCCGCCGGCCGACGGCGTCGACACCGACAGGGACGCCCGGCTCAGTCGATGAAGACGTGCTCCCCGTGGACGGTGGGCGCGCTCCGGCGAGATCTTCTCGTTCGGGCCAATGGCAGGACGGCGCGAAATGGGGCACGCATGTCCACCCAACGGTCCCGTCGTGCCGACGCACCCGGCGGTCCGGGGCGGGGGTCGGGCAGCGCGAGGGGCAGGTCATCGAGAGCGGGTGCCTGACGCCGGACGACGGACGCGGACGGCATCGGGCCTCCGTGGAGGGGCCGGCGGGGCCCCTCCACGAGGTGATCGCGCTCCTATCGACCTAACGTCCGCGCCACGGCGAGCGTGGTCTCTCGCTGCTGCTCGCCGTCGGCGCCGGGTCGGTCAGTGGTGGCCCTTGTGGTGGCCCCTGTCGCCCTTGTGGTGGCCCCTGTCGCCCTTGTGGTGGCCCCTGTCGCCCTTGTGGTGGCCCTTGTGGCGACCCCTGCTCTCAGGCCGGTCGCTCGAGAGGAGGCTGACGTTGTCCACGAGGAAGCCGTTGCCGAGGTTGCCGGCGGCCGCCGTCCCACTCTCGCGGAACAGCAGCTTCGAGACCGTCGGCACCACGTTGCCGTTGCCGTTCTGCTCCGGGTCGAAGCGGTAGTAGTCCTCCCAGGTCGTCCCGGTGGAGCAGTTGTGGGCGAGGCGCTTCAGCTTCCCGTCGATGTAGATCCTGACCACGTCGTTCGCGGGCCCGGGCCTCAGGTCCAGCGAGAACCTGATCTGGTGGGCATCCGCGCGGTCGAGGGTCGCGATCTCGGTCTCGTTGAAGCTCGTGGTCGCAAGAGGATCGCCGAGCGGTCCCGGATTGGTCGCGTCGTCGAAGAAGACATGGACGCCGTCCGCCTGATCCTCGAACCGCAGGTAGCTCATCCGCGACCCGGAGCCGTCGTCAGGACTGACCGACATGATGAGCCCCGGCTGCTCGTCGGCGCTCGTGGTGCCGACGCTGAAGCTGGCCTCGAAATGACGGTTCGCCTCCGACTCACCGGCCGGCTCGGAGAGCCCGGGCGAGAACGTCTGGTCCCCGAAGCCGCCGCTCGTGACCGCATTCGAGATGCGCAGCGCCTGGCCCCCGAACCCGTACCCGGACGCGGCGGAGAAGGACGTCACATCAGCCACAGCCGCGTCGAAGGCGCCGGTCTTCATCCACCCGTTCTGGCCGTTGATGGTGCCGACGGAGTACGTCGGGAGCTCGAAGGTGATCGGGGCGACGGTGTCGGCGAAGGCGAACGTCGGTGTCGCGAGCAGGGCGCCGGTCGCGAGGACCGCGACGCCGCACGATCGCGCCGTGAATCGCTTGACGAGTCTCATGCGCATCTCCCAAGGGTGGGGCCCAACCCGGCATCGTCTGCCGGGATTGAGGAGGTCAGGGCGACCTCGCTGGCCGATTGCCGCACGGCTAGGGATCCGACGGGCGCGCCTCGCTGTTGATGGCCTGCGGCCGTCGAGGACCTGGTGCAGTCGGATACCCCATCGGTCGCTTGGTGGTGATCTTGATTCTCGAAGGCCGCCGTCGGCGCCACACCGTCCATGGGACATGGCGCCAGAGGAGGTGTCGGCCCGTCCGGGTGGGCGGCCCGTCTCGACGTGGTCGGGGTGGGCGCGCTCACCTGCGTAACGCCGCGGTGGAGAGCGCAGGCGCCCGCCGGAGCCCGGGGGACGGCCGCGTTAGAGTGTCCGACCGTCACGGGCGCACCCCGTGCCGAGACCACGGGGGAAGACGAATGGGATCGTTGGCAACACGGGCGCTTGGTGTTGCGGTCAACATGGCCGACCGCACGCGCGCGAGGATCGAGGGCCACCCGAGGACACGGGAACTCGTCTACCAACTGCGCAACCGGCGCAAGTTCGCAGACCTTCACATGCACGACATCATGCTGGCCGACCGTCCCCGCGTCGAAGCCTATGAGGCGGCGCTGAGGGTCCACGTCCACCCCGGGGACGTGGTGGTCGACCTGGGCACGGGCACGGGGGTGCTGGCCTTCCTCGCGGCGAGGCAGGCCGCCCGAGTGGAGGCGATCGAGCACGGGCCGATCATCGAGGCGGCGCAAGCCGTCGCCGCGGCCAACGGCATCGACAACGTGCGATTCCACCGTATGCACAGCCGCTCCTTCTCGCTGCCCGAGCGGGCGGACGTGATCGTGCACGAGCAGATCGGTGCGGCCCTCTTCGACGAGGGCGTGGTCGCCAACATGGCCGACCTGCGGGACCGAGTGCTGAAGCCGGGCGGGCGCGTCCTGCCCCACCGCCTGGAGCTCTTCATCGAGCCCGTCCAGCTGAGGGAGGAGCTGCGGCTCCTGCCCGCCTGGCAGCAGCAGGTGCACGGCATCGATTTCTCCGCGTTGCGCACGTTCGGTGACCGGCAACCCTTCGACTACTGGTACCGCCGGATGCGCGAGTTCCCCCTGGACCACTTCCTGTGCCGGATCGAGCCGGTCGTGACCATCGACCTCCTGACGGCGGGACCGCAGGACCTGCCACACCGGATCAGCTACGAGCGCCCGGCCACCGAGGCGGGCTGGCTGGACGGTTTCTGCGTGCACTTCCGGGCGTGGTTCGACGACAAGATCTCACTCTCGAACTCGCCGGAGGAGCCGCAGACCTCGTGGGTGACGCCCTTCCTGCGTCTCGAGCCCCGGCGAGTCGAGGTGGGCGACCCGATCCGGCTCGACCTGCACGCCGAGGACCTGGCGCTGCCGAGAACATGGCGATGGCGCTGAGCGCGGTGCGTCCACCGACGATCTGGTCGTGATCTCACCTGCCGACGCGCCCCCTCCGGGGCCGTTCCTGGGTCCCGAGAGCACTTCGGCGACGATCTACCTCGACAACGCGATGATCGCCACCGAGCGCGTCGGATCGGCCGACCCCACGGCGCCCGCCTCTCGGAATCGGGCTCTGAGGCCCGTCCACGCCCGGCTCAGTCGGTGAAGAAGTGCTCCCCGTGGACGGTGAGCGCGTAGATGATCAGCCCGTCCACGACCATGATCGGGATCGACCGGGCCGGGTCGGCCCCGATGAACAGGAAGTGCCAGAAGCCGTTCAGGCCGGCCACCATGATGCCGAGGAACTGGCCGAAGACGCGCCCCTTCAGCACGAGCCAGCCGGTGAGCAGCTCGACCGCGCCGATCACGAGGAACGTCGTGCCGAGCGCCGTGCGGTCGCCGAAGATCAGGTCGGCGCCGGCGTAGACCTCCTCCTGGTTGAGCGCCACGAGGCCGTCGAGCACGTCAGCACCCCGGCCACGAGCAGCGCCGCCGCCGCGAACGTCACCCACGCGCTGCGGCCCACGCCGCGGAACCCCGTCGACATCTCCACCCCCGCTCTCAACCCGGACGGCGGGACCCTATCCCGGCCGCGGCCCGGCGGTGGGTCAGCCCAAGGGTGCGAGGGCCCGCACGACCGCCGTCGCCGTCCGCTTGGCCATCGTGGGGATGTCGAACTCCCAGGTGACGCCCTTGGCGAAGTCGATGGTGAGGCGGGAGAGGATGCGGCCCTCCTCGAGCGCGACCGCGGAGATCGCCGAGCGCGGGACGCGCGCGAGGACCTCGTCGGTGACCCTCATGCGCAGGGTGCCGGTCGCGGTCCGCACGAGCACGAGGTCGTCGGCGGAGACGGCGAGGAAGCCCACCCGGCCGAAGTGCGGCACCTCGGGGGCGCCCGCGTAGTAGTCACCGATCGCCATTCCCGCGGAGCACGCGCCGGCCGCGCCGGCGAGGACCGCGGTGCGTCACCGCCGCGACACATCGCGTGCGGCACTCCCGCGCGTTGCGTGCGGGGATCCGCCGTTGCGCCGTCCCGCCCCGTGGGCAAGGATCGGAGCGATGAGCGCCACCGTCGCCGACCAGGTCTTCGCCCGCGTCACCGCCCTCACGGAGGCCGATCCCACGCTCACCCGAACCGCCGCGATACGGGCGGTGGCCGACGAGATGGGGCGCTCGGTGTCGGCCACCTCGTCCGCCTTCTACGCCCGCGCGCGCCGCGACGCGCCGAGCGCGGCGGACGTGTCCTCGACGCCCGCCGCGCCCGCGGGCGCGCCCGGCCGGCGGGCGCGCGCCGCCGGCCACGCCGCGGCGCCGGCGCTCTACGCCGAGATGCTCCCGCTGGTCGAGGCGGGCGCCACGGTCGAGCAGGCCGCCCGCCGCTTCGGCGACGAGGACAGCGTCGCGGAGATCGCCGCCGGCTTCACCCGCTGGATGCGGCGCAACCAGCCCGCCGAGGCGCTGGCGGCGCCCGAGCGGCTCGCCGACGACCGGCTCGCGGAGCTCGAGGCGGAGAACCGGTCGCTGCGCCGCGAGCTCGCCCAGGCGCGGCAGGCCATCCAGCGCGCCCGGGTCATACTCGACACGACGCCCGGGGAGCCGTGATCACGCCGGGCTAACGACCCGAGCGCTCCCAGCGACGCTGCTCCTCGGCGGTCCGCTCGGCGGCCGGCAGGCGCTCCAGCCGCGCGTCGGAGATCGGCTCCCCGCTCTCGACGCTCAGCCCGTATGTCCCCTCGGCCAGCCGCTGCTCGGCGCGCTCGATGGCGCGCAGCTCATCCTCGAGCTCGCTGATGCGCCCGGCGTCGCGCTCGCGCTCGTTGATGTCGTAGGCCTGGTCGCCCGGGTCGGTGTCGTCCACCAGGGAGTCGGTGGGCATCTCCCCGCGGAGCCGCGCGAGGTGGCTCTCGATGCGCTCCCTCTCGGCGGAGAGGCGCTGCGCGGCTCGGTCGGCGTCCATCGGGTCCTCCTTGGCGGGAACGGTGCGGGGGCGTGCCCCATGGGGGATCCTCTCACTCCCGCGGGACGTCGCGGCCACCGGGTCACGCTTCGCCGCGCCGCGAGGGCCCTCTCGGGCATGATTCCCGGCGATGCACGTCGCGCGCGAGCGGGGGTGGACCGCGTGGCGCCTGCCGGCCGCGCTGCTGGTCGCGCTCGTCGCGGCGCTGCCCGCCCATGCGGGCGCGGAACCCGCGCGCGCGCCCGAGGAAGCCGCGACGGCCGAGCTCGCCGCGCGCTACGCGCCGATCGTGGTGGTGAGGGACCAGTCGGGGACCTGCGACCGCTCGGGCGAGGCATACCGGCCGGTGCCGGTCCAGACCGTCCTCGACAAGCCCGAGATCGTCCTGCTCGACGGCGACGGCGACGTCATCGCCCGGGGCCCCGACGCCCAACAACTGGCGGGCAAGGGCCCCGAGACCTCGCTCGACTTCCCCGGCAACCCGCGCCGGCCCGGGTGCACGTTCGAGGAGGACTTCCGCCGCTTCGGGGCCGGCGAGCCGAACGCGGCCTACGCGCACCTCGTCACCGACGCCTCCGCGCCCGGGCGGATCGTGCTCCAGTACTGGTTCTTCTGGTACTTCGACGACTATGTGAACACCCACGAGGGCGACTGGGAGTTCATCCAGATCGTCTTCCCGGCCACCTCCGCGGAGGGCGCCCTCGCCACGACGCCGACCGAGGTCGGCTACTCCCAGCACTCGGGCGGCGAGCGGGCGGACTGGACCTCGGACAAGCTCGAGCGCCAGGGGGACCACCCGGTGGTCTTCGCCGGCGCCGGATCGCACGCCGACTACTACGGCTCCAACGTCTACCTGGGCCGCAGCGCGGACGAGGGCTTCGGCTGCGACGACACGAGCGGCCCCTCCACGCGGCTGCCCGTCGAGGCGCGCCCGGTGCCCTCCACCCCGCCCGATCCCCAGGGCCCGTGGGCCTGGCTGCTGTTCGAGGGCCGCTGGGGCGAGTTCCAGCCGCCGCCCTACGACGCACCCCCCGGCCCGCAGACCAAGAAGGAGTGGAGCGCCCCGATGGTCTGGCAGGACGGGCTGCGCGACTCCAGCTTCGCGATCCCCGCCGACAAGTCGCTCGGCCCGACGGCCACCGGCGCGTTCTGCTCGGTGGTGAAGGCCGGAGGGCGGATCTACACGGCGGTCACCTCGCCGTGGGTGCTCCTGCTGATCGTCGTCGGGCTCGTCAGCGCCGGCGGCGCGGCCGTGCGCTCCACGCGGTGGTCGCCGCCCGTGCCCCGCCCGCTGGTGCGCCGCAGGACCTCGGGACAGATCCTGCGCGCCGCGCTCGGGCTCTACCGGGAGCACCGTCGGACGCTGCTCGCGCTCGGTGCGCTGTTCCTCCCCGCCGCGATCGTCGAGGGCTTCGCGCTGGAGATCGTCCTCGCCGTGACCCCGCTCGGGGCGCTGGCATCCACCGCGGGAACCGACAGCATGGTGTCGGCGACACTCGCGCTCATCGTGGGCGGCGCCGGCCACCTCGTGGCCGCGGCGATCGTCGTCGCGGGCGTCGCCCGGGTCGCGGCCGAGATCGAGGCCGGCCGCCGGCCGGGGGTGCGCGACGCCTACCGCGCCGTGGGCGAGCGCCTGAACGCGGCCCTCGGCGTGCTCGGCATCTCGCTGCTCGTCGTGACCGGGCTGTCGCTCACCGTGGTGGGGATCCCCGTGGCGATCTACATGATCATCCGCTGGGCGGTGGCCCAGCAGGCCGGCGCCGTCGAGCGGCTGCCGCCCCGCGCGGCGCTGGCCCGCAGCCGGGACCTCACCCGGGGCCGGCTGCTGCGCACCTTCCGCCTCGCCGCGCTGGTGAACGTGATCGGAGCCGTCAGCGGGCCCGTGGTGGGCATCGCCCTGCTGTTCCTGACGGACCTGCCCCTCGGGGCGGTCAACGCGGTGAGCTCGGCCGTCTTCGTGGTCACCACCCCGTTCGTCGGCGCGTCGATGGCCCTGCTCTACGGCGACCTCGTCGCCGCGGAGGCCGGCCAGGAGCCCGAATAGGCGCTACCTCCGGGCCCGCGTCTGTCCGATGCGGGCGACCGCCGCCGCAACCACGGTCACCAGGAAGATCTGCCCCAGCACGGCTTCGGTGATGGCGAGCGCCTGAGTCAGGTGGATCGAGGGCGTGATGTCGCCGAAGCCCACGGTGGAGAGGGTCACGAAGCTGAAGTAGACGAGGTCGAAGCGGTCGAGCGGGTTGAGCGACGAGGAGAAGGCGTCCGCGCCGACGTCGTCGATCGCGGCGTAGACCTGGGCGAAGAACAGGCCGATGAGCAGGTAGAGGCAGAGGAGGCCGGAGATGGTCGAGACCGTCACCGTCCCCTCGCGCACGAGCGACCGGGCGATGACGACGGCCAGGGCGGCGACGGCGGCGGCCACCAGCAGGTCGCCCAGGCCGCGGACCGCGTCGGCGTCGAGCGCCGCGCCGAGGAAGGCCACCGCCACGATGGCGGCGCCCACCATGAGCCCGGCGCTGCGCACCCGGGGGCCGAGCCGGGCCGCCGAGCAGACCGACATCCACAGCGCGAGCGCGAGCACCGACGAGACGGCCGCCGCGATGCGCGGCCCCGTGACGGCCCCGGACAGCATCGTCAGGGTGAGCAGCAGCAGCACCGGGCCGTAGCGCTGTGCCTGGGCGAGGCGGGCGATCGGCCCGGAGACACGGGGCATCCCCTACACCTGCACAGGCTCGCGCAGGGCCTGGCGGCCCAGCCCGACGGCCCGGCGCGCGGCGCCGCGGTCGGCCGTCGATGTGAGAGGGTCGAGCACGGGTTCGAGGAACCGGGACATCAGGCGGGCTCCTCTGCCTCGGAACGACGGTGGGTGAGCTCGGCGTTCAGGATCGCGCCGCCGACCATCAGGCGGGCGACGATGAACAGCCAGAGCAGGAGCGTGAGGGCGGCGCCGATCGTGCCGTAGAGCGAGGCCGCGCGCTCCGCCCGTCCCGCGAGGTAGTAGACCGTGAACAGGTGGAGCCCCTGGACGCCGACGGCGACGACGAGGGCCCCCGGCATCAGGTCGCGCACCGACACGGCGCGGTGCGGCAGGCGCCACGAGATGGCCAACCACGCGACGAAGTAGACCGCGCCCATCGCGAGGAGCGCGAGCAGCCCGCCCAGGAAGGTGACATGGCGCAGCCACCCGATGAGGCCGCCGGTGAGGCCGATCGCCACGGCCAGCACCGCCAGCACGAGCGACGCGTGCAGCGTCTTCGCGCCGCGCTCGGGCCGCATCCCCCAGGCCGCGGCATGGCTCACGCGCAGGGCGCGCACCACGCCCAGGCCGGCGTAGGCGGTGCCGAAGAGGCCGATCGTGATGGCGATGAACCACCCCCGCTGGTGGGCGCCGTCGCTGACGATGTCCCCGAGGAAGCCCTGCAGCCCGATGTTTGTCGAGACGTCGTCGGGGGCGCCGTCGTCGATGCTGGTGACCGCGCCCAGCACCCCCACGACCAGCAAGGTGAACGGGAGCAGCCAGAGGAAGAAGCGGTAGGCCAGCGCGCCCGCCAGGAGTCCTCCGAGGCGGGCCGTGTCGCGATCCGCCAGGTCGAACCCGAGGGCGACGAGCGGGGACCGGCCGCGCTCGCGCTCGGCCCATTCGCGTGCGCCCTCGGCCGCAGCGCGGGCGCGATCGGCCTGGACGCGGCCCCAGGCGGCGGCCCCGCTCACGCGGTGCCGGCCGCCTCGGGGCCGTTCCTCGGGGCCCGCGCCCACCGGGCGCCCGCTGTCGTCCGCTACCGGCTCAGCCGAGCGCCTTGGCCTTCAGGGCCTCGAACTCCTCCTGGGAGATCGCGCCGCTGTCGAGCAGGCCCTTCGCCGCGGCGATCTCCTGAGCCGGGCCGCCGGTGCCGGCGGTCTCCTTCACATAGGAGTCGAACTCGGCCTTGGCGGCCCTCTGCTGCGCCGCGGCCCGCTCGGCCATCCCCTCATGGCGCACGATCAGGTAGATCAGGATGCCGATCAGGGGGAAGACCAAGAGCAGGATCACCCACCCGGCCTTGGCGATGCCCGAGAGCTCTCGATCGCGGAAGAGGTCGGCGACGATCGAGACGAGCATCATGATCACCACGAAGAGCGCGTAGATGATGATGATCGTCCATATGAGGTCGAGGAAGCTGAAGTCGTCCACGTTCCACCCCTGCTGTCGGTTGTCCGGAGCGGACGCGGCGCGCCCGCCTGCGGCAGCCTAGTCCGACCCGCGGACGGGTGGGGACACACACGCCTTTAGCGGCGCAATCGCAACTTTCTTGACGGCGCCCTCTCACTTGGCGGGGTTGCCCGGCCGATAGAGGAAGTGCCGGGTGGACGCCCGGCGTGCCCAATACATGGCCGCCCGTCGCCGGCGGCGTGGATAAGGAAATCCTCCTGATGACGAACCCTCCCTCCGCACGGGTGGCTGCGCGTGCCCGCGCACCCCGTGGGGTCCCCCGTGTCCGCCGCGTGCTCCGCGGGGCCGCGATCGCCGGAGCGACGCTGACCGCCCTGGCCGCCCCCGCGCTCGCGAGCGCCGCGGCGAACCCGCTCACGTTCGACTACGACAACTCGACCGCCATCACCGCCTACGCGCACCCGACGGGTGCCGTCGTGGTGGGCCGCAACTTCTTCAACCCCGCCCTGGTCAACCAGATCCAGAACGGCGGCGGCGAGGTCTACCAGTACATCGACGTGATCGACGGCTGGTTCACGAACTGGAACGCCACCGGCGAGCAGGCCGCCCTCTACGGCGGCGCCCAGCAGAATCCCGACTGGCTCATGTCGCCGAGGCGCTCGAACTGGGCGAACACGTACATGACCGACATGCGCCCCGGCTCGCCATGGATCCTCCACGTGGTCGAGCACGTCAAGCAGTGGTTCCCGACCACGCATGCCAAGGGCCTGTTCCTCGACGTGATGGGCGAGCGCCTGTGGACCGGCTCCTGGGACGGCATGACCGCCCAGGAGAAGGCCGACTGGGCCGCGGGCAACCGCGACCTCATCCACCGCCTGCGCGTCGCCCTCGGCCCGAGCGTGATCCTGGTGGCCAACAACTCCTGGCCCAACGGCAACACCGAGCTCAACGGCCTCACCGTGGAGCACCACTCCTATTCGGAGTCGGGCTACTGGAGCGGCATGACCGGCCGCTCGGACTGGTTCAAGCCGGTGCGCAACATCGTCATCGCGAACGGCTCGACGGAGGCCCGCTCGTGGGCCGGGGTCGCCGGGGTCACGCACGTCACCCCGCAGAGCACCTACGGCCAGCCCGTCGCCCCGCTGCTCGCGTTCAGCCCGCTGCCGGGCACGACCACCGTCCCGGCCCCGACGCCGGCCCCGGACCCGACGCCGACCCCGGACCCGACGCCGACGCCGGACCCCGACCCGGCCCCCGCGCCGCCCCCGTCGCCGTCACCCTCGACCGCGATCCCGGCAGGCAACCTGCTCGCCAACCCGTCGTTCGAGAGCACGACGACCGGCTGGGGCTCGTGGCAGGGAACCCTCACCGTGGCCTCGGTCACGGGGGCGCCGGACGGCGCGAAGGCGGCGAAGGTCGCGTGGAAGGGCGTCGGCACCAGCTTCACGATCGGCGACTTCCCGGGCCGCGTCACGACCTCGGCCGCCGGGGCGAAGTACCTCGCCAACGCCTATGTGAAGGCCGCTGTCAGCGGCAGCGTGGGCAAGCCCGTCACGTTCTTCCTGCGCGAGCGCAACGCCGCGGGCACGACGGTGCAGCAGGTCCACGGCACGACCAAGAGCCTGACCACCGGCTGGCAGACCGTCTCGGCCACCCTCACTGCCAAGAACAAGGGCGACAGGATCGACGTGTTCATCGCCCAGGACAAGGCGACCTCCGGCAACGCCGTCCTGGTGGACGCCATCAGCATGGCCCCGGTCTCCTGACCGGCTGAACGACTGCGTGACCGCCCGGACGGCCGCCACGGCCGTCCGGGCGTCCGGCGCCCCGGTCCCGGAGAACCTCTGGGGCGCCTCCGGTCCTCGCGCCGACAGCGCTCAATTCCGCCGCTGGGCGGCCGATATCGAACCTGCCGGGACGAGCCCGGTCACTCGAGAGCCGCACCGGGGGAAACCGGCGCCGCCCGAGCACACAACTCGTCGATCGACGACGCCGAGAGGGATCTCCCGAATGCCGATCCGTGCCCAGCTCCGAGCGGGCCTTCCCGCCCGTGCCCTTACGCTCGCCGCCATCACCGCCGCCCTCGCCGCCCCCGCACTGGCCCAGGGCGCCGCGAACCCCCTGACGTTCGACTACTCGAACTCGACCGCGATCACCGCCTACGCGCGTCCCACCGGCGCGGTCGTGGTGGGCCGCAACTTCTTCAACCCCGCCGTCGTGGACCAGGTCCAGGCGGGCGGCGGCGAGGTCTACCAGTACATCGACGTGATCGACGGCTGGTTCACGAACTGGAACGCCACCGGCGAGCAGGCCGCCCTCTACGGCGGCGCCCAGCAGAATCCCGACTGGCTCATGTCGCCGAGGCGCTCGAACTGGGCGAACACGTACATGACCGACATGCGCCCGGGCTCGCCATGGATCCTCCACGCGGTCGAGCACCTGAAGCAGTGGTTCCCGACGACCCACGCCAAGGGCATCTTCCTCGACGTCGTCGGCGAGCGCCTGTGGACCGGCTCCTGGGACGGCATGACCGCCCAGGAGAAGGCCGACTGGGCCGCGGGCAACCGCGACCTCGTCCACCGGCTGCGCGTGGCGCTCGGCCCGAGCGTGATCCTGGTGGCCAACAACTCCTGGAGCAACGGCAACCCCGAGCTCAACGGCATCACCGTCGAGCACCACTCCTTCTCGGAGGCCCCCAACTGGTCCTCTCAGCTCGGCCGCTCGGACTGGTTCAAGCCGGTGCGCAACATGGTGATCGCCAACTCGACGTACGAGGCGGGGCGCTGGGCCACGATCCCGGGCGTCACCCACGTGAGCGCGCAGGGCGACTACGGCGGCCCGGCCGCCCCGGTGCTGCCCTTCAGCCTGCTGCCGGGCGTCGCGCCCAGCCAGGACGCGCGCACCCCGGCGCCGCCGGTCGTGACGCCGGCCCCCGCGCCGTCGCTCACGCTGCCCGGGCCGGCGTCGCCCAAGAAGCGGACTCCGGCCGTCGCGCCGAAGCCCTCGCCCGCTCCCTCGCCGGCGCCGATCATCCCGGCCGGGAACCTGCTGAGGAACCCCTCCCTCGAGCGCGCCACGGCCGGCTGGACCGCCTGGCGCGGTGACCTCGCGGTGGACGAGGTGGCGGACGCCCCCGACGGCGGCCATGCCGCCCGCGTGCGCTTCGGCGGCGTGGGGACGGCGTACTCGCTCTCGCGCGCCAGCGGCATCCGGCCGGCCCAGGCCGGCGTCGGCCTGACGGCCCAGGCCTACGTTCGCGCCGGCTCGGCCTCGGCCGCCGGCAAGCCCGTCTCGCTCTACCTGCGCGAGCGCACCCCGGCCGGCCGGCCGGTGCGGCGCGTCCACGTCACGGTCCGCCTCGGCGCCCAGTTCGCGCCGGTCACCGCCACCATCACGCCGCGCTCGCGACGCAACCGCGTGGACCTGATGCTGGTGCAGCGCCGCGCCCAGCGCGGCGACGCCTTCCTGGCCGACGCGCTCAGCGTCACCCGGGGCGGCTGAGCCTCCCGCGCCCCGTGGCCGCCGATCCGCGAGGATCGCGGCCCGGGGCGCCGCCGCCGCGCGCGGCTGGTATCGTGACCCGTCGCCAACGCGGTTCGGGCGGTTAGCTCAGCGGTAGAGCACCTGCTTTACACGCAGGTGGCCGGCGGTTCAAATCCGTCACCGCCCACTTCCCCCGTCCCCGCCGTCGGCCGCTGGGGGTGTAGCTCAGATTGGTTAGAGCACCGGACTGTCAATCCGGAGGCCGCGGGTTCGAGTCCCGTCACTCCCGCTCCGGGGATCGCGCTACCTAGCGGGATTCTCCAGTGCCGGGCCCGGCGTCCGCCCACGCGGCCTGGCGCGCGTGGAGCAGGCGCAGGGCGACGACGGTCGCGATCGCCAGCACGAGGGTCGCGCCGACGGTCGCCTCCAGGCCGAAGTCGCCTCCCGAGATCGCGCCCGGCTTCCCGTCAACCGGCCCGAAGGCGACGAGCGTGTTGTCCTCGAGGCCCCCGCCGACGCGCATGCCCATCACGTTGCCCTGCGCCCAGTTCCAGCCGGTGTGTATCCCGGCGATCAGCCAAAGGCCGCGGTCGGCGAGCGCCACGATCGCGGCGAAGACCCCGAAGAGCATGAGGTTCAGGATCGGGAGGGGCGCGAGCGCCCCCGGGGCGGCCAGGTGGAGGGCCGCGAAGACGACGGCCGGAAGGAGGATCGCCGCCCTGGCCGGCAGCTGGAGGCCGGTCCACTGGAACAGGAAGCCGCGGACCACGACCTCCTCCGAGGTTGCCTGCAGGACCCACGCGCCACCGAGCAGGGCCGCCGCCAGGAGCGCCGAGGTGCCGGTGGCGACCCCCGCGGGGTGGTCGATGCGCTCGATGCCGCCGACGCCGAGCATGAGCAGCGTCCCCGCCGCGAGCATCGCGCCGCCGATGAGGACGCCCAGGACGAACCGCAGGACCGGACGGGGCCCCCGGAAGCCGACCGAGCGCCCCGGGCGGCCCTCCTTGACGCGCAGCCAGAGCATCATGAGGACGATCAGGACCAGCCCGGCGAGGCCGTCGAGGAACTGGAGGGCGACGGATCCCGCGCCGGGGTGGAGGATGTCCCTCGGCGTCTCGAAACCCACCGCCTCCGAGACCAGGATGGCGCCGACCGCCGCGACGAGGGCGACCCACCAGCGGGTCGGGCGCGCCGCCGCGTTCGCGGCGGCGATGTGGGCGTTGTGGCGGACGTCGATCATAATCAGCGGCCCTCGCGGGCCAGGACCGCGTTCCGGCGTGGAGCGTCCGGCGGGAGCGACACGTGACCCCAGCGAGGCGACTTCGGAGTACCTTGACGCTCCTGCGCGCACCTCAGCCGAGGAGGCCGAGAACACTCATGCCGATGCGGATTCCGAGTCAATAGTGGCATCTCCCCGCCGACGCGTCGCCGCGCCCTCAGCCGACTGCCGACCCGGAGGCCGCGGGTTCGAGTCCCGCCACTCCCGCCTCGCCGGGCCCCGCCGGCGCGGGGCCCTCGCAGCGCCCGCCCTGGGAGCCCGCTGACATCGTCTACGCCTACCTCGACCCGCGGGTGCGCTACCGGTGAGCGCGGGCGACCCCCTTCTCGACGTGCGCGACTTGCACGTGAGCTTCCCGACCGAGGACGGCCTGGTGCGCGCCGTGGACGGCGCCACGTTCCAGCTCGCGCGCGGCGAGACTCTCGGCGTGGTGGGCGAGTCCGGATCGGGCAAGAGCGTCACGTTCATGACTGTGATGGGGCTCATCAACCGCAAGACGGCCCAGGTCAGCGGCCAGGTCCTGTTCGACGGCATCGACCTCCTGGCGATCCCGGACAAGCAGCTGCGCCGCCTGCGCGGCGCGCGCATCGGGATGGTGTTCCAGGACCCGATGACCTCGCTCCACCCGATGCACCGCGTGGGCGATCAGATCTCCGAGGTGGTGACCGCGCACCGCGATGTCCCCAAGAAAGAGGCCGAGGCCATCGCGGTGGAGGCCCTGCGCCGCGTCGGCATCCCCTCGCCCGAGCAGCGCGCCCGCCAGTACCCGCACGAGTTCTCCGGCGGCATGCGCCAGCGCGCGATGATCGCGATGGGCATCGTGCTCGAGCCCGACCTGCTGATCGCCGACGAGCCGACCACCGCGCTCGACGTCACCGTCCAGGCGCAGATTCTCGAGCTCATCGGCGAGCTGAAGGAACGCCTCGGGATCGGCGTCGTCCTGATCAGCCACAACCTCGGCGTCATCGCCGACGTGGCCCAGCGCGTGATGATCATGTACGCCGGGCGGCCGGTCGAGATCGGCACCCGTGACGCGATCTTCGCCGAGCCACGCCACCCCTACTCGTGGGGCCTCATCGAGTCGATCCCGCGGCCGGACGTCCGGGTGGAGCGCCTGAGGCCGATCGAGGGCGCGCCTCCCTCGCTGATCCAGGTGCCGCCGGGCTGCCCCTTCCACCCGCGCTGCCCGCACCGCTTCGCGCCGTGCGACACGGAGCGCCCGCCCCTGGCGGGGGAGGACGGCCACCTCGACGCCTGCCACCTGCGACCGGCGGATAAGGTGCGCCTGTGGGCTGAGCGCCGGCGCCGCCTGGAGGAGACCGCCGCGTGAGCACCGACGCCGTGAGAGCGCCGGCGCCGGACGCCGCGGAGGACCAGACGCCCCTCGTGGAGGTCGAGGACCTCACCAAGGAGTTCCCCATCACCCAGGGCGTCATCTTCCAGCACCAGGTGGGCGCTGTGCGGGCGGTGGAGCACGTGTCGTTCTCCATCCGGCGCGGCGAGACCCTCGGCCTGGTGGGCGAGTCGGGCTGCGGCAAGTCAACCACCGCGCGTCTGGTGATGCGCCTGCTCGAGCCGACCTCGGGCTCCGTGCGCTTCGACGGCCGCGACATCACGCACCTGGGCGGCTCGGCCCTGCGGTCGCTGCGGCGCGAGATGCAGATGATCTTCCAGGATCCGTACGCGTCGCTGAACCCGCGCCACCCCGTGGGCTCGATCATCAGCGAGCCGTTCCAGATCCACGGCTTCGACGGCGACCGGCGGGCCGAGGTCCAGAGCCTGATGGAGCGGGTGGGCCTCAACCCCGAGCACTACAACCGCTATCCGCACGAGTTCTCCGGCGGCCAGCGTCAGCGCATCGGCGTGGCGCGCGCCCTCGCGCTGAACCCCCGCCTCATCGTGGCCGACGAGCCCGTGTCCGCGCTCGACGTCTCGATCCAGGCGCAGATCCTCAACCTGCTGATGGACCTGCAGCGCGAGCGCGACCTCACCTACCTGTTCATCTCGCACGACCTCGGAGTGGTGCGCCACGTCTCGGACCGGATCGCGGTGATGTACCTCGGCCACATCGTGGAGGTGGCCGGCGCCGACGACGTCTACGAGGACCCGCGCCACCCCTACACCGCCGCGCTGCTGTCGGCGGTGCCGAAGGGACACCAGGGGACGGCGCGCGAGCGGATCATCCTGACCGGCGACGTCCCGTCTCCCGCCGACCCGCCGAGCGGCTGCCCGTTCCATCCGCGCTGCCAGAAAGCGGCCCTCGTGAGCGGCGGCGGCGAGGCCCCGGAGCGCTGCCGCACCGAGATGCCGCCCCTCGCCGAAGTGGCCCCCGGGCACACCACGGCCTGCTGGTACCCGCTCACCCCCGGCGAGGAGCTCCAGGCCGCGGCCCACGCCTGAGGGCGGTCCCACGGGACGGCGCCGCCGGCCCCGGGGCCGGACGGCCACGGCGAGGGAGGGGCGGCGGGATATGCTGCCGCCGTGCGATCCGGGATCATGAACGCGCCTCTCTGGGTCACCGGGGTGCGGATCGTCGCGATCCCCCCGCTGATGGCGCTGCTCCTGATCGACGACATCCCGGGCGGGAGGTGGTGGGCGTTCGGGGTCTTCGTGGTCGCCTGCCTCAGCGATTCGCTCGACGGGTGGCTCGCCCGCTCGCGCGGCCTCGTGACCGTGGCCGGGGCGTTCCTCGACCCGCTCGCCGACAAGCTCCTGATCTCCGCGGTGCTCGTCTGCCTGGTGGAGACCGGCGACGTCTCGGCCTGGGCGGCCATGATCATCATCGCCCGCGAGTTCGCCGTGACCGGGCTGCGCCTCGTGGCCGCGGCCGAGAACGTGATCATGTCGGCCGGAAAGTTCGGCAAGGCGAAGGCGCTGAGCCAGAACGTCGCGCTCGCGCTGATCATCGCCCCGGGGGTCGACCAGAACGTGCGCGACGCGTTCCTGTACCTCGCGCTCGTGCTGACCGTCCTGAGCGGCGCGCACTACTTCCTGGTTGCGCGCTGGCGCCTGTTCACCGGCAAGGCGATGTCCCACCCCGACGCGATCAGCGAGCCGTGAACGAGGCGATCGCGGTGGCCCTGGCGTACCTGCTGGGGTCCATTCCGTTCGCATTCCTTGCCGGCCGGGTGCGGGGAGTCGATCTGCGGACCGTCGGCAGCGGCAACCTCGGCGCCGCCAACGTCTTCCGCACGCTCGGCAGGAGCTGGGGGATCGGCGTGATGGCGGCCGACATCGGCAAGGGGCTGGTGGCGGTGCTGATCGCCCGCGCCATCACCGACGACCCCTGGCCCGCGATCGCCGCCGGCGCGGCGATGGCCGGCCACGTCTTCCCGGTCTGGATGCGCTTCAAGGGCGGCAAGGGCGTCGCGGTCGGCGGCGGCGCGGTCATCGGGCTGATGCCGCTCGCGAGCGTGATCCTGCTCGGGATCTGGCTGATCGTCGTGCTGACCACGCGCTACACGTCGCTCGGCAGCATCGTCGGCGCCGTCGCGGCGACGCCCGTCGTCTGGGCGCTGGGCTACTCCACCTCGAAGGTCGTCTTCACCGCCATCGCCGCCGCCGCGGTGCTGTTCCTGCACCGCGGCAACATCGCCCGCTTGCTCGCCGGCCGCGAGAACCGGATCGAGCTGGGCCGGCGCGCCGCGCCACGGGAGCCGCGCACCCCCGCCTGACCCTTACGTCGTAAGCGAATCTGGTGGTTCGGGACGTCACAAACCCCCGGCTGGGGTTTTCGGGGCTGGGGGCCCGGGCAGATACTCGTGCTGTTCGGCACAACCGTAGGGAGGAGGCTGGACCATGGCAGACGGATCCGCAGGTGCCCCTGCATCCGGCTGGAACGCGGTGATGGGCTCCGATGCGGCCTGGCGCCGCACGCAGTGGGGGGAATGGCTCTCGGAGTTCCTCGGGACGATGGTGCTGATCGCATTCGGCACCGGCGTCGTCGCGATGTACGTGGCGGCGCTGCCGCAGTCCGGCCGTGGCGACGGCATCACGGCTGATGCCGACTGGCTGCTCATCACCTTCGGCTGGGGAATGGCCGTGATCATGGGCATTTACGTCGCCGGCGGCATCAGCGGCGCGCACATCAATCCCGCCGTCACGATCGCGCTGGCGGTCTTCGCCGGGTTCCCGTGGAGGAAGGTCCCGGGATACATCGTGGCGCAGGTCGCCGGCGCCTTCGTCGGCGCGGCGATCGTGTACCTGAACTACAAGGACGCGATCTTCGCCTCGGAGGACGCGTCCAACGCGGGGCACCACAGCGCAGGGACCGTCGGGATATTCGTGACCAATCCGGCCCAGTACTTCGACAGCTACTGGGGACCGGTCATCAGCGAGATCACGGGCACGGCGCTGCTCCTGATCATCGTGCTCGCGGTCGTCGACCTCATGAACATCCCGCCGAAGGGCAACCTCGGAGCCCTCGTCATCGGCTTCGGCGTCATGGCCATCGGCATGTCGTTCGGCGCCGACTCGGGCTACGCGATCAACCCGGCCCGCGACCTCGGGCCGCGGCTGTTCACCTACGTCGCGGGATGGGGCGACGCCTCGTTCCCCGGTGACGTCGGCGGCCCGCTGCACAACTACTGGTGGGTGCCCATCGTCGCGCCGATCATCGGCGGCGTGCTCGGGGGCGTTATCTACAGGTTCTTCATCAGCGACGTCCTGAAGGCCCGGCACAAGGCGGCCGACACGGACCTCGTGCGACGCGGCGAGGTCGCCGAGGAAGAGGACGGACTCTGATGAAGAAGCTCATCAACGATCCGTCCGACGTCGTCGCGGAGTCCCTCAGGGGCTTCGCGGCGGCGCACCCGGATCTCGTGCGGGTCAACTACGACCCGGCCTACGTGGTCCGCGCCGACGCGCCAGTCCAGGGCAAGGTCGGCGTCCTCTCCGGCGGCGGATCGGGCCACGAGCCCATGCACGGCGGCTTCGTCGGCATGGGCATGCTCGACGTGGCCTGCCCGGGCGAGGTGTTCACCTCCCCGACGCCGGACCAGATGTACGAGGCGACCAAGGCGGTCAACGGCGGCGCCGGCGTCCTCCACATCGTCAAGAACTACACCGGCGACGTCCTCAACTTCGAGATGGCGGCAGACCTCGCGCGCGGGGACGGCGTCGAGGTGGAGGCCGTCGTCACCAACGACGACGTCGCGGTGCAGGACAGCCTCTACACCGCGGGCCGCCGCGGCGTGGGCGTCACCGTGCTCTGCGAGAAGATCGTGGGCGCGGCCGCTGAGGAGGGCAAGGACCTCGCCACCGTCGCCGAGCTCTGCCGGCGGGTGAACGCCGAGGGCCGCAGCATGGGCATGGCGCTCACGTCGTGCACCGTGCCGGCGGCCGGCAAGCCGACGTTCGAGCTCGGCGAGGACGAGATGGAGCTCGGCATCGGCATCCACGGAGAGCCGGGCCGCGAGCGCATGAAGCTCGGGCCCGCCCGCGAGGTGGTGGAGCGCCTCGCCACGCCGATCGTCGAGGACCTGCCCTTCGCGTCGGGCGACAACGTGCTCGCCTTCGTGAACGGGATGGGCGGCACGCCCCAGATCGAGCTCTACCTCGTGTTCAACGAGCTCAAGGGGCTGCTCGACCAGCGCGGCATCACGATCACGCGCAGCCTGGTCGGCTCGTACATCACGTCGCTCGAGATGGCCGGGTGCTCCATCACCCTGCTGCGCCTCGACGACGAGCTCACGCGCCTCTGGGACGCGCCGGTGCACACCGCCGGCCTGCGTTGGGGAGCATGAGCGGCGGCACGGCCATCACGGTCGGCGAGGTGTCCGCATGGCTGCGGACCTTCGCCGACACGATGGCGCAGGAGAAGGACGCGCTCACCGCGCTCGACGCCGCGATCGGCGACGCCGACCACGGCATCAACATGGACCGCGGCATGCGGGCCGTCGTCGAGAAGCTCGACGGGTCCGACCCGCAGGACGTCCCGGCGCTGATGAAGGCGGTCGGCATGGCCCTGATCTCGAAGGTCGGGGGCGCGGCCGGGCCGCTGTACGGGACCTTCTTCCTGCAGTTCGGCTCGGCGGCGGGCGAGGGCGACCTGACACCCGAGGGCTGGGCCGCGTGCCTTGCCGCCGGGGTGGCCGGGGTCCGGTCGCTCGGCAAGGCGGAGCTCGAGGACAAGACGATGGTGGATGCACTCCAGCCGGCCGCGGACGCGGTCAGGGCGGCGCTCGGGGAGGGGGCCTCCTTCGCGGATGCCCTGGCCCGCGGCGCCGGCGCGGCGGAGGAGGGTGCCCGGGCCACCATCCCGCTGATCGCCCGCAAGGGCCGGGCCAGCTACCTCGGAGAGCGCAGCGCCGGACACCAGGACCCGGGCGCCACCTCGAGTGCCCACCTCGTGCGGTGCGCCGCACGCACGTGGGCCGCATAGCGACGGATCGGAGAGCAGACGTGGCCAAGTACGTAGGCGCCATCGACCAGGGCACCACCAGCACCCGCTTCATGATCTTCGACCACGGCGGCACGGTGGCCGGGATCGCGCAGAAGGAGCACGAGCAGATCTATCCCAAGCCGGGCTGGGTCGAGCACGACCCGGCCGAGGTCTGGGCCCGCACCGAGGAGGTCATCGGCGAGGCCCTCTCCTCCACCGGCATCGGCAAGGACGACCTCGCCGCCATCGGCATCACCAACCAGCGCGAGACCGCGGTCGTGTGGGACCGGAACACCGGCAAGGCGGTCCACAACGCCATCGTCTGGCAGGACACGCGCACCGACACGATCTGCGACAGGCTGATGGCCGACGGCGGCCAGGACCGCTTCCGCGCCAAGACCGGCCTGCCGATCGCGACCTACTTCTCCGGCCCGAAGGTGCGCTGGATCCTGGAGAACGTCAACGGCGCGCAGGCGAAGGCCGACGCGGGCGACCTGATGTTCGGGAACATGGACACCTGGGTCATCTGGAACCTCACCGGCGGCACGGACGGCGGCCTCCACATCACCGACGTCTCCAACGCCAGCCGCACCATGCTGATGGACCTCGCCACCCTCCAGTGGGACGACGAGCTGCTGTCGGCGATCGGCGTGCCGCGGTCGATGCTGCCCGAGATCAAAGGCTCGAGCGAGGTGTACGGCGAGGCCAAGACCGCGGCCGTCGCGGGCGTGCCCGTGGCCGGCGACCTCGGCGACCAGCAGGCGGCGCTCTTCGGCCAGACCTGCTTCGCCGTGGGCGAGGCCAAGAACACCTACGGCACCGGCAACTTCCTCCTGCTGAACACCGGCACCGAGGCGGTCCCGTCGAAGAACGGCCTCATCACCACCGCGGCCTACCGCATCGGCGACAACCCGACGGTGTACGCGCTCGAGGGATCGATCGCCATCACCGGGGCGCTCGTGCAGTGGCTCCGCGACAATCTGAAGATGATCAAGGCCGCGCCGGAGGTCGAGGAGCTGGCGATGACGGTCGAGGACAACGGCGGCGTCTACTTCGTGCCGGCGTTCTCGGGCCTCTTCGCGCCGTACTGGCGCAGCGACGCGCGCGGCGTGATCGCGGGCCTCACGCGCTACGTCAACGCCGGCCACATCGCCCGCGCCACCCTGGAGGCCACGGCCTACCAGAGCCGCGAGGTGGTGGAGGCCATGAACGCCGACTCGGGCGTCGCGCTCGAGTCGCTGAAGGTGGACGGTGGCATGGTGCAGAACGACCTGCTCATGCAGTTCCAGGCCGACCTCCTCGACGTCAACGTCATCCGGCCCGCCGTGGCCGAGACGACGGCGCTCGGGGCGGCCTACGCCGCCGGCCTCGCGGTCGGCTTCTGGGCCGAGCAGGAGGACCTGCGCGAGAACTGGGTCGAGGACAAGCGCTGGAGCCCGACCATGGACCCGGAGCGGCGCGAGCGCGAGTACCGCCACTGGAAGAGGGCGGTCACCAAGTCGTTCGACTGGGTGGAGAAGGAGGGCCAGGAATAGCCGTCACGCACGAATGTGACGTCCTGGTGATCGGCGGCGGCGCGACCGGCCTCGGGGTCGTTCGCGACGCCGCCCTCCGGGGCTTCCGCACGATCCTGGTCGAGCGCGTCAACCTCGGGCAGGGCACCACCGGCCGGTTCCACGGCCTCCTGCACTCGGGCGGGCGCTACGTCGTCTCCGACGAGCGCTCGGCGACCGAGTGCGCGGAGGAGAACGCCGTCGTCCGCCGCATCGCGTCCGAGGCCGTCGAGGACACGGGCGGCCTGTTCGTCACCACCCCGGCCGACGACCCGGACTACGCCGACCGCTTCCTGGCCGGCTGCCGTGCCAACGGCGTGCCGGTGCAGGAGATCCCGGCCTCCGAGGCGCTCGCCCGCGAGCCGCGGCTGAACCCCGGCATCTCGCGCGCCTTCGAGGTGCAGGACGCGGCGGTCAACGCCTGGAAGCTGCTGTGGGGCAACGCCCGCTCGGCGCAGGAGCACGGCGCGACGATCCTCCCCTACCACTGGGTCACCGAGGTGCTGCGCGAGGGCGACCGCGTCGTCGGCGTCGTGGCGCACGACAACCGGGCCCAGGAGCTGGTGCGCATCGACGCGTCGTTCGTCGTCAACGCCGGCGGCGTCTGGGCCGGCGAGATCGCCGACATGGCCGACTGCCCGGGGGTCACGGTGGTGCCGGGCAAGGGCGTCATGATCGCGATGAACCACCGGCTGGTGCGCACGGTGGTCAACCGCTGCGAGCACCCGGGTGACGGGGACATCATCGTGCCGGTCCGGACCGTCTGCGTCATCGGCACCACCGACGTGAAGGCCGACAGCCCCGACGACTACTCGATCGGCCGCGACGACGTGCAGCAGATGCTGGACGCCGGCGAGGTCATCGTCCCCGGCTTCCGCAACGCGCGTGCCCTGCACGCATGGACCGGGTCGCGGCCCCTGTTCAAGGACGAGCGCGCGGGCGACGCGGACGGCGACACCCGCCACATGAGCCGCGGTCTGGCGCTGGTCGACCACCTGAGCCGCGACGGCGTGAGCGGCTTCCTCACGATCACCGGCGGCAAGCTCACCACCTACCGGCTGATGGCCGAGACCGTCGTCAACGCGATGTGCGAGCAGATGGGCGCGCCGCGGCCGTGCACCACGGCCACCGAGGCGCTGCCGGGGTCCGAGGACGGGCACCACTACTGGCTGGGCTCACGCCTGGCCGCGCAGGAGCAGGCGCTGCACGACGACCAGCTCGTGTGCGAGTGCGAGCTGATGCCGCGGCGGCGCCTGATCGAGGCCGCCCGCCGCCGGCCGGGGATGACGCTCGACGACGTCCGGCGCATCCTGCGCCTCGGCATGGGCCCCTGCCAGGGCGGCTTCTGCACCTACCGCGCCACCGGCATCCTCCACGGCCTCGGCGACGCCGAGACCGTGCGCGCCGACGAGTTGCTGCTCACCTTCCTCCAGCACCGCTGGCTCGGCCTCGAGCCGATCCTCTACGGCGACCAGATGCGCCAGGCATGCCTGGACGACTGGATCTTCCAGGGCACCCTGGACGTCGAGCACCTCCCCGTGACCGCACCCACGTGACGCGGGTCGTCGTGATCGGGGCGGGGCTGGCGGGCCTCACCGCGGCCCTGCGCCTGGCCGAGGGCGGGGCCGAGGTGACCGTGGTCGCCAAGGGGTCGGGGGGGCTCCACCTCTCACCGGGGACGATCGACGTGCTGGGCTACGCGCCGGGCCGGGTGGAGGCACCGCGCGCGGCGGTCGCGGCACTGCTCGAGGCGCGTCCGGGCCACCCCTACGCCCACCTCGGCGACGCGCTCGAGGACGCGGTCGCGTGGTTCACCGACCACGTGCCGGGCATGCGCTACACGGGCGACGGCGCGCGCAACCTGCTGCTGCCGAGCGCCGTCGGCGTGCCCCGCCCCACCGCGCTCGCGCCCGCCTCGATGGCCGCGGGCGACGTGCGCGACGGCGGGCGCTTCGTGGCCGTCGGGCTGGCGGCGCTGAAGGACTTCTTCCCGCGCCTGCTGGCCGACAACCTGGAGAAGGCCGACCTGGCCGGCGCGCGGATCGCCGCCCGGCACGCCGAGATCGACGTCTCGCCGCGCCTCGGCCAGGCCGACGTCGCCGCCCAGGTCTTCGCCCGGGCGCTCGACGAGCGGCCGGCGCTGCGCGCCGAGCTGGGTGAGGCGTTGCGCGCGGTGGCCGAGCCGGGCGAGACCGTCCTGATGCCCGCGGTGCTCGGGCTGCGGGAGGCGGGCGCCGTGTGGGACGAGGTGCGCGAGCGCGCCGGCGTGCCGGTGGCGGAGGTCCCGACGGTGCCCCCGTCGGTGGCGGGGATGAGGCTCAACGCCGAGCTCCTGGCCGCCGCGACCGCCGCGGGCGTGCACATTCGCACCGGGCCCGAGGTGGTGGGCTGCGCCGGCGAGGCCGGCCGCGTCACCGCGGTCCACGTGCGCGACGCGGCCCGCACGCGCCCGTTCGCGGCCGACGCCGTCGTGCTGGCCACCGGGGGCTTCGCCGCGGGCGGCCTGGAGCTCGACTCGCGCGGCGGCCTGCGCGAGACGGCCCTCGGCCTGCCCGTGAGCGGGCCGCCCCCGGACGTCGAGCCGCTCAGCATCCGCCACCTCGACCACCAGCCGCTGATGGCGTCGGGCGTGGCCGTGGACGATGGGCTGCGGCCCACCGGCGCCGACGGCGCGCCGGTGTGGTCCAACGTGCGCGCGGCCGGCGCCATCGTGGCCGGCGCGGAGCCGTGGCGCGAGAAGTCCGGCGAGGGCATCGCCATCGCCGCGGGGTACCGGGCGGCCAGCGCGATCCTGGAGGAGACATGACCCACACGCTCCACGAGCTGATGCGCGACTCGCTCGACCACTGCGTCAAGTGCACGATCTGCGAGACCTACTGCCCGGTCGCGGCAGCCACGCCGCTCTTCCCCGGCCCGAAGTACGCGGGCCCGCAGGCCGAGCGCTACCGCGGGCCGGGGCCGGTGGCCGACGCCTCCTTGGACTACTGCTCGAGCTGCGGCATCTGCACCCAGGTCTGCCCGCAGGGCGTGAAGATCGCGGAGATCAACTCCCAGGCGAAGGCCGAGCTGGCGCAGCGCCGGGGGGTGCCGCTGCGCGACAAGCTCATCGCGCGGCCGACGCTGCTCGGGCGCCTGGGCGCGCCGGTGGCGCCGATCGCCAACTGGACCACCTCGCTCGGCCCGTTCCGGGTGCTGCTGGAGAAGGCGCTGCGCGTCCACCGCAGGGCGCCGATGCCCCGGTGGGCCGGGCGCACGTTCCAGAGCCGCGCCCGGTCCCGTCGCCGTCCGCCCGCGGCAGCCCCGGCGACGGCGGCGCGCCAGGTCGTCTTCTTCCACGGCTGCGCGGCCAACTTCTACGAGCCCGGCACCGCGCAGATGGCCGTGGACGTGCTCGAGCACAACGGCCTCGAGGTGATCGTGCCCAAGCAGGGCTGCTGCGGCCTGCCGCTGCAGAGCAACGGCCTCTACGACGACGCGCGCGCCTACGTGCGCCGCCTCGCCGCGCAGCTCGCGCCCTACGCGCGCGCCGGCCACGACATCGTCGCCACCTCAACGAGTTGCGGCGGGATGCTCAAGCACGAGGCCCGCGAGATCCTCGGGCTGGACGACGACGACCTGCGCGTGGTCTCCGAGCGCATGTACGACATCTGCGAGTACCTGGTGCTGCTCGACGAGCGCGGCGAGCTGGCGCGCGACATGCGCCCGGTGGACATGGAGGTCCCCTACCACGCCCCCTGCCAGCAGCGCGGGCACGGCGTGGGCACCCCGGCCATGGAGCTGATGGCGCTCGTGCCCGGGCTGCGGGCGCGGCAGGTTCGACGCCGTCTGCTGCGGGGTCGCAGGCACCTACGGCCTGAAGGCCGAGAAGTACGACATCGCCATGGAGGTCGGCCGCTCCCTGTTCGAGCAGGTGCGGGCGTCCGGCGCGGAGCTGTCGGTGTGCGACTCGGAGACCTGCCGCTGGCAGATCGCGAAGGCCACCGACCGCCCCTCGGTGCACCCGGTGGAGATCCTCCACCGGGCCTACGGGCTGGGCTGAGCCCCGGTGGCCGAGCCCTCCGTCGGCCTGGTCGTCGTCTCGCACAGCGCCCGCCTCGCGGCGGGCGTGGTGGAGCTCGCGCGCGAGATGGGCGGCGAGGACGTCCGCATCGAGCCCGCCGGCGGGCTGGACGAGCCGGGCGACCCGATCGGCACCGACGCGGTGCGCGTCATGGGCGCCATCGAGGCCGCCGGGGAGGGCGGGGCGCCGGTGCTGGTGCTGATGGACCTGGGCTCGGCGGTGCTGAGCGCCGAGACGGCCCTCGACCTGCTCGACGAGGACGTGCGCGGGCGGGTGCTGCTGTGCGAGGCGCCGCTTGTGGAGGGCGCGGTCGCGGCGGCCGCCGCGTCGCGCGCCGGCGGCTCGCTCGAGGACGTGGCGCGCGAGGCGCGCGCCGGGCTGGCGGGCAAGGCGGCCCACCTCGGATCAGGCGCCGCCGCGGAGGCTCCGGCGGCGCCCGCCGAGGACGGCGACGAGGGCGGCTGGAGCGGCGTCGAGGCCGTGGTGCGGGCCCCCCACGGCCTGCACGCGCGCCCGGCCGCCGCGGTGGTGCGCGCCGCCGCCGACCGCGACGCCGAGGTGCGCATCCGCAACCTCACCACCGGCGCGGGCCCCGCCGACGCGCGCAGCCTGACCAGCCTCTCGGCGCTCGGCGCGCTCGACGGACACCGCGTGCTGATCGAGGCGCGCGGGCCCGAGGGCGCGCGGGCGATCGGCGAGGTGCGCGCCATCGTCGAGGAGGCCGAGGAGGGCGGGCGGCCCACGCCTCCGGCCTCGCCTCCCGCCCCCGCCCCCGCCGCGGCCGCGCCGCCGGCGCCCGGGGAGGCGCTGCGGGGCGTGGCGGCGTCGCCCGGCCTCGGATCCGGCCCGGCCCGCGTGCTCGGCGCGGCCGCCGCGCTGCCCGACGCCCCGGCCTCCGACCCGCCCGGCGAGCGCACGGCGCTGCGCGACGCCCTGGCCGCCGCGGCCCGCGAGCTCGAGGCCATCCGCACGGCGTCGCACGGCGACACGGCCGAGATCGTCGGCGCCCAGATCCTCCTGCTGCAGGACGCCGCCCTCACCGGTCCCGCGGAGCGGGCGATCGACGCCGGCGCGCCGGCCGCGCGCGCCTGGCACGACGCCGCGCAGGCGGCCGCCGCGGAGTACGAGCGACTCGACGACCCCTACCTTCGCACCCGCGCGGCAGACGTCCTCGACGTGGGGCGGCGGGTGGCCGGCATCCTCACCGGCGCCGGCGGGGGCGATGCGAGCGGTGTGCTGGTGGCCTCGGAGCTCGGCGCGGCCGAGGTCGCGGCGCTCGATCCGGAGCGCGTCGCCGCGATCGCGATGGCCGCGAGCGGCCCGACCGCGCACGCCGCGATCATCGCCCGGGCGCTCGGCATCCCGGCCGTCACCGGCCTCGGGCCGTCCGTCCTCGCGGTCGCCGAGGGCACGATCCTGCTGGTGGACGGCGGCGCCGGCACCGTGGTCGCCGACCCGTCGGCCGAGGCGGTCGCCGCCCACGAGGCCCGCGCGACCGACGCCCGCGCCGCGGCGGTGCGGGCGGCCGAGCACGCGCACGAGCCTGCCCGCACCCGCGACGGCTGCGAGGTGGAGGTGGCCGCCAACATCGGCGCGCCGGGCGACCTGGAGGCCGCCGTGTCCGGCGGCGCCGACGGGGTCGGGCTGCTGCGCACCGAGTTCCTCTTCCTCGGCCGCGCGGACGCGCCGAGCGAGGAGGAGCAGTACCGCGTGTACGCGGAGGCGGTGCGCGCGCTCGCCGGGCGCCGGCTGGTGCTGCGCACCCTCGACGCGGGCGCCGACAAGCCCCTGGCCTACCTGCCGCTCGCCGCCGAGGACAACCCCTTCCTCGGCGTCCGGGGCGTCCGCCTGTCGCTGGCGCGCCCGCAGATGCTGACCGCCCAGCTGCGCGCGGCCCTGCGCGCCGCGGCCGAGGGGCCGGTCTCGGTGATGTTCCCGATGATCAGCGAGCGGGCCGAGCTGATCGCCGCGCGGGAGCTGCTCGACGCCGCGGCCGCGACGCTGCGGGCCGAGGGCGTCCCCGCGGGTGAGGTCGAGGTGGGCGCGATGGTCGAGGTGCCCGCCGCCGCGCTCCTCACCGACGCGATCGCGCCGGAGGTCAACTTCCTGTCGATCGGCACCAACGACCTGGTGCAGTACACGATGGCCGCCGAGCGCGGCAACGCGGGCGTCGCGGGGCTGTCGGACCCCCTGCACCCGGCCGTGCTGCGGCTGATCGCGCGGGTCGCGACCGCCGGCGGCGCGCGCGGGTGCCGCGTGGCGGTGTGCGGCGAGGCCGCGTCGGACCTGGCGGCCGTGCCGGTCCTCGTGGGCCTCGGCGTCGACGAGCTGAGCGTTGCGCCGCGTCGGGTGGCCGCGGTCAAGGAGCGGGTGCGCGAGCTCTCGATGCCGGCCGTGCGCGCGATCGCGCAGGCCGCGCTCGACCTGCCCGACGCGGCGGCCGTGCGGCGGCTGGTCGCCGACGGTACGGTCGGGGGGTGAGCGGGACCGTCCTCATCACCGGCGGCAGCGGCTTCGTCGGCCGCGCCGTGCTCGAGCGGCTGGTGGCGCGCGGCCGCGAGGTGCGCGCGCTGACCCGCTCCGAGGAGTCGGCCGCCACGCTCGCCGCCGCGGGGGCGCAGCCGGTGGGCGGCGACCTGGGCGACCCGGCCTCGCTCGAGCGCGCGATGGAGGGCTGCGCGGTCGTCTACCACGTCGCCGGCCTCAACGGCTTCTGCCTGCCCGACCCGTCCGCCCTCTGGACGGCCAACGTCGAGGGCACCCGCGCGGTGGTGCGCGCCGCGGGCCGCGCCGGCGTGCGGCGCGTGGTCTACACCTCCTCGGCCGCGACCATCGGCGAGGCGCGCGGCACCGTCGCCACCGAGTCGTCGCCCCACCGCGGGAGCTTCCTCTCCCACTACGAGCGCTCGAAGTTCGACGCCGAGCGCGTGGCGCTGTCCACCGCGGCCGAGGCGGGCGTGGAGCTGGTGAGCGTGAACCCGGCCTCGGTGCAGGGGCCGGGGCGCACGCGGGGCACGGCGAAGATCCTGATCGACGCGCTCAACGGCCGCCTCAAGCTCGTCGTCGACTCGCGCATGTCGCTGGTGGACGTGGCCGACTGCGCCGAGGGCCACGTGCTGGCCGAGGAGCGCGGGCGCCCCGGCGACCGCTACCTGCTCTCGGGCTGGACGCTCACCGTCTCGGAGGCCATCGCGCTGCTCGGGCGCATCTCGGGGCGCGAGGAGCACCCGCGCCGCCTGCCGCCGCACGTGGCGATGGCGATGGCGACCGGGGTGGAGCTGGTGGCGAGGGCGCGGCGGCGGCGCCCGCCGGTGTGCCGCGAGATGGTGCGCACGATCCTCCACGGCCACGCCTACGACGGCTCGCGCGCCACCCGCGAGCTCGGCCTCGCCTACACCCCGGTCGAGGAGGCCCTGCGGCGCACCGTCGCCTGGTACGTCGAGACCGGCCTAGTCACCGACCCCATCGGGGCTCCGACACGGACATGATCGGCCGCTCGAGCGGCACCCGCCGCGCGGTGACGCTCCGTCCGGTCACCTCGATGATCCCCACGGCGGGCACGCGCGCCTCGGCCGGCAGGCTCTCGCGGAAGCGGCGGTAGCCCCGGCCCGCCGGGCCCGACCAGTCGTAGTGCGGGTCGGCCTCGGGCGTGAACACCGCCCCGGGGGAGAAGAGCAGCGCGCCGCCCACCCGCCGGTGAAGCGGCAGGTGCAGGTGCCCGGTGACGATCGCATCGACGGCGCCGAAGCGCCGCCGCATGGCGCCCGGGAAGCCCAGCAGCACCGCGCGCCCGGCCACCAGCGAGAGCGCCGCCGCGGGCAGCTCGACGGCCGCCGGCCGATCCCCGTGCGTGAGGCCGATGCGCGCGCCGCCCACCCGCACCAGCAGGTCGCGCGGCAGCCCGCGGATGCCGCCCTCCTCGTCGTGGTTGCCGCGCACGGCGACCACGGGGGCGATGCGCCCGAGCTCGGCGAGCACGGCGAGGTCGGTCAGATCCCCGGCGTGGAGGATCAGGTCGACCCCGTCCAGCACCTCGCCCACCTCCGCCGGCATGACGGGCAGGTGCTCGCCGACGTGCGAGTCGGCCACCACGCCGACGCGCAGGGCCCTCAGATCAGAGGCCCATCGCGTGGAAGCCGGCGTCCACGAAGATCGTCTCGCCGGTGACGCTCGCCGACAGCGGCGAGGCGAGGTAGACGGCCGTGCCGGCCACCTCGTCCTGCGTGATCTCGCGGCGCAGCGGGGTGCGGGCGTTGATCGTGTCGGCCATCGTCCCGAAGCCGGGGATGCCGCGCGCGGCCAGCGTGCGGACCGGCCCGGCCGAGATGGCGTTGACGCGGATGCCGCCCTCGCCGAGGTCCCACGACAGGTAGCGGACGATCGACTCGAGCGCCGACTTCGCCACGCCCATGACGTTGTAGCCCGGCACCGCGCGGTCGGCCGCGATGTAGCTCAGGGTCATGATCGATCCGCCGCCGCGGGCGATCATGTGCGGCTCCACCTCGCGGGCCAGGGCGGCCAGCGAGTACGCCGAGACGTCGAGCGCCAGGTGGAAGCCCTCGCGGCTGACGTCCACGAAGCGGCCGCCGAGGTCCTCCGGCCGCGCGAAGGCGACGGCGTGGACCAGCGTGTCGATGCCGCCGCCGAGCGCCTCGGCCGCCGCCGACACCGTCGAGGCGATCTGCGCGTCGTCCTGGACGTCGAGCGGCAGCACGGCGGGGCAGTCGGTCAGCGTCTCCGCCAGCTTGCGCACGTCGCCCTCGGTGCGCTCGCCCTGGTAGGTGAGCACGAGGCGGGCGCCCGCCTCGTTCATCTTGCGGGCGATGGCCCAGGCCAGGCTGCGCTTGTTGGCGACGCCGACGACCAGGCCGGTCGTCCCCTCCAGAAGCTCCGCCACGGATGCTCCTCCGACTCGCTCCGACGGGGTCGGGCGCGCCTGCGCGCCCGGATCGCGCGGCACGCTACCACGCCCGCGACCCGTCGCCTTGCGCCCGCGGGCGGTGCCCGCAAGCATCCGGGGGTGCGCCGCGCCCTGATCACCGTCGCCACCCTCGTCGCCCTTCTCGCGACGGCCGCGACGGCCCTGGGGCACGCCTCGCTGGTGAGCACCTCCCCCTCCCGCGACGCGAAGCTGGCGGCGTCGCCGAGCGTGGTGACGCTCACCTTCAACGAGCCGGTCCAGCTGCTGCGGAGCGCCGACGTCGAGGTGGTCGACGGCGACGGCACCCCGGTCACCGGTGCACCCGCGCGCCAGCCGACCGACAGCCGCGTGGTCGAGATCCCCCTGCGCCCCGGCCTGCCGGACGGGACCTACACGGTGCGCTACTCGGTGATCGGCGCCGACTCGCACGTCGTGCCCGGCATCTTCGTCTTCGGCGTCGGCCCCGGCCAGCTCGCAGCGCCCTACTTCGCGGGCGCGTCGGGCGGTCCCTCGGAGACGAGCGCCTGGGGCACCAGCTCCCGCTTCCTCGAGATCGCCGGGCTCGGCGGGCTGATCGGCCTGCTCGGCTTCCGCTGGCTCATCTGGGCGCCGGCGCTGCGCGACATGAGCGGCGTGTCCCGAGGCGAGCGCGAGGCCGTGCTCACGTGGGGCCGCGACGCGTTCTGGGTGGGCTTCGGCATCCTCGCCGTCGGCGCGATGCTGGCCGAGGCCTACCTGCTGGTGGTGCAGAGCGCGAGCGTGCTCGGCACCGGCGTCTGGACCGCCCTGCGCGACGCGGCCGGCATCAGCCAGGTGCTCGGCGACACGCGCTTCGGGTCGCTCGTGCAGCTGCGCGGGGCACTGCTGTTCGCCCTCTTCGCCATCGGCGCGTTCATGTTCATCCGCGAGTACGGCGGGTCGGGGACTCCCAAGCCGGCCACCGTCACCGGCTCGCGCTGGGCGGGCCTCGTGATGGCCGCGCTGCTGCTGGTCGTGCTCGCCGGCATCGCCGACCAGGGGCACGCCAGCGTCGGCGACGTCTCGTGGCTGCAGGTGGGCGTCCAGCTGGTCCACATCACGGCCGTCTCGGTCTGGATCGTCGGCCTGGCGATGGTCGTGCTGGTGCACGTGCGGCTGCCGGCGGTGGCCGAGCGCTCGGGCGGCGCGGTGGCCACGCGCATCCTCGCGCGCTTCTCGCGCGTCGCGCTCGTGGCCGTGTCGGTGGCCGTGGTGACCGGCGTCATCCGCTCGATGTCGGAGCTGTCCGACCCGGCCCAGCTCTGGGACACCTCCTACGGCCAGAGCATCCTCTGGAAGATCGCGCTGCTGGTGCCGGTCGCGGCGCTGGCGCTCTACAACCGGCGCATCATCGTGGCGCTGGGCCAGGTCCGCCGGCCCAACGCCCCGACGCTCGCGCTGGTGCGCCGGATGGCGTCGGCCGAGCTGGCCCTCTCGATCGTCATCGTGCTGGTCGCGTCGATCCTCGTGGCCCAGGTGCCGGCGGGCGGCTGAGCCCGAAGAGGCGCCCGTAGCCGGTGACCACGCCCGGGTAAGCGCGCGCCGGAGCGGGCGCGTCGACCCATCGGATAACCTCCGGGGGTTGACGCGTCGAGGAAAGGTGTCCCGCAGACCATGAGCACGATCACGCTGCCCGAGGGAGTCCAGATCACGGCCGAGGTGACGCCGGAGATGGCGGAGATCCTCACCCCCGAGGCGCTCGCACTCGTGGCGAAGCTCCACCGCGCATTCGAGCCCCGGCGCGTCGAGCTGCTCGCCAAGCGCCACGAGCGGGCCGCCCGCCTGGACGCCGGCGAGGACCCCGACTTCCTGCCGGAGACCAAGCACATCCGCGACGACCCGTCGTGGAAGGTCGCCCCGGCGCCGGCCGACCTGCAGGACCGCCGCGCGGAGATCACCGGCCCGGTGGACCGCAAGATGATCATCAACGCGCTGAACTCGGGCGCGAAGGTCTTCATGTCGGACTTCGAGGACTCGAACACGCCGACCTGGTCCAACACGATCCAGGGCCAGATCAACCTGCGCGACGCGGTCGACGGCACGATCGCCTTCAGCCAGAACGGCAAGGAGTACGCGCTCGGCGAGAACCTCGCCACGCTGCTCGTGCGCCCTCGCGGCTGGCACCTGCTCGAGAAGCACGTCCTCGTGGACGGCACGCCCGTCTCGGCCGGCATCTTCGACTTCGCGCTCTTCATGTTCCACAACGCGAAGAACCTGCTCGCCAAGGGCTCGGGCCCGTACTTCTACCTGCCCAAGATGGAGAGCCACCTCGAGGCCCGCCTCTGGAACGACGTGATCGTCATGACCCAAGACGAGGTCGGCGTGCCCCAGGGCAGCGTCCGCGCCACGGTCCTGATCGAGACGATCCTCGCGGCGTTCGAGATGGAGGAGATCCTCTACGAGCTGCGCGACCACTCGGCCGGCCTCAACTGCGGCCGCTGGGACTACATCTTCAGCTGCATCAAGAAGTTCCGCACCCGACCGGACTTCATCCTGGCCGACCGCGCGCTGGTCACCATGACCACGCACTTCATGAACAGCTACTCGCTGCTCGCGATCAAGACCTGCCACAAGCGCGGGGCGCACGCGATCGGCGGCATGGCGGCCCAGATCCCGATCAAGAACGACCCGGTCGCCAACGAGGAGGCCCTGGCCAAGGTCCGGGCCGACAAGGAGCGCGAGGCCGGCAACGGCCACGACGGCACCTGGGTCGCCCACCCGGGACTCGTGCCGATCGCCGTGGAGGCGTTCGACGCGGTCATGCCCGGCCCGAACCAGCTCGACCGCCTGCGCGAGGACGTCGAGATCACGGCGAAGGACCTCCTCACCTTCGAGCCCGAGGGCCCGATCACCGAGGGCGGGCTGCGCCTCAACGTCAGCGTCGGCGTCCAGTACCTCGGCGCCTGGCTGAACGGCCTCGGCTGCGTCCCGATCAACAACCTGATGGAGGACGCCGCCACCGCCGAGATCTCGCGGAGCCAGGTCTGGCAGTGGATCCACAGCGACAAGGGCGTCCTCGACGACGGCCGCAAGGTGGACACCGAGCTCTTCCGCACGATCCTCGCCGAGGAGCTGGATAAGATCCACGGCCAGTACCCGGAGAACCTGCACAGCTTCTTCGACCGCGCCGCGGTGCTCTTCGACGACATCTCCACCTCGGACGACTTCGTGGAGTTCCTGACGCTGCCTGCGTACGACATGATCGACTGAACCGGGACCCGGCCCCGTGCCCTCACGACTCCTCCTGCTGAGGCACGGGGTCGCGCAGGACGCGGGGCCGCGGACCGGCTGGCGCGACGAGCCCCGGGCCCTGACGCCCGAGGGCCGCGCGAAGATGGAGCGTGCGGCGCGGGGCATGGCCGCCCTGGGCGTGCGGGCCGACGCCATCCTCACGAGCCCGCTGGTGCGCTGCCGCCAGACCGCCGAGATCGTGGCCGCGGCCATCGGCGGATCGGCCCGCGAGGACGCACGCCTGCGGCCCGGCACGGGCCTCGACGAGGTGGCCGACCTGCTGCTGGAGCACCCCGACGCCGAGTCCGTGCTGCTCTGCGGCCACCAGCCCGACCTGTCCGACCTGGTCGATGCGCTCACCGGCGGCGGGCGCGTCGAGTTCCGCAAGGGGACGCTCGCCGTGCTCGACCTGGAGGCGGCCCGCCCGCGCGGCGGTCGCCTGCGCGCCCTGTACCCGCCCTCGGCGCTCCGGGCGCTCGGCGAGGACTGACGGTGCTCGCGCGCGCGGAGGACACGCCTCGGCTGACCAAGGAGGAGTACCGGGCCGTCGTCCCCGGCCTGCGCGTCGACCTGGTCAACGCGCAGTACGAGCTGCGCGACGCGCCCTTCCCGGTCATCGTCGTCGTGGCGGGCGACGACCGGCTCGCGGCCAACGACGTCGTGAACCGGCTGAACGAGTGGATGGACGCCCGCTACATGCCCACGTACGTCTTCGGGCCGCTGTCGCCGGCCGAGCGCGAGCACCCGGAGTTCCGCCGGCTCTGGATGGCGATGCCGCCCAAGGGGCGCGTCGCGCTCTGGGCCGGCGGGCTGCTGCGCACCGTCAGCGCGTTCATCGACGGGGAGATCACCGAGGACGACCTCGAGACGTGGACCCGCCACCTGGAGGCGCTCCAGGCCGGGGTGCTCGCCGACGACGCGGTGGGGGTGAAGCTCTTCCTCCACACCCCGCGCAAGGTGCAGCGCAGGCGCCTGAAGGAGGCGCGCCGCGACCCGGCGCTCGGCTGGCGCGTGGACGAGCGGGACTGGCGGACGGTGGAGCAGGCGCCGCGCGCCCGGCCGCTGATGGAGGAGATGATGCGGCGCACCACGGCCCCCGCCTCCCCGTGGACCGTGATCGACGCCGGCGACGCGCGCAGCCGCGACGTCGCGGCGGCGCGGGCGATCCTCGACGCGATCACGCGCCGCCTGGAGGCCGGCCCGCCCCGCGTCCCCGCGCCGCGGCCGGCGGCGGCGCCGCGGGGACGCGGAGCCCTCGCGCGGGTCGACCTCGGCCGCACCATCGGCCGCGGCGCGTACCGGCGCCGGCGCGACGAGCTGCAGGGGCGGCTCAACCGGCTCTCGGTCCAGGCGCGCGAGGCGGGCGTCAGCACCGTGCTGGCGTTCGAGGGCTGGGACGCGGCCGGGAAGGGCGGCGTCATCCGACGCGTCACCGGTGCGCTCGAGGCCGGCGACTACCGCGTCATCCCCACCGCGGCGCCGAGCGAGGAGGAGCGCGCGCACCACTACCTGTGGCGCTTCTGGCGCGACCTGCCGCCCGCGGGCACGGTCGCCGTCTTCGACCGCAGCTGGTATGGCCGCGTGCTGGTCGAGCGCGTCGAGGGCCTCGCCACCGAAACCGAGTGGCGCCGCGCCTACCGGGAGATCGCCGACTTCGAGGGCCACCTCCTGGAGCGCGGCCACGTGCTGCTGAAGTTCTGGCTCCACATCTCGGCCGACGAGCAGCTCGCGCGCTTCCGTGCGCGCGAGACGACGCCCTACAAGAAGTACAAGATCACCGACGAGGACTACCGCAACCGCGCGCGCTGGGACGACTCCGCGGCCGCGGTGGACGAGATGGTGCGGCGCACCTCCACGCCGCAGGCGCCGTGGCACCTGGTGTCCTCGCAGGACAAGCGCAGCGCGCGCATCGAGGTGCTCTCCACGGTCGTGGACGCCCTCGAGCGGGCGCTGGAGCGCCGCTAGCCAACGCACGGCCACCAGCCGCTGCGGCACCACTGCGATGGAGCCGCCGTGCGGGACGGCGTAGGACGGCGCGGGACGTGCGCGGACGGGCCACGGCGCGACCATCCCCAACCGCCCCGCCCCGCGGCACGGGCCCGCGATCAGGTGCTCAGGCGACCGCCGCGAAGATGATCCGGCCGCGGCGCACCTCGACCACGATGGCGCCGTGCGCATCCACGGCGTCCGCGTCATCGCGCCGCGCCCAGCGCAGCACGGCCTTCGCGCCGAACTGCTGGGGCGCCGCCCACTCGGTGGCCCCGGCGGCGATCGCCGCGTGGCGCCGGGGCGCCTCGGCCCCGCGGACGATCTCGCCCTCGGACAGCCAGGCCGCGTCCTCGGCGTAGCAGGCGGCCAGGGCGGCGGCGTCGCGGACCGTGGACGCCTCGATCGCCGCGACGAGGACCGGGAGGGCCGCCTCCTCGCGGTCGGCGTCGGTCGGGTGGCCGGCTACGCGCTCACCCCGGCGGCATCGGCTCGATCGACCGGGCGAAGAGCGCGAGCAGCTCCTCGGGGAGCAGCTCGGGGGAGGCGTCGACCATGGCGGCGACGACGTTCATCCGCTCCTGGTGGGCGCTCTCGCGGATCGCCTCCCAGCCCTCCCGCTCCTGGTCGCGGTCGACCGCGAGGTCGGCCATCGTCATCGCCACCTTCTCGGTGACGCGCGGCGTCGAGAGCTGGTGGTGCGCGTCCACCAGCAGGATCAGCCTGATCCACCCCTGCCCGCCGAAGTCGCGCGCGTGGCGGCTCCACTCCGGTGTGACGTGCGGCTCCAGCGCCTCGACCAGCGGGCCCCAGCCCTCGGGCGTGCTCACACCCGCTCCAGGAGGTCGGCCTTCTTGGCCTGGAACTCGGCCTCGGTGATGAGGCCCTCGTCGCGCAGACGGCCGAGCTCGCGGATCATGTCCGGCGGCGAGCCGGCGCCGTGCGGGCGCGGCGGGGGCGGCGGGTCGCCGGCGAGCAGGCGGGAGAGGTCCTCGCCGGCCTGGCGGGCGAGCTTGGCCGCCTGCTCGATGGCGCGCGAGAGCTCGTTGCCCACATCGCGCGCCGCCTTGCGCATCTGCTCCTGGGGATCTGGCATCCCGTCATGCTACCGCGGCGGCGGCTTGACGAGCCGCGGTGCCGGGGTGGTACCGTCCGAGATGATGAACCGGGAAACGACCGAGGGTCGCCTCTCCCGCTCGGACCTGGCCCGTCGCGCGACGGACGCCGTCGAGCGGCTCGCCTGCAGCGCCGGACGCGAGCTGGACCGGCACGCCGGGGGGTACGGCCTCTCCGACGCCAAGCTCGAGGTGCTCGAGGTGCTGTGCTGCCACGACGAGCGCCGCGCCTGCCTGCACGCGCTCGGCGACGAGCTCGGCGTGACGCGCCCCAACGTGACCAAGCTGGTGGACGGCCTCGAGCGCGGCGGCCTGGTGGAGCGCCTGCCCCACCCGAGCGACGGCCGCATGGTGCACGCGCACCTCACGCCGCAGGGCGTCGAGATCGCCGGCGAGGCGCTGCCCGGCCGGCACGACCTGATGCGCCGGATCTGGGACGGGCTGGACGACGACCAGCTGACCCAGCTGGTGGATCTGCTCGACCTCGTGGCCGAGCGCTCCGCCGAACTCTCCGCGTCTCGGTCCTGATCCCCCCGCGACCCGGCGCGCCGGGTCGCGGGGGGAGCGGTTCCTAGCGGGAGCCGATCTCCACGTAGTCGCGCTCGTCGCTGCCCACGTAGATCTGCCGCGGGCGCGAGATCTTCTGCTCCTTGTCGTGGATGAGCTCGTTCCACTGGGCCACCCAGCCGGGGGTGCGCCCGATGGCGAACAGCACCGTGAACATCTCGGCGGGCATGCCGAGGGCCTCGTAGATCAGGCCGGAGTAGAAGTCCACGTTCGGGTACAGCTTGCGCGTGACGAAGTACTCGTCCTGGAGGGCGATCTTCTCCAGCTCGACCGCGATGGCGAGCAGCGGGTTGACGCCCGTCACCTCGAAGACGTCGTCGCAGGCCTTCTTGATGATCGTCGCGCGCGGGTCGAAGTTCTTGTAGACCCGGTGGCCGAACCCCATCAGGCGCTCCTTGCCGCCCTTCACGCCCTCGATGAACGCCGGGATGTTCTCGACCTTCTCGATGCGGCGCAGCATCTGCAGCACGGCCTCGTTGGCGCCGCCGTGCAGCGGGCCGTAGAGCGCGCTCACGCCGGCCGCGACGGCCGAGTACGGGTCCACCTGCGACGAGCCGACGCTGCGCACCGCGCTGGTGGAGCAGTTCTGCTCGTGGTCGGCGTGCAGGATGAAGAGCACGTCGAGCGCCCGGACGATGCGCGGGTCCGGCGTGTACTTCGGCACGCCGGTCGTGAAGAGCATCGCCAAGAAGTTCTCCGAGTAGGAGAGCTCGTTGTTCGGGTAGACGTACGGCTTGCCCGTGATGTGGCGGTAGGCGAAGGCGCCGAGCGTCGGCATCTTGGCGATGAGCCGGACGATCTGGAGGTGGTTGCTCTCCTCGTCGGTCAGGTCCTTCGCCTCGGGGTAGAACGTGCTGAGCATCCCGACGCTCGACTGCAGCATCCCCATCGGGTGCGCGTCGTAGCGGAAGCCCTGCATGAACCTGCGCACGTTGTCGTGCACGAAGGTGTGATGGGTGACCTCGTCCACCCAGGTGTCGAGCTGCGCCGGCGTCGGCAGCTCGCCGTGCACCAGGAGGTAGGAGACCTCGAGGAAGCTGCTCTTCTCCGCGAGCTGCTCGATCGGGTAGCCGCGGTACCGGAGTACCCCGTTGTCCCCGTCGAGGTAGGTGATCGCGCTTCGACACGACGCCGTGTTCATGAAGGCGGGGTCATAGGTCATCAGGCCGAAGTCGGACCCGTTGACCTTGATCTGCCGGAGGTCGGTCGCCCGGATGGTGCCGTCCTCGATGGGCAGCTCGTAGCTCTGACCGGTCCGGTTGTCGACGATCGTCAGGGTCTCGGAGCCGGAGCCGCTCGAGGCCTCTGAGGTCGCCGTCGGCTGCTGAGTGGTCATTCACGCATTCCCTTGACGCGGTGTCGCACCTGCACGGTGCCCTGAGATCAACCTCCGGGATTCTAGTGACGCGGCACCGTTTGGGGCCGCATCCGGGGAGATTCCGGCCCGGGCTGGTACGATCGCCCGGTTCTGCGTACGCGCGGAATACGGCACAACGCCGCCTGACCCGTCGCCGCACCGGCGACACCCGAGATCTGGAGGACCTTTTGGCCGAGCGCGAGAGCTCTCTCGCCGTGCTGGTCGACTTCGAGAACATGGCCCGACCCGGGGCCAAGGGACGAGCCGACTTCGACATCCACCTCGTCCTGAACCGCCTGGCCGAGAAGGGGCGCGTGATCGTGAAGCGCGCCTACGCCGACTGGAGCCGCTACCGCGACGCCCGTCACGAGCTGATGAACGCGGGGCTGGGCCTCATCGAGATGCCCTCCGCCCGCGAGGGCGCCAAGAACCGCGCCGACATCCAGATGGCCGTGGACGCCATGGAGCTCGCGTACAGCCGCGAGCACGTGAACGCGTTCGTGATCGTCTCCGGCGACAGCGACTTCACGCCGCTGGTCGGCAAGCTGCGCGAGCTCGACAAGCGCGTGATCGGCGTCGGCAACCGCGAGTCGGCCAGCGAGCTGCTGATCGCCAACTGCGACGAGTTCATCTTCTACGACCGCCTGGCCGCCGAGGCCGCGGGCGGCGCCACGGCGCGCCGGCCGCAGGGCAGCGGCGCCAACCTGAACCCGGTCCAGCTGCTGCAGGAGACGCTGACCGCGCTGCAGCGCGAGGGCGTCGAGTGGCCTCTCGCCAGCATCGTGAAGGACTCGATGCGCCGCAAGTACCCGGCCTTCGACGAGAGCGAGCACGGCTTCTCGACCTTCTCGAAGTTCCTCGAGGAGGCCGGCGGCACCGGCATGGTGCGCCTCGAGACCGACCCGCGCAGCGGCACCTACCGCGTGGAGCTGGCCGAGGGCCGCACCGTGGCGATCCCGCCGATGCCGAGCGCCGCACCGTCGGAGCGCCCGGAGCGCGGCGCCGACGAGGGCGACGGCAGCCGCCGGCGCCGCCGCCGTGGCAGCCGCCGGCCCGAGCCGGCCGCCACGCCGGAGGCCACGGCCGAGGCGCTCGCGCCCGACGCCGAGGTGTTCGAGGTGGTCGTCACCCCGACGCCCGACCTGGACCTGGGCACCCTGCCCCCGCTGGACGAGCCGATCTCCTACGAGGACATGATCATGCTCGGCCCCGAGGTTGACGCGGAGCTGCCCGACCTGGTCGAGGCCAGCGACGTCGCGCCCGGCGAGCCGCCGGCGCGCAGCACCCGCCGCCGCCGCCGTCGCGGCGCGGGGACCGAGCCCGAGCCGACGATCGCGGACCTCGAGCCGATCCCGCCCGCCGAGGAGGCATTCGAGGTACCGGCCGAGGAGGTCGCGGCGCCCGAGGCCGAGGCCGGGGCGCCCGCCGAGGGGGAGCCGCCCGCGCGCGCGCCGCGCCGCCGCCGCCGCATCTCGGCCGCCGACGCGGCGCTCGAGGCGCCCGCGCCGGCCGCCGAGGTGGAGGAGCCCGCCGCCGAGGCGGAGCCGGTCGCCGAGGAGCCCGCGCCGGCCCCCGGCCGCCGCCGGGTGCGCCGCCGCGCCGCGGCCGCCGACGCCGTGGAGCCCGTGGCCGAGGCCGAGGCCCCCGCCGAGCCGGTCGCCGAGGAGGCGCCGGCCGAGGAGGAGGCGCCGAAGCCCAAGCGCCGCACGCGCAAGAAGGCCGAGCCGGCCGCCGCGGAGGCGCCCGTCGCCGAGGCCGAGGCCGCGCCGGCCGAGGAGGCGCCCAAGCCGCGCCGTCGCACCCGCGCCGCCGCCGCGGCGGCGGAGGCCCCCGCCGAGCCGGTCGCCGAGGCGCCGGCCGAGGAGGAGGCTCCGAAGCCGAAGCGCGCCCGCACGCGCAAGAAGGCCGAGCCGGCCGCCGAGGAGGCGCCCGCCGCCGAGGCCGCGGAGACCTCCGAGGAGGAGGCCCCCACGCCCAAGCGCCGCGTGCGGCGCAAGGTCCCCGCGACGGCCGAGGCCGCCGCGGAGTAGCGATCAGGGGGCGGCCGTGACCTTCTCGTAGAGGTCGCGCGCCGCCCCGATGATCTCGTCCTCGGGGAGCGCCGCGTCGTTGGTGCTCACGCCCTGCAGGCCGTAGACGTACGGGCCGGCCGCGAAGGTCACGAACGCGACCTTGCCCTTCACGCCGCCCTGGTCGACCTCGACGTGCAGGCCGCGCGCGCCGGGCACGTCGCCGACGTCGATGTCGGTCGTCGGCGCGGACGTCTGGGCCTTGACCTCCTCGACGGCGTCGTCCACCTCGGACTGCGCGGCCGCGTCGTCGCTCAGCTTGATGGCGTAGGTGCGGAAGAGGGCGATCCCCTTGGAGGGGTCCTCGCCGACCTGGTCGCGCAGCCCGCCGCCGGCGTAGCCGGCCGACTGGAGGCGCGACACGGCGCGCGGCTTGGACGGGTCGCCTGTCTGGTAGAGCGCGTCCACGAAGGTCTGGGCATCGCCGAGCTGCTGGAGGGAGCCGACCTTGACGCCGGGGAGCGCGTCCTGCGGCGGCAGGCGGTCCTCGGCGATCGTGACGGACGCCGTCGTCGATGCCGTCGTGGTCGCCGCGGTCGTGGTGGCGGGGGCCGTCGCGGTCGTGGGCGCGCTGTCGGTGGTCACGGTGGTCGTGACCTCGGCGTCGGACGAGCCGCCGCATCCGGCGGCGGCCGCGACGAGGGCGATGGCTGCGGCCGATGCGGCGATGCGGTTCCGGTTCCTCATGCGATCTCCACGGGCTCCTCGGCGATCTGCTCGCCCTCGGGCGCCGACCGGCTGAGCCGGAAGGCGCGGATGACTGGTGCCTCGCGATCCGCGATCGACACGATGAGGTAGAGCGTGTCCGGGAAGAAGGCCAGCTCCACGTCGGTGCGAGAAGGGTACGCGGCCGAGCGCGTGTGCGAGTGGTAGATCGCCAGCAGCTCGTCGCCGGACTCGTCGATGTGGTCCATGATCTGCATCTGCTCGCGGGGGTCCATGACGTACATGAACGGGCTCCCCTGCGAGTTGGATGCCCGGAGCACGCGGCGGGCGACCCCGCCGGCGCCCGCGATCATGCCGCAGCACTCGTTGGGCAGCTCGGAGATCGCGTGCTGGACCAGCTCCTCGGCGAGCGCCGGGGCGAGCTTCACGCCGCTACCAGAAGATCCCGTTGTCCACGCGGTCCTCGACCGCATCCACGTCGTCCGTCCAGAGGCCGGAGGACAGGTACTTCCAGCCGCCGTCGCAGACGATCCCGACGATCGTGCCGCGGGTCATGCGCGACGCGACGCGCGCGCAGGTGTGGATCACCGCGCCCGAGGAGACGCCGGCGAAGATGCCCTCCTCGGAGGCCAGCCGGCGCGTCATGACGATCGCGTCGCGGTTGGCGACGAGCAGCTTGCGGTCGAGCTTGGTGATGTCGAGGATCGGCGGCACGAAGCCGTCGTCCAGGCTGCGCAGGCCGCTGACGGGGTCGCCCTGGAGCGGCTCGCAGGCGACGACCTTGATGTCCGGCCGGTGCTCCTTCAGGCGCCGCGACGACCCCATCAGGGTGCCGCCGGTGCCGAGGCCGGCCACGAAGACGTCGATCTCCGGGCAGTCGCGGACGATCTCCTCGGCCGTGCCCTCGTAGTGGGCCTGCGGGTTGGCCGGGTTGCCGTACTGGAACGGCATGTAGAGCCCGTGCTCGGCGGCGAGCCGCTTGGCGACCTCGACGGCGCCGTTGGAGCCGTACTCGCCGTCGGTGTCCACGATCTCCGCGCCGTAGAGCGTGAGCAGCTGGCGCCGCTCCGGCGTCACGTTCTCGGGCATAACGGCCACCAGCTTGTAGCCGCGCACCCGGCAGATCATCGCGAGCGAGATACCGGTGTTGCCCGAGGTCGGCTCCATGATCGTGTCACCGGGCTTGATCGCCTCGCGCCGCTCGGCGTCCTCGATCAGCGACAGCGCGGTGCGGTCCTTGATCGAGCCCGTCGGGTTGTGGCTCTCGAGCTTGGCGAGGATCCGGACGTCGGGGTTCGGCGAGATGCTCCGCAGCTCGACGAGCGGCGTGTTGCCGATCGTCGCGACGAGATCGGGCGAGACCTCCGTCGGCGGGGCCGCCATGCCCGCGGACGAGGTCATCGCGCGGCTGCCCCGCCGGCCATCGCCGGCAGGATGAGGAGCGTGTCGCTGTCCGCCACCTCGGTGTCGAGCCAGGAGAGCAGGCGCACGTCCTCGTCGTTGAGGTAGACGTTGACGAACTTGTGGAGCTCGCCGTCCGGCGTCTGGAGCTGCGCGCGCACGGCGGGGTGCTGCTCGTAGAGCGAGTCGAGCACGTCGCTGACGGTTGCGCCGGCCACGGCGACCTCGCGTTCGCCGCCCGTGGCCTGGCGCAGCACCGGAGGGATGCGGACCGTGCTCATGCGCCCGCCACCGCCGCGGCCGTGTGCGCGCCCACGCCGGAGCACCAGGCGTCGTAGTCCTTAAACTCGAGGCGGGCGTTCGGGCCGCAGGCCGGGCAGTCCGGGTCGCGACGGATCTTCAGCTCGGTGAAGCCCATCTCCAGCGCGTCGTAGATGAGCAGGCGGCCGGAGAGGGTCTCGCCGATGCCGAGCAGCACCTTGATGGCCTCGGTGGCCATGATGTTGCCCATCACGCCGCAGAGGACGCCGAGGACGCCGGCCTCGCCGCACGAGGGCGCCATGTCCGGCGGCGGGGGCTCGGGGAAGAGGCAGCGGTAGCAGGGGCCGTCGTAGGGCAGGAAGGTCGAGGCGTGCCCCTCGAAGCGCAGGATGCTCGCGTGGACCAGCGGCGTGCGGCTCATGAGCGAGGCGTCGTTCATGAGGTAGCGCGTGGGGAAGTTGTCCGTCCCGTCGATGATCACGTCGTAGTCCGCGATCAGGTCGAGGACGTTGTCCTTGTCGACGCGGAACGGGTACGTCTTGACGATCACGTCGGGGTTGAGCGCCTCGATCGCGATCCGCGCCGACTCGCCCTTGTTCATCCCCACGCGGTCGGTGGTGTGGATGATCTGGCGCTGCAGGTTGCTGGCGTCCACCTCGTCGTCGTCGACGAGGCCGATCGTGCCCACCCCGGCCGCAGCCAGGTAGAACGCGGCCGGCGAGCCGAGGCCGCCGGCGCCGATCAGGAGGGCCTTGGAGTTGAGGAGCGTGATCTGCCCCTGCTCGCCCATCTCCGGGATGAGGATGTGGCGGCTGTAGCGGGAGCGCTGCGCGGGGGTGAGGGTCTGCGGCACGTCGAACGCGTTGCCGCTCTGCTTCCAGCGCTGGAAGCCGCCGGCGAGGCTCGACACGTTGTCGTAGCCCATCTGCTTCAGCGTGATGCCGGCCAGCAGCGAGCGCTGGCCGGAGGCGCAGCTCAGGACGACCTCCTGGTCCGGGCGGGCGACGCCCGCGATCCGGCTCTCGAGGAAGCCCCGCGGGATGTGCAGGGAGCCGGGGATGTGGCCCTCGTCCCACTCGCTCTGCTCGCGGATGTCGATCACCAGGGGCCCGTCGGAGGCGTCGCGCCGTGCGACCAGGTCGGGGACCTGGAGTTCCGGCACTTGCTCGCGAGCGGACGCGAGGAGATCCTGGTAACTGCGCGCCATTGTGTCTCCCGTGCTGCGGCTCTTAACCAGCGATTCTAGTGGGTGATTCTACCCTTTTACCCGCCGGGGCAGAATCATCGACCCCTTTGCTTCTCGAAATGTAGTGGCTCCCACCCGGAGGACGCCCTCGCGATGACCGACCGCCCCCGCCTCGCCAAGAGCGGCTTCGCGAACATCGACGGCCGGGTGCGCTGCCCCACCGAGGACTGCTGGGGCGACCTCCTGCTCATCCCGACCGGCGCCGCCGACGAGGACGGCATCCCTGAGTTCCAGCCGTTCACCGCGTGCCCGCTCTGCGGTCAGGCCTTCGCGCTCGACGAGGACATGACCGACCGCGACCTGTTCCTGCGCATCTCCTGGCTGCGGGCCAACCCGCACGAGGAGGGCACGGGGTGAGCCGGCGCCGCTCCCCGTCCAATCCGGCCAATTGACCGCACGCCGTTCGGCCGATCGGCCGAGGTCACTCGAACTCCCCGAAGAGGGGCGCGAACAGCGCGGCGTGCTCGCCGGGGGTCAGCCCCGCCCGCTCCGGCGGGCAGGCGCGGACCAGCTCGGCGTAGTCCTCGAACGCGTCGTCGGGGGCGACCGCCGCGCGCACGGCGTCGGGGTCGCCGCGGCCGGCGCCGAACGCCGCCAGGGCGGCGTGCACGTCGCGTCCGGTTATCGGTCGTCCGCCGGGCATCCGTGGCGAGCGTAGACCCCCGCGGCCAATTGGCCGACGAGGCTTCGGCCGATCGGCAGGAGGCCGCCGACCGGGAGGGCATCGACCGCACCGGGATCGGCCTCCTCGCCGCCGGCCACTTCGTCATCGACGCGAGCGTCGGCGCCGTCGCGGTGATGCTCCCGGTCTTCACGGCCGCGTTCGCGCTCTCGGACCTCGCCGCCAGCATGATCCTCGGCGCCTCGCTTCTGGCCTCCTCGGCCGTCCAGCCGCTCTTCGGCCTACTGGCCGACCGGCGCGCCTCGCCGGCCTTCCTCTGGGGCGGCGTGCTGGTGGGCGCCCTCGGGCTCGCGCTCTCCGGCCTCGCCGGCGGCTACGCGGGGATCCTCGCCTGCATCGTCGGCTCGGGCCTCGGCATCGCCGCCTTCCACCCCGAGGCCGCGCGCGTCGCCAACCGGATGTCCCGCGGTCGCCCGGCCACGGGCCTCGCCTGGTTCATGGTCGGCGGCAACGCGGGCTTCGCGGCGGGCCCGCTGATCGTGGCGCTCGCCATCCCCTGGCTCGACACCCGCGCGACGCTGGTCTTCCTGGTGCCCGGCGTCGCGGTGTCGGCCCTGCTGCTGCACCGCCGCCGGCGGCTCACGGTTGACGTCCCCGCCCGCGCCCACACGACGCGGGGCCGCGGGCGTGCGAGCCTGTGGAGCATCGGACTCCTGCTCGCCGCCACCACCATGCGCACCTGGACCCAGTTCTGCCTCCTGGCCCTGGTCCCGCTCCTGCTCGTCGACGACCGGGGCTTCTCGGAGCAGGACGCCGGCTTCGCGGTGGTGGCCTTCTCCGCCGCCGGGGCGCTGGGCACGATCGCCGGGGCGGCCGTGGCGGAGCGGGTCGGCGGGCGGAACATGCTCGTGTGGACGATGCCGCTGGTGACCCCGCTGCTCGCCGTCTTCCTGGCCGGGTCCGGATGGCCCGCGGTGGCGGCCTTCGCGGCGGCGGGGTTCGTGCTGATGGGGTCCTTCTCGGTGACCGTGGCGATGGGCCAGGAGATGCTGCCCGGGCGCCTCGCGCTGGCGGCCGGGCTGATGATCGGCTTCGGCGCCGTCGGCTCGGCGCCCCCCGGCCTGGCGCTCTTCGGCGCCCTCGCCGACGCGGTCGGGCGCGAGGCCGCGCTGTGGGGCGTCGCCTGCCTGCCCCTGGTCGGCGCGGCGCTGGCGGCCGCGATCCCCGCGCGTCGGCGAGCGGCGGCGGCGGCCTGATGGCGCGCGGTGCCGGCCCCCCGCAGGGCGACCTCTTCGGCGAGGCGGTCGAGGCGCGCCTGGAGCGCCAGCGCCCGCTGGCCGCGCGGATGCGCCCCGAGGGCCTGGACGAGATCGTCGGCCAGCCCGCGCTGCTCGGCCCCGAGGGCGCGCTGCGCGCCGCGATCGCCGGAGACCGGGTGCCGTCGATGATCCTCTACGGCCCCCCCGGGAGCGGGAAGACCACCCTGGCGCGCGTCGTCGCGGCGAGCACGTCGGCCGCCTTCGAGGAGCTGTCGGCCGTCTCGGCCACGGTGGCCGACGTGCGCGCCGTGATGGCCCGGGCCCGCGACCGGCTGGCCGCGGGCACCCGAACGGTCCTCTTCCTGGACGAGATCCACCGGTTCAACCGCGCCCAGCAGGACGCGCTGCTGCCGGCCGTCGAGGACGGGCTCATCACGCTGATCGGCGCCACCACCCAGAACCCCTGGTACGAGGTGAACGCCGCCCTCGTGTCGCGGATGCGCGTGTGGGTGCTGGAGCCCCTCGGCCCGGAGGAGATCGGGGCGCTGCTCGACCGCGCCGCGACGAGCCCGAAGGGCCTCGCCGGCCGGGTCGTTCTCGGCGGCGAGGCGCGGGCGGCGATCGTCGCCCGGGCCGGAGGCGACGCGCGCGGGGCGCTCAACCTGCTCGAGGCCGCTGCGGCGGCCACGGCCGACGGGCGCGAGATCGCCCTCGACGCGGTGCAGTCGGCTGCCGGGGGACGCGCCGTCGTCTACGACCGCCAGGGCGACGCCCACTACGACACGATCTCGGCCTTCATCAAGAGCCTGCGCGGCAGCGATCCGGACGCGGCGATCTACTACCTCGCGGTGATGCTGAAGGGCGGCGAGGACCCGAAGTTCATCGCGCGGCGGCTGATCGTGGCGGCCAGCGAGGACGTGGGCAACGCCGACCCGCGGGCGCTCGAGGTCGCCGTCGCCGCCGGGCGCGCGGTGGAGTTCGTCGGGCTCCCCGAGGCGCGCATCAGCCTCGCCCAGGCGACGACCTACATCGCGCTCGCGCCGAAGTCGAACGCGTCCTACCGCGCGATCGACGCCGCGCTGGCCGAGGTGGAGCGTGAGGGCGCCCGCCGCCCGCCGCTCGCCCTGCGCGACTCCAGCGTGGCCAACGCCCGCGGCCTCGGCAACGGCGAGGGCTACGCCTACCCGCACGACCACCCGGATGCCGTGCTCGACGAGTCGCTGCTGCCCGAGGGCATGGAGGGCCGCGTCTTCTACGCTCCCACCGACCGGGGGCCGGAGGGCGAGCTGTCGGCGCGCCTGCGCGCGCTGCGCGCCCGGCTGCGCGACGACGACCAGCCGTTCTGAGGCTCCCTCGTCCGGCGGGGACCGGGCGGTTCATGGAAGGATGTGAGGCATGAGCGATGACGCACAGGGGCTCGGAGCCCGGCTCGACGCGGACATGAAGGACGCGATGCGCGGCGGCGACAAGCTGCGGCTCGGCGCGATCCGGCGTGCGCGCTCGGCGATCAAGAACGCCGAGATCGAGAACCGCGGGCCGCTCGGCGAGGACGCGGCGGTGAAGGTGCTGCGCGGCCTCGTCAAGCAGCACCGGGAGTCGATCGAGCAGTTCCGCGCCGGGGGCCGCTCCGACCTGGTCGAGCACGAGCAGGAGGAGATGGCGGTGCTGGAGGGCTACCTGCCCGCCCAGCTCGACGCCGCCGCGCTCGAGCCGATCGTCGCCGAGGTCATCGCGTCGGAGGGGGCCGCGTCCCCCGCCGACCTCGGCCGCGTCATGAAGGCCGTCATGGCCCGTGTCGGCGGCACCGCGGACGGGAAAGAGGTCCGCGGGATCGCGCAACGCCTGCTGGGAGGCACACCATGAGCACCACGCCACCGCCCGGCCCCGGGGGGCCGCCGACGGAGAACCCGCCCGAGGGGCCCGCGTCGGCCATCGGCGCCGGCACGCACACGCCGAAAGACTCGATGACGCGCTACGACAAGGAGCGCGACGTCTACCACTGCTCCTACGGCATCCCGAGCCCGGCGCTGACCGTGCTCGACCCGCAGCGCGAGCTCGTGGTGCGCGTCGACCGCCACAGCTTCGCCGTGGTGGGCTTCTCGATCCCCAACTTCACCGAGTGGCACAAGAAGCACGCGGACGAGGACGGGAACTTCGACGTCAACCTCCCGGCCAAGTGGCCGATGGAGCAGACCGACGTCAGCACGTCGAATCAGACCTGGTAGGCGGTCCGGGCGCGTCGCGCCCGGACCCGGCCAGGAGTCGGTGTGGGACTACCCGCGCCCGCCGCGCCTGGAGCAGGACGCGCGGCGGGTGCGGGTCGTGCTCGGCGGCGAGGTGATCGCGGACACCGACCGCGCGTACCGCGTGCTCGAGACCAGCCACCCGCCGACCTTCTACCTGCCGCGCGCGGCCTTCGCCGACGGGGCGCTCGCCCCGGCCGAGGGCTCGAGCTTCTGCGAGTGGAAGGGCCGGGCCGCCTACCTCGACGTGACCGGCGGCGGGCGCACGGCGGCGCGGGCGGCCTGGTTCTACCCGTCCCCGTCGCCCCGCTTCGCGGCCCTGGCGGACCACGTGTCGCTCTACCCGGGCCGCATGGACGCCTGCGTCGTGGGCGACGAACGGGTCGAGGCCCAGGAGGGCGACTTCTACGGCGGGTGGATCACCCCCGAGGTCGTCGGGCCGTTCAAGGGCGCGCCCGGCACCTGGGGCTGGTAGCCCCTAGGGTGGACTGTCTCCGAGATGTCCCGACACCCGGGATCTCGTTGAGCACGCTGTAGACGCGAACGCCCAGGTCCTCGATGAGGGCCTGGGCGTCGCTGTGCCGCAGCACGTTCGGGGTGCGACCCAACCGAACGAAAGGAGAGCGGCACGTGAGCCATGATGACGTGCTGTTTCGCTACCGGCTGCAGGTGCTGGCCCACGCCGCCGAGCACGGGGTGAGCGCGGCCTGCCGGACATTCGGCCTGCACCGCTCGACCTACTACGTCGGGAAGCGCCGGGCCGAGCGATCGGGCCTCGAGATGCTGCGGCCCCGCGAGCGGCGGCGGCCGCGGATGCCCAATCAGCTCTCGGGGATCATCGAGCAGCGCATCCTGGCCTCTCGCTCGCCCACCCGGGCTTCGGGCCCCGGCGGATCTCCGACGAGCTGGCGCGCCCGCGCTGGGGCGGGATCCTCGTCTCGCCCAACGGGGTCTGGCGGGTCCTGCGCCGCCACGGGCTGTTCAACGCGGGCCAAGCGCCTGGGCCTTGTCGCCGGCTACCGGGCGCCGTACGCGCCCCCACGCGAGGCCGATCCCGAAGCCCCACATCGCGGTATCGCGGCCGGGGGAGCTGGTGGGCATCGACTGCTTCTTAGTCGGGCGGCTGCGCGGCACCCGCGAGCCGGTCTGGCAGACCACCGCGATCGGCGTCTATTCCTCCTTTGCCTGGGCCGAGCTCTGCTCGGCCCGTCAACCGACCCACCAGCACACCTCACGGCTGGCGCGACGGGTGGCCGCGGACCTGGCGCGCTGTGGCTGGCGCCTCGAGCGGATCCTCAGCGATAACGGCTCCGAGTTCACCAGCCACGAGTTCCGGCGCACCGCGGAGGGCCTGGGCGGCCGCACGACCCGCATCCGGGCGGGCCGTCCCCAGACAAACGGCCACGTTGAGAACCTGCACCGCACGATCCTCGAGGAGTGCTGGCGGCCGAGCTTCGCCCGCTCCCTGTATCCGGCCTTCACGGCCCTGCGGCGTGACCTGGCCGCCTACGTCGAGTACTACGGATGAAAGTCAAGTTCTCTCGACGATCCGGCCTCCGCGTGAGAGGTTCGTTTTCGGGTGCGGGTGACTGACCAGCTGAAGGGCAGAATCCTGGGGCTCAGAGGTCTGCCGCGCTGCCGCGCCGCATGGTCGGCGTCTTGACGCGCCCCGGTGTCGCGCCCGCACCCACCCCTCCCGCTTGTCGGTCGCGCATCAGTTGGCGGTAAGCGGCCTCGGCCCGCCGGGCCTGGGCCATCTCGGCGGCCCGCCCCTCGACGCTGGCGAAGACTCGCTCGGGGTTGCGCCGGCCCTGGCGCGAGGGGGCGCCGAGCATGAGCTCGAGCCGGCGCAGCTTCTCGCGCATGAGCGAGGGGCGCACGAAGGCGTAGTCCTCGCCGCGGCTGAGCATGTGCCAGGCGATCACCACGAGCTTTCGGGCGACGGCCACGGTGGCGATGTTGGCGCCCCGCCGCGCTCGCACCCGCTCGCCGAAGGCCCGCATCGGCCCGGCAGAGCGGATGGCGTGCCAGGCCGCCTCGACCAGCAGGTGGCGGGCCTCTCCGGGGCCCTGCTTGGAGATGCGCCCGTGGCGGGCGGGCTCGGAGCCGGACTGGTGAACGCGCGGGTTGAGCCCCAGGTAGGCCACCAGGTGGCGGGAGCTGGGAAAGCGCGAGATGTCGCCGATGGCGGCCATGAGCGCCGTGGCGCTGATGGCGCCCATGCCGGGGAGCGTCATCAGGCGACGGATCTGGGCGCACTCCAGCGCCTGGCGGGCGATCGCGCGCTCGACCAGGGAGATCTCGGCGTCGAACAGATCGATCAGCCGCAGCCCGGCATCGACGGCCTGGCGCTCGTCGAGGGGCAGCTCCTGCTGGGCCAGCCAGCGTCGCCCGGCGACCCCGAACAGATCGCTCATCGATGGCCGCTCGGCGAGGTTGCGCATCAGGGCGGCGTGGATCTGGTTCTTCTCGCGGGTGCGCTGACGCACCAGGGCGGCGCGGCGCGCGATCAGGCGCCGGCGCGCCTGGTCGCCTCGTCCGGGCTCCAGACCTCCGCGACGAAGCCCCCCGCAAGCAGCTGGGCCAGGCGGCGGGCGTCGATGCGGTCGGTCTTGGCGCCCGCCAGCCGGGCGGCGCTCACCGCCGGCGGGTGGGCGAGCACCACCCGGGCGACGTGCGGCTCGATGATCCGGGCGATGGCCAGGGCGTTGCCGGTCGCCTCCAGGACGACCTGGTCCTCGGCCCCCAGGCTGCGGGCGAACTGCTCGAGCGCCTCGGGCGAGGCGGACACCCGCCCGGCCGAGCGCAGCCGGCCCTCCTCGACGATCGCGACCTCGCAGAAGTCGCGGTGGACGTCCAAACCGATGCTTCGCATCGAGCTCCTCCTCAACGGCGGCGGCAAGGCGGAGGCAGGCGGGCACGACGACAACTACGGATCCGTGCTCGTGGCACACCCGGGCAAGTCGCAGGGGCGGCCATCTACAAACCCCGGGCTCGTGGCCCATACCAAAGCCGACGGCCTGCCCCACCTGGCCCTCCGAAGCCCCTGTCCCGGAACCGGGCCGATCCTAGATCGACTCGCCCGGTGCAGCAGCTCCAGGAGCAGTTTCATGCCCCTACAACAGCGACCGCACCCACCACGGCCGGATCACGAGAGGGCGGATCCCCGCCGACCTGATCGACCCGGCCAGAAAGATGCGCCCATGACAGAGCAGATCTGTCGGCACATCTTGGGGGCAGCCCACCCTAGGGGAGCTTCACGACGCGGGCCGCGCCGTTCACCGGCACGGTGATGCGGAAGCGGACCGCGCGGTAGCCGGCGCCGGCCGCCACCCGGACGACGATACGGCCGGGGAGAACGCCGCGCAGCACCAGGGTGCCGTTGCGGAGCGTCACGCGGCGGGTCCCGACGCGCACGTCGGCCGAACCGGCGACGCCCCGGAGCGTGACGGTCAGGCGGTGGCGGGCGCGGTCCAGGCGGACGGTGAGGCCCGAGGCGGCCGCGATCCGCGCCGCCGCCGAGCGGCCGGCCGGCGGCGCCGGCTGGAGCGTGGCCGGCCCGGTGGTGTCCAGGGGCTTGGTCACGGTCCCGCCGGCGTCGGGCGACGAGGGCGGCGGCCCTGCCGAGACCGCCGCGAGCGCGGCGGTCACCTGGGGACGCGGCCCGATGTTCTCCGAGGCCGGATCCGTCCCGAGGGGGGCGAGCTGGGGGAGCCCGGTGCTCTGCAGCAGCGCGCGGACCTCGGCCGGGGCCAGCGGTGTGCCGCGCCGCGCGATGGCGCCGGCCTGGAGGGAGGCGACGGCGCCGGCCACGGTGGCGCTGGCGCCCGATGTGCCGTCGAAGCACGCGGTGTACGCGCGGTCCGCGCCGGCGCCGGACGCCGAGATGTCCCCGTAACCGCTCGACACCAGGCCCGTGCCGAAGCCCTGGACGTCCACCCGGGCGCCCCAGTTGGACCCGGGCACGCGCTGACGGTCGGGCACGTCGGATTCGCCGATGCCCGCGCCGCCGGCGCCGACCATCAGGGCCCCGCTGGCCTTGGCGTCGGACGGGTCGGTGAGCCAGCTCCTGCCGAGCGTGCCGATGTCGAGGTCGCCGTTCCCGGCGGGCTCCACGACCACGATGCCGGCCTCGACCGCCTTCGCGATCTCCGTCCGGACGGGGTTCGACGCGGTGTCGAAGTACTCGATCGGCCCGTACACGCCGGGGCTGACCTGGGCCTGCTGCTCGATGAGCAGGACGTCGCCCGGGCGCAGGAGCTTCGCCGCGTCGGCGATGGCCGTGGCGGGCCTGTAGTCGAGAAGCGGCTGGATGATCGGCGACACCGGCAGGAGCTTCGCCGACGGCGCGAGGCCCGTGATCCCACGCCCGTCGTCCGTCGCGCCCAGGATGCCGAGCACGGCGGTGCCGTGGTCACGGACCTGGGGGTAGAGGACGCTCAGCCCGCTCGCCGCGGCGGCCGGCACGTCGCGCGCCTTCAGCTCGTCGTGCGCGGAGTTCCACTCGTACTCGACGTCGCCGATCCGCACGCCCGCGGCGGTCTGGCCGAGCGGTATGGCGAGCCCGCTGCGGTAGTCCTGGAAGGGCGTCAGGTCCGGCAGGGTCTCGGGCCCGACCTGCGGCCAGTCGCCGTCCGGCGCCGCACGGCAGTACATGGCCGGAGGCGGCGCGGGCGCGAGGGGCTCCTCCCACGGCGCGCCGGCCGCGGCCGCGACGCCCCCGGCGAGTGCCAGGACGAGCGCGCTGAGCGCGGCGGCGAGCGGTCGGAGGGATCGCACGCATCTAGGATGGCGGAGAGCGGTCGTCCGCGCACCGATGCGAATGGCATGAAATTGACCAACGTCCCACTGACCGAACGAGAGACCGAACGGGTGGCTCCGTACGTCTCCAACACCTCCCGGCCGGTCTTCGCCCTCACGGGGCTGCCCGAGGTGGTCAAGGGGGCGCTGTTCGCGCGCTACTCGCGCAGCCCCAAGCCGCTGCGCCGGCTGCTGGTGAACGAGTTCCTGCCGCCCGACGGCGAGGCCCCGCCCGGAGCGCTCGCCGAGGGCCCCGGCGCCGAGCGCGCCGAGGCGCTCTACGGCCGCGTGCTGGCCGAGTACGGCGACGACTCGGTGGCCCAGCTGGGCGGCGCCCACATCGCCGTCGAGGGCGCCTCCAACATCCTGACCAAGATCCTGCAGTGGGGGCGCCTGGCGAGCTACCTCGAGCAGTCGACGCGCTACATCGCCTTCACGGACATGCCGGACGGCCGCTACCGCTACCACCGCCCGGCCGACGTGATGGAGCACCCGGAGCTCGGCCCGGAGTACGTTGCCGTGCTCGACGCCGCCTTCGAGGGCTACGGGCGCCTGCTGCCCCGCCTGGTGGAGCACGTCGGCGCCGGCGTCCCCGAGGAGCCCGGCACGCCCCCCGCGGCGCGCGAGCGCGCCGTGCGCGCGAAGGCGCTCGACCTGCTCCGCGGCCTGCTGCCGGCCGCCACGACGGCGAACGTCGGCATCTACGCGTCGGGCCAGGCCTACGAGGCGATGCTGATCCGGATGGGCGCCCACCCGCTGCCCGAGGCGCGCGAGTGCGCCGCGGCGATGCTGCGCGAGCTGCGCACCGTCATCCCGGCCTTCCTCACCCGCGTCGACCGCCCCGACCGGGGCGGCGCGACCGGGGCGTACCTGGCCGCCGGCGACCGCGCCGCGGCGGGCATCGGCGCGCGGCTCGGTCTTGACGCCGCGCCCGCTCCCGCCGAGCCGGGCGTGCGCCTGATCGACTTCGACCCCGACGGCGAGGCCCGCGTGCTGGCCCACGCGCTCTGGCCGGCGAGCGGCGGCTCGCTCGGCGACCTGCGCAGCAGCGTGGCCGCGCTCGAGCCGGCCCGGCGCGCCGAGGCGCTCGCCGAGTGGGCCGGCGCCCGCGGCGACCGCCGTCAGCGCCCGGGCCGGGCGCTCGAGGCCACGACCTACACGTTCGAGGTGGTCTGCGACTACGGCGCGTACCGCGACCTGCAGCGGCACCGGATGCTCACCCTGCAGGCCCAGCCGCTCGGGCCCCGCCTCGGCTACGCCGTGCCCGACGAGGTGGCGGCCGCCGGCGCCGCCGAGGAGTACGCGGCGATCCAGTCGCGCTGCGTCGCCCTGCACGACGCGCTGGCCCCCGCGCTGCCCCACGCCGCGCCCTACGCCGTGACGCTCGCCCACCGCATCCGCTTCACGATGACGATGAACGCCCGCGAGGCGATGCACCTGATCGAGCTGCGCAGCCAGCCCCAGGGCCACGAGTCCTACCGGGCGGTCGCGCGCGACATGCACCGCGAGATCGCCGAGACGGCGGGGCACCGCGCCATCGCCGCGATGATGACCTTCGTGGACGCGAGCGACCCGGCCGCCGGGCGCCTCGCGGCCGAGCGCCGCCTCGAGGCGCGCCGGGCCGCGCGATGACGGGGGCGCCCCGGGGGCGCGTCTCGTCGGGGTCGCCGTTCGAGGCGACGATCGGGTTCAGCCGGGCGGTGCGCGTCGGCGACCGCGTGATGGTGTCGGGCACCGCCCCGATATGGCCGGACGGCTCGGTCGACCCCGACCCGCTGGCGCAGGCGCGCCGCTGCCTGGAGATCATCGGCTCCGCGCTGACCGCCGCCGGGTCGCGGATGCAGGACGTGGTGCGCACGCGCATCTTCCTGGTGGACGCGGCGGACGCCGCCGCCGTCTCGGCCGCCCACGGAGAGGCGTTCGCGGACGTCCGCCCGGCCGCCACCATGGTCGTCGTGGCCGCGCTGCTCGACCCGCGCTGGCGCGTGGAGATCGAGGCCGAGGCCATCCTGTCGGCAAGCCCGCCGCCCGCACCGCTACCCTGACGCGCATGGCCGATCCCCCACGCAGCAACCGCCTCGGCGGAATGGCTCTCGCCAACGGCCTCCTCGTGCACGGCCCCGGCCACTGGGCCGCCGCCGTGCGCGACGAGGACGGCCGCGTGGTGGTGGCCTCGGGCCGCAAGCACCTGTTCCGCGCCGGCCCGCTCACCGACCTGCCGCTCGCGCGCGGGCTGGTGCGCCTGGGCGAGGCGTTCGCGATGCTGCCCGCCGTGCGCCGCGGCCTGCCCCAGGCGCGCTTCGCGATGGAGGACCGTCGCGCCGTCGTGGGCGCCGTCGTCGCCACCGCGGTCGCCGCGGTCGCCCGGCGGCGCATCCCGTCGATCATCGCGCAGGAGACCGTGAGCGCGGTCGCGGGCCTCGCACCCGCCATCCTCACGCTGCGCGGCTCGCGCGCGGCCGTCTGGCACGCGGTCGAGCACAAGAGCATCGCCGCCTACGAGTCGGGGGGCGCCGACGAGGTGGTCCACGCCGACGCGCACGCCAAGGAGCACGACCGCTGCGGCAGCAACCTGATCCTGCCGCTGCTCGTCTCGACGATCGTCGGCAACACCGTGAGCCGCCGCTTCCTGCGCCGCCGCGCGCTCGGCGCGCGCACCGTGGTCGGCGCGCTCAGCGTGGGCGCCGCGGTCGAGGTCTTCTCGTTCTCGGCCCGCCGTCCGGAGCACCCGGTCTCGCGCCTGGTGCACGGCGTGGGCCACGCGATGCAGTCCGGCTTCGCCACCCGCGAGCCGAGCCCGAGCGACCTCCTCGTGGGACGCGCCGCGATGGAGGCCCTGCTGCGCGCCGAGGGGCGCGACGGGGCGCTCGAGGCGTGAGGCTGCGCGCGGCGCTGGCGGCGGCGGCCGCGGCCCTCGTCATCGGCGGGGCCGCTCCGGCGATGGCGCACGTGGAGGTCCTGCCCGCGCAGGTCGCCCAGGGCGAGGGCCTGGAGTTCACGATCCGGGTGCCGAACGAGCGCGACATCCCCACGACGCGGGTACGCGTCGACTTCCCCGCCCAGATCACCGTCTACAGCTTCGCCGCCCCGCCGCCGGGGTGGAGGATGACGACGGTGCTGGGCCCCGACAAGCGCTTTCGCAGCGTCGTCTACACCGGCTCGCTGCCGAAGAACGGCTACGTGGACTTCCGCGTGCTCGGAACGCCGTTCGAGTCGGGGACGGCCACCTGGAAGACGCGCCAGACCTACGCCGACGGCGCGGTGAAGCCGTGGACCGGACCGCCGGAGAAGGCGGGCGCGCCCGAGGACGAGAGCTCGCCGACGGCCGTCGGGCCGGCGCCGGTCGTGACGATCGCCGAGCCCGGACAGACCGTGAGCCCCGCCGGCACGGTCACGACGACCGACACGAACGACCACTCCGGAGCGGCCGTCTGGCTGGGCGTGATCGCGATCGCCATCAGCGCCCTGTGCCTGCTGGCGCTGGGCTTCCTGTGGTCGACGCGGCCGGCCCGCCTTCCCGGAGGCGGCGAGGAGGCATGACCACCCAGCGACGCGCCCGGCTCGACCCGGCCACCTTCCAGCTGCCGGTGGCCAAGATGCGCGACGGCTACTACAGCGACGCGTACTTCACGTTCACGCGCGACGTGCTGGAGCACGACCGCCACCGGCCGGACGTTCTGATGCAGGTCTTCCAGCGCGAGCAGTCGGTGCTCGGCGGCATCGACGAGGCGCTCGCCATCCTGCGCCTCTGCTCGGGGCGCCGCCTCGAGGACGGCGCCTGGGAGGACGGCTGGGACCGGCTGGAGGTGCGCGCGCTCCACGACGGCGACGAGATCGAGCCGTGGGAGACCGTGCTGACGATCCGCGGCGACTACAGCCTGTTCGCCCACCTCGAGACGCTCTACCTGGGCGTGCTTGCGCGCCGCACCCTGATCAGCCGCAACGTGCGCGACGTCGTCGCGGCGGCCGGCGGCAAGCCGATCCTCTACTTCCCCGCCCGCTTCGACCACTGGCAGGTCCAGACCGGCGACGGCTGGGCGGCGCACGTCGCCGGGGCGATCGGCGTCTCCACCGACGCGCAGGCCTCGTGGTGGGGCGGCAAGGGCATGGGCACCGTCCCCCACGGGCTGATCGCGGCCTACGGCGGCGACACGGTCGCGGCGGCCCGGCGCTTCGCCGACCGCTTCGCCGACGAGCTGCACGTCACGGTGCTGGTCGATTTCGAGAACGACTCGGTGCGCACCGCGCTCGAGGTGGCCGACGCCCTCGGCCCGCGGTTGTGGGGCGTGCGCCTGGACACCTCCAGCACGATGGTCAACCGCTCGCTGTGGCACGAGATGGGCCGCTTCCGCCCCACCGGCGTCGTGCCCGAGCTGGTCTGGAAGGTGCGCCGGGCGCTCGACGGGGCCGGCCACGGCGGCGTGCGCATCGTGGCCTCGGGCGGCTTCGACGCTCCGCGCATCCGCGAGTTCGAGGAGGCCGGCGTGCCGGTGGACGCCTACGGCGTGGGGACGTCGCTGCTGCGCGGCTCCAACGACTACACCGCCGACGTCGTGCGGGTGGACGGCGTGCCGTGCGCCAAGGTCGGCCGCGAGGAGCGGCCCAACCCGCGCCTGGAGCCGGTCGCGTGAGCGGGCCCGCGGGCGTCCCGCTGGGGCCGATCCACCACGTCGGCTACGTCGTGGCCGACCTCGACGCCGCGCTGGCCGACCTCGACCGCTCCTTCGCCACCCGGGTCACGCACCGCGAGGTGATGCAGGAGCAGGGCGTCGAGGCCGTGATGTGCGAGGGCGAGGGCGGCGCGATCGAGCTGATCACGCCGCTCGACCCCGAGGGCGCCATCGCCCGCTTCATGGCCAAGCGCGGCGAGGGCTTCCACCACGTCGCGGTGGCGGTGCCCGACATCGAGGCCGCGCTCGCGCGGCTGGCGGACTCCGGCGCCGAGCTGATCGACCGCCACGGCCGCCGCGGCCTGGGCGGCCACGTCGTCGCCTTCATCCACCCGCGCTCGACGCTCGGCGTGCTGACCGAGCTCATCGAGCACGGGCACGACGCCGCGCACGGCGGGTAGACTCGCCCCCGATGGCGACCCGCAGGCTCGAGCTCGGATTCGAAGGTGGCACGGTGCTGCGGCTGACCGTCGACGCGGGCGTCGCCGAGGAGTTCACCGGCGCCCTGGCCGCGGACCGCGGCCCGGCGTGGCGCTCCATCGACGCCGAGGAGGGCACGTTCTGGATCGACCAGGGCGAGCTCGTCTACGTGCGGCTGCCCCCCGGCGAGGTGACGGGGCGCGTCGGCTTCGGGGGATCCTGACCCCCTCGCTCCACGGTCGGGGAGGGCGCTGAGATGGACCTCGGCCTCGTCGGACGGGCCAATGCCGGGAAGACCGCGCTCTTCTGCCTCGTGACCGGGGCGGAGGCGGAGATCGCCCCGTACCCGTTCACCACCCGCGAGCCCGCCCGGGCGATGGCCGACGTGCCCGACCCGCGCCTGCACGCGATCGCGGACGCGCAGGACATCCCGCGCCGCGTGCCCGCGCAGGTGCAGCTGGTGGACATCGCCGGCCTCGCCGCCGGCGCCGGGTCGGGCGAGGGCCTCGGCGGCGCGGCGCTCGGGCAGCTGCGGCAGATGGACGCGCTGATCCACGTCGTGCGCGCCTTCTCCAACGCCGAGGTGCCCCACCCCGAGGACCGCGTCGACCCGGTCGCCGACGCCGAGGCGGTCGACCTGGAGCTGGTGGTGGCCGACCGCGAGCAGGCCGGCCGGCGCCTGGAGCGCGTGCGCAAGGGCGCCCGCGCCGGCGAGGCCGGGGCCGTGGCGGAGCTGGCCGCCCTCGAGGCGCTCGTCGAGGCGCTCGACGCCGGGCGCCCGGCGCGCCTGGTCAACGACGAGGCCGCCCGGGCGCTCGCCGCCGACATGGGCCTGCTCACCGCCAAGCCGGTCCTCTACCTCGCCAACACCGACGAGGACCTGGACCCGCCCGAGGACCTCGCCGCCTACGCGGCCGCCCAGGGCGCGCAGGCGCTGGCGCTGCCGGTGGGACTGGAGCTGGAGCTAGCGGCGATGGACCCCGAGGAGGCCGCCGAGCTCGCCGAGGAGATGGAGCTCGGCAGCGTGCGCGGCGCCGACGCCGTGATGGCCGCCGCCTACCGCCTGCTCGACCTCGTGACCTTCTTCACCGGCTCGGGACCGCCCGAGGCGCGGGCCTGGCCGATCCGGCGCGGCACCACCGCCGCCGTCGCCGCGGGCAAGATCCACTCCGACCTGGAGCGGGGCTTCATCCGGGCCGAGACGATCTCCTGGGACGACCTCGTGGCCGCCGGCTCGTGGAGCAAGGCGAAGGAGAACGCCACCCTGCGCATGGAGGGCCGCGACTACGTGGTCCAGGAGGGCGACGTGATCCAGGTGCGCTTCAACGTCTGAGTGACGGCGCCGCGGCGTTGCGCCGTGGCGGTCCCGGGACCGTACGGTCGCGGCGTGACCACCGCCGCCGCCCTGCCCGCCCGCGACCTGCGGACCGCCGTGTGGTGGATCACCCTCGGGGCGGGGTCCGGCGCGCTGGCCGGCATCGTCTTCGGCGGCGTCGGCGGACGCCTCGCCATGCTGGTGCTCCGAGTGAATTCGCCCGGCGCCGTCGGCCTGACCTCCGACGCCGGCTTCGAGATCGGCCGGTTCACCGTCGGCGGATCGCTCTCCCTGCTGGCCTTCACCGCGGTGGTCGGGGCGCTCGTCGGCCTCGCGTACGTCGCGCTGCGCACGGGCGTGCGGGGCCCGGCGCGCATCCCGGCGGCCGCCCTCGTCGCCGCGACGGCCGGCGGCTCGGCGTTCCTCGAGCCGGACGGCATCGACCTGCTGGTTCTCGAGCCGCTGTGGTTCGCGGTCACCGCGTTCGTCGCGCTGCCCGCGCTGGCCGCCGCGGCCGCTGCCGCCCTCGTCGAGCGCCTCGGCGACGCGGGCTCGTCGCTGGCGCTGGTGGAACGCGCCCCGCGGTGGCTGGGAGCCGCCGCCCGCGTGGCCGTGAGCGGGCTGCTCCTGGCCCTGATCGTGGTCCAGGGCCAGGAGCTCCTCGCGGAGATCACCGAGATCCTCTAGTCCCAGGCGGCGCGCACCTGCGCGACGTGGCGGTGGTCGGTGCCGCAGCAGCCGCCGACCACGTGGATGCCCGGCAGCCGTTCGCGCAGCGCCCGGTGGTCGGCGCCCAGCTCGGCCGGGTCGCCCTCGTCGAGCACCTCGGCCTCGTCGAGCTCCGCGTGGCTCTGCTTGGACGCGTTCGCCCGCAAGCCGCCGATGCGGGCGAGCCACGGGCCCTCGTCGTCGAACGCGCCCGCGAAGTGGATTGGGTGGGCGCAGTTGACCATGAAGTAGGCGACCGAGCCCCCGGTCAGGGCGTCGGTCTCCTCCACGGCCTCGCGCAGCGGCGTCCCGTCGGGCAGGCGGCCGTCGGTCTCGACGGTGAACGACAGGGCGGCCGGGATCCCTGCGGCCTCGGCAGCGCGGGCGACGCCGGCCGCCTCGCCGACGTGGGTCAGGGTGTAGGCGCTCACCATGTCGGCGCCGCCGCGCGCCAGGCTGCCGATCTGCTCGGCGTGGTACTCGGCGGCCTCGTCGGGGTCCATCAGGCGGTCGGGCTCGTAGCCGTCCCCGCGCGGGCCGACGGCGCCCGAGACGACGATCGGCGCGCTCGCGGCCTCGGCGTCGCGGATCTCGTGCGCCAGCTCCACGGCCGCGCGGTTGGCGGCGTCGAGCGCGTCGCGCGAGTACCCGAGCCGCGCGCCCCAGTCGGGGTTGGCGCGCCAGGTCGGCGTGTCGAGGACGAAGCCGACGTCCTGGCGCCGGGCGATGTCGAGGTAGGGCCGGAAGTAGTCGCGTATCGCCTCGGTGCCCTCGGGGGTCCTCAGCAGGTCGAACGCGGCGAAGCAGGGCAGGTCGATGCCCCGGTGGAAGATCAGCGTGGTCTCGAGCCCGCCGTCGCAGACGAACGGCCGCTCGGACGCGAGATGCGGCAGTGACACGGATTCCCCCTCCCGGAATCGTGTGCTGGAGGGGAGATCATCGAACCCGCGTCCGGGGCGGCGCAAGCGCCGCCCCGGACGGGCCGGGCCCGTCCTAGCGCAGCTTGACCACCGTGATCGTCGTGGTGGCCTTGTCCGTGACGCCGCCGGTCTTCAGGCGGGTGACGCGGACGCGCCAGAGGCCGGCCTTCGGCTTCTGGACCTGGAAGAAGCTGGACGTCTTGCCGCTGACGAAGCGGACCAACTTGCCGACCGAGCGGGAGAAGACCCGGCCGCCCGGCTGCACGATCTGGACGCGGTACTTGCCGACGCCCCACGAGGCGAAGAAGGTCGCCGCCTTCTGGCCCTTCGTCACCTTCTTGCTGTACACGTGGGTCTGGCCGATGCGGTAGACGTCCGTCCTGTTCAGCAGCGTGGTCGCGCCGGAGCTGCGGCCGCGGCAGGCGAAGTAGAGGTTCTGCAGCTCGGCGTTGGTCGGCGCCTTTGCGAACGTGCCGCCGGTCTCCCTGGCGATCCGCTTGAGGCGGGCCGTGTCCGCGGCGCTGAAGCCGCTCTTGCCGAGCTGCACCACGCAGATCGGCCACGGCGTGCCGGTGCCGTTGAAGGCGAAGCGCAGGTGCGAATTGTCGTAGGTGCCTCCGTTGGCGCCGTCGGTGAGGAAGATCGCCGACTTGGGCACTGTCGGGTTGAGCGGGTCGGCGGCGAGCGCGTTGAAGGCGTCCGCGAGCGCGGGGTTGTAGTCGGTGCCGCCGAAGTTGCCGATGGCCTTCTTGGCGGCCTTCTTCAGCGCGACCTTGGTCGCGTTGCCGGCGATGGTCGTGCGCGGGAAGATCGGGCGCAGGGCGTCGTCGAAGCCCGTGGCCTCCAGCCGGTCGCCCTGGCCCGCCAGGTCGATGAGGAGGTTGACCGCGTCGAGGCGGCGGTTGGTCGGGTCGTTGCCGGCCATGCTCCCGGAAAGATCCACGATGGCCGCCAGGTCGCTGACGCCCTTGGGCGGGTTCGGCTTGGGGACCGGGCCCGAGATCAGCGTGCCGATCTGCCGGTTCACGGCGATGCCGTTGGACGCGTAGCTCAGGTTCAGCGGGCCGTTGTACGGCGTGGCCGGCGCGGTGAGCGTGAGCTCGGTGCGGTCTGTGCCGCCGCCCACCGACGCGCCGCCGGCGATCGTGAACGAGAACGATGCCGCGTCGAATGGCGCCAGCACGCGCAGGTACGTGACGCCGCCGGCGGGCGAGAGGATCTCGCCCTTCTCCGGCCAGGCGTTGCCCGTTGCCTCGGGCAGACTGCTCGAAGGGAAGGGGATCCCGCAGAACGCCGCCGCGTCGAGCGTGAAGTTCTGGGTGGCGCCGTCGTTGATGGCGCCCGACGCGCTGGTCAGCTCCGCGGTCGAGAAGTCCTTGCAGGAGTCGGTGAACGTCGCCGTCGCGATGAACGGGGCGGTGCTGCCCGTGAGGGCCGAGTGGTTGAGCGGTAGAAGCCGTTTGCGTCGGTCGTCTCCGAGTCGGCGAAGCCCCCAGCCGACGGACTCCGTGATCCTTACCGTGGCTCCCGGCACGGGCACGCCCGCCGAGTTCGTCACCGTGCCGGTGATGTCGGCATGCGCCGTTGCCACCGCGCAGAGCGTGAGCACGCCCGCGAGCGCCGCGGAGCGTCTCAGCAGGCGCCTCTGGTGAGAGGTGCGTGTCATGTGCAGGTCCCTTCGTGGGCGGTCGGTGCGCGGCTCATCCACCCCCAACGCCGCGTGGCTGCGAACATAACCGGCGCCGCGGCCGCCGCGCGGCTGCACGATCGGGGAGGCTTGACCGGCGGAGGTCGAGATCGCAGCCGCCGGCCGGCGGCTAGGAGACGCGCAGATCCACCGGCAGGCCGTAGGTCGACATCCCGGAGCCGGTGTCGATCACCTTGACCCGCACCTCGTAGGCGCCGTTGCGCAGGTCGTCGGGCACGTCGGTGCGGACGGCGGTGCACTCGCCGGGGGCGCGCCCCTCCAGGGTGCGCGTCAGGGCCAGGACGGCGCGGCCCGACGGCAGCACGCGGTGCAGCGTGAACTGGGCCCGCAGCGCATGGCCGCGGCCGCCGGTCTGGCACCAGGTGGCCCGCGCGACGATGGCGCGGCCGGCGTCGCGGGCGTGCAGCGAGCGGACCTCCGGGAGGCCGAGCCCTGGGTCGCCGCCGGCCGTGACGCGCGCGATCCACGGGCGGTAGGCGCCGACGTCGCTGTAGACGGTGGTCACCCCCGCGCCGCAGGCACCCCGGTCGCTGACCACTCCGATCACGCGCGGCGCCGCGCCGCGGAATCCGCGAGCGGGCCGCCGGAGTCGCCGAAGCGCGCCGACGGCTCGAGGCTGGACGGCAGCGTGCCGCAGACGGTCCCCCACGGCGAGTGCGGGAACGCGGACGCCGGCAGCGTGCGCGTGTAGCGGGCGCAGGCGCGCGGCGTCGAGACGCTGATGCGGCCGGTGAGGAGCGTCGTGGCGCCGCCGTCGCCGAGCCCGAAGCCGGCCACCCAGCCCTTCAGGCGATCCGGTCCGAAGCCCGCTCCCAGCGCCGGCGGGCAGCAGGCCGGAGGGCCGGGCGAGCCGCAGCAGCGCGACGTCGCGCCGGAGAACAGCGACGGGGTGTAGCCGGGATAGACCACGACCCGGCTCACGGGCAGGCGCGTCGGGCGTCGAGGCCGCCAGGTCGGCGGCGCCCGCTCCGACCTGCACGCCGGCGGGGTCGGCGACCCCGCCGTCGGCGCCCACCACGCAGTGGGCCGCCGTCAGGACCCACTCGCCGCGGATCAGCGTCCCGGTGCACACCTCGGCGGCCACCGGGTCGGGGTTCGCGGCGTCGAGCAGCGCCACGGCCCACGGCCAGGCGGCGGGGTCCGCCGGCGCCGCACCGCCCACGACACCCGCCGCGGAGCCGCGCCATGGCGGCGCAGAGCGCCGCGACCACCAGGGACGCGAGGCGCCGCAGGCGTTCAGCCATCCATCGGCGCCTCCAGGCGCGCCTTCACGGTCGTCTCAAGCTGGTTGGCCCGCCACGGGCGAGGGCCTCGGGGCTCGCCCCGTTCGGAGGCTGGCCGGGCGGCGCAGCCCTGGTGCCAGTCCATCGCGTGCAGGACTCCGCCCTCCGGGCGGCCGGCAGGCCCGCGGCGCGCGCCGCGTCGGAGACGATCTCGTGCGTCGCGACGTGGCCGAGCAGCCGCCCCTGGTGCGGCCGCTCGAACGTCGCGCCCAGCCGGAACGCCCGGGCATGAGCCGACATTGTCGACCGGCGGCGGCGAGCAGCAGGTCGAGTCCACCCGCGGGTGCCGCACCGACAGCGCCTGCACCACCGACGCCACGCCCACGGTGTGCTCCACCAGCCCGCCGAGGTAGGGCGTGGTGGCCCGAGCGGATTGCTGGGCGCATTGCTCGCCGGGCGCGCGCCAGGTCAGTCAGTCCCCGGTGAGGATCCCCAACACGGCCCGCAGCCCCGGGTCGGCCACCTCGTCGGCCAGGTGCAGGACGAAGCCGAACAGCTCGTCGGGGTCGCGGTGCGAGCGCGGCAGCAGCTCCTGCGCCTCGACCTCGTCGGCGGCCGGGCGCAGGTGGCTGACCACGATGCTGGTGCGCCCCTCGCGCTCCGACACGCGGCCGGTCGCGCGGATGCGGTCGCCTTCGGCGAACTGCTCGCCGAAGAAGTCGGCCTCGTCGAAGACCATGGCCGCCGACCCCGGTCGCGTCGGCCAGCGTCAGCACCAGGAAGGGCCGCCCTGGCGCGACAGGCGGCGCTCCTTGCGCCGCACGGCGAACACGCCCTCGACGGCCCCGCCCGGGGCGAGCGACGCGATCGTCATCGGTCCTGCGTCGGGCAGATGCGGGCGAAGTCGCGCGTGCGGCATGCCCACGAGGTGCGCAGCAGGAAGGCCCCGGCCGCGATCCCCTCGGCCGCGTCGCGCACGGCCTCGACCACCCCGGCGTCGTCGGCCGCGTCGGGGTGCGCGCCGCGGGTGTCGCCGTCGAGGATGTGGACAGCGGCCGCACGCGCGGCTCGATGCTCCACGCCTCGCGGGCGCCCAGCATGTAGATGCGCGGGGGCGAGGGGTACGCCATCGCCGTCGCCGCGGGCGCCCGCCGTGGGCGGCTTGCCGGTCTTGTAGTCGATCAGCTGATGGCCGCCCGCCGGGTGGGCGTCGATGCGGTCGATGCGCCCGTGCACCCGGTGCGGTCCCACGCTCAGGGTGAAGGCGCGCTCCACGGCGACCGGCCGCGTGCGGCTGCGCGCACCAGCCGCTCGTGGTAGTCGGGGAAGCGCTCGCGGGCGCGGCTGAGCGCCTGACGCCCCTCGGCCGTGCCGTCCACGCCCTCGCGCTTCAGGGCCGCGGCGAAGCGGCGGACCAGTCCCTGCCGTCGCCGCCGGTGCCGCCGGCCGGTGAGATGGGCCTCGAGCGCGGAGTGGGCGGCCGCGCCGAATAGACGTAACGCTGGCGGCGCGGCCTCGATCGACCATCGCGAAGCGGTAGCGCAGCGGGCAGCC
>CAVYRD010000003.1:0-17902 GCA_963770865.1 uncultured Thermoleophilia bacterium
TGGGCCGCGGCGAAGGCGTCGTTGGCCGGGGCGCCGGCGGCGGCGGTGAGGGCCCAGTGGAGCGTGATCGCCCCGCGGGCGGCGTTGTAGCCGTCCACCGAGATCCGGTAGGTGGTGCCGGCGCTGACGGTGAGCGTCACCCGGCTGGTGGTGGTGCCCGAGACGTCGTCGTTGGCGTCGCGCAGGGTGAGCGCGCCCACGCTGGTGCCGGTGTAGACGCCCAGGGTGGTGTCGAAGGAGGAGCCGGCGGTGTCGATGGTGGCCGAGCCCGAGGCGGCCGGCGTCCAGGAGTACCAGACAGAAGCCCCGCCGGCGTTGCCGGCCTGGGCGGGCTCGCCGGGCTCCTTGGTGGCGCCCACGTTCGAGCCCGTGACGGTGCCGCTGGCGCCCTGCAGCAGCTGGGCGGCGGCGAAGGCGTCGTTGGCCGGGGCGCCGGCGGCGGTCACGGTCAGGGTGGCGGCCGTGGTGGTGGCGCTGCCGGCGGAGTTGGTGAAGACGGCCCGGTACTGGCTCTGGTTCTGGGCGCTGGTCACGGCGGTCAGGGTGAGCGTGGTCGCGGTGGCGCCGGCGATGTTGGTGAAGCTCGAGCCGCCGTTGGTCGAGACCTGCCACTGGACGGTGGGCGCCGGCGCGCCCGAGGCGGCCGCGCTGAAGCTGGCGTTGGCGCCGGCGGCGACCGACTGGGCCGCCGGCTGGGTGGTGATCTGGGGCTGGGTGGCCGCGGCGGTCACGGTCAGGGTGGCGGCGTCGCTGGCGCCGCTGGCGAGGTGGGTGGCGCGCACGCTCACGCTCCCGCCGGCCGGCACGGCGTCGGGCGCCGTGTAGAGGCCGCCGGCGCTGATGGTGCCCACGCTCGCGTTGCCCCCGGCGACGCCCTCGACGCTCCACTGCACCCCGCCGCTGGCGTTCTGCAGGCTGGCGGTGAACTGCTGGGTGGCCCCGACCGGGACGCTGGCCGTCGTCGGGCTGACCACCACCGAGGGCTGGGCCGGGCCGCTCATGTCGGCCAGCATGCGCAGCGTGAAGGCCTCGAGGCGGGCGTCGGGCGCCGCCGCGGCGGAGCTGTAGCGCCAGCCGTCCAGGCCCCAGGAGAACTGGAGCGAGCCGGCGGCGAAGACCTTGGCGCCCGAGGGCGCCGTGTAGCGGACCGCGTCGGCGGACGGCCAGCCCGAGGCCTGCCAGTGGAACAGGCGCGTGAGGGGCGGCGTCGCGCAGCCGGCGGTGACCTGGTCCCACTCGTAGCCCATCGTCTCGGGGACGCTGGCCCCGGCGGTGAAGCCCGCGCCGGCCAGCCAGGGGTCGGCCAGCGAGCCATCGACCACGCTGAGGTCGGCGCTGGTGCCCAGCGACCAGCCCGTGTTGTTGTACTGCACCCCGAGCAGCTCGCACTCGGGCCGGCCGACGTCGCGGAAGAGCGTCGTCTTGAGGGCCGGATCGGCGATCGGGTCGGCGCTCGACTTGTAGCCGATCAGGCTGCGCCCGCCGTTGGCGTAGCGCACCTGCCAGTAGCCGGTGTTGGCGCCCATGAAGGCCAGGCTCTGGCCCGCGTCGCGGGCGGCCTCGAGGGCGTCGCGGTGCTCGTGGGTCCAGTACTCGTCGTGGCCGGAGGTCATCACCACGCGGTGGCCGGCGAGGATCCCGGGGGTGGACGAGACGTCCCAGTCGGTGACGTAGGACACATCGAGGTCGTGGCGCTCGAGGAAGCGGATCAGCGGGTACTCGTCATAGCGCCAGTTCTGGATCTCGACCCCCTCCATCCAGGGCCGCTCGAAGGAGACCTGCGAGGCCCGCACCCCGTTGACGCTGTGGTTGTCATAGAGGGCCTTGCCGCCCCAGCCGTTGTAGGCCTCCCAGGTGTTGACGGGGACGATCACGACGATCTTCGAGGCCTGCGACGCCGGGGCCCGCACGACGAAGGGCAGCCGGCGCACCGCGCCCGCGCCGGTGCCGGACGTGATCCGCAGCGCGGCCATGTAGAAGCCGCTCGGCCAGCTCGTCGGGATGCTCAAGGTGTCGGTGGTCGACCAGCCCGAGCGCACCTCGCCGGTGGTCGGGTCGGGGGCCGGCGGCAGCGGCTGGACGATCCCCGCCTTGTCCGACGAGCAGCCGGGCAGGCAGGTCACAAGCCGCGCCCCGGCGCCGGAGTACCAGCCCAGCCGGTAGACCTCGACCCGGTAGCGCACCCCGGCCGCGGTGCCCACGTGCAGGTCGACCGTGTCGCCGGGCGCCGAGCTCAGCGGCCAGGCCCAGCCGTCGATGCTCGTCACCTGCCCGGCGTACTGGCCGGCTTCGCTGGGCTCCGGCGCGGTCGGCAGGTACCAGCCCGGCGTGCCGGGCAGGGCGTTCTCGCTGGGCACCGGCCCCGAGTCGGCGCGGGCGGCCGTCGGCAGGACCGCCAGGGCGAGCGCGGCCAGGGCCGCGAGCGCGGCCCGGCGCCACCATCCTGCGTATCGCCTGGTCGTCATGTCCCCCCCGGCCGCGCGCCGGCCTCGGTTGCACGTATCTCCGTCCATGGGACCGCACCGCGGGGCTCCGGGGCACCCGCCGATCAGGGGGTCTGGCGCCTGACCGCGCGGACGGCGCGACGCGGGGCCCCCGGCCCGGCGCGCCCGGCGCACAGCGCCGCCGTCGGGGCCGTGCCCGGTTGCCCGTGGGGTTCCTGGCCGTTTGGGGGATGCCCGGGTGAGGGAGACGCTCCGAGGCGCCGTCAACCTCGCCCGCGCGCCAACGGCCGGCGAGTGCCGGCCGTTGGGTGGGGCGTCGCGGGGGACGGAGCCCCGGGGGGGGTGGGCTACTTGCGGATCGTGATCCCGGTGCGGGTCACGGCGCGGTTGCCGGCGGTGTCGGCGGCGGTGAGGATCGCGCGGGCCTTCAGGGTGCGGAGGGCCACGGCGCGCTGGGCCTTCTTGGACAGGAGGATCGAGACGGAGCGCGAGCTGCCGCCCTGCACCTGGGCGCGCCCGGTGCCGAGGAGCTTGCCGCTCAGGGCGCCCTTGACGCCGCGGAGCTGGACGCGGACGGCGCAGACCTGCTCGCCGGCCGGGCAGGCGACCCGGAGGGAGATCCGGTGGGCCTTGGACATCCGCAGGGAGGTGCGCAGCAGGCGGACCTTCGGGGCGAGGGAGTCGACCGTGGCGGTGGGGGTGGCGGCGACCTGGACCGTGAGGCGGGTCTGGTCGGTGGCGCCGTCGTCGTCGGTGACGCGCAGGCCGACCGTGGCCGGGCCGACGGCCGTGAAGGTCGTGGTGGCGCGCGCCACGGCGCCGGTCGAGGTCTCGAACGTCCCGTCGCCGTTCAGGTCCCACTCGTACTTCGCGATCGAGCCGTCGTCGGACGAGCGGGAGCCGTCGAGGGTCGTCGGGAGGTTGACCACGGGGGCCGGCGGCTGGGTGGTGATGAGGGCCGTCGGGGGCCGGTGGACGCGGACGGTGAGGCTCGTCGTGCTGACGGCGCCGAGGATGTCGGTGACGCGCAGGGAGACCTTGTGCGGGCCGGTCGTGCCGAACGACGTGCTCTGCTGCGTGCCGGTGCGCTCGAAGGTCCCGTCGCCGTCCATGTCCCAGGCCTGGGAGGCGATGCCGTTGTCGTCGGTGGAGTCCGAGGTGAAGGTCAGGCCCTCGCCGACGACGGCGACGCTCCTGCCGGTGAACCGGGCGACGGGGGCGCGGTGGGCCTTGATCGTGATCGAGGCGATGTCGGTGGCGCCGCGGTTGTCCGTGACGCGGACCCGCGCCGGGAGGTCGCCCGTGGTGCTGTAGCGCTGGGTGACGTGGTCGGCCGTGGTCGAGCGCTCGAAGCCGGGCTGGCCGTCGAGGTCCCACTCGTACTTGGCGATCGAGCCGTCGTCGTCGAACGAGCCGGCCGCGCTGAAGCTGACCGACGCCGAGCCGAGGACGGCGACGTTGCCGGGGAGCGCGTTGGAGACGGCGCGGCCGGGGGCCGGCTGGAGGACGAGCGGGGCGGGGATGACGACCGGGTTGGGCGTCCCCGTCAGCTTGGCGACCGGGGGCTCGTTGGGCGGGATGCCGCCACCGCCGACGGGGATGGCCATCGCGGGGGCGGCGGTGGCCAGCGCGCCGGCGAAGGCGAGGGAGGCGGCGAGGCGGCGGGCGGTGCGGGAGTTGTGGGCGGTGCGGGCCATGATGGGCTCCTTGCGAGGGGTGGGGATGACCATGGCCACACACTGCGCCCGCGCCCCCTGCGGTTCCGTCCCCCGCGCGACCCCCGCTGTGTCAGGGAGGCGACACAGCCCCGCCGGGCTCCGCAAGCGTCCACACCGCGGTCGGCACCTGGCGGCCGCGCACGTCGAGCGCGCCGACGGCCTCGAGGTCGGGCACCGGGGCGATGAGGGCGCCCCGCGTCGCGTCGCTGATCAGGATCATCGCCCCCGACTCCTTGGTCAGCGCCTGCAGGCGCGCGGCGACGTTGGGGGTGTCGCCGACCGCCGTGTACTCCATCCGCCGCTCCGAGCCGACGTTGCCCGACATCACCGGACCTGTCGCGATCCCCACGCCCATGCGAAAGCCCTCCCCCGGCACGCGCTCGGCGCACCAGGCGTTGAACGCGGGAAGGCGCTCGTCGCGCATCCGCCGCGCCGCGGCGACGGCGCGGTCGGCGTGGTCGGGCCGCTCGATGGGCGCGCCGAACAGGGCCATGATGCCGTCGCCCATGAAGGAGGCCACAGTGCCGCCCTCGTCCAGGATCGCGTCGGACATCTCGCCGAGGTAGCGGTTGAGGATCTCGAGGACGGTCTCCGGCGGCAGCCGCTCGGCAGCCGCCGTGAAGCCGCGCAGGTTGACGAACATCACCGTGCAGTAGATGCGCCGGCCGCCGAGGCGCCCGGCGTCGCCGGCCGAGGCCATCACCTCGTTGACCACCCCCTCCGGCACGAAGCGGGCGAACTCCGCGCGCAGCCGCCGGCGCTGGCGGTTGACGCCGGCGAAGTTCACCGCGACCCCTCCGGCGGCCGCGAGGCCGAGCGCCAGGAGCGGGTCGGGCACCCGCAGCACGGTGCCGCCGGCGAAGGCCAGTTGCGCGACGACGAGGAAGGCGACCGCAGCCACGAGGGCCGCGGCGATCGTGACCCACGCCGGCCCGCGCAGGGCGGCCGCGGCGCCGACGCCGGCCATGGCGACGATCAGCAGCGCGTCGAGCCAGCCCGGCGCCTCGCCCAGCGGCGCGCCGGCGATGAAGGTGGCGATGGCGTTGGCGTTGATCTCCGGCCCGGCCATCGGGCGGCCGCCGAACGGCGTCGGGTGGGTGTCGCCGAGCGTCGCGCCGGTCAGGCCGACGACGACCACGCGGCCCTTCACCTCCGCCTTCGGGAACCGGTCGTGGAAGACGTCCTCGTACGGGATCCGCGTGATCGTCCCCGGCCCGCCGGCGTAGTCGATGAGCACGCTCCCGTCGCCCCCCGCGCCGGGCACCGGCCGCCCGGTGAAGCGCGCCGCGGCGACGGCGGAGAACGACGCCAGGCCGTCGACGCCGAGCGGCACCCGGCGGAAGACGTTGTCGGGCGTATCGGGGAAGGCGACGTGCCCGACCTGGATGCCGGCCGCCTCCAGGTCGGGGTCGAGGAAGATCACGTTCGGACCCTGCGAGGGCGCGTAGTCGCTCGTCGCGAGCACGACCCGGTGCGAGGCGTCCATCGCGGCATAGATCGCCTGGTCGTTGACGTCGTCGGTCTGCGAGGAGATCTCGATGTCGTACGCGATCACGCGCGCGCCGGCCGCGGCCAGGTTGTCGATGACCGTCGCCTGGTCGCGGCGCGCGACGGGCCAGCGCCCGAGCTGGGCGTCCTTCTGTGTGTTCTCGTCCACCCCCACCACGACGACGTCGCGTGGCGGGGTGCGGTCGCCGCGCACCTGGAAGCGCTGGTCGAGGGAGACCCGCTCCAGCCGGTCCAGGGTCCCCGCGCCCCAGGTGAGGAGGCCGATCGCGGCCGCCGCGACGCCGACGGCGGCGAGGAGAACGCCCCTGCCGCGTTGACGGGAGATCCGCACGCGGCGACAGTAGCCGACGTCGCGGAGCGCACACGCGGCGCGTCACGCGCGCGACAGACGGGCCCGGGCCCGGGCGTCACCCTCCCCGCCATGCACCTGCGCACCCGCCACCTCACGCTCCCCGTCCTCGCCCTGGCGCTGGCGCTGCCCGCCGCCCAGGGCGCCGAGGGCACCCTCACCACCGTGGCCGGCACCGTCCCCGGCTACGACGGCGACGACGGCCCCGCGACCTCCGCCAAGCTCGCCGGCCCCGAAGGCACAGCGATCGCGGCCGACGGGTCGGTGATCATCGCCGACACCCAGAACGACGCGGTGCGCCGCGTCACCCCGAACGGGATCATCACGACGATCGCCGGCGGCAACGGCCGCGGCTTCTTCGGCGACGGCGGCCAGGCGCGCGACGCGGAGCTCGACAGCCCCTCCGACGTCGCCGTGCTGGCCGACGGCACGATCCTGGTCTCCGACACCGGCAACGACCGCGTCCGCGCCGTCGCGCCGAACGGCGTCATCAGCACGGCCGCCGGGTCGGCGCGCGGGCTGGCCGGCGACGGCGGCGCCGCCGTCTTCGCCCGCCTGAACCAGCCGCGTGGGCTCACCGCCGTGCCCGGGGGCGGCTACCTGATCGCCGACGCGGGCAACGACCGGATCCGCGCGGTGTCGGCCTCCGGGTCGATCTCCACCGTTGCGGGCACGGTGCCCGGCTTCGCCGGCGACGGCGGCCCGGCGACGGCCGCCCGCCTCAGCGACCCGCGCTCGGTGAGTCTGCTCGAGGGCGGCGGCATGCTGATCGCGGACCTCGGCAACCGGCGCGTGCGCCGGGTGGCGGCCGACGGGACCATCAGCACGGTCGCCGGCGGCGGCTCCGGCCCGATCGCCGACCAGGCCCCCGCGCTGCGGACCCGCCTCGGCGGGCCGGCCGACGTCGTCCCGCTCACCAACGGCGGCTTCCTGGTCGCCGACGCCCTCTCGGACCGGCTGCGCCGGGTCACCCCGCTCGGCACCGTCGTCACCGTGGCCGGCGAGCGCCGCGCCCTGGGCGGCGACGGCGGCCCGGCCTCCGGCGCGTCGCTCGACACGCCCACCTCGCTGACGCCGTCCGGCGGCGCCTTCCTGGTGGCCGACCCCGGCAACGCCCGCGTGCGCCGGCTGAGCGCCATCGGGACGCTCCCGCCCCCCGAACCCCTGACGACGATCGGCGTCAGCCCCTTCGGCGGCACCGTGAGCGTGCGCCCGCGTGCGACCGGCGCCTTCATCGGCCTGCGCGAGCCCGACCTCGCCCCCAACGCCTCGGCCGTCGACGCGACCGGCGGCGTCATCGACCTCACGGTGCGCGCCCCGGACTCGGGCGCCGAGGCGACCGCCCGGGTGTCCGGCGGGAGGTTCCTGCTCGTGCAGCCGGTGGCCGACACGGCCGTCGCCGACCTGCGCCTCAACGGCCCGCTCGCGTGCTCCGCGAAGGCCGCCTCCGCGGGCCGTCACGACGCGACGGCGACGAAGAGGCGGCCCTCGCGGCGCGTGCGCATCAAGGTGCGCGGGCGCTACCGCACGACCGGCCGCTACGCGGTCGCGGTCGCCAACGGCACCGCGTGGACGATGACCGACCGCTGCGACCGCACGGTCATCCGCGTCACCGAGGGCACCGTGACGGTGCGCGACCTGCGGCTCGGGCGGAACGTCCGGGTCACGGCCGGCCGCACCTACACCGCGCTGGCGCGGGCGCCCCGGCGCGGCTGACCCCGTCCCCTATCGGCCCCGCCGCTCCAGGGCGGCGCGGTCGAGCACGGTCGTCCTCCCCCGCTCCAGGCGCACCGACCCGCGACCCTCCTCGTCGCGCAGCACCCGGTTGACCGTCGCGCGCGACGTGCCGGCGATGCTGGCGAGGTCCTCCTGGCGCAAGGGGATACGGGCCTCCTGCGCCCCCGGCGCGTAGAGCTCGGCCAGCTCCACCAGGCGGCGCAGGACGCGCTTATCGGCCGGCGTGTAGAGCGCCTCCAGCAGGTGGATGTTCAGCCGCCGCAGCCGCTCGGCCAGGATGGCCGTGAGGACGTCCCCCACGGACGGGTGCTCGCGGCGCAGGCGCTCCCAGTCCGGCCGGTGGACCGAGCGCGTCTCGCCCTGCTCGAGCGCCTCGACCGTGGCCGCCCGGTGCGACTCGCCGCCGATCAGGCCGAGCTCGCCGAACAGGTCGCCGGGGCCCAGCACCGCGAGGATCGCGACGTCGCCGAGCGCGGTCTGCACCCGCACGGCGAAGCGGCCCGCGACGATCAGGTGGAGCGTGTCGGCCGGGTCGTGGACGTGGAACACCACCTCGCCGCGGCGGAAGGTGCGCCGTCGCGCGATGGACAGAAGCTGGCGGACGTCCTCCTCGGGAACGCCCTCGAGCACCTGCCAACCCATGGCGCCTCCCCCCTGTCGCGCACACGCCGAGCGGGCTTTCCGGCCCCCCGCGGCGCCCATTATGGTCGGCGGGTGAGCACGGCGTCGCCCATCGACCTCCGCGGCCTTGCCGGCGCGATGACGGGACGGCTCGTGACGTCCGCCGACGATGGCTGGGACGCGGCCCGCCAGGCGTGGAACCTGACGGTCGACCAGCGGCCCCTCGCGGTCGCCGAGGCCGCCGACGCGGCCGACGTGGCCCGCGTCCTGGAGGCGGCGTCCGCCGCCGCGTGCCGCGTCGCCCCGCAGCGCACCGGGCACGGGGCCATCGTGCGCGAGCCGCTCGACGACGTGGTGCTCCTGCGCACGGGCGGGCTCGGAGGGGTGGCCGTCAACCCGGCGCGGGCGCGGGCCGCGGTCGGCGCCGGGGCGCTGTGGGGCGAGGTGGCCGCCGCGGCCGCCCCGCACGGGCTCGCGGGCCTCGCGGGCACCTCCGGCGGCGTCGGCGTGGTGGGCTACACCGTCGGCGGGGGCGTGGGGTGGCTGGCGCGCCGGCACGGGATCGCCTGCAACGCGGTCGAGGCGTTCGACGTCGTCACCGCCGACGGGCACGCGCTGCGGGTGGACGCCGGGAGCGAGCCGGACCTCTTCTGGGCCCTGCGCGGCGGGGGCGGCGGCTACGCGGTGGTGACCGGCATGGAGTTCGCCCTCGTGCCCGCCCGCTCGCTGTACGCCGGGATGCTCCTGTGGCCGATGGAGCGCGCCGACGAGGTGCTCGCGGCGTGGGGCGCGTGGACCGGCACGCTGCCCGAGACGGTCAGCTCGCTCGGGCGCCTGCTGCGCGTGCCGCCGCTGCCGACCGCCCCGGAGGCGCTGCGCGGCCGCGCCTTCGCCGGCGTCGAGGCGGCCTGCCTCACGGGCGCGGCCGAGGGCGCCGACCTGCTCGCGCCGCTGCGCGCCCTCGCCCCCGAGATCGACACGTTCGCCATGATCCCGCCCGACGCGCTCGCCGGCCTGCACATGGACCCGCGCGACCCGGTCCCGGGCATCGGCGACGGCATCCTGCTCGACGACTTCCCGCCGGAGGCCGCCCGCGCGATGGTCGAGGCCGCCGGGGCCGCGTCCTCGTCCACCCTCGTGTCGGTGGAGGTGCGCCAGCTGGGCGGGGCCGTCGCGCGCCCGGGCCCCGGCCACGGCGCGCTCGACCGCATCGACGCCGCCTTCGCGGTCTTCGGCGTCGGCGCCGCGATCACGCCGGAGGCCGGCGCGGCGGTGACGGCGTCGCTGGCGCTGCTGCGGGCCGACCTGATGCCGTGGGACGGCCGCCGCTCGACGATGAACCTCGCCGACGGGGCGACCCTGCCCGAGAGCCTCTTCCCGCCCGACGTCCTCGACCGCCTTCGGGCGGTGAAGCGCCGCTACGACCCCGGCGACGTGATCCTGGCCAATCACCCCCTGTAGGGGGCGCCGCTCAGGAGCGGGCTGCGGACGCCCGGGCCGGCCCCTCCAGGGGGCAGCTCAGCACCGGCTCCGGCTCGGGCTCGGGCCCCGCCATCGGGCGGCGGATGGTGAGGAACGCGAGCACCCCGCCCAGGGCGCACAGCCCGGCGGCGATCCACATGGCCGTCGAGAAGCCGTCGCTGAACGCGGCCGGGTCGAGGTAGTCCTCGCCCGAGATCCCGGCCAGCGGCGGCAGCACGGCCACGGCGATGAGGCTCCCGATGCGCGCGATGTCGTTGTTGACGCCCGAGGCGACGCCCGCGTGCTCGTCGCTCGCGGCCGCCAGCACGGTGGCCGTGAGCGGGGCGACCGTCAGCGACAGGCCCAGCGCGAAGACGACCGCGGCCGGCAGGACGTCGGTGAGGTAGGCCGAGTCGGCGCCGATGCGCGTCATCAGGGCCAGGCCGAGCGCCGCGACCAGCGGGCCGGCGGTCATGGGCAGCCGGGGGCCGATGCGCTGCGCGAGCCGTCCGGCGCGCGCCGACAGCAGCAGCATCACGATGGTCATCGGCACCAGCGCCAGGCCGGTCTCGAACGCGGTGAAGCCGACGACCTGCTGCAGCTGGATGGCGAGAAGGAAGAAGGCCCCGCCGAGCGCCGCGTAGACGACGAAGGTGACGACGTTGGCCCCGGTGAACTGCATCGAGCGGAAGATGTCCAGCGGCAGCATCGGGTGGCGGCTGGCGTGCTCCACGAGCAGGAAGGCGACGATGGCGGCGACGCCGACGACGAGCGACGTGACGACGACCGGGTCGCCCCAGCCGGACCCCGGCCCCTCGATCAGCGCGTACGTCACCCCCGCCAGCCCGAGGGCCGCGAGCGCCGCGCCGACGGGGTCGAGGCGCGCCTGGGCCGGGTCGCGCGTCTCGGGCACGCGGCGCGCGGCGACCAGCACGACGGCCGCGGAGACGGGGAGGTTGATCAGGAAGATCAGCCGCCAGGAGACGGCGTCGACCAGGTAGCCGCCGAGCAGCGGGCCCACCGCCGTCGCCACGCCGCCGAGCCCCGACCAGGCGCCGATGGCCGCCCCGCGGTCGTGGCGGTGGAAGGAGGCCTGGATGATCGCGAGGCTGCCCGGCGTGAGCAGCGCGCCGCCGACCCCCTGCAGGGCGCGGGCGGCGATCAGCGCTTCGACGCTCGGCGCGACGGCGCACAGCAGCGACGCCGACGCGAACCACACGACGCCGATCTGGAAGACGCGCCGGCGCCCGTAGCGGTCGCCCAGCGAGCCGCCGAGCAGCAACAGCCCGGCCAGCGCCAGCGTGTAGGCGTTGATGACCCACTGCAGGCTGCTGAGGGCGGCGTCGAAGTCGTCGCCGATCGCCGGGGTGGCGACGTTGACCGCCGTCGCGTCGATGCTGACCACGGCCGAGCCGAGCACCGTGGCGAAGACCACCCAGCGCCCCTGGGGCGTCGCGAGCCGCAGCGGCTCCTCGGCCGTGGGCGCGTGGCTCGCGGGCGGCTGTCGAGGCATCGGGCGCCAGCATGACGCAGGGGCGCCCCCGTGCGCCCGCGGGGTCGCTCAGATCCAGTCGCGCCGCCGGAAGAGCAGGTAGAGCGTGACCGACGTGGCGACCATCAGGGCGAGCGCCAGCGGGTAGCCCGCGCGCCAGTGGAGCTCGGGCATGTGGCGGAAGTTCATGCCGTAGATCGTCCCGATCAGCGTCGGCGCGAAGAGGATGGCGGCCCAGGCCGAGATGCGCTTCACCTCTTCGTTCTGGGCGATCGACGCCTCGCTGAGCGCCTTCGTCTCGAGCGTGAGGTTGACGCTCAGGATGCTCTGGAGCAGCTCGCGGAAGCCGTCAACCTGCTCCTGCACCCGAAGGGCGTGGTCCTGCACGTCGCGCAGGTAGCGGCGCTCCTCGTCCCCCACGGCGGGATCGCGCAGGAGCGGGTCGAGCATGCCGGCCAGGGGCGTGGACGCGCGCCCGAAGGCGATCACCTCGCGCGAGAGCTCGTAGATGCGCCGCGAGACGCTCGGGCTGCCGCCGAACACCTCGTCCTCGATCTCGTCGATGTCGTTCTCGAGGCCCGCCACGACCGGGGCGTAGTCGTCGACCACCCGGTCCATGATCGCGTGGAGGATCACCACCGGCCCGCGCCGGAGCAGCTCGGGGCGGGACTCCAGCCCGGCGCGCACGCCCGCGAGGTCGCACGCGTCGTCCTGGCGCGAGGAGACGACGAAGTTCGGGCCGGCGAAGACGTGCAGCTCGCCGAACTCCACCGTCTCGCTCTCGTCGATGTACCGCGCGGGCCGCAGCACGCAGTAGAGCGTGTCGCCGTAGCGCTCCAGCTTCGGGCGCTGATGCGCGTGCACCGCGTCCTCGACGGCGAGGGGGTGCAGGCCGAACTCGCGGGCGACCTCGGCGAACTCCGCGTCGTCCGGGCGGTAGAGGCCGATCCAGGCCGTGCCGTCGCCGGCGCGGGCGGCGGCCGCGACGCCGGTGAGGTCGCGGGGGCCGTCCTGGCGGACGCCGTCGCGGTAGAGCGCGCAGTCAACGAGCACGCGCGCAGCATCCCACGCGCCTCGGCCGGAGCCCGCGCGTAACGCGGTCGTGAGCACCGGGACGACACCGCGCGCGACGACCGCGGAGGGGAGGTGTGGTGGACGATCGGTGGAGGGCCGTCCTGGCGACCGGAGGGGGCGCCGGTCCCCTCGTGGCGCGCGTCGCGGCGGGCGCCGTGCTCCTGGCCTTCTCGGTGGGCAAGTTCACGCGCCACGACGCCGAGGCGGCCGCGTTCGAGCGCTACGGCGTCCCGGCGCCGGAGCTGGCGACCTACGCCGTGGGGCTGGTGGAGCTGCTCGGCGGCCTTGCCCTGCTGGCCGGGTTCGCCACGCGCGTGGCCGCGCTGCTGCTGGCGCTGAACATGGCCGGGGCCGTGGCCACCGCGGGCCGCGTCGAGGGAGGCCCCGTCCACCTCGGCCTCGCGCCGGCGCTCCTGGTGGTGATGCTGGCGCTCGTGTGGACCGGCGCGGGCGCCCTGTCGGTCAACCGCGCCCTGACGGCGGCGCCGGGCGTCAGTCCCGGGAGGCCGCGGAGAGCACCGAGCTGAGAAGGCCCGGGAAGCGCCGCTCCATGTCGTCCTTGCGCAGCCAGGTGAGCTTGCGCGTGCCCTCCTCGCGCTCGGCGGTGATGCCCGCGGCGCGGAGGGTCTTCAGATGGTGGCTCGCGGTCGACTTGGAGACGTCGAGCTCGATCTGACCGCAGGACTTGGCCGCGTCCGGCGAGCAGCCGGCCAGCTGGCGCACGATCTCCAGGCGGACCGGGTCCGAGAGGGCCTGGAGCACGGCGACCAGGTCGGCCTCCGGAGGCGCCGCGGTCTCGTCGCGGGTGGGGCTCATCGGAATCCCTCGCCAATCGTTTGACGCACATCGAACATCGATGTACGGTGCACGTCGAACAATAGGGGAACACGACGGCGGCCGCCAGCGCTCCTCGCACATCGGAACCGACCGGGAGTTGCGACCATGTCACGCGCTCGACCCGCGGCTGCCGCCGCACTGACCCCGCGCGCCTGGGGGGCACTGCTCGTGCTCTGCAGCGCCCTCTTCCTCGACGCGCTCGACGTCTCGATGGTCGGCGTCGCCCTGCCGTCGATCCAGTCGGACCTCCACATGTCCACCGGCGGCCTGCAGTGGGTCGTGAGCGCGTACGTGCTCGGCTACGGCGGGTTCCTCCTGCTGGGAGGCCGTGCGGCCGACCTGCTCGGGCGGCGGCGGATGTTCCTGATCTCCCTGGCCGTCTTCATGGTGGCGTCGGGCCTCGGCGCCTTCGTGGACGACGGGTCCCTGCTCATCGCCACCCGCTTCGTGAAGGGCGTGAGCGCCGCGTTCACCGCGCCGGCGGGCCTGTCGATCATCACCACCAGCTTCGCCGAGGGGCCGGCCCGCAACCGGGCCATCTCGATCTACACCGCGACCGGCGCCACCGGCTTCTCACTGGGGCTGGTGATCGGCGGCGCGCTCACCGAGATCGGCTGGCGCTGGGTGTTCCTGCTGCCCGTGCCGATCGCCCTGGTGACGCTGCTCGCCGCGATCCGCCTCGTCCCCGACGCGGGCCGCGCCGAGGGCCCGCGCCGCTCCTTCGACGTGGCCGGCGCCGCGACGATCACCGGCGCGATGCTGCTCGCCGTCTTCACCGTGGTCCGGGCCCCGGAGGCCGGGTGGGCATCGGCGCGCACCCTCGCCTCGCTGGCCGGCGTCGCCGTGCTCCTGGCCGGCTTCACCGTCCTCGAGAGGCGCACCGCGCACCCGCTGGTGCGGCTCGGCATCCTGCGCTCGGGCTCGCTCGTGCGCGCCAACCTGGGGGCCATGTCGCTGTTCGGCGGCTGGGTCGGCTTCCAGTTCATCGCGACGCTGTACATGCAGCAGGCCCGCGGCTGGTCGCCGATCGAGACCGGCCTGGCGATCTTCCCCGCCGGCGTCCTGGTCGCGCTCGTCGCGCCGCGCATCGGCCCTCTGGTGGGGCGGCTGGGCGCGCCGCGGCTGGCGGCGCTCGGCCTCCTCTCGACGGTGGGCGCCTACGCGCTGTTCCTGCCGATCGGCATCGACTCGCCCTACCTGACGGGCATCCTGCCCACGATGCTGCTGGCCGGCCTCGGCTTCGCGCTGGCCTTCGGCCCGCTCAACATCGCGGCCACCAACGGCATCGCGCCCGAGGAGCAGGGGCTGGCCGGCGGGCTGGTGAACACCTCGTTCCAGTTCGGCGGGGCGCTCGTGCTGGCCGTCGTCACGGCGGTCAACGCCGCCGCGACGGGCGAGGGCGGCGATCCGCAGTCGCTGCTCGACGGCTACCGGCCCGCCGTGGCGGTGTCGCTGGTGGTCGCCCTGATCGGCGTCGCCGCGACCGCCTGGCACGGCGTACGGCGCCCGCGCCCCGAGCCGGTCGCCGGGAGGGTGGGGGCGTAGGGACGCGCCCGGGGGACGGGGCGTCGCGCCCCGTCCCCCGGTCCGGCATCAGAGGGTGGCGGTCGCCCGGCAGACCTCGCCCGTGGCGGCGCGGCGGGCCACGGCGGTGACCGTGGTGCGCGGCGAGCCCGGGGCGATGCGGGTCTCGACCGTGAACGAACCGCTGGGGGCGCGGGTCACGGCCGGGCGGCTCAGCACGCGGGTGCCGTTGCGCTTCAGGGTGACGCCCCACCGCGAGCCGTTGCGGTTCTCGTCCACCTCGAACTCGACCTCGACGCGGCCGTCGTCGGGCTTCAGCTTCAGCTTCGCGCGGCTGGCGTCGGTGCAGGTGCCGGCCACGCGCACCGCGGTGCGGTTGCCGCCCCCGCGCGAGAGGGCGGAGTCGTCGCCCGGCGCGGGGGCGCGGGCCGTGCTGTCGTCCGCCGCGACCTGGGCGGGGGGATCATCGGCGCCGTGCTTGGCGAGGGCGACCGGCGCGGTCACCAGCACGCCGGCGGCCAGGGCGGTGCCCATCATCGCCAGTGTTCCTCGGTACATGACAGCTCCTCGTGATCTCGGCGCCCGGGTGGCGCCGTCCGACCACCAGGCTGCTCGACGTCCGGTCCCGGTCACAATCGGACATCGGTCGTACGACCCGCGGCGGCGTCGGGCAGCACGGCCGACGCGGAGCAGGTCTCGCCGCCGGGCGCGACCGCGCGCACGCTGACGGCGTCGGCGCCGGCGAAGTCGGGCACGAAGACGCGGTGCTGGAAGCCGCCCGCCGCGCGGGTGGCGCGCACCCGCGCGCGTGCCACGATGCGCCGCTCGTGCAGCACGGTGATGCGCCAGACGCCGGTCCGCCGGGTGCGGATCTCCGTGTCCACGCGGATGTCGGAGCCGTCGCCGCGCAGCCGCAGGCGGTCGGTGCTCGCCCTGCCGCAGAGGCCCGAGACGCGGACCTCGGTGCGCTCACCCCCGTCGCGCGCCTCGGCGGACGGCGCGGCGGACCAGATCGCCGCGGACGCGGCCAGCGCGAGGAGGGCGGCGGCGGGCCGCCGCGGGACGGCTCTCGGCATCCCCGACAGGGTCGCGCCCCGCGCCCGGGCGGGCAATGCGACTTCGGTCCTAGGACCCCTGCGGGCCGATGCCGTTGCGCACCGCCCACATCGCCGCCTGGGTGCGGTCGTCGACGCCGATCGTGCGGAAGACGCTGGTCAGGTGCGTCTTCACGGTCTTCTCGCTGATGCCCAGCCGCCGCGCGATGAGCTTGTTGGGCAGGCCCTCGGCCACCAGCGCCAGCACCTCGCGCTCGCGGGCGGACAGGCCGGCCGCCGGGGCGGGGCGCACCGTGCCGGCGAGCAGGGCGCGGGCGGCCCGCGGGTGCAGGGGCGACTCGCCCCGGGCGGCGGCGCGGATGCCGCTCTCCAGCTCGGCCGGCGTCGCGTCCTTCAGCATGTAGCCGACCGCGCCGGCCTCCAGGGCCTCGAGGATGCGGGCGCGGTCCGAGAACGAGGTGAGGATCACCACGGCCGTGCCCGGGTGGCCCTCGCGGATGCGCCGCGTCGCGGCGATGCCGTCGGGCCCGGGCATCTCCAGGTCCATCAGCACGACGTCGGCGCCGTGCTCGTCGATCGCGGCCACGGCCTCGTCGGCGCCGCCGGCGCTGGCGACGACCTCGACGCCGTCGAAGGTGGCGATGAGGCTGGCGAGGCCGGCGCGCACGACGCCGTGGTCGTCGCAGAGGACGATGCGGATCACGGGCGGGAGGATCGCACGTCGGGGAGGCCGCTCACGCGGGCACCTCGACCTCGACCGTGGTCCCCGCGCCCGGCGACGAGCGCACCTCGGCGTGACCGCCCAGGTGGGCCGCGAGGTCCTCGACCAGGGCGAGGCCCAGGTGGCCCTCCTCGCGGCGGCGCGCGCGGGTGCCCGCGTCGAAGCCGCGGCCATCGTCGCGCACCGTGAGTCGCGCGCGGCCGTCGTCACCGGTCACGCGCACGGCGACCGACGCGGCGCCGGCGTGCGCGGCGACGTTGCGCAGGGCCTCGGCAGCCGCGCGGTAGAGGAGCTCCTGGGACGCGGGGGCGATGGCGAGGTCGGCCGGCACGTCGACGTCCACCGCTGTGCCCTGCGCCCGCACCCCGGCCGCGAGGTCCTCGACGGCCGCCGCCAGGCCGGCGTCGTGCAGGCGGCCCGGGTTGATCTCGACCACCGCGGCGCGCAGGTCGCGGATGCCCTCGCGCGCGGCGTCGGCGCCGTCGCGCAGCGCTCGCACGGTGGCGGGGTCGGTCTCCTCGGGGGCCCGCTCGGCCGCCGCCGCCAGCGAGTAGGAGAGACCGGCGAGGCTCTGCACCGGGCCGTCGTGGAGGTCGGCCGCCACGCGGCGCCGCTCGACCGACGACGACTCGAGCGCCGCCTCGAGCAGCCGCTCGCGGTCGCGCAGGCCGTCGCGCAGGCGCCGCGCGGTGCGCCACGCGATCGGCAGCTGGATCAGCCAGAGCAGCAGCAGCGAGCCGATGACGACCGGCGCCACCGCCCTCAGGATGCGCCGGCCGCTGGCGTCGATCGCGCTCTGGCGCTGGTAGATCTCGAACAGCGCCGGGCTGCCCCTCGGGGGTGCGGATGGGCAGGTACACCTCCAGCAGCGAGCCGTCGTCGCGCTCGAAGACGTTCTCCGGCTTGGAGAGGTCGCTCAGCTCGGCGTCGGTCACCCCGGCCTCGAGCGCCTCGCGCTCGTCGGCGCCCAGCGGGTAGGTCCGGCCGATGAGGCGCTGCTCGTCGGAGTAGGCGATGCGCCCGTCGGGCGCCCAGATCTTGACGCGCACGATGTCGTCGCTGAGGACCCGCTCCTGCACGACGTCGTCGAGCCGGCGGAGCGCCACCGGGTCGCCCGTGAGCGCCGCGTCGGTGAAGGCCGGCTCCACCACGCCGCGCCCGGCGAGGGTGGCGATGCCGGCGGGCGTCGTCCACCGCCTGGTCCTCCGACACGTTGCGCAGCACCAGTGCGCCGCCCACGGCGAGGACCGCCAGCGCGACGAGCCCCGCGACCGCGAAGCGGGCGATGGCGGCCCGCACCGACGGCTCGCTCCCGGCGCCGCGGCGGCGCCTAGTCGTCCTGATCGTGATCGCGGCCTCG
>CAVYRD010000004.1:0-24262 GCA_963770865.1 uncultured Thermoleophilia bacterium
ACGGGGTCGGTCCCGACGAGAAGTCGTCGAGGCAATGGTCCCTGTGACCTGATCCTGCTCGCCGGCCAGGCGCTGCTCAACCTGGGCATGATGGAGTCGTCCACGTGGAAGCCCTTGTTCGCCTCGATCCTGCACCCTCGCCGCCGCCGCGCGCCGAAGGCGAGTCGCTGCTGCCGGCCCCGACGACGGCGATCAACCTCGACGCGATGGCGGCGGCGGTCGACGAGTGGATCCGCCTGCTGATCGTCGCAACCTGTAAACCCGATGCGTCGATCCGCTCGGCGGACGAGATCGAGCGCTTCGTGACGCCTGCTGAGGACCTCGCTGAGCCGTGGACGAGGCCTACGACGACTTCGCTTACCGCCGCAGATGGCCGCGTGATGTTGATGGCGCGCGAGTGGCTGAACCGGCCAACCACCGCACGCAGCAAGGCGCACGGTGGCCCGGCCTGCGCGTGGGCTACGGCGTGGGCGGCTCCGGTGGGTGCGGGCCATCGACGGGGTGCGCCAGTCCTTCAACACTCAAACATCCTCGCCCAGGCCGCCGCGCCTCCAGAAGCCTGAGCAGATCGCCACGCCCTCGACCGGGCGAGGCTTCGTAGGTCGTCGTGGACCGCGATCGGGTGCGACTGCGAGTTGTTCTCCACCAGTTTGGGGGTCACTTGACGCCCTAGCCGGGCCAACTCTCCTGTTGCGGCTGATTCCGGATCCGGCGGCCTGGATCCTCGCGGCCCGGACGAGGAAGTCCGCAGGCCCTTCGGAACGAGAGCGTCGATGACGCGGTCCGGCTATGCCATGGACTGTCCGGGGCGGCTGGATCCGGCTCGACCGGCGGTCGAGCCGAGGCGACCGACGTGTTCCTGGCCGTGCAGGCGGCAGCCGCTGATCGGGGGAACGGTCTCGTGAGAGCTTGGACGAAGGGCATGCAGAAGGCCGACATGATGATCTCGATGCGAGGAGGCGCGGGACCAGCAGGAGGTGGAGCACATCCGTCGTCGAGCGGATGGAGAGGCCGGGGCTTGCACGTGACACCGTTGCGGGTACCGGTTCAGGCATCGGTGATCAGGAAGTGATCGGCGATCGGGATCTGATCGTCGCCGGTGCCGCTGGAGGTCGCTCGCCGGCGTGGAGCGGGTCGTCCCCATCCTGCAGCCGTACAAGCTCGTCTCGCCGCGAGCTTCACGCCGAGCGACGACCGTGATCAACATCGGCGGCGTCACCATCGGCGGCGAGACGCGTCGGCGTGATCGCCGGCCCCTGCTCGGTCGAGAGCCGCGAGCAGCTTCTCGAGCGCCGCGACCGGTGCAAGGCGGCCGGCGCCACATCCTGCGCGGCGGCGCCTACAAGCCGCGCACCTCGCCCTACGCCTTCCAGGGCCTGGGCGAGGAGGGCCTCGAGCTCCTGCGCCGAGGCCCGCGCAGCGGACCGGCCTGCCGGTCGTCACCGAGGTCATGGACCCCGCCACGTCGAGACTGCGTCGAGCGCTACGCCGACGTGCATCCAGATCGGCGCCCGCAACATGCAGAACTTCGACCTGCTCACGCGAGGTCGGCCGCACTCGGCAAGCCGATCCTCCTCAAGCGCGGCATGCGGCGACGATCGAGGAGCTCGCTGCTCGGCCGCCGAGTACATCGCCTCCGAGCGGCAACTCGACGTCATCCTCTGCGAGCGCGGCATCCGGACCTTCGAGACCGCGACGCGCAACACGCTCGACATCTCGCCGTGCCGGCGTCCAAGGCCGCTTCGAGCACCTGCCGGTCATCGTCGACCCGAGCCACGCCGCCGGCAAGCGCCGACCTGGTCCGGCCGCTGCGCCGGGCGGCCGTCGCCGCCGGCGCCGACGGCCTGATGGTCGAGGTGCACCCGCCGCCGGAGCAGGCCCTCTCCGACGGCCCGCAGTCCCTGACGCCGACACCTTCGCGCGTGGTCGCTGACGTGAAGCGCTGCATCGACCTCATGGGCAAGGTCCTGCCGGAGAGCGCCGACACGGCCGTGGCCGTCGCCGAGGTACGCCCTAGCCATGGGCCCGGTCGCCGACCACCGCGTCGGGCCGACGGCGGATCCCTGGTATTCGCCCTCGCGGCCTCGACGGGTCGAGGGCGCGGGCGGATCTCGCCCCGAGGCGCTGTGGACCGCGCTCGCGACGGGCGCGATCGACGTGGCGTGCGCGGACCTCGAGGAGCGCGTCGCCGGGGCCGGCGCGGTCGTGGTGGTGGCCTGGGTGCCGGCTTGGTCGAGCTGGTGCGCCGGCGCTGGCCGCCGACGCAAACGACGACTGCATGGTCACCGATCTCGGCTCGACCGAAGTCCGGCCTGCTCGACGCGCCGACCCCCGCTGAGCGCGGCCGCTTCATCGGCGGCGACCCGGTCTGCGGCGGGTGAGCGCACCGGCGTCGCCTTCGCCGCGAGGGGCTGTTCCGCGGGACGACCTGGTCCTCACGCCGACCGCCGGAGGCGCAGCTCGACCTCTACGGCCGCATGCACGCGCTCGTCGCGGCCGTCGGCGCTCGGCCCGTGCGCGATCGACGCCGCCGTCCACGACCACCTGACGGCGCCTCGTCCTCGTACCTGCCGGACGTGCTCGCCGGCGCCCTGGTCAACCAGGCGGCCGACACGGCGCCCGGGGCGGGAGGCGCTGCGCTCGGCGCGGGCCGTCGTTCATCGACCTCACGCGCGTGCGGGCTCGAACTCCCGCTGTGGGCCGACATCCTGCTGGCCAACGCCGCGTCGGTGCGCGACGTGCTGCGCGACTCTCCGGCGGCCTGGCTGGAGCGGGTCAACGCCGCCCTGGAGCGCGGCGACGGCGAGCGGCCGCTCGGCTTCGTGGTGACGCGGCCGAGGCGCGGGAGCGCCTGCGCCGCGCCGACGAGGCCGGCCCCGCGGCGCCGACCCGCGTGCTGGTCGGCCGTGCCCAACCGCCCGGGCCGATCTCGGAGATCGCGACCGCCCTGGTACACGCGCGCATCAACATCGAGGACCTCAGCCTGTGTCCCGGTCCGCCCGACGGCGAGGGCGAGCTGGTCCTGCATCGTCGGCGACCCCGACGCCGCCCGCGAGGCCGTGCGCCTGGTCGAGGCGCGCGGCTACCGCGCCGGGTCCGCCGAGCTCCGCCTAGCCGACCCGCCGCGGTGGGCGGCGGACTTCGCAGGGGTGGGGTTCCGCGACGGCGTGATCTGGATGCAGATCCCGCCCTCCGACCAAGGCCTGGCCAGGCCGGTGTCGACTAGGTGAGCGGCCTGCGACGACCGGCGTCCGACGGGGCCGGCGACTCGACTGCGACATCAGGGCCGCTGCAGGCGGAGCCGCGATGGAACGACGACTGGATCGTCGCGACGGACCGACGGGCGACGGCGCAGTAGCACCTGTTGAGCGCTGACGAGGAGGGCCCCGTGGGGTGGGTGCGCGCCCTGGCGTTCGAGGCCGACGACCTCGGGCGGGCGGCGGAGTTCTGGGCCCAGGCCTCCTCGGGGTCGGCGCGGCGTGGGCCCGGTGGATCCAGCTCGAGCGCGACCGCGGGGGCCTGTACCTGGCCTTCCTGCTCGGCGGGCGGCGAGCGGCCCGTCAGGTGGGCGCGGCTGGACGTCGAGGTCGCCGACCTCGACGCGGCCCAGGCCGACTCGAGGCCCTCGGAGGCCGGCTGCCCGATCGACCTCGACCCCGAGGGCGAGCACCGCGTGACGGCCGACACCGAGGGCAACGAGTTCACCATCCTGCGGCCCCGTCGACGAGGCCGAGGATCGGCCCTCGCCATACTTCTGGGACGTCCTCGAGACGACGGGGAGGATCTCCTTCGTCAGCGCGCCGCCGCGCCAGGCGAGGGGGGACTCCCCGGCCTCCTCCACCACGAGCCGCGCGCCGGGGATGCGCTCGACGTACTCCTCGGCGACGGCCAGCGGGTGGTCGGGATCGACGTCGTCGCGGCTGCCGACGACGATCGTCGGCACGGCGATCCGCTCCAGCGCCTCCATCCCGTCGAAGGCGGCCGAGCGCGGGATGCCCCGCAGGGCGTCGGCCACCGCCTCGGGATGCTCGTGGCGGCCGAGGCGCTGGAGGATCACGGTTCGCACGGCGTCGCGCCAGCGCTCGCCCACGCTGAGCGGGCCGAGCGCGGCCAGGAAGCCCTCGGGCCCGCCGCTCTCCAGGCCGGCGGCCAGCGCGTCCCAGTGGGCGACGTTCGTGCTCGGCGCGCCGCGGTGGGCCGGGGTGATGATGGCCAGCGACCGGACGCGCTCCGGGTGGCCGAGCGCGACGGCGACGGCCGTGGCCGAGCCCATCGACTGCCCGACGAGCGCCGCGCGCTCGATGCCGAGGTGGTCGAGCACCGCGACGGCGTCCTCGGCGAGGCGCGCGTAGTCGTAGGCGTCGGGTGGCGCGGGGGACGAGACCCCGTGACCGCGGGCGTCGTACATGACGACCCGCCGGGGCGCGCGCTCGAGCGCGCGCGACCCGTGCACCACGTACCGGCGGGTGGCCGTCAGGCCGTGGAGGAGCAGGACCGCCTCGCCCTGGCCCGCGACCTCGCCGCGCAGCGTCACGCCGTCGCGGTCGACCTCGAACGTCTCGGGCGTCGCGGGAGGGGTCAGGCGGCGATCCCGATCGGGTGGGCGCAGCCCGGGCAGTACGGCTCGCCGGACGCCTCGTCGGGCCGGCCGGTGGCCGGCTCGAGCCAGGCCTCCGCGCCCTCGGCGAGCGGCTCCCCGCACTCGTGGCATCTGAGTTCGGTCATGGGGTGAGGATGACGGGCGGTCCGGACGGACCCGGTGTGCTGTGATGGGCTGGTGGACGACCCCCTCGCCACGCTGCGCGCGACCGCCGCCGCCGCCCTCGGCCACGAGGTCCCCGTGCTGCTGGCGCCCCAGGGCCGCGGCCCGGCCGTCGCGGGCTCGGTGGCGGGCGACCCGCCGCGCGCCCGGGTGGCCTGGGTCGGCGACGACGGCTCGGTGCTGGCGCGCGTCGCCTGCCCGCCGGGGCGGCCGAGCCGGTGGCGCCCGGTGGTGGCCGCCGTGGTCGCGCTCGACATGCCCGAGCTCGCCGGCGAGCGCGTGCTGGTGGCCCGCGCGGCGCCCGAGGCGGCCTCCGTCCGCCCGCTGCTCGCCAGCGAGGACGCCGCGCCCGCGACCCCCGTCGGCCCGGACGGCCTGGTGCTGGCGCGCCTGCCGCCGGAGGCCGCGGTCATCGCGGTGGACGCGCTCGACGCGTCCGGCGAGCCGATCGGCCGGCTGGTGAGGGCCGGGATCTCCGACCTGCGCTCCGACGGCGCCGCGCTCGGCGGCCGCCTCGGCTCGACCCACGGCATGGCGGCCGGCATCGGCGACGGGCGCTGGGCCGCGGACCTGGAGGAGGCCGCCTTCGAGGCCGGCTACGAGCCGGTGCTGCCGGCCTGGGTGCCCCCGGGTCTCGAGCGCAGCCGCCCGCGGGTGGAGCCGGACGTCTCCTACCCGTCGGCGCCGCCCGCCCTGGTGATCGCGTGGAACGGCGAGGACGGCTCGCGGGTGCTGCTGCGCCAGTGCCCGGCGCCGCTCGCAAGCCCCGACGCGGGCGGCGCCGACGCGCGGGAGGTGGACGTCCACGGGACGACCGGGGTCCTCCGCGGGCGCCGTCTGGTGACGCTGGTCTGGGAGACGCCCGACCGCGCGTACGGGCTGCAGCTGCGCGGCCCGGGGATGGGGGAGGAGACCGCGCTGCGGGTGGCGCGCTCGATCCCGGTCCACCCTCCGGCGTAGGCCGGGAGCCGGTGGGGCCCTGGACCGGTCGTTAGTCTTGGCCGGATGGCGGCCGTCCGCGTAGCACCGGCACCCCTGCTCCGCGGCACCCTCCAGGTGCCGCCGGACAAGTCGCTGACCCACCGCTCGATCCTCCTGTCGGCCGTGTCCGACCGCGAGGTGCGGGTGGGCCGCCCGCTCGACTCCGAGGACACGGGCGCGACGCTGAACGCGATGGAGAGCTGCGGCGTGGCCGTCGAGGGCCACCTGGGCGACGAGCTCCGCATCGCCGGCCGCGGCCTGCGCGGGCTGCGCCCGCCCCCCGCGATCGACTGCGCCAACGCGGGCACGCTGATCCGCCTGATCGCCGGCCTGCTGGTGGGTCAGTCGGCGGCCCATGTGGTGCTGGACGGCGACGACTCGCTGCGCGGCCGGCCCATGACGCGCGTCGCCCGGCCGCTGCGCGCGATGGGGGCGCAGATCTTCACCGCGCCGGGCGGCACGCCGCCGGTGGTCGTGAGCGGCGGGGTCCCGCTGAAGGGCATCGAGCACCGGCTGGAGGTGGCGAGCGCGCAGGTGAAGAGCTGCCTGCTGCTGGCCGGCCTCTACGCGGAGGGCACGACCTGGGTCCACGAGCCCGTGCCGTCGCGCGACCACACCGAGCGGATGCTCGAGGCCTCGGGCGTCCCTCTGTTGCGCGAGGGCGGCGCCGTAGGCGTCACCGGGCCCGTCGCGCGCCTCTCCCTGCCCGACATCGACGTGCCGGGCGACTTCTCCTCGGCCGCCGCCCACCTGGTGGCCGGCGCGCTCCTCGGCGACCCCGAGGTGCGCCTGGAGGGCGTGAACCTGAACCCGGGCCGCACCGGCCTGGTGGCGGTCATGCGCCGCATGGGCGTGGACGTGCGCGAGGAGGCCGGGCCCCCGGTGGCCGGCGAGCCCTGCGGCGCGCTGGTCGTGTCGCGCACCGACGACCTGCGCGCCACCGAGGTCGCCCCCGAGGAGGTGCCGTCGATGATCGACGAGCTGCCCCTGGTGGGGCTGCTCGGGGCGATGGCGTCCGGCACCACCGTGGTCCGCGGCGCGGGCGAACTGCGGGTGAAGGAGAGCGACCGGATCGCGTCGGTGGTCCGGGCCCTGCGCGCGCTCGGCGTGGAGGCCGAGGAGCGCGAGGACGGCTTCGCCGTGACGGGGTCGGGCCGGATCGCCGGCGGCGCCGTGGAGAGCGTCGGCGACCACCGCCTGGCCATGCTCGGCGCCGTGGCCGGTCTGGTCAGCGACGAGGGCGTCACCGTCGGCGGCTTCGAGGCCGTCGCCGTCTCCTACCCGCGCTTCGCCCGGGACCTCGGGTCCCTCGGGGCGGTCCCCGCGTGATCGTCACGATCGACGGCCCGGCCGGCGCGGGGAAGAGCACCGTCGCCCGGGCGGTCGCCCGGCGCCTGGGCGTCGCCTACCTCGACACCGGCGCGATGTACCGCGCGCTCACCTGGCTCGCGCAGGAGCGCGGCGTGCCCCCGGCGGACGGCGACGCCCTCGCGTCGCTGGCGCGCGACAACCCGATCGGCATCGAGCCGACCGACGACGGCGACCGGGTGAGCATCGACGCCCGCGACGTGACGGACGAGATCCGCGCGCCCCGGGTGGCCGCCGACGTGTCGGAGGTGTCCGCCCACCCGGCCGTCCGCGCCGAGGTGGTGGCGGCCCAGCGTGCCCTGCTGGCGCAGGGGTCGTGGGTGTCGGACGGACGCGACGTGGGCTCGGTCGTCTGCCCGGGCGCCGACCTCAAGATCTTCCTCACCGCCTCGCTGCCCGAGCGCGCCCGCCGCCGGCGCGCCGACCTGGCCGCCCGCGGCGTCGACATGGACGCCGGGCGCGTGCTGGAGGACGTCCGCCGCCGCGACCTGGCCGACAGCACCCGCGCCGCGAGCCCGCTGCGCATCGCCCAGGGCGCCGTCGTGATCGACTCGTCGGAGATGGACGCCGACGAGGTGGCCGACTTCATCGTGCGGCTCGTGGAGGACGTGCGCGCGGGGGCCGGGGCGCCGCCCGCGTGATCGACCTCGACCACTCCCCGCAGATCAGCCGCGGGTGGTGGGTCGCCGGGCACGTCATGCTCGTGCCCCCGATCCGCTGGGGCCTGCGCCTGAAGGTGCTCGGCCATGAGAACATCCCGGCCAGCGGGCCCGTGCTCATCGTGAGCAACCACATCTCCCAGGCGGACCCTCCGATCCTGGGCGTGGCCATCCGGCCCCGCAGGAGCCACTACATGGCCAAGGCCGAACTCTTCCGCATCCCGTGGCTGCGTCGCGCCATCCACCGCATGGGCGCGTTCCCGGTGGAGCGCGGCGGCGCCGACCGGCGCGCCGTGCGCATCGCCAAGGAGATCCTCGGCCGCGGCGACCTGCTGCTGATGTTCCCCGAGGGCACCCGCCACACCGACGGGCGCCTGCGCCCCGGGATGCCGGGCGCCGGGTCGATCGGCCTCGAGCCGGGGCTCACGGTGATCCCGGCGGCCATCTGGGGGAGCCACCGGTTCATGCGGTCGGTGCGCGTCGCCTTCGGCCCGCCCGTGGACCTGTCGGACATCCCGCCGGGCCCGCGCAGCCGGCGCTCGCGCGAAGCGGTGGACCGGATGATGGTCGCCATCGCCGCGCTGATCCCGGTCGCAGGCGGCCCGCACACCGAGCCGCCGGGTCACGTCGATGGGTGAGCGCGGGGTCGAGCGGGCCCGCTGGCGCCCGCGCAAGGACAGCGCGGGCAGCACCCTGGCCACCGACCAGCCCGTGGTCGCCATCGTGGGCTACCCGAACGTCGGCAAGTCGACGCTCTTCAACCGGCTGGCCGGGCGCCGCGACGCCGTCGTGGACGCGGTCGCGGGGGTCACGCGCGACCGGCGCCAGTCCGGGGCCGAATGGAACGGGCGCGCCTTCCAGCTGATCGACACCGGCGGCATCGACGAGTCCGACCCGAGCGCCGTCGGCCGCCAGATCGCCCAGCAGGCGATGCGCGGGATCGAGGACGCCGACCTGATCGTCTTCGTGGTCGACGTGGCCACCGCCCCGACGCCGGGCGACCTGGAGATCGCCGAGCGGCTGCGCCGCGTGGACCGGCCGATCATGCTCGTCGCCAACAAGGTGGACAGCGCCGGCCGCGAGGCCGAGGCCTTCAACCTGGCGACGATGGGCCTGGGCGAGGTGTTCGCCGTCTCGGCCCAGCACGGGCGCGGCATCGGCGACTTCCTCGACGCCCTCGTCGAGCGCCTGCCCGACGCGCCGCCGGTCGAGGAGGAGCGCGAGCGCGTCCCGGCCATCTGCATCCTGGGCCGCCCGAACGTCGGCAAGAGCTCGATCCTGAACGCGATCCTCGGCGAGGACCGCGTGGTGGTGCACGACCAGCCCGGCACGACGCGCGACCCGATCGACACGCTGATCTCGGTCGAGGGGCGGCCGGTGGTGCTGATCGACACCGCGGGCCTGCGCCGCCGCGGCCAGATGCGCGAGGACGTGGAGCACTACAGCCAGATCCGCGCGCTGCAGGCCGCCGAGCGCAGCGACGTGGCGATCGTCGTGTGCGACGCCACCGAGGGGCTGACCGACTCGGACCTGTCGGCGGTCGACCGCTCGGCGCGCGCGCACTGCGCCACCCTGCTGGTCGTCAACAAGTGGGACCTCGCCCAGCCGGACCTCGAGCACATCCGGGGCCGGCTGCGCTCCAAGTCGCGCCAGCGCCCCCCGATCGAGGTCTGCTCGGCGGCGACGGGGGAGGGCCTGCACCGGCTGCTGCCCGCCGCGCTGCGCCTGGAGGAGCGCTACGGCGCGCGCATCTCCACCCGCGAGCTCAACGAGGCGCTGCGCGAGCTGGCCGCCGAGCGCCCCGGGCCGCGCAAGGGCAAGCGGCGCCTCTCGCTGCGCTACCTGGTGCAGACCGGCGAGCGCCCGCCGACCTTCCGGCTCGAGGTCAACGACCGCACGCTCATGACCCGCGACTACGGCTTCTGGCTCGAGAACCGGCTGCGTCAGCGCTTCGACCTCGACGGGGTGCCTCTCGTCATCGAGGTGAAGACGCGGGACTGACGGCGACGCGGCTCATGCCGGGCCTTCCCTGCGCCGAATCAACCTCCGCGGGCGGCATCTGAACCGAGGCTTTACCGCGGTGCCCGCGGGCGACGGGAGGGCGTTGCTACCGTCGCCAGACCAGCTTCTCCCGACTCCCGGAGGTCCCAGCGGATGGCCGTGCAGATGATCGAGAGCCTGCGTCGACGCCGAACGGTCGTCCTCGTGACCGGCGCCCTCGCGGGCTCCGCGCTCGCCGTGTCCGGCTGCGGCGGCGGCAGCGACGCCGCCACCGGGTCCAGCCCAGGGGCGGTCGCGTCCTACGTGCCGGCCGGCAGCCCGCTCTACCTCGAGGCGACGACGGACCTCAATGGTCCCCAGTGGACCCAGGTGGACAAGCTGGCCAAGCTCTTCCCCGCCTATCCGAAGCTCCGGACCATGATCGACGACTCGCTGAAGTCGGGCACCGTGAACTTCGAGACCGACGTCAAGCCGCTGCTCGGCGCCCACGCGGCCATCGCCGGCCTTTCGGTGCCGAACGCCGCCGCGATCCAGAGCTCTCTGACCGACACGACCGGCGGCACGGCCGCCAAGGCCGCCGAGGACATGCCCTTCGTCGGCGTGGTGGAGATCGCCGACGGCAAGCGCGCCGCCGTCGAGGCGCTGATGGTCAAGGGCGGCGCGAAGGCCGACGGCACCCACGACGGGGCTGACGTCTACACCGACAGCGGCTCGGTCGCGGCGGTCGACGACAACGCGCTCGTCGTGGCCGACACGAAGGCCGAGCTCTTCACGGCCCTCGACGCGCACCAGTCCGGCGGCGACAAGACGCTCGCCGGCACCTCCAAGTTCACGGACGCCCTCGGCAAGCTGCCGGCCGACGTCTTCGGCCAGGCCTACATCGACGTCGGCGCCATCGTGCAGTCGGCCGGCACCTCGCAGCCGCAGCTCAAGCAGCTCGGCCTCGCCGACTACCAGAACGCCGTAGTCGCGGCGTCGGTCGCCGCCGAGCCCGACGGCGCCCGCGTCAAGGGCGTCGTGGTCGGCGCCCCGGACTCCGGGGCGGCCGAGTTCTCGCCGACCCTGACCGACAAGGTCCCGGCCGACGCGATCGCCTACGTGGGCTTCAACGACCTGGCGGGCACGATCACCACCGTCCTCGACCAGGCCAGGGCGGCCCAGAGCAGCGACACCACCCAGCAGCTCGACGCCCTCGCGGGCCAGCTGCCCTCGCTCCTGGGCGTCTCGCTGGACGACCTGTCGGCCCTCGCCTCCGGCGAGCACGCCCTCGTGGTCACCAACGGCAACCCGAACCCGGGCGCGGCCCTGATCCTGAAGGTCAACGACGGCGCACGCGCGACGAAGACCCTCGACGCCCTGCGCGTCGGCGTCCCGCGCCTGCTGCAGACCTTCAGCCCGCAGACGACCGTCCCAGCCTGGAAGCAGGTCCCGCTGGCGGCCGGCGTCACCGGCTGGCAGCTGCCCCTCTCGAAGACCGGCTCGGTGGTCTACGGCGTCGATGGCGACCTCGCGATCGTCGGCACCAGCGTCCCGGCGGTCACCGCGGTCCAGCGACCGGTGGCCACGCTGTCGGACTCGGCGGCCTACACGTCGGCCTCCAGCGGGATGCCCGACAAGGTCACCTCGGTCCTCTGGCTGAACGTCAGCGAGGCCGTGGACGCGGCCGACAAGCTCGGCGCCCTGAAGACCGCGCCGGCCGAGACGATCGCGAACCTGCGCCCGCTGAAGAGCGTCACCGCCTGGGCGACCGGCGGCTCCGAGCCGACCTTCGAGGTGTTCGTGAAGATCGCCGGCTGACCGCCGCGCACCGCTCGTCCCGAGGGGGGTCCCGCGCGGGGCTCGGGACCCCCCTCGGTCGTTCCGGGGGGCTCGGGACCCCCTGTTATGCTCGCCGCCGCCCCGAACCTCCAAGGAGCCTCAGCCGATGGGACAGCACCTCTTCACCTCGGAGTCCGTCACCGAGGGACACCCCGACAAGATCGCCGACCAGATCTCGGACGGGGTCCTCGACGCGGTGCTGACCGACGACCCGCAGGGGCGGGTCGCCTGTGAGACCCTCATCACGACGGGCCAGGTGATGGTGGCGGGCGAGATCTCCACCTCGACCTACGTGGACATCCCCGCCATCGTGCGCTCGACGATCCGGCGCATCGGCTACACCCGCGCCAAGTATGGCTTCGACGCCGAGACCTGCGGCGTCTCCGTGGCCCTCGACGAGCAGAGCCCCGACATCGCGCAGGGCGTGGACATGGCCTACGAGAAGCGCGCCGGCGGCGCGGGCGACGAGTACGACCTGCAGGGCGCCGGCGACCAGGGGTTGATGTTCGGGTACGCCACCGACGAGACGCCCGAGCTGATGCCGCTGCCGATCACGCTCGCGCACCGCATCTGCGAGCGCCTGTCGGCCATGCGCCGCACGACGCTCCCGTACCTGCGCCCCGACGGCAAGTCGCAGGTCACGATCCGCTACGTGGACGGCGTCCCGACGGAGGTCGTCTCGGTCGTCGTCTCCGCCCAGCACGCTCCCGAGATCACCTACGACGAACTGCGCGCGGACGTCGTGAACCAGGTCGTGCGGCCCGTGCTCGAGGGCTTCTCCCTCTGGCACGACGACATCACCTTCTACATCAACCCCACGGGGATCTTCGTGGTGGGCGGGCCGCTCGGCGACTGCGGCCTCACGGGGCGCAAGATCATCGTCGACACCTACGGCGGCATGGCCCGCCACGGCGGCGGCGCCTTCAGCGGCAAGGATCCCTCGAAGGTCAACCGCTCGGCCGCCTACGCCGCCCGCTGGGTGGCCAAGAACGTCGTGGCCGCCGGCTTCGCCAAGCGGGCCGAGGTCCAGGTGGCCTACGCCATCGGCGTCGCGCGCCCGGTGTCGATCAGCCTCGAGACCTACGGCACCGAGACCCGCCCGGCCGAGCAGATCGAGGCCTGGATCAGCGAGAACTTCGACCTGCGGCCCGCGGCGATCGTCGCCAAGCTCGACCTGCGCCGGCCGATCTACCAGAAGACCGCCGCGTACGGCCACTTCGGCCGCCCCGACCCCGAGTTCACCTGGGAGAGCACCGCCATCGCCCAGGAGGCCGGCGGGACGCTCGCCGCCAGGGCCTAGCCCGAGGGGCGGGATCACGGAGGCCGCCCAGGTCCTGCCCCTGGTCGCGGCGCGCAGCCTCGACCGCGTCCTCGACTACGCGGTGCCGCCGGCGCTCGACGGCGCCGCGCGGCCCGGGGCGATGGTGGTCTGCCCGCTCGGCCCCCGGCGGGTGCTCGGCGTGGTGGTGGGCCGCGACGCGCCGAGCCACGAGGGCCGGCTGGTCCCGCTCGCCGGCGTGGTCGAGGGGCCGCCGCTGCCGGCGGAGCTGCTGGAGCTGGCGGCCTGGATGTCGCGCTACTACCTGGCCCCCTGGGCGGCCTGCCTGCGCCTCGTGCTGCCGCCGGGCGGCGGCGGCGCGCTGCGGCGCGACGCGGCGGGGGAGTGGGTGCTCGCGCCCCCGCCCGGCCGCCCCCGCGAGCGGCTGGTGGCGCGCGTGGCCGATCCCCTGCCCGCCGGCCTGCCGGCGCGCCGCCGCGCGGTGGCCGGCGCGCTGGCGGAGGCCGGCGGCGCCCTGACCGCGGCCGAGCTCTGCCGCCGGGCGCGCACCACCCTGCCCACCCTGCGGGCGATGGCGGAGGCCGGGGCGCTGACGCTCACGTCCGAGCGCGGCGAGGAGGGGGCGTCGCCGGCGATGGACGGGGCCGCCCCTGGCCCGGACCGCCCGCCCGAGCCGAACGCCCACCAGGCGGCGGCGATCGCCGAGATCGACCGCCTGCTGGACGCCGGCGGGGGCAGCCTGCTGCTCCACGGCGTGACGGGCTCGGGCAAGACGGAGGTGTACCTGCGGGCCATCGCCTCGGCGCGCGCCCGCGGCATGGGCAGCCTCGTGCTGGTCCCCGAGATCGCCCTGACGCCGCAGCTCCTGGGGCGCCTGCGCGCGCGCCTGGGCGACCGCGTGGCCATCTGGCACTCGGCGCTGACCCCCGCCCAGCGGGCGGCCGAGCACCGCCGGGTGCGCGAGGGGGAGGCCGACGTCGTGCTGGGCGCCCGCAGCGCGGTGTTCGCGCCGGTCGTGCGCCTGGGCCTTGTGATCGTCGACGAGGAGCACGACCCGTCCTACAAGCAGGACTCCACGCCGCGCTACGACGCCCGCCAGGTGGCCGCCCGGCGCGCGCGGGCGGCCGGGGCGGTGGCGGTCTACGGCAGCGCCACCCCGCGCCCCGAGGCCTGGCACGCCCTGCCGCGCATCGGCCTGCCCGAGCGCGCCGACGGCTCGCGGCTGCCGCGGGTCGAGATCGTCGAACATGCGCACCCAGGGGGCGGGCCCGGTCTCGAAGCCACTCGCCGCGGCGCTGCACGCCGCCGCCCTGCGCGGCGAGAAGGCCGTGGTGCTCGCCAGCCGCCGCGGCTTCTCGCTGATGGCCCTCTGCCGGGAGTGCGGCTGGATCGCCCGCTGCCCGCACTGCGACGTCGCCCTCGTGCACCACGACGCCCCGCGCCGGCTCGCCTGTCATCACTGCGGCCACGAGGAGCCGGTGCCCGGCGTGTGCCCGCGCTGCCAGAGCACCGACGTCGTGCGTCAGGGGACCGGCTCGCAGGGGGTCGAGGCGGCGCTCGCGCGACTCGTGCCGTCGGCGCGGATCGTGCGGATGGACGGCTCGAGCGCGTCGGGCCGCGGGGCCGTCGCGCGCCTGCTGGACGAGTTCGCGAAGCCGGGGGCGGCGATCCTGCTCGGCACCCAGATGGTGGCCAAGGGCCACGACCTGCCCGACGTGACCGTCGCCGGCGCGGTGGACGCCGACGCGCCGCTCCAGCACGCGGGCTTCCGCTCGGAGGAGCGCGCCTTCGCGCTGATCGTCCAGCTCGCGGGGCGCGCCGGGCGCCGCGGCGAGCCGGCCCGGGTGATCGTGCAGGCCTACGAGCCGGCGGCGCGGGCGGTGCAGCTCGGCGCCCGTCACGCCGTCGAGGAGTTCCTCACCGGCGAGCTGGAGCGCCGCCGCGCCCACGCACTGCCGCCCTTCGGGCACCTGGTGCGGATCGTGGTCGACGGCGAGCGCCCCGAGGCCGTTGCGGAGGCCGCGGCGGGCCTCGCCGGGGCGATCCGCGAGGCGGCGGCCGACGTCGGCGTGCTCGGGCCCTCGCCGCTGCACCGCCTGCGCGGCCGCACCCGGCGGGCGATCCTCCTGAGCGCGCCCGCGACCTCGCGCATGACCGGCCCGCTGCGCCGCGTGCTCGACGCCCGCGCCGCCGGGATGCGCCGCGCGGGCGTCCGCGCGGCCGTCGACGTGGACCCCCAGGACACCTGAGCCGTAAAGGTCTCCGGCCCCGTGACGTAAAGATCCGGTCAAGGATGACACGATGCGGGACGATGAGAGCGTGTGAGCACCGCACCCCCGGCCAGCCCGGCCGCGATCGCCCCGGATGAGTGGGAGCGGCGCATGGCCGCGGAGCGCACCTCGCTGCGCCGCGTGGCCGCCGCCGTCGTCAACGGATCGGACCCGTCCGCCGCGCTCTCGCTGGCGGCCGAGGAGGTCGCGGCCCTGATGGGCGTCGAGCAGGGATTCGTCTTCCGCTTCGAGGGCGACCGCGTGATCGTGGCCGGCGTGGACGGCATCGAGCGCTCTCCGATCGGGGCGGTGCACGGGATGCTGGAGGAGGGGGTCCTGCCGGCGGTCGTTCCACACGCGGGCGCCCGCCCGCGTCGAGGGTCGCCTGCGGCCGCTGGGGCGCGAGAACTCGGATCAGTACTGGATCGCGCCGACCTGCTGCTCGGCCGCGCCGTGGGGTCGGCGCCGTGGCTCGCGCCCGAGGAGGCGCGGGCGCTGGTGGCCGTGCGGCTGGCCCGCTTCGCGTCGGCCCTGCCCGGCGTGAGCCCCGAGCTCTGCCGCTTCCTCGCCGACCGGCTGAACGACGGCTTCGTCCCGGCGGTGCCGCGCGACGGCGTCGGCTCGGCGGGGGAGGTGATCCCGCTCGCGCACGCCTTCCAGACGATCCTCGGCGTGGGGCGGGTGCTGACGCCCGGCGGCGGCGTGCAGGACGCCGCCGCCGCCCTCGCCGCACGCGGCGTCGCGCCGTACTCCCCGCGCGCCAAGGAGGGGATCGCGCTCCTGGCGGGCTCGCCCGGGGTGACCGGACTCGCCGTGGTACGCCGCGTCCAGTCCGCCCGCCTCGCGCGCCTGCTGCTGCTGGGGGCCGCCTGCAGCGCCGACGCCGCCGGCATGCCCGCGGCGCCGCTGTCGCCGGCGGCCGGGCGGGCCTCGGCCGACCCTCTGCTCGCCGACGTCCTCGTCCGCTTCGGCGACTGCTCGACGGCCCGTGTCCGGGCCGCTCCTCCCAGGGGCCGGTGTCGTTCCGCGTCGCGCCGTGGGTCTCGGCCCACGTCGAGCGCTCCGTGGAGCGGCTCGGCGAGGACGTCGACCGGGCGCTCGCCTCGGGCGACGACTCGCCCGCGCTGGCCGGCGGCGCGTTCGTGAGCACGGGCGCCTTCCACGAGGTCGAGCTCGCCGCGGCGATGGACGCGGTCGCGGCCGCCCTGGCCCGCGCCGCGGAGGCCTCCGTGCAGCGCGCGCACCGCCTGCTCGACGGGCGGGTGACCGGGCTGCCGGACCAGCTCACGCCGGTCCCGGGCCCGCGCTGCGGCCTCGTCGTGGTGCACAAGCGCGCCGTCGGCGTGCTGCACGAGTTGCGCCGGCTGGCCGCGCCCGCGTCGCTCGGCTCGATGGACACCTCGCTCGGACAGGAGGACCTCCAGACCTTCGGCTTCGCCGCCGCCGAGAACCTGCGCCGCGCCCAGGAGCTGACCCTCGAGGCGCTCGCGGTGGAGCTGCTCTGCGCGCGCCAGGCCTGGTCGCTCCGTGGCCGCCCGCCCGCGGCCGGCCTCGCCGCCGTCGCGGAGCAGCTGTGCGCGGCGGTCGCCCCGGTGGTCGAGGACCGCCCGCTGGGCGACGACGTCGAGCGCGTCCGCGCGCTGCTCCGGGGCCTGCGCTAAGCGATTCGCGCCGCGGGGTCCGCTACGCTTGCCGGCGCCCGCAATCCCTCCAAGGAGTCCTCGTCGATGCCGGTTCCCCGCCTTTTCGAGGCGTCCAACGACCCGCGTGAGCAGTGGGTCCACGTCCTCGCCAGCCTCCTGGCCCTCGGGGGGCCCGAGACGAGGACCGCGCTGGTCGAGGAGATCTCCGGCGAGGCGCTCCCCGACGCGGACGCCCTCCTGGTGCGGGAGCAGCGCCCGCTCGACGACGGCCTCCTCGGCGACATCGTGGTGCGCGGCGCGGGCTGGACCCTGGCCATCCAGGCGACGCTGGCCTTCGACGCGGACGAGGCGGCGCGCCTGAGCGCGACCTACGACGCGCTCACCGCGACGGCCAAGGACAAGGTGATCGTGGTGGCGGTCACGCCCGACCGCAAGCCGCCCGCCGCGGTCGAGGCCGCGTCGGCCGACGGCCGCACGATCCGCCACCGCAGCTGGCTGCGGATGCGGGACTGGGTGCAGGAGCGTCCCGAGCGCGGTCGCGTCAAGGAGCCCAACGACCTGCTGCTGCTCCGCGAGGCCGAGTACTTCCTCACGCCCCGCGTCGCCGAGCTCTACCGCCTCGAGGGCCTGATGCCGATGATCGACGCCGCGCTGCGGCCGAGCCTCGCCGGCATGTTCTTCGACCTCAACGAGCTCGCGCCGGCGCCGCTGATCCAGAACGAGGCGGGCGCCGCGCGCGTCGCCTTCCCGCGCACCGGCGAGGCGCAGGCCGAGATCGCCGTGCGCGACGGCGGCCTCGCCCTGCGGATCGCGAGCGACGAGGCGGGCCCGGGCTACAGCGACGCGACCGACGGCTGGCGGACGCTCAGCGTCGGCACCCCGGCGGACTACCTAGCCGCCCGCGCGTGGACCCACACGACGGCCCGGGGCCTCCTGCCGGCGCGCCGGTGACCGCGTGACGGCGGTCGCGGAGGCCCGGCTCGCCGGGCCCTGGCAGCTCGGCGAGCGGATCGGCGGGGGAGGGCAGGCGGTCGTGCACCGCGCCCGCCACGCCCGCACCGGCGCACCCGCGGCCGTCAAGCTCTTCCACCGCGCTGTCTGGACCGACCCCGCCTTCCGGCTGCGGTTCCGCCGCGAGTGCGACGCCCTCGCGATGCTCGACCACCCCAACGTCGTCCCGATCCTCGGGAGCGGCGAGGACGACGGGCGCGGCTGGCTCGCCATGGGCCTCGCCACGGGCGGGAGCCTGGCCGAGCGCCTGGCCCGCGGGCCGCTGCGCCCCGAGCGGGCGCTGCACGTCCTGGCCGGCGTGGCCGCGGCGCTCGACGCGGCTCACGCGGCGGGCGTGCTGCACCGCGACGTCACGCCAGGGAACATCCTGCTCGACCCGGCCGGGCCCTGGCTCGCCGACTTCGGCATCGCCCGCAGGTGGGACGCCACGATCGTGACCGGCGAGGGCCAGCTCATCGGCACCGCCGGCTACATCGCCCCCGAGGTGATCGCCGGCCGCCCGGCGACGGAGGCGTCCGACCGCTACGGCTTCGCGGCCGTGGCCTTCGAGGTCCTGACCGGCCGCCGGGTGTTCGAGGCCGACGGCATGGCCGGCGTGCTCTACGCCCACGCGCACCGCCCGCCGCCGCTGCCCTCGCAGGTCTCCTCGCTGCCCCGTGGCGTGGACCTCGTGATGGCCCGCGCCCTGGCGAAGGACCCGGGCGAGCGCCCCGCGAGCGCCGGCGCGCTGGTGGACGGCCTGGAGCGCGCGCTCGGCCTCGGCGACCCGGGCGCGACGCGGGTCATGACGCGCGTGATGCCGGCCTCGCGCCGGCGTCGCCCGCGTCGCCGGCGCCGCCTGCTCGGCCTGGCCGTGGTCGCGGTGGTCGCCCTCGCCGGCCTGGGCGGCGGCGCGGTGGCCCTGAGCGGCGTCCTCGCGCACCACCCGGCGCCGGCCGCGCCCGCGCCCGTCGCGGCGGCCCCGGCGCCGCTGACGGTGCCCACGCCGGAGGGCGACGAGCTGGCCGGCTCGCCGGCGGGCTACGGAGACCTGCCGGGCGACCTGAGGGCCGCCGACGCGGTGGCCGCCGACGTGGCCGACGTCCGCGCCGTCGCCCTCCGCGGGGCGTGGGGGTCGCTGCGGCGGGTGCGCGCGGCGCTCGTGGACGACGGCTACGTCACCGATCCGCTGGTGGCCGACGACGGGCGGACGATCGGCCTCGTCGCGCACGATCCCGGCCTCGGCGACCTCACGGGATGGTCGCCGCGCTGGGCGATGCTCGTCGCGGCCGACGGAGGGTCGTCGCGCGCCATCGTGGCCCAGGGCTACCGGGACGCCCCGGCCGAGTACGCGGCGGGCCTCGCGCGGTCGCTCGGCGCCGCCGTCGTCCCCCTGTCCTGAGCGCGGGGCGCCCGCGGGGGCGCTGCTAGAGTCATTGCATGTCCTCCCGTGCCCTCGACGATCCCGTCCTCGAGCGCCGGCGCCTCGCCGCGCTGGCCGAGATCCGCCAGATCGGCGACCCGGTGCTGCGCGCTGCGGCCCTGCCGATCACCGCCTTCGACGAGGCGCTGCGCGACGAGGCCGAGCGGATGGTCCAGATCATGCACGAGGCCCGCGGCGTGGGGCTCGCGGCCCCGCAGGTCGGCTCGCTGCGGCGGCTGGCCGTGGTGCTGACGGGCGAGGACCCCGAGCCGGTCGTCCTCTGCAACCCCGAGATCACGTGGCGCTCGGAGGAGGAGGAGGCCGACTTCGAGGGGTGCCTCTCCATCGGCGAGATCAGCGTCGAGGTGTCGCGGTCGGTCGCGATCCGCGTGACGGCGCAGGACGTCGACGGCGCCACCTTCGAGCTGGCCCCCGAGGGCTTCGCGGCGCGGGTGATCCAGCACGAGATGGACCACCTCGACGGCATCCTGATCCTCGACCGCACGGCGCCCGAGCAGCGCCGGGAGGCCCTCCGGGCGCTGCGCGACGGCGGCTGAGCCCGATGCGCGTCGCCTTCGCGGGCAGCCCTGAGGCGGCGGTCCCACCCCTGCGCGCCCTCGCGGGCTCGCGGCACGAGGTCACCGTGGTCGTCACGCAGCCGGACAAGGCGCGCGGGCGCTCCCGTCGGCTCACGCCCACGCCGGTCGGCGCCGCCGCCGAGGAGCTCGGCCTGCCCGTCCTGCGCCCGGCGACGATCAACGACCCCGCCGCCGTCGAGCAGATCGCGGCCGGGGGCGCCGAGGCGCTCGTCGTGGTCGCCTTCGGCCAGATCCTGCGCGACGCGGTGCTCTCGCGATGGCCGTGCATCAACGTCCACTTCTCACTGCTGCCCGCCTACCGCGGCGCGGCCCCGGTGGAGCGCGCCCTGATGGACGGGGTGGACCGCACCGGGGTCACGATCATGCTGATGGACGCCGGGCTCGACACGGGGCCGATGATCGCCGCCGAGGAGACGCCGGTCGGCGAGGACGACGACGCCGGCGCGCTCGTCGCGCGGCTGGCGGAGATGGGCGGCCCGATGCTCGTGCGGGCGCTGGACGACCTGGAGGGCGGGCGCCTGGACTCCCGGCCCCAGCCCGACGAGGGGGTCTCGATGGCGCCGAAGATCACAGCCGAGGACCGCGTCCTCGACCTGACGCGCCCGGCGGCCGAGCTCGCCCGGCGCATCCGCGCCCTGTCGCCGCACATCGGCGCCGTGGCCACGATCGGCGGCGAGCCGTTCAAGGTCTGGGCCGCCGTGGCGCTGCCCGACGCCGCACCGGCCGGCCTGAGCGCCGCCGACGGCCGCCTGGTGGCCGGGACCGCCGACGGGTCCCTGGAGATCCGCGAGCTGCAGCCGCCCGGCCGCGGCCGTATGGACGCCTCCTCGTTCCTGCGAGGTTGGCGCGGTTCGCTCGAGTGGGGGGCCGCCGCGTGAGCACCGCCGCCGCCCCGCCCGAGGGGATCGCCCGTGAGCGCAGCATCGCCCTGCGCGTGCTGCGCCGCGTGGACGACGGCGCCTACGCCGACCGCGCGCTGGCGGCCGAGGCGCGCCGCGCCGAGCTCGACCCCCGTGCCCGGGCGCAGGTCACGCGGCTGGTCTACGGCGCGGTGCAGCGTCGCCGCACGCTCGACTGGCTCATCGACGGCGCGCTCGACCGGCCCGCGGCCCTGGAGCCGGCGGTCCGCGACATCCTGCGCCTCGGCGCGTACGAGCTCGCATTCTCGGACGGCACGCCGGACCACGCCGCCGTCGACCAGGCCGTGCGCCAGGCGCGCGGCCTGAGGGGCACGCGCCAGCGGTCCTCCGCCCGCGCGGGGGTCGTCAACGCCGTACTGCGGCGCCTGGTCACCGACGCCCCCGAGCGCCTTGCCGAGCTGGACGCGGGCGGCGCGGAGACGGCCGCCCTGCGCCACTCGATGCCCGACTGGATCGCGGAGGCCCTGACCGCGTCCCTGGGCCCCGACGACGCGCTGGGCGTGATGCGCGCCGCCGGCGAGGCCGCCGAGTCGGCCGTTCGCTGGAACCCGCTGCGCGGGCCGCGGGCGGGGCTCGAGGCCGAGCTGCCGCCCGGCTGGACCACGGACCCGCGCATGCCCGAGGCGTACGTCCTCCCCGGCGCGTTCGCGCTGGAGGACACGCGGTCCTGGGAGCGCGGCCTGGTGATGGGGCAGAGCCGCGCGTCGCAGCTCGTGGCCCACATCGTGGCCCCCGCGCCCGGCGAGCGCGTGCTCGACCTCTGCGCCGCCCCGGGCGCCAAGGCCACCCACATGGCCGCGATCGCCCACGGCGGCGCCCGCATCACGGCCGTTGAGCTGCGCCCGGCCCGCGCCGACGCCCTGCGCGCGCTGGCCCGCCGGATGGGCGCCCGGATCGACGTCGTCGTGGGCGACGGGCTCGACGTTCCGCTCGACGGCGGCTTCGACGCGGTGCTGGTCGATCCGCCGTGCACCGGCCTCGGCGTCCTGTCGGCGCGGCCCGACGCGCGCTGGCGCCGCCGGGAGGAGGCGGTCGAGCCGCTGACCCGCCTGCAGTCCGGCCTCCTGGCGCGCGCGCTGGAGCTCGTGCGCCCCGGCGGCCGGGTCGTCTACTCCACCTGCACGCTCATCGCCGCCGAGAACGAGGACGTGGTGCGCGCCTCGGGCGCCCCGCTCGACGACCTGTCCGCGGCCTATCCGGAGCTCGCCCACCTGCGGCTGGCGGGCGCCCTGCTGACGCTCCCGCACCGCCACGGCACCGACGGCTTCTTCATCGCCCGCCTGCGGCGCCCGGAGGCCTCGTGAGCGGTCTGCCGCGGGAGGCGGTCGTGCTGCCGTCGGTCATGTCGGCCGACATGCTCCACCTCGGAGCCCAGCTCGACGCGCTGATCGGCGCCGGCGCCCGGGTGTTCCACGTGGACATCATGGACGGCCACTTCGTCCCCAACCTGACCATCGGGCCGGACTACGCCCGGGCCGTCGCGGGCCCCGTCCAGGCCGCCGGCGGGCTCGTGGACGTTCACCTGATGGTCTCCCGCCCGGCCGACGTCGTCCCGCTCTTCACGTCGATGGCCGACGCCATCACGGTCCACGTGGAGGCCGACCCGCACCCGCACCGCCTGCTCGGAATGATCCGGGCGGCCGGCTGCCGCGCGGGCCTGGCGATCAACCCGGGGACGCCGGTCGAGCACGTCGCCGAGCTGGCCGCGGAGCTCGACTACGTCAACGTGCTCGCCATCAACCCGGGCTTCGCCGGGCAGGCCTTCATCCCCACCACGCCGGGACGCATCGCGCGCCTGCGCGCCCTGCTGCCGGACGACGTGGTGATCGAGATCGACGGCGGAATCGGGCGGGCGACGCTGCCGCAGGCGCTGTCGGCCGGGGCCACGATGTTCGTGTCGGCGTCGTCAATCTTCGGGGCGCCCGACCCGATCGCGGCGTACCGCGAGCTCGCGGGGCTGGCGGCCGCGGGGTGACCGCCGGGGCCGCGCCCGTCTCGGCGGCCGAGCTCGCCGCGCTGGCGCGCGCCCGCGAGCTGGCCATGAAGGGCCGCGGCCGCGTGAGCCCCAACCCGCTCGTCGGCGCGGTGGTGCTGCGCGACGGGCGCACCGTCGCCGAGGGGTGGCACGAGGGGCCGGGCCTGCCGCACGCCGAGGCGATGGCCCTGGCGGAGGCCGGCGACGCGGCACGCGGCGCCACCGTCGTCTGCACGCTGGAGCCCTGCTCCCACCACGGCCGCACGCCGCCGTGCGCCGAGGCGCTGATCGCGGCCGGCGTGACCCGGGTCGTGATCGGCACGCTCGACCCGCTGGAGCGCGACCGCGCCCGGGGTCGCGAGGTGCTGGCGGCCGCGGGCGTCGAGGTGGCCGTTGCCGAGGGGGAGGACGAGCGCGCCTGCGCGGAGATCAACTCGGCCTTCGTGACCTGGGCGCTGACGGGTCTTCCCGAGGTGACGCTGAAGCTGGCGACGAGCCTCGACGGCCGCATCGCGACCGCCTCGGGCGAGAGCCGCTGGATCTCGGGCCCGGCCTCGCGCGCCCTGGTGCACCGCTGGCGGGCCGACGCGGACGCCGTCGCCGTGGGCCTCGGCACCGCGCTCGCCGACGACCCCCGCCTCACGGCCCGCGACGTGGAGGGGCCGGTGCGCCAGCCCGCGCGGGTCGTCTTCGACTCGGCCGCGCGCCTACCGGCCGACTCGGCCCTGGCCCGCGACGCCGCCGAGGGATCGGCCGTCATCGTCCTGGCCTCGGAGGAGGCGCCGGCCGACCGCGTCGCCGCGCTGACCGCCGCCGGGGTCGATGTGGTGCCGCTCCCGGGGGACGGGCCCGCCCGCATCGCCGGCGGCCTGCGCGTGCTGGCCGACCTCGGCATGCAGTCGGTCTTCGTCGAGGGAGGGGCGGTGCTGGCCGGCGCGCTCGTGTCCGCGGGCGCCGTGGACCGGATCGCCTGGTTCCTCGCGCCGATCCTGATCGGCGGCGACGGCGCCCCATCGGCGCTCGGCGGCGCGGGCGCGCCGAGCCTGGCGGCCGCGCCGCGGCTCGTCGGCACGGCGTCGGAGCGCGTGGGCGACGACATCCTCGTCACAGGGCGCCTGCGCCCGCTCCCCGGTACCGTCTGAGCCGTGTTCACGGGCCTCATCGAGGAGGGTGGTCGCGTCGCGGGCATCCATCCCGGCGAGCAGGGTGCGCGCCTCGAGGTGGAGGCGCGGGTCGTGCTCGACGGCCTGGAGCCCGGCGACTCGGTGGCGGTCAACGGCACCTGCCTGACGGCCGTCGCGATCGGCCCGGACGGCTTCGCGGTCGACTGCGTCGCGGAGACGCTGCGGCGCACGTCGCTGGGCGGCCTCGCGGTGGGCGACCGGGTGAACCTGGAGCGCCCGATGCGACTCGGCGACCGCCTCGACGGCCACCTCGTGCAGGGGCACGTGGACGGCGTGGGCACGGTCCGCGTCGCGACGCCCGAGGGCGGGAGCACGCTGCTCGAGATCTCCGCGCCCGCCGAGCTGCTGCGCTACGTCGTCGAGAAGGGGAGCATCTGCGTGGACGGGGTG
>CAVYRD010000005.1:0-59433 GCA_963770865.1 uncultured Thermoleophilia bacterium
AAGCTCCTCGGGCAGGACTCGAACCTGCAACCCTCCGGTTAACAGCCGGATGCTCTACCATTGAGCTACCGAGGATCGCTCAGCCGTCAGCCTATCGGACTCCGGCGGGCGTGACTCAAGCGCAGTGTCATCCTCCCGGCGCGACGAGCCGGTGCACATGGATGACCGGCCCTGATTCGTCCGGCCGCCCGGTGTGGCGGACGTCCCGCTTCTCGTGCGCCCAGCCGGCCGCGGTGAGAGGCGTCATCAGGCCGTCCGCGTGAGGGCGGCGTGGGTCCGTGACCAGCGCCTCGCCGCCGGGGCGCAGCAGTCGCGGCAGCAGGGCGGCGAGCGCCGGGCCGTTGCGCTCCTCGTAGAGGACGTCGGCGCCGATCGCCAGGTCGAAGTCCCCGCCGGGGGAGACGAGGCCCTCGGGCGGGGCGTTCCAGTCCAGGAGCAGGGTGCGCACCCGCGCGCCCGCGGCGCCGGCGTTCGCGCGGGTGAAGGCGAGGGCGTCGTCGTACCAGTCGGTGGCGAGGACGTCCGCCCCGCCCAGGGCCGCGACGACGGAGGGCAGGCCGACCCCGCAGCCCAGCTCCACCACGCGCAGGCCCGACACGTCGTGCGCGGCCAGCTCGCCGGCCAGGACGTGGGCGCTCGGCCAGAGCTCGGCCCAGTAGGGCAGGCGCTCGTCGCGCGCGTAGTCGTCCTCGTCGATCAGGTCCTCGGCCGAGCGCGGGCGCGCGATCACGAGCCGGAAGGGGCCGACGGAGACCGTCTCGCGGACCGGGTGGAAGGGCGCGAGCGGGTCGTCCATCGCCGCGCAACCTAACGCGGTGCAGCGACTTCGTGCCGACCAGCCCTTTCGCTGGGACCGGGGCGCCCGTAATCTCCGCGCTGCCCATGGCTCCGCATTCCCCGCCGGACCGGCGTCCGCCCCTTCCGCCCACCAGTGACGAGCCGCTCTCGGTCGCGATCGCCGCGATCCTGGAGCGTCGCGGGCTGACCGTGTCATCGCTCGGCAGCCTGCTGCGCGCCGAGGGCATCGCGATCAGCCGGACGCGGCTGCACCAGCTCTGCTCGGGAACCGGCGCGCCGCCGACGGCCGAGCAGCTCGAGCGGCTCGCGAGCGTCCTGGGGGTGAGCCCGGGCTACTTCGCCGAGTACCGGCTCTGGCGGGTGCGCGCGCTGCTCGACCCGGCGATCGTCGGGTTCGACCGCTCCATGGCGAATTTCGACCGCCTGCGGGGCCGCCGCGACCTGCCCACGGGGCGCGACGAGAACCCGTTCTCGGGGTCGCGCTATCCTGACGCGGTCCGCAGCCAGTCGAAGGAGCGCGCATGAGCGAGAGCGAGCAGGCCCCCGAGGCCGTCGCCGAGGAGGAGACGGCCCCCGAGGCCGCCGTCGCCGTCGAGGAGCCGGTGGACGAGGCCGGGCCCGCTGCCGAGACGGTGTCCGACGATGACGTCGCCGCCGCCGAGGCCGAGCTCGCCGAGGAGGCGATCCCGGTCCCGATGGTGGCTCCCGCCCGGCAGGCGAAGGTACTCCTGTGCGAGCGCGGCCACCGCACCGTCGCGGTGTGGAGCGCGCCGACCGTCTGCCACGCCCGCCCCACCCGCAGCGGTCCGGAGTGCGGCCGGCCGCTCTACCCGATCGGCGAGCTTCCCGAGCAGGTCCAGAAGGCGCTCAACCCGCTGAAGGCCTCCAAGAAGGCCTCGAAGGGCTGATCTCCCGGAGGGCCGGGGCGGGGGGTCACCCCGCCTCGGCGACCTCCACCAGCCGCTCCATCTCGCGGAACCCGGGGTCCCAGACCTGCGGGTCCTCGACGTCCACGCCGAGCGCGCCCAGCAGCTCCACCGGGCCCTTCGAGCCGCCGGCCGACAGGAACCCGATGTACGCGTCGACGAAGCCGGCGCCCATCTCGCGGTAGCGCGCGTACAGCGCCAGCGTCGACAGGTGCGCGAAGACGTAGGCGTAGGTGTAGAAGCGCGTCGAGATGAAGTGCGGGATGTACGACCAGCCCAGGCGGTACCGCTCCGGCAGGGTCAGCGCGTCGCCGTAGTACTTGGCGTTCTCGGTGAACCAGATCTCGGAGAGCCGGTCGGCCGTCAGCGTGCCGCCCTCGTCGCGCATCGCGTAGGCGCGCTGCTCGTAGCGCGTCAGGACGGTCTGGCGGAAGACCGTGGCGAACGAGCCCTCGACGCGCTCGGAGATGAGCGAGCGCCGCGTCTGCGGGTCCTCCTCGACCTCCATCAGGTGGTCGAAGGTGAGCAGCTCGGCGAAGGTCGAGGGGACCTCGGCCAGGGCGATGCCGGTGCCGAACGACAGCGCGGTCTGGGCGCCCGAGGCCAGGGAGAAGTGCATGCCGTGGCCCAGCTCGTGGGCCAGCGTCATCACGTCGTCCATGCGGTCCGTGAAGTTCATGAGCACGTACGGCGACGCGTCCTGCGCCACCGGGGCGCAGAAGGCGCCGCCGCGCTTGCCCGTGCGCGGCTCGGCGTCCACGCGGCCCTCCGCGAAGAAGCCCTCGGCGAGCTCGGCGATGCGCGGCGAGAAGCGCCCGAACGAGGCGTCGATCAGATCCCGCGCCTCGGGGTAGGCCACCGAGCGGGCCTCGCCGATCGGCGCGTACTGGTCGTGCAGCTCGAGCCTGGCGATGCCGAGGATGCCCGCCTTGATGCGGAACCAGCGCTGGGCGATGCCGTAGTTGCGCTCGACCGCGTCGAGCATCCCCTCGACGACCGGACCGGGGAGCTCGTTGCGCAGGTGGGTCGGCTCCATCGGGCCGGAGTAGCCGCGCAGGCGGTCCATCGCCAGCCGGTCGCCGACCAGCGTGTCGTAGCAGTGGGCGAGCGTGTCGGCGTGCGGCTCCAGGCCGTCGTAGAGCGTCTCGAGCGCGCGCCGTCGCAGGTCGCGGTCCGGGTTGCGGACGTGGGCGAGCAGGCGGTCGATGGTGTGCGGCTCGACGCCCTGGCCCTCGCCGGCGTCGAACGGCATCTCCAGGGTGGAGGTGATCTGGCCGAACAGCGTCTGCCACGCGCTCACCGCCGCCGGGCCGCGCTCGGAGAGCATCCGCTCCTCGGGCTCGGAGAGCGTGTACGGGGCGAAGCGGCGCATCGCCACCAGGTAGTGGCGGTCGGCCGCCACCTCGGGCGCGTCGTAGAGCGGCCGCGCGACGTCCTCGTCGAGCGCCAGCCACTCGAGGTCGAAGAAGCGCAGGGCGTTGCCCGCCTCCACCAGCCCGCGGTCGATCGCCGCCGACAGGTCCTTGTTCTCCTGGTCGGTCACGTCCACCGACTCGCGCAGGTGCGCGTAGGAGCTGACGCGCGAGAGCGCGTTGTCGATCTCGGCCAGCTCCGCGAGCGCCTCGCCGAGCGCGGCGCCGTCCATCGAGGGCAGCGCGCCGCGGTAGCGCGACTCGAAGGCGCGGGCCCGCTCGAGCGCGGCGGCGAGCCCGACGCGGGCCGCGTCGGCGTCGGAGACGAGGGGGGAGAGGTCCCAGTGGACGCCGGCCGCGCGCGGGCCGGAGGGGGGCGTTCCTGTGGCTGTGGTCATGGCGGTCACGGTACCGGATGCCGCGGCGGGACCGCCTCCAGCAGGCGGTCCACGGTGTCCGGCGGAAGCGGCGGGTCGCCGGTGTCGCCGGGCTCGAGGCCCTCGCCCGGGCGGTGGAAGTCCGACCCGCCCGAGGGGATGAGCCGGTTGCGGTGCGCGAGCTCCGCGAACGCCCGGCGGCGCTCCGGCGGGTGGTCCGCCCGGTGCACCTCCACGCCCACGAGGCCCCAGCCGGCCAGCCGGCGCACGAAGGCGGCGAGGTCGCGCTCGCCCATCCGCAGGGAGGCCGGGTGGGCCAGCACCGGCGCGCCGCCGGAGTCGAGGACGAGGCGGATCGCCTCGCGCGGCTCCAGGCCCTCGTGGGGCACCCAGGCGGGCCCGCCGTCGCCGAGGAAGCGGTCGAAGGCGTCCTGGCGGTCGCGCGCGTGCCCGGCCGCCACGAGGGCGTCGGCCACGTGGGGGCGGCCGATGGCGCCGCCGGCCCGCGCGGCGACGTCCGCGAAGGCCACTGGGGCCCCGATCGCCACCAGGCGCCCGACGATGGCCCGGGCCCGCTCCTCGCGCGCGGCGCGCAGCTCGGCGAGGCGGCCGGCCAGCGGCTGGGGCTCCGGCTCGCGGAAGTAGCCCAGCAGGTGGAGCGAGCCCGACGGCGCGCGCACCGACAGCTCCACCCCGGCGATCACGCGGACGCCGGACTCGGCGCCGGCGGCGAGCGCCTCGGGGACCCCCGCCAGTGTGTCGTGGTCGGTGACCGCGAGGACCCCCACGCCGGCCGCCGCTGCCCGGGCCACGAGCGCCGCGGGCGCCAGCGACCCGTCGGAGGCGACGGTGTGCGCGTGGAGGTCGGCCCTACCGGAGAAGGCTCAGGCCGGGACGGCGCCGCCGATGAGGCCGCGCTCCTCGAGGGCGGTGATCACGGCGGCCGCGCTCTCCTCGGGGGTCTGGTCCTCGGTGGGGATGTGGATCTCCGGGTTCTCGGGCGCCTCGTACGGGTCGCTCACGCCCGTGAACTCCTTGATCTCGCCCTTGAAGGCCTTCTCGTACAGGCCCTTCACGTCGCGGTTCGCGCACTCCTCGACCGAGGTGTCCACGAACACCTCGACGAACGCGCCGAACTCCTCGACCATCTGGCGCGCGTCGGCGCGGGTGTCGGCGTAGGGCGAGATGGCGGACACCAGCACGGCGGCCCCGGCGCGGGTGAGGCGGCTCGCCACCCAGCCGATGCGGTTGATGTTGGTGTCGCGGTCCTCCTTGGAGAACCCGAGGCCCTTCGACAGATGGGTGCGCACGACGTCGCCGTCGAGGTAGTCGACCAGCACGCCGCGGCGCTCCAGCTCGGGGCCGACGATGCCGGCGATGGTCGTCTTGCCCGTGCCGGACAGTCCGGTGAACCACAGGGTGAAGCCGGTGCGATCGTTGCTCACGCTCGCCCTCCTCCGGGGCGGGGGGCCCCGATCGTCATATCAGCGGTCGGTGGTGTCGGGATTCTCTTGCGCGGGCAGGTGCAGCCCGCACTCGGTCTTCTCGGCGTCCGCCCAGCGGCCCGCCCGGGAGTCCTCGCCCGGCCGGACGGCGCGGGTGCAATGGGTGCAGCCGATCGACGGGAACCCCCGGTCGTGCAGGGGGTTGTACGGCACGTCGTGCGCGAAGAGGTAGCCCCTGCAGTCCTCGTCGCTCCAGGCGGCGAGGGGCTGGATCTTCACCACGCCGCGCGGGTCGAGCTCGATCATGCGGGCGTTGGCGCGGGTGGGGCTCTGCGCCCGGCGGATGCCGGTGATCCAGGCCTCCATCCCGACGAGCGCGCGCTCCAGCGGCTCCACCTTGCGCAGCGCGCAGCAGCGGTCCGGGTCGCGGCTCCAGAGGGCGGGGCCCTCGGTGGCCTCCTGCTCCTCGACGGTCTGGCGCGGGTCGATGCGCTCCACGTTGAGGCCGTAGCGCTCGATGAGCCGGTCGCGCGTCTCGTAGGTCTCCGGGAAGAGCAGGCCGGTGTCGAGCTCGACGATGCGGATGTCCGCGCCGAGCTTGTCCAGCATGTCCACGAGGATCGACGACTGGTGCTGCCATGAGCAGGTGAGGACGATGTGGCCGGCGAACCGGTCCACCGCCCACGCGAGAAGCTCCTGCGCCGTCCGGCCCTCGAACTCGTCGGCGAGCGCGTTGACATCCGCGCGGGAGAGGGTCACAGTTGACATCCGCCGAGAGGGTACCAGAGGCAAAATCCCGAATGCCGCCGATAAACGATGACAATACGAGGCTCGTCTATTCGAGCGAGGGCGGCCGCGTGCCGGAGCGCTCCGCGCCCGCGCCCGCGCCGGCGCCGTCCCGGCCGGGCGACGGCGTCGTGCGCGTGGGGCGCACCTCGTCGGGGCGCCGCGGCAAGACGGTGACCCTCGTGACCGGGCTGCCGCCCGCCGACCTGCCGGGCGTGGCGAAGGAGCTGAAGCGCCTGTGCGGATCGGGCGGGTCGGTCAAGGACGGCGTGGTCGAGGTCCAGGGCGACCACCGGGCCAAGGTCATCGCGCACCTCGAGGGCCGCTACCGCGTGAAGGCCACGGGGGGCTAGGCCACCGCCAGCTCCAGGCGCCGGTCGAACGCCCGCTCCACGATCGGGGCCTCCAGTCGGGCCGACCACAGGGCGACCGAGGGGTCGCCCGTCGCGCGCACCAGCAGGCGCAGACCGCCCTTGGGCGCCTGCATCTCCAGGCTGGTGATGCCCCGTGCGCGGCCGCGCTCCAGCTGCTCGGCGATGCGCAGGCAGGCCGCCAGGCGGCGCAGGCGGTCCTCGTCCTCGGGGTGGTCGAGGATCTCCTCGAGGGGCGACAGGCTCGGCTGCCCCTTGCGGTGACCCCTCACCAGGAGGGCGATCATCGCCAGCTCGCGGTGGGAGTGGCCGGGCAGGCCGGCGTTCAGCACCAGGTAGTAGCCGTGCTTGTGGTGGTCGTTGTAGTCCACGAGCACGCCGGCGTCGTGGAGCATCCCCGCTGCCCAGAGCATCCGGCGCTCCGCGTCGTCGCTCTCGTGGAGCCCGAGGCGCGCGAGCTCCTCGTACATCCCGAGCGCGAGCGTGCAGACGTGGGCCACGTGGGGCAGGTCGCAGCGGTAGGTGTCCACCAGGTTCATCACGCTCTGGTGGCGCACGTCGGGGATGAGCGGCGGCTCGGCGGGCGAGAGGAATCGCTCGTAGAAGACGCCCTCGCGCAGCCCCTGGCTGCAGATCTCGATCTCCTCGACACCGGCGTGGCGCAGCACCTCCTCGATCACGATCGCGCCGGCCAGCGTGATGTCGGCGCGGTCCTGTTTGAGGCCCGGGATGCGGCTGCGCTCGGCGGCGGGCAGCTCGGCCATCGCGTCCACCAGTTCGCGGATGCCGGCGCGCGGCAGGTGGAAGCCGTGCAGCTCGCCCATCAGGGGGTAGCGGATACTGCGCTGGTACATCGAGGCCAGCGTGCGGATGGTGCCGCCGATGCCCACTATGCGGCCGCCCACATCCTCCAGCCAGCCGAGCTCGGTGAGCTCGCGGCCGACGTGCTTGCGGAGGGCGCGCATGTCGGAGCGGCTCGCGCGGTCGGCGCCCAGGAAGCGCTCGGTCATGCGCACGGCGCCCAGCGGGCGGGAGACCACCTCGCCCAGGCGCCGGTCGTCCACGCGCGACACCTGGACGCTGCCCCCGCCCAGGTCGAGCACGTGGCCGTCGGAGAGGGTGGTGCTGTTGACCGCGCCGAGGAAGCCGTACCAGGCCTCCTCCTGCGCCGAGAGCACGCGCACGTCGAGCGCCCCGTCCACCGAGAGGGCCGCGAGCGCCTCGTCGCGGTTGGCGCCGTCGCGCACCGCGCTGGTGGTGACGGCCGCCACGTCGTTCGACGCCGGCCGCGTCGCAGAAGGCGCGGTAGAGGTTGGCCGCGTGGCCGGCGCGCTCGAGGGCGTCGGGGTGCAGGCCCTCGGGGCCCGCGCCCCCCGAGAGCCTCACGGCGTGGCGGATCTCGTCAACGAGCTGGAACGAGCCGCCGGGCCGGTAGCGGAAGACGACCAGGCGGAAGGTGTTCGAGCCCATGTCGATCACGGCGAGGCGGCGTTCCGTGCCGGTGGCGGGCGGCGCTAACCTAGACGCCATGGCTCCGACACCGCTCCGTCCACCCGCGATCAGCGATGTGGGCGACGGCGGCCCCTCGAGCCCCCAGGGACGCGCGTGGCCCGGCGTCTTCGACGCGCCCCAGACCGTCGAGCGCGTCTGGACCGACTTCGTCGCCGCGCTGCCCGACCCGGCTCAGCGGACCGCCCTGCGCCGTGCGCTCGCCTTCGCCCGCGCCCGGCACGGCGACCAGAGCCGCCGCGGCAGCGACACGCCCTACTGGGTCCACCTCGTGCGCGTGGCGATGGAGCTCGCCGACTGGAGCGAGGCGACGCCCGCGACGCTGCAGGCCGCCCTGCTGCACGACACCGTCGAGGACACGCGCACCACGATCGACGAGATCCGCGTCGGGTTCGGCGCCGAGGTGGCGGACCTCGTGGACTGGCTCACCGCGCCGGTCGCCCAGGACGAGCTGCCGGCCTACTATGAGCGCCTGCGCGGCAGCGCGCCCTTCGAGGTCCAGGTGCTGAAGCTGGCCGACCGCGTTGACAACCTGCGCAGCATCCAGGCGCTCGTGATGCGCACCGGCGAGCGCTACCGCATCTGGGCCGGGACCTACCTGCGGCGCACGGTGTGGCAGGTGCTGCCGCTGGCCCAGGGCGCCCCGTCGGTGGCCCGCGTCGCCCTCGTCACGGCCATGGCCGACCTGGCCCCGCTGGTCGACGACGGCGCCTTCACCGAGCCCTAACGGGCAGGCAACCCGGGTGACACGGACGGCGGATTGGATGCGCCCTGCATCCAGCGTCCGACCACCGGGAGACACCATGCAGGCCACGCTCACCCTCGCCGAGACCGCTCGAATCGAGGAGCTCTTGAACCGGCTCGACCCCGATCCGGCGCCGGTCTGCCGGGTCCCCGGCTGCCGGCACGCCCACGCGGCCCCGGCCGGCCAGGAGGACGTCGCGCTCGCCGCGTAGCGCCTCCCGGCCTCACACCTCACGGGCGGCGTCCTCCACCGAGGCGCCGCCCGTCGTGCGTCCGGGCCCGGGCTCAGGACGCGCGGGCGGCCGGCGGGATCAGGAGGACCGGGCAGCGCGCCTCGCGCGCGAGGTGGCCCGCGAAGCTCCCGATGAGCGCGCGGTCGACCAGGCCGCGGTGGGTGGCGACCACGACCAGGTCGACGCCGCTCCCGTCGATCCAGTAGGTCGCCGCGTCCGCCGGGTGGCCCTCGAGAACGACGGGCTCCGCTCCCTCGATGTCGCGCACCTGCTCGGCCAGCCACATCTCGGCGGCCTCGCGCTCGAGGTCGGAGTCCGGCAGGGTGCCGCCGCCGAAGCTCGCCGCCAGCGAGATGAAGTAGCCGGGGGCGGCCACGACGTGGACGACGCTGAGGCGCGCACCGCTCAGCGCGCGCAGCGACGCGGCGTGGGCGAGGCCCCGCCGTGCCGCGTCGGAGTCGTCGATGAAGCAGGCGATGTGCGCGTATCGGATCGGGTCCATCATGTCCTCGTGTCGTTCGTGGTCGGCGCCCCGTCCCGCCGGATCTCGGCGAGGTAGGGGCGCTTGGGGTCCGCGCCGAGGGCGAGGCGCCCGGCGGCGATGTCGATCAGGGCCTCGCCCGCCAGCTCGCGGCGCCAGCCGGTGCCGAGCGGCAGCTCCCCGAGGTCGTCGCCCTTCACGGCGGCGGCCAGGAACGAGGTGATGTCGTCACGCGTCGCCAGCAGGCTCGGGGCCAGGTTGACCCCGGCGGCGCGGGCGGTGACCAGCACGGCGCCGAGCGGCCCGAGGACCTCGAGGCGCTGCTGGATCTCGGGAGAGGGGGGCGCGGGGAGCGTCATGGGCTCGGCCGTCTCGCCCTCGCGCAGGGCGGCGAGCAGCGACTCGGCGTCCGCGCCGCGGATGCGGTCGGGCAGGCCGCGCTCGCCCTCCAGGGCCTGGCGGGTGGCCGGGCGCCTGTGGGCGATCTCGACAAGGGTGCGGTCGGGGACGATCCACGAGGCCGGCTTGTCGCGCCGGCGCGCCTCGCGCTCGCGCCAGGCGGCGACCGAGGCCAGCACCGCGCGGTCGCGGGGCGACAGGCGCCCGGCTCCCTTCACCCGCCGCCAGGCCGTGTCGGGGTCGGGCAGGATGCGCGCCTCGGGGCCATAGCGGCGCGCGTGCTCCTCGGCCACCCACTCGGCGCGCCCGAGCTCGCGCGCCCGGCGCGCCAGCTCGTCGGCGAGCGGCAGGAGGTGGGCCACGTCGCCGGCGGCGTACTCCAGCTGGGCGGCGGACAGGGGCCGGCGGCTCCAGTCGGTGTAACGCTCGCCCTTGTCGAGCTTCACGCCGAGCACGCGGTCGAGCAGCGCCGCGAGGCCCTGCCCGGCGCCGAGGCCGACGAAGCCGGCCGTGATCTGCATGTCGGTGAGCGCGGCCGGGCGGATCCCGTAGGCCATGCCGAGCAGCGTGAGGTCGGCCGAGGGGGCGTGCATGACCACGTCCACGTCCGGGTCGGCCACCAGCTCGGCGATCGGCTCGAGGGGCGCGCCCTCGATCGGGTCGACCAGGTGGACGCCGACGGGCGTCGCGACCTGCGCCAGGCAGGGGACGGGGGCGTAGGTCCGCTCCCACAGGAACTCGAGGTCGATGGCACAGCGCCCCTCGGCGCGGCACTCCTCCACCACGACGTCAACCCCGGAGGCGTCGGTGATCGTCTCGAGGGGCGCCATCCCCGCTACCCTAGCCGGTCGTGCAGGCCATCCAGATCAGCAAGTCGTTCGGGGCGCGCGACGTCCTCTCCGACGTCAGCTTCCGCATCGGCCCCGGCGACCGCCTGGCCGTGGTCGGGCGCAACGGCGAGGGCAAGACGACCCTGCTGCGCATCCTGGCCGGGCAGCTCGAGCCCGACGGCGGGAGCGTCAGCCTGCCGCGCGGCGCCCACGTGGCGCTGCACGACCAGCGCCCGCCGCTCACCTCCGACCTCACGCTGGAGCAGTACGTGGCCGAGGGCATGGCCGCCGCCCAGCAGGCCGAGGCCGACCTCGCCGCCCTGGAGGCCCGCATGGGCGCCGGCGACGCCGGACCCGAGGTGCTCGCCGACTACGAGGACGCCCACGCCCGCCTGGAGCGCGCCGGCGGCTACGCCTGGCGCTCCTGGCTGGAGCGCGTGCTGCGCGGCCTCGGGATCGGGGAGGACCAGCTGCCGCGCCCGCTGCGCGGCTTCTCGGGCGGAGAGCTGACCCGGGCGTCGCTGGCGCGCTCGCTCGTGTCGCGCCCCGAGGTGCTGCTGCTCGACGAGCCCACCAACCACCTCGACCTCGACGCGGTCGAGTGGCTGGAGCGCGCCATCGGCGAGCTCGGCGCCGCCGTGGTCCTGGTCTCCCACGACCGCTGGTTCCTCGAGTCGGTGTCGACCCAGGTCCTGGAGCTCGACCGCGGCCGCTCCAAGCTGTGGCCGATGCGCTACTCGGCGTTCCGCCGCGAGCGCGCCCTCGCCATCGACCGCCAGGGCGCCGAGGCCGCGCGCCAGGCCGCCGAGATCGCCCGTCTGGAGCGGTTCGTCACGCGTTGGCGGGCGGGCACCAAGTCGCGCCAGGCGGCCTCGCGCCAGAAGCGCCTGGACAAGATCGAGCGCGTCGAGGCGCCGACCCGGGCGGCCCACCTGGCCTTCGGCTTCCCCAAGTCCGAGCGCAGCGGCCGCGTGGTGATCGAGGTGGACGGCCTGCGCCTGGAGGTGCCGGGGCGGACGCTCGTGTCGGATGTCGGCTTCACGCTGGAGCGCGGCCAGCGCCTTGCGGTGATCGGCCCCAACGGCACCGGCAAGACGACGCTGATGGAGACGCTGATCGGCCGCCGCGTGCCCGCGGCCGGGAGGGTGACCGTGGGCCACAAGGTGACCCCGGCCTACTTCTCCCAGCACGGCGAGCAGATGCGCGACGACCGGACCGTGGTGGAGACCGTGCTCGCCGGCAGCGACATGACGCCCACCCAGGCGCGGACGCTGCTCGGCAGCTTCCTGTTCTCCGGCGACGCCGCCGAGGCGCGGGTGGAGCGGCTCTCCGGCGGCGAGCGCCGCCGGCTGGAGCTCGTGACCCTGATCGCCAAGGGCGGCAACCTGCTGGTGCTGGACGAGCCGACCAACCACCTCGACGTGGAGAGCTGCGAGGCGCTCGAGGCCGCGCTCGAGGCCTACGACGGCACCGTGCTGATGGTCTCGCACGACCGCGCGCTGGTGGACGCGATCGCCACGCACACGCTCGCCATCGAGGACGGCCGCGCGGTGATGCGGGCCGGCGGCTACACCGAGCTGCTCGAGCTGCGCGCCCAGCGCGAGGCCGCCGCGGCCGCGCCGGCGCCGGCGCCCAAGCGCTCGGCCCCCCAGCGCAAGCCCAAGGAGAAGCCGGCCGAGCGGCGCCCGCCCGGCGGCCAGCGCGAGGTGCACCGCCTGGAGCGCGAGATCACGCGCGTCGAGACGAGCATCGCCGAGGTCGAGACGGCGCTCGCCGATCCGGTCACCCTGGGCGACCGCGAGCTGCTGGCGGCCCGCGGCGAGGAGCACCGGGGCCTGCAGGAGGAGCTCGCGTGGCTCATGCGCGAGTGGGAGAGGGCGGCGGAGGCGGCCGCCGGCTGACGGCCGCCTCCGCGCCGGGCGCTACTGGGTGATGCCGTTGTCCTTCAGGAAGGTCCCGGCGACGTCCGCGGGATCCTCCTTGTCGAGGTCGACCGAGGCGTTCAGCTGGGTGATCGCCTTCTGGGTCAGCAGGGCGTCGACCTTGTCGATCGTCTTCTGGAACACCGGCGGCTGGGCCGAGAAGAAGGCCGTGTTGATGACCGGGAAGTTCGCGAAGTTCAGGCCCTGGAACTTGCCCTTGTCGTCCTGAAGCAGCACCAGGCCGTCCTTGGCGATCTGCGGGTCCGTGCCGAAGGCGTAGACGCACTGCGCCTGGCCGTCCTCGACGGGCTTGTAGCGCAGGTTGAGCGCCACCGACTTGATCTCCTTGAAGTTGACGCCGTACGCGCTCTTCAGGAGGGGGAGGCCGTCGGCCCGGGTGAGGTGCTCGGGGTTGGCCGAGTAGGTGATCTGGGAGGACGCCTTGCCGAGGTCTGACAGGGTCTTCAGGCCGTACTTGTCCACAGCGTCCTTCGTGCAGGCGACGCGGTTGTCGTTGCTGTAGGGGCTGGGCGTCAGGGTCGTGAGGCCCTCAGCGGCGTAGGCCGTCTTGACGGCGGCGTACTCGGCGGCCGCGTCGGGGACGTCGGTCTTGCCGAGGAGGACGCTGTAGGCCGTGCCGGTGTACTCCGGGTACAGGTCGATGTCGCCCTTCTTGACGGCGGCGTCGGCGATGTCGCTGCTGCCGAGGCTCTTGACCGTGGGCTTGTAGCCCTGGGCCTCGAGTGCGTGGGCGTAGAGCTGAGCGACGATCTGGCTCTCCGTGAAGCCCTTGTCGGCGATGGTGACGGCCGTGCCGTCCACGCCCGACGACGGCGTGGAGGACGAGCCCGAGTCGCTGCTGCTGCCGCATCCGGCGGCGAGGGCCAGGACCACCACTCCGATGAGGCCGGCTCCGATGAGCCTGACCCGTCGTGTCATGTGAATCTCCCTTCGTTGATGGCGAGGCTGCGCGCGACGCGCAGGCCCCGGGGTGTCGCCAGGCGCTCGACGCCGCCGAACAGCAGCTGGGCGGCGAGCGCGAGGAGGGCGACGGGGATGGCTCCGGCGAGCAGGACGTCGTCCTGGCCCGTGTCGAGGCCGGAGAGCACGACCTGTCCCAGCCCGCCTCCGCCGACGAGGCCGGCGAGCGTGGCCGTGGCCACGACCTCGACGGCGGCGGTGCGGATGCCGGCCGAGATGAGCGGCACGGCGATGGGCAGCTCGACGCGCCCCAGTATCTGGAGCGGGCGCAGGCCCATGCCGCGCGAGGCCTCCACGACGCCGGTGTCGACCTCGCGGATGCCGGTGAAGGTGTTGAGCAGGATCGGCGGCACGGCCAGCAGGTAGAGGCCGATCACGGCCGGCCAGAAGCCGACCGTCGAGAGCGTGAGGATGATCCCCATCACGGCGAAGGTCGGCACGGTGCGCCCGAGGTTGGCCAGCGTCGTGACCCCGAAGGCCGCCGCCCGGGGGATCTTGGCGCAGGCGACGCCGAGCAGGATCCCGGTGACCGCCGCGAGCGCGAGGGCCGCCACCGACAGCTTCACGTGGCCCCAGAAGGCGGGGTCCACCAGGTCGCGGTTCTGCGTGTAGAAGTCCCAGGTGTCGGAGAGCAGGCCCACGGCTCAGCCCCGCGCCGCGCGGGCGCGGGCCCACGGCGTCAGCAGGCGCTCGACGCCCACCAGGAGCAGGTCGAGCACGATGGCCAGCAGGGTCGCCATCGCGCCGCCGACGACGATCGGCGTGAGGAAGTCGCGGTTGAGGCCGTCGGTGTAGATCAGCGTGCCGAGGCCCTCGGCGCCCACCAGGACGCCGATCGTCGCGATGCCGACGGTCGTCACCGTGATGATGCGGATGCCGGCGAAGATCGACGGCAGGGCCAGCGGGAGCTCGACCTTCAGCAGCGACTGCAGCGGAGTGAAGCCCATCCCGCGCGCCGCCTCGCGCACCGGGCCGGGCACCGACTGCAGGCCCACGACCGTGTTGCGCATCAGGATCAGGGGCGAGTACAGGATGAGGCCGATCAGCACGGTGTTGCGCCCGATGCCCGTGGTCGGCACGAGGAACGCGAACAGGGCGAGGCTGGGGATCGTGTAGACCAGGCCCGCGATCGTCGTGGCGCCGAAGAACTCGAAGCGGCGGTTGCGCAGCAGGACGCCGATCGGCACCCACAGCACCACCGAGATGGCGACCGCGATCACGACGATCTCGACGTGCTCGATCGTCAGCTCGCGGATGTCGTCGTTGTGCCGGGAGATCCAGTCCCAGTCGATGCTCTGCGCGGCCATCTAGGTCCCGGCGCCCACCGGGCGGAACACGGAGGCGACCTCTCCGATGCCGAGCAGGCCGATCGTGGCCCCGCCGCCGTCCACCACGACGCCGTAGGCGGCGTTGGCCTCGAGCAGCGCCGACAGGGCGTCGCGCAGGGTGGTGACCTGGTCGAGCACCGGCTCGGCGCCGCCGGAGGGGCGGGTCGGCACCACGTCGCCCTCGTCGAGTCGCGCCACGGCCAGCCAGTCGAGCGGGCGAGCGGCGCCGTCCACCACGAGCACGTTGTCGTCGATCGGCACGAGGTCCCCGCTCGCCATGCGCTCGCGGACCTGGTTCGATGGGCTCGCCGATCGACACTGCGGCGACGTCACGAGCTCGATCTCCTCGAGCCGGGTGAGCGAAAGGCTCTTGAGCGCCCGGTCGGAGCCCACGAAGTCGGCCACGAACTCGTCCACCGGGTTGGAGAGCAGATCGGCCGGGGTCGCGAACTGCACGAGGTGGCCGTCGCGCATGACGGCGATGCGGTCGGCCATCTTGACGGCCTCGTCGATGTCGTGGCTGACGAACACGACGGTCTTCGGCACCGCGCGGTGCAGGCGCAGGAAGTCGTTCTGGAGGCGCTCGCGGGTGATCGGGTCCACGGCCGAGAACGGCTCGTCCATCAGCATCACGGGCGGGTCGGCGGCGAGGGCCCGCGCCAGGCCCACGCGCTGCTGCTGGCCGCCCGAGAGCTGGGCGGGGTAGCGCCCGTCGAACTCGTCGGGGTCGAGGCCGATCAGCTCGAGCAGCTCGCGCACGCGGGCCTTGATGCGCGCCTTCTCCCATCCCAGCAGGCGCGGGACCGTGGCCACGTTGGCGCCGATCGTGAGGTGGGGCAGCAGGCCGACCTGCTGGATGACGTAGCCGACCTCGCGGCGCAGCTCGGCCGGGTCGCGGTCGCGCACGCTGCGGCCGTCGATGAGGATCTCGCCCGCGCTCGGCTCGATCAGCCGGTTGATCATCTTGAGCGCGGTGGTCTTGCCGCAGCCGGAGGGCCCGATGAGGACGCAGACCTCCCCGGCGGGCACCGTGAGCGTCAGGTCATCGACCGCCGCGCGGGCGGCGCCGCCGTAGCGCTTGGTGACGCCGCGCAGCTCCAGGACGCCGCCTCCGCCCAGGGTCCGGTGCTCGTCCGCCGCGCTGTTCTCCGGCGACATTGTGCGAAGCTACCCCAACTGACGGAAATCACGCCTGTGGGTCCGTGGCGCCCTCGGGCGCCGTGTGAGATCCATCACCCCCGCCCGGCGCCGGGGGCGCCAGCACCAGGGTGGCCGCTCCGATCACCGCGCTCGCCACCGCGACGGCCGTACCGGTGAGGCGCGAGGCTGAGGCCGACCTCCATCTGGTAGCCGTGCAGCGCGAGGGCGGCGCCGCTGACGAAGGCCGCCGCCGCGCCCGCCAGGGCCGTCGTGCCCGACGGCGGTCAGCAGCACCGGGCGCCGCTGACCGGCCCGCGCCTGGGCCACGGCCAGGGCGCAGCCGCCGATGACGCCGAGCGCCAGAACCACCAGCCAGCGCCCCGCGCCGATGTCCCCGATCCCGCTGAGCCGGGCGTCGCCGGCGCCGATCCAGGTGAGCGGCGCGGCGGCCACGGCGAGTGCGCTGCCTGCGCCGGCGCCCGGCCGCGAGCACCCACAGCGCTCCGGGCTCGGGGGGTGCCACCGGCGACGTCGCGGGTCTCGAGGACCAGCCCCGCCATCGCGCAGCAGGCGATGCCGAGGCCGGCCAGGGCGAGCAGGGCGACGCCGGCCTCGGACGTCACCCCGGGAAGGTCGATCGCGGCGAGGAAGAGCGGCAGGCCGACGACCATCCCGCCCGCGACGGCGGTCGCGGCGATCAGCGCGCTCCGCCCGCGCGGGCCGCTCGCCGGCGACGGCGCCGAGCCACGCCGATCGCCAGGCCGCCCGCGAGCAGCGCGAGGCCGATCGCCTGGATCCGCACGGCGGACGGCTCCAGGCTCCAGAGGCTGTCCGTCGCCGCGGCGTCGCCGAGGGCCGGCATCCAGGTCGCCAGGAGGGCGAAGGCCGCCAGCGCCGACGCAGGCGATCGGCAGGAGGAGGGCGGGGCGGGCGGCGGGCTCCGGTGCGCGGGAGGTCCAATTGGCCGTCGAGTCCGTGCGTCCGATTGGCCGCACCGGCCCGGGCGCCGAGTCCGGGCCGGCTCGGCGCCGGTTCGGGCCCGGGCAGCGACCCGGAGGGCGTCCAGGCCACCGTGAGCTCGGTGGCGCCCATGGTCAGGCGGTCGCCGGCGGCCAGGGCGGTCGGCGCCGAGATGGCCACCCCGTTGACCGCGGTGCCCGCGCTCGAGCCGAGGTCCTCGACGAGCAGGGCCGAGTCCCTCGACGCGCACCTCTGCGTGGCGCCGGGAGATGCGAGGGTCGGTGAGGACGATGTCCATCACCGGCCCGCGCCCGATGGTGGCCGACCGGCCGCGGAGCCCGAAGCGGGCGCCGTGGTCCTGGCCGGCCGTCACGCGGAGGACGTCCACGGGACGGCCGGCCGGCGCCGCCTACTCGGTCGAGATGTTCGGGTCGGCCTGCTGGGTGACCGGGTTGATCGCGATGAAGTGCGCGGCCGGGTCGTCGATCAGGTCGTGCAGCGCGCTCCGACCGCCTCGCCCTGCCCGCTCTCGGCCAGGGCGAGGCGGTACGCCCCGAGCAGCTCGACCACGTTGGCCGCAGTCCGACTCCTCGAGCGGCGCGAGGCTGACCTTGGCGGCCTTCGACAGGCGCCGGCGCACGGCCGCCTCGTCGAGCCCCCACTCGGGGTTCTGGCGGATGTAGACCACCCCGCCGGTCATGCCGCTGCAGAGCCACGGGCCGGGGTCGCCGAGGACGACCACCCGTCCGCCGGTCATGTACTCGAACGCGAAGCCCTTGCAGTTGGCGCGGGCCGCGAGCGTGCCGAGGCGGTCGTTGAGGGGGATCTCCGGCTCGCCGCCGAGCACCATGTCGGCGCCCGAGAGGCGGATGCCGGCGCGGGCGTCGGCGTTGCCCTGGATGAGGAACAGGCCGCGCTGCGCGCCGTAGGCGAAGCTCTTGCCCACGTGGCCGCCGACCCAGCGGCCGGCGTCTGTTCTGCGCCTTCAGCACCTGGATCTCGCCGCCGAGGGCGCACTTGCCGACGCCGTCCTGCGCGCCGCCGAAGACGCGCACCCGCACGCCGTCCAGCGTGAAGGCCGCCAGGCCGCTGCCGACCGCCGCGCCCTTGGTGAAGGCGAGGTCGACCAGCGTCGCGTGCCCGTTGCCGTTGCCGTTGCCCGCGTTGGTGGGGGAGACCCCGTTGCCGTCCCCGTTCACCCAGGCGTTGTTCACGCCCGTCGTGGCGCGGGCGATGAGCCCGGCCAGGTCGGTGCCGAGGTTGCGGTCGGCCGCGGTCGTGCTCTCCTCCTCCACCGCGAGGGCCGATCCGGCGGCGAGCCGCTCGGCGGCGACCTCCGGGGCCCGGTGGGGCGGCGGCGGGTGGAACGGCCGGAAGAAGCGGGGCGTCCCGGCCGGGGCCGTGATGATCGAGTCGCGCACCGGGGTGAGCAGGCTCGACAGGTCGAGCCGGTCGTGGTGCGAGACCTGCACGAGCCGGTCGGCCTGGCCGACGAGGTCCTGCACCTCGGCGACGCCCATCTGGCCGGCGATCTCCCGCATGGCGGCGCCCATCTCGGTGAAGTAGCGCACCAGCGTCTCCACCGACGGGTCGAAGACGCGCGGCACGAAGCGCTTCAGGCCGCGCTCGTGCGCCTCCTCCTCGTCGAGCTGGGTGGCGATGCCGACGTGGCAGGTGTCGAGCTGGCAGCCGCGGCAGATGGTGCAGCCGATGGCGACCATCGCGGCCGTGCCGAAGCCGAGGCGGTTGGCGCCGAGGCAGATGAGCTTGATGCAGTCGGCCGCGCTGCGCAGGCCGCCGTCCGCCCAGATCTCCACCCGGTCGCGGATGCCGGCCTCGGTGAGGGCGTGGTGCGCGAGCACGACGCCGATCTCGCAGGGCAGGCCCGCGCGGCGCAGCGCGTGCTGGCGCGCGGCGCCGGTGCCGCCGTCGTAGCCGGACATCGTGATGACGTCCGCGCCGGCCTTGGCGATGCCGATGGCGATCGTGCCGATGCCCGGCACGACCGGCACCTTCACGATGACCTTGGCGTGCGGGTTGGAGGTCTTCAGCTCGTCGATGAGCTGGGCCAGGTCCTCGATCGAGTAGAGGTCGTGGTTGTTCGACGGACTGATGAGGTCCGAGCCGACCTGCGCGTTGCGGGCCTGGGCGATCGCCTGGGTCACCTTCGACCCCGGCAGGTGGCCGCCCTCGCCGGGCTTGGCGCCCTGGCCGATCTTGATCTCCACCCACTCCGAGGAGTTGATGAGGAGGGCGGAGACGCCGAAGCGGCCCGAGGCGATCTGCTGGCCGCGGTGCTTCGGGTAGCGCCCGTACATGTCCGGGATCTCGCCGCCCTCGCCGTTCATGCAGAGCATGTCGGCGCGGAAGGCGGCCTCGGCGTAGGAGCGGAACGCGGTCTCGCCCTGGCTGCCGAAGCTCATCGAGCTGATGAGGAAGGGCAGGGTGTGCTCGCCGACCTTCGAGCTCACCTGGTCGGCCGGGATGCGGTCCTCCGGCGCGGCGAGCTGCGGCTGCACCGCGTGGCGCAGGGCCACGGGCTGCTCGTCCTCGAGCTTGTCGAGCGTCTCGGCGTACTCCTCGTAGCCGCGCTCCGAGGTGGCGACCCGGGCGAGGGCCTTCCACACCTTCGGGTACATGCGCGGCAGCTTGACCTTGGATGGGCTCTCCTCGCCGGCGCGGATCTGCCGCCCCAACTCGGCGAGGTCGTCCAGGCCCTCGAGGCCGAGGCCGCGGCCGTCCGAGGCGCAGAAGCCCGGGATGGCGAGGATGTCGAGCACCTCGGGGGCGACGCCGATGGCGGACACCAGGCGCCCGTAGCCGCGTAGCTCGTGGATGCCGAGCGTGGAGAGGACCTTCTCCATGCCCTTCTGCAGGCCCTCGAGCACGTGCGTGGCGGCGGCCGACGGCTCCGGGGAGCCGTCCATCGCCTTCTCCATCAGCGCGTACGGGCAGAGCGCCTGCGCGCCGAAGCCGAGCGCGACCATCACGTCGTGGACGTTGCGGATGCCGGCCGCCTGCAGCACGAGGCTGGCGTCGCGGCGCCAGGACGAGCCGTCCTCCTTGCGCGCCTCGCGCAGGGCCTTGTCGACAGCGGCCACGGCGAGGTGCGGGTCGCAGACGCGCTCGTCGGGGCCCGCGCCGAGGTCGTGCAGCACGATCAGCTCGGCGCCCGACTCGACGGCGGCGACCGCGGCCTCCGCCAGGTGCTGGAGGTGCGATCGCACGCTGACGCCGGCCGCGAAGTGCAGCGGCAGCCGCCCGACGCGCCAGTCCCACGCGGCGAGGACGTCCTCCATGCAGGCGACGCCCTGGCCCATGGCCACGCGGCGCAGCTCGGGCAGGGAGAGGGTGGACGCGCCGGAGCGCATCCCGCCGACCAGGATCGGCATGCGCAGCTCGCAGCGCTGCGGCGGCTCGGGCTCGACGCCCTCGATCGGGGGCCGGCGGCCGAGCACGACGCGCGTGGAGAAGTGCTCCACCTCGCGCTCGCGGTCGATGGCCGGGTTGGTGACGACGGCCACCGTCTCCTGCAGGTAGTCCGACAGCGGCATCGGCACCGGCATGAACGGGCCCAGCGGGCCGTCCCAGCCGAGCGAGCCGATCGGCTCGGCGCCGCGGTCGGCGTGGAACTGGAGCTGCTGCTTGTCGCTCTCGATCCAGCCGGCCGAGGCCAGCAGCGTGTCGATCTCGAGCTCCGGTGCGACGAGGTCGTCGTCGGGGATCTCCTCGACGGCCACCGGGTCGAGGCCGCCGGCCAGGCGCGCGCGCGTCTCGGCGCTCGGCAGGGCGCCGCGGCTCTTGGCGCGCTGGTAGACCTCGCGCTGGACCTCCCAGTAGTCGAGCACCACCGGCACGCCGTCCTCGCCGGTGACCAGGGCCACCTTCTCGCCGGGGGCGAGCGGGGCGGGGTCGCGGGTGAGCTCGGCCACCGGCACGATGCCCGGCTCGGAGGAGACGACGTAGATCTCGTCCGTCTCGATCCACCACAGCGGGCGCAGGCCCATGGCGTCCACGGCGAAGACCATCTCGTCGGCGGCGCGGCAGGCCAGGCCGACCGGGCCCTGGGCGTACGGGCCGAGGGCCTCGCGGTAGTGGACGTAGAGGTCCTGGAGCTTGGCCGGCAGGCGGTGGACCTCGCCGAGGATCGGCGGCAGGGCGAACTCGACGGCCTCGAGCAGGGAGAGGCCCTTCTCGAAGATCAGGCCCTCGAGGAGGCGGTTCAGGTCCTGCGAGTCCGAGCCGTTGCTGGTGGTCGGCAGGCCGAGCTGCTCGCTCTGCTCGCGGAGCTGGGCGATCGTGTTGATCTCGCCGTTGTGGCCGAGGATCGAGAACGGCTGCACCCGGCTGAACGTGGGATACGTGTTCGTCGAGTAGCGGTTGTGGGCGATGATCCGCGACGACGCGAAGTCGGCCTCGGCCATCTCGGGGTAGAAGCGCGGGATGACCTCCGGTTGGCCCTGGACCTTGTAGACGGCGTCGTTGGCCGAGAACGAGGCCACGTGGCAGTCGAGCTCGCGCTCCATCTGGACCATGGCGCGGTAGCAGTTGGTCGAGGCCGCGCTGCCCGGCTCCTTCGCGAGGCAGGCGATCTGCCAGAAGATCGGGGGGGTCTCCGACGCCCGCGGGCCGAGCGAGCCGCGGTCGACCGTGCCCTCGCCGCTCCACAGCACCGTGAAGCCGTGCTCGCCGACGATCGCCTCGATGCGCGGCACCTGGGCCTCGGCGTCCTCGGTGGTGTCGAAGAAGATGTGGGCGACCGTGAAGCGCGCGTCGTCGGCGTGGGCCGGGTCGAGGCCCTCGGACTCGAGCCGGCGGCGCCACTGCGGCCGGGGCAGATCGACCATGAGGCCGCTCCCGTCACCCTCGCCGTCCACGCTCCCGGACCGGTGCACCATCATCTGGAGCGACGTCAGGGCGCGCTCCACCATGTCCCTGCTGGGCTTGCCGTCGCGCGTGGCGAAGGCGGCCAGCGCGCACGCATCGTGCTCGATGAGATCCGGTAGGCCGCGGGGCGGCGTGGTGGCGAACGGAGGGCGGACGGTCATGCACGGGCCTCTCGGTCGTGGGGCCTGCGGACACGCGTGCGACCAGCCCACCCCGGGCTGGCAGCGAACCCCCATTCAACCCGGTTGCCGGTCGATGGTCAACGCGCCGGACGCCGGCGCTCAAGTCCGGCCCTCAACGGCCGAGAACCGCCTGCAGATGACCGCCGCCGCACTCACCGACGCCGAGCTCGCCCTCGTGGCCGGCGTGGCCACCCGCGAGGGCTGGACCGACCTCGCCGCGCCGCCCGTGGAGCACCCCCCGCGCACCCTCGCCGAGGAGCTCGCCGTGGACCGCTTCCGGGCCGCCGTGCCGCGCGAGCGCCGCGGCGGGCGCACGAGCGCGCTGCGCGCCCGCCTCGTCGTCGCCGCCCTCGCCGTGGCGGTGCTCGGCGCCTGCTGGTGGGTGAGCCCCACGCGCACGGCCATCGGCCTCTTCGGCGCCGGCCTCTTCTGCCTCGTCGCGCTGCGCCGGCGCAACAAGCCGCGCCGGCAGTCCCTGGCCCGCGCCTTCGGGAGCCGCTGAGGCCGAGGGGCTAGGCCGGGTCGGGATCGGGATCGCCCGCGGGCTCGGGCAGGCGCCCGCCCACCGGATCGGCGCCGGCGAGCGTCTCGGCCGCGAGATCGGCCACCGGCCGGCGCGCATCGCGCGCGGCGCGCCGCAGGGCCCCGAACGCGACCACCGCGCCGACGCGGTGGCGTTCCATGAGCGCTCCGACCGCCCGCTCGATCACCACCCGGCGCTCCAGGGCCGTCTGGAGCTGCTCCACCAGGACGTCGTTGCGCCGCGCGGACACGGCCGCGCCGAGGAGGCCCTCCAGCACGTCGGCGTGGGCGTGGATCGCCTCGGCGTCGCTCGCGTCCCAGTCGTAGGGGCCGTCGCGGTAGACCGTGAGCGAGCCGACCGGGGAGCCCGCGAGGCGCACGGCGACCGCCAGCACCGCGCGCACGCCCGCCGGCACGGCGCGGTCGCGCACGCCGGGCCAGCGGTCGTCGCCGGCGATGTCGGGCGACTCGGCGGGGTCGCCGAGCACCAGGCAGTCGATGCCGGGGCCCTCGCCGAGGTCCTCCTGGGCGTCCTCGAGGGCGCGGGCCGCCGCGTCGCTCGCGCCGACGTAGCGCAGCGCGCCGTGCCGGTTGACGAGCATCAGCCCCGCGCCGGTGACGGCGAAGACGCGCCGGGTGGCGTCGATGACCCGGGCCACGGCGTTCTCCAGCGTCCCGGCGGCCGCGTCCTCGCCCGCGAGGGCGTCGATGCTGCCGGTGAGGACCGCCGGGGCGATGTGCACCCGCGGGGCGCTCACGCGGCGGGTCCGGCCTCCACGCCCAGGCGCTCGGCCAGCCCGAGCATGTCGATGATGCGCCAGGCCGGGCCCTCACCGGGGACCGTCCGGAAGCCGAGGCCGCGGCTGAGGGCGTCGGCGCTGGCGTCGATCAGCACGCGCGCGCCGGTGCTGCCGAGGAAGTCGAGGCCGGTGAGGTCGACGACGACGCCCCCGTCCGCGGCGTCGAGCGGCGCCCGCGAGCGCCTGCGTGGCCTCCTCCGCCTCGCCCAGGTCCAGCTCCCCCTCCAGCACGACGAGGGTCCACCCGCCGGGCCCGTCGCGGGTCTCGATGCGGAGGCCCGCCTCCGGGGCGCCTCCTCCACGTTGCTCTACGGCCACCGCGAATCCTCCAAGGGCGGCCCGCGGGGTCACGGCAGGCACTGACGTTCGCTGACAGCCGCAGGATCACAGCACGGGAAGGGGTGCGCAAGCCCCGGTCACCCCGGAGCGGCCACGGCCCCGCGCTACTCTGAAGCGTCGATGCCCAAGCCCGCAGAGACCAGCGCGCCGGACGTCATGCACTGCTACCGGCACGCGGATCGCGAGACGCTGCTCTCGTGCTCCAACTGCGAGCGGCCGATCTGCACGTCCTGCATGACGACCGCGGCCGTGGGCGTCCGCTGCCCCGAGTGCGCTCGCGGCGACCGCTCCGCGGCCTCGGCCGGCGTCCAGCGCCTCCGGGCCCGGGCGGGCGCCGACGCGGCGATCGCCACCAGCGTCGTCGTCGCCCTCAACCTGCTGCTCTTCCTGGTGGAGATCGGCCAGGCCGGCAGCATCTGGACCGTCACCGGCGCCCGGATCGTCGACGACTGGGCCGTCTGGGGCCCCGGCGTCGCCGACGGCGAGTGGTGGCGCATGATCACGGGCGGCTTCCTGCACGCCTCGCTGATCCACATCGGGTTCAACATGTACCTGCTCTGGATCCTCGGCGGCGCCCTCGAGCGGTACGCCGGCGCGGCGCGCTTCCTGGCCGTGTACGCGGCCTCGGTCCTCTGGGGCTCGGTGGGCGCCCTGCTCCTCAGCCCGGACTCGCACACCATCGGGGCGTCGGGCGGCGTCTTCGGCCTGATGGCCGCCCTCTACCTGCTCGAGCGCCAGCGCGGGGTGGCGCTGCTCGGCGGCTCCGTCGGCATGCTCCTGCTGCTGAACCTCGCCATCACGTTCGCGATCCCGGGGATCTCGATCGGGGGGCACATCGGCGGCATCGCCGGCGGCGCTGCCGCCGGGTTCATCCTCTCCGGCTACGGCCGGGGGCACCTGGCCTACGGGCGGATCGGCGCGCAGGGCTGGGGCGCGATCAGCGCCCTCCTGGCGGGCGCCGTCATCGTGGGCGTGCTGATCGCCTAGGAGCCCGCGGGCTCAGGCCGGGGCGAGCTCGGCCGCCCGCTCGATGAACCCGGCGACGAGGCGGATCGACGCCTCGATGTCGGCCGGGTGGCACGCCTCCACGCTGGAGTGGACGTAGCGGGTCGGGATCGAGACGCAGCCCGCGATCGACCCCTCGGCCGAGAGCTGCAGGCTCCCCGTGTCCGTGCCGCCGCGGTTGGCGACGTGGAACTGGTGGGGGATCTCCCGCTCGACCGCGATCGCGGTGAGCAGCTCGACCATCGCGGGCGAGCAGATCGCGCTCGCGTCCATCACGCGGATCGCGGTGCCCTGGCCGAGGCGGGTGGACGGGCCTCCCGGGGGCGCGCCGGGCCCGTCGTTGGCCGGGCACGTGTCGATGGCGAGGGCGATGTCCGGGCGGATCCGGGCGGTCGCGACCCGCGCCCCGCGCAGGCCGACCTCCTCCTGGACCGTCGCGGTCGCGATCACCTCGGCGCCCGAGGCCCCGGCCTCCCTCAGCGCCTCCAGCATCACGAACACGCCGACGCGGTCGTCGAGCGACTTCCCGGTGACCAGGTCGCCCAGGGGGCGCAGCGCCCGGATGCGCGTGGCCGTGTCGCCGGCGCGCACCAGCTCGCGGGCGCGCTCGGCTGTCAGGCCGAGGTCGATCGCGAGGTCGGTGACCTCGAGGGCCTTGGCCTTGTCCTTGGCGTCGAGCAGGTGCACCGGCGGCAGGCCGACGACGCCCTCGACGTCCTCGCGCCCGTGGATCCGGACCCGCTGGCCGACGAGCGTCCGGGCGTCCCAGCCGCCGATCGGGATCACCTTGACGAAGCCGCGGTCGTCCACGTGGGTGACCATCAGGCCGATCTCGTCCATGTGGGCCGCCAGCATCAGCCGCGGGCCGTCGGCCGGACGGATCCCCATCAGGTTGCCGAGCGGATCGGTCTCCACCCGGTCGCAGAGATCCTCGAGCCGCGGGCGGACGACGTCGCGCACCCGGTCCTCGCGCCCGGAGGTCCCCTCGGCCTCGGTGAGCGCGGTGAGCAGGGCCATGTCCACGCGCGGCAGCCTAGCGGCGCGACGCGGCGGCGGTCCGCGATCTGGCACGCTGGGGACGATGCTCTCGCTCGACGGGGTCGTGAAGACCTACGGCCCCCGCACCGTCCTCCGCGACGTGTCCCTGATCGTGCCCGACGACGCCCGCATCGGCGTCGTGGGTCCGAACGGCATCGGCAAGTCGACCCTGCTGCGGGTGATGGCCGGCGCCGAGGCCCCCGACGAGGGCCGCGTGCTGCGATCGCCGCCCACCTGGCGGGTGGGCCTGCTCGACCAGCGCGGGAAGCCGGCGGGGGAGGAGACCGTCGCCGAGCATCTCGCCCGGCGCACCGGCGTCGCGGCCGCCGGGGAGCGCCTCGACGCGCTCACCGCCGCGCTGGCCGAGGACCCCGCCCGGGTGGACGCGTACAGCGAGGCCCTGGAGGCGTTCCTCGCCCTCGGCGGCGACGATCTGGAGGCCCGCTCGGGCGCGGCCCTCGCCGACGTCGGCCTCTCGGCCGACCGGCTGGAGGTGCCGATGCGCGCCCTCTCCGGGGGGCAGGCCGCGCGGGTCGGGCTGGCGGTGCTGGTGCTCGCGCGCGTCGACCTGCTGCTGCTCGACGAGCCGACCAACGACCTCGACTTCGACGGGCTCGCGATCCTCGAGCGGCTGATCGACGCCCACCGCGGGGCCGTCGTCACCGTCTCCCACGACCGCGCCTTCCTCGACCGCTGCGTCCGCCGGATCGTCGAGGTCGTCGAGCCCACTCACGAGGTGCGCGAGTACGCCGGCGGCTGGAGCGACTACGTCGCCCAGCGCGACATCGCCCGCGAGCGCCAGTACGAGGCCCACGGGCGCTACGCCGGCGAGCGCGGCCGGCTGGAGAGCCGGATGCGCCGCCAGCGCGCGTGGTCGGAGGAGGGCGTCAAGCGCGAGAAGAAGCGCCCGAAGGACCCGGACAAGATCGGCCGCGCGATGCGCGCCGAGCGCTCGGAGCAGCAGGCCTCCAAGGTGCGCGCCACCGAGCGCGCCCTGGAGCGGCTGGAGGCCGTCGAGAAGCCCTGGGAGGGCTGGCGCCTGCAGCTGCGGCTGGCGTCGGGGCGCGGCGGCGGGGAGGTCGTGGCCGTGCTCCAGGGCGCCGTCGTCGAGCGCGGCGCCTTCCGCCTGGGGCCGGTGGACCTCGACGTGCGACGCGGCGACCGGATCGTCGTCACCGGCCCGAACGGCGGCGGCAAGAGCACGCTGATCGGAGCGCTCTTCGGCCGCGTGCCGCTGTCCGCCGGCGTCCAGCGCACCGGGCCCTCGGTGGTGGTGGGGGAGATCGAGCAGGAGCGGACCGCCCTGCTGGGGGCGCCGCGGCTGCTCGACGCCGTCGTGGAGCGCTCGGGCCTGCGGGCCGAGGAGGCGCGCACGCTGCTCGCCAAGTTCGCGCTCGACGCCGACCGCGTCGAGCGCCCCGCCGGCGACCTGTCACCCGGCGAGCGCACCCGCGCCCTGCTGGCGCTGCTGGCCGCGCGCGAGGTGGGCTGCCTGGTGCTCGACGAGCCCACCAACCACCTCGACCTCGAGGCCATCGAGCAGCTCGAGGAGGCGCTCGACGACTACGAGGGCACGCTGGTCCTGGTGACCCACGACCGCCGGATGCTGGAGCGGGTCGCCGTGACGCGGCGCCTCGTGGTCGAGGACGGGGTCGTCACCGAGGTCTGATCACCCTCCGGCGCCCTCGCGCCAGGCCGCCTCGACGGCCGCGTCGATCTCCGCGATCGCGATCCGGAGCGCCGCGCAGTCGGCCTCGACCGCGGCCGCCGCGCGCTCCTCGCCGCGCTCCCGGGCGCCGGCGGCCGCCGCCTCGCCGCTGATGAGGGCGTGGCGCAGATCCTGCCGGTGGGCCTCCATGGCCAGCAGGCGCAGGGCGGTCCGCTCGCGCCCCGGGTCCGGGGCCGGCCCGGCCGCGCCGACGGGCGCGGCGTCGCCGAGGTCGCGCAGCGGGTGGTGGGCGACGACCGCCGCCCAGGCGGCCTCGGCGGTGCCGGGCGCGTCCCGCAGCGCCGCGAGCGCCCGCCACGTGCTCGGCCCGAAGCCCGGCAGGCGGTAGCGGCCCGGCCCGTCCTGCACGAGCTCGCCGGCGAGGACGAGGTCGCCCGCCGCGTGGTGCACCTCGTCCGCCCGCCGCCGGCGCGCCGCGCGCGCGGCGCCGGAGGGCGGGTCGAGCGGCGGCTCGGCGCGGCGGCGCTCGGCCACGGCCGCGTCGAGCGCCGCGCGGGCCCCGTCGTCGGCCTCGAGCGCCGCCGCCAGCCGGTCCGGCGTGAGGTCCGGCTCGGGCCCCCCGGCCGCGACCGCGCCGGCCACGGCGCGCCGCGCCGCGGCCAGCACCAGGTCGGCGGCCGCGCGGCTCACCCGATCGAGAGGACCAGCTTGCCGAAGTGCTCCCCGGCCTCCTCGCGGGCGTGCGCGCCGGCGGCGTCGGACAGCGGGCGGACCGAGTCGATGACCGGCGTCCAGTCCTGGTGCTCCACCGCGGCCAGCAGGCGCGCGAAGTCGCGCGGGCTCCCCATCGTGGTGCCGAGGAACGAGACCTGCCCCGTCGTGATCGGGCGGACCATCATCTCGACCTTGGCCCCGCCGGTGCCGCCGAAGGCGACGACCCGGCCCCCGGGGCGCACGCAGTTGACCGAGTCGGCCCAGGTGGAGCCGACCGAGTTGACGACCACGTCCACGCCGCCGCCGGACATCTCCTTCACCGCGGCCACCCAGTCGCCCCCGGTGTAGTTCACGCCGCCGCCCGCGCCCATCTCCGCCGCCCGGGCGAGCTTGTCGTCGGACGACGAGGTCACGATCACGCGGCAGCCCGCCGCGCGCGCCAGGTGCAGCGCCGTGGTGGCGACGCCGCCGCCGATGCCGAGGATCAGGACGGTCTCCCCGGGGCGGATGCCGGCCCGGGTCACGAGGGCCCGGTAGGCCGTGAGACCGGCCAGCGGCAGGGCGGCGGCCTCCTCGAACGAGAGCCGGGAGGGCTTGGGGAAGACGTTCTCGGCGGGGATGCGGATCAGCTCGGCGTAGGTGCCGTCGTCGGGGCCGCCCAGGATGCGGAAGCCGGGGGCCGGCGCGTCCTCTCCGCCGCCCCAGCCGAGCGAGGGCAGGATCACGACCTCGTCGCCCTCCGCGACGCCTGTCGCGCCCGGGCCGAGGGATCGGACGACGCCGGCCCCGTCGGATCCCGGGATCACCGGCAGGGGGCTCGGCGCCACGCCCTTGCGCACGAACACGTCGCGGCGGTTGAGGGCGGCGGCGCGGAGCTCCACGACGACCTCGCCCGGCCCGGCCTGCGGGTCGGGGGCCTCCGAGAGGCGCAGGACGTCCGGGGCTCCGGTCTCGGTGAGGACGACGGCGTTCACGGCGGGCCTTTCGACGTGGTTCGGGACGGCGCCAGACTACGGCGCGCCCGGCCCTGTCGCCCGCCGGATCGGCGGTGGGTCGACTGCGGGGCGCGGGCCGCCGGCCTCCCACGCCGCGAAGGCCTCGCGCAGCGCGGGCGCGGCGGCGCGGCAGGCCGCCAGGTCGACGCCCAGGTCGCCGGGCGGCCCCGCGGCGAGGTTGGCGAGCGCGCGGTCGAGCAGAGCCCGCGCGCCGTGCGCGTTGCCGCGCCGGTGGTGCTCCAGGGCGACGGCCCACTGGATGATCCCCTGCAGGCAGCGCATGTCCGGGTCGGGTGAGCGGCGCCAGGCGGCCTCGAGGACCTCGTGGGCGTCGAAGTAGCGCCCGGCCGCGTAGTGGGCGATGAAGGCGTCGAGCGCTGCGTCGCGCCCGGGCGGGCCGGCGCTCAGGCGCCGTCCGGCGGCCGGGTGGCGGCCAGCAGCGGGAACGGGTCGATGCGGGCGCCGCCGCGCTCCCAGGCCACGCGGACCCAGCCCGCGGTGGTGCCGAGCGGCTGCCCGGGCGTCACCGCCGCGCCCTCTCCCACGCCCCCGGCATAGGAGGCGAGCGGCCCGTAGCCCAGCCGGTCGCCGGACGCCGTGACGAGCCAGAACGCGATGCCGCCCTCGGCCTCGATCGGGGTCGCGCGGCTGAGGGTGCCGGCGGCCATCGCCACGGTGGCCTCGCCGGGCGCGCTCGCGATGGTCACCGCGCACTGGCGCCGCGCGTCGCCGCAGTCCACCGGGCCCGGCTCGGAGAACGCGTCGCGGTAGACGGCCGGCGCGCCGGGCGCGAGCGCCAGCGGGAAGACGAAGCCGTCGATCACGGCGGGCGCGCCGGTGGCCGGGTCGGAGCCGCCCTCGGCGCCCGGGCCCGTCGCGCGCGGCGCGGCGCCGCCCCAGGCCGTCACCACCGGCGGCCCGGCGGGTGCGGTCTGGGAGACGGCGGGCGCCAGCGCGGGCGCGCCGAGGCAGGCCGGGACGCCGGCCTGGGCGCCGGTCGTCACGGGCGCCTGCGGGTCGCCGCCGAGCGCGGCGTAGTAGGCGCCGACGCCGGCGGTCCAGTTCTCGTTGAGCCCCGACGGGTCGTTGGCGACCCCGATCGGCGCCCACTTGGCCCCGATCGCGGCGAGCGTGGCGCGGCCCTCGGGCAGGTAGTAGGCACCGAGGGTCTGCGCCGCGCGGGCGATCGCGTCGGCGTCGCTCGCGAACGCCATGCCCGGGCCGAGGCCGAACGGGTTGTGGATCGCCTGCGCGGGGACGTAGGTCTCGAGGATCGTCTCGTGGGCGGCGATCGCGACCAGGGCGCGCGGGTCCACGCCGGCCGCGAGGCCCTGCGAGACGAACGTCGCGCCCTCGCCCGAGAGCGGGCTGCCGGCGCGCGCCAGCATCGCGTCGATGCCCGCCGCGTCGGTCTGGGCCACGCAGGTCATGGCCGACGCCACGCCGGTCTGGGCGGGGGCGGTGGCGGGGAGGGCGGCCGCGAGGGCCGCTCCGGCGAGCGTGGCGGACAGGAGCCGGAGGCGCATCCGGGTGAGTGTAGGGGCAGGTGGGCCGGATCGGTGTGAACGTCCGTCACATCCTCTCCGCTACCCTCGTCGGCGTGAGCGAGCGCAACCCTGAGCAGGAGCGCCGCCGGCGCGTCGGCCTGGCCCTGGTCGCGGGCGTCATCGTCCTGTTCGTCGCGCAGATGGTGGCGCTGGCGTTCGGGGCCCTCGAGGTGGCCGCCGTCATCTTCATCGTGTTCGTCGCAGGCTGGTTCGTGCTGCGCTCGTACCAGCGCCGGACGGCGGGGAACGGCGGCTAGAGCACCACGCTGAGCGTGACGCCGTCGCCCACCGTGAGGACGGCGGTGCGCAGGCGGGGGTGGTCCAGCGCGGCGGCCGTGAAGGCGATGAGCGCATCGGCGCTCGCGTCGCGCTCGCCCTCCGGCAGGGCCACCCGGCCGCCGGCGAGGACGTTGTCCGCCACGATGATCCCGCCCGGGCGCACCAGCCGGGCGGCGTGCTCGAGGTAGACGCCGTAGCCGGTCTTGTCCGCGTCGATGTAGCAGAGGTCGTAGGCGCCGTCCGCGAGCCCCGGCAGCGTGTCGGCCGCCGCCCCGCGGTGCACGCGCACCCGGTCGGCGATCCCGGCGCCCGCGAAGAAGGCCTCGGCGCGGTCGGCCCGCGCGGGGTCGGCCTCCAGCGTGTCGATGCGCCCGCCCTCGGCCAGGCCGCGCGCCATCCACGCGGCCGAGGTGCCCACGAACGTCCCGACCTCGAGCACCGCCCGCCCGCCGCTCGCGCGCACCAGCACCTCGAGCAGCGCGCCGAGCTCGGGGTGGGTCATCATCGGCGCGGAGGCGTCGCCCTCCATCTCGCGGTAGAGCGCGGCGAGGTCCTCGGGGACGGCCGTGAGGGCGTCCAGGTAGGCGCCGAGCGGCCCGTCGATCGGCAGGCGGTCGAGGGCCATCAGCGCTTCCCGAGCGTCGCCAGGCCGCTGAGCGCCCACGCCCCGAGGACCGCCAGCATCCCGAGCGCCGCGACGATGCCGGGCCAGAGATCCGGCCAGGCGAGGGTGGAGAGCTCCGCCGCCCGCGAGGCCTCGAGCAGGTAGGTCACCGGGTTCCAGTCCGCGACGTTGTGGAGCCATCCGGTGAGGACGGTCCGCGGCGCGTAGGCCACCGACGTGAACACGGCCAGGAACACGACGACCTGCATCAGCGGCGCCGCCTGGATCGTCCGCGTGCGGAACGCGACGCCCATGGACCAGCACGCCGTGGCCAGCGAGAAGCCCACCGCCATCAGGTAGACGGTCAGCGTCCCGCCCAGGCCCGGGGGCGGGATGCCGCCGATGAGGCCCGCGGCGAGCACGACGGTGGTCGTGAACAGGCTCCGGACCGCGGTCGCCATGAGCGGGCCGAGGATCAGGGTGATCCGTGGGGCCGGGCTCGCCACCAGGCGGTCCACGAAGCCGCCCTCGATGTCGCGCGCCAGCGTCATGCCCGCGTTGATGCCCGCGAAGCCCGCCCCCATCACGGTGGCCAGGGGGATGACGAAGCGCAGGTAGGAGTGGCCCTCGAAGGCGGGCAGCAGCGAGATGCCGCGGAACGCGCCCGAGGTCGCGACGAGGATGAACAGCGGCATGATCAGCGACGGCAGGAACACCGACGGCATGCGGCGGACCAGGATCAGGCTGCGCCAGGCCAGGCCGCGGCTCACGGAGAGGGCGTGCGTCACAGCGCCTGCTTCAGCCGGCCGCGGAACGCCGCGTAGCTCCCGGCGACGGCCGCCCCCGCCAGCGCGACGACCACCGCGAGCCCGATGAGCGTGGTGTGCACGTCCACGCCCTCCACCACCTGCTGGCGCATCGCCTCGACCAGGTATGAGATCGGGTTGGCGTCGGCGACGGCCTTGAACCAGCCCTGCATCGTCTCCCGCGGGAAGAACGCCGACGAGAAGAAGAGCAGGACGAAGAACAGGGGGAAGGTGCCCTGGACGGCCTCGGCCGACCCGGTGCGCAGCGCCAGGATGATCCCCAGGGCGCTGACCGCGACGGCCAGGAGGGCGGCGAGCACGAGGAGGATCAGCAGGCCGGGCAGGCCGCCCTGCACCCGCGCCCCGAAGATGACGCCGACCGCCAGGAACAGCAGGGTCTGGGCCATCGCGAGGGCGACGCCCCCGGCGATCCGCCCGACCAGGATCGCCGTGCGCGCGACCGGCGATGCGACGAGCCGGTCGAAGAAGCCGCCCTCGATGTCGAGCGCGAAGGCCGACCCGGCGGACGTCCCGCCGATCAGGATCCCCTGCAGGATGGCGCCGGCGAGGGCGAAGTCGAGGAATCCGCGCACCGGCGGGAAGCCCGGGATGTTGCCCGGCGCCCTCCCGAACGACGCCGTGAAGATGGCCATCAGCACGAGGGGGAAGAAGAGGCTCGGAAAGAGCGCCTGCGGCGTGCGCAGCGTGTTGACCACCGCGCGCCGGGCGAGCGCCCCCGTCTGGCGGAGGGCCAGGTTCATGCCGCCCCGGCGGGCCGTCGCGGTCTCCTCCGTGACGTCGCCTTCCAGGTGGCGCCCGGTCTTCGCGACGAACACGTCGTCGAGGGAGGGGAGGGCCAGGTCGAGCTCCGCGGCCACGACGCCGGCCTCGTCCAGCGAGCGCACGACGCCCGCCAGCGCGGCGGCGCCCGCGGGCAGCCGCACGGCGAGCGTGCCGGGCCGGCCCGGCATCGGCTCGCCGTGCGCGCGCAGCGCGTCGCTGCCGCGGTCCGCGTCGGCGGGGTCGGCCAGCGTGACGGTGAGGGTCGGGTCGCCGACCTGCGCCTTCAGCTCGCCGGGGGTGCCCTCGGCGACGATCTTCCCGCCGTCGATGATCGCGATGCGCCCCGCGAGCTGGTCGGCCTCCTCCAGGTACTGGGTGGTGAGGAAGACGGTGGTGCCCTCGGAGTTCAGGCGGCGCACCTCGTCCCAGAGGGTCAGGCGCGAGACCGGGTCGAGGCCGGTCGTCGGCTCGTCGAGGAACAGCACCTCGGGCTCGTGGACCAGGGCGAGCGCCAGGTCGAGGCGGCGGCGCATGCCGCCCGAGTAGGTGCCGACGCGCCGGTCGGCGGCGTCCACCAGGTCGACCCGGTCGAGCAGCTCGACGGCGCGCGAGCGTCCGTGGGCGCGGTCGAAGCCGTGCAGGACGGCCTGCAGGTGCAGCAGCTCGCGCCCGGTCATGTAGGGGTCGATGGCGGCGTCCTGCAGGGCGACGCCGATGCTCCGGCGCACGGCCGCGGCGTCGTGGACGAGGTCGTGGCCGGCCACCGAGGCGCGCCCGCCGGTCGGCCGCAGCAGGGTCGCGAGCATCCGCACAGTCGTGCTCTTGCCCGCGCCGTTGGGGCCGAGGAAGCCGAAGACCTCGCCCGGCTGGACGGCGAGGTCGACGCCGTCCACCGCGCGGATGCCGCCCTTGAAGAGGCGCTCCAGGCCCTGGGTCTCGACCGCTGGTCCATCCGCCACCCCGCACCTCCTGTCGGACGCCGCCGCGGGAGGCTACCGCGGCGCCCCACCGGACCGCCCCCGCTCCCCCGGACGGCTCGCTACCATCGCCGGATGGCCGAGGACAGCACACAGGCCGAGCGCCTCGAGCGCCTGCGCCGGGAGGTCACCGCTGCGCTGCAGCAGCGCGACCTGGCGGCCGATTCGGAGGGCATCAGCGACGGCCACCATCACCCGGCGGAGGCCGCGACCGACGCCGAGCTGCGCGAGCGGGAGCTGCGCGAGCAGCTGCGCTGGCGCGAGCGCGAGGCGCGCCTGCGCGCGGCCCTCGCGGCGATCGACGCGGGGACCTACGGGATCTGCGTGGACTGCGGCGCGGAGATCCCGGAGGGGCGGCTGAGGGTGCTGCCCGACTCGGTGCGCTGCGTGCCCTGCCAGAGGCTCGCCTCCCGCCGTCCGTAGACGGCAGTGACGGGGCGCGCGACGCCCCAGCAGGCCGCCAGCACGACCGCCCAGACGGCCCCGGCCACGCTGACGTGCGCGGCCACGACCTCCCACGGCAGGCCGTGGCGGTACTGGTACTCGCCGAGGACGATCTGGAGCACGACGAGGGGGAGGGCCAGGGCCCCGAGCCGCGCGGTGAGCCGGTCGGTGCCGCCCTCGCGGGCGACCCAGGCCGCCAGCACGGCGGCGAGCAGCGTGAAGGCGATGGCCGCCCGCACGTGCACGGTGATCGCGTCGAGCAGGTTGCCGAAGCGCTTGGTGACGTCGTCGTCGCCCGAGTGCGGGCCGGCGGCGGTCACGATCACCCCGCTGGTCACCACGACCAGCGCGGCGCCGGCGACGATCGCCGCCAGGGTGCCGCGGCGCGGGTCCCAGCCGCGCTCGCGCCCGTCGCGCCAGTCGCGGGCATGCAGGCACAGGATGACCGCGCAGGTCAGCGCGACGATCGACAGCAGGAAGTGCGAGCCGACGGCAAGCGGGTGCAGGCCGCTCAGAACGGTGATGCCGCCGAGGGGCATCTGGCCGAAGGTGGTGATCGCCACGGCCGCCGACCAGCGGGCGATGCGGCGCGGCGCGTCGGGCAGCTTGCGCCCGATCACCCAGGTCGCGATGGCGACGATCACCACGACGCCCGAGATCAGCCGGTTGCTGTACTCGATGAGCTGGTGGCCCGCGCTCGCCGGCACGACGCCGCCGTCGCAGAGCGGCCAGTCCGGGCAGCCGAGGCCCGAGGAGGTCAGGCGCACCAGGCCGCCGCTGGGGATGATCACCCAGGTCAGCGCCACGGCGACGAGGGTGAGACGGAAGAACGCAACGGGCGTGCGCATGACGCGCAGCCACCGCGAGGGGAGGGCCCGGAGCGAACTCATCGCGGCCCATCGTAGACCCAGGGGCGCCGGGGCGGGCGGTGTCAAGATCCCCCGATGCCGGTGCCTGACGACCCTGCCCCGTCCGCCGCGCGCCGGGCGCGCGTCGGGCTTCTGGCGGGCGTGGCGGTCACGGCCGTGGCGGTCGCCGTGGCCGTCTGGTTCGGCGTCTCGCGCGCCGACGACCCGGGCAAGATCGTCACCGAGGTCGTCGCGCTGCACGACCGTGGCGCCGACGCCCCGGCGCCCTCGCCGGTCCCCGACACCGGCCCGCGCGACGGCTTCGCCGACTATGCGGCCCGCGCCCACTGGACGCCCTCGGGCTCGCGCCAGGACCGGGTGGAGGGGCGCCTGGTGTCCACGATCTTCTGGGACCGGGCCGGCCGACGCGTGGCCTACTCGTCGGTCTCCGGCGACACCGTGACGGCGCCCGGCGACGCCCGGCGAACCGGCCGGCGCGGAGTCCTGCTGCGCTCCTTCGACGTCGGCGGGCGCACGGCGGTCACCTGGGACGAGAACGGCCACACGGCGGTGATCTCGGCAATCGGCATCTCGCGCGCGGCGCTCTACAACCTGGCCGGAGGACGGGCCCGGGCGAAGCGGTAGAGGGCCGGCTGGGCGGCTCCGGCCATTCGGCCGAAGACGCTGCGGCCATCTGGCCGGGCGAACGCTCCATGCGCTCGCGCGCATCGCTCATGTGACGTTCGTCGCGTGCCGAGGACATCGGTGACACACGACACCGCGTCCGCCGGAGCGCACGATGGCCATTCGAGAGATCCGCCTCGCCGCAGCGAGCTTCGTCCTCACCTCGATCCTCATCGTCGCCGTCCATCTCCTGACCACAAGCTAGGAGGGCGCCCGCTCGCGCGGGCCGGTGGTAGCGTCGGGCCGTGCGCGGTCTGACGTGGCTCGCGGGTGTCGTGGTCGCGGTCGGCCTTCTGGCGGCGCCGTCGACGCTCCTCGCCGACGGGGCCCTGCTCTCGGCCCAGCCCGCCCCCGGCGCCCGGGTGACCGTGCCGCCCGACCTCGTGCGCATCGTGCTGCCGACGCGCGTCGAGCGCGCCTTCCTGCGCCTGGAGGTGACGGACGCCTCCGGCCGCGTGGTCTCCGGCCCCGCCGGGCGCGACCCGCGTGACCTGCGCGCGGTGAGCGCCGCCGTCGCGGCCCCCGGGCGGGGCGCCCTGACCGTCACCTGGAGGGTCCTGTCCGAGGACGGGCACCCGGCCGGGGGCGTCTACCGGATCGGCGTGCGCGCCGACCCCGGCACGCCCGACGAGCCCTCGCCGGTGCGCTCCGACCACGGGCCCCTGCCGGTGCTGGCGCGCCTGCTCGCCCTCGTCGGCCCGCTCGGCCTGCTGGGGCTGCTCGGCCTGTCGGCCGGGGTCGTCGCGCCGGCGGTGCGCAACGCCGGGATCGTCGTCCCCGGCGAGGGCCCGGCGACGGCCGAGGGCTTCCGCGCCCGCGCGCGCGATGCGCTCGCCCGCTCGACGAAGGCGTGGTGGGCGGCGTGGTGGGCGCTCGTCGTGGCGGCCGCGCTCGGGGTGGCGCTGCTGCCGCTCGTCGTGCTGCGCGGCCTGCGCGCGGGGCCGGACGACCTGGGGACGCTGCTCGGCGACACCCGCTTCGGCGTCTCGTGGCGCGTCCAGGCGGCGGGGCTCGTGATCGTCGCCGTCGCCTCCGTCCTGGCGCAGAGGCGACTGGCCGGGCGTACCCCCGAGGGGGCGGCCGAGGCCGTCGCGCTCGGCGCGGGGCCCTTGCTGGCGCTGGCCGCGATCAGCTGGGGCGGCCACGCCTCGGCGGGCGGCGACGCGACGCCGAACATCGTGATCGACCTCCTGCACAGCGTCGCGACGGCCGCGTGGATCGGCGGGCTGCTCGGCCTGGCGGTGCTGGCCGTCCCGGCGATCGGGCGCCTCGCCGAGGCCGACCGCACCCGCCTGGCGGCGTCGGTCGTGGTGCGCTTCTCGGCCCTCGCAATGACGGCCGTCGCGGTGCTCGTGGTGACCGGCGTCTACCGGGCCCTCGCGGAGGTCCCGATCGGCGACCTCGCCGACACCGGCTACGGGCGGGCCCTTCTGGTGAAGCTCGGCCTGTTCGCGCTGCTGCTCGTCGGCGGCGCCTACAACCGGATGATCGTGCACCCCCGGCTGGAGCGGACCGCCCTGGGGCTCGACCCGTCCGACCGCGGGGCGGCGGCGGCCCTGCGGGTCAGCGTGCGCGCAGAGCTCGCCGTGGCCGCGGCGCTGCTGGTCAGCGTGGCGGTGCTCATCAGCCTCGCGCCGCCCGGCTGACCGCCTGCGGGCGCTTCGCTAGTGTGCGCGCGGTGATCGACGACGCGACCGTCCGCCACGTCGCCCGACTGGCACGCCTGCACCTGGAGCCCGACGAGGCGACCCGGATGAAGGCCGAGCTCTCGGGCATCCTCGAGCACGTCGATGTCATCCAGGCGCTCGACCTCGACGACGTGCCGCCCACCACCCACGTGATCGAGCTCGAGAACGTGATGCGCGAGGACGTCCCGCGGCCCAGCCTCAGCGTGGAGGAGGCCCTGCGGGAGGCGCCCGAGGTCGTGGAGGGCCGCTTCGCGGTCGTGAAGTTCGAGCCGTGAGCGCCGCGCACGAGCTGACCGCCGAGCAGTGCGTCGCCGCCCTGCACGCCGGCGAGACATCCGCGGCCGACCTCGTCGAGGCCGCCATCGCGCGCGTCGAGGACGACCGCTGGGGCAGCTTCCTGGCGTACGACGCCGAGCGCGCCCGGGCCCGCGCCCGCGAGATCGACGGGATGCCCGAGCGCCCGCCGCTCGGCGGCGTGCCGATCGCGATCAAGGACGCGCTCTCGACGCGCGACCTGCCGACCACCTCGGGCTCGAAGATCCTCGAGGGCTTCCGGCCGCTCTACACCGCGACCTGCGTCGAGCGGCTCGAGCGGGCCGGCGCGGTGGTCATCGGCAAGACCAACATGGACGAGTTCGCGATGGGCTCGAGCACCGAGAACTCGGCGTACCAGGTGACCCGCAACCCCTGGGACCCCGAGCGCGTGCCCGGCGGCTCCAGCGGCGGGTCGGCCGCGGCCGTGGCCGCCTTCCAGGCGCCCTGGGCGCTCGGCAGCGACACCGGCGGCTCCATCCGCCAGCCGGCGGCGCTCTGCGGCATCGTCGGCATGAAGCCGACCTACGGCGCGGTCTCGCGCTACGGCCTGATCGCGTTCGCGTCCTCGCTCGACCAGGTCGGCCCGTTCTCGCGCACGGTCCGCGACTCCGCGCTCCTGCTCTCGCACATCGTGGGCCGCGACGAGATGGACTCGACCTCGCTCGACTGGGCCGAGCCGATACGGCTGCCCGAGGCTCAGGACCTCAGGGGCCTGCGCGTCGGCGTCGTGGACGAGCTGATGGGGAAGGGCGTCGAGCCCGGCGTCCGCGCCGCGGTCGATGCGGCGCTCGGCCTCGTCGAGGAGCTGGGCGGATCCGTGCAGCGCGTCAGCCTGCCGAGCAGCGAGTACGGGATCGCCACGTACTACCTGCTGGCGCCGGCCGAGTGCTCGGCCAACCTCGCCCGCTTCGACGGCATCCGCTACGGGGCGCACCTCGACGACGCCGACGACCTGCTGGAGCACTACGAGCTCACGCGCGGTCGCGGCTTCGGCCCCGAGGTGAAGCGCCGCATCATGCTCGGCACCTTCGCCCTCGCGTCGGGCTACTACGACGCCTACTACGTGCGCGCCCAGAAGGTGCGCACGCTGATCATGCGCGACTTCGAGGCGGCGTTCGGGAAGGTCGACTTCGTGCTCTCGCCGACCTCGCCCACCACGGCCTTCCGCATCGGCGAGCGCGTCGCGGACCCGTATTCGATGTACCTCTCCGACGTGTGCACGATCCCCGTGAGCCTGGCCGGCATCCCGGCCATCTCGATCCCGTGCGGCCTGTCGGACGGGCTGCCGGTGGGCCTGCAGATCGCCGGGCCGGCCTTCAGCGAGAACCGCCTCCTCGACGTGGCCCACGCGCTCGAGGGCGCGATCGGGTTCGAGGCCTCCCCGCCGGGCGCCGCGTGAGCGCCGTCGACCTCACCCGCTGGGAGCCGGTGATCGGGCTGGAGATCCACGTCCAGCTGCTCACCCGCACCAAGATGTTCTGCGGCTGCGAGCTGAGCTTCGGCGACGAGCCCAACAGCCACACCTGCCCGGTCTGCCTGGCGCATCCCGGCGTGCTGCCGGTGCTGAACGCGGAGGCGGTGCGGCTGGCCATCATCACGGGCCTCGCGCTGGGCTGCGAGATCGCGCCGCGCTCCGAATTCCACCGCAAGAACTACTTCTATCCGGATCTCTCGAAGGCGTACCAGATCTCCCAGTACGACGAGCCGATCTGCCTGGGCGGCCACGTCTCCGTGCTGACGCCCGAGGGCGAGTTCGAGGTGGGCATCACCCGCGCCCACCTGGAGGAGGACGCCGCCAAGCTGATCCACGTCGGCGGCGGCGGGCGCCGGGCCGGCGCCGAGAGCTCGGGCGTGGACTTCAACCGCGGCGGCACCCCTCTGCTGGAGATCGTGACCGAGCCGGACATCCGCACCTCGGCCCAGGCCGGCGCCTTCCTGCGCCAGCTGCGCTCCACGCTGCGGCGCCTGGGCGTGAGCGACTGCAACATGGACGAGGGCTCGATGCGCGCCGACGCGAACGTCAGCGTGCGCCCGGCGGGCTCCACCGGGCTCGGCACCAAGACCGAGCTGAAGAACATGAACAGCTTCCGCTTCCTCGAGCGCGGGGTGGACGCCGAGATCGCCCGCCAGGTGGCGATCCTCGAGGCCGGCGGCCGCGTCACCCAGGAGACGCTGCACTTCGACCCGGACTCCGGCGAGATCCACTCCCTGCGCAGCAAGGAGGAGGCGCACGACTACCGCTACTTCCCCGAGCCCGATCTCGTGCCGGTGGTGCCGGACCGGGCCTGGGTGGAGGAGCTGCGCGCGAGCCTCCCCGAGCTGCCGACCGACCTGCGCCGGCGCTGGGTGCGCGACCTCGGCATCTCGTTCGAGGACGCCGAGGTCCTCTCGGAGCCGCAGGAGCTCGTCGCCTACTTCGAGGAGGTCGCGGCCCACGCCGACCCCAAGCAGGCCGCCAACTGGGTGCGCGGCGAGCTGCGCGCCCAGTTGCGCGAGCTGGGGCAGGAGCCGTGGGAGAGCAGGGTGACGCCGGCCCACATGGCCGCGCTGATCGGCCTGATCGAGGACCGCACCCTCTCGGTGCCGCTCGCCAAGGAGGTGCTCGCCGAGGTGATCGCCACCGGCGCCGAGCCCGCGGACGTCGTGAAGGAGAAGGGCCTCGGCCAGATATCCGACGACGGCGCGCTGATCGAGATCGTCGAGCGCCTGCTGGCCGAGAACCCCGAGCAGGCCGAGCAGCTGCGCGGCGGCAAGGACAAGCTGGTCGGCTTCTTCGTGGGCCAGGCGATGAAGGCCTCCGGCGGACGGGCCGACCCCGCCCGCGTGGGGGCGCTCGTCAGGGAGCGGACGGGGCTCTCCTAGCCCGAGGGCTCAATCGGCCTCGGGCCGGTCGATGACCCGCACCCAGCGTCCGTCGGGCCCGCGGCGCGCCACCTGGGCCCGGCCGCCGGTGCCGTCCGCCGGGCGCGTGGCCGTGAGGGCCAGGTCGCCCCAGAACAGCGTGGGGAGCGGCTCCTCCACCGTGAAGCGCATCCCCGCCGCGACCAGCTGCTCGCAGACGCCGCGGATCGCCTCGCGGCCCACGGTCGTGCTCCCCGGCGGGTACGCCAGCACCGCGTCCTCGGCGTAGAGCGCCGCCATCCCGTCCGCGTCGCCGGCGTTCGCCCGCTCGACGAAGAGCCGGGCCAGGTCCTCGGGGCGCTCGGCCCCCGCGCGTGCCGCGTCCATTGTCGGTCCTCCTTCTCGCGTCGCGTCCCCCGGGATGCTCACGGGCGGTCGGCCAGAAGTCCAAGACATGTCATGTCTAGTGAGTAGAATCATCCGTTATGGAACTCCGCCAGCTCGAGTACCTGGTGGCCGTCGCCGACGAGGGCGGTTTCACCCGCGCGGCCGATTGGGTGCGGGTCGCCCAGCCCGGCGTCAGCGCCCAGGTCAGGCGCCTCGAGCGCGAGCTCGGCGAGGACCTGATCGACCGCTCGGGCCGCCGCATGCGGCCGACCGCGGTGGGGGAGGCCGTGCTGCCGTACGCCCGCGCGGCGCTGGCCGGCGCGGCCGGCGTGCGGCGCGCGGTCGAGGAGATGCGCGGGCTGGTGCGCGGGCGGGTCGCGATCGGAACCATGACGTCGTTCGCCGGCCTGGACGTGGCCGCCCTGCTCGCCGCCTTCCACCGCGACTTCCCGGAGGTGGAGATCGTCCTCTCCCAGGGGCCCTCCGAGGGGATGCTGCAGGCGCTCGCCGACGGGCGGCTCGACCTGGCCCTGGTCGGGGCCGCCGGCCCGCCGCCGGAGGGGATCGCCGCGCGCACGGTCCTCGACGAGGAGCTGGTCGTGGCCGTCGCGCCGGGCGACCGGCTCGCCCGCCGCCGCTCCGTCGCGGCCGCGGCGCTGGCCGGCCGCGGCCTGATCCTGCTGGCGCCGGGAACGGGCATCCGGGCGTCGGTGGACGCCGTCCTAGCCCGGGCCGGCGTGGCCCCCCGCGTGGTGGCCGAGGCCGCCGACCCCGCGATGCTCGCGGACCTCGCCGCGGCGGGCCTCGGGGTCGCGATCCTCCCCGCGTCGCTCGTCGCCGGGCGGGGGCCGGCGCTGCGCGGCGTCCCGCTCGCGCCCGCGCTGCGCGGCCGCCTGGAGCTGGCCTGGCGCGAGGGCGGCCCGGCCGGCCCGGCCGCGCGGGAGCTGATCGCGCGGGCCCGGGCGGCGGCGGAGGCGCTCGCGCCCTCAGGCGCGGGGTAGCCGGGCCTCCATCCGCGCCCCGGCGGCCGAGGGGAGCGCCTGCAGGGTGCCGCCCCAGCGCTCGGCCGTCGCGCGGGCGATGGGGAGGCCGAGCCCGGCGCCGGGCGACGCGCGACGCGTCGGCGCCCGGTAGAAGCGGTCGAAGATGCGCTCCGGTCGTCGTCGGCGATGCCTGGCCCGTCGTCGGCGACGCGCACGACGGCCTCGTCGCCCTCGACGGCCACCTCCACGGTCACCGAGCCGCCGTGGCGGCGCCCGTTGTCGATCAGGTTGACGACCATGCCGCGCAGGGCGGCCCGGTCGCCGGTCACGACGGCGCCGGGGGCGAGCGTCGCCGCACTCGGGGTCGGTCGCGATCTCGCAGACCATCTCGGCCAGGTCGACCGCGCTCGGCCTCGCCGTCGCCGCCGTCCACGCGGGCCAGGCCGAGAAGGCCGGCGACCAGGTGGTCCATCCGCTCCACCGAGGCGGCCATGTCCGCCAGCGCCGCCTCGCGCTCGGCGGGGGGCGGGTCGTGCTCGCGCAGGGTCTCGATCTCGCCGCGCAGCGCGGTGAGCGGCGTGCGCATCTCGTGCGAGGCGTCGGCGGCGAAGCGCCGCTGCTCGGCGAGCGTCGCGCGCAGGCGCCCCTGCGCGTCCTCGAGCCGCGCGAGCATCCGGTTCATCGCGCGCGCCAGCCCGCCGACCTCGTCGGCCCGGCCCTCGGGGACGCGCTGGGAGGGGTCCTGGCTGTCGGCCACCGAGTCGGCCGCCCGGCGCGCCTCGGTCAGCGGGCGCAGGCCCCGGCGGACGACCACGATCGTCAGCCCGGTCGCGAGGAGGGCCGCCGCCAGCGCTGCGACGAGCAGGACCAGCGCCACCTCGTCGAGCGTCTGCTCCACGTCGGTGAGCGGCCGCGCGACGGCCACGGTGCGCTTGCCCCCGTCCACGCCGACCGGCAGGGCGCGGACCAGCAGGCGGTAGCGCTCGCCCTGCAGCGTCACGGTGCGCGGCCCGCCGACCGGCGTGCGCCCCGACGGGTCGAGCTCGACGCGCGTGCCCGAGGGCTCGGCGGTCCCGCTCGGGGACGGCTGAACCGGGGTGCTCGGCGTGGGCGGCGCCTGGAAGTCGCGGCCGCCCAGGTCCGGGCCGGCCAGCTCGGTGGCCACCCGGTCGGCCGTCTCGTTGAGCGAGCGGTCGAGGCGGTCGTAGGCCCGCTCGGAGATCACCCAGTAGGCGCCGGCCGCGAACAGCGCGACGGCCGTCAGCACCACGGCCGCGGCCCCGAGCGCGACGCGCGTCTGCAGGCGCATCAGCGGCCCCTCAGCACGTAGCCGACGCCGCGCACCGTGTGGATGAGCCGCGGCTCGCCCGCCTCCTCGAGCTTGCGGCGCAGGTAGCCCACGTAGACGTCCACCGAGTTGGTCTCGACGCTCGACTCGAAGCCCCAGGCGTCGGCCAGCAGGCGCTCGCGCGCCATCACCGTGTCCGGGTGGTCGAGGAAGAGGGTGAGGAGGTCGAACTCGCGCCGGGTCAGCGGCACCAGCCGGTCGCCGCGGTGCACCTCGTGCGTGGAGGCGTCGAGCGTCACGTCGGCGAAGCGGCGCACCGGTCCGGGCTCGCGGTCGCGCGCCCGGCGCAGGAGCGCGCGCACCCGCGCGACCAGCTCGGCCGTGGAGAAGGGCTTGACCAGGTAGTCGTCGGCCCCGGCCTCGAGGCCCTCGATGCGGTCCGACACCGTGTCGCGGGCCGTCAGCATGAGGATCGGGATGCGCTCGCCCGCCGACCGGATGCGCCGGCAGACCTCGATGCCGTCGTCGTCGGGCAGCAGCAGATCGAGCAGCAGGAGCTCGTGCGATCCCGAGCGCATCTCGGCCATCGCGGCCTCGCCGGTGGCCGCCGTGGTCACGTCGAAGCCCTCGTACCCCAGCGCGCGGGCGAGCATCGCCCGCACCTGTGGGTCGTCCTCCACCACCAGGAGCCGCCCGTCCATGGGACAAGCGTAATGCGTCGCGGCGACGGGGCCGGACGGGGCGATGCCGTCGGGTATGCTCCGCGGCCGATGAAGCACACTCTCTCGGTCCTGGTGGAGAACAAGCCAGGGGTCCTGTCCCGCGTCGCGGGCCTGTTCACCCGCCGCGGCTACAACATCGACTCCCTGGCGGTCAGCCCCACGGAGGACCCGACGCGCTCGCGCATGACCATCGCGGTCGACGCGAGCCGGTTCCCCGTCGAGCAGATCACCAAGCAGCTCGACAAGCTCATCAACGTCATCAAGATCCGCGACATGGACCCCGAGAACGCGGTGTCCCGCGAGATGGCCCTGATGAAGGTCGCGGCCGACGCGCGCACCCGCAGCGAGGTCATCCAGCTCGTCGAGATCTTCGAGGCGAGGATCATCGACGTCACGCCCGAGTCCCTGACGATCCAGGTGACCGGGGAGACGGACGAGCTCCTCAACTTCGAGCAGCTCCTTCGCCCGTTCGGTCTGATCGAGCTCGTGAAGACCGGCGTCGTCGCGCTCTCGCGCGGCGCCTCCGGCACCTGAACGGCCCCGGTCCGGGGCCCGCACCCGCCACATCCACGCCCTGGAGCGATCACCGTGCCGATGTACTACGACGACGACGCCGACCTCGAGGTCCTGAAGGGCAGGACCGTTGCCGTGATCGGCTACGGCAGCCAGGGCCACGCCCACGCCCTCAACCTCCGCGACTCCGGCGTGAAGGTCGTCGTGGGGCTCCGGCCGGACTCCGCGTCGGTCGCCGCCGCCCGCGAGGAGGGCCTCGAGGTCCTCTCGCCGGCCGAGGCCGCCGCGGCCGGCGACCTGGTCATGATCCTCACGCCGGACGAGTTCCAGGCGAAGCTGCACGTCAGCGACATCGCGCCGGGGCTGGTGCCGGGCAACACGCTACTGTTCGCCCACGGCTTCGCGATCCACTTCGGGCAGGTCGTGCCGCCCGAGGGCGTCGACGTGATCATGTGCGCCCCCAAGGGCCCCGGCCACCTGGTGCGCCGCACGTACGCCGAGGGCGCCGGCACGCCGGGCCTGATCGCGGTGGCCCAGGACGCCACGGGCAACGCCAAGGCGACCGCCCTCGCCTACGCCAAGGGCATCGGCTGCACCCGCGCGGGCGTCATCGAGACGACCTTCGCGGAGGAGACCGAGACCGACCTCTTCGGCGAGCAGGTCGTGCTCTGCGGCGGCCTCACCGAGCTGGTGCGCGCGGGCTTCGACACCCTCACCGAGGCCGGCTACAACCCGGACCTGGCGTACTTCGAGTGCCTCCACGAGCTGAAGCTGATCGTGGACCTGATGTACGAGAAGGGCATCGCCGGCATGCGCTACTCGATCTCGAACACGGCCGAGTACGGCGACCTCACGCGCGGCCGCCGCATCATCACCGACGAGACGCGCAAGGAGATGAAGAAGATCCTCGCCGAGATCCAGAACGGGGACTTCGCCAACGAGTGGCTCAGCGAGAACCTGATCGGCCGCCCGCGCTTCAACGCCCTGGAGCGCCGCGATGCGGAGCACCCGGTGGAGGAGGTCGGCAAGCGCCTGCGCGGGATGATGAGCTGGATCGACACGGAGTTCTGAGGTGAGCCCGACCTCGAATCCCGAGGCGCCGGGCACTCTCGCCCGCGCCGACCTGCGCGTCCTCGTCTGCGAGAAGATCGCCGACGCGGGCGTCGAGCTCCTGTCCCAGCACTTCAGCGTCAACGTCGAGCTGGGCTGGAGCGCCCAGGAGGTCGCCGACCACATCGCCGACTACGACGCGATCGTCGTCCGCAGCGCCACCAAGGTCACGGCCGACCTGATCGCCCGCGCCGACCGCCTGAAGGTCGTCGGCCGCGCGGGCACCGGCGTCGACAACGTCGACGTGCCGGCGGCCACCCGCCGCGGCATCGTCGTCTGCAACGCCGCGGGCTCCAACGCGCTGTCGGCCGCCGAGCACGCCATCGCGCTGCTCGTGGCCCAGGCGCGCAACATCCCGCAGGCGCACGCCAGCCTGGTGCAGGGCAAGTGGGAGCGCTCGAAGTTCGCCGGCATCGAGGTCACCGGCAAGACGCTCGGCATCCTCGGCTTCGGCCGCATCGGCCAGCTCGTGGCGGAGCGCGCCAAGGGCCTCGGCATGCACGTCGTCGCCTTCGACCCGCTCGTCGCCGAGGGCCGTTACCGCGAGCTCGGCGTGGAGAAGGCCGACACCCCGGCCGACCTCTACGCCGTCAGCGACTTCATCACGCTCCACCTGGCCTCCACCCCGGAGACGCGCGGCTTCGTCAACGCCGAGGCATTCGCCGCGATGAAGCCGGGGGCGCGCTTCATCAACGCCGCCCGCGGCGACGTGGTCGACCAGGAGGCCCTCGTCGAGGCCCTCACCTCGGGCCACCTGGGCGGCGCCGGCATCGACGTCTTCCCGCAGGAGCCGGTCACCGAGAGCCCGCTCTTCGGCCTGCCGGGCGTCGTGGTGACGCCGCACCTGGGCGCCTCGACCGAGGAGGCCCAGGACCGCGCCGGCGTCGTCGTGGCCGAGCAGGTGGTCGCCGCCCTCACCGGCGGGGTCGTCACCTCGGCCGTGAACATCCCCTCCGTGGGCCCCGAGGCGCTCGCCGTGCTCGGGCCGTTCCTGCCGCTGGCCAACCAGCTCGGGCAGCTCATCACGGCGATCACGGGCGGTCCGTCGCCGCTGCAGATCTCCTACGAGGGCCAGCTCGCGAACCTCGACACGCGCCTGCTCACCTCGGCGGTGCTCGCCGGCGTGCTCCACGGCCGCGTCGAGGAGGCGGTCAACGTGGTCAACGCCGCGTCCCTCGCGGCCGAGCGCGGCATCGAGTGGTCCGAGACCACCTCACCCCGCTCTCGGGACTACACCAACCGCCTCACGCTGCGCTCGGGCGACGTCAGCCTCAGCGGCACGACGGTGGGCACCACCTCGCGCCCCCGGCTGGTGTCGGCCTTCGACCAGGAGATCGAGATCGAGCTGGCGCCGAACATCGCCATCTTCCGCTACCTCGACGTACCCGGTCAGATCGGCCGCGTCGGCACGATCCTCGGCGGCGCCAACGTCAACATCGCCTCGATGGCGGTGTCGCGCTCGCGTGACGACGGCGGCGCGGTGATGGCCGTGACGCTCGACTCCCCGGTCCCCGGCCTCGCGGCGCAGAAGATCGCGGCCATCGAGGGCTTCGAGAAGGCCTGGTTCGTGGCCCTGGACGTTGACTAGACCCGGGCGCTACGCCGCCGGCCCCGCCGCCCGGGTCAGCTGGAGGGGACGATCACCGGGGTCTGGACCAGGCAGTCGAGCGAGCCGTCCTTGGCCGACGCCGACCAGGCCTCGAGCATCGCGCGCCGCGGCGTCGCGGCGGCGAAGGTGAGCTTCCCGCTCCACCGTCCGGGGACGAGGTAGCCGGAGAAGTCGGGCCGGAACGTCCCCTCGGTCGCGATCAGGGGCTTCTCGGCGATCACGGTCGGGCCGGGGCCCTCACGGCGCAGCGTCAGCACCAGGCCGTGCTCGAAGAGCGGCGTGAGCTCGCGCCCGCGGGCCTTGGCGAAGGTGGCCGCCGCCGACCAGGCGTCGAAGCGCAGGCAGCCGTCGCTGAGGATGCGTGCCGAGCCCGAGGTCGTGTTGCGCCAGAGGTCGATCACCAGGCGCTCCCCGGAGGGGGAGCGGTAGGAGACGAACTTCAGCGTCCCGCGCTGCGAGTCCACCAGCACCGTGAAGCCGGACGGGTTGCCGCGCACGCGTACGTGGACCCCGGCGCGGCGGATCTCGCTCGCTCCCGTGCGGGTGCCGGTGGTCCGCGCCCGGACGACCGCGCGCCCGTCGAGGGGGGAGGGGTCGGTCGTCTCGACGCCGTTCTCCCCGCTGCTCAGCGTCGCGGCGGCCGGCAGGTTGACCACGACGCGGGTGAAGGCCGCGTGCTGGCCGACGTGAAGGGTCGAGGGCGGCTGCTTGTGCGCGGCAGCCGCGGTCGCGCCCAGCGGGAGCAGCAGCGAGAGGGGCGCCGCCACGAGGGCGGCGCGCCGGATGGGCGCCGGGATGGGCATCGGCGGGAGATTCCTCGACCCTCGCCCGCGCGTCAAGGGACGGTTTGCCCGGCCACGGCCGCCCCGGTATCCTGCGGCGCATGCTCGTGGACGCCGCACCCATCACGCTCCTGCCGTGCGGCCTCCTGCGGCTTCGTGGGCTCCTCCCCCGGTAGGGGGAGCTTGCCGACACCCATGCCCGGATGCGCCGGGCCCCGAATGCCTCGAAGCCCATTCGTGAGGAGGACGTCTCCGTGACCGCCGACGAGCAGCACCAGCAGGACCCCGACAAGCGCATCACCTTCTTCGACACCACCCTGCGCGACGGGGAGCAGGCCCCGGGCATCACGCTCAACACGCGCGAGAAGGTGGAGATCGCGCACCAGCTCTCGCGGCTCGGCGTCGACGTGCTCGAGGCGGGCTTCCCGATCTCGTCGCCCGGCGACTTCGAGGCCGTCCGCGCCGTGGCCGCCGAGGTGCGGGGCGTCACCGTCGCCGCCCTGGCCCGCGCCAACGAGAAGGACGTCACGGTGGCCGGCGAGGCCGTCCGCGACGCCGAGCGGCCGCGCATCCACACCTTCATCGCCACCAGCGACATCCACCTCACCTACAAGCTGAAGATGGACCGCGGGCAGGTGCTCGCCGCGGCCACCGACGCGGTGCGGCTGGCCCGCTCGATCGTGGACGACGTCGAGTTCTCCTGCGAGGACGCGACGCGCTCCGACGTCCATTACGTGGCCGAGGTGGTCGGCGCCGCCATCGCCGAGGGCGCGACCACGATCAACATCCCGGACACCGTCGGGTACACGATGCCCAACGAGTTCCAGCGCTTCCTGCTGGACCTCTACGAGGTCTGTCCGCGCCTGCACGACGTGACCCTGTCGGTCCACTGCCACAACGACCTCGGCCTGGCCGTCGCCAACTCGCTCGCCGGCTGCCTGGTCGGCGCCCGGCAGGTGGAGGGCTGCGTCAACGGCATCGGCGAGCGCGCCGGCAACGCCAGCATCGAGGAGCTGGCGATGATCCTGCGCACCCGCGCCGAGGCGCTCGGCGGCCTGTGGTGCGGCGTCAACACGCCCGAGATCACGCGCTCCAGCCGTCTCGTCAGCCGCATGACCGGCTACGTCGTGCAGCCCAACAAGGCGATCGTCGGCCGCAACGCCTTCGCCCACGAGGCGGGCATCCACCAGCACGGCGTGCTGGCCAACCCGCTGACCTACGAGATCATGGACGTGGCCTCGGTCGGGCTGTCGGAGAGCGAGATCGTCCTGGGCAAGCACTCCGGGCGCCACGCGCTGCGCAACGCGCTCGAGGAGCTGGGCTACGAGCTGGACCGCGAGGAGCTCGACCAGGCCTTCACCCGCTTCAAGGAGGTCGCCGACCGGAAGGGGCGGATCTCCGCGGCCGACCTCGAGGCGATCGTCGGAGACGAGATGCGCGTCGAGTCGGCCGGCGAGGGCTGGACCCTGCGCGAGCTGCACTTCGAGGGCGGCACCGGCGACGAGGCCCGGGCCCGCGTGTCGGTGGCCGACGCCGACGGCGCCGTGCGCGAGGCGACGAGCACCGGCGACGGGCCGGTCGACGCCCTGATGAAGGCGATCGACGCGGCGGTCGGCACCGCCGGCACGCTGATCGAGTACCAGGTGTCCGCCGTGACGAGCGGCAAGGACGCGCTGGGCGAGGCGCGTGTGGTGTGCGAGATCGACGGGCGGCGCTTCGCCGGCCAGTCGGTCTCGACCGATGTCCTGGAGGCGAGCGCCATCGCCTACGTACGAGCCGTCAACGCCAGCCGCCACGCGGAGCACGGCGAGCGGATCGCGGCGGGAGGAGTCTGATGAGCGGCAAGACCCTGTTCCAGAAGGTCTGGGACGACCACGTCGTGCGGGCCGCGGACGCGACCGGCCCGGCGATCCTCTTCGTGGACCTGCACCTGGTCCACGAGGTCACGTCCCCGCAGGCCTTCGACGGGCTCCGCCTCGCCGGCCGGAAGGTCCGCCGCCCCGACCGGACGCTCGCGACGGTCGACCACAACGTGCCGACCATCGGGCGCGACGCCGGCATCGCCGACCCGCTCTCGCGCGCGCAGATCGAGGCCCTGGAGCGCAACTGCGCCGAGTTCGGCGTGCCGCTGTTCTCCATCCGCAGCGCGCGGCAGGGCATCGTCCACATCATCGGGCCGGAGCTCGGCGTTACGCAGCCGGGCATGACGATCGTCTGCGGCGACAGCCACACCTCGACGCACGGCGCCTTCGGCGCGCTCGCGTTCGGCATCGGCACGAGCGAGGTCGAGCACGTCCTCGCCACCCAGACGCTCACCCAGGGCCCGCCGCGCACGATGCGCATCACGATCGACGGCGAGACCGGCACGGGCGTCGGCGCCAAGGACCTCATCCTCGGCACGATCGGCCACATCGGCGTGGCCGGCGCGCAGGGCCACGTCATCGAGTACGCCGGCTCGGCGATCCGCGCCCTCTCGATGGAGGGCCGGATGACGGTCTGCAACATGTCGATCGAGGGCGGCGGCCGCGCGGGCATGATCGCGCCCGACGAGACCACGTTCGCGTGGCTCGAGGGCCGGCCGGCCGCGCCGCGCGACTTCGCCGCCGCCGTCGAGCGGTGGCGCGAGCTGCCGAGCGACTGGGACGCGCGGTTCGACCGCGAGGTCACGATCGACGCCGCCTCCCTGGCGCCGCAGGTCACCTGGGGCACCACGCCGGGCATGGTCGCGCCGATCACCGGCCGCGTCCCGACGCCCGACGACTACGACGACCCCTCCGACCGCGAGGGCGTGGTGCGGGCGCTCGAGTACATGGGCCTGCACGGCGGCGAGGCGATCGAGGACATCGCCGTCGACACCGTCTTCATCGGCTCGTGCACCAACGGGCGCCTGCCCGACCTGCGCGCCGCCGCCGCCGTGGTGCGCGGCAAGAAGGTCAAGGAGGGCCTGCGCGCGATGGTCGTGCCGGGGTCGATGCAGGTGAAGGCCGAGGCCGAGGCCGAGGGCCTCGACGAGGTCTTCCGCCAGGCGGGCTTCGAGTGGCGCGACGCCGGCTGCTCGATGTGCCTCGCGATGAACGACGACGTGCTTCAGCCCGGCGAGCGCTGCGCCTCGACGAGCAACCGCAACTTCGAGGGCCGCCAGGGCAAGGGCGGGCGCACGCACCTCGTGAGCCCCCCGATGGCCGCGGCGGCCGCGATCGCGGGGCACCTCGTGGACGTCCGCACGTTCGACGCCGACCTGGCGGAGGTGGTCTGAGATGGAGCCGTTCACGCGCGTCGAGGGCGTCGTCTGCCCACTGGACCGGGCCGACGTCGACACCGACCAGATCATCCCGAAGCAGTTCCTGAAGCGCATCGAGCGCACCGGGTTCGGCGAGTTCCTGTTCTGGGACTGGCGGGGCGAGGAGGGCTTCCCGCTCGAGCGGCCCGAGTACGCCGGCGCGCCGATCCTCGTCGCCGGCCGCAACTTCGGCTGCGGGTCGTCCCGCGAGCACGCCCCCTGGGCGCTCGAGGACCACGGCTTCCGCGCCGTCGTCGCGCCGAGCTTCGCGGACATCTTCCGCACGAACTGCACGAAGATCGGGCTCCTGCCGGTGCAGCTCACCGAGGAGCAGGTCCGGGTCCTGATGGAGCAGGCCGAGGGCGAGCCGGGATCGACCGCCGCCATCGACCTCGAGCGGCAGGTCGTCGTCGCGGCCGACGGGCGCGAGTTCCCGTTCGAGATCGACCCGGTCATCCGCGAGCGCCTGCTCAACGGCTGGGACGACATCGCCCTGACGCTCACCCACGAGGCCGAGATCACGGCCTACGAGCAGTCCTCGGAGCGCGAGGGACCGGTCACCACGCAGTTCGCCTGAGCCGGGCGGTGGCTCCGGCGGGCCGGGCGGCTCCAGGCCCGGCCCGCCGGCCGCGTCCAGCCAGCGCCCCTCCCGGAACCAGCGCCGCATCGTCCGGACGCTCGGCGGGACCGCATCGTCTCGTCCCGCGCGCTTCCGCAGCCGCTCGATGACCCGCCCCGGTGCCTCGCCCCGCGCGAACGCCGCCTCGGCCTCCGCACGGAGCGCCGGCCAGGCGTAGGAACCCGGCCGCGGACGCTCGGCCGGCGGAGCCGCCAGCCGCCCCCGGTGGATATCGAGCGCCCGCGACCGCCGCTCGGTCATCGCCCCCGCCGCCGCGCCGTAGAGGCTCCTGGCCACGACCAGAGCGTGGCACCGGTGGGCGGACCGGTAAGCGCCTGAACGGGCCGCCTCCGTGCCTTCTCCGTGTCCGACCACGTCGCAATCGGGCCGAGGGCCCAGGTCCAATTGGACCCAGACGGACCGGGACCCCGCCCCGGCGACCCCCGCCCGGTACGCTCCCCAGCCGTCCGTAGTGGCCGATCAGGGGGAAGACGAGTGCACGAGGTGTCCGTAGCGCTGCTGCCGGGGGATGGGATCGGCCCGGAGGTGATCGCCGAGGCGCGCCGCGTGGTCGACGCCCTCGCGCCCGATCACGACCTTGTCATCGACTGGCACGAGCACCTCGTGGGCGGCGTCTCGATCGACGCCCACGGCACCGCGCTCACCGACGAGGTCCTCGACGCGTGCCGCGCCTCGGACGCGGTCCTCCTCGGCGCCGTCGGCGGCCCCAAGTGGGACACCACCGACCCCGACACGCCGCGCCCCGAGCAGGGCCTCCTCGGCCTGCGCTCCGGCCTCGGCCTCTACGCCAACCTGCGCCCCGTCCGCCCCTGGCCCGCGCTCTACGACGCGAGCCCCCTCCGGCGCGAGCGGATCGAGGGGACGGACCTGCTCGTCGTCCGCGAGCTCACCGGCGGCCTCTACTTCGGCGAGCGGGGGCGCGAGCCCGACCGCGCCTTCGACACCTGCCTCTACACCACCGAGGAGGTCACCCGGCTGGCCGAGGTCGGGTTCCGCGCCGCGGCGAGCCGCCGTCGCAAGGTCACCTCGGTGGACAAGGCCAACGTCCTCGAGACCTCGCGCCTCTGGCGGGAGAAGGTCGTCGAGACCGCGAAACGCCACCCGGACATCGCCCTCGAGCACATGCTGGTGGACAACGCCGCCATGCAGCTGGTCAGCCGCCCGGCCGACTTCGACGTCATCATCACCGAGAACCTGTTCGGCGACATCCTCTCCGACGAGGCCGCGATGATCACCGGGTCCATCGGGATGCTGCCGTCCGCGAGCCTCGGCCCCGGCACCCTCGGCCTCTACGAGCCGGTGCACGGCTCGGCGCCCGACATCGCCGGCCAGGGCATCGCCAACCCGATCGCCACCTGCCTGTCGGCCGCGATGATGCTGCGCTACTCGCTCGGCGCCCCCGAGGCGGCCGACCGCATCGACGCCGCCGTGGAGAAGGTCCTCGGCGAGGGCCACCGCACCCGCGACCTCGGCGGCACGCTCGGCACCGACGCGGTCGGCGACCTGATCCTCCAGGCGTTGTAGCCATGGCCGAGGTACCGGGCTGGGAGGGGCGCTTCTTCGAGGACTTCACGGTGGGAGACGTCTACGTCCACCGCCTGGGCCGCACCGTGCTCGAGGTGGACAACGCCTGGTTCACGCTCCTCACCCAGAACACGGCCCCGATCCACTTCGACCGCCACTACGCGGCCGCCACCGAGTTCGGCCGGCCGCTGGTGGACTCCACCTTCACGCTCGCCCTGGTCACCGGCCAGAGCGTGTCCGACGTCTCCCAGAACGTGATGGCCAACCTCGGCTGGGACGAGGTGCGCCTGCCCGCCCCGGTCTTCGAGGGCGACACGATCTACTCCGAGAGCGAGGTCCTGGCCGCGCGCCCGTCGCGCTCGCGGCCGGAGGTCGGCATCGTCACCGTCCGCACCACGGGCTCCAACCAGGACGGCGTCGTGGTCATCACCTTCACCCGCACGCTGATGGTCTACCGCCGCGGCCACGGCCCCTCGGGTAACCGTCCCCGCCCGGCGTCGCCGGGCGCTGGACCCGCCCGGTAACCTGTCCCGGTCCGCAACGAGCGCAAGGACCTGAGCATGCAGGAAGCCGAGAAGATCTGGATGAACGGCGAGCTGGTCAACTGGCCCGACGCACGGGTGCACGTCCTCTCGCACGGCCTCCACTACGGCACGACCGTATTCGAGGGCATCCGGTCCTACGCGGCCGAGAAGGGCACGGCCGTGTTCCGGCTCGAGGACCACCTCACCCGGCTCGAGCGCTCGGCGGCGATGTACCACATGCCGATCCCCTACACCCGCGAGGAGCTTCGCGCCGCCGTGCACGCGGTCGTCTCCTCCAACGGCCTCAGCGGCTGCTACATCCGCCCGATCGTCCTGCGCGGCTACGGCACCATGGGCCTGTTCCCGCTGGAGGCGCCGGTCGACGTGGCCATCGCGGCCTGGGAGTGGGGCGCCTACCTTGGCGAGGACGGCCTGCGCGACGGCATCCGGGCCAAGATCTCCAGCTGGCGGCGCATCGGCTCCACGACGATCCCCGCGACGGCCAAGGCCGGCGGCCAGTACCTGAACTCGATCCTCGCCAAGGTGGAGACCCACAAGGCCGGCTACCAGGAGGCGATCCTCCTGAACGAGGCCGGCTACGTGGCCGACGGCTCCGGCGAGAACCTCTTCCTCGTGCGCGACGGCGTCCTCATCACGCCGCCGGTCCAGGCGTCGATCCTCGAGGGCATCACCCGCGCGAGCATCATCACGCTGGCCAAGGACGAGGGCATCCCGGTGCTCGAGCGCGAGGTCGCCCGCGGCGAGCTCTACACGGCCGACGAGGTCTTCATCACCGGCACCGCGGCCGAGGTCTGCCCGATCAACGAGGTCAACGAGCACCCGCTCGGCCCTCCCGGGCCGATCACGCAGCGCCTACAGACCCGCTTCTTCGCCGCCACCGAGGGGCGCGACCCGCGCTCGGAGGAGTGGCTGGACTACGTGGTCGCGCCGGCCTCGACCCTCTCGCCCTGAGGCCCATGGCAGACCGGGTCCTCATCTACGACACCACCCTCCGCGACGGGATGCAGCGGGAGGGGCTGAGCCTCTCCGTCGGCGAGCAGCTCGCCGTGGCCGTGCGCCTGGCCGAGTTCGGCGTCGAGTACCTGGAGGCCGGCTTCCCGGCCAGCAACCCCAAGTACGGCGAGCTCTTCACGCTGCTCGAGCGCGAGGACCTCGGCGCCACCCGCCTCGCCGCGTTCGGCATGACCCGCCGCCGCGGCGTGGAGGCCGAGCGGGACCCGGCCATCCGGGGCCTGGCCGACAGCTTCGCCCCGGTCATCACGCTCGTGGGCAAGACGTGGGACCTGCACCTGGAGCGGGTCACGCGCGTCACGCGCGAGGAGAACCTGCGGATGATCGAGGAGTCGGTGGCCTTCCTCGTGTCGCAGGACAAGGAGGTCGTCTACGACGCCGAGCACTTCTTCGACGCGTACGACGCCCACCCGGACTACGCCCTCGACTGCCTGCGGGCGGCCGAGGCCGGCGGCGCGGCGTGGATCACGCCGTGCGACACCAACGGGGCGACCCTGCCGGGCCGCGTCGCGGCGGTCATGCGCGCGGTGCGCGAGGGCCTGCCGGGCGTCGCCCTCGGCATCCACACGCACAACGACGCCGAGTGCGGCGTCGCCAACAGCCTCGCGGCCGTGGAGGAGGGCGCCCGCCTCGTGCAGGGCACCGTCAACGGCTACGGCGAGCGCTGCGGCAACGCCAACCTGGTCTCGATCATCCCGTCGCTCGCGCTGAAGATGGGCTACGAGGTGCTGGAGCCGGAGAAGCTCGGCGAGCTGACGGCGCTGTCGAATTTCGTCGCCGAGACGGCCAACCTGCAGCCCGACGCCTGGGCGCCGTACGTCGGCCTCAACGCCTTCGGCCACAAGGGCGGCATGCACCAACAGGGCATGAACGCCGACGCCCGCACCTACGAGCACATCGACCCCGAGGCCGTCGGCAACCAGCGCCGCGTGCTGGTCTCCGAGCTGTCGGGGCGCGGCACGATCGTCGCCAAGGCGCGCGAGCTGGGCGTGGACGTCGAGGACGACCCCGAGCGCATCGCCGGGATCCTCGCCCGGCTGAAGGAGCTGGAGCACGCGGGCTACCACTTCGAGGTGGCCGACGGCTCCTTCGAGCTGCTGCTCGAGCGCGAGACCGGCGTCTACGAGCCGCTCTTCACCCTGGAGAGCTTCCGGGTCATCACCGAGAAGCGCGCCGACGGGCGGGTCGAGACGGAGGCGACGGTGAAGATCTTCCACCGGGGCGAGCGCCTCGTGGCCACGGCCGAGGGCAACGGCCCGATCAACGCGCTCGACAGCGCGCTGCGCACCGCCCTCGAGCCGCGCATCCCGGAGCTCGGCGCCATCGAACTGGTCAACTTCAAGGTCCGCATCCTCGACGAGACCAAGGGGACCGCCGCCGTGACGCGCGTCCTCCTCGACTCGAGCGACGGCCACGGCACATGGGGGTCGATCGGAGTGAGCGAGAACGTCATCGAGGCGTCCTGGGAGGCGCTTCTCGACAGCCTCGAGTTCGGCACGCGCCGCATCGCGCGCCTGCGCACCCCGGCGGCGGGGTGAGCGGGGCCGAGGAGCGCATCCCGCTCGCCAAGCCGGTCATCGGCGACCGTGAGCGCGAGCTGGTCGATGAGGTGCTGCGGTCCGGGCAGCTCTCGCTGGGCCCGATGGTGCCCCGCTTCGAGCGCGCCTGGGCGGAGCGGATCGGCGTGAAGCACGCCGTCGCCGTCTCCAGCGGCACGGCCGGCCTGCACCTGTGCCTCCACGCCCTGGGCCTCGGCCCGGGCGACGAGGTCATCACCTCGTCGTTCTCGTTCGTGGCCTCGGCCAACGCGATCCTGTTCACCGGCGCCACGCCGGTCTTCGCGGAGGTCAACCCGCTCACGTTCAACATGGACCCGGCGGCGGTCGAGGCGGCCATCACCCCGCGCACCAAGGCGATCCTGATCGTCAACATATTCGGCTACCCGGCCGAGGTGCCGGCGCTGGTCGAGATCGCCGAGCGCCACGGCCTCGCGCGCGTCGAGGACGCCTGCCAGTCGATCGACGGCGCCTACGGCGGCAAGAAGCTCGGCACGTTCGGCCACCCCGCCGTCTACGGCTTCTACGCCAACAAGCAGTTGACCACCGCCGAGGGCGGCGTGGTGCTGACCGACGACGACGACCTGGCCCGCGTGCTCTCCAGCCTGCGCAACCAGGGGCGCTCCGACGACGGGGCCTGGCTCGTCCACTCGCGCCTGGGCTTCAACTACCGCCTGTCCGACGTCCACAGCGCGATCGGCGTCGCCCAGCTCGAGCGGCTCACCGACATGCTCGCCGCCCGCGCCCGCGTGGCCGGCTGGTACCAGGCGCGCACGGCCGAGATCGACGGCGTGACGCCCATGTACGAGGGTCCGCAGGAGCGCTCGTGGTTCGTCTACGCGCCCCGGCTCGACCCGGGCCACGACCGCGACGAGGTCATCGGCAGGCTGGACGCGATCGGCGTCTCGGCCAAGCCCTACCTGCCCTGCATCCACCTGCAGCCCTACTACCAGGATGAGCACGGCCACGGGCCCGGGGAGTTCCCGGTCACCGAGGCCATCAGCTCCTCGACCATCGCGCTGCCGTTCTTCCCCGAGATGACCGAGGCGCAGGTCGAGCGCGTCTGCGGGGCGCTGGCCTCCGTCCTCGCGGGATGAGTGACGCGCCCCGTCTGTGGGGGGGGCGCTTCGGCGCCGGCCCCGCGGAGGCCTTCGACCGGCTGAACGCCTCGCTGGCTGTCGATCGCCGCCTGTGGCCGCAGGACATCACGGCCTCGCGGGCGCACGCGCGCATGCTCGGCGCGCAGGGGATCATCCCGGCCGAGGACGCGGCGGCCATCGACGCGGGGCTCGCGGCGATCGCCGAGGAGATGGCGGCGGGCACGTTCGCCTTCCAGCCGAGCGACGAGGACATCCACACGGCCGTCGAGCGCCGGCTCACCGAGCTGGTGGGCGATCCGGGCCGCCGGCTGCACACCGCGCGCAGCCGCAACGACCAGGTCATCACCGACACGCTGCTCTACCTGCGCGAGCGTTCCACCGAGCAGGTGACGCTGCTGCGGGCGCTGGGCGACGCCCTGCTCGCCCAGGCGGCCGAGCACCTCGACACGCTGCTGCCCGGCTACACCCACAGCCAGCGCGCGCAGCCGGTGCGGCTGGCGCACCACCTGCTGGCATACGTCTGGATGCTCGACCGCGACCGCGTCCGCCTGGGCCACGCGATCGAGGCCACGGCCGACTGCCCGCTCGGCTCGGGGGCCCTCTCGGGCGTGGGCTTCCCGATCGACCGCGCCGCGACGGCCGCGGAGCTCGGCTTCGCGCGCCCCAGCCCGAACAGCCTCGACGCCGTCGGCTCGCGCGATGCCCTGGTCGACTACCTGCACTTCGCCGCCCAGCTCGGCGTCCACCTCTCGCGCCTGGGCGCGGAGATCGTGGCCTGGGCCGGCGACGAGTACGGCTTCGTGGAGCTCGACGACGCGTTCACCTCGGGCTCCTCGATGCTGCCCCAGAAGAAGAACCCCGACGCGGCCGAGCTGGCGCGCGCCAAGGCCCCGCGCCTCGCGGCCGACCTCGCCGGCCTGCTGGGGGCGCTCTCCGGCCTGCCGCTCGCCTACAACAAGGACCTGCAGGAGGACAAGGAGTACCTGTTCGACGCCATCGACACGGTCGACCTGCTCCTGCCGGCGATGACCGGGATGATCGCCGGGGCGCGCTTCCGCGCCGACCGCATGACGGCGGCCACCCAGGGCGGCTTCCTGGCCGCGACCGACCTGGCCGACCACCTCGTGCGGCTCGGGTGGCCCTTCCGCCGCGCACACGAGGCCGTCGGGCGGCTGGTGCGCGCCTGCCTCGAGCGCGGCGTGGGCCTGGAGGAGGCCGGCCCGGCCGAGTTCGCGGCCGCGGGCCTCGAGGGCGTGGCGGTGCCGCCGCTCACGGCCGAGGCGTCGGTCGAGGCCAAGCAGGCGCCCGGCGGGACGGCCCGCGCGGCCGTCGCCGCCCAGATGGAGCAGGCGCGCGCCCGGGTCGCGGCATGGTGATGGAGGCCCCGCCCCGCGCCGGCGCGCGCCTCGACCGCGACTTCTTCGCCCGCCCCGTGGCCGAGGTCGCGCCCGACCTCGTCGGCTGCGTGATCACCGTGGACGGCGTCGGCGGGATGATCGTCGAGACCGAGCGCTACCAGCAGGACGACCCCGCCTCCCACAGCTTCCGCGGCCCCCGCGGCCGGGCGCTCGTGATGTTCGGGCCTCCCGGGCACCTCTACGTCTACCGGTCCTACGGCCTGCACTGGTGCGCCAACCTGGTGTGCGAGCCCGAGGGCCGCGGCGCCGCCGTTCTGATCCGGGCACTGGCGCCGCTGCACGGCTTCCCGACCATGCGCGCCCGCCGCCGCGGCGCGGCCGACCGGCTGCTGTGCGCCGGGCCCGGCCGGCTCTGC
>CAVYRD010000006.1:0-179047 GCA_963770865.1 uncultured Thermoleophilia bacterium
GGTTCGCCCCGGTGGTCGTGGTGGCCGGCGCCGGGTCGCCGGGGAGCGGCTCGGCGTAGGCCGGCGGGTTCGCCGGCACCACGGCGCGGATCTGATCGGCCGGGCGACCCGCGGCCACCTGGGCCGGCGCGACCGCGCGCTCGATGCTCGCCGTCGTGGCGCCCACGAGCGCCTTCGGCCAGAGGGCGATGAAGAGCATCACGGCGACGAGGGGCATCAGGTAGACGAGGTCCCGGGCGCGCAGCTCGGCCTTCGAGGCCATGCCGCCCTTGCGCGGGCCGTTCATCGAGCTCTGGTAGAGCCGCAGCATGTAGACCGCGGCGTACGCGATGCCGATGCAGGCGAGCGCGGCGAGCCAGACGTGCTGGCGGAAGACGCCGGTCAGGATGAGGAACTCGCCCGCGAAGGAGTTGGAGCCGGGGATGGCCAGCGAGGCCATCGCCACGATCAGGAAGACGCCCGCCAGGCGCGGGGCCCCGCCCGCCAGCCCGCCGATCTCGTCGATGCGGTCGTTGGGGGCGGTGCGGTTGATGATCGCCACGATCGCGAAGGCGGCGGCCACCACGATGCCGTGGTTGACCATCTGCAGCACGGCGCCCTGCGAGGCCTGGACGTCGAGCGCGACGATGCCCAGCAGCACGAAGCCGAGGTGGGCGAGGCTCGAGTAGGCGACGAGCATGCGCATGGTCGGCGCGCGCCAGGCCAGGAGCGAGCCGTAGGCGATCCCCACCACGGCCAGCACGCCGAGCGGCACCGCGAAGCGGTCGGCGCCCTCGGGGAACAGCGGCAGGCCGATGCGCAGGAAGCCGTAGACCCCGGCCTTGCTCATCACGGCGGCCAGGAGGCCGGTCACCAGGATCGGCGCCGTGCCGTAGGCGCCGGGCAGCCAGCCGTGGAACGGCCAGAGCGGCAGCTTGATGGCGAAGGCGAGGGCGAAGCCGAGGAACAGCCAGGTGCTCTGCGTGTCGGAGAAGCTCACGCCCTGCAGGTCGTGGATCGAGAAGGTGAACTGGCCGGTGATGTCCCGCGCCACGAAGGCCGTGGCCAGGATCGCGACCAGCATCAGCAGGCTGCCGACCATCGTGTAGATGACGAACCGCGTCGTCGCGCGTCCCCGGCCCTCGCCGCCCCACATCCCGATGAGGAAGTAGAACGGGACGAGCATGGCCTCCCAGAAGACGTAGAAGAGCACCAAGTCGCCCGCCGCGAAGAGGCCGAGCAGCCCGCACTCCGCGAGCAGCAGCATCGCCAGGAAGCCGCGGGGGCGCTCGGGCAGGCGCCAGCATGCCGCGACGATCGCGAGCAGGAAGAGGCCCGCGGTGAGCGCGATGAGCCAGATGGAGATGCCGTCGACGCCGACGTCCCACGACAGGCCGACCTGCGCGGCCCAGTCCACGTGGTCAACGTACTGCAGGCCGCCGGACTGGCGGTCGAACAGGCCGATCAGGATCGCCACGAGCACCGCGGTGGTACCGGCGGTGACGACGGCGAAGATGCGCGCCTGCACGGCGCCGGCGGGGCCGGCCGGCACGGCGAGCAGGGCGAGCGCCCCGAGCAGCGGCAGCAGGACGATGGCGGACAACCAGGGCACTAGCGCACCGCCAGGCTGAAGATGATGCCGACCGCGACCGCGCCGGCGATCATCGCGAAGGCGTAGGCGCGGACCAGGCCGGTCTGCACGACGCGGAGCTCGCGGCCCGCCTCGAGCATGCTGCGGACGGTGCCCTCCATGACCCCCTGGGCGCCGTAGCGCTCGAAGCCGTTCGTGAGGGCGTCGCCGAGGTCGCGTCCGGGCTGGACGACGGCCTCCTCGTAGACCTCGTCGAAGCGGTACTGGTCGGTGAGCAGGGCCCGCGCGCCGGTGGCCCGGGGGGCCAGGCGCAGGCGCCGCTCGGGGTCGGCCACGAAGACCCAGTAGGCGATCCCGATGGCCACGAGGGCCAGGCCGACGCTCGTGATGCTCACGATCCACTCGGCGGCCGTCGTCGCCTCGAGGTCCGGAGCCGACACCAGCACGGGATCGAGCCAGTCCTTGAACGGCTGCCAGGAGGCCCCGGGCACCTGGAGGAAGCCCGCAACCGTCGCGAGCACCGCGAGCACGCCGACCGGCGCCGACATGACCCAGCTCGGGTTGTGCGGGGCGTGCTCGTAGCCGCCCTCGGGCTCCGGGCCCCAGAAGGCGCGGAAGAACAGGCGGAACATGTAGAAGGCGGTCAGCCCGGCGCCGACGATGCCGACGACGCTGAGGACCTTGCCGAGCGTGCCGGCGTCCGTCGCGGTGGCGAGGATGTCGTCCTTGCTGAAGAAGCCGGAGAAGGGTGGGATGCCGGCGATCGAGAGGCAGCCCACCAGCACCGCGACGTGCGTGAAGCGCAGGTGCGTGCGCAGGCCGCCCATCCGGTCGAGGCTCTGCTCGCCGGCCAGCGCGTGGATCGCGATGCCGACGGCGAGGAAGAGCAGCGCCTTGAAGAAGGCGTGCGTCAGGAAGTGGAACATCGCGCCGTCGTACACGCCCAGGCCCGCGCCCATGATCATGTAGCCGATCTGGCTCACGGTGCTCCAGGCGAGGACGCGCTTGATGTCCACCTGCACGAGGGCGATGGTCGCGGCCATCAGGAGGGTCGCGGCGCCGATCACGGCCACGATGTCGCCGGCGTACGGCGCCAGCTCGTAGAGCACGTTGCAGCGCACGATCATGTAGACGCCGGCCGTCACCATGGTGGCCGCGTGGATGAGGGCCGAGACCGGGGTCGGGCCCTCCATCGCGTCCGGCAGCCAGGTGTGGAGCGGGATCTGGGCGCTCTTGGCCGCGGCGCCGACGAACAACAGGAGCGCGACGGCGGTGGACACGCCGGTGCCCTGGCCGAGGCCCTCGGGCGCGGCTGCGAACACCTGGCGGTAGTCCAGGGTGCCGAGCTCGCGCACCAGCAGGAAGGCCGCGAGCACCATCCCGACGTCGCCGACCACGTTCACCACGAAGGCCTTCTTCGCGGCGGCGACGGCCGACGGGCGCTCGTAGTAGTAGCCGATCAGCAGGTACGAGGCGAGGCCGACCAGGCCCCAGCCCACGATCAGGAAGAAGAAGTTGGCGGCCTCGACCAGCAGGAGCATCGCGAAGAGGAAGAAGCTCATCTCCGCGAAGAAGCGCCGGTAGTCGCGGTCGTGCTCCATGTACTCGACCGAGTAGAGGATGATCAGCGAGCCGACGCCGGTGATGACCAGCATCATCAGCACCGAGAGCTGGTCGATCTGCAGGGCGAGGTCGATCGACAGGCCGTCGGTCTTCACCCAGTTCCAGAGGGTCGTGACCTCGAGCCGGTCCCCCCCGTCGCGCGTCAGCAGCGTGACGAAGATGATCGCCGTCAGGACGAACGAGACGGCCGGCAGGCCGACGCCGACCACGCGGGTGACGCGCCGGTCGGGCTCCCCGGGCCACAGGGACAAGACGATGCAGCCGAGCAGGGGGAGGCCGAGGACCAGCCAGGCGAGAGCGGAGATCACGGAGGGGTCTTCCTAGCCCTTCATCGAGGACATCTGATCGACGTCGAGCGCGATGCGCTGGCGGAACACGGCGACCACCAGCCCGAGGCCGATCACGACCTCCGCGGCGGCGACGACCATCACGACGAGGGCGAAGACCTGCCCGTCGGTGACGTTCCAGTAGCGGCTGAAGCCGACCAGGGCGAGGTTGGCCGAGTTCAGCAGCAGCTCGACGGCGAGAAGCAGGAGCAGGGGGTTGCGGCGGGTGAGCACGCCGAGCAGGCCGAGCAGGAAGAGCCCGCCCGACACCGCCATGTAGAGCGCGAGGGGGACGCCCTCGTGGGTGTCGCCGACGGCGGCCGCGGTGGAGGCGAGGGCGCTCACCGGCCGCCCTCCGAGCGCACCGCGCGCTTGGCGAGCATCACGGCGCCGACGGCCGCGACGAGCAGGGCCAGCGAGGTGGCCTCGAAGGGCACGATGTACTGGTCGATGAAGGAGCGGCCGATGGCCTCGGGGCTCCCGATGTCGTCCACCGCCCTCGGGTCGTCGCGGAAGCCGGGCAGGTCGGTGGTGGCGAGCACCACGACGCCCTGGATGGCGAGGCCGATGACGGCCAGCCACGCGAAGGCCTGGTAGCGGCCGAGGCGGTCCCCGATCTCCGCGACGGGGCGTTCGCCGAGGTACGCGATCACGAAGAGGAACAGCACCACGATGGCGCCGGCGTAGACGATCACCTGGATCGCCGCGACGAACGGCGCGGCGAGCAGCAGGAACAGGACGGCCACGGAGAGGAGGGTGCCGATCAGCGCCACGGTGGCGCGGAACGGGCCCTTCAGGGTGACCACGAGGATGCCCGACGCGAGCGCGGACGCCGCGGCGATCGTGAAGACGATTCTCTCACCCACGGCTCGGCACCTTACGGAACCTCGGAGCGGACGGGGACGGGCTTCGGATGCGGCGCCAGCAGCATCTCCTTGGTGTAGAGCAGGTCGCCGCGCGTGCGCTCCGACATCTCGTACTCGTTCTCGAGCGTGATCGCGTCGAACGGGCACGCGACCTCGCAGTAGCCGCAGAAGATGCAGCGCGCCATGTTGATCTCGTAGATGCGGGCGTAGCGCTCGCCCGAGGACACGCGGTGCTCCGGCGTGTTCTCCTCGGCCACGACGCGGATGCAGTCGGCAGGGCACGCGGCGACGCACAGCGAGCAGCCGACGCACTTCTCGAGGCCGTTGTCGTGGGTCCAGAGGCGGTGGCGCCCGCGGAAGCGCGGGAAGACCGGGGTCTTCTTCTCCGGGTAGCCGATCGTCTCCGGCTTGCGCAGCATCTGCCGGAACGTGATCGCGAAGCCCTTGAGCGAGTCGTCGAGTCCCATCGTGCCTGCCTAGTTCGCGAATCCGAGGGCGACGACGACCGCCGTCACCACGAGGTTGAGCGTGGCCAGCGGCAGCAGCACCTTCCAGCCGAGCTTCATCAGGCGGTCGTACCGCAGGCGGGGCAGCGTGGCCCGCAGCCAGATGAAGAAGAACAGCATCACCGCGATCTTCAGGGCGAGCCACACGAAGCCCGGAAGGAACGGGCCGCCGAAGCCGCCGAGGAAGAGCGTCGCCCCGAGCGCCGAGATGATGATCATGTTGATGTACTCGGCCAAGAAGAACATGGCGAACTTCAGGCCGCCGTACTCGGTGTGGTAGCCGGCCACGAGCTCCGACTCGGCCTCCGGCATGTCGAACGGGGCCCGGTTGGTCTCGGCGACGGCCGCGATCACGAAGATCACGAAGCCGACCGGCTGGAAGAGGATGTACCAGGCGGTGTCGCTCTGGGCGTGGACGATGTCCACCAGCGAGAGGCTCTGGGCCATCATGACCACGCCGATCACCGACAGGCCCATCGCCACCTCGTAGGAGACGAGCTGGGCCGCCGTGCGGGCCGCGCCGAGCAGGCTGTACTTGTTGCCGCTGGCCCAGCCGCCCAGGATCAGGCCGTAGAAGCCGAGCCCGGACAGGGCGAAGAGGAACAGCACGCCGATGTTGAGGTCGGCACCGACGCCCTCGACGTTGTGGCCGAGGAGCTCGAAGCCGTCGCCCCACGGGATCACCGCGATGGCCGCCACGGCCGCGAAGACCGAGATCATCGGCGCGATCTGGAAGAGGAGCTTGTTGGCCCCCTGCGGGACGAAGTCCTCCTTGAAGATCAGCTTCACCACGTCGGCCAGCGGCTGCAGGTAGCCCACCGGGCCGGCCCGGTTGGGGCCGTAGCGGGCCTGGAAGCGGCCGATCAGCTTGCGCTCCCACAGCAGCGTGTAGGCGAAGGCGGTGATCACGACGAAGACGACCAGGGCCGCCTTGATCAGGACCACCAGGAAGCGCTCGTCCATCAGGCTCCCGTGATCTCGACGTTGACCGGGCCGCGGTCCGCGGGCATCAGCCGCTCCACGCCCGCGCCGGGGGCGCCGGCGGCGACGAAGGCCGCGCCGGCCGGGTGGCCCGCGTCAACCCGCACCGGCAGCGTGCACTCGCCGTGGGGCGAGCGCAGGCGGGCCCGCCCGCCGCCGCGCACGCCGAGGCGCGCGGCCTCGTCCGGGTTGAGGACGACCTCCGCGCCGGTGCGCACGGCCGCGAGGGCGTCCGAGCGGTGGGCGGCCGGGCTGCCGAAGAGCGGGACGTGGCTGACGAGGGGGATGCCGTCCCCTGCTGCGGCGCGCGGGCCGTTGGCGCCGTCGGGCGACACCGGGGTCACGGGGGCGAGCGGGGCGCCCAGCACGCCGATCACGTCGTAGTCGAGGCCGGCGAGCGCCGGGCGCGCGTCCGCGGCGGCCGCGAAGGCGCGCGCCGCGGTGCGGTAGGGCGGCGGCGCGCCCAGGCGATGGGCCAGGGCGATCAGGAGCTCCCAGCCGGGCGCCGCGCCCTCGGGGGCGGCCGCGCCGGGGCGCAGGCGCTGCGCGCGGCCGGTCATCGACACGTAGACGCCGTCGGTCTCGTAGTGGGTCGCGGCCGGCAGCACGACGGTGCTCGCCTCGGTCAGGGCCGAGGAGTGGCAGGCGATGGCGATCCGCGCGCGCACGCGCCCGAGCGCCCAGCCCCACTCCGCGCCGCCGGGCCCGTCGAGCGGGTCGGCGTGGATGGTCAGCAGCGTGTCGATCTCGCCGTCGGCGGCGGCCTGCAGCACGTCGCCCGCGCCCAGGCCCAGGGCTCGCAGGCCCGCGCCGTTGACGTCGGCGCCGAGCTCGATCTGGGACGCGCCGCGCTCGCCCACCATGCGCGAGAGCACCGCGGCGGCGTCGGGCTCGGCGGCCAGGTCGGCCTCGTCCCACAGCACGATCACGCGCTCGCCCTCGGGGAGCGTCAGGCCCTCGAGCGCCGCCGCCAGGCGGCCGGGCTCCGAGCGGACCGACGCGTCGACGGCCTCGAGCGCGTGCGGCCGCGGCCCGACGGTGAGCACCTCGGCGCCGCGCCGGCGCGCCTTGCGCACCCGTAGCTCGACGATCGCCTGCTGGTTGGCCGGGTCGCCCCCCACGATCACCACGACGTCGGCGGCGTCGATGTCGCCGAGCTCGGCCGGGGCCTGGGAGCGGATCGACTCGAGGCCCGCGCCGGGGATGCCGAGGCGCTGGATGCGCGCGCCGCCGAGCGCGGTGCGGGCCAGTTCCTGGGCCAGGAAGCCCTCCTCGACCGTGGCCGTCGGGCCCACCAGGATGCCGACGCGCCCGCCGCGGCCCAGCACGAGCGCCGCGGCGTCCACCGCGTCGTCGAGGCTCGTCTCGCGCACGAGCCCGTCGTCGCGGATGAGCGGCGCGGTGAGCCGGTCCGGCGCGCGGTTGCCCGGGTAGGCGAAGCGGCTGAGGTCGGACAGCCAGCCCTCCTCCACGGCGTAGTTCGGCTCGGGGCGGGCGGTCACGCGGGCGACTTCGCCCTCGCGCAGCGTCAGCTCCACGTTGGTGCCGGTGGCGTCGTGGCCGCACACGGACGGCGTGTTCATCACGTCCCAGGGCCGCGCGACGAAGCGGTAGGGGATGCTCGTGAGCGCGCCCACCGGGCAGATGTCGATGATGTTGCCGGTGAAGCGGCCCTCGTAGAGGTCGCCCGTCAGCGTCGCGATCTCGGCCGCCGCGCCGCGCTCCTCCATCACGAGCGCCTTGTCCTCGGCGACGTCCTGGCTGAAGCGCACGCAGCGGTAGCAGGAGATGCAGCGCTCGCGGTCGAGGGCGATCACCGTGGAGAGATCGAGCGGCTTCGGGAAGTGGCGCTTGGCCTCCACGAAGCGCGTGCGCCCCGGGCCGAAGCGGAAGGTGCGGTCCTGCAGCGGGCACTCGCCGCCCTTGTCGCACACCGGGCAGTCGAGCGGGTGGTTCTCGAGCAGGAACTCGAGCACGCCGTCCTGGCCGTCCTTGGCGATCTCGGAGTTGGTGCGCACGACCATGTCGGGCTGCACCGGCGTGGAGCAGGCGGTCTGCAGGCCGCGCATGCCCTCGATCTCGACCAGGCACATGCGGCAGGCGCCGATCGGCGCGCCGAGGCGCGGCTCGTAGCAGAAGATCGGGACCTCGACGCCGTGCGCATAGGCCGCGTCCACCAGCATCGTCCCGGCCGGAGCGCTGACGCGCCTGCCGTTGAGCTCGAACTCGACCTGGCCCTCGGTGGTCAGATCGACCGGCGCGTAATCAGCCACCGACCGGCACCTCCATCATGGGCTCGGGGCGCGGGACGCCCCCGTTCTCGATGGCGCGCACGAAGTCCTCGCGGAAGCGCTTTACCGCGCTCACCACGGGCAGCACGCCGGTGTCGGCGAGGGCGCACAGCACGCGCCCGACCATGCGGCCGGCCAGCGACTCGATCAGCTCGAGGTCCTCCATCCGGCCCTCGCCGTCCACGATCCGCTGCAGGATCCGCTCCAGCCACAGCGTCCCCTCGCGGCACGGCGTGCACTTGCCGCACGACTCGTGGCGGTAGAAGTGGGCCAGGCGCAGGGTGGCGCGCACGATCGAGCCGGAGTCGTCCATCACGATGCAGCCGGCCGACCCCAGGGAGCTGCCGGCCTCGGCCATCGACTCGTAGTCGAGCGGCGTGTCGAGCGCCTCGGGGCCCAGGACGTTCACCGACGACCCGCCGACCCAGGCGGCCGCGAACTCGCGGCCCGGCCGGAAGCCGCCCGCGATGTCGTAGAGCAGCTCGCGCAGCGTGGTGTCGTGCAGGACGATCTCGTAGTTGCCCGGCTTCATCACGTGGCCCGAGACCGAGAACAGCTTGGTGCCGGTGCTCTTCTCGGTGCCCATGGCGGCGTACCAGTCGGCGCCGTGCTCGATGATCGCGGGCAGCGCCGAGAGCGTCTCGACGTTGTTGATCAGCGTCGGCGAGGCGTAGAGGCCGGCGACGGCCGGGAAGGGCGGCTTCAGCCGCGGCTGGCCGCGCTTGCCCTCGAGGCTCTCGAGCAGCGCGGTCTCCTCGCCGCAGATGTAGGCGCCGGCGCCGCGGTAGAGCGTGATGTCGAAGTCGAACGTCGACCCGGCGATGCCCCGGCCGAGGAAGCCGGCCGCGCGCGCCTGGGCGAGGGCCGAGTCGAGCACGCGCGCCTGGTGCTCGTACTCGCCGCGGATGTAGATGTAGCCGCGCACCGCGCCGATCGCGTAGCCGGCCAGCGTGATCCCCTCCAGCAGCTGGAAGGGGTTGGTCTCCATCAGCTCGCGGTCCTTGAAGGTGCCCGGCTCGCTCTCGTCGGCGTTGCACACGACGTAGGCGGGCAGCGCCGAGTCCTTCGGGATGAAGCTGGCCTTGCGGCCCATCGGGAAGCCGGCGCCGCCGCGGCCGCGCAGGCCCGAGCGCACGAAGGCGTAGACGGCCTCGTCGCGGTCCATCTCCGCGAGCGCCTTGCGCAGCGACTCGTAGCCGCCCGCGCGGCGGTAGTCGGAGAGGTCCGTGAGGACCTGGCCCGCCTCGCGCTGGCGGTAGACGACGTTCTTGATCGGCATGGTGCCCCTACCTCCAGAGCTTCTCGGGGCGGGGGGAGGAGCGCAGCTCGTCGAGCATGGCGTCGGCGTCCTCCAGCGTCATCGGGCCGCGGGTCTCCTCCGCGTCCACCTGCACGGCCGGGGCCTTGTCGCAGTAGCCCAGGCACTGGGCCTCCTGGACGGTGATCTTGCCGTCCTCGCTCGTGCCGCCGTGGTGCGAGAGCCCCTCGCGGTCGCAGATGTGCTCCATCAGCTCGTCCGACCCGCGCAGCATGCACGAGAGGGTCACGCACACCGACACCACCCGCTCGCCGGTCGGCTTCAGGTAGAGGCGGTCGTAGAACGAGGCGACGCCCTCGACGTAGGCGGCCGAGAAGCCGGTCGCCTCGCCCACGGCCTCGAGGTCCTCGCGGGTGAGGTGTCCCTTCTCGGTCTGGGCGTACTTGAGGGCGGGGAGGATGAGGGACCGGCCCTCCGCGTACTCGTGGCGGATCGGCTCGATGTGCTCGCGGATCTGATCGGGCGTCACCCAGGGCCTCCTCGCCGGCCGCCTCTCGGCGGGCGCCCGATGCTCGTCGGCGTCTTCAGCGGTCCACCCCTCCCATCACGTTGTCGAGCGAGCCGATCATCGTGATCAGGTCCGCGAGGTAGGCCCCGCGCGCCATCGGCCGCAGCGCCTGCAGGTTCACGAAGCTGGGGTCGCGCATGTGGACGCGCCGCGGCTTGGGCGAGCCGTCGGCCACGACGTAGCAGCCGAGCTCGCCGCGCGGGCTCTCCACGGCCGAGTAGGCCTCGCCCTCCGGCACCCGGAAGCCCTCCGTGACCAGCTTGAAGTGGTGGATCAGCGCCTCCATCGAGGTGGAGAGCTCGCCGCGCGGCGGCAGCACGACCTTGCGGTCGTCGGCGATGTGGCTGCCCTCGGGCATGCCGTCGAGCGCCTGGCCGATGATCCGCACCGACTCGCGCATCTCGCGCAGCCGCACGGTGTAGCGGTCGTAGGCGTCGCCGTTCACGCCGAGCGGCACCTGGAAGTCGAAGTGCTCGTAGCCCGAGTACGGCGCGGTCTTGCGCAGGTCGAGGTCGACGCCGGCGGCGCGCAGGGCCGGGCCGGTGACGCCGAGGTCCAGGAGCTGGTCGGCCGGCAGCACGCCGATCCCGCGCGTGCGGTTGACCCAGATCGGGTTGGCCGACAGCAGGCCCTCGTACTCGTCGATGCGCGCCGGCATCTGGTCGATGAACTCGCGCAGGCGCGTCTCGAAGCCGGGGGGCATGTCGTCGGCGCAGCCGCCCACCTGGAAGAAGCGGGTGTTCATGCGCTCGCCGGCGATCATCTCGCCCAGGTCGAGGGCCTTCTCGCGCTCGCGGTAGGTGTAGAAGAACACCGTGATGGCGCCGAGCTCGAGGCCGCTGGTGCCGAGCCACACCAGGTGGCTGGTCAGGCGGTTCAGCTCGCTCATGATCACGCGGATGTACTGCGCGCGGTCCGGCACCTCGAGGCCGAGGAGCTTCTCCACCGCCGAGGTGTAGGCGTGGATGTTGAAGTAGGACGCCAGGTAGTCCATCCGCGTGACGAGCGTGATGGCCTGCCAGTAGGTCTTGTTCTCGCACTGCTTCTCGATGCCGGTGTGCAGGTAGCCGATCACCGGGTGCAGGTCGCGGATGACCTCGCCGTCGAGCTCGGTCACCAGGCGCAGGACGCCGTGGGTCGAGGGGTGCTGCGGGCCGAGGTTGATGATCATGGGCTGGCGCGCGCCCGGGCCCGCGTCCTGCGCGGCCTCGATGCTGGCGAGCGCCTCCTGAGGGGTCAGCGCCTCGGCGCCGGCGATCGCGCGCTCGGTCTCGGTCAGCTCCCGGCCCTCGCGGCGCGCGACCTCCAGCGCCTCGCGCGCCTCGTCGGCGAGGGGGAGGCCCTCCCCCAGGTCCGTGCTCATCGCGTCACCGCCTCAGACCGCATCGGTGAACTGGACCTCCTCGCCGCCGAGCGGGTAGTCCCGGCGCAGCGGGTGGCCCTCCCAGTCGAGCGGCATGAGGATGCGCGCCAGGTCGGGGTGGTTGCGGAAGCGCACCCCGAACATGTCGTAGACCTCGCGCTCGTGCCAGTTGGCGGTGCCCCAGACGCTCACCACCGACTCGACCTCCGGCCCGGCGCCGCCGGGTTGATCCTGGCCGGCCCACACGCGCAGGCGCAGGCGCGAGCCGGTCTCGAGCGAGAACAGGTGGTAGGCCACCCGGAACCGCTCGGGGTGCTCGGGGATGTCGGCGCAGCTCACGTCGGAGAGCAGCACGTAGGACAGGGGCGGGCCCTTCACGAACCGGGCCACCTCGAGGAGGCTGTCGCGCGCCACCTCGACGGTGAGCTCCCCGGCGTGGGTGATCTCCTCGACCACCGAGCCGGGAACGGCCGACGCGATCGTGGACCCGACCTCGCTCACCCGGCGTTCACGGGCGCGATCTCGCGGCGCAGGTCGGACGAGCTGGGGAGGCCGTTGGCGCCGATCAGTCGCTGCAGCACGAGGATGCCCTCGATCAGCCCCTCGGGGCGCGGCGGGCAGCCCGGGACGTACACGTCCACCGGCACCACCTTGTCCACGCCCTGCACCAGCGCGTAGTTGTTGAACACGCCGCCGGTGGAGGCGCAGGCGCCCATCGAGATGACCCACTTGGGCTCGAGCATCTGGTCGTAGATGCGCCGCAGCACGGGCGCCATCTTCTGTGCCACGCGGCCCGACACGATCAGCAGGTCGGCCTGGCGCGGCGAGGCGCGGAACACCTCGGCGCCGAAGCGGGCGATGTCGTAGCGCGGCGTTGCCGTGTGCATCATCTCGATCGCGCAGCACGCGAGGCCGAAGGTCGCCGGCCACACGGAGCTCGCCTGCGCCCAGTGGAGCGCCTTCTCGAGCGTGGTGGTCAGCAGGCCCTTCTCGAAGTCGCGCTCCTCCATCTCGCGGAGGTCGCGGTCGATCGACGGATCGGTGCGCGGCGCGCGCTCGATCGGGCTGCCGGGCGGCGGGATCAGCGCCATTCGAGCGCCCCCTTCTTCCAGATGTAGGCGAGCGCCTCGACCACCGTGAAGACGAAGACGAGGAGCACGACCAGGGCCACCACCCCGTCGTCCCTCAGGACCACCGCGATCGGATAGAGAAACGCGAGCTCGATGTCGAAGACGATGAACAGCATCGCCGTCAGGTAGAAGTCGATCGAGAAGCGCTGCCGGACCGGGGTCGACGGAAGGATGCCGCTCTCGTAGGGGAGGATCTTCGCCGGGTTCGGCTTGCTCGGTACGAGCTTGCTGAGCGTGAAGATCGCGCCCGCCACGGCGAGGCCGCCGGCGAAGTAGATCAGGATCGGCAGGTAGTCGGAGAGCTCCACGGTGCCTCTCGGACGGGATTTCGCAGAGCGAGAGAAGGCGCTTCGGGCTGCACGCTAGCAACGGCCCGGGAACGCCGCATCAATGTGACGATACGTGCGACCACGGGCAAGGCGACCCGGAGGCGGCGCGGGGGCCGGGTGTACCTTTCTTCGCGTGCAGGACCGCCTCGACTACTTCGCCCGGATGGTGGACGAGGACCCCGCGGTCGCCCGCGCGCGCTTCGCCTACGCCAACGAGCTGCTGCGCGCCGAGCGCTGGGAGGAGGCGGTCGAGCAGCTGCGGGCCTACCTCGGCCTCGCCGAGGACGAGGGCAACGCCTGGGGCCGGCTCGCCGAGGCCCTGACCGCCCTCGGCCGCGTGGACGAGGCGGCCGACGCCTACCTCACGGGCATCGACCAGAGCCTCAAGCACGGCCACACCGGGATGGCCGCCGACTTCGAGGCCGCCATCGAGGAGCTGTGAGCGCGCGCGCCGGGCGCGCGCCGATCGCCGCCGGCTTCGCCTTCTCCCCACGCGGGGCGCTGCGGATGTGGCAGCGCAACGCGACCGTGGGCCGCAAGACGCTCCTCACCACCCTGGCGCCGCGGTTCCTGGAGGCGATCGCCTACCTGGCGATCATGGGCCTCGGCCTCGGCACCTACCTCACGACCGTCGAGGGGGTCGACTACGTCGACTTCATCGCGCCGGGCGTGGCGGCGTCGACGGTGATGTTCGGGGCGATCATCGAGACGACCTACAACTCCTTCGTGCGCATCCACGTGCGCCGAGTGGTGGAGGCCGTCGTCACCACGCCGCTGTCGCTGGCCGACGTGGTGGTGGGCGAGTACCTGTGGGCAGCCACCCGGGCCGTCGCCTACGGCCTGATCTTCCTCGCGGTGATGGCGGGCTTCGGCCTCGTCCACACGCCGATGGCGCTGCTGCTGCCGCCGGTCTTCGCGATCGGCGCGCTGACCTTCGCGGTGCTGGGGATGCTCTACACGAGCTGCGTGAGCAACATCGAGCACTTCAACATCCTGTTCACCGGCCTGCTGACGCCGATGTTCCTCTTCAGCGGGGTCTTCTTCCCGTTCTCGGGGCTGCCGGTCTGGGCCCAGGCGGTGGGGTGGTGCCTGCCTCTCTCGCACCTGGTCGCGGCGACGCGCGACCTCACCCTGGGCGGGGCGGGGCCGACGACGCTGCTGCACGTTGCCTTCCTCCTGGCCCTGCTCGTGGCCGTCTTCCCGTTCCCCGCCGCCCGGCTGCGCCGGACGCTCCTGCGCTGAGCGCCGCCCCGGCGGCGCCGGCCGTCAGGAGGCGGCGCCCGCCCCGGCGGCGATGCGGGCCACGCCCGTGGCCTCGGCGGCCGCGCGCACGGCGGCGGCGACGTTCGGCACCAGGCGGGCGTTGAAGATCGAGGGCACGACGTTGGTCTCCGACAGGCCGCCCTCCTCGAGGGCCGTCTCGGCGATCGCGCCGGCGGCGGCGAGGGTCATCGCCTGGTTGATCTCGCTCGCGCGGCAGTCGAGCGCCCCGCGCCAGATGCCGGGCGACGCCAGGCCCGAGTTGATCTGGTTCGGCACGTCCGGGCGGCCCGTCGCGTAGACGCGGGCGACGCCGGCGGCCGCGTCGGGGAGGATCTCGGGGTCGGGCATCGCCAGGGCCAGGACGACCGGGTCGGCGGCCATCGTCCTCACGTCGGCCGCGCTCAGCAGGCCCGGGGCGGAGAGGCCGACGAACGCGTCGGCGCCCGCGAGGATCTCCGGGACGGTCCCGGTCACCCCGCCGGAGTTCGTGTTCTCGGCGATCCAGGTGTGGCCCTCGTCGTCGAGGTCGTCGCGCCCGGCGTGGACGGCGCCCTTGGAGTCGGCGGCGATCACGGTGCCGGCGCCCGCGGCGACGAGCAGCCGCACAACGGCCTGGCCCCCGGGGCCGAGGCCGGCGACCACGACGGTGGCGCCCTCGAGCCGCTTGCCCGAGACGGCGAGCCCGTTGGTGAGCGCGGCGAGCACGGCGGCGGCGGTGCCCTGCTGGTCCTCGTGGAAGACCGGGATGTCGAGGCGCTCGGCGATCAGCCGCTGGATCTCGAAGCAGCGCGGCGCCGAGATGTCGCTCAGGTGGATGCCGGCGAAGACGGACGAGGTCAGCACCACGGCGTCGGCGATCTCGGCCGGGTCGCGCAGGTCCACCGGCAGCGGGAAGGCGTCGATGCCGGCCAGCGTGCGCAGCAGCGCGCACTTGGCCTCGAGGGCGGGCAGCGAGGCCTCGGGGCCGAGGTCGCCCTGGCCCACGACGCTGGAGCCGTCGCTGACGACCATGACGCTGTTGCCCTTGATCGTGTACTCCCAGGCCTGGTCGAAGTCGGCGTTGATCGCCATGCAGACGCGCGCGACGCCGGGGGTGTAGGCCATCGAGAGGTCGTCGCGGGTGGCGACCGGCATCCGGTTCTCCATGCCGATCTTGCCGCCCAGGTGCGTGAGGAAGACGCGGTCCGTGGACGACTCGACCGTCACGCCCTCGACGCCGCCGAGGGCGCGCGTGACGGCCGCGCCGTGCTCGTCGTCGCGCGCGTAGACCGTGATGTCGCGGGTGATGAAGTCCTTGCCGGAGCGCACGATGTCCACGCCGCCCACCTGGCCGCCCGCGTCGCCGATGGCCCCCAACACCTTGCCGAGCATCCCGATCCTGGCGGGGATGTTGGCGCGGATGGTCAGGCTGTAGTTCGACTGCGACATCGGGAGGGACCTCGACTCCGGGAACACGGGCCCGTGGATCCTACCCCCCGGCCGTGGCCCCGGCGGCGCGTGGCTCAGGCGGCGGCCATCAGGCCGTCGACCGCCGCGTCGAGGCCGTCGAGCGACAGCTCGTGCATCGGGAACAGGGTGCGGACCGCGCCCAGGGTGTGGGCGCCGTGGACCCACCCCCACCAGGCGGCGGGCACGGGGTTGAGCCACGCCCGCGCCGGGAAGCGGTGCGCGAGGCGCTCCAGCCACACCCACCCGGGCTCGTCGTTGCGCTGGTGGTAGTCGATGGCGCCGCCGGCCATGGTCAGCTCGCTCGGCGCCATGCAGGCGTCGCCGACAACGACCAGCTTGTGGTCGGGCGACATGCGCGCCAGCAGGTCGAGGGTCGCCTCCGACCGCGAGGGCAGCATCCGCGCGTCTTCGTACACGCGGTCGTAGACGCAGTTGTGGAAGTAGCGCACGGTCAGGTCGCGGAAGCGGCCGCCCTGGTGGACGGCGCTGAACAGGCGGTCGACCAGCGCCGAGTGCTCGTCCATCGAGCCGCCGGCGTCGAGCAGCAACAGCACCCGCACGGCGTTGCGGCGCGGCCGGCGGAACACCAGGCGCAGGCCCCCGCCCGCGTCGGCGGTGGCGTCGATGGTCGCGTCGAGGTCCAGCTCGCTGGCCGGGCCGTCGAGCCGCGTGGTGAGCCGCCGCAGCCGCCGCAGTGCCACGCCCATCTCGCGCACGCCCAGCGTCTCGTCGGAGCGGTGGTCGCGGAACCGGCGCTCGGCGGCCACCTGGGCGGCGGTGCGGTGCCCGCTCGCGCCGCCGATGCGGATGCCGCCGGGGTGCCACCCGGAGTGTCCGAGGGGCGACGTGCCGCCGGTGCCGATGTGCCTCGAGCCGCCCCGGTGGGCCTCGGTCTGGTTGGCGAGGCGCTCGGCCAGCCGCGCCCTCAGCGCCTCGAGGTCGATGCGGGCCATGGCCTCGCCGAGGGCGGCGCGCTGGGCGTCGCTCTCCCGCAGGGCGTCGGGGTGCCCGGCGAGCCACTCCCACACCCGGTCGGCGATGGCGTCGTCGGCCTGCTCCAGCCCCTCCAGGTACTCGGCGAACGCCAGGTCGAAGTCGTCGTACCAGCGCTCGGACTTCACGAGCAGCGAGCGGGCGAGCAGGTAGAAGCGCGACAGGCTGGAGTCGGCCAGCCCGCGCCCGAGGGCGTCCTGCAGGGCGAGCCACTCGTCCATCGCCACCGGCACGCCGCGGGCGCGCAGGCCGTGGAACAGCCCCTCGAACACTAGCCCTGGGCGCTGCCGCGGCGGGCGAGGTCGGCGCCGCGCACGGCCAGGTGCCGCCGGGTCATCTCCACGTCCTGGGGCGTCTTCAGCACCACGCCGAGGAACGGCAGCTCGGCGGTCACCCGATCGGCCGGCACGCCGGCGATCACCAGCGCCTGGAGCCAGTCGATCAGCTCGCTCGTGGTCGGCTTCTTCTGCAGCCCGTCGAACGAGCGAAGCACGTAAAAGGCCTCCATCGCGGCGCCCACCAGGGCGTCGTCGAGGTGCGGGTGGTGCACCCGCACGATCGCCTCCATCTCCTCGCGGTCCGGGAACGCGATGTAGTGGAAGACGCACCGGCGCAGGAACGCGTCGGGCAGCTCCTTCTCGGCGTTGGAGGTGATGATCACCACCGGCCGGTGCACGGCGGCCACCGTGCGGCCGGTCTCCGGGATGTGGAAGCTCATGCGGTCGAGCTCCCACAGCAGGTCGTTGGGGAACTCGAGGTCGGCCTTGTCGATCTCGTCGATCACCAGCACCACGCGCTCGGGTGACGCGAAGGCCTCGCCCAGCCGGCCGAGGCGGATGTAGCGCGCGATGTCCGACGGGTCGCCATCGCCGAACTGGCTGTCGTAGAGGCGCTGGACCGTGTCGTAGACGTAGAGCCCGTCCTGGGCGCGGGTCGTCAACTTCACGCCCCACACCAGCAGCTCCATCCCGAGCGCCTCGGCCACGGCCTCGGCCAGCAGCGTCTTGCCCGTCCCCGGCTCGCCGCGCACCAGCAGCGGGCGCTCCAGGGCGACCGCGGTGTTCACCGCCGCCGCCAGCTCCTCTCCCGCGATGTATCCGGAGGTGCCCTCGAACCTCACCGGTGGACGCGCCGGTAGATCGAGCTGCCCGCTCCGCTCACGATGAGCATCCCGGCCAGGACGGTCAGGGCGATGAAGGGCCACGGCGGCTGGGAGTGGTCGCCCGGCCCGGCGGGCTCGGGGAGGATGTTCGACTGCGGCGCGGCGGGCGAGGCGGGCGTGGTCGCCGGGCCGCCGCCCCCGGTGTGGAAGCCGCCCAGCTTGCGGTCGTAGACGTCCTGGACCGCGTCCTGGAAGTCCTGGTAGCCGGCGCCCTGGCCCTTGGCCGCCGTGATGGCCGACTGCAGCTCGCTGATCGTCCACCCGCCGTCGATCACATGGTCGAGCGCGTAGTCGGCGAAGATGCGCTGGGTGACCGACACCGGCGGCGCCTTGGCCGCCAGGGCCTGGCCGCAGGCGAGGGCGAACATGAGCGCGGCGATCGCGGCGATCGCCAGTCTGCGGGCACAGATCACCTGCGGAGGGTAGTCGGACCTCCGCCGCGGCGGCAAGCCGCGCGGTGCCGCCTTGGTAGCCTCAGCGGCCGTGCGTGTGCTGATCACCGGCGCCACCGGCTTCGCCGGGCGCCACCTCTCCTCCTACGTCGCCGCGCTCGGCCACGAGGTGCACGGGCTCGTCCGCCCCGGCCGCGAGGGGGCCCTTCCGGCGGGGGTCGTGCCGCACGCCGCCGACCTGCGCGACCCGGCCGCGGTCGCCGCGGTGCTGGAGGCCTCCGGGGCCGGGCGGGTCTTCCACCTCGCCGGCGCGTCCTCCGTCGGGCGCTCCTTCGCCGAGCCGGTCGCCACGTGGGACGTCAACCTGGGCGGCACCCTCGGGGTGCTGGAGGCGCTGCGCACCGCCGCCCCGGCGACGCCGGCGCTGATCGTGACCAGCGGCGAGATCCACGGCCGCGTGCCGGTGGAGGACCTCCCGGTCACCGCCGACACCCCGCTGCGGCCGATCTCGCCCTACGGTGCCTCGAAGGCCGCGGCCGACCTCGCCGCGGGCCAGTACCGGGCCTCCTACGGCGTCCACGCCCAGCGCGTGCGCGCCTTCAACCACGTCGGCCCCGGACAGGACCCGCGCTTCGTCCTGCCCAACGTCGCCCGCCAGATCGCCCGCGCCGAGCGCGACGGGGCCGACGGCGTGGAGGTGGTGGTCGGGAACATCGACACCCGCCGCGACTTCATCGACGTGCGCGACATGGTGCGCGCCTACTGGCTCCTGCTGGAGCGCGGCGACCCCGACGTCGTGTACCTCGCCTGCGGGGGCCGCTCGCTGCCGGTGCGCCGTCTGATCGAGGGCCTCGCGCCGCTCGCGCGGGTGCCCGTGACCTTCCGCTCAGACCCCGGCCTGCGCCGGGACGGGGAGCAGGCCGACCTCTATGGTTCGCCCGCGCGCCTGCGCGCCGACACCGGGTGGAGCCCGGAGATCCCCATCGACACGACGTTGGCCGACACCCTGGAGTGGTGGAGGGACCGCGTGGCCCGCGAGAACGACAGCGAGGAGTGACCGTGCCCCGCGCGCTCATCACCGGCATCACCGGACAGGACGGCTCGTACCTGGCGGAGCTCCTGCTCTCCAAGGGCTACGAGGTCTGCGGCATGGTGCGCCGCGCCTCGACCGAATCGTACGAGCGCATCGAGCACCTGCGCGAGCACCTCACCTTCGCCCAGGCCGACCTGCTCGACCAGCCGTCGCTCACCGCGGCGCTGCAGCAGGCCCAGCCGGACGAGGTCTACAACCTCGCCGCCCAGTCGTTCGTCCCCACCTCGTGGACCCAGCCGGTGCTGACGGCCGAGTTCACCGCGGTCGGCGTCACGCGCCTGCTCGAGGCGATCCGCTCCTACGACCCCTCCATCCGCTTCTACCAGGCGTCGTCGAGCGAGATGTACGGCCGCGTGCTGGAGACGCCCCAGAGCGAGTTGACCCCGTTCTACCCGCGCAGCCCCTACGGCGTGGCCAAGGTCTACGGCCACTACATCACCGTGAACTACCGCGAGTCGTACGGGATGTTCGCCTGCTCCGGCATCCTCTTCAACCACGAGTCCCCCCGCCGCGGCCTGGAGTTCGTCACCCGCAAGGTCACCGACGGCGTGGCCCGCATCAAGCTGGGGCTGACGGACCATCTGACGCTCGGCAACCTGGACGCCCGCCGCGACTGGGGCTTCGCCGGCGACTACGTCGAGGCCATGTGGCGGATGCTGCAGCAGGACGAGCCCGACGACTACGTCGTGGCGACGGGCGTCACCAACACGGTGGACCGGCTGGTGGACCTGGCCTTCGCGCACGCCGGCCTCGACCCCGACGACCACGTCCGCACCGACCCGTCGCTCATCCGTCCGGCCGAGGTCGACCTGCTGGTGGGCGACCCCGCCAAGGCCCGCGAGAAGCTGGGCTGGGAGCCGACGGTCAACTTCGAGGGCCTCGTCGCGATGATGGTGGACGCGGACATCGAGCGGTTGCGGCGCTGGCGCTCGTGACGAGCCTCGCGACCACGCGGGAGGACTACGGGCGCTACGCCCCGTTCTTCCGCAACCTGGTCAAGCGCGAGGTGCGCCAGAAGTACAAGGGCTCGCTGTTCGGCCTGGTCTGGACCATGGTCACGCCGGCGCTGATCGTTGCCTCGTACTGGCTGGTCTTCACGTACGTCTTCAAGGCGGTGGACTACCCCCACTACGCCCTGTTCCTGTTCACCGGGCTCGTGGTGTGGACGTTCTTCTTCGGCGGCATCCAGACCGCGTCGTCGAGCATCGTGAGCAACGCCAACCTGGTGAAGAAGGTGCGCTTCCCGCGCGAGATCGTGCCGGTGTCGGCGATCCTCGCCAAGGCTTCACCGCTGGCGCGATGTTCGTGCTCGCGCTGCCGCTGTGCCTCTGGTTCAACGAGGGCTCGTACCTGCCGCTGATCGTGCTGCCGATCTTCGTCCTCTTCCTGGCTGGCCTGACGATCGGCCTCGGCCTGATGCTGGCCGGCGCCAACGTCTACTTCCGCGACGTGGAGCACATCGTCGCGGCGATCGGAGTGCCCTGGTTCTTCATCACACCGATCTTCTACACCTTCGACAAGCTGCCCCATCCGATCCCGGGTGGCCTGGAGAACCTCCTCTACTACGGCAACCCGATCACGCCGTTCCTGTCGGCCATCCGGGACATCATGTTCTTCGGCGGCTGGCCGGACGCCGGTGACTGGATCTACTGCGGGGTGGGCGGGGCGCTCGTGCTGGTCGTCGGCATACGCCTGTTCCGGCGTCTCGAGCGCGAGATGGCGGTCGAGCTCTAGGAGGCGGAGGCCGGCGCGCTGGCGGGCTGGAACTCCAGCTCCGCGGCCAGGTCCACCAGCCCCACGCTGGCGTTCGAGGAGAAGACGCTGAACTCGAGCCAGCGCTCGAGCCAGTCGTAGACCTCGCTCTCGTCGTGCGAGTGCAGCGCGACGGTCACCGCGAAGCGCCCCTCGTGGAGCGGCAGACGCGGCAGCGCGAAGCGCACAACGCCCGACGACACACGCTCCTCGGTCATGAAGCCCTGACGCACGCTGTTGGTGCCGTAGCAGAGGGCCCCCTCGGCGGAGTGGACCACGATGCCGACGCTCGGGAACGGCAAGCCCTCCTCGCCGGCGAACTCCAGCTCCACGGTGAGCCGGTCGCCCGACGGAAGGCGTCCGTCTCCCGCTCGCTGGCCGTCGAGCAGGCGGCAGGCGTGATCACGACGCGCGGTTGCCCCAGCGGCGGTCGGAGTCGCTCGGCCTGCTCGGGCGCGGCGCCCCGTCGTCCTCGGCGTCGATCGGGGTGCGCGAGCCCTGGCTCGCCAGCAGGCGGTGGTAGCGCGGCATCACCGTCGCGCGGCGCGCCGTCGGCAGAGCGACACGGCCGGCCTCCAGCAGCACGACGCGGTCGCACATGCTCTCGATGGCCGACGCGTCGTGGGACACGAAGATCAGCGTGCCGCCGTGGCGCCGGAATTCGTGCATCCGCCCGTGGCACTTGAGCTGGAAGGCCTCGTCGCCGACGGCGAAGACCTCGTCGAGCAGCATGATCTCGGCGCGCACGTGGCTCGCCACCGAGAAGGCCAGCCGCATCTGCATGCCGCTGGAGTAGGTGCGCACCGGTGCGTCGATGAAGTCCGACAGCTCGGCGAAGTAGACGATCTCGTCGAAGCGCTCCTCGATCTCGCGCTCGGGGATGCCGAGGATCGACGCGTTCAGGTGCAGGTTCTCGCGCCCGCTGAAGTCCGGGTGGAAGCCCGCGCCCAGCTCCAGCATCGACGCGATCGTGCCCGCCGCCGCCACGGTCCCCTCGGTCGGCTCCATGATCCCGGCGAGCAGCTTCAGCAGCGTGCTCTTGCCCGACCCGTTGCGGCCCACCAGGCCCACGGACTCGCCGGGCTCGATGGTCAGGTCGACGTCGCGCAGCGCCCAGAACTCAGTGCCCCGCGTGCGCCCGCCGCGGCGCAGGATCATCTCCTTGAGCGTCAGGTTGCGGTCGCTGACCACCCTGTAGCGGCGCGACACGCCCGCGACGCGGATGGCTCCTGGCGGGATGGCGGACACGGCGACGGACGGTACCACCGGCCCCGACCGGGCTCACCCGTCGGCGCGGCGCGCGATGACGGCGTAGTCCATGTCGCCGAAGGCCAGGTCGTCGAGGCGCTGGATCGCCTCGTTGATCTGGGCCACCAGCGGGCGTCAGCTCGGGCGGTTCGCCGGTCACCGGGTTGGCGCGTCGCTGCGGCGGGCACGGGCGACAGGTACTCGATCTCCGGCGGGTCGAAGCCGGACGATCTCCAGGATGAAGGCGAGCGTCTCCGGGAAGACCGGCCGCAGGTGGGTCGGGTCGCAGGAGAAGTTGATCGCGCCGGCGATGAGCGACTTCGGGTTGGGCGTCTCGGCGATCAGAAGGCCGCCCGGCCGCAGCGCCGACGCGGCGAGCCGCGCGAAGCGGACGTGGTCGGCCGGCCAGACGTGCTCCAGGACGTGGGAGCAGACGATGCCGCCGAGCGAGCCGGGCTCGCGGGCGGCCAGCCAGTCGAAGATGTCGCCGTGCTCGGCGCGCAGGCCCTTCTCGCGGGCGATGGCGACCATCTCCGCCGACGCGTCCACGCCGAACGCGTCCACGCCGCGCTCGCGCAGCAGCTCGAGCAGCTCGCCGCGCCCGGCGCCGAGGTCGACCACCTCGCCTTTCACGCCGCGGAACCGGTCGGCGTGACGGCGCTGGCGCTCGCGCACCAGGTCCTCGGGGCCGCGGAAGCGCTCCTCGAAGGCGAGGTAGTCGAAGTCGTCGAGCGGCGGCACGAGCGGGGCGGCCGCCGCGGCGCCGTCCTCGGCCGGCCGGGACGGCATGGCCGCGCGGGTCCGCTCGATGGCGTCCGCGCGATGGCGGTTCTCCAGCAGCCGCAGCCGCGCGTTGAGGTCTCCCAGCGAGGCGTCGACCGCGGTGAGCGAGGCGTCCACCCGGGCGGTCAGGGTGCGCAGCGCGTCCTCGGCCGCCTCGCGGGCGGCGCGCTCGTCCACCACCTGGCGCTGCAGGTAGGCGATCGCCTCGCGCAGCAGCACCTCGAAGTCGCGCTGCTCCCGGTACCAGGCCTGCTCGGTGATGAGCACGCCGCGGCGCGCGGCCCGGCGCGTGCGCGCGACCGTGCCGCCGGGGTCGTCGGCCGCCAGGTCGAGGCGCGGGCGGACGCTCCGCAGCAGGTGGTTGACCGGGTTGGCCTCGGGCTCCCGGCTCATGCGCCCGCCGCCAGCACCAGGGCCTCGGCGAAGCGGCCGCTGACCACCTCGATCGGTTCGAGCAGCATCGCCTCACGCCTCCCGCGTCGCGCAAGCGCCCTCGCGAGCGGCCGCGTCGTGTGAAGGAGACGTGTCGCCTCGAGGGCCTCGAGGGACGTTCGCGACAGCATCGCCCCGCCCCGGCGCATCATGCCACGGGCGGGCGCGCCCGGCAGCGCGACCACGGCCGCCCCGCGGGCCCAGGCCTCGACCGCCCCGGCGAGCGCGGCCGGGCCGCCCACCCAGGACACGGCGGGCCCGTCGGCCGGCAGCGGGCCGATCTCCGCCTCCCAGAGCTCGGCGAGGCGGCCGCCCAGGTCGCCGGGGTCCACGCCGCGCGCCGGGGGCTGGTCCTCCGGCCGCGGCACGCCGGTCACCACGAGGGGTCCGCGCACGACGCCGGCCAGGCCGGGCGCCTCGCCCGGGTCGACGGCCACGGCCACGGCGGCCGTCGCCAGCAGCGCGGCGGCGAAGGGCGAGGGGGCGTGGCCGCGCAGCGCGGGGACCACCACCCGCGGCCCCGGTGGCAGCCGGCGCGCGAGCCCGGGGTCGTCGGCGCCCACGGCCACGACGACGTCGTCCAGGAACCGGTCCAGCCCGCCGCGCAGGTCGTCGACGACCCGCCCAATCACCCGGCGCACGGGGCCCGGGACGCCCTCGCCGTAGACGACGGCCGTCACGACATCGCCTCGACGAAGGAGATCAGCCGCTCGGCCACGGCGTCGTGATCGACGCGCTGCAGCTGCGCCGCGCGCGCAGCGTCGAGGCGCGCGGCGAGCAGGGGGTTGGAGAGCACCTCGATCACCGCCTCGGCCACCAGCGACGGCGTCTTGTCGTCCAGCAGCAGCCCGGCGTCGCCGAGGGTCTCCGGCACGGCACTCGACGCGTAGGCGACGATCGGCAGCCCCGCCGCCATCGCCTCGATCAGCGGCACGCAGAAGCCCTCGTGGTCTGAGAGGCACAGGAAGAGGTCGGCGTCGGCGTAGCGCCGCGCCAGCTCCCGGTCGCTGACCGAGCCCACGAAGCGCACCCGGTCGTCCACCCCGAGGGACCGCGCGAGCTGCGTGCAGTGGTCCGTGTAGGCGGGCACCGCGGTCCAGGCGCCCACCAGCCACAGCTCGTGGTCGAGGCCGGCGTCGGCCAGGGCGGCGCTCACCATGATCAGGTGGTGCTGCGCCTTGTTGGGCACCCCGCGCCCGACGAACAGGATCCGCGCCGGCCCGTCGCCCGAGCGCGGCGTGCGCGGGCTCCGCGGCAGGGGCTGGCGCATGATGCCGAGCACCCGTCCGGGGCCGAAGCCCAGCTCCTCCAGCTCGGCGGCGTTGTAGGCCGAGTCGGCGCCCACCGGGGACACCCGGCCGGCGAGCTCGGACAGCCGCCGCCGGCCGATCGCGCAGTCGAGCGCGATGCTCGGCGCGAAGCGCCACAGCAGGTCCGCCGGGGTGATGTTGTGGTAATGGATCGCGCACCGGCGGCAGCGCTCCAGCACATGGAAGAACGCCGGGCTGGCGATGGAGTAGTGGAGGATCGCGCCGTCGTCCGGGGCCGCGATGCGGTCCCAGTCGGTGACCGGGTGGACCTGGCCCGCGAGGTCCGGGTGGATGTGGTCGGCCTCGACGAAGATCTCCGACCGCAGCCCGTGGGCGCGCAGCACGTCCCGGGCCTCGAGCATGTGGTGCGTGATCGCGTCGCGCGGCGCCGCGCCGGCGGCCACCTGGTGCACGCCGTCGCCCGGCGTCAGGGGGCTCACGACCAGTCCTCCAGGGCGCCCAGGAAGCGCTCGCGCACCGCGGGCCAGGAGAAGGTCTCGCGGGTGTAGTGGGCGCCGGCCTCGGCCATCCGCCGCTGCAGGCCGGCGTCGCCGGCCACCAGGTCGAGGGCCTCGACGAACTCCTGCGGCGAGTCGTACCAGAGCCCGCCGCCCGAGATGCGGCAGTGCTCGCGCAGCACCGGCGAGCGGCCGTTGACGATCGAGGGCGTCCCGGCCAGCCAGGCCTCCAGGCCCACCATGCCGAGGCTCTCCAGCTTCGACGGGTTCACCAGCGCGCAGGCGCCGGCGTAGGCCGCCGCGCGGTCCTCGTCGGGGACGAAGCCGAGGTCGATCACCCGCCCCGCGATGTCGGAGGGCGGGTGAAGGTCGCCCCGGCCCATCAGGGCCAGGGCCGGCGCGCCGGGGCGCCCGCGGCTGAAGTCGCGGTAGGCGTCGAACAGCTCGGGCAGGCCCTTGGCCACCTCGCGCCGGCCGGCGTAGAGCAGGTAGCCCGGCGCGATGCCGCGTGCGGCGCAGAACGCGGAGACGGCAGCCTCCGGCGGCGGGCTCCACGTCGTCGTAGCCCACGCTCACCAGGCGCATCTCGGCGTCCGGCGCCAGTCGCGCGAGCAGCTCGCCCTCGCCGGGCGAGTTCAGCATGTTGCCGCGGACGGCCCCGAGCATCCGGCGCACGGCGGGCACCCACGCGTGGGGCTCGTCGTGCACGCACGGGATGAGGGCCGTGCGCTCCGGCCGGGCGGCGGCGGCCCAGAAGGTGGTGCCGAACAGGTACGGCATGCAGACCAGCCAGTCGTAGCGGCCCGCGTCCTCGGCCGCCTCCTGCAGGCCGGGCGACCAGACCGACTGGCCCATCCACTCCACCTGCTCCGCGACGCCGGTGGGGATGCGAAGGTCGATCTGCGCGTGCAGCGCCAGCCAGCGGCCGCCGTCGCGGCCGGGGTTGACGCGGAAGCGGCGCACCGGCACGCCGCCCTCGACGGTCGTGCCCTCCGGGTGATGGTCGGCCCACGTGAAGTGGTCGATCGCGCAGGTGGTGAGCACCTCGACGGCCGTCCCGTGGGCCGCGAGGTTCTCCGCCATCAGGCGGCAGAGCGTCTCCGCGCCGCCGACCACGTCGGGGCCGTAGCGCGGGACGACGAATGCGACGCGGGGACCGTCAGCGCGTGGCATGCACGGCGTAGCGCCGGGGCGCGGCGGCCGGTCCCTCCCCGTCCGTCGCCGGGTGGAGCGTCACCGCCGCCGCGGCCAGGCCCGCGGCCTCGAGGGCCATACGCACGGCGTCGGGGTGCAGGGGGCGCCGGCGGTCCGGGTCGCGCCAGAAGGCCGCGTCGTCGGCGGCCGTGGCGGGGTGGTGCCCCTCGACCACCGCGAGCCCGTCGGGCGCCAGGGCGCGGGCGAGGCCCGAGGCCAGCGCCGTCAGGCCGGCGCCGTCGAGCCGCTCGACGAGGTCGGTGACCAGGATCCCCTGCGCGGAGCCCGGCTCCAGGCCGGCGAGGTGGGCGAGCGGGTCGGCGTGGAGCACGGCGCGCCCCTCGGCCGCGGCCGCCCCGGCCAGTCCGGCGTCGCCCTCGACGCCCTCGGACCCGGCGGCGAGCGCCTCCAGGGCCCGGCCGCTGCCGGCGCCCAGGTGCAGCACGGCGCGGCCGGCGAAGGCCCCGGCGTAGCCGGCGACGCGCGCGCGGCGATCGTCGTCGTCCTCGGTCGCCTCCAGGCGCAGGCGCAGCGACCCGGCCCCCGCCCCCGGCGCGATGGTCGCGGCCGACTGGTCCGGCGCCGGCAGGCGCTCCAGCCGGGCGAGGCGCTCGGGCAGGGCCGCGTCGGCCAGCCGTTCGACGGCGGCACGGGCCTCGGCGATCGTCTGCAGCGAGGCGCGCAGTTCCTCGCGCAGGGCGGCCGTCTCGGCGCGGGCGGCGTCGGCACCCTCGCGCTCGGCGCGCACCTGACGCTCCAGCGCCGAGACCTCGCGGGCCAGCGCGGACAGGTAGCTCAGCAGCGCCCCGTTGAAGGCGGTCGCCTGGGCGGACATGCCGTACATCGGCTGGCTCGCGCCGCGCACCAGCAGGCGCTTGATGCGCGACACCGCGCCGCCGACCAGCGGCTTGGTGGAGGCCGCCGTGTCGATCTCGACCCGCTGCACGGCCAGGTCGCGCAGGCGCTCCAGGTCCTCCAGGCCGAAGGGCTCGCCGTCGTCCTCGGTGGACGCGGCCATCAGGGCGTCGACGCCGTAGAGCCCCTTCGCCTTCTTCTCGGCCACCCGGCGGCGCAGGTCGCCCATGATCGCCTCGACGTCGAGGGGGTCGCTGTGCCTCGTATGGTTGTCAGGGCTGCTCAGGAGAGACTCCGTGGGGCGGGCGGGGGGTCGGCGCACGAGCCTATTTCATCCATACGGCCGCCCGCAGACGGGGGTCGCGATCGGCGCGCCGGGCGCCCGGGGGGATTCGGGGTCCGCGGTTGCACTCTCCGCCGCCGGCCACCCGTCACGCTCCCGGGGTTCCACCGAATCACCACCTTGGCCATCTACGCGCTCGCCCTGCTCCTGTGCCTGCTCGCGGGTACGGCCGCGAACGCTCTGATCCGCCCCTCGGGGCGTTGGCTGACGCATTGGGCACTCCCCCTGGGCCTGTGCGTCCTGGTCACCGTCCTCTACCCGCTCGGCTATCTCCTGCGCGGCGGGTCGTCCGGCCCGCTCGTGGTCGGCGCCGGCGTGGTCATCTTGGTCTGGGCGTCCGTGCGGCGCTACAAGAGGGCGGAGTCGGGCCCGACGCTGCGCAGCGCGTTCGTCCCGTCCTGGCACGACGCGATGACCATGCTCATCGGGATCGTCGCGGGAGCCCTCGTCCTGATCCCGGTCCTCGGGCGGGCTTTCCGACCCTGCTCGCCATTACCAACAACGATGCCTGGTACTACGCCGGCCTGGTGGACTGGCTCTCGCATCACCCGGCCGGGACGACCGTCGTCCCGAGCCTTGCGCGGCCGCTCGACGCGAGCGTCACCATCATGAAGCAGTCGTCGCTCCCCTTCGGCTTCGAGCTCGTCGCGACCGTCGTCAAGGTTCTGTCGGGCCGGGAGTCGTACGAGGTCCTCGGCGCCACCGCCGCCGTAGGGATCCCGGCCGCGGTGAGCGGCCGGGCGAGGCTGGCCGAGGTCATCGCGGCTCGCCGGGCGCTCCTTCTCGGGGCCGCCGCGGTCGCGGTCACGAGCCCGATGCTCGTGCTCACCTTCGCGGAGAACTACCTCACCCACTTCCTCGGGCTCGCGCTCATGCCGTTCGCCCTGGCCGCCGCGGCCCGCTACTTCTCGGAGCCGTCGGTCGGCCGCCTGGTCACCGCCGCCCTGGCGTCCGCCGGTGTCGTCGGCGTCTACGTCGGGCTCTTGCCCTGGCTGGTGTTCCTTGTGGTTGCCGCGAGCTTGGTCGTGCCCGGTGGCATGCCTGCATGGGCCGAGAGACTCGTCCGCCGCCGTCGCGGCCGCGGCGCCCGGGCGGTCGCCCGCCTCGCGCCTCTCGCGCTGGTCACCCTCGTCGTCTCTCCCTTGGCGGCCTATCGGGCCTGGGAGTTCTCGACCCTGGCGTCGGGCTTCTCGGGCGGCGGCGGCTTCACCGCGTACCCGGCGAAGGTCAACGTGAGCCTCCTGCTCGGGGCGCTGCCCCTCCCCACGAAGCCGATCGGCGCCGCGACAGTGCTGGGGGCCGTGGCGGTGCTCCTCGCGCTCGGGCTCGCGCTCACCATCGGACGCGTGCGGCTCAACCTGGTCCCGGCGGTGCTGGTCGCGGCGGTGTTGGCGGCGACCGGCCTCGTCTATCTGAACTACGACCGCTCCGGCTACAACTACGGCACCTTCAAGACGATGGTGTCCGGGGGGGCGCTCCTGGCGGGCCTCGTCGTGGTGGCGCTGCTCGCGCGGGCGTCGGCGGCCGGCCGGCCGCCTTCTCCATCGCGGCGATCGGCGTCTGCGCCCTGGTCTGGTTGCCGAACACCGCCTCGCTCGAGTGGGACGTCAGCCGGTCGCGGCCCGGCTTCCGGAAGGACGATCGCGCACTGGGTGCGGCTCTCAGAGCCCTGCCGCCGGGGTCGCGCGTGCTCGTGGACGGTGCGGACGCGGGCGGCAGCCCCGACATGTTCCAGCTCCGAATGATGACCGCCGACTTCTTCGGGACGAGTTCGAATTTCACCGTCGAGGGCCTGTGGACTACTCCGAGCTACATCTCGCCGGGGCCCCTGCCGGAGTTCCGGCCCTCGGCGCCGTGGGACTACGTGCTCACGACGCGACCGTCGCCGTTCGGGACCGGTCGATCTCCGCTGTGGAGGTCGGGACCCTTTCGCCTGGCGCGATCGCCGGCCGTGGATGTCACCGAGTACGGACCCTCCTGGAACGCACCCGAACACGACGGCGACGGCTGGTTCCAATGGATCTCGGGCACCTCCGAGTTCGTCGTGGGCAACTCGACGCCACGGCCCCGCCGCGTCCGGCTCCAGATGACGGCTGAGAGCTTCGCGATGGCGCGGACTGTGCGGCTGACCTCGGACGGGGCAACCGTGACGCGCCGGCTCCCGGCAGGCAGGCCGACGAGCATCGGCATGGACCTTGCCATCCCCGCCAACGGCACGCGGGTCGTCGCCCTCGACGCCTCGCCGGGCGCCTCGCCGGCGCCGCCGGGCGATCCGCGACAGCTCATGCTGCGTGTGCGCGACGTACGCGTGGTGCCCCCGGCACCTGGCACGACTATGCTCCCGCGGTCGTGAGGCAGGACGTCACAACGAGGACGCGGTCCGAGGCGCCCGGGCCCCCGCAGGCGGTCGCTCTCCGGCGCGCCGCGGCCCGTTCGGGCCGCTGTTCCGCTCCCTTCGTCCCAAGCAGTGGGTCAAGAACGGCTTCGTGGTGCCGCCCGCGCTCTTCGCGCGGGAGCTCGCGGACCTGGGGACCGCCCTGACCGTGGCCGCCGCCGTCGCGTGCTTCTGCGCCGCGTCGAGCGCCGTCTACCTCGTCAACGACGTGCTCGACCGGGAAGAGGACCAGGTCCACCCGGACAGCGCCTTCGCCCCGTCGCCGCCGGCGAGCTCTCGGTCCGCGCCGCCCTCTGGGCGTCCGTCGCCCTCTTCGTCGTCGCGCTGGGCTCGGCCGTGGCGCTCGATCCGCTTTTCAGTCTGGTCCTCGCCTGCTACGCGGCGGTGAGCCTCTCCTACACGCTGTACCTGAAGCACGAGGTCATCCTGGACGTCATGGGTATCGCCGCGGGCTTCGTCTTGCGCGTCGTGGCCGGCGCTGCGGTGATCCATACGGAGCCGTCGGTGTGGATCCTCATCTGCACCGGCCTCCTCGCTCTGATGCTCGGTTTCGGCAAGCGCCGCCACGAGGTCATCTCGCTCGGCGAGGAGGGTGCCCGGCACCGTCAGGTGCTGAGCTACTACAGCGTTACGTTCCTCGACTCGATGCTTCAGCTCACGGCCGCGATCACGCTGGCCTCGTATGCCATCTACACCGCCAACGGCGTCCCGGCGAGCAAGCACCTCGCGGTCACGCTGCCCCTCGTCCTCTACGGGGTTGTGCGATACCTGTGGCTGGTCAAGGAGAAGGGCCTTGGCGGCAGTCCCACGGCTCTCGTCTGGACGGATCGCCCCCTCCAGGTCACGCTCGCGGCCTGGGTGTTGCTCTCGGCGGCCATGCTCGCCACCTGAGGTTGCCGGGCAGCATCCCCACGCAGATGAGCGTGAGGCCGGTGACGGCCATGGTCCAGATGACCGCGCGAGGTGAGTCGCGGAGCTGCCACATCGCGATCGCCTGGATGGGCGCGAGCGCGAGGCAAGCCCATGCGACCAGGTCGTCCCCGAGGGCGATGCGGTAAAGCGCTGTGACGCTCGCGAGTGCGAGTACCAACATGGCCAGCGCATACGGCCCCAGCAGGTCGTTCGCCCCGGGGTACCGGTCTCCGTAGGTCACCGCCGCGACCAGCGACGGCTGCAGGTAGCAGGCCGCCACGACCGATCCGCAGCTGAGACCGACGAGCGCGAGCGCCTGGCGCAGCAGGCCGGCCGTGCCCGCGCCGCGGGCCTGCCGGGCCGCGACCTCGGGGATGAGGACGGTCCCCACGGCGATCGGGAGCATCAGCACGATCTTCCCGATGAAGGCGGCCGCGGCGTACTCACCCGCCGCCGAGGCCGTGCTCGCATGCTTGATGACCAGGAGGTCGGTGTTCGTCAGGATCGCGAAGCCGCTGAAGAAGGCCGCTGTGGCCCATACGCCGGCCGACACGGCCGGACGCCGGCCGTCTCCCTGATGGCGGATCAGCGCCATCAGGGGGATTGCGGCGGCGATCCCGCCGGCGAGCGTCCCCACGGTGGGCGCCGCCGTGACGCCAGTGGCGCCGGCGCCCACGGCGAGCGCAACGATCGCGGCGACGAACCGGGCGGCCCCTTCGAGCGCGAGGCTGGCGCCCAGCGCGCCGTAGCGTCGCCGCCCCTGGAGCACCCCTCGCAGGACCGTCATCACGAGCAGCGGCGCGGCGACCGCCGCCGTGATGACAACCGGCCAGATGCTCTCCAGGTTCAGCCAGTCGCGGATGAGCGGCGAGAGGACGCATGCCAGCGCGGTGGCTCCGAGGCCGAGGACCAGCGCCTGCCGCCCGCGGGACCTGAGGACGGCGCTCGCTGGATCATCCTCGGGCTCCTGGGCCACCTGCCGGGCGACGACGACCTGCAGGCTGAATGCGGGGATCGTCAGGATGACCATGATGGCGAGCATGGCCGCCACGACCCCGTAGTCTTCCGGGCCGAGCCACCGCGCGGCGATGAGGCTCACCGCGAAGAGCAGCCCGTTCGACACGATCGTGGCCGCGAAGACGATGCCGACGTTCCGCAGGAAGTCGCCGGAGATGCGCGGCGGCCGGCTGGAGGTCGGTGAATGGGGAGGTTGTGAGTGCGGCACGGCGCTAAGGGCGACTTCGACGAGGAGTACTACAAGGGCAACGAGCAGAGTGGGGACCGTATAGCCCTGTGGTTCTACTCGCGGGTCGCCGCCAGGCTCGCGCCATCGGGATCCCGTGTCCTCGAGTATGGCTCAGGCGAGGGGTTCCTCTCGAAGCGCCTCGCGCGGGCCTATCGCACGAGCGCATACGACCTCTCGCCCTACGCACGCTCCGCGACGGCGAGGAACTCGCCGGCGACCCTGGTGCTCGACAGGCTCGACGAGATCCCGGACGCGACCTTCGATCTGATCTGCTCGCTGCACGTGCTCGAGCACGTCCCCGTCCCGGCGGAGAGCCTCCGCGACTTCGCGCGGTGGCTGCGCCCGGGCGGCCGGCTGATGTACGTCGTCCCGAACCCCGAGGGCTTCGGCCACCGCATCAAGGGCGACCAGTGGTTCGCGTACCGTGACGACACGCACTGCTCGCTCCTGAGCTACGCCGAGTGGATCGGCCAGACGCGCGAGGCCGGCTTCGCGATCGAGAAGGTCGCCGCCGACGGCCTCTGGGACCCGCCCTACGTCCCGCGGGTCCCGCGGGTGCTCCAGCTCGCCACGTTCGGCCTCCCTGCCGCGGCGCAGGTCGCCCTTGGCCGGGCGGTCCTGCCGCCGCGGTCCGGCGAGTGCATCATCGTGATCGCGCGCCGGCTCCCGTGAGGCCCAGGGTCTCGAGAGCGCGCCGCACGACGCCCTCGCCCGCCCCCTCCGGGGCGAGGCGCACCCGTCGGTCCTCCCACAGGTAGAAGCCTTCGGTCCCGGCGAAGTCGTGCATCGCGATCCGCCGTGCGACCTTCCTCTCCCGACTCTGCCGGTCGTTGAGCATCAGGTCGAGATGGACAAGCGCCGCCTCGCGCGGCGCGATGCCCCACGGACCGGCGACCGAGGGGTCGAGGGTCGGGTGCGCGGCGCCGGTGTAGCGCAGGTCGGGGGTCCGCCGCGCCAGTCGTGCCTGCAGGTCGGGCCAGTGCGGGGCGCCGGCGATCCACTGCGGCGCGTCCGGGGAGCCCACCAACCACCGCCGCGGGAGCCACCATCCCGTCCGGCGGGCCGAGCGGACCAGATCCGGGAGGCGGGCCAGGAGGCCCTCACTCACCACCTCGTCCGTGTCGAGGATCAAGACCCAGTCGGCACGAGACGCCTGGGCGGCGGCCGTCTGCTGCCGCGCGAAGTCGCCATCGGGGAACGGTGCGTGGATGACGCGCGCGCCGAGCGACCGTGCGACGGCGACGGTGTCGTCGCGCGAGCCTCCGTCGAGGAGCACCAGGTCATCGAGGACGCCCAGCAGCTCGGGCCCGAGGGCGGCCGGAAGTAGGTGGGCCGAATCCTGGGCCATCATCGCGACACCGAGCGTGGGCGTGCGCGGATTGGACCGCGCGACCGACCGGTGGGACGGCATCGCGAGTCGCGCGGCGTTCTCGGCGTGGCGGAGGGCGAGGTTCCCCATCGAGAGGGCGGCGCGGCCCGGACCTGCCGACATCAGGCGCCGTCCTCCCGGGGTGGCGAGCGCGCTCCGGACGAGCCGGTCGATGCCACTCCTCGCTGGCATCAGCGGGCCGTCTCGGCGACGATCGCCGCCATCGCCTCGTACGAAGCGACAGGATCGAAGGCGCGCACCACAGACTCGCGGGGCATCCTGAACGGCGAAGGGTCGTCGAGGACCTCGGTCAGCGCGCCGGCCAGAGCGTCGGCGTCTCCTGCGGGGGCGAGACGGCCCATCCCGGTGGCCATGACTGGGAGCCGCACGCCGGGAAGGTCGCTTGCGACGACGGGCGTTCCGCAGAGCATCGCCTCGACCTGCACCATCCCGAACGCCTCGAGCGAATCGATGCTCGGCAGTGCGACGACGGTGCAGAGCGCGTAGAAGGCGAGGAGGTCCTCGTCGGACAGGCGCCCGGTAACGATGACGGAGGGATCGCCGTCGATCGCGTCGCGCAGCTCATCCAGGATGCCTCCGCCCGCGACCTCCCGGCTCTCGCCGGCGATCACCAGGACCGCGTCAGGGTGCTCCTTCCGGACCCGCCTCATCGCCTCGACGAGGACCGGGAGCCCCTTCTCGAAGACGACCCGGCCGACGAACCCCACGACCGGCCGCCCCGAAACGCCGAGCCGGTCGGCGAGTTCCTCCGCGGGTCGGCGCTCGTACCGCCACGCGTCTACCGGGGGCGGCACCTCGACCGCCCGGTTCGACGAGGCTTCCGACCACCCGGGACGACCGCGCGTAGTCGAGCGAGAGGACGCAGTGCCGTCGCGCGCGGGAGATGGTGAAGCGCGCGCCGAGCGCCGCGATCCGCTCGATGGTCTGGGACAGGAGGCCCTCTCCGAGCCGCAGGTCGCAGACGTACAGTGGCAGGAGCCGACGCCGCGGGACCAGGAGCGCCAGCGGGGCCGCCTCGGCGAGTGGCAGGACCGGCACGACCGCATCGGACCGTCTGCCCAGGCGGGCGGCGCGCAACAGGAAGCCGGGTGCCACGACGCCCTTGTCGATCCGCAGGAGGGGCCGCGCCCGGTGGACCTCGACCCCTCGGATCCGCTCGTGCGCCGGCAGATCGCGGCGGTGGCGCGTCGTCACGACGTCCACGTGCGCGCCGCGGCGGGCGAGGTCCTCCGCCAGCCGCTGGGCGTAGACGGTGAGGCCGCTCGAATAGGGCGCGTAGTAGTAAAGGGCCATCAACACGCGTAGTCCCCGGAGGTCGCCTGGCACCGCTGGCCCGCCCGTCACCTGCCGCCTCCACCGCGGCGCGTCGCGGATCTCGAGCGCCTCCGGCGCCTGGCGGCGCGCGGCGGCGAGGACGCCGGCGGGGGCGTTGCACACGATCGTGCGCCGGGCCCGGCGCCAGACCGCGAGGTCCGCGCGCGCGTTGCCCACGTAGTCGAACCCGCCCTCCCCGAACGTCGCGACGAGCGCTTCGGCCTTCCGCGAGCCCGTCAGGTTGTGGTCCGGGGTGCTCCCCAGCACTCCTCTGAAGATGCCCCACTGCTCCGCGACGGCCTCGGCCAGTGGCTGCGGGGCCCCGGTGGCGAGATGGATCGACCGCCCCGCCGCCGCCTCATGGTGGAGCCAGTCGGACAGGCGCTCGGACGCCCGCAGGCCGGAGGGTCGAAAGCCCGAGTGCCTCCACATGTAGAACTTGAGCGCGGCCCGGCCGTCACCGAGGGCGCGGACGGCCCCCGGGAGCCGGTGTGGGCGAGCGGTGAGCATCCGAAGCGCCATGCGCCGGAGCGTGTCCCCGCGCAGAAGGGTTCCGTCCAGGTTGACGACGAGCGGCACATCGGACCCGAGGGTGGTCACGGCCGGTGAGGGTTCGCTGACGCGCCCCTGTTGCCGACCGTGAGCCCGAGGTCGGTCTCGTCAACGATTACCTGGGCTCCTGCCTTCCACTCACTGGCCACGGCCACTACCTTACCGACGAAATGGGCCTCCCCCTCGGTCAAGGCGGCTGACGCCACTGCGTATCGACCCGCTGTCGCTGCCGGGCGCCGTCGTCCTGAGGGGCACCGTCCACGGGACGGGCGCGGGTTCTTCGAGGAGACCTTCCGGGCCGACGTCCTGCGCGGACTGGGCATCGACGACGACTGGGTGCAGGACAATCACTCCCGCTCGTCGCGCGGCGTGCTCCGCGGGATGCACTTCTCGGTCGGGCCGGGGCCAGGCCAAGCTCGTGCGCTGCGCGCGCGGCCGCGTGCTCGACGTGGCGGTGGACGTCCGCCGCGGCTCACCGACCTTCGGTCGGTGGGACGCCGTCGAGCTGGACGACGAGTCAGGCCGACAGGTCTACCTGCCAGTCGGCTTCGCCCATGGCTTCGTCGCGCTCAGCGAGGTGGCCGACGTCATCTACCGCTGCTCGTCGTACTACGACGCGGCCCTTGAGAGCGGGCTTCGCGTGGAATGATCCGGACGTGGGGATCGCGTGGCCGGACCTCCCCGTTCAGGTCTCGGCCCGCGACTCCCAGCGCTCCCCGCCTCGCGGACATCGCGTCCGAGATCCCCTTCTCCTTCAGCGGCTGACGTCCCGCTGGCGAGGAGCATCGTGCAGAGCCGCAGGTAGCTTTCGGCGCAGGAGTCCCAGGAGTAGCGCTCGGCCGCCCGCGCCGCGGCCCGCGCGCCGAGCTCGCGCCGCCGGGGCTCGTCGGCGATGAGCGCGCCGAGCGCCCCGGCCAGCGCCTCCGCCCCGCCGGCCAGCGGGAAGCTCGCGGCCGCGTCGCCCACCACCTCGAGGTTGGGGCCGTGGTCGCTCACCAGCATCGCGGCGCCCGCGGCCATGCCCTCCACGATCACCGGGTGGGTCCCGCCGACCTCGGTGGGCGCGCACATCACGCCGCAGCGGCGCACCAGCTCCGCGTAGCCGTCGCCGAAGACGTAGCCCGGGAAGACCACCCCCGGCCCCGCCGAGGCCTTCAGCTCGGCGATGTAGTCCTCCGCGTAGGGCGCGTCGCCCACCACCACCAGCGGCCAGTCCGTCCCCAGGCCCAGCGCCCGGTGGGCCTCCACCAGCAGGTGGGCGTTGTTCTCGGGCACCAGGCGGCCCACGAAGAGCACGAAGCGGCCGGGCTCGACGCCCAGCTTGCGGCACCACCCCGCGTCGCCGGGGTCGGGCACCTCGGCGCCGTAGGCGATCCAGGGGATGCGCCGGCCGTAGCGGCGCTCGTAGGAGTCGGCCACGGCGGCCGAGTCGGTCACCGCGATCGTCGCCGCCCGCGGCGCGATGCGCTCGGCCATGCGCAGGTAGGCCTTGGCCGCCCCCGACCACTTGGCGCGCTCCGAGTCGAGGCCGTCGATCTGCAGCACCGCCGGGATCCCCGCCAGGCGCGCCAGCGGCACCACCGGGGCGTTCCCGGCGATGAAGTAGAGCGCCACGTCCGGTCGCGCCCGGGTCGCCATGTGGGCGGTGCTGACCAGGGTGTGGGCGAGCGTGTCGAGGTGCTTGCTCCGGATCGTCGGCAGGTGCACCAGCCGCGCCCCGGCGTACGTGTCGCGCCGCTCTGTCATGTGCGGGCGGCAGTAGACGGTCACCTCGTGGCCGCGGGCGCTGAAGCGCTCGGCCAGGTGCTCCACCGCGGTCTCGAAGCCGCTGTAGTGGGCGGGGATCCCGCGCGTGCCGACCATCGCGATCCTCATCCGCGCCCCGTCGCCTCGCGCACGGCGTCCCAGGCGGCCCGGCCCATCCCCTCGGCGCCGTAGAGCGCGGCCCGCGGCGGGCCCGACATGCGCAGCCGCGCGGCCGTCGCCGGTTCCAGGGCCCGCCGGATCCCCTTCGCGATGCCGCGGACGCTGGGCTCCACCAGGATCGCCGCGTCGCCCGCCACCTCGGGGATCGCCCCGCGGTCGCTCGCCACCACCGGGCTGCCGCAGGCCATCGCCTCGACCACCGGCAGGCCGAAGCCCTCGTACAGCGACGGGTACGCCGTGACGGTCGCCGCCCGGTAGAGGTCGGCCAGGGTGGCGTCGTCCACCGGGCCCAGCCAGCGACCGCCGGCGTCGCGGGCGATCTTGTCCCCCGCTGGCCCGGGCTTGCCCACCAGGGCGAGCTCGAGTCCCGGCTCGTTCACGCTCCGCACCGCCGCCCCCAGGCAGGCGAGGTTCTTGCGCGGTCCGAGGTCGCCCACCGCCAGGACGTAGCGATCCAGCCCGAAGCGGGCGGCCATCCGCTCGGCCGCCCCGTCGGCCGGCGCGAACGCCGGGTCGGGGTAGGGCGACACCACGCGCACCTTGCCCGGGTCGATCGCGAGCGCCTGGGCCACGTCCCCGGCCGCGGTGCGCGAGAGGGCCAGCACCAGCGCGGCTCTCCGGGCCGAGCGGGGCACCAGGCCGCGCAGCACCATCCGCGCGCGGGTGCCGAGCCACTCCGGGTTGGTCATGAAGGTGGCGTCGTGCACCGCCAGCAGGATCGGGCACGGGTTCCAGCCGGGGGCCACGTAGGTGAACACCGCGGCGTCCGCGTCGATCCGCGCCAGCGCCCGCGGCGCGGCCCGCGCCAGGCGGGGCACGTCGGCCGTCGGCACGCCGATCGTCCGCCCGTGGGCCGAGAGGTCACGCGCCCCGCGGGGTGTCGCCACCAGGGCGGCCACCGCGTCGCCCTCGGGGGCCGTCGCCGCCATCGCCGCCATCAGCGCGGCGGCGTAGCGGCCGTTTCCGGCGTCGCCGGAGGCCGCCTGCCCCACCATGTGGCAGTCGATCGCGGCCAGGGTCACGCCGCGGCCTCTCGGTAGACGTCGAGCAGCGCCCGCGCGGTCCGCTCCCAGCTGAACCGCGCCGCGCGCCGCCGGCCGGCCTCGGCGGCCGCCGCGCGGTCGGCGCCGTTGCGTCCCGCCGCCTCGGAGATCGCCCGCCCCCACGCCGCCGCGTCTCCCAGCGGCAGGTAGGTGGCCGCGTCGCCGCCCACCTCGCGCAGGGCGGGCGTGTCCGAGGCGAGCACGGGCACCCCTGCGGAGAGCCCCTCCAGCACCGGGAGGCCGAACCCCTCCTTGCGCGAGGGCACCAGCACCGCCCGCGCGGCCCCGCGCAGGGCGGCGAGCCGCTCGGCGCTGACCAGGCCGAGCCAGTTCGACCCGCCCCGCCGCGCCCACCGCATCGGCGTGGCGGCGCAGGCGCTCGGTGCGGCGCGTCGACCAGGGGCCGGCCATCACGAGCCGGATTCCCGGATCGGCCCGGGCGATGGCCTCCAGGGCCAGCGGCGCGTTCTTGTGGGGCTCGATCGCGCCGGCGTAGAGCACGTACGGCCCGCCGGGCGCCGATCTGTCGCCCGCCGGCCCGGCGGGCGTCGCGAGCGGCACCACCCGGATCCGCTCGGGCGCCACGCCGGCGATCCGCTCGACGTCGGCGGCCGTCTCCTGCGAGGAGACCACCACCAGCCGCGCCTGCTCCAGGCGGTGCAGGAAGTGCCGGTAGGCGAGCGCCTCGGGCGCGCGACCCGCCCCCGCGAGGTACTCGTCGCGGAAGACGGCCGGGATCAGGTCGAAGCAGGTCGCGACCGTGCGCCCGCGCGGCACCAGGGCGGGCTGCGTGGCGTGGAAGACCCCCCCGCCCCCAAGACGCCGCGCGGCCCGCTCGCCGACGGCCACGGGCCACGGGTCGGGCAGCCGGTAGAGCGGCCACCGCGGCCAGCGGACCTCCCGACTCGCGAACCCGGCAGGCGCCGCCTGGCCGCGACGCACGAGCAGCGCCGGGCGATCGGCCTCGGGAAGGGCCGAGAAGCCCTCGACGATGCCCCTCACCGCCGCCCCGATCCCGCGGGTGGCGTGGGCGCTCGCGAGCGGCGTGGCATCGAGCAGGGCCGGGGCGGGCATCGGGCGCGAAAGCCTACTCCGCGCCGCGTCCTCGGCCGGTCAGCGCAGCCGGCCCGCCATCTCGCCGGCCGTGGCCTCGGCCCGTACGTCTACTCGTCGCGTCCGGGCGCCACCGCGAGCAGGGCCCAGCGATTGCTTCCCCAGCGACCCGCGCCCCGGATCCTCCACGCACGCGGCCGCCGTGAACCGGCGGCCGCGTGCGTCGCCGTGGCCGAGACCCTCCGCGCCCACGCGACCTCGGAGCCGTATGCCGGCCGTAGCGGCCGACCGCGGAGAGGAGGCCCGAGCGCGTGGTGGGCGGCACCTGGAGGCCCGCTCGGCGTCGAGGCGGACCTCCCTGGCGCGCGCCAACCTGCGCGCCCGACCGTAGGCCCGCTGTACGGGCCGGGTGAGCCGCGCGGCGGTCACCACGGGGCAGCGTGTGATCGGCGGGACGATTCCGAGCATCACCGTGCCGGGGTGCCCGCGCGGTCGCTCGAGCGGACGCGCACCAGATGGTGCCCGTCGGCGAGAGCCCGGCGGTCGGTTCGGGCGACCCGCGTACCGTCGGCGGGATCCGGCTGCTGGGCGAAGGCGGCCCACGCCCCGCTCCCGTCGCCCGCCGGGCTCACGTTGACCTCGGCGACCACGGGGCTCGACGGGTCGGTACCCGAGAGGTCGTCGCTCCGGGCCCACCGCGCGCTGATATCAGCGCCGACCGGTGTGAGGCTCAGAAGGGAGGCGGTTGGCGTGTGCGGTCGAGTTGCAGCGTGCCGAGATGGAGAGGCGAGTTCTGCACGCCGTCGATCACGACGCGGACCTGATGCGCCCGTCGAATGCTCTCTAGCCGGGAGCTCGGCGGCGCGAACGCCCGAGAAGAGAGGGCCGTCCAAGCTCACGACGGTCCGCCATGTGTCCGACGCGGACCCCTCTCGTGCCGTGTTGACCTACACCACGGCCGGGCCAGCTACGCCGGAGCCAAAGTGCTCTGAGACCAGAGTGCATCTCCAATCTGGGTCGAGTCTCCAGGGCCGAGCGATAGTCCTCCGTCTGCGAGGGATGGTGCTGCGTACGCCCAGGCCCTCCAAGCATGGTCAGGCCGAGAGCGGCCAGGAACACAATGGACCTCATCTGGAAGCCACGGTCTTACCGGACGCGCATCCTGATGACCCCCGATCGGACGGGCAGGAGCGGCCATCCGACCTCCGCGGGGACGACCACGCGCATCGGGATCGTCAGGCCACCCACGCCGAAGGTCCAGGGGATCGTGAAGGTGCCGTCGGCGCGGAGCCGCGCGTTGACGACCGGCCGCCAGATGTGACGCAGCGGGTCGAGCCACTGGAGGACGATGCCCTTGCGTGCGCCGAGCCCGAGCTCGGCCGGCGAGGGCCGGAGACGGCCCGAGAACAGGACCTCCGCCCCGACCGCGGGGGATGTGTTCGACGCCGACACGGCGATGGTGGGGCGCACCTCGATGCGGACGTCCACGGCGGCGCGGCGGGGAAGGAGCCCGCCTCCCCAGGCCACGCCGATCCGGACCAGGCCGCCTCCCACCGGGCGCGCCTCGATGGAGAAGCGCCCGTCGCGGCGGGTGAGGCCCCGTCCGATGAGCCGGCCGCGCTGGTCCCGGACCTGTACCTCCGCGCCGATGATGCCGTGGCCGTTGCGGTCGAGCAGGCGCCCCGTGACGCGCAGGCGGGCTCCGGTGCTCACGCGCCGCACGAGCACCGCGCGACCGGCGCGCCGCTCCACGCGCGATCCCGTCACCGCCACCTCGAGCCGTGCCGTGCGGAGGCGCCCCGGGTCGCCCGCCGTCGACCCGACGCCGCCGCCGGAGATGTGCGCGGTGCCGGCCCGGCTCGTGACGTTGCCGGCGCCGTCGGCCACCAGGATGCGCATCGTCCGCTCGCCGTCCGGGAGGGCCGAGGCGTCGACAGCCATGCTCCCCGCCCCGTCGGCGGCCTTCTCGCTGGCGAGGGTGCGCCAGGTGGCGCCGTCGCGCCACTGGACGGTCACGGTCGCGACGCCCGAGTGCGCGTCCTCCGCGACCCAGGCCACGTTCATGGGACGCGCGCCGCCGCGCGAGAAGGTCGCGCGGGAGACCGTCGGGTCCGTCAGGTCCACCCGCAGGACCGCGCGCTTCTCCGCGACCAGGCTCGCCCCGAAGGCCCCGCCGTTGCGCACGACGATCCGGACGGCGTGGCGCCCGTTCTCGAGGCCTGTCAGGTCGATGGGCACGACCCGACGTCCGGCGGGAGCGGTCGCCGAGCTGCGGCGCTGCCACTCGCCCGCCTCGCTGCCGTCGCTCGCGGCGTTGACGTCGATCTCGGTCGCGCCGAGCCCGAGCGACGACTGGAGGTTGTCCGTGGCGGTGAGGTCGATCTCGGCCCGGTTGACCCAGCCCGCCGGAACGGAGTGCAGGTCGATCCGCGGCGGGGTCGTGTCGATCGCGACCCGCCCCGGCGCGACCGTGGTCCCGGTGTTGCCCGCGGCGTCCGTCGTGACGACGCGCCAGGCGTGCACGCCGTCGGCGAGCCCGAGGCCGTGGACGCTGGCCGTCCTCGGTCCCGGCCCGTCGCCCGAGCCCGCGACGTCCCACGGCCCGGCTGCCTTGCCCTCGGTCGACTCGCTCACCTCGGCACGGCTCGTGCCGACGCCGCTCAGGTTGTCGGACGGCGTCCACGAGAGGCTCGCCGCGCCGGGCTCGCCGGACGACGTCGCGGTCAGGCCGGACGCGCCCGGCGCCGTGCGGTCGAGCGAGATCTGGCCGCCCGCCGTGCGCCCGCCCGTCCCGTCGCCGTCGACCTGCGCCTCGACGCCGTGGACCCCGTCGGGAAATCCGTCGAGGCTGACGTCCACGCCGTGCTCGCCGGTCCCCGGGGCGCCGCTCCAGACCGTCCGCCCTCCCACGACGATCCGCTGGCCGGCCACGCCGTCCGCGCCGAAGTTGTCCGAGACGGTCCACCCCACCCGGAGCCCCGCCGCCGAGACCCAGCCTCCCGGCAGGCCGGCCAGCGACACGGACGGCGGCGCGACGTCGCGCACGAGCACCCGCGGGTTGTCGATGAAGTAGGTGCGCTGGTGCTGGTCGCGCCGCTCGATCTGGTCGAGGGCGAGGTGGACGTTGCAGTTGCCGCCGGGCAGGCGGATGTCGTACGCCCGTCCCGGGGCGGGGGACTGCGGGATCGCGCTGTCGGCTTCGGACCACAGCACGCGCCGGTCGCCGGTCACCTCCAGGGCGAGCGAGCTCGGGCTCTGGGTGCGGAGCGCGCTCCACTGCACCGCGGCGATCTCGCTGCCCGGCGCCGGGCAGCCCCAGTTCATCTCCCACTGGTTGCCCGTGTTCGCGGGGGTCAGCGCGTGCGCCTGCAGCTGCCAGACCGGTCCCCCGCCTACGAGGGCGGTGAACTGGGCGCTGACGGCCCAGATCGAGGCGCCCTGCGGATAGAGGTTGCCGTCGGTCGCCGACGCCGGGCCCGCGCCGGCGGCGCCGAGGCCCGCGACCGCGACCAGGGCGGCCAGCGCCCCTCGGCGCCTCACGGCCCGAACTCCAGCGCGACCGCCGCGGACGACGGCGCCGGGCTGCCCGACGCGGCGGGCGCGCTCGCCGGGGTCGCCGAAGCCTGCGGCGCCGGAGCGGGCGTCGTCGTCGTGGTGCGGGAGACCGGGACCGTGGTGTGGCTCCGCGAGGGCGTGGCCGAGCGGGGCTTCGCTGTTCGCCTCGTCTGCGCGCGCTGGGCGTCGCGCTGCGCCTTCGCGACCGCGGCGGCGCGCCGCGCCCGCGCGAAGGCCGCGGCCAGGTCGTCGGTCACCTCGTCGTCTCTGGCGGCCGGCGCGTCGGTGGACGGAGCGCTCGCACGGGCGGTGGAGACGACCGGCCGTTGCGGCGGCTCGGGCCGGACGGCGTCGGCGACGATGGGGCCCCCCGCGGCGCCGGCGACCGCGAGGGCGGCGGTCCCCGCCCCCACCTTGGCGAGCACCGAGGACGGGAGATCCATCGCCATCTGCACCATCGCGCCCATGCGGACGGTGGCCCCGCCGCTCACCCGCTCCCACCACGCGATCATCGGCGTGGGGTCGGGGGTGCCCGCGAAGACGTGGCCCGAGATCAGGGCCACCGGCACCATCGCGGCCAGCCACTCGTTGTTCTCGCGGCGATCCCGGAGCACGGCGCGGCAGTGGCCGCAGTGCTTGACGTGCCGCGACACGGCCTTCGCCTCCTTCGCCGTCGCCTGCCCGGTCGCGACCCGGTCGATCGCGGCGTCGAGGCGCTCGCAGGCCTCGCCCGACGCCAGCCGGATCTCCCACGCCGCGAGGCTGGCGCGCCCCTCGAGCACCGAGCGCTCGACCTTGCGCAGCGAGAACCCGGTGATCTCGCGGATCCGCTCGTAGCTGACCCCGGCCGTCTGGAGCATCAGGCAGATCCGCTGGGCGTCGGTGAGCCCCGCGAGGCCGTCCTGGATCGAGCGGTAGCGCTCGCGCCACTCCGCCAGCGCGTTGACGCGGAGTGCCGCCTCCAGGGAGTTCTCGTAGGCATCGGGGACGTCGGCGTCGCGACCCGGACCCTCGCGCCGGTGGGCACGCGCGACGGCCAGCGCCTCGTTGCGCAGCACTGTGTGCAGCCACGCCATGAAGCGGCGGGGTTCGGTGACCGGCGCGCGCGTCAACGCGATCTCCATTGCGCGCTGGTAAGCGTCCTCGGCGTCGTGGAGCGACCGCGTGTAGCGCGCGGCGAAGCGGATGAGGCCGGGCGCGGATCCCATCGCCTGGCAGGCGGCGCGGCGGCGCTCGTCGTCGGTGGGTGGGGAGGTCTCAGGCATTCGAGAAGGGGACGAAAAGTACCACAGAACCTCACAAAATCTGCTGATCTAACGGCTAGGTTGACGCCTCGGAGTGACTGCGCGAAGGTCAGAGGCGCGACGCCGGTCGGTTTCACCCCGTCTCGGGCCGAACCGGGCGCACATCAGCCGCTATTTGCGCGAAAAGGCGTCGCGCAACGCCGTCCGGATACGCTCCGCGCCGATGCCGGCACACGTTCACACGGCCCGCTTCCCGGTCGTCATGTCGGAGGTGGACGTCGCGCAGATCCACTTCACGGCCGTCCACCGCTGGATGGACCGGGGCCTGTCGGAGTGGCTCGCCGAGATCGGGCACCCCTTCACCCGCATCCTCGAGGAGGGACCGGGCATCCCGATCGTCGAGACGCGCTGCTCGTTCGTCGGGCGGATCATGCTCGACGACGTGATCGAGCAGACGACGCAGATCGGCGGGGTCGGGCGCACGTCGTTCCGCAGCCGCCACACCTTCTCGCGCGCGGGAGAGCTGATGGCGCGCGGGGAGCTCGTCCACGTCTGCGTCGATCGCGAGACGCGCGAGCCCGTCCCCGTCCCCGACTGGATCCGCGACGCGGCCGTCGAGGACGACGACGCGTGACGGAGGCCGGCACACACTAGGCCGCGATCCGTGACGCCTCGGCGTCGATCCGTGACGGGTCCTCGCCCATCCTCGGCTCCATGACCTGTGGCGAGAGGAGGCGATCGTGGAGCCGGCCAACTACGCGTGGATCATCCCGGGACGGCTCGCCGTGGCCGAGCGGCCCGGCGGCGCAGGTCGCTCGCACCGGCGAGCGCTCCGCGAGGCGGAGCTCGACTGGTGGGCCGAGCAGGGCGTCCACGCCGTCGTGTCGGGGATGCGCACGCGGCACGGCCTCGCCGGGTACGTGGAGCGCGGCCTGGAAGTGCGGTGGCATCCGCTGCGCGACCCCGACCAGGCGCGCGATGAGGTCAAGGACCTTGCGGCGGCGGTGAAGGCGCTCCTCGACGCCGACCCGGACGGCGCGGTGCTGGTCCACTGCGACAAGGCGAACGAGTGGCTGGCGGCGACCGACGCCCGGCTCCGCATGACCCTCGGGCTGGCGCGGACCGCGCGCGCCGCCCTGCGGGCCGCGAAGGCCGACGGGCTGCCTGTAGGCTCCCTCGCGACGTCGATCGTGGGTCGGCCCATGTCGGCGGCGGCGTGACCAGGGTGATCGGCGTCGCGTGGCCTTCGCGCAGCACGGACGCCCGGACACCCCGGTCGGGCGGCTCCGGCTCGGCGACCGGCGATGCCGGCCATCGTCCCCGAGCCCGCCGAGGTGCCCCACCGAATGACCTCACGCCGACCGCGCCTCTGGCACTCCCGGACCGACGCGACGGCGCGGCCCGCGCCGGCCGACAAGCCCACGGCGCGCAAGGCCTCGAAGGATTCGGCGGACCGCAAGCTGCCGCTCGTCATCGTGGACGGGCGCATGGCCAAGCGCCGGCGCACCGGCATCGGGACCTACATCCACGAGCTGCGGCACGTGATGGAGACGAAGCCGGCGTCCGACCTGCGGGTCGAGTGGGTCTTCGGCCCACCCGCCCTTCCGCGCCTGGGCCGAATCACCTCCTGGGGAAACCTCATGCTGGACATGCTCTGGCTGCACGTGATGCTGCCGTTCACGGCGTGGCGCCGGCGCGCGGCGCTGATCCACGCCCCGGTGAACTGGGGGCCGTGGTGGAGCCGAGCCCCGATGGTCGTGACGATCCACGACCTCTCCTGGGAGCGCGTGCCCGAGGCATTCCCCGAGAACTTCCGTCGCTACGCGCGGACCTTCGCGCGCCGGTCGGTCAAGCGCGCAGCCCGCGTCATCGCGGTCTCGGAATCGACCTCCCACGACCTGCAGGCGCTCTACGGCGTGCCGCCCGAGCGGATCCGCGTGGTCCCCAACGGCGTGCATCCGGACACGCGTCCCCCGGGGCCGCGGGAGCCGATCGTCCTGAGCGTCGGCATCCGCGAGCCGCGCAAGCGGATCGGGGTCCTCGTGGAGGGCCACGCCCTCTACTACGCGAACGCTCCCGACCGACCCGCCTCCGTGCCGGCTCGTCGTCGTCGGCGGCCCGGGCGGGGACGAGGAGCGGGTCCAGGCCGCGGCGGGGCCCGGCTGCGAGATCCGCGACTTCATCCGCCGCGAGGAGCTGCTCGACCTCTACCGGCGCGCGACGCTCCTGGCGTACCCCTCGTCCTACGAGGGCTTCGGCCTGCCGGTGGTGGAGGCCATGGCCCACGGGTGCCCGGTGCTCTGCGCCCGCAACTCGTCGCTCATCGAGATCGGCGGGCGCTCGGCGATCTTCCTGGACGACGTGACCCCCGAGGGGATCGCGGCGGCGCTCACCGAGGCCCTCGCCGACCGCGAGGCCCTGGCGGCCCGGGGCGAGGCCGGCCGGGAGGAGGCCGCGCGCTACTCGTGGCCCGCGTCGGCCACGGCCACCCGCGACGTCTACCGGCAGGCGCTGCGCCGATGAACGCCGGCCGGCGCGGGCCGGCCTGGTCCCGCCTGATGGCGCACAGCTACCGACTCGGCGCGCGGTGGCTGCTGGGCGGCCTGCGCGGCCGCGGCCTGCCGTGCCCGCGCGCGGGCCTCTATCGCCTGCTCGTCCCGCTCGAGCCGTGGCGCTTCTACGAGCTCGACCGTGTCGCGCGCGAACCCTTCGCGGGCGACTGCTTGGACGTGTCGAGCCCGAAGCTCCTGCCGAGCCTCCTCGCCCACGAGGGGGCGGGGCGCTGGACGGCGATCGACGTGCTGGAGGACGAGATCGCGCGGTGGAGGGTCCTCGACCCGGGTCTCGACCTGCGCGTCGAGGACGCCCGCGCGCTCCCGTTCGCCGACGGCTCCTTCGACGCGGTGGCCTGCGTCTCGGTGATCGAGCACGTGGCCGGCGACGGCGACGCCGTCGCGATGGCCGAGATCTGGCGCGTACTGCGGCCCGGCGGGGTGCTCCACCTCACGACCAACGTCGCCGCGCGGCCGGGCGATGTGCGCACGGCCCGCGTGGTCTACGACACCGAAGGCGCCGGGAGCGGCGCTGCGCCCGAGGGCGCGTTCTTCGAGCGCCGCTACTCGGAGGAGACGCTCGCCGCGCGGCTCCTGGGGCTGGGATGGCGCGAGGAGGCGCGCGAGTACGTCCGGGAGCGCCGGCCGGTGCACGAGCTCTTCTTCCGGATGCGGCCGCTCTCGTTCCTCGTGGGCGGCCTGCTGCCGCTCGTCTGCGCGCGCAACTTCGCGCGGATCGGCTCGCCCGCGGAGCTCCCGGAGGGGGCGCACGGGGTCGTCTACCTGCGCCTGCGCAAGGCGGGATGAGGGCGGCCGGCCGTGGGTCGGGTGCTACGGATCGCGCAACGCATGGGAAACGGAAGTACGATCGCGACGTGCGGCCGACGCAGACAACGGGCGTGACCGGGCCGGTCTCCACGCCTCGCGCCGTCCGCGCGGACCGCCGGGGGCGCCCGTGACGACCCGACCCACCAATCCACCGGCCGAGGCCACGGACGATCGGCGTCCGGTCCGGCGCGATGCGCGCTTCCTGCCGCTGCTGGCGGGGCCGGCGGGCACGGCGACGCTGCGGCGGATCATCTCGGTGGCCGTGCTGGTGGCGATCGACGTGACCGCGTGCTTCGCCGGCATCTACGCGGCGCTCGCGATCAAGCTGATCGTGCAGGGCCAGGCGGTGGACTCCGGCGCGATCTGGGCCGTCGAGCAGAAGGCCCTGCCCTTCGCCGCGACGACGATGGTCCTGGTCTTCGCCAAGAACCGCCTCTACGCCCCGCGGGAGGGACGCGGCGGCGGTGCGCGCATCCTGTCGTCGGCGACCCTCACCACCGTGGTCGTGCTGGTCGTGCTGCTGGTGGCGGGCTTCCGCTTCGACACCTACTACATCTTCTATTCGTCCTGGATCCTGGTCGGGGCGCTCGACGTCGCCCTGCGCACGAGCTACGACAGCGTCACCGCGTTGGTGCTCGACGCGCTGAAGTTCGAGCGCCGCGCCCTGCTGGTGGGGGCGCCGTCGCTCGTGGCCTCGATCGCCGAGAGCCTCGAGCGGGCCGAAAGCCGTCAGGGCGTGCCCTACCGCGTGGTCGGCAGCCACCGCCTGAGCGCGGGCCTGGGCGCCGAGGGCGGCAGCGACGAGGCGATCGCGCTCCGCCAGGCGCTCGACCCCGACGCCGTGGACGAGGTGATCCTGGCCGGCTCGGCGAACGCGGACGCGCCGGTGGTCGAGCTGCTCGACCTCTGCCGGCGGCGCGGCATCCCGGTGCGCCTCGCGCCCACGACCGCCGAGCTGCTGACGCACTCGGTCCAGGCCGTGCCGGCGCCGGGGCTGCCGCTGTTCGAGTTGCGCCCCCCGGTGCTCGGGGGCGCGGCGTTCCTCACCAAGCGCGCGTTCGACCTGGTGGTGGGCGGCCTCATCGGCATCCTGGTGGCGCCGGTGCTGGCGGTCGCGGCGATCGCGATCCGGCTGGAGGACGGCGGGCCGGTCGTCTACCGCCACCGCCGGGTGGGGGTGGAGGAGACCGAGTTCACCTGCTTCAAGCTGCGCACGATGCGCACGGGCGCTGAGCTGGAGCAGCTCGAGCTGGAGACGGCGAACGAGGCCGACGGGCCGCTCTTCAAGATCCGCGACGACCCGCGCGTGACCCGGGTCGGGCGCGTGCTGCGGCGCCTGTCGATCGATGAGCTGCCCCAGCTGTGGAACGTCCTGCGCGGGGAGATGTCGCTGGTCGGCCCGCGCCCGCTGCCGCGCCGCGACTACGAGCTGCTCGACAACCTCCACAAGAAGCGGTACCTGGTGCTTCCCGGCCTGACCGGCCTGTGGCAGGTGAGCGGGCGCTCGGACCTGTCGTTCGACGAGCTGGTGCGGCTCGACTTCTACTACATCGAGACGTGGTCGATCTGGCTCGACCTGACGATCATGGCGCGCACGATCCCGGTGGTCCTCGGCCGGCGGGGCGCGTACTGAGCGCGGCGCCGGATCCCGACCCGGACCGCCTGCTGGCCGAGCTGCGCGAGGCGGCGGGCGAGCCTCCGCTGACGCCGCTGCGGCTGTCCGACCCGCCGGGCTCGGTGCGGCGCGGGCCGGCGGGGGCGATCGTGTCGGGCGCGCGGCGGGCCGTGGTGCGCCTCATCGCCCCGGCGCTCGCCGACCTGCTCGGCCAGCTCGAGCGCGACCGCCACCGGCAGCGGGCCGAGATCGACCGACTCGAGCGACGGGTCGCCGAGCTGGAGCGCGAGCGGGGCGGCTGACCGTGCGGGTCGCGTTCGTGGTGCAGCGCTACGGGGCGGAGGTGGCCGGCGGCGCCGAGGCCCTCTGCCGCTCGACCGCGCGCGAGCTGGCGGCCCGGGGCGAGGAGGTCGAGGTCTACACGACCACGGCCCGCGACTACCTGACCTGGGCGCCCCACTACGCGGAGGGCACGGGGACCGAGGACGGGGTGACGCTCCATCGCTTCACGGCGGAGCGGCCCGACCCGGCGCGCAACGCGGAGCTGGCGCGGGCCTTGTCGCTCGGCGGCGGGGACGCGGCCGCGGAGGACGCCTGGGCGCGGGCGCAGGGCCCGGTGGCGCCGGGGCTGCTGCGGGCGCTGGCGGAGGGGGCGCGCGGGCGGCACGACGTGATCGCGCTCTGGACCTACCTCTACGCGACGACCCAGCTCGCGATGCCGATCGCACCGGAGCGGACGGTCCTGGTGCCGCTGGCCCACGACGAGCCGATGCTGCGGTTCGGCCTCACCCGGGGGCTGGTGCGGATGGCCGCCGGGTTCGCCTTCATGACCCCCGAGGAGCGCCGGCTGGTGGACGACCTGCACGGGCTGGGCGACCGGCCGCAGGAGATCGTCGGCGCGGGGCTCGCTCCGCTGCCCGCCGGCGACGCCGGCCGGGCACGGCGCGCGCACGGGCTGCCGGAGCGATTCGCCCTGTATGTCGGCCGGCTCGACCCGGCCAAGGGGCTCGACGCCCTGGTGCGCGCGCACGCGGCCTACCGGGCGGGCGGGGGTGAGCTCGCTCTGGTGCTGGCCGGGCGCCCGACGGTGGACATGCGACTCCCCCGGTGGGTGCGCACGACCGGGTTCGTTGACGCCGCCGCCCACGCCGACCTGCTGGAGGCGAGCGAGGTGGTGGTGCTGCCCTCGCGGCACGAGAGCCTGTCGTTGGTCGCCCTGGAGGCCTGGCGCGCGGGACGGCCGACGCTGGCGACCGGCCGCTCGGAGGTGCTCGCCGGCCAGACGGCGCGCTCGGGGGGCGGGCTGCTCTACCTCGACGCGCCGACCTACGGGCGCCAGCTGACGCGCCTGGCCGGCGACGCCGCGCTGCGGGCGCGCCTGGGCGAGGCCGGTCGCGCGTGGGCGGCCGGGTGGACCTGGGACGCGTGCGCCGCGCGCTGGCGGTCGCTGCTGGAGCGCGTGCGCCCCCCGGAGCTCAGTCCGCGGTGAGCCCCGTGCTGCGCTGCCAGGCGCGCAGCGTGGACCAGGCCATGACGAGGCCGGCGAACTCGCCGGCCGGCTCGACCCGCCGCGCGACCTCGCGGGGCGTGGGGCGGCGCCCGCCGAACCAGCGCTCGGCGGCGACGCGGATGGAGGCCGAGTCGATCGAGGGCCGGGAGAAGTGGCCCATCAGGAGCAGGATGAAGCCGGCCGTCGAGGGCCCGATTCCGGTGAGCCCGAGAAGGCCGGCGTAGACGCGGCCCTCATCGCCGGCGGCGGAGTCGGCCTCGATGTCGGCGAGCGTGCCGTCGATGGCCGCGCGCGCCGCGGCGACCAGGGCGGGCGCGCGGTAGCCGACCCGGCACTCCTCGCGCAGGCGGTCCTCGCCCGCGCGCAGCAGCTCGGCCGGGCGCGGGAAGGCGCCGTCGGCGCTGAGGGCGGCGACGCGGTTGATCGACCCCACGGCCTGGCGCCAGGTGGTGTTGGTGCCGCAGAGACCCTTCACGACGTCCTCGAACAGCGACGCCCCCGCCAGCACCCGCCCGCCGCCGTAGCCCTCGACGTCGCGGGCGAGCTCGGGATCGACCGCCGCGAGGGCCTCGGGGAAGCCGGTGAGGTCGACGTCGAGCTGGAGCATCCGGCGTACCCGCGCGCGCGCCAGCGCCCGCTCGGCCGGCGCCAGGGGGCGGGGCACCCGCACGCGCACGCCGCCGTCCTCGGGGCTCATCGCCAGGTCGAGGGCGCCCGCGCCCAGGTCCTCGGTGCGGCCGAGCCGCTCGTCCTCGGGATCCCAGGCGAACGGGGCGGTCTGGAACCACCCGTGGCTTACGGCCACCGCGGCCAGCCGGAACGGGCCCTGCGCGGAGATGGCGAAGCCCGGCCCTCTCATCGTCGGAGGCTCCCAGAACGCACGCGGCCCCGTCCACCCGAGGCGGACGGGGCCGCTGAGCGACCTGCGTTACGGGCGGGGTCCGCTACTTGATGAAGAGCATCTCCGAGTAGCGGGGCAGCGGCCAGAGGTCGTCGGCCACGGTCCGCTCGAGCCTGTCCGCCACCTCGCGCACGTGGGACATCGCCGTGACGACGGTGTCCCGCATGTAGAGCGCCTCCTCCATGAGGTCGGTCGGGTGGTTCTCGTCGAGGTTCGCCGTCTGGAGCTCCTTGATCGCCTTCGTGAAGGAGTCGATCAGGGTCTGGGTCTCCTTGGCCAGCGCGGTCAGGCCCGCGGTCTTGAGGATGCCCAGGTGGCGGGCCGCGGCGGGCAGCAGCATCGTCGCGGCGATGTCCGCGGCCGTCTCGGCCTCGATGTTCAGCTTGATGACGTACTGCTCGAGGGCCACCTCGTAGCGCGAGTGCAGCTCGCGCTCGCTGAGGACGCCGTAGTTGCTGAACACCCCGACGGTCTGGTCCGAGATGAACTCGGGCAGCGCGTCCGGCGTGGACTTGAGGTTGAGCAGGCCGCGCTTGGCGGCCTCCTTGTGCCACTCCTCGGAGTACCCGTCGCCGTCGAAGACGATCTTGCCGGCCGTCTTGTAGGTGGTGCGGATGACCTCGCTGAGGGCGTCCTCGAGGGTCTTGCCGGCCTTCTTCTTGGTGCCCGCCATCTTCGCCTCGAGGTCCTCGCAGAGCGAGTCGATGGCCTCGGCGACGATCGTGTTGAGCACCGTGTTCGGGAAGCTCGGCGACTGGCTGGAGCCGAGGGCCCGGAACTCGAAGCGGTTGCCGGTGAAGGCGAACGGGCTGGTGCGGTTGCGGTCGCCGGTGTCCTTCGGCAGCTCGGGCAGCACGCCGGCCTTCAGGTTCATCACCTCGCGCGCCGCGCTCTCGGCCGGCTCGCCGGCGGCGATGGCCGTGAAGACGTTCTCGAGCTCCTTGCCGAGGAAGATCGAGATGATGGCCGGCGGCGCCTCGTTGGCGCCGAGGCGGTGGTCCTGGCCGGCGCCGGCGATGGACGCGCGCAGCAGGCCCTGGTGCTTGTGGACGGCCTGGATCACGGCCGTGGCGAAGAAGAGGAACTGCAGGTTGTCGTGCGGCGAGTCGCCCGGGTCGAGCAGGTTCGCCTCGTCCGTGCCCATGGACCAGTTGTTGTGCTTGCCCGAGCCGTTGACGCCCGCGAAGGGCTTCTCGTGCAGGAGGCAGACGAGCCCGTAGTCGCGGGCGACCTTCTGCATGATCTGCATGCAGAGCTGCTGGTGGTCGGTGCCGACGTTCGAGTTCTCGAAGACCGGGGCGATCTCGTACTGGGCCGGCGCCACCTCGTTGTGGCGGGTCTTGACCGGCACGCCGAGCTTCGCCAGCTCGTGCTCCACCTCGAGCATGTAGGCGAGCACCCGCTCCGGGATGGAGCCGAAGTAGTGGTCGTCGAGCTGCTGGCCCTTGGCCGGCTTGGCGCCGAACAGCGTGCGGCCCGTCGCGATGAGGTCGGGGCGCTGGTAGAAGAACTGCTCGTCGATCAGGAAGTACTCCTGCTCCGGCCCGATCGTCGTGTAGACGCGGTGTGCCGAGTCGCCGAACAGGGCCAGCGCCCGCAGCGCCGCCTTGTTGAGCGCCGCCATCGAGCGCAGCAGGGGGATCTTGGTGTCGAGCGCCTCGCCGGTCCACGACGCGAACGCGGTCGGGATGCAGAGGAAGGCCCCGTTGGGGTTCTCCATGATGAATGCGGGGCTCGTCGGGTCCCACGCGGTGTAGCCGCGGGCCTCGAAGGTGGCCCGGATGCCCCCGCTCGGGAAGCTCGAGGCGTCGGGCTCGCCGCGGATCAGCTCCTTGCCGCTGAAGTGCGCGATCGACGTTCCGTCGACCGGCCCGTAGAACGAGTCGTGCTTCTCGGCGGTCGAACCGGTGAGCGGCTGGAACCAGTGGGTGTAGTGCGTCGCGCCCTTCTCGAGCGCCCAGTCCTTCATGGCGAGCGCGACGGCGTCGGCCAGGCCGGAATCGAGCGGCTCGCCCCGGTCGATCGTCGCCTGGAGCTGGTTGAAGATCGCCTTCGGCAGGCGGGCGCGCTGCTCGTCGGTGCCGAACACGTTGGACCCGTAGATCGAGGTCCCGGGGATCGTCAGATCACCGCCGGCGATCGACCCGTTGGGGCTCCACTGGGCGGCGGCGACGTTGCTCTCTCGAATCGGCATGGTGCGGAGGGCCCTCCTTGTCTGGCCTGGGCAGCGCCGGATGATACGCCGGGGGCCCTCCATGGCGCTTTGTGACCCAGGGCCAAACGGCCTGGCGGATCTTTCGCCGCATGGACAAACAACGGCCCCACCGGTCTGCTTGCCTTGAAACCGGCTCCCGACAGCCCCATTGTCCTGACGATGGTGACCGACATCCGCACCGCCGCACCCCCGGACGACCGCGTCCTGCTCTCCGACCTGACGCGCCTGCCGGCGCTCGGCGGGGCGCGCACGTCGCCGGCCGGCGCCGACCTCGAGCGCCCCGTGTCGTCGATCGTCCTCGCCGACGCCGACGGGCCCGAGGAGCACGACTCCCTGCTCGTGGCGCCCGGGGCGCCGCCCGCGACGCCGCCGCGCGGCTGCATCGCCGTCGTCGCGCGGTCCGCGCCCGCGGCGCCCATCGGCGTGCCGGTCATCGTCCTGCCGCCCGGCGCCCCCTGGGGCGCCGTGATCGCTCAGCTGTCGGCCGCGGTCGCCGGCGGGGCGGGCACGGCGAGCGCCTCCCGCGCCCGCGCCGCGCTGCGGGGCCCGTTGATGGAGGGCCGCGGCTACCCCGGCCTCGCGGCCGCCGCCGCGGAGCTGCTCGGCGCGCCGGTGGCGATCCTCGACGACTACCTCGACCTGCGCGGGTCCGACGGGCTGTCGGCGGAGCAGGGGGAGTTCCTCGACGCGGCCGTGGTCCGCGCCCGGGGCCACGGCCCTGCGTCGATCATCGGCCCCTTCGTCGAGGAGGCGATGCCCGGCATCACCAAGGAGCTGGTCCACGGCCCGAACGGCGTCATCGGGGTGCTGGTCGCCTGGCTGGCGCACCCGGCGGCCCCGGCCGCCCAGGGCGTGCTGGACGAGCTGGCCGAGGCGTCGGCCCTCGAGCGGGCCCGGGAGGAGGTGCGCACCGAGACCGAGTCGCGCCTGCGCGGCGACCTCATCGAGGAGCTGATGGCCGGCGAGGTCGTGAGCCGCGAGTCGCTCGTGCGCCGCGCGCGCCACCTGGGGGCCGACCTCTCCGGCGGCGCGGTCGCCCTGATCGGCAAGCTGCAGGACCCCCACACCGAGGGGCGCATCATCACCGACCCGCGTCTGGTGCGGCGCTTCCTGCAGCAGGCCCGTGCGGCGATGGACATCCACTGGCCGCGGGCGCTGGTCGACTGGAACGAGGGGCGCCTGCTGGCGCTTCTTCCGCCGACGCCCGCCGGCATGGCCGACATGTCGCACGAGGAGATCGCCGCCCAGGCGTTCACGCTCGGCAAGCGCCTGCTGGGCGCCACGCGCGAGACCGTCCCCGGCCTGGCCCTGACGCTCGCGCTCTCGCGCTACACCCCCGAGCCCGAGCGGCTCGGCGCCGCCCTCGACGAGGCGCGCCTCGCCCTCGCCATCGGCGAGCGGCTGGGGCGCGTCGGCGAGGTGGTGACCTTCGAGGAGACCGGCACCTACAAGCTCCTGTTCCAGATCTTCGCCGACCGGCCGCAGGAGCTCATCTCCTTCTACGACCAGACGATCGCGCCCCTGGTCCGCTACGACGAGCAGTACCAGACCGAGCTGGTGGGGACGCTCTCCACCTACCTCGGCCACGACTGCAACCTCGCGGCCACGGCCTCGACGCTCTTCACCCACCGCCACACGGTGCGCTACCGCCTCGACCGCATCGCCGAGCTGTCGGGCCTCGACATCGCCAAGACCGACGACCGCGAGAAGCTCTCGCTCGGCCTGAAGGCGATGCGCCTGCTGGGCCGCCGCGTCGCGACGGCCATCGAGCGCCCCGCCAAGCGCCGGGCCGCCTCCTAGCCCGAGCCGGCCCCCAGGGCCCGCCGCAGCACCCCGTGGATGCGGGCCGCCTGCGGGCCGGGTCGTCCGTCGCCCACGGGGCGGCCGTCCACCGCGACGACGGCCATCGCCCCGCGCACGGCGTTGGTGAGGACGATCTCCGACGCCGCCCGCCAGGCCTCCTCGGCCGGGGCCTCCTCGCGGGCGTCCAGCGCGTCCAGGACCACGGCCCGCGCCACCCCCGCCAGCACGCCGCGCGCGGGGGCGGTCAGGAGGGCGCCGTCCACCACGCAGAACGCGCTCGCCAGAGCCGCCTCGCCCAGGCGCCCCCCGTCGTCGAGCAGCAGCGCGTGCCCGGCGTCGTGCTCCTCGGCGTGGCGCTGGCTCCAGCGGTGGCCGGCGCAGGAGAGCGTCTTGTGCTCGGCGATGCGCATGCCCGGGCTCCACGCGCCCCGGTCGGTGATGGCGGTGACGGCGGGGACCTCCGCGGGCAGGGGCTCCTCCGGCGTCACCTCCACCAGCAGGGTCGGCCGCGGGGTGGCGGTCAGGCGCACGCGCGCCGGGCCAGCCCCGGCGTCGGCCAGGGCGGCGTCGACCGCGTCGCGCATCCGCGTGATGCCCGGCATCGGCGCCAGCCCGAGGGTGGTCGCCGACGCGAACAGCCTCTCGAGGTGGAGGCCGAGGAGGCGCACACGGCCGGCCTCGGCGCGCATCGTCTCGAACAGGCCCTCGCCCCAGCGGACGGCCGGGTCGTCGATGGAGAGGGCGGCGGCGGAGGGCTCCACGCGCGCGCCGTCCAGGTGGACGATCCTCACGGGCCCGGCCGCGGCCGCCCGCGGCGGGCGTGTGTGAGAATGGCCGCCCCTGTGTGATCCCGCCGCCAAGGAGTCTCCCCGTGCCGCATCCGGCTGACGCTACCAAGCACCCGAGGGCCGCCGCATGAGGCAGACCATCGCGTTCCAGGCCACCGGCTTCGACTGCTCGCCGGTCGAGGTGCAGATCGAGGAGAACGGCGAGATGCCGGACGAGGACGCCCTCCCCGTCGCCCTTCTCGCGTTCGAGAGCGGGTCGAACGTCGTGCTCACGCTGCCGCTCGCCACGAGCGACGCCGAGAACATGATGAACGCGTTCACCCAGGCCGAGCCGTTCCGCCATGAGGTGCCGGACGCCAGCAACTGGCAGCCGCAGCCCTCCGGCCTGCCGGAGGGCCTGTTCTGGGCCCTCCAGCCGAGCGTGGTCGGCGTCTCGGTGACGCCGCCCCAGCAGACGCCCGACGGGATGGTCCCCCACTGGACCCTCGCCTTCGACGACGAGGACGGCAGCCAGGTCCAGATCGCCGTCAGCGACCCGATGTGCGTGCAGATCGTCCGCGCCCTGGCGGACGTCGCCCGCGGGGAGATGGAGGGCCCGCAGGCAAACTGAGGAATCTCGGCGGGTATCTGGTATTTTCCCCGCTCTCCGGGCGACCACGTGAGGGCGGTGGAATGAGCACGACCGAGTGGAGGGACCTCCTGGCGGACGAGATGCCGCCGGACCTGGCCGAGGAGATCGACATCTTCGAGGGCCAGATGGAGCTGCGCCGGCAGGGCAAGATCGAGGACCGGGTCTTCGCCGAGACCCGCCTGCGGCGCGGGGTCTACGGCCAGCGCTACGACAACGGGCACCGGCACGACGGCGTCGCGTCGCAGACGCTGGAGTACCCGGCCGGCGACCTGACCAAGGGCCCCGAGACCCTGTGGGACGCGCCGGGCATGGTCCGCATCAAGCTCCCCTACGGCGGCACCACGCCGCTGCAGCTCGAGGTCATCGCCGAGCTGGCGGAGGAGTACTCCGACGCGATCCTGCACGTGACCACGCGGCAGGACATCCAGCTGCACTACGTCCACATCGACGACACGCCCGACCTCATGCGGCGCCTGGCGTCGGTCGGCATCACCACCCGCGAGGCGTGCGGCAACGGCGTGCGCAACCTGACCGCCTGCCCGCTGGCCGGCGTCTGCCACACCGAGGCCTTCGACACGACGGCGTACGCCGCGGCGCTCTTCCGCTTCCTCCTGGGCCACCCGGACTGCCAGGACTTCGGCCGGAAGTTCAAGCCCGCCTTCTCCGGCTGCGCCGGCGAGGCCTGCGGGCTGGTGATGATGCACGACTTCGGCGCCATCGCCCGCACCACGATCGTGGACGGCGAGGAGCGGCGCGGCTTCGACCTCTACGTCGGCGGCGGGCTCGGCACGACGCCGTACCAGGCCAAGCTGCTCTACGAGGACCACCCCGTGGAGGAGCTGCTGCCGACGGTCCAGGCCATCGCCCGCGTCTTCGGGCGCCTCGGCGAGAAGGCCAACCGCAACCGCGCCCGCATCAAGTTCCTGGTCGCCAAGCTCGGCATCGAGGAGTTCCGCCGCCTCGTGACCGAGGAGCGGGCGATCCTGCCCCACGACGACCGCTGGACCTCGTACCTGCCCTCGGTCGAGGACTACACCGAGTCGCCCGTGCGCGAGGCCGTGCCGGTGGCCGAGAACGGCCGCCCGCTGCCCGACGGCTACCGCGAGTGGGTGCGCACCAACGTGTACCGCCAGCGCCAGCCCGGCTACGCGGTGGCCACCGTCGCGCTGCCGCTCGGCGACCTCAGCGCCGTGCAGGCGCGCCAGCTCGCCGTCGTCGCGCGCAAGTACGTCGGCGACGCGGTCCGCACCACCGTCGAGCAGAACATCGTGCTGCGCTGGGTGGCCGAGAGCGACCTGCCCGCCCTCTACGAGGAGCTCGTCGCGATCGACCTGGCCACGCCCGGCGCCGGCACGATCGTGGACGTCACCTCGTGCCCCGGCACCGACACCTGCAAGCTCGGCATCGCCTCCTCGCGCGGCCTGGCCGGCGAGCTGCGCACGCGCCTCGCCGAGCGCCAGTTCGAGCTGGACGAGTCGGTGCGCGGGCTGCGCATCAAGGTCTCCGGCTGCTTCAACTCGTGCGGCCAGCACCACGTCGCCGACATCGGGTTCTTCGGCAACAGCCGCAAGATCAACGGCGTCACCGTGCCGCACTTCCAGGTGGTCCTCGGCGGGCGCTGGCGCGAGAACGCCGGTTCCTACGGTCTGGCCATCGGCTCGGTGCCGTCCAAGCGCATCCCGGAGGTCGTGGACGCCATCACGTCCAAGTTCGTCGCCGAGCGCGCGGCGGGCGAGACCTTCCAGGACTACATCGCCCGGCTCGGCAAGAAGGAGCTCGGCGCGCTGATCGCCGACCTCAAGTCGATCCCGGCCCCCGACGAGGACGCGAGCTTCTACACCGACTGGGGGGACGCCCGCGTCTTCACGATGGGCGACATGGGCATCGGCGAGTGCGCCGGCGAGGTCATCTCGAGCACCGACCTCGAGCTGACGATGGCCGAGAGCATCGTGTTCGACGCCGGCGTCGCGCTCGAGGACGGCGACTTGGCCCGGGCCGACGAGCGCGCTTACGCGGCGATGCTCGCCGGCGCGCGCGCCCTGGTGCGCACCGAGCACCCGAACGTCCCGGACGACGCGGACGTGATCGTGCGCGAGTTCAGGGAGCGCTTCTACGACACGGAGCGGTTCTTCGACCGCTTCGCCAAGGGGCGCTTCGCGCGCCCGCTGTTCGACCGCCACGAGGCGCCGCCGGCGTCGCACGAGCCGGAGGCCACGCGCGAGCTGATCGAGGAGGCGCAGCTGTTCATCGACGCGGTCCACGCCATGGAGATCCGCGAGGCCGGCGCGCAGTCGGCGCTGGTGTAGGCCGATGAGCACCGTCACCGCAGACCCGGACCTCGTCCGCATCGGCGCCAAGCTCTACGCGGACGACCCCTCGGTCATCGACCTCACGGCCTACGTGCCGATCTTCCACGGCTGGATCCAGCGCCGCGTGCTCGACGGCACGCCGATCGACGTGGCCGACTACGCCCACGTCCCGGACGGCCCGGGCGTGATGCTGATCGGCCACGAGGCGGACCGCTCCATCGACCTCGGCGAGGGCCGACCCGGCGTGCTCTACCAGCGCAAGCGGATCGCCGAGGGCTCGCTCGAGGACCGCATCGCGGCCGCGATCGCGGCGGCCGACGGGCTGGCCGACGAGCTCGAGGCCGACTCCGCGGCCAACGGCGTCGCCTTCGACCGGGACGAGATCCTGCTGAAGGTCACCGACCGGCGGCGCGCCTCCAACGACGACGGCGCGCTGGACGCCCTGCGCCCCGTCATCGGCGCCGCGCTCGCCCGCGTTCGGCCCGGCCGGGAGGCGTCGGTCGAGCGCGTCACGGAGGATCCGAAGGGCCCCCTCACCATCCGGGTGCGCCTCTCGTAGCCGTCCCGCGGGCCCGGGGAGCGCCCCGGGCCCGCGACGGGCGCTCAGCCCTCGCCGGCCGCCTCTCGCGGCTCGGCGTCCCACGCCCGCTCGAGGCGGCGGATCTCGGAGTCGCGCCGCAGGGCCTCGAAGTAGCGCTCGCGCGCCGCCAGGTAGTCGTCGAACAGGATGGCCCCCGTCGTCGTCTCCCGGTCGTGGTCCGCCCGGAGCCACTCGTCGCCCGCGCCCGACATGATCCACCTCCTCGGTGCCGGAAAAGCCCTGCACGCGACTATCACCGTCGGTCGCGCCCCGCGCCACCGGGCGTTTCCCTAGCCGGGGGCCTCGGATGGGAGGACTTCGGAGGTTCGCGCGCGAGCCGCGCCGCCAGCTCGGTGCGCGAGCGCACGCCGAGCTTCCCGAAGATGCGCGCGAGGTGGTACTCGACGGTCTTCGGGCTGATGAGGAGCGCGGCCGCCGCCTCCTTGTTGGTCGCTCCGCCCGAGACCGCGAGCGCGACGCGCAGCTCCTGCGGCGTGAGTCCGTCGACCGGCTCGGGTCGCGGCTCCGCCGGGCGTCCTCCGGCGGCGCGCAGCTCCCGCCGTGCCCAGGCGGCCCAGGGGGCCGCGCCGATCGACTCGAACAGCGCGAGCGCCTCCATCAGGGGTCCGCGGGCGTCGCGCATCCGCCGCGCCCGCCGCCGCCGCTCGCCGAGGCAGAGCAGCGTGCGGCCCCGCTCGAACGGCGTCGGCGTGCGCTCGTGGAGCGCCAGCGCGGCGGTGAACTGGGCCTCGAACGCGTCGTCGCCGGCCAGGAGCCCGCGACAGCGGGCGACCGCGGCCTTCGGCCAGCTGCCCCCCGCGGTCTCGGCGCGGCGGGCCAGCCGCTCGAGGTCCTCGGTGGCCTCGTCGGTGCGGCCGAGCCGGATCCGGGTCTCGATGAGATCCTGTGCGAACGGGATGATCTGGGGGTGCGGCGAGCCGAGCCCGGCGATGCGCCTGTCGATGGCGACCAGATGGTCGAGCGCATCGCTGAGCCGGCCCTCGCCCAGGGCGAGCAGCCCGAGGGCGGCTTCCGAGTAGCCGGTGAGGATGTCGGCCTCGTTGACGGCGACGTCGGCGATCGCCCGTCGCGCATGGGCGCGGCAGTCATCGGCGCGTCCGAGCACGGCGTCAACGCGCGCGAGGGTTCCGTAGGCGTAGCTGCACATCAGGGCCTGGCGCGTCTCGTCCGCGATCTGAGCGGCCTCCGACGCGTCCGCGTGCGCCTCCTGCAGGCGGCCGAGACGGAAGAGCACCTCGGCACGGAAGCAGAGCGGGAACGGCAGCGCCGAGGGCGTGCTCCTCATCCGCGCGGCCCCGGTGAAGGCGTCGAGGCGCTCGAGCGCGAGGTCGTAGCGTTCCTCGAGCATGTGGAACTGGAGGACGGCGATCGCCCAGAAGTAGGCCATCGGGTCGCCGGCCGCCGCCTGGCGGGCGAGCTCACCCTCCGTCTCGGGCGCGAGCACGACCGGGCGCCCGCGGTAGTTCTCGGCCGCGGCCACCGCGGCGTCAACGATCGAGCGCACGTCGGGGGGTGCCCCCTCGGCGAGGACCTCCGCCCGCCGGGCGAGCGCCTGCGTCGCCTGGGCGTCCCCACGCAACTGCGCGGGCATCGTCGCCTGCGCCAGCAGCGAGGCGGCCACGAACGGCATCGAGGCCTCCATCGCCTCGGCGGACGTGACGAGCATGTCGACGGCGCGCCGCGCGGACCCGCCGAACATCTCGACGTAGCCGCGGATCACCCGGGCCTCCATCTGGAGGGCGGGCTCGACCGGCAGTGCGACCACCTGGTCCAGGAGGGCCGCCGCGCGCGGGAACGCCCCCGCGGCGAGGGCGTTGCGGCCGGCCTCCGTGAGGCGCCGCGCCCGGTCTGCGGTCCGGGGGCTGAGCCGGGCGGCGGCCTCCAGCGCCTCGCCGGCCGCCCAATAGGCGTTGCGCCCGGCGGCGCGCCGCGCCGCGTCCTCCAGCTCGGCGGCCACCGACTCGTCGGGGCCCGCGCTCGCCAGGGCCAGGTGCCACGCCCGCCGGTCCAGGGCGTCCGTCTTGCCGACGGATGCGGCGGCCACGGCGTGCGCCGCGTGTGCGGCCCGGCGGTCCGGCCCCGCAGCCGCGTGGTACACGGCGGCGCGCACCAGTGGGTGGGAGAAGGACACGCGGACCGGGCCAGTGGCGACGATGTCCGCGCGCTCGGCGGGCTCGAGGTCGGCCATGCCCAGGCCCTGCGCCCCGAGGGCCGGCACGAGGAACCGGGCGGCCCCGTCGTCCGCGCTCGCCACCAGCAGCGCCCGGCGGGTCGCCTCGGGCAGCGCCGCGACCGGCTGCAGGAGCGCTCGCGTCAGGTGCGGTCCGACGGGCAGGGGGTCGGGCAGCGGCTCGCGCCCCTCGAGCTGGTCGGCCGACAGGACGTCCGCGAGCTCGATCAGCGCAAGCGGGTTGCCGGCGGCGCCCCGCACGAGGGCCTGCCGCACCTCCGCCGGGAGCGCCCGCCCGGCGCGGTCCTCGAGCAGGTGCTCGGCGGGCCCCGGCGCGAGGGCCACCAGCCGCAGGCGCGGGAGGGGCGAGTCGTCGATGAGGGGATCGACGCCCTCGCGCGCGCCGACCAGCAGCACCACGCCCTCCGCACGCAGGCGCCGCCCGGCGAACGCGACGGCCTCCAGCGATCCCGCGTCCAGCCAGTGGGCGTCGTCGACGATGCAGAGCAGCGGACCGTCCTCCGCGGCGGCGGCCAGGAGGCTGAGCACCGCGGCATAGGTGGTGAAGCGGTCGCCGGGGCTCGGAGGCCCCAGGGCGAGCGCGCCGCGAAGCGCGTCGGCCTGCGGCCCGGGGATCCGGTCGACGCGGCCGAGCACCGGCCCGAGCAGGTCGGCCAGGCCGGCGAAGGCGAGGTGACGCTCGGCCTCGGAGCCCACGGCCTCCAGCACGCGCATCCCGGTCGCCATGGCCCGCGCGTACGCGAGCAGGGCGGTCTTGCCGATCCCCGGCTCGCCGGACACGAGAAGGGCGCCGCTGCGCCCGCCCCGCGCCGCCGCGAGGAGCTCATCGACCCGCGCCATCTCCGGTCCGCGACCGATCATGACGCGAGAGTAAGTCTGCCGCGGCCCGTCCCGAAACGGGACCCCGCCATGCGAGACGCGAGACGGGGGATGCCGCCCGGGGCGGTCAGGGGTGCGGGCGCTCCCCCCGGGCGAGCATCTCGACGAAGGCCGCGATGCGCCGCGCGCGCGTCTCGGGGCGCGTCGCGTCGTGGACGCGGTAGAGGACCGCGTAGCAGCTGGCGCCGTCGAGCACGGCGAAGGCCGCGGCCGCGGGGGGCACCGCGTCGAGCGCGGCCGGCAGATCGTCGGGCAGCCGGCCGCGGCCCAGGCGTACGCGCGCTCCCACCGCCCGTCGGCGCGGGCCGCCTCGACCTGCGCCATGCCGGCGGGCGTCATGCGCCCCTGGGCGATCAGCCGCTCGGCGGCGTCGCGGTTGCGCTGCGACCAGCGGCTGCCCGGCCGGCGCGGCGTGAAGCGCTGGAGCCAGTGGTGCTCGTCGAGGGCGCCCTAGCGCCCGTCGATCCAGCCGTGGCGCAGGGCCTCCTCGAGGGCCTCGGCGTAGGAGATGGTCGGCTCCGGCGCGCCGCGCTGGAGGCGACCGGCAGGCCGTCCTCCGCGCCCACGGCCGGGACGGTCCTTACGCGGCCACCGGCTGGTGGCTGCGGAGCGCCAGGCTGCGGACGGCGCGGATCAACTCGTTCGGCCGCTCGACAGCCACGTTGTGGCCGGCCTCCGAGACGACGTGGAAGCGGGCGTTCTGCATCCACACCGACAGCTCGCGCTGCATCTCGGCGGGCACGGCGCGGTCGGCGCTGCCGGCGAGGACGATCACCGGAGCGTCCACCTGGGCCAGCGCGCCGCGCCAGTCGGGACGGGTGCCCATGGCCTCGGCCGCCAGCGCCACGCCCTCGGCGCCGGCGCGCTCGCGTAGCGCGCGCGCCGCGCGCGCCCAGCGGTCCTGGCCCTCGGTGTCCTCGCCGCGCGGGCCGATGCCGGAGACCACGAGCCCGTCCACCAGGCCGGGGTGGCCCAGGGCGAGCGCGAGGCCGCTGGCGGCGCCGAGGCCGATGCCGACCAGGATCGCGCCGCCGCCTTCGGCGGCGACGAGACGGGCGACGTCGGAGGCGAAGTCGTCGATGCTCCACGGGCCGTGCGGCGTCGGGGAGCCGCCGTGGCCGCGCAGGTCGGGTGCGATGATGCGGAACTCGCCGGCGAGCTCGTCGAGCGCGTCGAGCATGCCCTCCCCGGTCTGCCCGAGGTCGTGCAGCGCCACCAGGGGCGGACCCTCACCCCTGCGGTGGACGGCGAGTTCGATTGCGGGCGGTAGAGAGGGCATCAGCGGCGCTCCTGTTAACCACTGTGATATTGCTTTGGTGGTGAGAGTACGCCCGACCCGCTACCCCGTCAAACGATGACGGACGCTCAGACCTTCGTGCTCCTGGCGGGCCGGCCCGCGCTCGATCTGCTCAATACCCACTTGTGCGGTCACGAACGCCTGGTGTCGCCGGACGACCTCGCACGGTGGTTCGTGGAGGCCGGGCTGACAGATCACCCCCCTCCGATCTCGCGCCGCGACCTCGACGACGCGCGGGACCTGCGCGAGGCCCTGCGGCCCGCTCTGCTGGCGTCCGACGGCCCCGCGGTGGCGGCCATCGCCGAGGGCTGGCTCGACGGCGCGCCGGGCCGCCTCTGCGTCGAGCCGGAGACCCTCCGGCCCCGCTTCACGCCCGGCGCCCGCACCTCCCGCTGCCTGCTCGTCGCGGCGGTGCTCGACGCGCTCGACCTCGTGCGCGAGACGCCGGGGCGGGTGCGCGAGTGCGCGGACCCCGCGTGCCCGACGGTCTACCTGGACCTCAGCCGCAACCGCAGCCGCCGGTGGTGCTCCATGGAGACCTGCGGCGCCCGCGCGAAGGCGTCGACCTACTACCGGCGCCACAGGGGCTGAGCCCTCTCAACCCCCCGGCATGCGGCGCGCCAGGAAGCCGCGCACGGCCTCGGCGAACGCGTCGGGGCGCTCCAGCGCGGTGAGGTGCCCCGCGCCGGGGATGACGACGAGCTCGGCGTCGGGCATGCCGGCCACGATCGTCTCCGAGCAGGAGACCGGGGTCAGCCGGTCCTCGGCCCCGGCGATCACCAGCGCCGGCACGTCCATCGCCGGCAGGTCGGGCCGGCGGTCGGCGCGACCCGCGAGCGCCTCGAGCGCGCGGGCGATCGCCTCGGGCTCCTGCGCGTCGGCGATCGCGCGCGCGGCGTGCAGGCTCGCCATGTCGCCGGGCGCCACCAGGCGCGGGATGAAGTCGTCGAGGAAGGCCGCCGGGCCCTCGGCCCGCACCAGGGCCGCGCTCGCGTGGCGCCCGGCCCGGGCCTCGGGCGCGTCGTCCTCGGCCCGCGTGTCGGCGAGCACCAGGGCCGCGACCCGCTGCGGGTGGCGCGCCGCCAGCGCGAACGCGGTGTAGCCGCCGAGCGAGAGCCCGCAGACCGCCGCGCGACCGTCCGGGGCGCGCTCGGCGATGACGGCCGCCACGGCGTCGGCGAAGCCGTCCACGCTCGGCGCCTCGGTCATCGGCGCGGACCCCAGGCCCGGGAACTCGCAGAGGATGACCTCCCGGTCGTCGGCGAGGTGCGGGAGGACGGGGCTCCAGAAGCCGGCGTCGAGCGGGAAGGGGTGGAGCAGCACGAGGGGCGTCTGGGCCACGCGCCCACGCTACCGGCCGGGCCCGGCGGGCGCGACGCCGCGGGGGGCCGGGCGCTACCGTGGGTGCGTGAGCACCGTGACCCCTGTCGCCCCGCCTGGACCCGAGCGCCGGCGCCAGGGCAGCCTCGGAGGACTCGTCCCCACCTCGGCCGTCGCCCGCGAGGGCGACACGCTGATCGTCGCGCTTTGCGTCGAGGTGCACAGCGAGGGCGCCGTGCTGCCGCTGCTGGTCCTCTCGGACGCCCCGGGCCTGCTCGGCTGGGACCCTGTGAAGGGGCTGTCGGTGCGCGACGACGCCGGCCGCGCCTACGAGGTGCAGAACCTCGCCCAGCAGGCCGGCCTCGGCGCGCTGCAGACGGCGGTCTGGATCGAGCCCGCCCCGCCGCCCGACGCGCGGCGCCTGAGGCTCGAGGTCACCGGCCTGGTGCGCACCGCCGTGGCCCGGGGCTCGGGCATCGAGCGCCCGCTGGCCGGGGCGTCGTGGGCCTTCGAGATCGACCTGGTGCCGCAGCGCACCGTCGCCCCGGTGCCCGACGAGCCCACGACCGATCCCCCGCCGGGGCGCCCGGCGCGGGTGCCGGCGCGCACCTTCGCCGGATTCCGCGACCTGTTGCCCATCGGCCAGGCCCGGGTCAGCGACGGCGTGGCCGTCTGCCTCTGGTCGCTGGAGCGCTACGCCGACCGCGCCGTGTTGAGCGTCGGCGCGCTCGTCGAGGACCCGCTGCGCGCGGCGCCGCTCACCCCGGGCGTCGGCGTCGTCGAGGTCTGGGACGACCGCGGTGCGCGCTACGAGGTCTCGCCGATCCACGGCGCGGCGCGCCCGGGGTGGAGCGAGACGAGCCTCGAGGTGTCGCCGGCCATCGACCCGCAGGCGCGCGCCCTCGGCGTGCGGCTCGCCGACCTGCCGGGTCACGGCCCGACGCCCGACGCCCGGCGCCCGCTGGCCGGTCCCTTCACCTTCGGCGTCGCGGTCCCGAGGCCGGCCCCCGAGGCCCCCGAGGGCTAACCCGCCCGGAGCGCCGCCTCGGGGTCCTGCGGGTCCAGGCGGCGCACCTCGCGCCACGCGCGGGCGGCGCTCGGGTCGCGGCCGAGGAAGATCGCGAGCGCCCGCCAGGTGGACGGGTTGTCGGGTTGCAGGCGGGTGGCCTCGCGGTAGGCGCCGAGCGCCCGCGCGGGCTCGCCCAGGTCGTCGTAGGCGCGGCCCAGCAGCAGGAGCGGCGCGGTCGACACCGGGTTGGCGGCGCGGGCGGCCTCGGCGCGGTCGCGCGCGAGGGCCGGGCGGCCCTCGGCCAGCGCGTCCTCGCCGGCGCCGGTCTCGTGGCCCGACCACCAGGGCAGGGCGGCGCTCGCGACCAGGGCGAGGCACGCCGCCGCGAGGGCGGCCGCCGCGGCCGGGCCGGGGCGCCGCGCCCCGCCGGGCGCGACCCCGGGCGCCCCGGCGGCCAGTACCACCCCCGCCGCGGCGAAGGCCGGGATCGTCAGCGCGGGGATCTCCCACGACCAGTCGACCGCCGCCTGGAGGGTGAAGGCCGCCAGCACGGCCATCGGCAGGCCGATGTCGGCGCCGGCGTGGCGGAGGCCCGCGCGCACCACCCCCCACACCACGCCCGCCAGCAGGACGCACAGGGCGGCCAGGCCGAGCAGGCCGGTGCCCGACAGCACGGAGGGCAGCACGCCGTGCGCCTCGCGCGTGTCGAGGGCGTCGTCGCCCGTGCGCCGCTCCTGCAGGTGGACCAGCACGAAGCCGCCGGCGCCCTGCCCGGTCAGCGGCGCGTCGGCGAACCCGCGCCAGGCCTCCCCCCACCAGCCCTTGCGCTGGTTGCCCGCGGCGTTCACCAGGCGGCCGGGGTCGTTGGCGACCGCGTCGCCGCCCTCGCCGCGGAACTCGGCCAGGCGGTCGCCGGTCCACCCGCGCGCGTCCGAGGACGCCGCCAGGCTGACGCCCACGACCACCACCGCCGCGAGCGCGAGGGCGGCGGCGATCCTCCGCGCCCGCGGGCGGTCGATGCGCAGCCGGCGCCGCCAGGCGGGCGATACCGATCGCGAGCGCGGCCGCCAGGGCCAGGCTCACCAGGATGCGCCAGCCGAGGTCGCGCCCCGCGCCCTCGCGCAGCGCGGTCGGCACCTGGTCGGTGCTGAGCAGGGGCTCGGTGAGCGCGTAGGACGCCGGCAGCGCCGACGCGAGGGCCGCGGCGATCACGGCGGCCAGCGCCGGGGCGCGGCGCGGAAGGAACGCGGTGGTGACCCCCACGGCCATCAGCAGGGCGAGGATGCCGCCGCGCGAGTAGGTGAGCAGGATCGTGGTGAGCGCGATCGCCAGGCCGACGGCCGCGACCGGCGTGCCCCAGCGCAGGCGCCGGTCGCCGCCGGCGAGCCACAGGAGGCCGGGCACGGCCGTCACCGCCACCAGCGCGAGGCCGTTCCAGTAGCCGACCGGGGCCGAGAGGCGCGCCAGGTCGCTGTCCTCCCCGAGCTGGGCGGGGAACACGCGGGTGGCGAGCGCGACGGCCAGCGGGAGCATGGCCGCGGCGCTCAGGCCGAGCCCGAACAGGGCCGGCGCGCGCGGCAGGACCGCCCCGAGCGCGAGGCCCAGCACGAGCGCGCAGAGCCCGATGGCCTGGCGGTTGGCGTCGATCCAGGCGAGGTCGGGCGCGGCGGCCCAGAGCATCGAGAGGCCGCTGATCGCCGCCATTGCGCCGGCGCCGGCGAGGGCGAGCCGCGACGGCGCGGCGCGGAGGGCCGCCCGGTCCCAGGCCAGGAGCAGAGCGGCCAGGGCCAGCGGGGCGCCCAGCGCGAGGGCCAGGAAGGCGGCGCGCGGCCCGGCCCCGCCCAGGCCGTCGCCGGGGTCGATGCCGCCGCCGCCGACGGCGACCAGCGCCCAGCCGGCGAGCGCCGTCAGGCCGATCGCGAAGGCGGCCCGTGGGACGCCCGGGGGCGCCGCCGGGCGCGCTTGTCCGCCCTCCGGGGCGCCGCTACGATCCGCCACGCCCTGGGGGCCCCCGCCCCCCGACCCCCTCACCGGGTGGCTGCCCTGCTTCGACGCCCCGCCTGGGTGCTCCTCATGTGTGCGCTGGTGCTCCTTGGCCTGGCGGGCAGCGCCCTCGCCGACGGTCGTGCCGTCCTGCTCGACGCGGCGGACAACGGGCGGATCGACGCGTGCTACTCCCGTGCCGAGTTCCGCGACGCGCTCCATCAGGCACGCGCCGATCAGCGACTCTACGGCACGGCGATCGACACCATCCAAGAGGCGACGATCTCGAATGTCACGGTGCCCGGGCGCGCGTGCGGCACCGGGCGCACCGTCCCGTCCCACGCCGCGCCGGTCTCCTCGAGCGGCGCGTCCACCGTCTGGGGCGCCGCGGCACTCGTCGTCATCGCCGGAGCCGCGGTCGCGGGCGCCGTCGCGCGGCGCGGCCGGCCCGGGGGCGGCGGCGGGTGAGGCGCTTCGTCAAGGACTTCCTGCTGCCGATGGCGGTCGCGGTGGCGCTGGCCTTCGTGATCCAGGCGGCGGTCGCCAAGCCCTACGAGATCCCGACCGAGTCGATGGTCCCGACCATCAAGGCCAACGACCGGATCATCGCCAACCGGCTGATCTACCGGTTCCGCGACATCCAGCGGCGGGACATCATCGTCTTCCACCCGCCCCCCTCGGCCACGCGCACCTGCGACCCGGGCGGCGGCGGGGACATCCCGTTCGTGAAGCGGGTGATCGGCCTGCCGGGCGACACCGTCGAGGTGCGCCGCGAGCGCGTCACGGCGGCCGACGGGCCGGTGTACGCCCGCGTGCGGACGATCGACCCCGGCAGCGGCTCGGCGACCACCGGCGGCGGCGTGGCCCGCATCCGGCTGCTGCCCGGCGACACGCGGTCGGTGACGTACGTGAACAACCAGGTCTTCGACGTCGACGAGGCCATCACGCCGGTCGAGCTGCGCGGCGACCCGTCCGCGTACGACGCCGGCGCCCAGATCATGGAGTCGGGCACCTACGAGCTCGGCCCCCTCACGGTCCCGCAGGACCGCCTCCTCGTGCTGGGCGACAACCGGCCGGGGTCGTGCGACGCGCACCAGTGGCAGCCGGACCCGTACGTCCCCATGGACAACGTGATCGGGCAGGCGGAGGTCGTCTACTGGCCCCTGTCGCACATGTCCTTCCTGGACTGAGCGCTTCCTGACCGTTCCCGGCGGGAATTCCGAGGCCGTTCCGAGGACGTCCCGCTCCGAGCGGTGATTTGACCCGGATGGGGGGCTTTGCATCCTCTGCCACGTGTGGAAGGATGCCCCTCCACCACGCTGAATATGGGGTGGCCCGAGTCACCGCGACACCAGGGATAGCGTTGCACCCATGATCTGCCCGTTCTGCGAGAACCCCGAGCACCGCGTCGTCGAGTCGCGGGTCGCCGACACCAAGGACGCCATCCGGCGCCGTCGCGAGTGCCAGTCCTGCGGGCGGCGCTTCACGACCTACGAGCGGTGCGAGGAGATGCCGCTCGTGGTGGTCAAGTCCTCGGGCGAGCGCCAGCCGTTCGACCGCGCCAAGCTGCTCGAGGGGCTCCAGCGCGCCTGCCACAAGCGGCAGGTCTCGACGGCGTCGCTCGACCTCGCCGTGCGCGACATCGAGGTGGAGCTGCGCAACCGCCTGCGCCAGGAGGTGAGCAGCCCGCAGATCGGCGAGCTCGCGCTGCGCCGCCTGAAGGAGATCGACCCGGTGGCCTACGTGCGCTTCGCGTCGGTCTACCGCAAGTTCGCGGACGTCGACGAGTTCGAGGACGAGCTCGCCCGGCTGGAGCGCGAGCCCCCGCTGCCCCGCGGGCAGTTCCCCCTCGACGACCAGCTCTTCCAGACCCTCGACGCGGAAGCGTCGTCACCCGGCCGCGCCACCCTCCGGGCCCTGCCCGGCGGGCGCGACGGGGTGCCGCCCCGTACGACCGCCCAGGAGGCTACCGATGGCGACTGACGCGCCCCCCACGATGACCGATCGCGCGCTGGGGATCACCCGCCGCTTCACGCGGCCGGGCACGCATCCCTACGACGAGGTCGCCTGGGGCCCGCGCGACGCCCGCATCGTCGAGCCGGCGCGCGACGGCAAGCCCGAGCGCGTGGTGTTCGAGCAGCTCGCCTGCGAGTTCCCGCTCGACTGGTCCGACACGGCCGTGCGCATCGTCGCCTCCAAGTACTTCCGCTACGGCATGGACGACCCGCGTCGCGAGAAGAGCCTGCGCGAGGTCATCGACCGCGTGGTCGACACCATCCGCCACCACGGCGTGAAGGGCGGCTACTTCGTGGACGACGAGGAGGCCGAGACCTTCGCCCAGGAGCTGCGCCACATCCTCGTGACGCAGAAGGCGGCCTTCAACTCGCCGGTCTGGTTCAACTGCGGCGTGGACGCGGCCCGCCGCGACTACGACGAGGACCGGATCCTCGACGTGGACGAGCCGCCGGTCGACGCCGACGAGCCCCAGGTCAACCAGGCCTCGGCCTGCTTCATCCTCTCGGTCAACGACACGATGCCGTCCATCCAGCGGTGGATCGCGTCCGAGTCGGAGATCTTCCGCGGCGGCTCCGGCGCCGGGGTCAACCTCTCGCGCCTGCGCTCCGACGGCGAGCCGCTCTCCAACGGCGGCCAGGCCTCGGGCCCGGTCAGCTTCATGCGCTGGGCCGACTCGGGCGCCGGCTCGATCAAGTCCGGCGGCGGCACCCGCCGCGCGGCCAAGATGGTCATCCTCGACGGCGACCACCCGGACATCCTCGAGTTCGTGCGCTGCAAGGCCCACGAGGAGGCGAAGGCCTACGCCCTGGGCGACATGGGCTACGACCTCGGCCTGAACGGCGACGCCTGGCGCTCGATCCAGTTCCAGAACGCGAACAACTCGGTCCGCCTGACGGACGAGTTCTTCCGCAAGGTGGACGCGGACGAGCCCTGGGAGACGCGCACGGTCCAGACCGGCGAGGTCCACGACACGATCCCCGCGCGCGAGCTGATGCGCGAGATCGCCGAGGCCGCCTGGGCCTGCGGCGACCCGGGCGTGCAGTACGAGGACGCGATCCAGCGCTGGCACACCAGCCCCAACGCCGGCCGCATCTCGGGCTCCAACCCGTGCTCCGAGTACATGCACATCGACGACTCGGCCTGCAACCTGGCCTCGATCAACCTGATGGAGTTCCTCGACGAGGACGGCACCTTCCGGGTCGACGACTTCCGCCACGCGGTGCGCGTCGTGCTCACCGCCCAGGAGATCGTCGTCACCCCGGCGAGCTACCCGACCAAGCGCATCGGCGACAACGCCCGCGCCTACCGCCAGCTCGGCCAGGGCTACACCAACCTCGGCTCGCTGCTCATGTGCCAGGGCCTCGCCTACGACTCGGACGAGGGCCGCGCGTGGGCCGGCGCCCTCACCGCCCTGATGCAGGGCGAGGCGTACGCGCAGTCGGCGCGCCTCGCCGCCCGGGTCGGCGCCTACGACGGCTACGAGGCCGACAAGGAGGCCCAGGACCGCGTGGTGCGGATGCACCGCGACGCGGCCCTCGAGCTGCCGGCCCGCGCCGCCCGCCCGAGCTACGCCGACGTGCGCACGGCCGCGGCCGCCGCGCTCGACGACGCGGTCGCGCTCGGCCAGTCCGAGCGGCCTCGGCGCGCCCGGCTACCGCAACGCCCAGGTGAGCGTCATCGCACCGACCGGCACGATCAGCTTCATGATGGACGCGCAGACCACCGGCATCGAGCCGGCGATCGGCCTCATCAGCTACAAGACGCTGGTCGGCGGCGGCTACATGAAGCTGGTCAACACCGACGTGGAGCGCGCCCTGCGCGCGCTCGGCTACGACCAGGGCCAGCGGGCGGAGATCCTCGCCCACGTGGACGCGACCGGCTCGATGGAGGGCGCGCCCGGCCTCGACGAGGCGCACCTGCCGGTGTTCGACTGCGCCTTCGGCGTGGCGGGCGGGCGCACGATCAGCCCGGAGGGCCACGTCCGGATGATGGCCGCGGTGCAGCCGTTCGTGTCGGGCGCGATCTCCAAGACGGTCAACCTGCCGAACTCGGCCACGGTCGAGGACGTCGCCGACGTCTACCGCCTCGGCTGGGAGCTCGGCCTGAAGGCCATCGCCATCTACCGCGACGGCTCCAAGCGCACCCAGCCGCTCTCGACCACCGACGGCTCGAAGGCGACGGCCGCCGTCGCCGCCGAGGAGGCCGCCACCCCGGTGCGCCGCCGCCTGCCGGACGACCGCGCGGCGCTGACCCACAAGTTCAGCGTGGGCGGCCAGGAGGGCTACATCACCGTCGGCCTCTACGACGACGGGGCGCCCGGCGAGGTCTTCGTCAAGATGAGCAAGCAGGGCTCGACGGTCTCCGGCCTGATGGACTCGGTCGCGATCGCCTGGTCGATGGCGCTGCAGCACGGCGTCCCGGTCGAGAGCCTGATCGCCAAGTACATCGACCACCGCTTCGAGCCCTCGGGCTTCACGGGCAACCCCCGCATCCCGATGGCCCGCTCGGTGGTGGACTACCTGGCGCGCTGGATGGCGTCGAAGTTCCTCTCCGAGGAGGATCAGCGCACGGCCGGCGTCCTGCCCATGGCGGGCGCCGCCGTCGAGGCCCCGGCGGCCGAGGACGCCGAGGCGCCCGAGGACCAGCTCTCGTTCAGCGCCACGGTGACCGAGGGCAACGGCACGCAACGGGCACTCGCACGCGGCCGACGCGGGCGGCCCGGCCAAGCCGCGGCTGACGCTCGACTCGACCGGGCAGATCTGCTCGTCGTGCGGCAGCTCGGACATGGTCCGCGCCGGCACCTGCCTCACCTGCCGCACCTGCGGCGCGACGAGCGGCTGCGGCTGATCTGAGGAGCACCGCCGAGCCCGCCGCCCCGTGCGCCTGATCATCGTCGGCGCCGGGGCGGCCGGGCTCGCGCTGGCGCGGAGCCTGCGCCGCCGGGGCTTCGCGCCGCTCGTGCTCGACCGCGGCGCGCGCGGCGCCTGGGTGCCGCGCCCGTTCATGCCGCCGTACCAGGGCTTCGAGGCGCTGCGCGACGCCGGCGTCTTCGACGCGATCCGGGCCGAGTCGTGGGAGATCGCCCCCCGCGAGGGCGCCGAGCCGGTGGCCCTGTCCGCGCCGTTCGTGCGCGTGATGGAGATCCTGGCCGAGGGCGTGCCGGTGCGGCACGGGGTCGAGGTGACCGGGCTCCTGCGCGACGGCGACCGCGTGGCGGCGTGCGCGCGCGCGGGCCGGGCGGCGAGGAGGCGCTCCCGGCCGCCCTCGTGGTGGCGTGCGACGGCGTCCGCTCGCCCCTGCGCGGGATGGCCGGCATCCCCGCCCGGCTCGACCTGCTGGAGGGCGCACACCTCTCGTTCATCACCGGTGCGCGCATCGACCGAAGCTTCGCCCTCCACTACCAGGCCGACGGGCGCCAGGTCGGCCTGCTGGGCTGGCCGGCGGGCTCGGCGGGCTGGTGGGACATCGACCGCTCGTCGCCCGAGGCGGTCCGCGCGCCGGGCCTCGACGCCTTCCGTCAGGGCGTTCGCGCGCCTCATCCCGGCGGCCGAGCCGGCGCTGGCGGCGCTCACCTCGGTCGACCAGCTCGTCTACCGCGAGGTCACCGAGGTGCGGGCCGAGCGCTGGTGGGTGCCCGGGCTCGTGGTGATCGGCGACGCGGCCCACGCGGTCGGCCCGGAGGCGGGCCTCGGGGCAGGGCTCGGACTCGGCGACGCCCACGCGCTGGCGATCGCCGTCGAGCGCAGCGGCGGCGACCCCGACCGCGCCTGCGCCGACTACGAGGCCTGGCGGCGCCCGGCCGTCAACCCCTACCTGGCCATCGGGGCCGCGGGCGCCCGCATCGTCCGCGGCGGCGAGCGGCCGTCCTGGGAGAACTGGCCGCCGGCCGCGCCGGCGAGGGGTGGATCGCCGACAGCCGCCGGGCGCGGCTGATCGTCCGGTACGGGCGGGGCGGCTGCCGACCTACGCCTTCCCGGCCGTGGACGGCGGCGTGGTGCCCCGGGGCGGCCCTGCGGATCGGGACCCGCTGCCCCTACAAAGGCACCGCGTCCTACCTGCTTCTCGGTGGTCACCGGGCGGCCCCGAGGTCACCCCCGCCTAGCCCAGCAGGTCGATCACGAAGACCAGCGTCTCGCCGGCGCCGATGCCCGACCCCGGGGGCGGCCGGTTCCCGTAGGCGAGGTCGGCGGGGATCACCAGCAGGCGCCGCCCGCCGACCTTCATCCCCGGGATGCCCTGCTGCCAGCCGGCGATGACCCCGCTCAGCGGGAAGCTGCAGCGGCGCGCCGCGGTCCCACGAGGAGTCGAACTGGCGCTTGGTGTCCCAGCCGATGCCGACGTAGTGCGTGTTGACGTGGGCGCCGGGCTCGGCGGCGGGGCCGTCGCCCTCGACGACGTCGTGGATCAGCAGCTCCGGCGGCGGATCGCCCGCCGGCAGGAGGACCTCCGGCTTTGCGCCCAGCCCGCCCTCGACGGTGACCCTGGCGGTGTCGCTCATCCCGTGCTCCCCTCGTCGGCTCGGTCCGTCACCGGACCACCGTACGGGGTCAGAGCTTCACGAGGTCCCGCTCGGGCACGATGCTCCAGCGCTCGGCCACGGTGCGCAGGTCGTCGGTGAGCGGCCAGGAGTCGGCCTGCTCGTCGCCCTGGTGCGCGGGGGTGCCGCCCTTCAGGGCCATGCAGCCGGCGTTCTCGCCGACGCTCTCGATGGCGGCGATCTCGTCCACGCTCAGCACGATCTCCCGCGGCACGGCCGCGAGGTCGGCGCGCTTGTCCTCGACCGGCCGGGCGTCCGGGCCGGGCTCCTGCACGAGGGTCGGCACGACGCAGGCGACCGATGGGTGGGCCAGCGTCCACTGGCTCGCGAGCTGCAGGAAGGTGAGGCCGTGGGCCTCGGCGATCGGGCGCAGCCTCTCGAGCCGCTCGCGGCCGCTCTGCACCCAGCCCTCGGGCCGGAAGGCGCGGTGGTCGTGGGCCGGGCAGCCGTCCCTCGTCCGGCACGTCGCCGTGGAAGACGCCGCCGTAGTCGACGACGCGGGCGATGGTGCGCACGTTGTTGCGCTGCAGCGCGGGGAGGACGAGGCGGGCGGGCCAGGGCTCGAACGGGCTGAGGATGATCATCGCCCAGTCGATCTGGTCGCCGAATCGCTCGAGGCAGCCGATCAGGTCGAGCGTGAAGCCGTTGGCCGGGCCGGGCGCGACGCCGATGGCGCGGGCGAGGCCCTCCTCGCGCAGGCCGGCCATCGCCTGCCAGACGACCTCCGACGAGTAGCCGATGCGGTCCGGGTTGTGCAGCATCAGCAGGTCGAAGTGGTCGGTTCCGCAGCGCTCGAGGCTCCGCTCGGCGGCGCGGCGCAGGTAGTCGGCGTAGCCGTCGGGGCCGCGCAGGGCCGGGTTGGTGAAGCGCGGGAAGCCCTTGGCGCCCTGGCGCTCGCCGTCGTAGAAGTCGTGACCGATGGCGCCGGCCAGCGCGTAGTCGTCGCGCGGGATGCCCTCCAGGGCCCGTCCGACGAGCGTGTCGGCGGCGCCGGATCCGTACACGTCGGCGGTGATCACGGTGTTGATCGCCGCGTCCGGGCCGCAGGAGCGCGACGAAGCGCTCCTCGTCGACCTCGACGCCGAAGTGCATGAACCGCCCGCCGCTCCAGGCGCCGAGCGCGACGTGTCCGATGTCCGCCATGCCCTGCAGTCTGCCAGCCCGGCGGAACGCGGTGTCCCGCCGGGCTGGGCCGAACGTCGTCGGATCAGGTGGGGTCGGGCTCGCCCCGCTGCCAGAGGGGCGCCTGGCCGAACTTGGCGGCCAGCGCGATCCCCACGCCGTAGAGCACGATCTGGGGGGCCATCAGCAGCATCATGCTGAACGGGTCCCCGCCCGGCAGGACGGCCGCGATGGCGGCGATGGCCACGATCGCGATCCTCCACTGCTTGCGGTACAGCGCGGCGCTGGCGACGCCCATCCGCGCGAGGGCGGCCATCGCGATCGGGACCTCGAAGAGGATCCCGGACGCGAGCAGCATGCTCGTCGCGAAGCCGAAGTACTCCCCGGCGCGCAGCTGCGCGTTGAAGGTGTCGCCGCCGAAGCTGGTCAGGAAGTTCAGGGCCACCGGCAGCACGACCGCGTAGCCGAAGGCGACGCCCGCCATGAAGAGGCCGGCGAGGCCGGTGACGACCGCGATCATCACCCGCCTGGGCTGGTCGGAGACCGCCGGGATGACGAAGGCGTAGGCCTGGTAGAGCCAGACCGGCAGGGCGACGATGATCGCCGCCCAGAACGTCACCTTCAGCGTGGTGAAGAAGGGCTCGGTCGGCGACAGCGTGATCAGCTGGTAGTGGTCGCCCGGCAGCGGCCAGATCAGGAAGTCGATCAGCCGGTCGTGGATCGCGTACATGCCGCCGAACGCCACGACCAGGGCGAGCGCGCTGATGATGAGCCGTCTCCGCAGCTCGTCGAGGTGCTCGGTCACATGGAGCCGGTCGTCGGGCCGCGCGCGACGCGGCCCGACGCGGAGGGTCCTGGGCATGGCGCTCCTCCCGGCCCGGCTACGCCGAGGCGGGGGTGTGGTGCGCGGAGACGGCGTCGTCGGCGCCGACCGGGGCCGGCTGCGCGGCCTCCTTGATCATCTCCTCGGCGGTCGGCATCGGCTCGGCGACCGTGTGGGTGACCTGCGCGGTGGCGGGGGCCTCGCCGGTGATGCCGCTCTTGAAGTCGCGGATGCCGGAGCCGAGGTTGCGGCCCAGCTCGGGCAGGCGCTTCGGGCCGAAGATCAGCAGCGCGATCGCCAGCACGATCATGATCTGGACGGGTGAGATGTCGAACACGGGGCGTTTCCCCTCTGTCGTGGGTGTGCCCTGCGGCGGGCCGTCGTGGACGGCCCGCCGCTCAGGCGGAAGGACCGGCTAGGAGGAGGCGATGAAGCCGCCGGCGACGGCCAGCACCTGCTTCATGTCCCGGGCCGGGTCGAACGCGTTCGGGGCGGGGTTCTTGCCCACGATGTTCCGCATCCAGGCCGCGTGGCGCGCCTCGACCGAGTGGATCGACAGGGCGGCCTGCACGACGGCCGTCTGCTTGAGGCGCGGGCCCTGGCCGGCGTACGCCGACACGCCCAGGTCCTCGACCGCGAGCGCCGTCTTCTGGAAGACGCGACTGCGAGGAGGTCGTCGCGCCGAAGTTGAACGTCGGGCTGGCGACGGCCTTGGAGCCGAGCACCTTCTTCAGGGCGGCGACGTGGGCCGCCTCGTGGCCGTAGACGACCTTGGCGAACTTCGCCGTCTCGCCGGTCAGGCCGGCCTTGGCGCGGGCCTCCTTGTAGAACGCCGTCTCGAGGTACTCGAGGGTCAGCGCGTAGTTCAGGATCGCCACGTCCTGCGCCTTCGAGGGGGCGCCGAGCGCGAGGGCCGGCAGCCCGCCGAAGACCACGCCGCCGGCGACGAGGGCGCCGCCGCTGATGGCCGCCTTCTTGAAGAAATCGCCGCGCGTCGCCGCGCCCTCGGAATCGACCGCGTAGGCGGCCTCCTGGATGGCGCCGTCGGCGTCGAGGGCCTCGAGGGTGATGAGATCGGACACGTGCTTCCTCCGGATGGTTTTCGGGGGTGGAACACCAGCCCATACGCCCCCGGCCGCGGATCGGATCACCCGCCGCCCGCCGCCCGCCGCCCGTCCGCGGATCCGCCGCGTCGCGCCCGTAGGACGCCTGACAGCAGAAACCAGCCGGGCGGAGTTCCTCTCCCTCGGCGCGAAGGCCGGGCTCGCGCTCGTCGCCGGGGGCACGATCCTCGGCGCGGCGCCGGGCCGGCGCTCGGGCAGGCGAACGGCGACGTCGCCATCGCCAGCTCGCGGCGACGCCGAGCTCCTCGCGATCGACGTGTACTCCCGTGCGATCGGGACCGGCTTCTTCACGGCGGACGTGCTCGCCTACATGGAGGCGGCCAAGCAGAACGAGCAGGACCACTACGACGCCCTCGCCAAGGTCCTCGGCAAGGACGCCCCGAAGGGCCTGACGTTCACGTACCCCGACGGCACCTTCGCGTCGGCCAAGAGCATCGCGACGACCGGCACCGCCCTGGAGACCGCCTTCGTGGGGGCCTACATGGGCGCGATCAGCGCGCTGAAGGACAACGGCCTCAAGAAGGTGGCGGCCCAGATCGGCGCCAACGAGGCCCAGCACCTCACCACCCTGAAGTCCCTCGGGGCGGGCGGCACCCTCGTGCCGAACCCCTCCCTGCCGGAGGTGCTGACGGCCGAGCAGGCCACGAAGGCTGTCACGCCCTTCCTGGCGGGCTAGGCGGGGCCGCGGTGCGCCGCCTGCTCGCCGTCTGCGGCATCACGGCGTCGGCCGCTCTGGCGGCCGGCGCCGGCGGCCTCGCCCTCGGCGCGTCGCCCGTGGGCAGCGCCGCCAACCCGGTCCGCGCCACGACCAGCACCACCAAGGGCTTCGCGCCAGGGCGCGCCGTGGTCGCGCCCGGGGCCCTCGTCCACGTCCGCAACATCGACCACGCGCGGCACAGCGTGGTGCAGGACGCCCTGTCCGGGCGCCCGGCGTTCCGGTCGGGCAGGCCCACGACGAAGGACTTCTCCTTCCGGGCGCCGCTGAAGCCCGGCTCCTACTCCTATCATCTGCGGCGTCCACGGCTTCATGCGCGGGACGCTCGTCGTCGAGGCGGTAGGACCCTCTCAGTCGATTCCGGCGCGGGTGCGCTCGGCCACGCCGTGCGCCCGGGCCAGCTCGCGCCCGGTGCCGGCCCGGGTGGCCTCGGCGACCCGGGCCGGGTCGACGCCCGCCTCGAGCAGCCGCTGGCGCAGCTCGCCCTCGCGCGCCTGGCGGAAGAACAGGATCGCGATTGCGCCGAAGGCCAGCATGCAGTGCAGCACCATCATCACGGTGCCGGCGTCGGCCTGGTCCTCCAGGGGCGCGAAGCCCCACGCCTCGGCCGCCGCGGCGTGCGAGGGGTAGAAGGGCGTGCCCGAGAACCAGTAGACGTTGGCGATCGCCAGGCCCACGAAGAAGACCCCCGCCATGTAGGCGCACTTCACGCCGGTGCCGAACCACGCCGGGGCCGGGATGACCTCCACGACCGGGGCCCACAGCAGCAGGCCGACCACGAGCAGCGAGACCTGCTGGACGATCCAGAGCGCGCCGTTCTCCAGCACCGCGCGGTGCACGGCCGGCAGCAGCCAGAGCATGGTGCTCACGGCCCAGAGCGGGAACGCGACTCCGGGGTGCTGCAGGCGGCCGATGACGCGCCGGGTCCCGGCGCCGAGGGTCGCCTCGACGAAGGCGCGCGGCGTGCCGAGCAGCATCAGCAGCGGCGCGAACGCGCCGATCAGCGTGTGCTGGAGCATGTGCGCCGTGAGCAGCCCCTGCTGGGCGATGCCGCCGAGCGGCGAGCAGACCGCGATCAGCAGCACCGCGAGGCCGCCGTAGAAGGACGCCTGGCGCAGTGGGGACACTCCGCCGACGCGGTGGACCTGCCAGGCGTAGAGCGCCGCGAGGATCACGAGCCCGGCGACCTCGATCGGCGGGATGGCCCAGAGGGCCGAGAGGTCCGTCGTGGCCCCGGCCGAGGGCCCGTGGTGCTGCGTGCGGTAGGCGCCGCCGCTGCCGATGGCCGTGAGGGCGAGCGCCAGCGCGATGAAGCCGGCGAGCGCCAGGAGCATGAGGGGACGTCGCACCCCTCCGATGCTGCCAGACCCTCCCGGGTGCGACGGGTCGTTCGTCACGCCGCGCGGCAGACGGGGCAGCGCCCGCGGAGCACCACGTCGTGCCCCTCGACGGTGAAGTCCGAGGCCCGCGCGGTCGCCTCGAGGGCGGTCTCAAGGCGCGGGTCCTCGAACGGGACGACCTCGCCGCAGCCGACGCAGACGAGGTGGTGGTGGTGCTCGCCGCCGGGCAGTGCCGGCTCGTAGCGCGCGGTGCCGCCGCCGAGGTCGAGGCGCTGCACGAGGCCCATGCCCACCAGCAGGTCGAGCACCCGGTAGACGCTCGCGATGCCGACCCGCCGGCCGTCGCCGCGGAGCTGGTCGAAGATCTCCTGGGCCGAGCGGCAGCAGTCCTGGGCGGCGAGCGAGTCGATGACCGCGGCACGCGCGCCCCCGGCGCGGTGGCCGGCCCGGGCGACCTCGGCCGCCGCGTGGGCCGCCCAGGCGGCGGTGTCGCCGCGATCGTGCGCGCCGCCGGGGTGCTCGGTGGGGCGGGCGTATCATCGGAGCCCATGGGGACGCAGGGCACCACGGAGACCGTCTGGCGCCGGCTGCGGCGCCGACGGGCTGCGCCGCACGCCGCAGCGCGAGGCGATCCTCGAGGCGCTGGGCGACGCCGGCGACGGCCTGCCGCTGCCCGTCCTGCTCGCGCGCAGCCGGCGCCGCGCGCCGGGCCTGGGCGAGCGCACCGCCGAGCGCACCGTGGCCCTGCTGGTGGAGGCGGGCGCCGTGGACGCCATCGCCGCGGCCCGGCGGCGAGGTCGTCTACCGGCTCTGCGGCCGCGGCCACCACCACCACCTGGTCTGCACGTCGTGCGGGGCGGTGTCGGAGCTCGTGGACTGCGGCGTGGCCGGCTGGGCGGCCGACGCGGCCGCGCGCCAGGGATTCCTGGTCGAGGGCCACGACCTCACCGTGCACGGCATCTGCGCCGCCTGCCGCTAGCAGGCGCTCGCGAGGTCCCGGGATGCCGATGAGAGGCATTCCCATCATCGTACGCCGGGCTCCGGCCCGGCGCGCGCCGGGCCTGCGGGTCAGCGGCCGGCGGAACCCCGGCGGCGGTGGCGCGGGAGCACCAGGACCAGGGCGGCCATCACCACGAGGGTGACCAGCGGCACGCGCACGGCCCAGGCGACGGTCTCGGTCCCCCCGAGGCGGCGCAGTCGCCGGTGGGCGGCGCGCCGGACGAGGGAGGTGACGATCGGTGATCTCAGCACCCCGCCATCATGACGCGGGGCTCGGACCCCATCCCCGCACGGGGTAGCCTGCGCCCATGACGACGGACGACCCCGCCGACCGCGCCCGCGCCCTCTGGAGCGGCGGGCGCTACGAGGCCGTGGCCGAGCGCCTGCGCCCGGCGTCGGTCGAGCTGGTGGCCGCGTGCGCCCCGTCGCCGGGCGAGCGCGTGCTCGACATCGCCGCCGGGTCGGGGAACGCGACGATCGAGGCCAGCGCCCGCGGCGGCCGCGTCACGGCGTCCGACCTGACGCCCGCGATGATCGCGCTCGGCTCGGCGCGCACCGCGGCGATGGGGCTCGACGTGCCCTGGGTCGAGGCCGACGCCGCAGGCGCTGCCGTTCGCCGACGACTCCTTCGACCTCGCCATGTCGGTCTTCGGGGCGATGTTCGCGCCCGACCCGGCGCGGGTCGCCACCGAGATGGCCCGCGTCGTGCGGCCCGGCGGCCGCGTCGCGATGGCCGCGTGGGCACCGGTCGGCTTCAACGAGGCGCTCGGCCGCGCCGTCGGTGCGGCCCTCGCCCTGCCGCCGGACGCCCCGGATCCGAACGCCTGGGGCGATGAGGAGACGGCGCGGGCGCGCTTCGCCGGCGCGGGGATCGCGATCCGCACCGAGCTGCGGACACTGCGCTGGGCGTTCGACCAGGTCGACGACTTCGTCTGCTTCCTCGAGGAGGACGTGCCCCCGTTCGCGGCCGCGCGCCGCGCGCTCGGCGACGGCTACCCGTCCCTGCGCGCGTCGCTGACCGAGGTGGTCGCGGAGGGCAGCGCGGCCTCGGAGGGCGTGGGGATCGACGCCCCCTGGCTCCTCATCCTGGGCGACGTGCCCTGACGCGCCGCCGCCACCGCGGCGGCGAGCAGGTAGGTGGCGACGGTGACGAGGGCGATCGACGCGCCCGCGGCCAGGTCGGCGTAGTAGGAGAGGTAGAGGCCCCCGATGCCCGCGGCCACGGCGACCCCCACGGCCACCGCCATCATCGGCACCATCCGGTGCGCCAGCAGCCGGGCGGTCGCGGCCGGGGCGATCAGCACCGCCACCACGAGCAGGTTGCCGAGGCCCTGCACCGCGACCAGGATCGCGAGCGCCAGCAGCACGACCACCGCGACGTCGACCGCCGCGGCCGAGATGCCGCCGCGCCGCGCCCCGTCGCGGTCGAAGCCCACGGCCAGCAGCCGCCCGTGCAGCAGAGCGAGCGCGACGACGACCACGACGGCCAGGACAGCCGCCAGCACCAGGTCGCGGGTCGAGACGCCGAGCACGTCGCCGAACAGGAGCCCCTGGATGCCGGGCGGCGAGTCCGGCGAGAGGGCCAGCAGGGCGCCGAGGCCGAAGAGGGACGTCACGACGATGGCCGTGGCCGTGTCGCGCCCGATCGCCGGGATGCGCCCGGCGCCCGCGATGCCGAGCGACGCGACGGCCAGTCCGGCGGCGCCGCCCACGAGCAGCGGCAGGCCGGTGAGGGCGGCGACGACCAGGCCGGGGAAGAGGGCGTGGGCCAGGGACTCGGCGCCGTAGGACAGCTCGTAGAAGACCAGCCAGCAGCCCAGGAGGCCGCCGACCAGCCCGATCAGGACCACCTCGGCGGCCGCCCGCTTCAGGATCTCCTGCGACCACGGATCGGTGAGCGCGTCGACCACGGCGCCCATCAGGACGGCGTCCCGTGGTCGTGGTGGCCGTGGCCCTCGTCGTCGTGGTGGTGGTGGACGGCGGGCAGCACGCCGCGCCGGGCGCCGCCGCCGTCGTCCGGCAGGGTCATGATCGACTCTCCGTAGGTCGCCTCGAGCACCGGCACGGTGAGCGTCGTGGCCGGCGGGCCGAAGGCCACCTGGCGACGGTTGAGGCAGAGCACCCGGTCCCACGCGGCCACCTGCTCGACGTCGTGGGTCGAGATGAGCACGGCGCGGCCCGAGGCGGCGAGGTCGTCGAGCAGGCGCATCAGGCGCTCGGAGCTCGGCGCGTCGAGCCCGGCGAACGGCTCGTCGAGCAGCATCACGCGCGCGTCCTGCACGAGCGCCCGGGCGATCAGCACGCGCTGGCGCTGGCCGCCCGACAGCTCGCCGAAGGTGTCCCCGGCGCGGTCGGCCAGCCCGACCACCGCCAGGGCCTCGCGCGCCCGGGCCCGCTCCGCGCGCCCGGGCCGGCGCCACCAGGGCAGGCGCCCGATGGCGCCCATCAGGGCGACGTCGAGGGCGCTCACCGGGTAGTCGAGGCGCGAGCGGTCGGTCTGGGGCAGCACCGCGGCGCGGCCGGCGAGGCGGACGGCCCCGGCCGAGGGCGCGAGCTCGCCGGTGATCACCCGCAGCAGCGTCGACTTGCCGCCGCCGTTCGGGCCCGAGGACGCCGATCCGCTGACCGGCCTCGACGACGAACTCCACGCCCTCGAGCGCGGGCGGGCCGCCGTAGCCGGCGGCCAGGCCGCGGCACTCCAGGAGCGTGCCGCTCATCCGATCCCCGCGATCGCGCAGCCCTCGGCGCCGCCGGTGAAGCCCCGCACCATCGCGTCGGCGTTCGCCCGCTCCATGCCGAGGTAGGTCGCGCCCGGCGAGCCCTCGGGGCCGAGGGTGTCGCCGTAGAGCTCGTATTCGGCGCTCGCGCCGGTGTCGCGGGCGATGGCGTCGGTCAGCTTGGCGCTCAGCGAGCTCTCGGGGAACACGGCGCGCACGCCCTGCTCGCGGATCAGCCGCGTCAGGTCGGCCACCTCGCCCGCCGAGGGCTGGGCCTGGGTGCTCTGCGAGGGGATGACGGCCCCGACCACCGTGATGCCGTAGCGGCGCGCGAAGTAGGTGAAGGCGTCGTGGTCGGTGACCAGGCGCCGCTCGGCGGCGGGCACCCGCGCGAAGCAGGCCGCGATGCCGCGGTCGAGGACGCGCACGCGGTCGAGGTAGGCCGCCGCGTTGGCGGCGTACGCCGCGGCGCCGGCCGGGTCGGCGGCCGTCAGGGCGTCGCGGATCGCGCCGATTGCGGCCTCCGCGTTGCGCGGGTCGTGCCACCAGTGCGGATCGACGCCCGAGGCCTCCGGGCCCTCCTCCTCGCCGGGCGCCGCGATCGGCACGCGCGCGCCGACGTCCACGACGGCCGGGTCGCTCCCGGTCTCGGAGGCCACCTCCGACATCCAGGAGTCCAGGCCGTCGCCGCTGGTCAGCACCACGGCGGCGCCGCCGGTGGCCACGACGTCGGCCGGGCGTGGTTCGTAGTCGTGCGGGTCGGAGTTCGGCTGCAGGATCTGGTGCAGGGCGACCCGGTCACCGCCGACGTTGCGCGCCATGTCGGCGAGCTGGGTGGTGCTGGCCACGACGTCGACCCCCGCGGACCCGCTGCCCGCCCCGCACCCGGCGATCAGCACCAGCCCCGCGGCCGCCGCCGCCGTCGCGCCCGCCGCCCACGCGCGGGGGCGCGGCAGCAGCCGGGTGAGCGCCGCGACGGCGAAGACTGCCCCCGAGATCACCGCGATCGTCGCGCCGGGAGGGGCGTTGGCCTCCACCGAGGTCCAGATGCCGACGACGCCCTCGCCGCCGGCCAGCGCCACGGAACCGGCCTGCCAGGGCACCAGGCGCGTTGTCCAGAGGCGCACCGTCGCGGCCGGCACCACGATCAGCGCCGAGGCGAGGAGCGCGCCGATCGCCGCGAGGGCGGCGATCGTGGTGAGCGCGATCAGCCCCAGCAGCACGAGGTCCGGGAGCCCGGAGCGCAGACCGATGGCGCGCGCGCCGTCGGGGTCGAACCCGCGCGCCAGCCAGCGCGGCCCCAGCACGAGGGTCGCCGCCACGACGAGCGCGGCGGCGGCCGCGGCGAGGGCCAGGTCGCCGGAGCCGATCACCAGAAGGCTCCCGAACAGGAGGGTCTCGATCCTCGAGCCCGAGTGGAAGACGTCGCTCGCCAGGATCACCCCGGCCGCGAGGAAACCGCCGAGCGCCACGGCCGTGAGGCTGTCGTAGTCGGTGCGCCGGCGGCCGGCGAGCAGGCGCACGCCGAGGGAGAAGGCGGCGGCCGCCCCGAAGGCGCCGAGCGCGGCGGAGAAGCCGAGCCCGTCCGCGAGCACCAGCCCGGGGAACGCCGCGGTGCCGACCGCGTGCGAGAAGAACGCGAGCCCGCGCAGCACGATCCACGTGCCGAGCAGCCCGGCGGCCACCGAGAGGATGAGCACCTCGGCCACGCCGCGCTGGACGAACGCGAGCTGGAGGGTGTCGAGCAGGGGGTCTCCGCGGGAGGGGCCGGGCGGGCGCTGAGTATAACGGGAGTGATTCTCATAAAGGAAGGCGGGGGATGCCGCCGGGCGGCCGTGCGCCGGGCGCGGTCCACTACGATCGCGCCGTGCCCGCCGCCTCGCTCGCCGCGACGATCCCCGCGCCGTCGTTCCGGCAGATCCCGCTCGGGCCGCTCGACATCCGCCTCTACGCGCTCACGCTGCTGGCGGGCGTGGCGGTCGCGACCTGGCTCACCGCCCGCCGCTGGCGCGCCCGCGGCGGCGAGACGGACCTCGTGCTCGAGGTGGCGCTGTGGTCGGTGCTCGCCGGCATCATCGGCGGGCGGATCTACCACGACATCACGAGCTGGGACCAGCTCGGCGACCAGTGGTACGCGCCCTTTGCCATCTGGGAGGGCGGCCTCGGCATCTGGGGCGGCGTGCTGGCCGGAGTGCTGGTGGGCGCGTACATCGTGCACCGCCGCGGGGAGAGCGTCACGGCCTTCATGGACGCCGCCGCCCCGGGCATCCTCATCGCGCAGGGCATCGGGCGGCTCGGCAACTACTTCAACCAGGAGCTCTACGGCGGGCCGACCAGCCTTCCGTGGGGACTCGAGGTGGACCTCGGCCACCGGCCGCCGGGCGACGAGCTCGACGCCGTGTACCACCCGACGTTCCTCTACGAGATGCTCTGGAACTTCGCGGGGGCGGCGCTCCTCATCTGGATCGGCCGCCGCTACCGCATCCGCCCACCGGGCATCTTCTGCCTGTACGTCGGCATCTACTCCCTGGGCCGCATCTTCTGGGAGCTGCTGCGCGTCGACCCCGCCCACCACATCCTGGGCCAGCGCCTCAACTTCTGGGTCGCGCTGATCCTCTGCGTCGGCGGCTTCGTGGCCTTCGTCTGGACCCAGCGGCGCGCGGGACCCGAAGCGGCGGAGCCCGGCCTGCCGCGCTCCTCCGGCGGGTCGCGCGCGCGCCCGGCCCGCGGACGCTAGGGGGACCGGGCCCGCAGGGCGCGCGTTCAGGAGGGGTGCAGCAGGGCAGGCGTAGCGTGCGCGTGGAATGAGCCCGCCCGTCAACCGCTCGGCGCGTTCGCGGGCACGCGCCGTCCGTCGCCGCCGCCGAGCCGCGGTGGTCGTCATCGCGGCGTTCCTCATCGCGGCGGGCGTCGGCGTACTGGTGCGCGCGGGCGGCGGTGGCCCGTCGCCGGTCCGACCGGCGGACGCGCGCACCGCGGCGTCCGCGACGACGGCGCCGTCCACGATCACCACGGCGCCGTCCGCGGGCGCGCACGCCGCGCCGCCGCCGCGGCTGGCCGAGAGCCCCCTGGGGCGCCTGGGCACGCCGGTCCAGGACGCGGCCGCGGCGGCCACCGGGCCCGACTCGGCCCTCCTGCTCGCCGGCCTCACGGCCGCCGACACGTCGCGCGCCGACGTCATCGCGGTCGCCGGCGGCCACGCGAGATCGCTCGGCCTGCTGCCGGGCGTGCTCCACGACACGGCGGCGGTGACGATCGGCGGCCAGGTCTACCTGTTCGGCGGCGGCAACGGGACGTCGCAGAGCGACGCCATCCTGCGCGTGGATCCCGGCTCGGGCGCCACCGCGGCCGCCGGCCGGCTGCCCGCGCCGAGCTCCGACCAGTCCGCCGCCGTGATCGGGGGGACGGCCTACGTGGTCGGCGGCTACACCGGCGCGCGCTGGCTCGACACCGTGATCGCGTGGCGGCCGGGCTCGGCGGCGCGCGTGGTGGGGCACCTCCCCACTCCGACGCGCTACGCCGCCGTCGCCGCGGCGGGAGGGCGCCTGATCGTCGCCGGCGGCTCGCTGCCCGACGGCGGTGCGAGCGACGCGGTCCTCGCGTTCGACCCCGCGACCGGCGCCGTCTCCCGCATCGGCCGGCTGCCGGCGCCGACCACGCACGCGGCGGCGGCGGCCATCGGCGACACGGTCTACGTGATCGGTGGCCGCGGGTCCGCCCTCGGCACCGCGACCGACCGGATCGTCGCCGTCGATCCGGCGGCCGGGGCGGTGCGCCGCGCCGGCCGGCTGTCGTGGGCCCGCTCCGACCTCGCGGCCGCGGGGCTCGGCGACCGCATCCTGCTCGCCGGCGGCCGCGACGCCACGGGGACGCTGTCCTCCCTGAGCGCGCTCGGCCCCGTGGCCACGACGGCCTCCGCGTCACCGCCGCGTCCGGCGGCCTCCCCCGGCGCGAACGTGTACGCGGCCGACGGGCCGGGGGACCTGAGCCCCGCCACCAGAGGCGCGCTCTCGCGCATCTACGTCCCCAACAGCGAGAGCGACACGCTCGACGAGATCGATCCGGCCAGCGGGAGGGTGGTGGCCCACTACGCCGTCGGTGGCCTGCCGCAGCACGTGGTGCCCTCCTGGGATCTGCGCACGCTCTACGTCACCAACGACACGGGCAACAGCCTCACGCCAATCGACCCGGCCACGGGTAGGCCGGGCGCGCCGATCCCGGTCGACGACCCCTACAACCTCTACTTCACGCCGGACGGGCGCTTCGCGATCGTGGTGGCCGAGCGCAACGCGCGGCTCGATTTCCGCGACCCGCACACGATGGCGCTGCGCCACTCGGTGGGCGTCCCCTGCCGCGGGGTTGACCATATGGACTTCTCGGCCGACGGCGCCTACCTCCTCGCGAGCTGCGAGTTCTCCTCTCAGCTCGTCAAGGTGGACGTCGCATCTCAGCGGGTCGTGGGCACCCTCACGCTCGGGACGGGATCCGGCATGCCTCAGGACGTGAAGCTCTCGCCGGACGGGCGCACCTTCTACGTCGCGGACATGGCGGCGAACGGGCTGTGGAAGGTCGACGGCGACGCCCTCCGGGTGACGGGGTTCCTGCCCACGGGCCGGGGGGCGCACGGGCTGTACCCCAGCCGCGACGCCCGCGACCTCTACGTCTCCAACCGCGGCGAGGGGACCGTCTCGGTGGTCTCCTTCGCCACCGGCCGGGTGGTGGACACCTGGCGCATCCCGGGCGGCAGCCCGGACATGGGCGGTGTGTCCGCCGACGGGAGGACCCTGTGGCTCACCGGCCGGTACTCGGGCGAGGTCTACGCCATCGACGTCCGCACCGGCCGCCTCCGCGCGCGCATCCCGGTGGGGAGCGGCCCGCACGGCGCCTGCGTCTGGCCCCAGCCCGGCCGGTACTCCCTCGGGCATACAGGCATCCTGCGCTGACGGGCGCGCCGCCGGCTTGGCATCAGTACCAGGCGCGCATCGCCTCGCCGGCGGTCACCGCCACGCCGATGCGGTTCTCCGGCGGGGCGAGCGGGCAGCTCCAGCGCGGGTCGTAGGAGCAGGACGGGTTGTAGGCGTAGTTGAAGTCGAGCACCAGGCGCCCGCCGCCGTCGCTCGTCCCGAGGTCCGCCCCCTTCACCGTGTCGAGCAGGTAGCGCCCGCCGCCGTAGGTCTCCGCGCCCGCCAGCGCGTCGCGGAAGGGCAGGAAGAGGCCGCCGCCGTAGCCCTCCAGCCAGTAGACGGCCAGGGAGACCTCCGTGCCGGCGAGGACGGGGCGCACGAAGCCGATGCGCGTGAAGCGGGTGGGGTCGCCGGTGCTGGTGGGGATGACGAGCTCCGGCCCCTCGGGGTCGGGCTCGAGGACGGCCTCCGCCCGCCACGCCGGGTCGTGGGCGAACCACGGCACGCCGGTGAAGGCCGCCCGCGCCTCGGGCAGGAGCGGCGACTGCGGATGGTCGCGGAAGAGGCCGTCGCGCGCGGCGCGGAACGCCGGACACGCCGCCGCGTCGCCACCCCCGGCCCGGACCTCGGCGTACATCGCGAGCACGCGCCGCTTCCAGTCCATCAGCTCGAGCCGGGGGTGGCCCATCACGACCTCACACGGGGCGGGTGACCGCCCCTTCGGACGCCGACGACACCAGCGAGGCGTACTTCGCCAGCACGCCGCGCGTGTACCGCGGGGCGGGCGGGGTCCAGTCGGCCATCCGTGCCGCGATCTCGTCGTCCGAGAGCTCGACGCGCAGCTCGCGGTTGTCGACGTCCAGCACCACGGTGTCGCCCTCGCGCAGCGCGGCGATCGGGCCGCCGCGGAAGGCCTCCGGCGCCACGTGGCCCACCATCAGCCCGTGGGTCGCGCCCGAGAAGCGCCCGTCGGTGACCAGGGCCACCTCGTCGCCGATGCCCTCGCCGACGATCGCCGCCGTCACGTGGAGCATCTCGCGCATGCCGGGTCCGCCGGCCGGGCCCTCGTAGCGGATCACGACCACGTCGCCCGGCTCGATGAGCCGCGCCTTGACGGCCGCGAACGCCTCCTCCTCCGAGTCGAAGACCCGGGCGGGGCCCACGTGCAGCCGCCGCTCGTGGCCGGCGAGCTTCACGACGCAGCCCTCCGGCGACAGGTTGCCGTGGAGGATCGCGAGCCCGCCGGTGGCCGAGAGGGGCTCGGCGATCGGGACGATCACCTTCTGGCCGGGCGTCTCGCGCGCGTCGGCGGCGATCTGCCCGAGCGAGCGGCCGTCGACGTTGCGCGGCGACGGGTTGACGAGGCCCGCCTCGACCAGCTCGCGGGTCATCACGGCGACGCCGCCGGCCGCGTACAGGTCGGTCGCGACGTACTTGCCGCCCGGCGTGAGGCTGGCGACGATCGGCGTGCGCTCGGCGATGGTGTCGAAGTCGTCGATCGACAGCGGGATGCCGAACTCCCAGGCGATGGCGAGCAGGTGCAGCACGCCGTTGGTCGACCCGCCGCTCGCGGCGATGCCGGCGATGGCGTTGTCGATCGAGGCCCGCGTGATGATCTGCGACGGGCGCACGTCGTCGCGCACCAGCCTCATGACCAGCTCGCCGGCGGCGACGCAGGCCGCCTCCTTGTCCGGGTGCGTGGCCGGCACGCCGTTCAGGCCCGCCGGGCTGATGCCCAGGATGTCGAGCGCCATCGACATGGTGTTGGCCGTGAACTGGCCGCCGCAGGCGCCGGCGCCGGGGCAGGCCACGCTCTCCAGCGCGTGCACCTCCTCGGGGCCCACCTTGCCCGCCGCGTGGGCGCCGACGACCTCGAAGACGTCCTGGATCGTCACGTCGCGGCCCTTGTAGCGGCCGGGCGCGATCGAGCCGTTGTAGAGGACGAGCCCGGGGATGTCGAGGCGCGCCAGCGCCATCACCGCGGCCGGGATCGTCTTGTCGCAGCCCACGAGGCACACGAGGCCGTCGAAGGAGTGGCCGCGGGCCGCGAGCTCGATCGAGTCGGCGATCACCTCGCGCGAGACCAGCGAGGCGCGCATGCCCTCGGTGCCCATCGACACGCCGTCCGAGACGGAGATCGTGTTGAGCTCCATCGGGGTGCCGCCGGCGGCGCGCACCCCGCGCTTCACGTGCACCGCCAGCTCGCGCTGGTTGAGGTTGCACGGCATCGTCTCGATCCAGGTCGTCGCCACCCCGATGATCGGCTTGGCGAGGTCCTCGTCGGTGAAGCCGGTCCCCTTCAGCATCGCCCGGGCGGGCGCGCGGTCGGGGCCGTCGGTCATGGCCGCGCTCTTGCGCTTGGCCGGATCGGTGGGTCCGTACGGATTCGTCGTCATGCGCCGCAGTCTAAGGGGCGCCCGCGGTTCCGGCGTGGCCGGGGCGAGGGGCGCGGTCGCTCACGGCGCTCGCCGCCCCGGCCTGAGCCGGCGGCGGCGACCCGGGTGCGTCAGACGTCCTCGCTGCGCGCCTGGGCGCCGATCGACGCGAGGGTGAAGACCGCGAACACGATCCCCATGATGAACGGCAGGTAGCCGGCCTCGTGGCGGTCCTGCCACCCGATCACCAGCAGCAGCGCCGCCAGGACCGTCATCCCCGCGAGCAGCCAGGCCGGAAGCCCCTTCATCTCACACTCCTGATTCGGACGGAATTCGGCCTAAGACTACCCTGACGGCGCGGGCCGGAGGGCGCCCCTCCGACTGCTAGTGTGCCGCGCCATGGCCGCGGAGCACGTCGAGGTGCGCAGCGAGGCGCGGGGCGAGGCGACCCTCGTCCGCGTCGTCGGAGTCCTGGATGCCCTGGCGCTCGAGGACGTCTCGCGGACCCTCACGGACGCCCAGCGGGGCGCCGGCCCGGTGGTGATCGATCTCGAGGGCGTCACGTTCATGGACAGCCGCGGGCTCGGGTCGCTCCTCGCCGCCAACGAGCGCAGCCGCGAGGGCGCGCCGCAGGTGAGCATCTACCGCCCCTCCGAGGCGGTGCAGCGCCTGCTGGACGTCTCGGGCGTGCGCGGGGTGCTCCCCGAGGTGCAGGAGCTGCCGCCCGCCTGAGCGCGATCCGCCCCTCGGGGGCGTTCGATCGCCGGTGCCGTGCCCGCTTGACAGCCGGCCCCTGCGCGTCCATAGTGCCGCTCGCTTATCTGATGTATAAGCAGAACTGATTCCTCCCCCGCTGGCGGCAACCGGCGGGCCCCGCCCCCCGGGCGGATCACCGAACCCCGTCCTGTCCGTCGGAGGAGGTGCGTCGTCGGCACTCCCGTCACCCGCGCGCGGCCGCGCCGCGCGCTCACGCCCCTGCCCGGGCGCTCCGCGCCCGACCGGCTCCCCGCGATCGCCGGCGTCGGCGCCGGCGGGCACGCGAAGTGCGCCATCGAGGCGCTGCGCTCGGTGTTCCGCTTCCGGGTCGTGGCCCTCGTCGACTCGGACCCCGCGCTCGTGGGGACGACGCTCCTCGGCTGCCCGGTGCTCGGCGGCGACGCGATCGCCGCGCTGCGGGCCGACGGCGTGGACCACGGCTTCGTCGGCCTCGGCGGCACGGGCGACCCCGGCCCCCGCCGCGCCGCGGCCGCCCTCCTGCGCGAGGCCGGCTTCCGGCTGCCCTCGATCGTCCACCGCAGCGCCAGCGTGGCCCCGTCGGCCGCGCTCGAGGACGGCGTCCAGGTTCTGGCCGGCGCGATCGTGGGCGCCGACGCCCTCCTGCGCCGCGACGCTCTGGTGAACGCCGGCGCGGTGGTCGGCCACGACGTCGAGGTCGGCGAGTGCGCCCACGTGGCATCAGGCGCCCGGGTCGGCGGCGGCGCCGGTGTCGGGGCGGGCGCCCACGTCGGCTCGGGCGCGGTCGTGCTGCAGGGCCGCAGGGTCGGCGCGGGCGCGGTGGTCGGCGCCGGGGCCGTCGTGGTCGACGACGTGCCGGCCGGCCTGCGGGTGGTCGGCATTCCGGCCGCGGAGCTGCGGACACGGGCGCGGGCCCGATGAGCGGCGCCATCGACGTCCACCAGCACCTCTGGCCGGCGCCGCTGGTCGCCGCCCTCCTGCGCCGCTCGCGGCCGCCGTTCCTGCGCGAGGCGCGCGACGGCTGGACGCTGTCGATCGCGGGCGAGCCGGACTGGCCGGTGGACCCGGCCGACCACGACCCGGTGCGCCGGGCCGCGATGGTCGCCCGCGACGGGCTCGATCTGGCGCTGGTCGCCCTCTCGAGCCCCCTCGGCATCGAGGCGCTCCCCGCCCACGAGGCCCGGCCCCTGCTCGACGCCTACCACGAGGGCGTCGCCGACCTGCCCCCGGGGCTGCGGCCCTGGGCGGCGGCCGGGCTGGCCGTGCCTGAGCCGGGCGACCTGGGCCTGCGCCTGGACCAGGGGTTCGTCGGCCTCTGCCTGCCGGCCGGCGCGCTCGCCACGCCGGCCGCGGCCGCGCGCTGCGCGCCGCTGCTCGACGTGCTCGAGGAGCACGACGCGCCCCTGCTCGTCCACCCCGGCCCGGCGCCGGACACGCCGCCGCGCCTGATCGCGCCCGGCCTGCCCGACTGGTGGCCCGCCCTCACGGGCTACGTCGCCCAGATGCAGGCGGCCTGGCTCGGCTTCACCGAGTGGGTCCGGCCCGTGCGGCCGGGCCTGCGCGCCTGCTTCGCGATGCTGGCCGGCCTGGCGCCCCTCCAGGCCGAGCGGCTGGCCTCGCGGGGGCGGGTCGCGTCGCTCCGCGACCCGCGCACGTTCTACGACACCTCGTCCTACGGCACGCGCGCCATCTCCGCGATGGCCGCCGCCGTGGGCGCGGACGCCCTGGTCTTCGGATCCGACCGCCCGGTGGTGGCGCCGGTCCCCGAGGACCCCCACGACCCCAGCCGCGCCGCCAACCCGGCGCGGCTGCTCACCCTGCAGGAGGTGCACGCATGATCCGCGCGATCGCGCACGCGACGGAGGCGACCGGCGCGCCGCTCGCCCCCGAGGGGCTGCGGAGCCTGGTCGACGGCCTCGCCCGGACGCCCGGGCTCTGGACGCCGCGGGTCCGCCACGACCCGGACGAGCGCGTCTTCGAGCGGCTCTGGCTCGACGACCTCGTGGAGGTGTGGCTCATCTGCTGGAGCGGCGAGGAGCACGACACCGGCTTCCACGACCACGACATCTCGAGCGGCGCCTTCGCGGTCGTCCGCGGCGCGCTGCGTGGAGGAGCGCCTGGCGATCGGCCGCACCATCCGGCGCCGGCTGCGCGAGGGGCAGTCGCTGGGCTTCCCGCCCTCGCACGTGCACCGCGTCCACGGCGTCGGCGACACGCCCGCCGTGTCGATCCACGCCTACTCGCCACCGCTCGCGCCGCCTTGGGCGTCTACGCCGTCTCCGACGACGGCGCCCTGGGCAGGGAGACCGTCAGCGCGAGCCACGAGCTGCGCGCCGACTCCGGACCGCTGACCGACGACCGAACGACCATGGAGGAAGACCTGTGAGCGTCACCGACCAGCTCCTGGAGAACGCGAAGGGCTACGCCGACGGCTTCGACAAGGGCGACCTGCCCCTGCCGCCGGCGCGCAAGGTGGCGGTCGTGGCGTGCATGGACGCGCGCCTGGACCCGCAGAAGGTGCTCGGCCTGGCCGAGGGCGACGGCCACGTCATCCGCAACGCCGGCGGGGTCGTGACCGACGACGCCATCCGCTCGCTCGCCATCTCGCAGCGGCTGCTGGGCACCGAGGAGATCATCCTCATCCACCACAGCGACTGCGGCATGCTGACCTTCAGCGACGACGAGTTCCGCCGGGGCATCGAGGACGAGGTCGGCCAGCGCCCGTCGTGGGCCGCCGAGGCCTTCCCGACGGTCGAGGGCGACGTGCGTCAGTCGCTCGCCCGCATCGAGGCCAGCCCGTTCATCCCCAGGAAGGACAACGGTGCGCGGCTTCGTCTACGACGTCCACACGGGCGCGCTGGACGAGGTCCGCTGAAGCAGCGCCACCCCCCGCGCCGTCGCGGCGCGGGGGGCGGGCGCGTCAGATGCCGGCGCCGGTCTCCGTGAAGACGCGCTCGTTGGTGGGGCGCACGAAGATCGACGAGCCCGGCTCCAGGCCGAGCTCGTCGGCCACGTCGCGGGTGACCTGCGCGGAGAGCTTCTCGCCGTCCTCGCGCTCCAGCTCGACCCGCACCTCGAAGCCCAGGTGCACCAGCCGCTCCACCGTCGCGGCGGAGGTGATGCCGTTGGGCTCGGCGCGCAGCTCGATGTCGTGCGGGCGCACGAAGGAGCCGTCGAGGCGGTTGACCGCGCCGATGAACTCCATGACGAACTGGTTGACCGGGTGCTCGTAGAGCTCCCGCGGGGCGCCGACCTGCTGGATGCGGCCCTGGTCCATGACGGCGATCTGGTCGGCGACCTCCATGGCCTCCTCCTGGTCGTGCGTCACGAGCACGGTGGTCTGGTGGACCTCCTCGTGCAGCCGCCGCAGCCAGGACGCGCAGCTCCTTGCGCACGCGGGCGTCGAGGGCGCCGAAGGGCTCGTCGAGCAGCAGGACCTTGGGCTCAACCGCCAGGGCCCGTGCGAGCGCCATGCGCTGGCGCTGGCCGCCCGAGAGCTGGCTCGGGTAGCGGTCGGCCAGGCCGTTGAGCTGCACGAGGGCGAGCAGCTCGTCGACCCGGTCGCGGACCTCCGCCTTGGGCCGCTTGCGGATGCTGAGGCCGAAGGCGATGTTGTCGCGGACGGTCATGTGCTTGAACGCGGCGTAGTGCTGGAACACGAAGCCGACGCCGCGCTTGCGCACCGGCACGTCGGTGGCGTCCTCGCCGGAGATCTCGACGCGCCCGCTGTCGGGCGCCTCCAGGCCGGCGATGACGCGCAGCAGGGTTGACTTGCCCGAGCCGGAGGGCCCGAGGAGGGCCGTCAGGGAGCCGCTCGGGACCTCCAGGCTGACGTCGTCGAGCGCGACGAAGTCCCCGAAGCGCTTGTTGACGTCAGTGACCGTGATGGCCATCGCCACCTCCCTTGCGGTTGAGCAGGTTCATGAGCAGCACGACCGCCACGGCGAGGACGATCAGCACGACGGACGCGCCGTAGGCGCCGACCTCGGCGTCCTTGCCGAACTGGTCGGACTGCTGCTTGACGAAGAGCGTGAGCGTCTCGGTCTGGCCAGAGATCCGGCCCGAGACGACCGCGACGGCGCCGTACTCGCCGAGGGCGCGGGCCGTCGTCAGGACGACGCCGTAGATGATCCCCCAGCGGATCGACGGGAGCGTGATGCGCCAGAAGGTCTGGGCGGCGCCCGCGCCGAGGATCGACGCGGCCTCCTCCTGGTCGGTCCCCACCTCGCGCAGCACCGGGACCACCTCGCGCACGACGAACGGCAGGGACACGAAGATCGTCGCGAGCACCATGCCGGGCACGGCGAAGACCACCTGGACCCCGGCGTCCTCGGCGGCTCCGCCGAACCAGCCGTCCTGGCCCCAGACGAGGAGGATGCAGAGGCCGACGACCACCGGCGAGAGCGCCAGGGGCAGGTCGATGAGGGCGCTCACGAACGACCGGGCCGGCACCCGCCGGCGCACGAGGGTGAGCGCGGCGGCGACGCCGAAGATCGCGTTGAGCGGGCACGGCGATCGCCGTGATCAGGATCGTCAGCCACAGGGCGTGAAGCGCCTCCGGGCTCGTGACGGCGTGCCAGAAGGTGGCGAAGCCGTTGTCGAACGTCCGGTACAGGACGAAGAGGAGGGGTGCCACCAGGATGAGCCCCAGGTAGCCGAGCGCGATGGCCCGCAGGCCGTAGCGCGAGGCGCGCCCGGCGCCGAGCGTGCCCTTGACGTCAGCGGGCATGACGCGAGTACCAGCGCTCGAGGGCCGACAGGAGCAGGAGCGAGACCAGCGAGATGACGAGCAGGCTCACGGACACCGCGGCCGCCGACGACTGCCGGTCCGCCTCGATCTGGCCGACGATGTAGAGCGACGAGACCTGGGTGTCGAAGGGGACGTTCCCGGCGATGAGCACGAGCGAGCCGAACTCGCCGAGGGCGCGGGCGAAGGCGAGGCCGGTGCCGCCGAGGATCGCCGGGACGAGGTTCGGGAAGACGATGCGGCGGAAGATGGTGAGGGGCCCCGCGCCGAGCGAGGCGGCGGCCTGCTCCATGTCGCGGTCGAGCTCGATGAGGACCGGCTGGACGGCGCGGACCACGAAGGGCAGCGATACGAGCAGCAGGGCGACCACGATGCCGGCGCGCGTGAAGGCGAGGTTCAGCCCGACCGGGCTGCTCGGGCCGTAGAGGGCCAGCAGGGTCAGGCCGGCGACGATGGTCGGCAGCGCGAACGGAAGGTCGATGAGGGCGTTGACGACGCTGCGGCCGCGGAAGTCGTCGCGCACGAGCACCCAGGCGATGAGGGTCCCCATGACCGCGTTCACCGCGACGACGACCAGCGACACGCCGATGGTGAGCTTGAGGGCGGCCACCGCCTGCGGGTTGGTGATCGCCGACCAGAAGGAGCCCCATCCGTTCTCGAGGGCGCCGTTGACCAGCGCTGCGAACGGGATCAGGACGATCACGCTCATGTAGATCACGGCCACGCCCACGCCGAGCAGGGAGCCGAAGCTCCCTGCCGGGCGCGGGATCGCGACGCGGGGGCGCCGCGCGATCGCAGGGCTAGCTGGTGGCAATACCCTGGTCCTGGAAGATCTTCGTCACGGAGCCGTTGTCCGGGTCGAAGAACTCCTTCTTGACCGCGGACCAGCCGCCGAGGTCGTCGATGGTGAAGAGCTGCGGGGGCGTCGGGAAGTCGAACTGCTTGGCGACCGACGGCACGACCGGCCGGTACCCGTGCTCGCCGAAGATCTTCTGGGCGGCGTCCGAGTGGACGAAGTCGAGGAACGCCGTGGCCTTCTCCGGGCTCTTCGACGTGTTGACCACGGCCGCCGGGTTCTGGATCAGGATCGTCTGGTCGGGCACGACGTAGTCGATGTCCTCGCCGGCGTCCTGCGCGGCCTTGGCCTCGTTCTCGTAGGAGAGCAGCACGTCGCCCTTGCCGGCGCTGAAGACCTCGAGGGCCTCGCGGCCGCTGGACGGCTGTACCGGGACGTTCTTGAACAGGTCGCCGAGGTAGGTCAGGCCGTCCTGCTTGGTGCCGCCGAGCTCCAGCTGCGCGCCGTAGGCGGCCATGATGTTCCACTGGGCCGCGCCCGAGGTGAACGGGTTCGGGGTGATGACCTCGACGCCGGGCTTGGTCAGGTCGGACCAGTTCTTGATGCCCTTCGGGTTGCCCTTGCGGGTGATGAAGACCACGACCGAGTCGCTGACGAAGCCCTTGTCCGCGCCGGTGTTCCAGTCTCGTCCACCAGGCCGGCGTCCACCAGGCGGGTGACGTCGGGCTCGAGCGAGAAGGCGACGTAGTCGGCGGCGAGGCCGGCGGCGACCGCGCGGCTCTGCTCGCCGGAGGCGGCGTAGCTCTCCTTGAACTTCACGCCGGCGCCCTCGGGGGTCGCCTGGAACGCGGGGATCAGGTCCGCGTAGACCTCGCGGGCGACCGAGTAGCCGACGACGGTGAGCGTGGTGTCGCCGCCCGAGTCACCGGACGACGAGCCGCCGGACGCGCTGTCGCTGCCGCAGCCGGCGACGGCGAGGGCGCCGATGGCGAGCACCGCCAGCGGCGCGATGAGCTTCCGGAACTTGTGACGTAAAATCACTCCACACTCCTTGGTTCGGACAGGGGCCAAGCGGTGAGTCGCTCCCTCCCGTTGCCGCGGGGGGGAGCGGCGCTTCTTGATAAGTACGAGCTTATCGGGACGATAAGCGCGTGCAGCATGCTCAGGTTGCGTCCACATGTCAACTGCGACCCGCCGCGCGTAGGATCGCCGCGTGAGCACCGACTACCTGGGCGCCGGGGGCCGGCTGACGGGCGGCCCCGCCCCCGAGCTGGTCCGCGCCGGCTACGCGCACGAGGTCTCCCACGGCCCGCGCCTGGCGCGCTGGCTCTCGCTGGCCGACCTCGCGCACGCCGTCGCGCTCGTCGAGGGGGGCGCGGTGGCGGGCGACGACGCGCGCGGCCTTCTCGGGGGGCTGCTGGAGCTGGACGCCGTCGCGGCGGGCGACTTCCCGTGGCGCCCCGAGCTCGGCGACGCCTTCAACTCGCGAGAGCACGAGCTGAAGGCGCGCGTCGGCGCCTCGGCCGCCGGCTGGCTGAGCGCCGGCCGCCCGCGCCGCGAGGCCTTCCGCGTGGCCCTGCGCCTGGCGGCGCGCGACGGCGTGCTGGCGCTGCACGACACGACGCTCGACCTGGCGGCGGCGCTGGTGGACCTTGCCGAGCGCCACCGCGACGACCTCGCCGCCGACTACACCTACCTGCAGCCGGCCCAGCCGAGCTCGATCGGCCACCTGCTGCTGGCCTACGCCTACCCGGCGCTGCGCGACGCCGACCGCATGCGGACGGTGCACGGGTGGCTCGACCTCAGCGTCGCCGGGGTGGGCGGCAGCGCCGGCTCGCGCTGGCCGCTCGACCGCGAGCGCCTGGCCGTGCTCCTCGGCTGCTCGGGTGTGATGACCCACGCCAAGGACGCGATGTGGCAGGCCGACGGCTACGTCGAGCTCGCGTCGGCGGTGGCGACGGCGGCCACCCACGGCTCGCAGCTGGGGCAGGACCTGGAGATCCTCGCGAGCCAGGAGTTCGCGGCCGTGCAACTCGCCGACCGCCACAGCCGCGCCAGCGCTCTCATGCCGCAGAAGCGCAACCCTTACGCCCTCGCGGTCATCCGCACGCAGGCGGGCATCGCTGCGGGCGACCTCGCGGCGACGCTGGTCGCGCTGCACACCGGCTCGGCGCGCACGGACCACTTCCACCTGCTGAACGGCAGCATCCCGCGCGGGCTGGACGAGGCGGTCGCGGTCACCCGGCTCGCGGCCGAGGTGGTCGGCGGGCTGACGATCGACGCCGCGCGCTGGGAGCGGGCCGCCCGGCAGGGCTTCACGGCGGCCGCAGACGTCGCCGACGTGCTGGCCGTCGAGGCCGGCATCGACTACCGCACGGCGCACCACATCGTGGGGCGCGCGGTGCGCGACCTGGTCGACGCCGGCCTTCCGCCGGACGCGCTCACGCCGGAACGGCTGTCGGCCGCCGCCGAGGCCGCCGCCGGGAGGACGGTGGAGATCTCCGCCGAGGCCCTCTCCGCGGCGCTCGATCCCGCCGCCTGCGTGGCGGCCCGCCTGCAGACCGGCTCGGCGGCCCCGGCCGAGGTGGCCGCGATGATCGCCGAGTGCCGCGGCCGCATCGCCGCCGCGCGCGAGCTCAGCGCGGAGGCGCGGGCGCGGGCGACAGGGGCGGAGGCCGCCCTTCGGGACCGGGCCCGGGAGCTGGCCCGGTGACGATCTCGGTGCGCACCCTCAGGGCGTAGCGCCCCAGCAGGCGCAGCAGCGCCGGCCCGGCCACCAGCGCCAGCACGGCGTTGCCGCTGGCGTGGGCGAGGTCGAACGGCAGGCTGCGGCCGCCGGCCAGCACCAGCGAGGCCCAGCTCACCTCGGGGCCGAAGCTGGCGAGGAACCAGACGTTCATCGCCCAGCCGAAGAGGATCCCCCACGCGAAGCCGACGACGGCGAGGCCCACGGCGCGGCGGCAGACCGGGCGCAGCAGCGCCCCCGTGAGCCCGGCGGCGGCCCAGAGCGCCATCTGGGGCGGGGTCCACGGGCCCTGGCCGAGGAAGCTGTTCGAGAGGAGGCCCGCGATCGGGCCCCACGGCCAGCCCGGCGCGCGGACCGAGCGCCGCGCCGGTCACCAGGCAGATGACCGTGACCGGCTGGACCCCCGGGATCGGCGACAGGAAGACGCGCCCGGCCGCGGCGACCGCGCCGAGCGTCGCCACCAGCGACAGCTCCTTGGCGCCGTCGCCGCCCCGCTCCAGGGCCACCAGGCCGAGGCCGAGGAGGACGGCCAGCACCAGCACGGCGGTGACGGCGGGGCTCACGCGGGCAGCGCCGATCCGGCGGGCGGCCGGGCAGAGGGCGCCGGCCTCCATGACGAGCGCGCGGTCGCCCACCCGCCGCGCGAAGGCGGCGTCGTGGGTCGCCACCAGCACGGCGGCGCCCTCGGCCGCGCGGGCGCGCAGCACGCCAGCGAGGGCCGCCTTGCGCGAGGGGTCCATGCCGCGGGTGGGCTCGTCGAGCGCGATCACGGCGGGGCGGGCGGCGAGGATCGCGGCCAGGGCGACGCGCTCGCGCTGGCCCACCGACAGGTCGAGCGGGTGGCGCTCGGCCACTGCGCAGAGGTCCATCTCCTCCAGGGCTCTCGGCCACCCTCGCCCGGCGCTCGGCGGCGGTGAGCGGCAGGCCCCGCAGGGCGAAGGCCACCTCGTCGTCAACGCGCTCGGTGAGCAGGTGGCGGCCCGGGTCCTGGCCCACGAGGCCGAGCGCGGGGAAGCGCCGCTCGGCGGGCACTCCCGTCACCTCGCGCCCCTCCAGCACGACGCGGCCGCGCTCCGGGGCGTGGAGCCCGGCGAGCACGCGCATCAGCGTGCTCTTGCCGCTGCCGTTGGGGCCGCCGAGCGTGACGACCTCGCCCGCGCGCAGCTCCAGCGACGCCCCGCGCAGCACCGGGCGGCCCGGGTGGCCTGCGTCGACGCCCTCGAGCGCGGCGACGACGACCCCGGGGGCGGCCGGCTCGGGCGGCGCGCCGGGGCCCTCGTCCGGGTCGGCGTCCTCCAGCCGGCCTTCGCGCACGGCCAGGATGCGGTCGGCCGCCGCGCGTGCGCGGTCGGCGCGGTGCTCGCTCAGCACCACCGCGACGCCCGAGGCCGCCAGGTCGGACAGGGTGGCCATCAGCGCGGCCGCCGCGGCGTCGTCGAGCTGGGAGGTCGGCTCGTCGAGCAGCACCACCCCGGGGCCGGGCGCGAGGACGGCCGCCAGGGCCACGCGCTGGCGCTCGCCGCCGGAGAGGGTGCCGATGGCCCGGCCGCGCAGGCCGAGCGCGCCGGCCGTCGCGAGGGCCGACTCCACCCGGCCGGGGATGTCGCGGGCGGGGACCCCGGCGCACTCCAGCCCGAAGGCCACGTCGCGCTCCACCGCGCCGAGCACCGCCTGCCCCTCGGGGTCCTGGAAGACCATCCCGGCCAGGCGGCAGATGCGCGCCGGGTCGGTGTGGACGGTGTCGTGGCCGGCCACGGTCACGGTGCCGCCGAAGGCCGCCGCCGTGGAAGTGCGGCACCAGCCCGCAGAGCGCGCGCAGGAGCGTCGACTTGCCCCCGCCCGAGGGCCCCTCCAGCAGCAGCACCTCGCCCGCGCGCACGTCGAGGTCGACGCCGTCGAGGGCCGGGGCGGCCCCGCCGCCGTAGGTGAAGCGCAGCCCGCGGGCGGTCGCGGCGCTCACCGGCGCAGCACCAGCGCGGCGCCCCCGAGGGCGGCGAGCGCCGCGGCAGCGACGGCCACCGCGCCGGGCGCCCAGGGGGAGTCGAGGGTCGGGTAGTAGGAGTAGCCGGCCGGCCCGAGGACGATCGCGGCGGCGGCCACGGCGGCGAGCGCCGCGCCGATGGCGAGGACGGCGCGCTCGACGCCGCTCCAGCGCGGCTCCGGCACGCGCGTGCGCGGGCCCGACCCGTAGCCGCGCGCGGTCATCGCCTCGGCCACGTCGAGGCCGCGCTCCAGGCTCGAGCCGAGCAGCGGCAGCGCCAGCGGCGCCGCGCGGCGCAGGCGCCCCGGCCAGCGGCCCTCCGCCAGCGCCACGCCGCGCAGGCGGGCCGTCTCGGTGATCGCCCGCGCGTCGCGCTCGCAGCGTCGGCATCAGGCGGGCGGCGAGGGCGCAGGTGAGCGCCGAGCGCGGCGCCACGCGGGCGACCTGCGCCTGCAGGCGGTCGGCGTCGATGTGCGCGAGCACCGCCCCCACGAGCACCGCGACGGCGAACAGGCGCACGCCGATCGCGATGCCGGCCAGCACCTCCTCCAGCGTGATCTCGAGGTCGATGATCGCCACCTCGGGGCCGCGCCAGAGGATGAGGTCGCCCTCGGCCGAGACGAACGGGTTGAGCAGGGCGAGGCTGAGGCCGCTGATCGCGCCGCCCAGCAGGAAGAGGCGGCTCGGGCGGCCGGGCGCGGCGGCGAACAGGAGGACGGCCCCGGCCGCGACCGCCGTGAGCACCAGGGGGTGGTCCGTGCTGAAGGCCAGCGCCACGGCCGCGGCCCCGAGCAGCGCGAGCGGGCCGGGCGCGCGCCTCACGGGGCCCACCGGCCGCCGGCCGCCAGGGGGTGGCCTGCGCCGTCGAAGGCGACCGCGTAGCGCAGCCGCAGCACGTCCGGGGTGTGCCGCCACCGTGCGGGCCGCCGCCTGGGCCGCCGCGTCGTCGAGGCCCGCGACGGCCACCAGCACGCCGTCCTCGGGCTGCGTCGCGGTCGGCACGGCCGCCACGAGCGCCCGGGCGCCGGGCACGGGCGCGCGCCCCTGGCCGTCGGGCCCGAGCGCCGTCACGCGGCCGTCCTCGATCGCCACGGTGAGCCCGGCGGCGTCCGGGTCGGCGAGGGCGCGGCGCCAGGCCGGGTCGCGACGGGCGAGGGCGTCGCTGGCGCCCGACCCGCGCCCGCCAGGGCGCGTCGCCGGTGATCCGCGCGCCGTCGGCCGCGAGCGCCGCGCGCAGCGGCGGGTCGGCCGCCACCGCCGGGCCGTCCGGCGCGCACGAGCGGGGCGGGCCACTGGCCCACCACGGCGGGCGTGAGGATCAGGGCCTTCCAGTCGCGGTAGTCCCACCAGACGCGAATCCCCGTCGCGGAGCGGAACCTCCTTCGCGCCCACCGAGGCCCCGATCCCGTTGACGAAGTAGAACCAGTCGCGCGGTCCCGAGGGGTCGCTCGTGAGCCCGAGCATCCCCTGCACGAAGCCGCCCGAGTAGGCGGTGCGCACGTCGGTCGCCCCGCGCAGGGCGCGCATCACCGACGTTCTCGGGCGCGACCCGCGTGGACAGCAGTTCGCGCGCCCCGTAGGCGTCGGTCGCCACCAGCGTCCGCTCCGGGGGCCGAGGACGCCGGCGCCGGCTGCGCGCGGCGCTCGCACCCCGCGGCGAGGACGACCGCCAGCACCACGGCGAGCGCCGTGAGCAGGGGCACGGGTCCCCGGGGACGTCCTCGCACCAACGGCTCCAATTCCTCGAAAGCGATGTCGGTGCTCGGGCGGAGGCAGGTTTCCTGGCTTCCGTTCCCAGCGGCGCTGCGCCTTCCCGGGGTCTCCCCCAGTGGCCGGCTTCTCGCCCAGCAACGCCGCTCCCGGTGACAGTGGCGGGACCGCGCCGGACTTGCACCGGCTTCCCTCGAGCGCCCTCGCGGACGACCACCCACCCGAGACCCCCGCAGGCTATCCCCGCGGCCACCCCCGGTCGAGCATCCCGTTGCGCGAGACGCGGAAACCTGCGGTTGACACGAGAGGCGTCCCTCGATTACAAACGTCAACCTGCGAAAACCTACAGAAAGCGGCACCCGACGGGAGCCGGCCGGAGGGAGTCGTGAATGGAGTGCGAGGAGATGGCGCGTCCGCCCCTGCCGTCGCCGGTGGCCCACGTGGATGACGAGCCGCTGAAGGACGAGCTGCTGACCCCGGCGGAGGCGGGCGCGCTCGTGCTGGCGTCGTCCGGCCGCGCGCCCACGGGCCAGCGCAACCGGGCGCTGGTCGCCGTCATGTACCGCTCCGGGCTGCGCCCGGGCGAGGCGCTCGCGCTCCACCCCGCCGACGTCAACCTCGAGGCGGGCACGGTGGTGGTGCCGCCGCGCAAGGGCGGTCGCCCGCGCCTCACCGGCCTCGACCCCACCACGTGCGCGATGGTCGCCGCCTGGCTGCGGCGCCGCGCCGAGCGCGGCATCGGCCCGGAGCGGCCCCTGTTCTGCACGCTCCAGGGGGAGCCGCTGAAGGCCGCCTACGTGCGCGAGCTGCTGCCGCGCCTGGCCCGCCGCGCCGGCATCCCCAAGCGCGTCCACCCGCTCGCGCTGCGCTACGCCAACGCGGCGGAGCTGGCCGAGGAGGGCGTGCCGGCCTCGATGATCGACCGCCACCTCGGCGTGGCGCCGATCGGCGGCGCCCGCCGCTACCGGCGCACCGTCAGCGAGCGCGACGTCGCCGCCGCCGTGTCCGCCCGCCGGTGGGTGCTGCAGGAGGGCGGCGCCGAGGGGTGATCCGCCCGCCCGTCCGCGACGTAGCATTGGCGGAATGGGCGCAGAGAAGATCCCCAGCGAGCTCGCACGTCTCGCCGACGAGGATCTCCTCACGTTGGTCGAGCGCGGTGACGCCGACGCGTTCGAGGTGGTCTACGATCGCCACTCGCGCGTGGCCTTCTCGCTGGCCTTCCGGCTGCTCGGCGACCGGCAGGCGGCCGAGGACCTCGTGCAGGACGCGTTCCTGTCGGTGTGGCGCGGCGCGGCGGGCTACTCGCCGTCGCGCGGGAGCGTGCGCAACTGGCTCCTGTCGATCCTCCACAACCGCGGCGTGGACCGGCTCCGCACCCTGGGAGCGATGGCCCGGCGTCAGGACGCCCTGGAGCAGGTGGAGCTGCGCCGCCCCGACGAGCCGGACGCGGCGGCGCTCGGCATCGAGCGGGCGCTCGCCGGGACGATCCGCCAGGAGCTCGGCAGCCTTCCCGTCGAGCAGCACGAGGTGCTCAAGCTCGCCTACTACGGCGGCTTCACGCACCATGAGATCGCCGAGATGCTCAGTCTGCCCCTGGGCACGGTCAAGAGCCGGATGCGCCTCGGCCTGGAGCGCCTGCGCCGGGGGCTCGGCGCGGCGGAGGTGGCGACGTGACGGCCGAGCACGACGCACTGCGCGACTTGATCGCGCCCGTCGCGCTGGGCGCGGCCGAACGGCACGAGGTGGCGCGCGTGGAGGCCCACGCGGCCGAGTGCGCCGTCTGCCGGGAGGAGCTCGCCGCGCTGCGCGCGACGGCCGACGTCCTCGCGGTCGCGGCCCCCCAGGTGGAGCCGCCCGACAGCCTCAAGGCGTCGCTGATGGCCACGGTCCGCGCCGAGGCGCCCGAGCGTCAGGCCGAGGTCGGCATCGGCGTCGAGCCGCCCCGTCCGGCGCCGGCACGGCGCTCGTGGCGTCCCGGCTGGCTGCGCCCGTGGCCCGCCGTCGCGGCCATCGCGACCGTGGCGGCCCTGCTGCTGGGCTGGAACATCGCGCTCCAGACGAGCGGGCACGACGGCGGCCGCACCGAGGTCCCCACGCTCGCGTTCACCGGCACCGCCGCCGCGCCCAGCGTCACCGGGCGCGTGGCGTTCCTGCCCGGCGAGGACCGCGCGGTCGTGACGATGGGCAAGCTGCCGAAGCTCGCGCCCGGCGACGCGTACCAGCTCTGGATCATCCGGGACGGCACGCCCGTGTCGGCCGGCCTCTTCGAGAAGCAGGCCGGATCGCAGGACGTCCGGGCGGTGGCCAGCGGGCTCACCGGCGCCGAGGCGATCGCCGTCACGGCCCAGCCGGCCGACCACCGGACCACGCCCGAGGGCCCGATCCTGGTGAACGTGGCGCTCTAGCTCAGGCGGCGGGGCGCTGCGGCGGCCGGCGCCGCCGCGGGGGCGGCGTGCCCGGCCGAAGGGCCCGCATCAGCAGGCGCAGGCGGCGCGGTCCGCGGGTCACCCCGGTCTCGAGCTCCACCCCGCGGAGGGGTCCGGATGAGATGCGCACGGCGGCCACGGGAGACACGTTCGCGGGCGGCCCCGCGGCTCCTTCCCCGATCCTCGTCGCGTGCGGCGCGGGTCAAGATCCGCTTGCGAACGACCGACGACCGTTGTGCAGCACGCATTCGCCGCCGCGAGTGGGGAGGACCCGCACTGCCGAAGGGGGTGGGTACAACCGAGACGGCATACACCCTGCACCAGGCGTGGAGGCTCCTGGACGCCCTCGAGGAGTGCATGCTCGACCGGCTGCGCCCGGGGCGCTCGGGCTGGTCGGCGGCCGTCCACCTCGGCCACGACCTCGAGCGCTTCTTCGGCGTCCGCGCCCCCATCTCGTCGATCGAGCGCGCGCTGCGCGAGCTGGGCAAGTACCGGCGCATCCAGCTGCGCCTCGACGACGCCGGCACCCTCTGGTACCGGATCCGCCCGGACTGACCCTCAGGTCCCGGGGGTGCCCATGGCCTCCGCGATGACGGCGAAGTCGCCCGCGCTCAGGGGCACCAGCCCGCGCCGCAGGGCGTAGCCCCAGTTGGGCTGCGAGGTGAGCTCCAGGCGATCCGACAGGTCGGACACCGGCACCTCGGACGCGCCGGCCGCGTAGTCCACGCGGCGCCGCCACGGCCTGAAGTCGCCCTCGTCGGCCTGCCAGACCTCCGCGTCGGCCACGCGGCCGATGGCGGTGAAGGCGCGCAGCGGGCGGTCCGTGCCGAGGCTCTCGCGCGGCGAGTAGTAGACGAGTCCGTCGCCGGGCGCCATCCGCAGCAGCGGGGCGCGCGTGCCGTGGCCGATCTGGCAGATGCCGAGCGACACCCCGCGCAGAACGTGGTCGCGAGAGACGACGCCCAGCCAGTGGTTCGGGGGGTTCGCCACGGCGCGGACGCTAGCGCTCTCGGCGGGTCAGGCTCCGGCCCCGAGGCCGCTCAGCCACCAGGAGGCCACCCATGTGCATGCAGTGCGTCTGTTGGGGACCACCTCGAGCGAATCTTCCGTTCTTCCGCGAAATCCTGCGACGGCCTCACCGGCTCCACGCTGACGGGCGAGCCGCGCTTGACACGGCCGGCAGGGTGCCGCAGCGTCACCCGAGCAGGCACGCCGTCCAAGGGGGCGCTGTGAGGGACCGGGCGACGCCGACTCCGCAGGAGGCCGATCGGGACGTGGTGGCCCCGGCGCGCGGGCCGTCGGTCGCGCCGGAGGCGCCGCTGCCGGCCCAGAGCGGCCTCTCTCCGGCCACCGTCACGACGCTCCAGCGAAGCATGGGCAACATCGCCGTTGCGACGCTCCTCACCGGGCCGCGGCTGTTGCGGCTCGTGACCCTGACGGCCGACGATCAGACGGCGCTCGTCGAACAACTCCACGAGGCGATGGCCGGCTGGGGCACCGACGAGCGCAAGATCTACGTGTCGCTGCAGAAGCTGGGCAAGGACGCGACGGCGATCGCCGCGCTCAAGAAGGCGTACAAGGACAAGTACGGCGACGACCTCGAAGCCGAGCTCCGCAGCGAGCTGAGCGGGGAGGAGCTGCGGCTCGCGCTCGACCTGATCGGCATCGTCGAGGACACGTCCAAGGGAGCGATGGTCGGCACGGTCCCGACCACCCCGGAGGGGTTCAAGAGCGCTGCGGCCCGGCTCTACGGCGCGATGAAGGGCCTCGGCACGGACGAGGAGGCGATCTTCGCCACCCTCATCCCGTTCAACCGCGACGCGGCGGCGCTCACCACGCTGAAGACGACGTACGCGAGCGAGCATTCAAGCGGCCTCACCGGCAAGGGCCTCGAGGCGGACCTCAACGACGAGCTGAGCGGGGACGAGCTCAGCTACGCGCTGTTCCTCCTGAACGCGCCGCCGCCGCGGGCTGTGACCGGCGCCCCGGGCGTGAGCGCCCCGGGCACCGAGGTGAACACCGGGTCGGTCGAGGGGGGGACGGTGAGCGTCCGCACGGGGACCCAGCTCACGGCGGGCGGATTGGCCGAGGGGTACTCGGCCGGCTACAAGGGCGGGCTCTCGGACGAAAGCGCCTGGCTCCAGTTCATCTGGCGCGAGGTCGAGGTGGAGGATCCGGTCAAGGGGGATTTCCGCGTCGATCAGGCCATCACGACCAGTGGCGGGACCTACAAGCTCACCACGGACCCGGGTGACCCCCACTACAACACCGACACGGCGAGCGCGAGCGACCCCTTCTACGAAGCGGGCGGCATGCACGACCGGACGGCCGATTCGAGCACGATGTACGACATGCCGAGCCCGATGACCAACATCGTGAACGCGCAGTTCGCCGCAGGAGCGACGAAGGTCACGTCCCGCGCGCACTTCAACACCTTCCTCATCCGCGACTACCGCGCGATCTACCGCGTGACGATCGACGTGGAATGGGTGTTCACGTCGGCCTCGACGCCGCCGCGCACGCAGAAGGTCAGCGGGACCGCCAAGGTGGACGGCCTCCCGGGAGGCATCAGGGCTCGCCTGGTCGAGCAGTTCCCCAAGTTCGCGTACGTGCAGTAGTCGTGGCCGCGCGCGAAGTCTCCGGCCACGTCTCGGTCGACGGGCGCCCCCTCGCGGGGGAGGACGTCCTCGTGTTCTCACAGCCCGCGCGACGGCTCGCCGGGGCGACCCGGACTGGCGAGGACGGTGCCTTCCGCATGACGGCGGAAGGCGAGGAGCCGCTGGTGCTCCTGGCGAAGGTGCGGCGTCCGGTCTGCACCCTGGAGGTGATCCCCCTCACCGGCTCGGGCCCGGTCGAGATCGACGTCCGGACCGGCGACGGCTTCGCCGACCTCTCGGGATCGACGGAGGATCTCACGCCGCCGCTCGTGGTCCGCATGGACCCATCCCGCATCGACGGAGTGCCCGAGTGGCTGATCCCGCTGTCCGCGCAGCGGAGCGAGGGGGTCTTTGAAAGCTCGTACTGCGAGATCCCGGCGACGGGCGGGGTCTTCCGCGTTCGTCTCCGTCGCGGGGACTGGCGTCTGCGCGGCGACCGCTTCGTCGATGGCCCGGTGGGGCCCGGCGGCACGACGCCTCCGACGCTGGTGGTGACCGGGGTGGCGACGGATGTGGGGGAGGAGGCGACGGGGGAGTCCCACGGCGGCTTCGTCATCACGGTGCAGGGGGACCGGAGCGTGCGACTGAGCGTAGGGCCCGGTTCCTGAGCGGAGGCCGGAGTCCGCGGCGACGGCCGTGCAGTCCACCGAGTGGAGAGACCGCTCCTTGCGAGGACGGATACCGAAGGTGACGCCCGTCGGTCGCGGAGCTACACGCGTGTAGCCGCAGGTCGTTCGCGCGCGGATAGGTTCGAGGACGAGGCATCGAACCCGGATGGACCGCCGCGCGCTGAGTGGCCACCCGGTTCATGTCCTCCAGCCCGCGGACCCGACCCGGCCTGAATCGTTGTCCGAGATACAACACGGCTCTAGTGGGACGGCATTGACGCAGTGATGGGCTCTGGTCCGAACAAACCGACACCGCCCGCGACCCGTGGCCCCCGCCCCCTGGGCCACGGGGGCCGACCGAGCCTCAGGAGGCCCGCCGTGACCGTCGCAGCACCTCGAGCGCCCTGGCCCTACCTCACGAGCCCCGAGCCGCTGATCCCGTTCGCCTCATTCGAGCGCCCGCGCGTGGCGGCCCCGGAGATCCCCAGTCACGAGGCCGTTCCGTTGGCGCTCGCGACGACGATCGCCAACGTCGCGCTGGTGCCCGACGAGGAAGGAGACGACCACGCCACCTCGATGAGCATCCCCGCCGGGCTCGACGGACGGTGGAAGCTCGCCGCCCGTGTCCAGTTCGCCGCCAACCCCGACGGAACCGTCCGCGGCATCGAGGTCCGGCTCAACGGGATCCGCCGCGAGGTGGTGCACGCCCGCCCGCTCGATCATCCCGAGTTCGGACGGACGGTCACGAGCGAGGCGCACTACACCCTGCGCGCGGGGGACGGGCTCAGCGTGGCGGCCTACCAGGACAGCGGTGAGACCCTGGGCGGCTACTGGACCATCGCCGCCACCCGCATCGGCGACCCGTGAAGGCGCGGCGGCACCGCTCTCGGATGCACGCCGCCCGTTCCCTGAACGAGTGCCGGCGGGCTCGAACCCGCTTCGCAAAGCGTGTCGAAGAGGTAGCGGAGGAGGGACTCGAACCCCCGACACGCGGATTATGATTCCCGCGAGGCGTGTACGGCAGTGTACGGCTGGGTCCGGCAAGCGGCACGGCAGAGCGGATTCTCGCCCCCGTACCGTCTGCGCGAGTTCCGCGGAGCACGGTGGAGTCTGGTGACCCCGGCGTGACCCCCTGAAAGGCCGAACGGGCCCGGGCGAACAGCGCGGGTCACGACGTTACTAACAGCGCCGAGGCCCCGTCTCAGCGGCGACGACCCTGTCACACACCCCGGGATTCCCGTTGCGCACGGCCAGGCCCGGCTCGACGCCGCCGCGAACCCGCGTCGCGAAGGGGCTGGGTTGCCACACGCCCGATGCACGCGCCATGCTCGGGTCGTGTCCGCGGCGCGACCCTCCCCGAGGCTCCCTCCACGCTGGTTCATCCGCTCGTTCTGGGTCGGTCACCGGGCGCTCTACTCGGTCACCCGCGGCCGGGTCGGCCTGCGGCGCGCGAGAGCGGACCGCTGGGGGATGCTCCGGCTCCGGACGACCGGGCGCCGCTCGGGGGCGGAGCGAGTGGCGATCATCGCCTACCTGGAGGACGGTCCGAACCTGGTCCTCATGGCGATGAACGGCTGGGCGGAGCCAGCACCCGCATGGTGGCTCAACCTGCAGGCACATCCGGACGCCATCGTGGATCTGCCCGGTGGGTCGGTCCGCGAGGTCACGGCCCGTGAGGCGGAAGGGGACGAGCGGGCGCGCCTTTGGGCGAGGTGGAAGGACGTTGAGAAGGGGGACCTCGACGCCTACGCCACGCGGAGGACCAGCACCCCCCTCATCGTCCTGGAGCCCCGGCCGGGGCAGCGGACGGGCTGAACACTCCCTGACCGCTCGCTCGTGCGCCACCGTCCTCCGGGTAGGCTCGCACTGCGCCGGGGTTGGAGTTCGTGTTTCCACTCTTCCAGGCGCCTTCACCCCGTCGCCCAGGAGGGCCCGCAATGTGCATGCAATGCGTCGGCGCGGTTGGCACCGCCTTCCAGGCGGCCACCCTCATCGGTGGCCCGATCGCCGCGAAGCACTACCAGCGCATCCGGGCGGCCTTCGGCCTCCAGGACAACTCCGTGGCGGCGGTCGAGGCGCGCGAGCAGCAGGGAGCAGGGGCGGCCATCACGGCCCCGGTGGCATCGAGGCGGCGCAGCGCGGGCCTCGGCCAACCCATCAGGGAGCCGAAGCCATGCACCACAAGCGCCGTCGCCCGAAGGCCGCCCGCGCTGGTTGCCTTCTCTGCAAGCCCCACAAGCTGAACGGCCACAAGACCGCTGACAGGATGCGCGCCCGCGCGCTCTGGCGGCGCGACTGGGAGCTCCGGGCCCGCTAAGAAGGAGCGCCGGCGAGGGCGGACCGGGACACCCGCCCAGACCACCCACGCCGTAGCGGTGAGACCGCCGCGCGCGAACCTATGCCCCGTGCTGGCCGGGGTCCAGTGAGGGATCTCACCCCGTCGGCCACCGACCGAGAGGTCCACAGCACCCCGAGCGCCGCCGTGGTCGTACCCCCGGCAGGAGCCTGGAGTCACCTGCCGGGGGCCTCGACGCGGAGGGGCTGGGCTCTGCCGACGCCCGCATCGCCATCCTCCCAGTGCGGGCGGGACGGACCGCAGATCCGACGCTAACCGGAGGCCACGGCCAGGTCGAGTGAGCGATCTCACCACGCCTCCCCGCGATCGGCCTACCCTGGAGGCTGAAGGGCCACCATCGCCTTCTACCTGCGCGACGAGGAGAGACGTCGTGTCCGTGCTCGACCACATCGGCTTTGAGGTCTCCGACCTCGGACGCTCGGTCCGCTTCTACGACGCGATCTTCACCGCCATCGGCGGCCGCCGGCTCTATGCCGACCCCGAGGTCGTCGCCTGGGGCCTCGAGGTCCCGCAGCTGTGGCTCACTTCGCGCGGTCTTCCGGCCCCCAACTTCGGGCACGTCGCCCTGCGTGCGGCGTCCGGCGCGCAGGTGCGCAACGCGTACGCGGCGGGCCTCGCGAACGGCGGCAGCGACGCCGGCCCCCCGGGGCCCCGGCCGGTCCACGGGCCCGACTACTACGCGGCCTACCTGCGCGACCCCGACGGCCTCCGCATCGAGGTGGTGAGTCGGAGCGGAGGGTAGGGACGGCCGGAGGCCCGTCTGAAGCCGCAGCCCCGGGCGGGTCGAGTGAGTTTCCCCGCCGCTGCCCCGCTGGCGCTGACGTGCCCGCACCCGTGCCCTCCGACGTCAGCGCCCGCGCGAGTGCGGCGGCGCAGTCCCCGTCCAGGCGAAGATGGGCAGACCGCTAGCGGTTGCGCGCTGGGTCCGCCGGTACGCGGTCATGGAACCGCCCGGGTAGTCATGGAAGAGCAGCACTTCGGCATCGTGTGTCGCGCTGAGCTGTCGCCCGTCGTGGGGACCCCAAACGCACTCGACCTGATGAGGTGCCACACGGTCTACCCCGAGCTGATCCACGCCGCCAACGACGTCGGCTACACGGTGCACGCCTCTGGCGGGGCCGGAGCGGGGGCGATGATCATCGCCGCGTCCGTCGTCGCCCTGCGGACGGGGAGTCGCCACTTTGGCGAGGAGCCGGCTGACCGACTGCCGCGCGGGCTATCGCCAGTTCCGGACTAGCCGGGGGCGCATCCGCCATGCGGGATGGAATCGGTCTGCGGATGTCGCGGGGAGGGTACCCATGCTCGAGACCCCCGCCGCCCTTCCGGGGTACCCACCCACCTCTACCCCCCCGGCGCCCCCGCACCGTCTCCCGCACCGTCCTGGCCTGCCGGGGGATGCTCCCGCACCGCCCTTGGATGCACCCGCACCTCGAGCACGTGGCTCCACCGGGAGGGGGTTGGCGACGATGTCGAGCACCGGGCAGTGCTCGTCCACCACGGCCATCAGCTCCTGGTACCGGGCCTCCGACTCGGGGCCGACCAGGATCACGCGGTGGCGGACCCCGCCGGAGCCGGGGCGGACGCCCTCGCGCAGGCCGAGGAGACCGGCGATGTCGATGTCGCCTCGGCCTGGATGCCCATGAGGCCGTCCCAGATCCGGTAGGTGATCGCCTGGCAGGTGCCGAGCGCGGCGAGGACCACCTCAACGGGTTCCGACCGCCCTCGCTTCCTGCGTCACCAGGCACGCGCCTGGCGGACCGCGACGACCGCGATGGTCGTGCGCGATCGGGACCTCGGCGAGGCCCGCACCGCTCCGGTTCCCCGCACCGTCGTTGGATGCACTCCACTCAACCGGTAACGTCGGTCTTCTAGAGCGGGGTTTCGAATGAGCCTGTCGGGCAGCAGGGTCGGAGTCGTCGGCGGGAGCATCGCGGGGTGCGCCGCCGCCATCGCGCTCACAAGGGCCGGCTGCGAGGTGGAGGTCTTCGAGCGTTCCACCGGTGAGCTGCGCGATCGGGGATCTGGCATCGCCCTTCCGCGCCGTTTTCTTGACGAGCTTGTCGCGCGTGGCTTCCTCGCGGGCGATTACGTGGCCTGCGTTGCCGCGCGGCGCTGGTGGGTCCTCGCGGACGGCTCAACGAGTGGTCGCCTGCTCTGGGATCAGCCGGTCGAGTCAGCGATGAACAACTGGGGTGTGCTGTGGAGAGCGCTGCGAGCCCAGGTTCCGGACTCGAGCTTCCACAATGGCTGCGAGGTCCGTGCTGCGGAACTGTCCGAGGATGGGGTGTCGCTCACGCTCTCGGACGGCGGGACGCCCTCGTTCGACGCGGTCGTAGGCGCCGACGGCTACCGGTCGCTCGTGCGACAGCGACTGCATCCGGATTCGCTCCCGGTACTCGCGGACTACGTGTTGTGGCGCGGCAACTACGAGGAGAGCCGGATTTCGGCGCGAGACCTGATCGAGCGTGCTGACAAGGCTCAGGCATGGCTCAAGGTGGTCTTCTCCGGCGGCAACGGGGTGATCTTCCTGATCCCCGGCTTCGACGGTCGTGCGGGGCCCGGTCGGCGCCGGGTGAACTGGGCGATCTACACACGGAGGCCTCCGGGCGCGGATCCGGCCGACCTTCGAACGATTCCCCCCGGGGCGGTCGGTGAGCGCGTGTACGCGCACCTAGCGGGACTTCTCGAGGACGCGTTCCCGCCCGAGGTGGCCGATCTCGTCCGGCTTAGCGCACCCGACGAGGTCGCTCTCCAGCCTATCTACGACAAGATCATCGACTGCTATGGCCGAGGTCGCATCCTGGTAATGGGGGACGCGGGGACGATCGCGCGCCCACACACCGCAAGCGGCGCCGCGAAGGCTCTGCAGGACGCGCTGGCCCTCGGGCAACTCGCGGTGAGCCACGACAACTGGGGATCCGCGATCGCCGCGTACGACGCGGAGCGGACCAAGGCGAGCCGATCACTTGCTGAGATAGGGCGGCGCATCGGCGTCGCCCAAGTCCAGTCAACGCCGAACTGGCACGCAATGACGCCCGCGGACCTCGAAGCGTGGACCAAGGCGACCCTGGCCGGGGAGCGTCTCTATCTGTACGAGGCGCCTCAGGGAGACCGCCTCTCCCCATGAGCGGGCGCGGGGCGCTGGGCCTGGTCCGGTCGGAGACCATCGCCTCCCCCCTCGCGGGGCACCCAACCCATCCACCCCCGGTGGCTCCTGCACCGTCCCCCGCGCCGTCCCGGGTGGTGCGGGGATGCTCCCGCACCGTCGGCAGAGGCACCTCGCGACTGAGGACGACGGCTCCCAGAACAGCAAAGGCCCCGCAGCCACTGGGCTTTCAGGAGGTGGGAGGGACGACGGGGTTCGAACCCGCGGCCTGCGCGCGCTGCGATGGCGCGTCGCGTGCGACCGCCAATCGCTCGAGCCTCGTCGCCCATGCTCCGGACCGCCAAGGACTCGACGGTGATCGTGCCGAGGGGATTGGCGGGACTCGGCCAACATGCGCTCAGAGGGCACCGGCAGCCCCCCGCCGCCGCTCAGGGGAGCTCCGCCGTGGGGTCCGTGAGCTCCCGCTGGAGCCGCGCGCGCAGACCCGTCCCGGCCCGCTCGATGATGCGGGGATCGTCCCGGAAGAGCAGGCGAGCCGAACTCGCGAGAAACATCAACGCCTCAAGCTCGAAAGCGAGCTGGGCAGGGTCAAGGTCTGAGCGGAGCTCCCCGCGCGCCTGGGCAACCTGCACCTCTGTCTCGAGGCGCGTCAGCCATTGGCGCCCCAGCGCAGCGACGCGGTCGCGCAGCGGACCCGGGCAGGCATCAAGTTCAGCCTGGGCGGCCGCGAAGAAGCAGCCACCAGGGAAGACCTCCTTGTCCAGGTAGGTGAGGAAGCCTGTGCACAGCGCCCAGAGCCGCCGAAGCCCCTCCGGATGATCCATCGCCGGACGCACGACTTCCTCGGCGACGACCTCGAGGGCGGTCTCGATGGTGGCCAGCTGCAGCGCGTGACGCGAGCCGAAGTGGGCATACAGGCCGCTCTTGCTCATTCCCACTTCGTCCGCCAGCCGGCCGATGGTGAGTCGCTCGAGGCCCTCGACCGAGGCCAAGTCGCTCGCGGTCCTCAGGATGGCCCTCCGAGTGCGCTCCCCCTTGCTGGTGTCGTGGGTCGCTGCGATGGCTTCCTGCGGGCTCGTCATGACACCTCTGCGACGTGGGGCAAGACCGCGTGGGCTGAAGGCCTCCGTGCCACTGTACAAGAAAAGCACGCTCGTACTATTATCGGCCATGGCCGGAGGGATGGGGCTACTACGCAAGGCGTGGACGGCGCGGCCGGCAGCGCCTGCGGCCGATGCGCAGCGTGAGCGCCGCCACGCCCTCGTCATCGGCGGCGGGCTCGCGGGGCTGGTCACCGCGAAGGTGCTCAGCCTGCACTTCGCGCGCGTGACCCTGTTGGAGCGCGACGGCCTCTCGGATGGACCCGCGCGCCGACGCGGCGTCCCCCAGGCGCCCCACCAGCATGTGCTCCTGGCCCGTGGCCAGCTCATCCTCGAGGGGCTGTTCCCGGGGCTGGGGGCGCAGCTCATGACCGCGGGCACCGAGCCGTTAGACGTGGCGGAGGAACTTGCCTACCTCACGCCGGCGGGCTGGTCGCCCCGGTTCCGCTCGGGTATCGCGATCCTGCCCTGCAGCCGCCAGCTGCTGGAGTGGTGCGTTCGCGCGCGCGTCGCTGCCGATCCGGGCGTGGAAGTCCGCGACGGCCACGAGGCCACGGGGCTCCTGGGGTCCGGGGCCGGCGACATCGACGGGATTCGGGCGCGCCCCACCGGTCGTCGTGATCTCGCCGGGTTCGAGATCGCGTGCGATCTCGTCGTGGACGCCAGCGGCCGGGGCTCGCGCCTTCCCCAGTGGCTCGGGGACCTCGGCAGAGGAGTGCCGTCCGAGCGCGTCGTGGATGCCCATCTGGGCTACGCAAGCCGGGTCTACGAGGGCCTGCCGGTGCTGCCCGGCGGCTTGCGCGGGGCCTTCATTCAGGCCGCGCCGCCGGCATCCACCCGCGGCGCGGCATTGCTGCCGATCGAGGGCGGCCGCACCCTGGTCACGCTGATCGGACGCTCCGGCGACCATCCGCCAACCGAGGACGCCGGCTTTCTCGAGTACGCGCGCACACTGAGGAGCCCGCTGATCCACGAGGCGATCGCCGCGCTCGAGCCGGCATCGCCCATCGCGGCCTCGCGCTCGACCGCGAACCGGTGGCGACACTATGAGCGCCTGCGCGACTGGCCGAATCGGCTCGTGGTCCTCGGCGATGCCGCCTGCGCCTTCAACCCCGTCTACGGGCAGGGCATGACTACAGGGGCTATGGCCGCCGTCGCGCTCGGGCGCCTGCTCTCCCTGCGACGCGAGGAGTCGCTGGTCGGCTTCGGTGCGCAGTTCCAGCGCACCCTCGCGCGGATCAACGCCGCCCCGTGGATGTTCGACACCGATCTCGACCTGCTCGCGCGGGGGACGACCGGTCCGCCGCCTGGACACCTCGTGCGTGTGCGCCAGGCCTACCTGGCCCGGGTCGGGCGCCTTGGAACCACAAGCCCGGAGGTTCGGCGGGCGTTCTTGGAGGTCTTCCACCTCATCAACCGCCCGCGGTCCCTCCTACGCCCGCGGGTGCTGCTGCCGATCGCGCAGCATGCTGTCACTGACCGGCGCCAGCCGGGTCGGCGCGCCCGGGGTTCGAGGTGACGGAGCGAGGATCCGTGGTGGCCATCGCGGCGTTCGACGACGAGGACGAGGCGCTTCGGCTCGCCAACGCCACCGACGCCGGCCTCGCGGCCTACCTCTACACGTCCGACCTGGCGCGCGCGATGCGCCTGGGCGGGACGATCCGCGCGGGCATGGTGGGGATCAACCGCGGCCGGTCTCGTGCGTGTCGGCCCCCTTCGGCGGGGGTCGGCCACGCGGGCTATGGATCTGCGGGCGGCACCGAGGGCATCGAGGAGTACCTGGTGACCCGCTACCTGACGATGCCGAGCGTCGGCGGTGCCTGGTGAGCGGGCCCGAGGACCCGCGCGCCAGCGCCGACTGGGAGGCGTTCCGGGCTGCGCGCGACCTGTTCTTCGCCCGGGTGCGTCCCGAGGCGATGGACGAGCCGCCGACCTCGCTCTGCCCCGACGCGCCGCCGGCCGAGTGGACGAGCGAACCGGAGGGGCCAACCAGGCCGCTCGCCGACTGATCCCCGGAGCCGTCCAGAGCCTGGTGGCCCCTCTCAGGCGTGCTCTGTTCAGTCTCCCGCCGGCTGGATGTTGGCTCAGATGTGGTCGTGCATATTGCGGCCAGGGCACCCGACTCGAAGACCCCCGGCCCCTTTCCCGCGGGCCCACTCCCTCCCACCCCCCCCCCGGGTCCCCGCACCGTCTCCCGCACCGTCCCGGATGGTGCGGGGATGCTCCCGCACCGCCCTTGGATGCACCCGCGCCTCGTGCCGTGTGACGCGTGGCGGGGAGAGACCCGCTTTCTCAAGCGGGTTCAGAGAGGTAGCGGAGGAGGGACTCGAACCCCCGACACGCGGATTATGATTCCTTCGAGTGAGTACCGCTGAGCACGGCCGAGTCCCGGAAACGGTGCGTTAGAACGGGTTCTCGCGTCCTCCCTCGCGCAGTGAGTTCGGCCTGGCACGGTGGGGTCCGGTGACCTCGGTGTGACCCCCTTCGAGGGTCACCCCTCACCCCTCACCCCCGCGCCCTGCGCTGGCGCGGGAGGCCTGGGGTTTTCGGCGCCCCACGCGCCTGAGGAGTTACTCCCTGACAGGGGTGACCGGCACACCGGCCTCGGGCTCAAGCGGCGCTGCATCACCTGGGCACGGCTCGATCACGCGGGAAAGGACTCCGCCCAGGGGCAGCGTGGGTCGAGCGCGAAGGGGGACGACATCGACGTCATCTGGGAGCTGAAGCGGACTCCCAAGGGCATCGCCCTGAAGCGGGATGCGGCCCGGATGGGATGGGTGCCGCCCACCGTCGAGTTCATGCTCGTCGAGGACCCGGTCCTGCGGTACGAGCCCTTGCCGGCCGTGACGCCGGACTGGCCTCAGCGCACGCGGGAGGTCGCGTCCCTTCTCGACACGCTCGGCGTTCCCGTCTCCGCGTCGAAGCGCATCGCGCAGAAGGCGCTTCAGGACGCCGGAAAGGGGTGTCGCGACGAGGTCATTCGGGCGGCGCAGAAGCTCCGTTTGCAGAAGTTCCGCGGCGAGGGGGCGCGCACCCCGGATCCGACCTCGTTGGAGACGACCGGAGCCGCCTCGGGCGCCGACCTCACGGCTGCCGGTGACCACCAGCAGGATCCGCCCCGGGATCCGCCCGGACTTAGATCCCTCGGGCATGTGGGATCCCCCAGGGGTCCCTACACGGGACCCGGGGAGCCCAGCCCCGTCGACCAGCTGACCTTCGAGGACATCGTCTGCGGGCTCCAGGCGACGGCGCTCGCCCCGGTCGAGGAGTCGCCCCCGGATCCGGGAACGGTCTCCGTTGAGAGGTTGGACGCCAGTGACGGTCGGTCTGCCGCCGTTGAGCGCCCGCGCTACGGCAGGAAGCTGTCATGAGCGCCCGCCCCTTGCGGCTTCCCGTCCTGGTCAACGGTGTGCCCGTTCTCGCCGAGTTGATGCCCGAGGCGGTCGAGGCGCTGCGCGCTGCCCTTGCTCCCACCTTTGACCCTAAGGGCTCCCCGTTCCTGACCGCCGATGAGGCGGCGGAACTCCTACGCTGCAACCGGCGGCGGGTCTACGACCTCGTCGGGGATGGCCGCCTCCCCCGATGCGGCGACGGACGGCGCTTGCTCGTCCGCCGTGACGATGTGCTGCGGCTCGGCGACGGCGGGTCCCAGGCGAGGTGACCTGATCGTGACCCCCCTCGCGAAAAGCCGTATCAGGACTACGATTCCGGGCTCGACCGGGGAGTCCGAATCCTCGGATCATGCTAGAATTCGGTCCACAATTAGTGGCCCGGCGGCGCGCCAACGCCCCGGGCCGTGGTCCACCGGGAGGAACCCCGATGAACGCATTCGAGGCTACCGGCCGTGCGCTGGTCAGGACTCGCCACCCTGGCATCTACAAGCGCGGCGAGGGCTACGCCGTCCGTTTCCGCGACCCCTACGGTCGTCAGCGGCAGCGCGCCGCACGGACCCTCGCCGAGGCCCAGCGCCTCCGGGCGGAGCTGACCGCGGATGTATCTCGCGGTGAGTACCGACCCGACACGAAGGTCACCTTCGCCGCGTACGCCGCACGTTGGGTCGATGGGTACGCGGGTCGTACGCGGCACGGGATTCGCCCCGAGACGCTGCGCGAGTACCGCCGTGACCTGAAGGGGGCGATAGCGCACTTCGGGCGTCGGCGCCTGACCGAGATCGCGCCGAGCGACGTCCGCGACTACGCGCGGAAGCTCGGGGAGGAAGGGAACCGTCCGGCGACGGTCCGACGCAAACTCGCGCCGGTGAAGGCGTTGTTCGCGACGGCGGTCGAGGACGGTCTCCTTCGGGCGAACCCGACCGTCGGAGTGAGGGTGGTTGTGACTAGCGTTGCCCATCACGAGCCGGACGAGGAGGGGGGCGTCAAAGCGCTCTCGGCCGAGGAGTTGGGCCGCCTCGTGAACGAGATTCCGGAGGGCTGGCGCCGCCTCTTCACGTCCCCCCTCGCGCAGACAGGTCTCCGGCTCTCCGAGGGGATCGGTCTGCGCTGGCGCGACGTGGACACGGGCGCCGGACGCCTGACGATCCGGCAGCGGATCCGGGACGGGAAGGTCGGCGCGCCCAAGAGCAGCAAGGGCCGCCGGGAGGTGCCGCTGTCGGCGTTGCTCGTCCGCGAGCTGGCGGCTCACCGGCTGCGCTCGCCGTGGTCTCAGGAGGACGACCTCGCGTTCCCCTCCAATACTGGGACGCCCCTCCGTGGGCGCAACTGCTACCGCTGGTTCAAGCCCGCTGCCCAGCGCGCGGGAGTGCCGTGGGCCGCCTTCCACACTCTCCGGCACACGGCAGCCTCGCGGTGGCTCCTGAGCGGCCTCGACATTGCCACCGTCGCAGGTTGCTCGGGCATCACGATCCCGGTTTCACTCTCCGGGTGTACGTCAGCGTGCTCCCGAGCGACCTGCCCGATGGCAACGCCCTGGCGGCAGCTCTGGGCCTGTCATGAGGATGGCGGCGCTGCCCGCCCCATCCAGCGGACGACGGGGTTCGAACCGAGGTCTGCGCCCAGAGCGTCGGCGAGGACGGCCCGGTGAAGGCGCCTACTGGAACGCGGGGACACGGCGCCGGGCATCACGCGCAGGCTATTGGTCGACAACCACGGCGCAGGGGGGTCTCGTCTGAGAGGTGGACTGGTGGCGCGGGTCAGCCAACGACGGTGAAGCAGATGGGCCCCGCGGTCACCCGGGTGGATCCTCGGGCCGCCCTCACGGTCAGCGTGTAGCGCCCCGGGGCAAGCGTGTGGTAGTCCGCTGCGTCCCAGAGGCCGGTCCAGGTCGTTCCGGCGCGCGTGTGCCAGGAGCGCCGCGTAACCACCCGTCCGCCGGTCCGTCGGACGACGACCAGAACGGCGCTGTCGCGCCTCAGCGTGAAGCTGAGCGTCGCGCCGAGCGGGACCGCCGGCTGGCATGGCCGCCCCGGGGAAGGGCACACTGACACCGCCCCGGTCATGCGGAAGCGCACCGGGTGCACGCGTAGCTGCGCGACCAGTGGCCGTTGGCTGGCGGGAGACGGCGCCGCCACGGTCTTCGCCGCTGAGGGGCCGGCCAGCGCCATCAAAGCAGACCCCGCCAGGTTCGGCCCCTCCGTCGCGAAGAGGGTGCCGTCGGCGCCAATCGCCTGGGGAACCAGTGGTCGACTCGTGGGTGGGAACGACCAGGCCCGGGAGCCGTCGGGGTGCAGGGCAACCAGCGGAAACCCGCCGAGGTAGATGGTTCCGTCGCCCCCCACGATCGGGTCTCCGCTTGCCACGCGACCCTGGTAGGTCCAGAGCACGGCGCCGTTTGGCCCGATGGCGCGCAGTATGCCGTCCGCCGCCTCCGCGAGGTAGACGGTGCCGTCTACGCCGACCGCCAGCCCCTTGGGACCGACCCCGGCTGGCAGCGACCAGAGCCCACGACCATCGGGCGCGAAAGCGAGAAGCGCGTCGCCTCCCTGGGGGCCCGTCTGGCCTCGGAGGACGATTACCGTGCCGTCGTCTGCCACCGCGACGCGACTCGCCGGTGCGCCGAGGGGCCGCTCCCAGAGCGGTTGGCCGTCCGGGCGGAGAGCCACCAGGTTCGCTGTCGCGCCCTGCACGCGTCCGAGGTAAGCGGTTCCGTCGGGGCCCACCGCGAGTGCCCCCGGGTTGTCCTCGTCGCTCAATGTCATCCGCCAGCGGACGGCGCCCGAGGAATCGAGTGCAACGAGCCCCCAGTCGCCGCTCAAGTAGACGCCGCCGTCCGGGGTCGGGCGCAGCACTGCGTACGATGCCTCAGGCCCGACGCCGAGATAGGCCGACGTGCGCCAGATGAGATCACCGGCAGGTGTGTAGGCGAAGACGGGATCGGAGGGCGCGCCCCACACGTAGTGGCGACCATCCGGGCCGATCGCCCGCGTGGGTCCCACGGGCAGCGTCCGTCGCCGTGTGCCGTCGGGATTGAGGATCGCGGTGCCGCCCTCCATGGCTGGCAGCTCGACCGCTCCGCCGGGCGCCACCAGCAGGGGACCGACCAGCCCGCCCTTGGGCCAGCCGGGCAGCAGCGCCGGTCTCTGAGCAGATACCACGCTGCTCCGGTTGGTGTTCTCCGCGTCGTGGCCAGCCATCGGCCAAGCGTCCGCACCGAAAGCGGTCTGAGCGGCTAGCACGGCCGCCAACAGGATGGTAACGGGCCCCGCAATCACACCGATATGGGATCACGGAGCAGTTGCACTGAGGATCGGGGCGCCTCCGGAGTCCCTCTACGGTCAATTACGCGTCGTGTTGACCCTTACGTTGACCCCGAGCGCTGTGGCGCTCCGATTCACAAGTCGGCGGCGAGGGATCCGCTTCGACAAGCGGGTCACAGAGGTAGCGGAGGAGGGACTCGAACCCCCGACACGCGGATTATGATTCCGCTGCTCTAACCAGCTGAGCTACTCCGCCGCGTGGACGACCACGGGGACCGACCGAGAGCCCAGTAGCGGATTCGAACCGCTGACCCCTTCCTTACCATGGAAGTGCTCTACCGGCTGAGCTAACTGGGCGGGTGGCTCCGGTATCGACCGAACCGGGACTCTAGCGAAGTCCCGGGGCACTCGAAACGCGCGTCAGGTCGCGAACCGGGCCCGGTGGATCGAGAGCGACCGCCGCCGCGCCGGGGGCAGGCGGCTCAGGAGGGGGAGCACGAGCCCGTGGAGCGGCCCGCGGCCGCGCGGCGGGTGCAGCGCGCGCAGCTCCGCCACGCCCGGGATGGCCGCAAGAGCGCGCTCCTCGTCCGCGTCGAGGCCCCAGCGCCAGGGGGGCGCGACGTAGCCGCCCGGGCCGGCTTCCAGGCGGCCCGCCTGGCTGCGCGCGGCGAGCCAGGTCGGCACGGCGTCGAAGGTCATCGCGGCGCCGGGCAGGCGCCGGGCGGCCGTCGCGATGAGGCCGTGCGCCTCCTCGCGCTCGAGGTACATCAGGAGCCCCTGGGCGGTGATGAGCACGCCGTCGGCCGCGACGGGGAGGACGGCGTCGATCCAGCCGGGTTCGAGGGCCGAGCCGGCCACGGAGTGGCGCCGGGGCGACGGCGGCAGGAGGCGGTCGCGCAGCGCGATCACCTCGGGCAGATCGACGGTGAGCCAGCGAATGCGCCCGTCGTCCACGCGCCAGAACTGCGTCTCCAGGCCCTCGCCGAGCGCGACGACGATCCCGGCGGGGTTCGTGGCCGCGAAGCGGCGCACCTCCCGGTCGAACGTGAGCGCGCGGACGGCCTGCCACTGGCCGAGGCCGCCCTCGCCGAAGCGGGCGACGAAGGGATAGTCGATGCGCTCGACCAGCGAGAGGGCGAGCGGGTCGCGGATCACCGCGTCCGGCCGGCCCGCCTCGACGGCCCGGTGGTAGAGGGTCCAGAGGAGGGTCTCCGGCACCCCCTCCAGCTCCACCCTCAGCCGCCGCGCCCCCGCCATCGGCCGAGGCTAGCGCGGGCCCGGCTCAGGCCGCGGCCCCCGCGCCCGCGCGGAACACCCAGCCGCGCAGGAGCACGAACCGGGCCAGGGTCGCCGCCGCGTTGGCGACGACGAGGACGGCCACCTCGACGGCGCGCGCCGGCGTGGCCGTGACGGCGTGCAGGGCGACGAGCGAGCCGCTGGTGAGGGCCAGCCCGACGGCGAAGACGCCGAGGCCCTGGGCCTGGTGGACCGCCCAGCGTGCGCGGCCGCGCACTCCGAAGGTGAGGCGGCGGTTGGCGGCCGTGTTTGCGAGCGCGGTGAGGACCAGCGCGACGGCGTTGGCCGCCTGGGCGCCGAGGCCGCCGCGCAGCAGCAGGTAGAGCACGACGTAGGCGAGCGTGCTGGCGACGCCGATCGCCGCGAAGCGGACGACCTGGGGTCCGAGCCCGCCGTCTCCGCGCCCGGCGCGCTCGCGCAGGGCTTCGATGCGGGCGCCGAGGCCGCGGGCCAGGCCGCGGCGCAGGCGCGCGATGCCGCGCAGGTCGGCGAGGGCGGTCTGGAGGATGTCGACGCGGCTGTCGGGGTCGTCCACCCAGTCGACGGGGACCTCGTGGATGCGCATGCCGGCCCGCTCGGCGATCACCAGCATCTCGGTGTCGAAGAACCAGGCGTCGTCCTCCATCAGCGGCAGCACGCGGCGGGCGGCGTCGGCGCGGATCGCCTTGAAGCCGCACTGGGCGTCGCTGAAGCGCGTGCGCAGGATCGCGCGCAGCAGCAGGTTGTAGCCGCGGGAGATGACCTCGCGCCTGGGGCCGCGCACGACGCGCGAGCCACGGGCGCGGCGGCTGCCGATGGCAAGGTCGCTGTGGCCGCTGAGCAGCGGGGCGACGAGCGGCAGCAGGCCGGCGAGGTCGGTGGACAGGTCGACGTCCATGTAGGCGAGCACCGCCGCGTCGCTCGCCTCCCACACCGCCCGCAGCGCGCGACCGCGTCCCTTCTGCTCCAGCCGCTCCACGCGCACGTGCGGCAGCTCCTCCTCGAGCCGCCGCGCGATGGCGAGCGTGCCGTCGGTGCTCGCGTTGTCGGCGATCGTGATGCGCGCGGTGAACGGGAACGCCCGCTCCAGGTAGGCGTGGAGCCGGCGGACGTTCGGCTCGAGGTCGCGCTCCTCGTTGTGGACCGGGACGACCACGTTGACGACCGGGTGGTCCGTGCGCGGGGCGGCGAGGACCGGGGAGCGGAGCGGCGGAGGTGGACATGCCGCAACGATCGGGCCCCGACCTCAGGCGGGCGTGGGGCTCCCCTGTGGATCGGGTGTGAGCGCCGGCCCCGCGAGCGGCAGCACGACGCGGAAGGTGGCGCCGTCGCCGGGGGTCGAGCTCACCTCGGCGCGCCCGCCGTGCGCCTCGGCGATGGACGAGACGATCGACAGCCCCAGGCCGCTGCCGCCGCTCGTGCGGGCGCGCGAGGGGTCGGCGCGGAAGAAGCGCTCGAACACCCGGGCGGCGTGCTCGGGCACCAGCCCGGGGCCGCGGTCGGCGACCTCGATCACCGCCTCGCCGCCGCGCACCAGAGTGCGGACGGTCACCGGGGCGCCCGCCGGGGTGTGGGCGCGCGCGTTGCTCAGCAGGTTGCCGACGACCTGGCGCAGGCGGGCGTCGTCGCCGCGCACCCAGACCGGCCCGTCGGACTCCTCGGCGAACGGCCGGTCGGGCTCGACCACGCGCGCGTCGGCGACGAGGTCGGACACCAGGGCGGTCAGGTCGAGGCGCTCGTCGTCCATCGGCCGTCCCTGGTCGAGTCGCGCCAGCAGCAGCAGGTCGTCCACCAGCACGCCCATGCGCGTCGCCTCCGCCTCGATGCGGCGCATCGTGGTGGCGAGGTCGTCGGGCCGCTGGGCCGCGCCGCGGCGGAAGAGCTCGGCGTAGCCGCGCACCGAGGTGAGCGGCGTCTGGAGCTCATGCGAGGCGTCGGCCACGAACTGGCGAAGGCGCTCCTCGTTGCGCCGGCGCTCCTCGAACGACTCCTCGATGCGCCCGAGCATCGCGTTCAGCGTACGGCCCAGCCGCCCGATCTCGGTGCGCGGGTTCTCGTCGGCGACGCGCTGGGAGAGGTCGCCGGCCGCGATGGCGTCGGCCGTCTCGCCGATCTGCTCGAGCGGTCGCAGGCCGATGCGGACGAGCCACAGCGCCAGCAGGGCGAGGCCGCCCAGCGTGGCCGCGCCCACGGCGAGCTCGATCATCAGCAGGCGCCGCAGCGTCGCGTTCACCTCGGTGAGCGGCACCCCGATGATGAGCGTCGCGTCCGAGGGGATGCCGCCCGGGCGCAGATCCCCGTCGCCGACGCCCCGGGTCGACAGCAGGCGGTACTCACCCGGCGCCCCGGGCAAGTCGACCGTCGAGAAGCCGCTGCGGATCGTGGTGGGGACCGCGTAGAGGTCGTTCGTGCTCGAGTAGCGGTTGTCGTATCCGTACACGGTCCCGTCCGTGGTGATCACGCGTACGACGGCGTTGGCCGGCAGCCCCGAGGGCGGCGGGTGTCGCTCGTCGGCGCCGAACGAGGCCGGCACGCGCAGGTCGACCAGCTCGCGGTCGACGCGGTCGAGCAGGAACGACTTCAGGGCCACGTGGGTCGCCCAGCCGGCCGCCGTCAGCGCCACGGCCACGAGGGCGAGGGTGACGAGCAGCAGGCGGGCGCGGAGGGACATCGCGCTCAGCGCGGGCGCAGGCGCAGCGAGTATCCGAAGCCGCGCATGGTGTGGATCAGCGGCTCGCCCGAGCGGTCGATCTTCTTGCGCAGGTAGCTGATGTAGGTCTCGACGACGTTCGAGTCGCCGCCGAAGTCGTAGTTCCAGACGTGGTCGAGGATCTGCGCCTTGCTCAGCACGCGGCCGGCGTTGCTCAGCAGGTAGCGCAGCAGGCTGAACTCGGTGGGCGTCAGCTCGATCAGCCTCCCGGCGCGGCGCACCTCGCGGGTCTCCTCGTCCAGCTCGAGGTCCTCGAACACCATCCGCCGCCGCGGCTCGTCGGCCGCCCGGGTGCGGCGCAGGACGGCGCGCACGCGGGCGATCAGCTCCTCGAGGCTGAAGGGCTTCACGACGTAGTCGTCGGCGCCGATCGTGAGCCCGCGGATGCGGTCGTCGGTGTCCCGGCGGGCCGTCAGGAAGACGACTGGCAGGCGCTCGGACGAGCTGCCGGTGAGGCGGCGGTGGACCTCGAAGCCGTCGAGGTCGGGGAGCATCACGTCCAGCAGCACCAGGTCGGGCCGGAAGGCGGCCGCCTGCGTCAGGGCCTCGCGCCCCGTGGCCGCCGAGGCGGTCTCGAAGCCCTCGTAGCGCAGGGCGGTGCACAGGAGCTGGGTGATGCTGTCCTCGTCGTCGACGACCAGGATGCGAGCACCCTCGCCGTCCCGGGTCGCGTCGCCGTTGAGTCCCACCGTGCCTCCGTCCCTCGCTGCCGATGGGACGGAGGGTAGGGGACGTTCCTGTGAGCCGCCTGTGAGGTTCCTGCGAGACCGCCTTCAGGCGGCGGGGCGAAGCGCCACCACCTCCGGCTGGCGCGCGAGGCCCGCCAGCGCCTGGGCCTGGATCTGGCGCACGCGCTCGCGGCTCAGGCCGAGCTCCACCCCGATGTCCTGCAGGGTCCGCGGCGTGCGGCCCGCCGACGCCGAAGCGGCTGCGCACCACGTGGCGGCTGCGCCGGTCGAGCCGGCCCATCGCCCGTGCCAGCGCCGCGCGGCGCTCCTCGTCGAGCACCGCCTCCTGGGGCGCGGTCGCGCCCTCGTCGCCCACGAGCTCGGCGCGCTGCCGCACGCCGCTGCCCGCCGGGCCGTCGAGCGAGGCCACCGGGGCGTCGCGCCGACGCAGCAGGTCGACCTCCTCGGCCGCGATCCCCGTGGCCCGCGCGAGCTCCTCGGCGCTCGCGGCGCGGCCGCGGACCCGGGCGATCTCGGCCTCGCGGGCCCGGATGCGCGTCAGCGCGTGCACCTGGCGCGGGGGCAGCCGGATGACGCGCGCCTGGGTGAGGACGGCGCTCGTGACGGCCTGGCGGATCCACCACGTCGCGTAGGTGCTGAACGCCGTGCCGCGCCGGTGGTCGAAGAGGTCGACCGCCCGCATCAGGCCGACCACCCCCTCCTGCACTAGGTCCTCGAGCGGGATGCCGCGGCCCGCGTACCGCTTGGCCACCGACACCACGAGCCGCAGGTTGCCCTCCACCATCCGGCGCCGGGCGCCGGCGTCGCCCCGCTCGATGCGCCGGGCCAGCTCCACCTGCTCGTGCGGGCGCATCGGCGGCACCCGGCCGACGTCGGCCAGCAGCAGGTCGAGGCTGCGCAGGGCGGGCTCCGCCGCCGCGCGGCCGGTCGCGTCGGTGGGCTGGATCGCGGTCGTGCTCATGGCCCCTCCTCCGTCTCGTCGTCGCGCCGCAGGGGCGCCTGAGGACGGTTTACGGGGGCGGGATGAGAGCGCCCCGAGGGGGGCCTGAGAGACGGCTGGGACCGGGCGCCCCTGGGCGCGGCCCGGCCGCGAGCCCTCGCCCGGACCGGACCACCGCCGATGCGCGGGACCCCGCCGCCGAGGCGAGATCCGCGCGCAGAAGTGGGGGGAGGAGGGTTCGAACCTCCGTAGGCGTAGCCGGCGGTTTTACAGACCGCTCCCTTTGACCGCTCGGGCATCCCCCCAGATGACGAGCCCGGGAAGGCTAGCCGACGGCGGTACCCCCCTCAAGGACCGCCGCGGGCGGCATCATGCCGCGCGTTTCCGGCCCTCGACCCCACCGCCGCATCCGGCGTCGGCGGCGACGGCGCCGACCTGTGGAGGGGCGTCCGGGGGGGGCCGAGCAGCTCGCGAGGAGCCGGCGGCCTAGCCCTGGCCGGGCCCGCCGCCCCCGTCCGGGGCGGCGGATGCGCCGATGCCGTTCTCGGCGCCGGCGGGCGCGGGCTCGAAGCGGTAGCCCACGCCGTAGTGCGTCTGGACGTAGGTGCGGTCCGGACGGGCGGCCGCGAGCTTCTGGCGCACCTTGCGCACGAAGACGTCCACCGAGCGGTCGCCGCGCATCATCTCGTAGCCCCAGACCTCCCGGTACACGCGCTCGCGGGCGATCGGCTTGCCCTCGGCGCGCGCCAGCGCGTAGAGGACCTCGAACTCGCGCGGCGTGAAGCCCACCGGGCGCCCCTCGATGAATGCCTGGACCTGGTCGGGGTCGATCACGAGCCCCTCGACCTCGATCGCCCCCGCGCCGTCGGGCCGGCGGTGCGACTCCACCCGGCGCAGGTGGGCGTTGACCCGCGCGAGCAGCTCCTTCATCGAGAAGGGCTTGGTGACGTAGTCGTCGGCGCCCATCTCCAGGCCGTGGACGCGGTCGAACTCGCTCGTGCGCGCGCTGCAGACGATGACCGGCACGCGCGGGTCTTCGCGGCGCAACTCCTCGGTGACCCTCCAGCCGTCCATCCCGGGCAGCATCAGGTCGAGGATCACCAGGTCGGGACGCTGCTGGCGGAACAGGCGCAGCCCCTGGGCGCCGTCCCCCGCGCGCAGGGTGCGGAACCCCCCGCGCTCGAGGGCGTAGGCGATCGCGTCCGAGATCGACTCGTCGTCCTCGACGATCAGGACCGTCTGCGGCGCCGGCACGGGGTGAGTCTAGCCCGCCCCCACGGCCCCGGGCCGCGCCTGCCGGGTCCCGGGGCGGGGTATCCTCGGCGGGTGACGTCCGGCGGAGGGCCACGGTCGTGACGGGCACGCTCCTCGGCGAGCGCTACCGGCTCGACCATCTGATCGGCCGCGGGGGCATGGCCGCGGTCTGGAGCGCCACCGACACGGTGCTGGGGCGTCCGGTCGCCGTGAAGCGTCTGCACTCAGGGCTCCTCGCCGACGCCGAGCACGCCGAGCGCTTCCGGCGCGAGGCGATGCTGGTCGCGCGCCTCTCCCACCCGAACCTGGTCCACCTGCTCGACCGCGGCGAGGACGCCGAGGGCCCCTACCTGGTGATGGAGTTGGTGGAGGGCGACAACCTGAAGACGCTCGTCCGCCGCGACGGCGCGCTCGACCCCGAGGAGGCGGCGCGGGTCTGCGCCCAGGTCGGCCGCGCCCTGGCCTACGCCCACGCGCAGGGCGTGGTGCACCGCGACATCAAGGGCCAGAACGTCCTCATCACGCCGCGCGGCGACGTCAAGCTCGCCGACTTCGGCATCGCGCGCCTGCTGGAGTCCGACGGCGAGCCGGGCCTCACGCGCACCGACATGCTGATGGGGAGCGCCGACTACCTGTCGCCCGAGCAGGCGGACGGGCGCCCGATCGACGCGCGCACCGACGTCTACTCGCTCGGCATCCTGCTCTACGAGTGCCTCACCGGGTCGCTGCCCTTCCGCGGCGAGGGCTTCGTGGCGGTGGCGATGAAGCACTGCACCGAGCCGCTGCCGGACCCGCGGCTGGCCGCCCCGGGCGTGCCCGACTGGCTCGCCGCCTGCGCGATGAAGGCCGCCGCCAAGGACCCGGCCGAGCGCTTCGCCAGCGCCGGCGAGATGGTCGACGCCCTGGAGGAGCGGCGGATGGGGACGATGGTGCTCCCGGCGGTCGCGGCCCCGTCGGCCGGCGCGGACGACGGGGACGGCGGCGACACCGCCCGCCGCCGCCGGCCCGGCCGTCGCCGTCGCGCCGCGCTGGTCGGGCTGGCGGTCGCCCTGCTGGGCGGCGCCGCCGCGACGGGGGTGGTGCTCAGCGACCGCAGCGGCGGAGGGCCGGCCCCGGCGGCCGCCACCGACGGGCCGCTCCACATCGCGGCGGTGCGCGACTACGACCCGCAGGGCGACGGCGGAGCGGAGAGCCCCGAGAACCCGGACCAGCGCGGGCTGGCGGTGGACGGCGACCCGGCGACCGCCTGGTACACCGAGCGATACCGGGGCTCGCCGGACTTCGGCGGCCTGAAGACCGGCGTCGGTCTGATCCTGCGGCTCACCGGTCCGTCGGTCGCCACGCGGATGGTGGTCAGCTCGCCGACGGCGGGCGCCGAGTTCGAAGTGCTCGGCCCGCTCGAGGGCGGCCAGCGCCAGGTGCTCGCCACCGGGACCTTCACCGGCGGCCGGCAGGTCGTCGACCTGGCGCGGGCGGCCCCGGCAGAGGCGTACGTCCTGTGGATCACCTCCCTCGTGGACGACGGCTCGGGCGGCTATTGGGCCGGGGTGGGGGAGGTGCAGCTGAGGGGCGTGCCGAACTCGACATGACGATGGCCGCCACCTGGGACGAGAGCCTGCACGACCTCGGCCGCCGCCTGGCCGAGCAGGGCGGCCGGGGACGGCTCCTCTCGCCCCGCACGCGGTCCGCCTATCTCAAGGACGCCCGCCAGGTGGCCGGGTGGCTCGCGGCGCGCGGCGTCGACGGCCCGGCGGAGGTGACCGCCTCGGGGCTCGAGGCGGCGTTCCGCGGACTCGGCTGGGCGCCCTCGACCCGCGCCCGCGCGGTGACCGCCCTGCGCGAGTGGCTCGCCCCGCACCACCCACCCGGCCGCTCGCCCGCCGACCTGATCGACCGCCCGCGCGCCGTGCCGCCCCTGGTGCCGCGGCTGTCGCAGGCCGACGCCGCCGCACTCGTGGAGGGCACCGGGACCCCGGACGAGGCCGACGGCCCGGTCGCCCGCGCCCTGGCCCTGCGGGACCGGGCGCTGATGGAGGTGCTCTACGGCAGCGGCCTGCGCCGCCAGGAGGCCTGCGACCTGGTGCTGGCCGGCCTCGACTTCGAGCACGACGCCCTGCGGGTCGTGGGCAAGGGCGGCGCCGCGCGCACCGTGCCGATCACCGAGAACGCGGTCGACGCCCTGCGCGCCTGGCTCGCCCTCGGGCGCCCGCGCCTGGCGGCCGCCTACGGGCCCCAGCCCGCCGCCCGCGCGCCGGTCTTCGTGTCGCGCACCGGAAAGCGCCTCGACGGGTCCACGGTCTACCGGGTCGTGGCCCGCGAGCTGCGCGCCGCGGGGCGCGCGGGCGGGCCCCACCTGCTGCGCCACGCGGCCGGGACGCACCTGCTCGAGGGCCCCGGCGGCGAGGGCGGGGCGCACCTGCGCGTGGTGCAGGAGGTGCTCGGCCACGCGAGCCTCGCCACCACCCAGCGCTACACCGGGGTGACGACCAAGGCGATGCAGGCCGCCCTGCGCCGCGGGCACCCGCGCGGATGAGCGCCGTCGACGCCGAGGGGTTCGGCCGGCTGGCGGGGGCCTTCCTCGCCGCGCGCGAGAACCCCAACACGCGCGCCGCCTACGCGCGCGACCTCGCGTCGCTGGCCGACGCGCTCGGCGTGCCGGCGCCGGCGGCCGAGGGGGCCGGGTTCGGCGTCGAGGACGACCCGCTCGCCCGCGCGGCGGCGGCCGACCTGGCCGCCCTGCCGCTCGACTGGTGGCAGCGCTGGCGCGACGGGCTGTCCGGCCGGCTGGCCACCCGCCGCCGTCGCGTGGCGGCCACGCGCGCGTTCTGCCGCTGGTGGTCGCGGGCGCTGGCGCTGGAGAACCCGGTGCGCGACCTGCGCCCCCCGGTGGAGCGCGGCGCGACCGGCCAGGAGCAGCTGGCCCGCGAGGTGGTGGCGCTCTCGCCGGCCGCGGTGCGGCGCATGTGCGAGGCCGCCGCCGGGCCCGGGCCGCTCGGCGCGCGCACGAGCGCGCTGGTCGAGGTCCTCTACGGCTGCGGCCTGCGCGCGAGCGAGGCGGCGGGGCTCGACCTGTCGGCCTGCCACCTCGACGACCCCGAGGACCCGTTCCTGCTGGTGCTCGGCAAGGGCGGCAAGCGGCGACCGGTGGCCGTACCGCGCCAGGCGCTCGCGGCGCTCGAGGCGTACCTGCGCGTGGGCCGGCCCGCGCTGCGCGCGCACGACCGAAAGCCCCGCCCCGACCAGGCGCGCCACCGCGACGCCGACGCGGTGTTCCTCAGCGCGCGCGGGCGCCGGCTGGGGCGCGCGGCCGTGTGGCGCATCGTGACCGACGTGGCCGACCGCGCCGGCCTACGCGAGGAGGGTGCGCGCGTCTTCCCGCACGCCCTGCGGCACTCCTGTGGCACGCACCTGATCCAGTCGGGCGTGGACATCCGCTACGTCCAGGCGCACCTCGGCCACGCATCGCCCGTCACCACCGAGGTCTACACCCACGTGACGGTCGCCCACCTGCGCGAGGACTTCGACCGCGCGCACCCGCGCTCGCGCCGCGGCGCCGGGGCGCCCGGCGGTCCGTCTACCGCTTCTTCGTGATCCTCACGGTGACGCTGGCGCGGTCGCGCAGGCCGTCGCCGATCAGCACGGCCTGGACGCGGTAGACCCCGGGGCGGCTGTCGGTGGGCAGCATCACCAGGACGCCGGCCGCGGGGCCCGTGAGCTTGCGGATGGCGCGCACCTTGCCGCCGGACGCCGGCGTCATCGTGACCACGGCGTTGCCGGGGCGCCCGAGCACCACCTTCACGCGCCGCGCGCCGGCGGTGGTGAGGGTGAGCCCGCCCGGCTGGGGCACCGGGAAGTCCGACCCGGTCACCGAGACGCTCGGCGACGCGCGGAAGGCGCGGTACTGGTCGAGCCAGGCGCGCGCGTCGGCCGTCGTGGGAAGTCCGTAGGCGGCGGGGCCGTGCGAGAGCAGGTCGCGTCCGGCCGGGGTGGCGCGCAGGCGCGCCCAGACCTCGGCCTGCCCGGCGCCGGCGTCGGGGCCGAGCATCACGCGCAGCTCGCCGCGGCCGGCCGGCCAGCGGGCCTCCCACCGCGTGGGGTGGGTCGCCATCTCGCGCGCCGGGAACGGTGACATGTCGCCGCGGTAGGTCAGCAGGTAGGTCGCGCGACCGCGGCTGACGGCGTCCACCAGGGCCGCGAGCGTTGCGGGCAGGGGGCTGCGCGGGTCGACGCGCCCCACCCGCTCCACGAACGACGGGGCGGCGTAGAAGATCACGCGCCGGGCGTCGCCGCCGAGCCGGTCGAGGGCCGACGCCAGGGCCGCCGCGGAGGAGGGCGTCCACTGGGCGGGCGTCAGCTCGTCCACCGCCACCAGCCCGCCCACCCCGGGCTGGCGCCAGCCCGCGCGCAGGAGCGACGGCGATCCGCCCGGCGCTCTGGCCCGCCAGCTCGCGTCCGGTGACCTTGCCCACGGTGCGGGAGGCGGTCCAGCGCGCGTTCGGCACCATCGGCGCCTGCCGCAGGGTGCCGCCACCGAGGCCGGCGTCGATCACCGACGGCGGGGTCCTCGCGCAGGTAGAGGAGCGGCGCGTCCGAGGCCGCGGCCGTCGCGGCGCCGGCGGCGAGGGCGGCCGCCGCGAGGGCGAGCGCGGCCGTCAGCCGCCGCGGGGCGGAGGGGGTCGTTCCGGGCACACGGGGATGGTTCCAGGGAATCCCCCGCGTGGCAGGCCCTCTGACGGAACCCTTACATCCGCTTGCGGAAACCCGGAGACGAGCGCGGCGGTCAGAGGCCCCCGGGACCGGCGACCCACGCACCGATGCCCCCGACCACGGCCAGCAGCGACAGCACCAGGATGCCGAGGGCCATGCCGGCGACGGCCATGCCGCGGCCGGTCAGCCGCTCGCCCGAGCCGCGGATGTCGCCCAGCGCGAGCACGCCGTAGGCGACGGCGAGGGCCGAGGTCACGACGACCACCACCCCGATGAGGCCGAGGATCGCGGCGAGCGGCGCGGTGCGGGCGCGCTGCTGCGGGCCCGTGCGGGCGACGTTCTCCGGGGGCGGGGCGGCGAGCGCCACCATCCGGATGCCGACGAGCGCGATCACGACGCCGATCAGCGACAGCCAGAAGGCGCACACCAGCAGCAGGCCGCCGGTGAGCAGCGTGGGGTCCGCCGACTCGGCGAAGTTGTCCGACGTGCGCGCCACGATCACGAGGACGCCGGACACGAGGGCGACCCCGGTGCCGAGCACGAGCCCCACCAGGTGCATCCAGAGCACCTCGCGCACGACGCCCACGAGGAGCGCCAGGCAGGCCGTGACGCCGATCGCCGCGACCGAGGCGCCGATGCCGGCCGTGTAGGTGCCGTGCCCGCTCGCGGACGGCCCGTCGGCGATGTCGAAGGCCGCGGCCAGCGCCATCAGGGCGGCCGCGAGCGCGGCCACGGCGAGCCCGCCGCGGATGGTGGTGATCGCGCGCGGCAGCGAGTCCTCGGGCATCCGCGGCGAGACTACCGCCCGTCCACGAACTCGGTGCGGGGCCGGATGCCCCCGCTCGAGACGTCGAGGAACCCGATGCTCGGCCGCATCGCCTCGTCGCCGAGGTTGCGGCGGAAGCGGCGGACGGCGCGGTCGGCGATGCCGGTCCACCCGGTCCCCGGCGGGGCTCCGCCGTGGAGGCTGCCCCAGGGGCAGACGGCACCCGGGGAGAAGAGCAGCGTGCCGCCCTCGACCCGGCAGACCCGCTCGTGCCAGTGGCCGAAAACGACGGCGTCCACCGGCCCCAGGCGGCGCACCATGGCCCGCGAGAGGCGCGCCCGGTACGGGCACGGCGCGCCCGGCGGCGACCGAGGCCGCGACCACCGACGCGTCCACCGGGAAGGAGCGGTCGCCGTGGACCATCCCGATGCGATGGCCGCCCACCGCGACCACGACGGTGCGCGGCAGCTCCAGGCCGCCCAGGCGGTCGTGGTCGCCGCGCACCGCCACCACCGGGGCGAGGGCGCCGAGGTCGTCGAGAACCGAGGGGACGCTGAGGTCGCCCGCGTGGAGGATCAGGTCGCAGCCCTCGAGCGCCGCCAGCACCGCGTCGGGCAGCGCCTCCATGAACTCGCCGACGTGCGTGTCGGCGACGACGCCGATGCGCGTCAGTTGCGGTACCGGCGCGCCTCCGCCGCCCGCGCGACGCCGAGGTCCACGAGCCGGCCGACGAGGTCCGGGTAGGCGATGCCGGCCGCCTCCATCAGGCGCGCGTAGACGCTGGTGGGCGTGAAGCCCGGCATCGTGTTGAGCTCGGACAGCAGCACCGTGCCGTCGGGCTCGACGAAGAAGTCCACCCGGGCGAGGCCGTGGCAGCCGACGGCGGCGAAGCCGCGCAGCGCGAGCTCCCGGGCCCGGCCGGCCACCTCGGCCGGCAGGTCGGCGGGCACCTCGAGGCGGGAGCGCCCCGGGACGTACTTGGTCTCGTAGTCGTACCAGTCGCCCTCGAAGGTGATCTCGCCCACGGGCGACGCGAACGGCGGCTCGCCGTCCAGCACGCCCACCTCCACCTCGCGCCCCGAGATGCCGCGCTCCACGAGCGCCTTGGAGTCGTGCGCGAGGGCGAGGTCGAGGGCCGCGTCCAGGTACTCCTCGCCGGGCACCGGGCTGATGCCCACGCTGGAGCCGAGCCGGGCCGGCTTGCAGAAGGCCGGGTAGCCGACGGCCTCCGCCACCCGCGCGCGCACCGCGCCCGGGTCGGAGCGCCACTCGGCGGCCGTGACCACCGCGTGCTCGGGCGTCGGGATGCCCTCGTGGGCGAGGAACGCCTTGAACATCGCCTTGTCCATCGCCACGGCCGACGCGGCCACCCCGGCGCCGACGTAGGGGATGCCGGCCGTCTCCAGCGCGCCCTGGATCGTGCCGTCCTCGCCGTGCGGGCCGTGGAGCACCGGGAAGACCACGTCCACGGCGCGGTCGGGGCGGCCGTTCAGCGACGCGAGCCGGCCGGTCCCGTCGACGCCCGGCACGACCGCCACCGGCGCGCCGTCGACGCTCCACGCGCCCTCGGGCGAGATCAACACCGGGATCACCTCGAAGCGCGCCGGGTCGAGCGCCGCGATCACCGCGGCCGCGGAGGCCAGGGAGACCTCGTGCTCGCTGCTGCGCCCGCCCATCAGGACCGCGATGCGCGTGGTCACCCGGCGTCCCCCTTCTTGGCCTGGCCCGGGGGGCCCGCGCCGCCGGGCCCGTTGCCGGGCTTCTCGCCGGTGGTCTGCCCGGGCGGCGGCGCCGGGACCGCGGGCGTGGTGCCGCTCGGGCCGTTGCTGACGGTGATGTTGACCGTGCTGCCGGGCGCGACGCCGGTCCCGGCCTGCGGCTGCTGGTCGATGACCGTCCCGGCCGGCGCGCTGTCGTCGGCCGCGTCGCTCGTCACCTTCAGGCCCTGGGCCTCGAGCGCCGCCCTGGCGTCCTCGGCCGTGAAGCCGATCACCGAGGTGACGGTGACGTTGCTCGGGGCGACGGCGACCGTGATCGTCACCGCGCTGCCCTTGGGCAGCTTGCCGCTCCGTGGGTTCTGCTCGATGACCACTCCGGGCGTGAAGTCGGACGTCGTCCGGCGCTCGACCTTGGGCGTGAGGCCCCGGCCCCTCAGGGTCTGCTCGGCGGTCGCGCGGTCGATGCCCGTCACGTTCGGGACGTCCACCATCTCGGCGCCGGTCGAGATGACGAGCGTCACCGTGCTGCCCTTGTCCACCTGGGTGTTGGCGGGCGGGTCGGTGCGGATGACCAGCCCGGCGTCGACCGTGTCGCTCGCCTCCTCGGTGGTGTCCACCGTGAAGTCCTGGCGCTTGAGCTGGCTGGTGGCCGCGGCCTCCTCCTTGCCGGAGACGTCCGGGATCGTCTCGGTCCCCGGTCCTCCGCTCACCTTGAGGATGACGGTGTCGCCCTTGTGGGCCTCGGCCCCGGCCGGCGGATCGGTGCCGATCGCGTTGCCGCTCGCGACGGTCGTGTCGGTGATCGTTCGCAGCTCCGGCGTCAGCCCGGCGTCGATCAGCTTCTGCTGGGCGGTGGCCGCCGGGAGGTTCGCGACCGTCGGGACGGTCACGGCCTTGGCGCCGCCGCCGTTCAGCAGGAACGCCGCCGCGACGCCGGCCACCGCCAGAAGGAGCAGGATCCCGACCACCAGCGGCCAGCGGCGACGGCGCCGGGGGGGCTCCTCCGGCGGGGGCGGGGCGACGCGGGTGGCCGCGGTCTGCGCGCCGAGCACGCGGGTGCGCCCGGTGTCCTGGGCGCCGGCGGCCGGGATGACCCGGGTGGTGCCGCCGGTCCCGTCGATCGCGGCGCGGGCCTCGGCCAGGGCGCGGCTCATCTCCTCGGCGGTGCGGTAGCGCTCGGACGGGCGCTTGGCGAGCGCGCGCAGCACCACGGCCTCCAGCTCGCGCGGCACGCTCGGCTCTACGATGCGCGGCGACACCGGCTCGTCGGTGATCTGCTTCATCGCCACCGACACCGGCGGCCCGCCGTCGAACGGCAGGCGGCCGGTGAGCATCTCGTAGAGGACGATGCCGACCGCGTAGCAGTCGCTGGCGGCCGTCACGTCGTCGCCGCGGGCCTGCTCGGGCGAGAGGTACTGGGCCGTCCCGATCACCGAGCCGGCCTCGGTCATGTCGCTCTCGGCGCCGGCGCGGGCGATGCCGAAGTCGGTCACCTTGAGGTGGCCGTCCTCGGCGACGAGGACGTTCTGCGGCTTGACGTCGCGGTGCACCACGTCGCGCCGGTGGGCCGCGCCGAGCGCGGCCAGGATCTGCTGGGCGTCGTCGATCGCCTCGAGGGGCGGCAGCGGCGCGCGCTCGCGGATCACCTGCTTCAGGTCGGGCCCGCGCAGGTACTCCATGACGATGTAGTAGCTGCCGTCCGCCTCGCCGCGGTCGTACACCGCGACGATGTTCGGGTGGTTGAGGCCGGCGGCGGCCGAGGCCTCGCGGCGGAAGCGCTCCACGAACTGCGGGTCGGACGCGTAGGGCTCCGAGAGCACCTTGACGGCCACGCGGCGGTCGAGCAGGCGGTCGTGGCCGAGATAGACGCGCGCCATGCCGCCGCTGCCGAGCTGGCGTCCCAGCTCGTAGCGCCCGCCGACGAGCTCCCCGGGCTCGAAGCTCATCGAGCGTCGATGGCCGCGCGCATGACCGCGGCCGCGATCGGGGCGGCCGCCTCACCGCCGGTCAGGCTGGTGTCCTCGACGATCACCGCGACGGCCACGACCGGCGCCTGGGACGGCGCGAAGCCGATGAACCAGGCCTGGTTCTTGGTCGGGTCGGCCGACTCGGCGGTGCCGGTCTTGCCGGCCACGGTGACGCCGGCGCTCGACAGCGCGGCGCCCGTGCCGGTGCCGTCGCGCACCACGTTCTCCATCATCGTCGTGAGCTCCGCCGCGGTCGTCTCGCTCATCACGCGCCCCATCTCCTGCGGGCGGCCCTGCTTGACGACCGAGCCGCCGCGGTCCGTGATCCGCTCCATCAGGCGCGGCGCCATCAGCACGCCGCGGTTCGCCACGGCGCCGGCGACCATCATCATCTGCAGCGGCGTCACGGCGAGCTGCTCCTGGCCGATCGCGATGCGCGCGGTGTCCTCGCCGTCCTCGTCGTTGGGGAGGACCTTCCCGTTGCCGAGGCGCCCGGAGGTCAGCACCGAGTCGTCGGGCAGGTCGACCGGCGGCCGCTCGCCGAAGCCGTAGGCCGTCATCTGGGCGCCCAGGCGCTCCGCGCCCAGGGCGTCGCCGATCGTCGCGAACGTGGTGTTGATGGAGTTGGTCAGGGCCGTGCTGAGCGTGTGATCGCCGAACCTCTCGCCGCCGAAGTTACGGATGGGGCCGCCGGGCGTGCTGTACGACCCGGTGTCGGTGAAGTGGCTCTCGGGGGTGTACAGCCCGCTCTCGAGCGCCGCCGTGGCGGTGACCACCTTAAAGGTCGAGCCGGGGGGGTAGCGGCCCTGGGTGGTGCGGTTGATGAACGGCGAGCCCTCGGTGGGGATCGAGGCGTAGTCCGTGACGGCGGTCTGGAGGTCGAACGTGGGCGACGAGGCCATCGCCAGGATCTGCCCCGTGCGGGGGTCGAAGGCCACCGCCGCGCCGGCCTTGCCCGCCAGGCCCTGCTCGGCCGCCTCCTGCACGCGGGTGTCGAGGCTGAGGCGCACGTCGGCGCCGCGCTTCTCCTTCAGGTTCAGCCGCTGGAGCAGCGGCTCGGTGCCGAAGCTGCCCGACAGATACCGGTTGTAGGTGGCCTCGATGCCCGTCTTGCCGTTGCTCGGCGACGCGTAGCCGACCGCGTTGGCGGCGAGCGTCCCGTGCGGGTAGAGCCGCTCGAAGACGCGCTGGCCCTTGATGCGCCGCGCGCGGCTCGCGGCGAGCACCTTGCCGTCGGCCGACAGGATGCGCCCGCGGTCGACCAGGCGTTCCGCCTGGGCCGCCTGGAGGTTGCCGGTGTGGTCCTTGAGGCTGTCGGCGGCCACGACCTGCCACCAGCCGAGCATCACCACGAGCAGGCCGAAGCCCGCGGCCATCGTCAGGTAGAGGCGGCGGATGGAGCGGTTCACGCGAGCTCCGCCTCGCGCTCGGCGGCCGCAACGGCCTCGGCCTCGGCACGGCGGATGCGCCGCGCCGTCGGCGCGTTGCCCTGGTGGGAGCGGTGGCTGACGATCAGGAGGAGGGCCACGAGCACGAAGTTGGTCACGACGCTCGATCCGCCGTAGCTCATGAACGGCAGGGTCACGCCGGTGAGCGGGATGAGCCGGGTGACGCCGCCGATGATGAGGATCGCCTGCAGCCCGATTGCCGCCGTCAGGCCGCCGGCCAGGAGCTTCGAGAAGCCGTCGTTGGCCTGGGCCGCGATCACGAACCCGCGCTGGATGAGCACGAGGAAGCCGAGCAGGATGCCGATGCCGCCGACGTAGCCCAGCTCGCTGGCGACGGCCGAGAACATGAAGTCGGTCTCGAGCACGGGGATCACGGTCGTGCCGTTCTCGGTGACCAGGAACGCGCGCCCGAGGCCGGGGCCGATCACGCCGCCCTGCGCCAGGGCGTAGAGCGACTGCACCAGCTGGTAGCCCTGCCCCTGGGGGTCGGAGAACGGGTGCAGCCAGTTGTCCACCCGCTCCTGGATGCGCGGCACCACGGTGTAGACGAGCGCCGATCCCGACGGCGAAGAGCCCCAGGCCGAAGCCCGTGTAGGCCACGCGCCCGGTGGCGAGGTAGATCATCGCCAGGAAGATCCCGAGGAACAGCAGGGCGGTGCCGAAGTCGTTGAGGATCACGACCAGCGACAGACAGGCGCCGAGGAACAGGAGCACCGGCGCCAGGGCGGCCCCGGGCGGCGCGGGCATCCCCATCACGCGGCGCGTCGGGATGGCGAGCAGCTCGCGCTTGTCGCGCAGGTAGGCGGCGAGGAAGACGACCACCAGCACCTTGGCCACCTCGCCGAGCTGCACGGTCTGGCCGCCGCCGATCGAGATCCACAGCTTCGCCCCGTTGATGCGCGTGCCGAAGACCATCGTGGCCAGCAGCAGCCCCACCGCGGCCAGGCCGATCAGGTACGTGTAGCGCTCGAGCACCCGGTGGTCGGGCAGGAAGACGAGCGTGGCGATGAACGCCACGCCGCCCACGGCGATCCACACCGCCTGGTCGGCGGCCAGCGACGGGTTGATCCGGTCCAGCTCCACCAGCCCGATCGCCACCAGCACGCCGACGGTGGGCAGCAGGTACGGGTCGGCGTGCCTGGCCCGCATCCGCAGGGTGACGTGCATGGCGAGGAACACGGCGAGCACGGCCACCGCGCCGGGCACGGGGCCGAGGTCGAGCTCGTCCGCCCGGGCGCTCGCCACCGACGCGATGCCGAGGAAGCCCAGCAGGGCGGCCGGGATCAGGAATCCCAGCTCGCGGGTGCGCGCGGTCACGGAGCGGTCGTGGTCCCGGGTGTGGTCTCGGGGCTCGCCGGGGTCGGGGCCGTGGAGGCCGGGGGGCTCACGGTGGGAGCCTCCGCGACGCCGTAGCGCCACACGAGGCCGACGGCCAGCTCGACCGCCTCGCCCTGGCCGCGCCACGTCGACGAGAGGGCGTCGGGCTGCCCCTGGCGCACGGCCGCGGCCGACACGCCGGTGTCCTGCCAGGCGGTGGAGAGGTCCTGCCCGAGCACCGAGACCGGCAGGCCGTGGGCCACCTGGACCGTGCCGCCGGGGCCCTCCTCGAGGGTGTAGGTGCGGCTGCCGATCCAGGCGGTGACGCCCACGGCGGCGGCCACGAGCAGCAGCAGGCCCACGAGGACGGGCACCAGGCGCGAGCGCCGCCGCCCGGCGGGCTCGAGCACGCGCGGCGGCGGCGCCGGTCCCATGCCGGTCCGCTCGGCGCCCGCGTGGCCGTGCACGCCGCCCAGCACGCGCATCCGCGAGGTGCCCTCCGCGCCCGGTCCCGCGCCGTCGGGGTCGACGGCCGGGGTCTCGACGGTGTCGCCCGAGGGCCCCATGACGCCGACGCCCACCCGGCCGAGCACCACGGTCACGTTGTCCACGCCGCCGGCGTCGTTGGCGCGCGCCACCAGGGCGCGCGCGGCCTCGGCCAGGGTCTGCGGAGGAGGCGAGCACCTCGGCGATGGCGGCCTCGGGGACGTACGAGGACAGGCCGTCGCTGCACACCAGCACGACGTCGCCCTCGCGCAGGTCGGCGGTCATCAGGTCGGCCTGGACCTCGGCCTCGGCGCCCGAGGGCCCGCGTGATCACGTTGCGGTGCGGGTGGATCTCGGCCTCCTCGGCCGTGATGCTCCCCCGCCGCACCAGCTCGGCCACGACGGAGTGGTCCTCGGTGATCTGCGACAGCGTCGACCCGCGCCACAGGTAGGCCCGCGAGTCGCCCACGTGGACCACGTCGAGGCGCCCGTCGCGGAGCATCGCCGCGGTCATCGTCGTGCCCATGCCGCTCTTGTCCGGGTCGTCGCGCGCCATGCGGCGGATCGCGCGGTTGGCGTTCTCCAGCGCGGTGCGCACCTCGTCCGCGCCCGCCTCGGGGCCGAGCGCGGCGACCGCCTCGACGGCCACCTGGGCCGCGACCTCGCCGGCCTTCGCGCCGCCCATGCCGTCGGCCACCGCCAGCAGGTCCGGCGTGGCGACGGAGCGGTCTTCGTTGTGGTGGCGGACCCTCCCGGTGTCGGAGAGCTGGGCCACCTCGACCAGGGCGAGCGGGCCCTCGGCGGGCGCCATGGTCTACTCCTCGTAGCGGAGGGTCGTCCGGCCGATCCTCAGGGAGTCGTGGACCTTGAGCTGGGCGTCGCTCTCCACGCGGCGGTCGTTGAGGAACGTGCCGTTGGTGGACCCCAGGTCCTCCACGAAGTGGTAGGCGCCGCGCCGCAGGATGCGCGCGTGCATGTGGGAGACGTACTGGTCGGAGATCGAGAGGTTCGCGGCCTCCGAGCGCCCGATGGTGATGCCGCCCTCGAGCGGGATCGTGTGGCCCACCTGCAGCGTGTCCGACTCGTCCACGATCAGGCGCGGGTCGAGGTTGGCGTGCATGTCGAGCAGCGGGTCGTCGTCCCCCAGTCCCTCGGTGAGGTCCTCGTCGGAGCGCTTCGGTCGCGCCGCGCCGACGGGGATGAGCGGCTCCTGCGTGGGCTGGCGCGTCTCGGTGGGCGGCTCGAAGGCCGGCGCCGGCGGCGCGGCGGGCGCGGCCGCCATCGGAGCGGCGTAGGGCTGCGGCTCGGGCGCCGGCGGCGCCACGGGCGGCGGCTGGGCGATGCGCAGCTGGCGGCTCGAGCTGCGCACCACGCTCCACACGAAGGCGTAGAGCAGCACGAGGAACACCACCTCGGCGACGATCAGGCCGGTCTCGCTCACGCCCTCACCCCAGCTCCACGTGGATCTCGGTGGTCCCTACCACGATCGTGTCGCCGTCGGCCAGGGCGTGCCGCTTCACCAGCTGCCCGTTCACCTCGGTGCCGTTGGTGCTGCCCATGTCGACCAGGTAGTAGTCGAGGCCGATGTGCCGGATCTCGGCGTGGGTGCGGCTGGCGTTGGGGTCGGGCACCACGACGTCGCAGTCGCGGCTGCGGCCCATCGTGGAGACGCGCTTGGAGAGCCGGTGGCGCGTGGAGCCCACGATCAGGGTCATGACCTCCTGGGTGAGGCCGGCCTCGCGGGCGTCGGCGGCCGAGATGACCTGGGTGCCGCTCACGCCCTCGAGCGCCTTGGGCGGGCGCGGGGGCGGCGGCGGGGCCACGACGGGGGCCGGCGGCGGCTCGGGGGCCGCGACCGGGGCGGCGGCCTCGTCCAGGTCGGGGGCCGGCGCGGGCGGTGCCTCCGGCGGGTCGGCCATGCGGCAGGCGATGCCGAACTCGCCGGGGCGCAGGTCGGTGTCGGTGGCCAGCGTCACCGTGGCCGGGGCCACCAGCGAGAGGCCGGCGCCGCGGGCGTGGGCGTCGAGGTAGCTGCCGAGCTCGGCCACCAGGGATCGCTCGTACGACGAGAACCCGTCGCGGTCCTGGGGGGCCAGGTAGACGGTGTAGTCGTTCGGGACGTAGACGCGGGAGACCGAGATCGTCTTGTGGTCCTCCATCTCGCGGGCCAGCTTCCGCGCCAGCTCCACCGGCTGGAGGCTGCTGCGGAACGCCCGTCGGAAGCCACGGTCGAAGAGGCCCTCGATCTTCTGCTCGATGTCGCGCAGGAGGCTCATACGATCGGACCGCGCAGAGTAGCGGACGACCTCGCCGGGGGGCGCCGGCCGAGGCTCCGCCAGGGCCGCAGGGACCATCCGACGACCACGATCCCGGCCGGGATCACCGCTCCCAGCGCCGATGCGAGGTCGCTCGCGCTCGCCACCAGCGCAGCCGAGAGGGCGACGGTCCAGAGGCACGCCGCGATCAGCCGAGGCCCGCCGGCGCGCGCCCGCAGCACGAGCGGGACGCACATCGCCGCCGCGACCAGCGCCACGGCCTGGACGGCGACGCCGGGGTGGTCGGCCATGGGTTCCCAGAGGCGCCGCGCCGCGACCGCCGGGGAGTTCTCGTCCTGCAGGTCGCCGATCGCCGACGCGGTGAAGCCGCAGCCCGCCAGCAGGGAGTCGGTCCCCGTGGCGATCTGCCAGGCCACGGTCGCCACGACCGCCGACGCCGCGGCCCACAGGCGCGCGGGCCAGCGTGGCGCGAGCCCCGCCAGGGCGGGCACCAGCAGCCCGAGGCCCGCGGCGAAGAGGGCCGGCCCGGCGGCGGCGAACAGGGTCAGGCGCCCGAAACGCCAGCCGGTCACGAGGATCAGGAGGGCGAGCGCCCCCAGCACGGCCGCCGCCCCGGGGGCGGAGCGGGCCGCCAGGAGGGTTCCGACGCCCACGGCGGCGAGCGCCGCTCCGCGCGGGCGCCAGGCGAAGGCGAGGGCCGATCCGGCGATGACGGCGGCGACGACGGGGGGAGAGGTCCAATCGACCGACGAGGCGCCGGCCGATCGGCCGGAGGACTCGTGCAGCGCCACCGCGGCCAGCCCCGCGCCCCCGGCCGCGCTCGCCACCGCGGGGAGCGCGCGGAAGCCCCGCCGCCGCGCCGCGCGCACGCCGCCGCGCATCGCGCTCAGGTCGTCGGCCAGATCGGCGGCCGACGGGCGCCGCAGCGGGTCGCGGCTGAGGCCCGCGTCGATCAGCCGGCAGAGCGAGGAGGGCAGGTCGGGGCGCGCCTGGCCGAGCGGCGGCACCGCGCCGGAGGCCGCCCGCCGCGCGGTCTCGGCCGGGCTCGACGCCGACACCGGGTTCGACCCGGTGAGGGCCTCGTAGAGCACCAGGCAGGCGGAGTAGACGTCCGCCTCGGGCCCGGCGCCGTCGCCGAGGGCCTGCTCGGGCGCCATGTAGGCCACTGTGCCGACCACGCTGCCGGTCATCGTCAGGCCGCTCTCGCCGGACAGCCGCGCCACCCCGAAGTCCGACAGGCGCGCCCGGCCGTCGGGACCGATCAGGATGTTCGCGGGCTTCACGTCACGGTGCACCACCCCGCGTGCGTGGGCGTGGGCGAGCGCCGAGAGGATGTCCTCGCCCACGCGCAGGGTCATCGCGTCGGCGGGCGGCTGGGGGCCGCGCAGCACCTCGGCGAACGAGGGCCCCTCCACCAGCTCCCACACCAGGTAGAGGCACTCGCGGTCCTCGCCCCAGTCGCGCAGCGCCACGATCCGCGGGTGGTCCAGGCGCCCGGCCGCGCGCACCTCGGCGCGCACCCGGGGCGCCAGGTCGAGCTCGACCGGGACGACCTTCACGGCCACCTCGTCGCCGCTCACCACGTCGTGCGCCCGGTGGACCACCGACGTCGCGCCGCGCCCGAGGACGCCGCCCAGGACGTAGCGGCCGAGCACCCTGCGGTCGGCGGTGGCGTGCGAGGTCATGACCGGACATCTTCCACGAGCGGCCGCCTCATCCTCGCCCGGCCCGGTCCCCGCGGGCGCCGTGGTACCATCGCGCACCCCTGGCGGGGAAGGAAAGCGTGGGCGAGTGGTGGAATTGGTAGACACGCTAGGTTCAGGGTCTAGTGCTCGTAAGGGCTTGGGGGTTCGAGTCCCCCCTCGCCCACTCTCCCCCCGCCACATCACGACGGTGCGGACGCCTCTCCTCCGACCACACCTCCCGACGTAGGGTCTACTTGGCCGAGTTCGACGACGAGCGCCCCGACTTCGACGCCGTCTTTCGCGACCCGCCCGACGAGGACGATCCCCGCACCTCGCGGCGCCGGTCCCGCCGGCGCTCCGCCGACCCCGACGACACCCAGAGCACCGGAGAGGTACCGCGCCCCCGCGCCGGCGGCGGACCGCCCCCGGGCGACGACGACCCCGTCGGGTTCACGGCCTTCGACGAGCCGGAGCCCGACCCCGAGCCGCGCCCGCGCCGTTCGTCCTCGCGGTCCCGGTCGTCGCGCGCGCGCGCGGGCGGCGGCGCGCGAGGGGCCCGGTCCCGCGGCGGCGGGCGAGGCGCGCGCGGGGGCGGCACAGGCGGCGCGGCCGTCCTGCAGCACCCGCGGGCCCGCCTGCTGCTGCTCATCGCGTTCGCCGTCGTTCTGGTCGTCGTCATCGCGCTGGTCGTGAAGGACTGCCAGCGCAGCCAGCTCGAGGACTCCTACACCCAGTACATCAACGGCGTCGCGCAGGTGGTGACCAAGTCCGCCACCCAGGGCTCCGACCTGCGCAAGGTGATGAGCAACCCGCGCGGCGACAAGCCGCCGCAGCTCAAGGCGAAGATCGCGGCCCTCGCCAAGGAGGCGCAGGCCCTCATGGACCAGGCCGACGGCCTCGACCCGCCGGGATCGCTCTCGACGCCCCAACGCAGTCTGGTCAACGGCGTGCTGGCCTACCGCGTGACCGGCCTCCAGACCCTCGCCGAGAACCTGCCGACCCTGCTCCAGGGCAGCGACCCGCAGACGAAGGCGTCGGGCATCGCGCAGTCGATGAAGCGCTTCCTGGCCAGCGACGTCATCTACGAGGATTCGTTCGTCGGCCCCGCCCAGGAGGCCCTGAAGAAGGACGACATCAGCGGCGTGAAGGTGCCGCCGCTGCAGCCGTTCCTGCCCAACCCGGCGCTCGCGTCGCCGGAGGGCGCCAAGACGCTCCTGCCCGCGCTCCAGCGCGTGGCCGGCTCCAGCGGATCGGGCACCTCCACCACCACGGGCAACCTGCGCGGCCTCTCGCTCGAGTCCACCGTCGCGGCGCCGTCCGACACGCGCCTGACGCCGGGCGAGACGGCCAGCGTCCAGTCGACCGAGCTCCTCAAGTGGCAGGTCACCGTGAAGAACGGCGGCGACTTCGACGAGAGCAACGTGATCGTGCGCGCGTCCTTCTCCTATCCCGCCACGCCCAACGACGTGGAGACGCGCGAGGTGTCGATCCCCTCGATCGCGAGCGGCGAGAGCACGACGGTGTCGATCGACGGGCCCTCCGCGGACAAGATCGTCTTCGGCGACCAGGGCACCCTCAAGATCGAGGTGGTCCCCGTCACCGGTGAGACCCGGACCGACAACAACTCGGCCGAGTACCCCGTCAAGATCACGATCTGATGTCGACCGAGCTGCTGGTGGCCGTGGCCGCCGGGGCCCTGGCCCTGGTGGCGGCCGGAGGATGCGTCGCGCTGTGGATCTCCCTGCGCCGGGTGCGGGCGGCGCAGCGGGTGCTGCTGCCCGACGGCGCGTCGGCCGGCCTCATCGACCGCCAGGCGACGCTGCAGCGCGCGATGACCCGCCTGGAGGAGGGGCTCAGCGACCTCCAGAGCCTGGTCGAGCGCCAGGGGGAGGTCACCGAGCGCAGCCTGCGCACCGCGCTGCGCTTCCAGGGGATGGTCCGCTACGACGCCTACCGCGACATGGGCGGCAGCCAGTCGTGGTCGATCGCGCTGCTCGACGGCAACCAGAGCGGCGCCGTCGTCACGTCGCTGCACGCCCGCGACCACGCCCGGGTCTACCTGAAGGAGATGGTCGAGGGCGCGCCCGGCCAGCGCCTGTCGCCCGAGGAGGAGCGTGCCGTGGCCCTCGCCCTGGGCGGCCCACCTCGCCCGCCGCGGACCCCCGCCCCGCCCGCCGAACCCGCTCCCACCTCCGCGCCGGAGCCGGCTCCCGCGCCCGTGCCGGAGTCCTCCCCCGAGCACCCGACCGGCGAGTTCCCTGCCGCGCCCCCCTCTGAGCCGCCGCCCTCCGAGCCCGCACTGTGAGGGTCGGCTACCTCGGACCGCCCGGCACCTTCTGCGAGGAGGCGCTGCTCGACCTGATGGGCACGGAGCCCGTCCTGGAGGAGGTGCCCTACCCGACGGTCATCGACTGCTTCCACGGGGTGCGCGCCGGAGAGGTGCCGCAGGCCCTCGTGCCGATCGAGAACACGATCGAGGGCTCGGTCAACTTCACCCTCGACCAGCTCGCCCTCGGAGGGATCGCGGTGCGCGGGGAGGTCGTCCTGCCGATCCGCCACCACCTGATCGCGGCCGGGCCGATCGCGCTCGGCGAGATCGGCCGGGTGCTCTCGTTCCCGCACGCCACGGCCCAGTGCCAGCAGTACCTCCGCGCCCACGCGCCGCGCGCCGTGATCGTCGCGACCAACTCCACCTCCGACGCCGTGCGCATGGTCGGGGAGGGCGAGGCCGGGCCCAACGCGGCCGCCATCGGAACGCTGCGGGCCGCGGACCTCTACGGCGGCACGGTGATCGCGTCGGACATCGCCGACCCCTCCACCGACAACAGCACCCGCTTCATCCTGATCGGCACCGAGCCGGTCGAGGCCGTCGGCCCCGGGGCGTTCCGCACGTCGATCATCTGCACGCCCAAGCGCGACCGCCCGGGCTCGCTGCTGTCGATCCTCCAGGAGTTCGCCCTGCGGGCGGTCAACCTGACCAAGCTCGAGAGCCGGCCGACCAAGAAGGGCCTCGGGCGCTACATGTTCTTCATCGACATCGAGGGCAGCCGCGACCGGGACCTGCCGGTGGCCCAGGCGATCCAGGCGCTGCAGGAGCAGGGCGCCAGCCGTGTCACATTCCTCGGGTCCTACCGCGCCGCGGGCGGTCCAGGCTAGAATCCCCCCGGGCTCGGGGTGAGAGACGGCAGCCCAGGTCAGCTGGTCCCTCTCGCCCACGCGGAACCCGAGGAGCCCATGGCGCAGCAGGTCCTCGTCCTCAATGCGACCTACGAGCCCATCAACGTGTGCTCGCTTCAGCGCGCCGTGGTGCTCGTGCTGAAGGAGAAGGCCGAGGTGTTGGAGCGCGCCGCGCGGCAGCTGCGCAGCGCCACGGCGTCCCACGCGACCCCGCTCGTGATCCGCCTGCGGTACTTCGTGCGCGTGCCGCGCCACGAGTCGCGCAAGATCTCGCGCCGCGCGGTGTTCGCGCGCGACGGCTACGAGTGCCAGTACTGCGGCGCCGGCTCGCACCTGACCATGGACCACGTCATCCCCCGCTCGCGCGGCGGGCGTTCGTCGTGGGAGAACGTGGTCACCTCGTGTGCGCCGTGCAACCTGCGCAAGGGCAACCGCCTCCCGGCGGAGATCGACATGCACCCGAGGAGCGTGCCGCGGCCGCCGCGGCCGGATGTCTTCATCTCGGTCGCCGCCCCGCGGCAACCGAACGCCTGGCTCCCCTACCTCGCGCGCGCCGGATAGCCCCGCCGTTATCCTGGCCCCACGGCCCTCGTAGCTCAGTGGATAGAGCACAGGTTTCCTAAACCTGGTGTCGCAAGTTCGATTCTTGCCGGGGGCATCCTGAGATCACCCTGGTAGAGCGGGATCCGGCCCCTTCGTCTCTTCTCGGGCGAGGGGGCCGGCGTGCGTCTGGGTACGTTGCGGGGCGTCTCCTCGCCGCCCCACACGTTGCGGGGGACGTTGCGGGACCCGTGTTTGGGCAGGGCCTCCGGGGCGGCGGCGAAGACCCCCGCGTCTACGTCCGCCCCCGCCGCCACGGCGGCCGGGTGTTCGATCGAGCCGCGGCATCGTGTCCGGCCCATACCCTAGGTGGCCCGGCCCCCGTTCCGTCGGTGGGGCCTGCGCCGCCCTCGGGGGTCCTCAGGAGCCGCGGGCGCCGTCACCGATACCCACGCACCCCCGGGCATCGGAGGGCGGGCACAGGCCCCGGGAGCGCGCGTGGCGCGGGCGCTGCAGCGTGAGCGGGGAGGGTGGTCCGGTCCCCGGGTGGGCTGTCGCGCGCGCCGATGGGTCGAGCGGCGGCGGAGGGGGTGGGGGGTAGCCCCCCGCGCGCGATCGAAGGGCCGGCATCAAGTGGGGCCGCCGTAGCGTCCCATGAAGGCAACGTCGCGTCCAGACTCGGCTCGAACACGTAGCGTCTCGTGAGACACTGCGTACCACCACCACCTGGAGCGCCCGATAGGCGCGACCCGCCGGCGCGAGAGCCCGGTGCAGTCTTCCTACGGACCCGCCCCTGACCGATCTGCGCCGTCTCCGACGTCGGCACCGCGACCCTCGCGCGGCTGTTCCTCGACGCCGGTCGCAGGTTCGAATCCTGCCGGGCGCGCTGCGGGAACGCTCTTCCTGACTGGTATCTCGGCCCCCTCGGCTGCACTGGGCGAAGGGACCGATGTGCGTCTCGGTACGCGGGGCGGCATCGGTTTGCGGCGCAGACATTGGGGGAGATTCTTAGGGGCCTTTGCCCGGACCGCCCCCCTGCGCTCTGACCGCCGCGTCCTCGCCGGCGCCGGATCGGGCCTCTGCCGACGGGCGCCGCAGCTCGCCGCTAGCAACAGGGAAACGCTGGATCGCCGGGGAGGCGGCGTCGCTGCTCAAGGTCGCCGCGCGACGGAATGGGGGGTAGCCCCCGCGAAGCGTCGAAGGGGCGGCCTCAAGTGGGGCCGGCTCGCGACCCGCCTGTGCCCGGCCGACGAATCGGGGAGGGTCGGCGACGATGGGGCTCAGCTCGGGTCCAGCAGCCCCTCGAGCCCCGGCGCGGCCCGGGCCGGCAGCGCGCGAACGCCTCGCGGGCACGCGCTTGGGCGAGACCTCGCTCCAGCAGCGCGCTGAGGGCCGGGTCGCGCGTCGTTGGCACCAGCTCCAGCCCATTCATCGCCCCGCAAGGGTGACAACAGGGTGACAACGAGACGGGCAGAGACGACCCGAGACCGAGCGCGCGGCCTGATTGCGGAATCCCCCTCCCGGAGCGGCTTTCCCGACCAGGATCGATGGCGAACCACGAAGACCGAGGCGCACTGCCTCCTCGTGCGTCTCGACCGGCTCGAGCGCGAGGGTCGCATCGCGGGAGCCGGAGACTTCAAGCGCCGTACGCAGTCGGGCCTCCGCCAGGCGCCAGTTCGGGCAGCCGGCGAGATAGCGCAGGGTGATCTGCATCTCGGCTCTCCTCTCCGCCCTCCACGGCGCCCGTTCTTGGACCGTCTCGAGGAGTGCGAACGCGCGCAGCGTGGCGGAAGGACTGTGCGCTGCGGCCCTGGGGAGCAACGCGGCGTCAGACTTCATCGTCCTGGGAGGTAAGGGATACAAGCCCCTATCTTCCACGCGTGATCTCGGATCTGATCCGGGCCGTGCGCGTTCGAGGGGTGGGCGACGATGGGGATCTCGAGGTCCTCGAGTGGTGGGCGCATCGTCGAGATCATGCCGCCCCCGTCGGGCGCGGCTGATCTCCATCGAACAGGCCGCGGCGGCGGAATACGCGGAGCAACTCGCCGCCCAGCGTAGGGAGACCATCCTGCTCGAGCACTGGCGCGACGAGTGCCTGCGCGAAGCGCGGCTCGTCGTCTGGCCCCAGACCGGCTCAGCGCGGCTGGTCCGAGTCGCGGAAGAGGAACGCGCGAGGTGTTCGGCCTGCGGGTGAAGAGGCCGCCGCCTTCCTGTTTGGACGGAGCCGCTTGAGGCGAGGGGAACGCGATGCCCATGCCGCTTCGCTTGGGAGCGGCCCGCCGGGAGCTGCTGGACCGCGGCGTCGAGGTCGGCTCGATCCGGCACACGTCTCCGCTCGGGGACTGGCGCGGGGGGTTCGCCCCCGGGATCCATCCCGAGCGTGCCGACTACGCCAGCTTTCGCGGACTTTGCCGATCCCGACGGCAACCGCTGGGTCCTCCAGGAGCGAGGCGCGAGGCTCAGGTGAAGCGCACCACCCGCGACACGCGCCCCGTGAGCCCTCCCCTCGGGGGGACCGAGACCCGGTAGGCGCCGAGCGCGGGCAGGTGGAACGTGGCCCGCCCGCCTGCGAGGCCCCGAACCGCGACCCGGTGCCAGCGGCCGGCGTCGCGCCGCTCGAGGCGGACGCGGACGCCGGGGAGCGCGGGGCTCACGGTGACGACCAGGACGTGTCCACTGCGGGCGACGGTCAGGACCGGGCGGACCGCGACGCTTACGCTCGGGCTGACGTCCTCGCCCACGACCGCGCGCAGGACCACCGGTCCGGCGAGGGGCGGCAGCACCACCCGGAAGCGGCCGTCCGCCCCGACGGCCGCGGTGCCCGCGGCGACCCACGTCCCCCCGGCGCGCCGCTCCACGCGCGCCTCGGCGCCCGCGTCGGATCGGGGGACCGAGCCGCGCACGGCCACCGCGCGGCCGGCGTTGACCGGGCCGAGCGGGGCGACCCGCACCGGGGAGACGGTGACCGTGCCCCGGATGAAGGAGTGGAACTGGCAGTGGTAGCCGTAGACCCCGGGCGCTGCCGGGGCGGAGATGCGGAAGCGATCGCCGGGGATGAGCGTCCCGGAGCCGAACGCGCCGGCGTCGGCCGTCACGGTGTGTCTGTTGCGGCCGACGTTGCGCCACACGACCGGCGTGCCGGCGTTGACGACCACGTCCAGGGGGACGACCCCGCGGTCGGTCAGCGCCACCCTACGCAGGAGCGCCGGCGGCGCGGCGGGCGGGGCGGCGTGCGCCGTGCCGGTGATCATCGCGGCCTCTCGGGGTCGAACCGTGCCCCGGGCCCGCGGCGCGGGCCCGGGGATGCGGTCGCTACTTGACGACCAGCTTGCGGACCATGCCGTACTGGCTGTGGTTGTGGCCCGCGCTGTGGCGGTCGGAATTGAAGCACGCGATGACGTACGTGCCCTTCTTGAGGTTGATGTTGACGTAGTTGGTCGTGTCGGGCTGGACGATTCCGACGATCGAGACTGGCTGGCCGGGCGGCGGGCCCCCGGCCTGGCCGGACTTGATGGCCTGGATGACCTCCGAGGCCTGGCTCGGGTCGTTCAGCCGGACGCTCTCGAGGAAGTGGAAGTTCTGGCCGATGTTCTCGATCGCCAGCGTGCCCTTGCCCTTGATCGACGTGGCCCCGCGGATGCCGTAGTCGAAGAGCTGGATCTTGCCGACGGTGGCCGGCGGCGATCCGCCGGCGGCGGCGCTCGAGACCGAGAACTGGGTCACCGGACCGGTCCCCTTGCCCTGCGGCGGTTGGGTGGCGATGTAGTCGCCGGGCGGCAGGGAGAGGGTGGTGGTGAACGTCTGCCCCGGGGCCAGCCCGAAGAAGGACGTGATCGTGGCGATGAACTCCTCCGGGATCGCCCCGCTGCGGTTCGCCGCCGCGACCAGCTCGTCGAACGTCTTGCCCGGGCGGATCCGGGCCACGAGCACGTTGCTCGGCGCGGAGCCGGTGTTCTTGGCCTGGATCTTGGTGAGCCCTGAAGCGAGGCCCGTCGCCGCGCTCACGGTCGTCGATCCCTTGGCCAATGTGATGTCGAGGCTCTGAGCCGCCTCCTGGCCGCGGCCCAGGCCGGTCGCCAGGGCGGTCAGGCCGAGGCTGGCCGCAACGGCCACCACCAGGCAGACCGCGACGCCCGCGCGCAGCCCGCCCCGCCGCCGTCTCGAACCGTCGTCGTGCATGTCAGCGCCCCCTTGTGTGAATCCCTCACTTGGAACTGGCGCGATCATCTGCCCGGGCTTCGCGCCGGTGCAACCACCAAAACCGTCCACGGGACGAGGTCGGTTCCCGCGTCACATCCGCGCCCGCTCGCGACATGTGAGGGTGACCCCACGGGAGGCAGATGCCGATGAGGAGCGACGCCGAGCTGGTCGCGCGGGCGCTGCGCGATCCGTCCGCACGCCTCGTTGTGTGAGCTCCTCGTCGAACACCGTGGCCTGGTGCCCGACGTGCAGGCCGGCACCGCCCACTCGTTCCAGGGCGGCGAAAGCACAGACCGTCATCCTCGACGGCGTTGACGCGCCACTGGTTTGGAAGTCGGGTCTCTTGCGCCCCGATGCCGAAAACGACCAGAACCAGCGGCTGCTCAACGTCGCGATCACGCGGGCCAGGCAGCGACTCATCCTCGTCGGGCACTTCGAATGGCTGTGGGGGTGACGCGGTCTTGAAAACCGTTGTCGGGCAACCGGCCGGGGGTTCGAATCCCTCCCCCTCCGTTCGTGGCCTCGGGACGCCGAGTGGGATCCCGGCATCTTCGGGTGGGGATCGATTCTCCGCCAGAGGCCGCTCAAGACGGTCAAGTCCCTCTAGGTGGTGGACTTTCCGGCGCCGGCCATCGCAAGGCCGAGTCTTGTCGGCAGCTGAGCCGTACCGCTGGCAAGGGAACCGGTTGTGGTCGCGCGGAGAGCAGAGCGCGCTACCGTAGGTGCACTTTGCATCTACATCGCGCTCGGGCCGTGAATCCGTGCAGGGGCCTTGTGGGCGGACGAGGTTTGGGTTCAACTTCAATCCCGCTAGGCCCGCTCGTCCCGTCCTGCTCGCTGCATCGTCGCTCGGGACATTCAGGGGCTGCGGCCATCCATCGATATTCCAGACGAGCCCGACAGCCGGTCGAGCTGCTCGCCGACGAGAACACGGCCGCGAGGAGCCGTGCAGAGCGCAACCATGGCGCCCGCCACGACCGTTGCGCGGCGTGTCGCCACGGGAATACCGTGGGATCATGATCGCCTCCGAGCCGATCATGATCGAGGCGGTTGACTCGCTGAGGATCACGACGCTCGTTGACAACGTCACGGACATCCTGCTCGTCGATGAGGGGCCGGCGCATCGCCCCGCGATCGGATCGGGGCCGCGGCTCCGCGCGCCCATGCTCGAGGGAGGCGAGGCGTTCGACGCCCTGCGGGCCGAGCACGGGTTCGCGGCGCTTGTCACCTTCACCCGTGGCGACCGGACGCACAGCGTGCTGTTCGACACGGGCATCTCGCCCGACGGCCTGGTGGAGAACATGCGGCGAATGGAGCTGTCGCCGCATGATGTCGAAGCGATCGTCCTGAGCCACGGCCACTTCGACCACGTCGGCGGGATGGTGGGCCTGGCACATGAGGTGGGCGCCGCGAACCTCCCCGTCTTCATCCATCCCGAGGCGTGGACCAGAAGGCGGATCGCCCTCCCCGGGCGCGATCCCGTCAACATCGCCTCGCCGAGCCGGTCCGCGCTCGAAAGCGCCGGCTTTCGAATCGTCGAGCGGCGGAACCCGTCGTTCGTGCTGCACAACTCGGTGCTGGTGACCGGCGAGGTTGACCGCATGACCGAGTTCGAGCAGGGCCTGGCCCCGAGCCACCAACGGTGCCATAACGGCGCGTGGGAGCCCGATCAGCTCGTACTCGATGACCAGGCGCTGGTCGCCGAGGTTCGCGGCAAGGGCCTCGTCGTACTCACCGGCTGCGGGCACGCCGGCGTGGTGAACACACTCCGCTATGTGAAGAAGCTGACAGGCCGCGACCGACTGCACGCGGTCGTGGGCGGTTTCCACCTCAGCGGCGCGCGCTTCGAGCCGCAGATCGCGCCGACGTGCGACGCCTTCGCTCGGCTTGCTCCCGACTACCTCGTGCCGACTCACTGCACGGGTTGGAAGGCAATTCACGCGCTTGCGTCCCGCTTCCCCGACGCGTTCATACCGAACGCCGTGGGCACTCGACTCGAGTTCACGGCAGCGGACTCTGCTGCCTGAGCACTCCACTCGAACTCCTGACGCTCCCGCACGTGGTCAGGTCCTTCGTCGGCAGGACGACTGGAGCGTCAGCCAAGAAGCAGGTTCAGGTTCAACTTCAATCCCGCGAAGCCCGTCCGAGGAGCGAGATCTCAGGCGTGCCCTGAGATCTCGCAACGGACAGGGAGTCTCTCCTTGCCACCTCCCTCCCGGTGAGCGACCAACGGAGTTCAGCGGAGGAACTGGTAGCCGATCCAGACCTGGATCTCGGTGAGCCCGGTGAGGTCCAACCCGGAAGCGAGCCGACTTCCGGGGATCGACACCTCCCAGTCCCCGCCGATCCCCCGGCCGGCCCAGTCGTGCCGGCGGTCGATCCGACGCTTGCAGCCCGGAGTCCGCTATCCGCCCGTGCGCCTGCCGTTGGCCGATGCGACGGCTTGCTGCAGGGCAGCGACGATGCGACTACCTCTTCGCTGATAGCCGAGGGCAGCCGCAGCCTCCTGAATGATCTGCTCTTCAGTACGAAGAAGGGTGTCAGAGCCGATCCAGCGAATCAGGGCGATAAGCTGGGCCGACGAGTAGGCGTCGATTGGCTGACCAGACCGAATCCACGGCGGCCGCGGGCCCCTTTCTGGCGCCGAGCAGTCGGCGACTGGCGACGCCCCTGTCTCGGGCGGCGCCGACTCCGCACTGAGGCCCTCGCCCTCCAAGGCCCTTCGATCGGCTTCATCGGCGGCCTCGACTGCCAGGCGGTAAGCGTCTACGGCCTTGGCCAGCGCCTGCTCTCGGCGATGGAACCATTCGGGAGACCAGATCCGATGGAACTTCCACCCCAATCGCTCCAGGTGCCCCTGTCGAAGACGGTCCCGATCGCGCGCAGTGGCTGACGAGTGGTAACTGGCGCCATCACACTCGATGGCAAGGATGTGCCGGCCGGGCTGGCCCGGGTGGCGAGCGGCGAAGTCGATTCTGTATCCCGAGCAGCCCACCTGAGCGTCTACGCCGATTCCGGCTGCTTCCAACTGCCCTTTGACATCCACCTCGAACGGATTGAGGGTCGGACTCGCCTCCACCGACTCCCCGAGGTTGCGGCCGGCGCTCTCGGCATAGGCCAGGTAGAGCCGAAGTAGCTCAACGCCTCGGGCCTTCGTGCGATCGGGGTCCATGTCGCCGGCTACAAACGACGACACGAGAGTGAGGCGCTTGCGTGCGCGTGTCACGGCGACGTTGAGCCTGCGCTCGCCGCCCTCCTGATTCAGCGGACCGAATCGGTAGAGCATCCGACCGTCAGGGCTCTTGCCGTACCCGATGGTGAGGATGATCGCGTCGCGCTCGTCGCCTTGGACCCGCTCGAGATTCTTGATGAAGGGGCGTTCGGCGTGCCCGTCGGCAAAGAAGCCATCGAGTTCGGGGTGTTCAAGAAGTGCTCGCCGCAGCTGCTCATCGATCCGCTCGGCGTGCTTGATGCCCATCGCGATGACGCCGAGCGTTTCCTGAGGGCGCCGACGCGCATGGTCGAGCATCAACTCAACGACCCGCCGGACCTCGTCGGCACCGCTTTCGTCTGAACCGACCTGTCCGGGGCGATGCGGAACCAAGACGTGCTGAACCACATTTTCCTCACCACCCACCCCTGGGAAGGTCGTCAGCATCCGCTCGTAGAGGTGGACGTTCGAGAAGGCGATGAGCCGCTCGTCCTGGCTCCGGTAGTGCCACTCGAGAGTGCGTGGGGGCAGGTAGGGCGTGAGTGCGTCGAGAATGGATTCGAAGCCACCGGTCCCGCTAAGGAGCGCATCGGGGTCAGCCTCCTCCTCCTCGCGGGTCTGAGCAGCAAAGAAGCTTGTCGGGGGGAGCTGCTTCTCGTCCCCCGAAACGACCAGCTGTCTTCCGCGCAGAATGGCGGGGGTGGCGTCCGCCGGCATGACCTGGCTCGCTTCGTCGAAGACCACGACGTCGAAATAGGGCTGCTCAGACGGCAGTACCTGGCTGACCATGAGGGGGCTCATCGCCCAGCAGGGCTTCAGGGCCAGAAGGACGTTCGGCGCCGCCTGAAAGAGATGCCGAAGGGGCAGGTGCCTGCGCTTGAGCGCGGCCTGCTTTTCCAGCACTGCGCTCTCGTCGGGCCACTCGTCGCGAGCCCGAATGATCTCCTCGGCGCTGCGACGCCCGACGCGTGCCGCTGTGCTCTCGACGTGCTCGACGTCAGCCTGCCGAAACTCGTCGGCCGTCCGCTGGTGCTGGCTGGCGTCGAAGGTTCCAAGGCTGGGGTCAGCCAGCGCGACGTGCTCGATCACCGAGGCGCTCCACACGAACCGCAGACTGGCGAGCGACTCATCCACGCCGCGATCCACACGCGCACAGTCCTCGACGAGTTCCCCGAGACCTCGATCCGTCAGCGCCGCCTCGAGTCGACGAAGCTCAGGTAGCTTCGTCAACGTCGGCTGGTCCGCGCGCAGCTCTTCGAGGGCGGTGGACAGCTCGTCTGGACTCATGCCCGCAGCGCCACCTAGCCGAGGGAGGAGGTCGGTGAGCTCGGAGACCTCGGAGTTAAGGCGGGTGTAGCGCTCCCGAAGGGTCGAGAGTTCCGGGGCGACGCATACGTCATCGGGCACCGCCAACCCTTCGCAGCGCGGCACGAGTTCCCAGGTCTTCCTCTGGGCTTGCGCCTCCTGCAGGGCTGCGTAGAGCCTGTCCGGAGCCGTCTCCGGCACGATCGCCAGCTGTTCCAGCTTGCGCCGCGCGGCGCGGAAGGTGCCGCTCAGGCCGGCGAACACACGACTCAGACCGCCCCGGCCAAGCGCCTCGGCATCAGGAAGGATCGCTCCGGCGTCCTCCCCGAACGCCTCCGGCTTGAGTATCCCAAGGGTGACGGCGACGTCCTCGTAGAGAGAGAGCCGGTCGGGTAACTGCTCCAGAGTCGCCGGCGACGCGTGACCGGCGGCGCGCGCAGCGACGTCCATGCTTGATCGGAACGCCGGAAGAGTCTCCTGGTGCAGTCTGACCACAAGCTCGAAGGCGCGCGCCGCGTCCTGAGGGGTCGTCACGACAGCAGCCGCCCATGGGCTCGCCCCGCGTGCGAGGCGCAGGCCGCCACGGCCGACGTAGTCACGGAGATCCTCGAGCGCTTCCCGGTACTCCGCCCCGCCGAGACCAACGAGGGTGTCGCCGTGGAGGCGAACTCCGCTGCTTGCTCGCTCCGGTGTTCCGATGCATTGAGCCTGCGCCTCGAAGACGGTGATGCCCCACGGCTCGCGCGGTGCGTGGAGCGCCGCCGCATAGTTGGCGAGCTCATCCCGCCGGCGCACCAGGATGCGGTCCTCGACATCGCGCAGTACCGCTGGCGTTCGCCCTGCGCGATGGAGGGTAGCGGCGAGACTCTGGGCGATCTGCCGCCGGGTCTCGGTCCCGTGCAGATCAAGCACCAGGTCACGCAACCCGACACGCTCTACCCGCCCGAGCACGGCGTCGATAGCCGCACGCTTCTCAGCCACGAACAGGACGCGCTTGCCGCGAGCGACCAAGGTCGCGATCAGGTTCGCGATGGTCTGACTCTTGCCCGTCCCTGGAGGCCCCCTCACGATCAGGTTGCGGCCCGCAAGGACGGCGTTGATGGCGTAGTTCTGACTGGAGTCCGCATCCAGGATAAGGAACTCGTCACCAGGAGCCGTGCGATCAGGTTCGCTGATGTTCACGACCCCGGCCCCGTTTTGGGCCCGGATCTCGTTGCGGGCTTCCTCATCTCCCGCAAGCGCGGCGATCAGGGGGTGCGCGAGGAGCGCATCAAGCGAGCCCTCGAGGTCCTTGACCATCGGAAGCTTGGCGTAGGAGAACGTGCCGACAACAAGGCGCGGAGCCACCGTGAAGCCCGGTATGCCGGCCGCCTCTTCCTCGAGCCAGCGGTAGGCTTCTGTCAGCTCATCGGGTGTGTCGATGGCGCCATCCATGCGGCCCATCAGCCCCTCGAGGTCAACAGCGCACTTGAACTCCGTCTCGAGCAGATGCAGCAATGTGGGATTGATCTCGGCCTCGCCCGTCAACGAGAGATCGAAGTCCTCCTGGGCGGCTCCGCGTGGACTGAGCGCGAGCCCCTGAAGGAGAACCGGCGCAGCCGGGGTTGACGCGCTCGCAGAGCTCTGCCAGGTCGCCATGCCGCACGCGAGGAAGAGCGTCTCCAGACCGCGCTCCTCGAAGTGTTCTCGAGCCTTGTTGCGGACGGTTCTCGCCCTGGGGAGCGCGTCCTCAAGGGCGTCCTCCCGGAACAGTCGTGAAAGAGGCACCACTTTGCCGGCCAACAGGTCGCCGAACGCCTTCGGATCGGCCTCGGTCAGTTCGAGCGTGCCGCGACGCAGGTCGCGGTAATAGAGGAGGTTGTTGCGCCCCCCGAGGTCGATCAGCTGACCTGTCCACGCTTTCGCCGCAAGCTCAACGTGTTGTCTCCGCAGACTGCCAACGGGGCTCGGTCCGCCCGCGACGCTCTCGCCCGGTGAACCTGCTTCGCCCGGTGCGACTTCCACAGGCTTTTCGTCGCCAGTAGGCATCGCGGGAGTATCACCGACGGCGGGGAGCTCGCCACGGCCCATTAGTCGAGTTTTCGTCCGACCACCGTCGGGTTTCGGCGAGCAACTTGGGTCACTGACTCCCCTGGCACCGGTGAGTGGCGGAGCCGGAGGCGCTAGGGCGGCCGCCGGAACAACCCCGCCCGGACCACCCTCGCCGTAGCGGTGAGACCGCCGGGCGCGAACCTATGCCGTCGCGCTGACCGGGTCCAGTGATCGATCTCACTCGAGGTCGCGGCGATCGAAGCGCCGATGGCCGCCTGGAGTGGGCGTGCGCGGGAGCCGGCCCTCGTCCGCCCAGCGCCTGACCGTGGAGATGTAGACGCCGAGGAAGTCGGCGCCAGGCTGGGTCGTTAGTTCATGGCCATACCCGTGCCATCGGCCGGCGTCTCGCGGGAGGAAGAGGTTGGGTCCCACCCCCGGGGCTATGGTGGGGCACGTGGCTCGGTCAGAAGTCGCCATCGGCTACTTGCATATCCCTCCTCTCGCCGAGGCTCTGGTCGGGGAAGTGGAACGGCTGCCCGTCGTCGAGCGCCGGGCATTCGTCAGAGCGTCCCAGGCGGCCCTGGTGTTGGTCGTGGGCGAGCTGATCACTCGCCATGTGCTTTCGAATCTCGACGATCGCCAGCTATTTGAGCTGGTCCTTCTCTTCGGCTTGTTCCTCCTCGGTGCGCGCCGCTGGGAGTCCTAGAGGGCCGCGCACTGGCGCGCATCCTGGCGCGCACGGTCGTGGCCCATCGCCGGATCGTGGCAGGCAAGGTGGTCGTGGACATCACCAACCCGGTCGACTGGGCCTCGTTCGACCGGCTCGTGACGCCGGCCGACTCCTCCGCCGCGGAGGAGATCGCCAAGCGGGCTCCCGAGGCCCGGGTGGTGAAGGCGTTCAATACGACCTTCGCCGCGACGCTGGTCCCCGGCGAGGTCGCCGGGCAGCCGCTCGACGTCCTGATCGCCAGCGACGACGACGCGAAGGCACAGCTGGCGGCCCTCGTGGCGGCGGGCGGCATGCGGGCGATCAACGCGGGGCCGCTGCGCCGGGCCCGCCAGCTCGAGCAGCTCGGGTTTCTCCACATGGCGCTCCAGGAGAGCCTCGGCTCCGGATACGAGAGCGCCGTCAGGTTCGCGACGCCGGGTGCGTGACGTGCGTCGCCCGGAGAGGGGATGATCCCAGGCTCCGCCTTGGCGCTACCCGACTAACCACGATTGCGGCGGTTTCGCTACTTCGATCTCGAAGAGGTCTCCGGGGCGAAGTTCGGTCGAGGGGTCGGTCGGGCCGGAGGCCCTCGTGAGGCCCATATCGACCACCGTGTAGCGGCGCGGCCGGCACCGGCAATCGGCGACCATGACGTGAGTCTCGCCCCAGCCCCCTGAACGGCACGCGCCAGAGCTCGGCGGCCGGCTGGTAGTCGTCTTCGTCACGCAGCTCGCCGGTGATGATGAGCTCCGTCGCCAGAAGGGTAGCCCTGGTTCCAGAGCGGCGCCCGGACCCGAAGAGACGATTCCGTCTCGGTGGTTGCGAAACTAGCCCCCACCCTCTGGTCACCGCCGGTGCGGTTGGTATATGCGTCCTCCTCGGAAAGGTGGCTTCACTTCCCGGGCCTTTCGAGCAGCCATGAATCGCCGCGAGGAGCCCGAGATGTTAACCTACCTGTCCCTCTTCACGTACTCGAAGGATGCATGGCAGGGCATGGTCCGCCGTCCCGAGGATCGCGAGGCGGCGGCACGCAAGATGGTCGAGGCCGCCGGCGGGCAACTGCTGGCCTTCTACTGGATGCTCGGCGAATACGACGGCCTCGCGATCTACGAGGTTCACAACGCAACCGCGGCGGCGGCCGTGGCAGCGACGACTTCGGCGAGCGGGGCCATCGCGCAGGTGAGGACCATCCACCTGCTCGACAGTCGTGAGGTTCGTGGCGCGTTGGAGCTGGCAAAGGTGGTCGAGGCCGCCTACCAGCCCCCCGGAGGCCGGCTTGAGAACTGGAGCACGAGCTACGACGGTCTCGGCTAGAACCCTGGCCCCTGAGGACTGAAAGGCCTCTGAACATGGGGCGAGGCGCCCTTTACTCGATGCCCGCGCCCTGTTCTCTTGCTCGGTGCGGCCCGTGTCCTGGCCGTGCCACCTTCGGTTCTCCCTGGATCGGGGGTGGGGAGCCCTCGATGGCCTAGGACGTCCGGTGCCTCCGGTCATCGAGGGCTCAGCCCCAAGGCCGGTGGAGTTGTCCGCCTAGTTGCGGCGCAGCTTCGCGGCGGCTGCCCGGAACGGTGCCGCGGCGGGCGAGTCACCGACCGCCTCTCCTCGCGCCGCCGGATGTGCCTCATGCGCGCCGAGGCAAAGCGGGCTGGGCAGATCCTCTACGGAGTCTCATGTCGAGGCGGTCGGGCCCTACTTTGGCCTGGTGCCCGAAGCACCTGTTAGACGGCACGCCACCCCCTCAGGGAAAGGACTCCGCAATGAAGAAGTTGCTCACCCTCGCAGGCGTCGCCCTCGCGATCAGCGCCCTCGGCGCAGGCTCGGCGCTTGCGGGCGCCCCGGCGCCGACCGATCCGAATCCGGCCGGCCGCGCTCTCGTCTGCCACGTGACCGGCAGCGCCACCAACCCCATCGTCGAGATCTACGTCCCCGCGGTCTCCAAGGCCCCGCGCCAGGACCCCTGTGAGGACCAGGGCGGCGGCGACCTCTAGGGGCCGATCAGGCGCGACGGCGTGCCGCACGGCTACCCCTCGACCCTGAGCCACGGGCCGCGGTCGAGGGGAGCCGAGGGCGGACTCTGCGCGATGAACACGCTCGTGAGCGGCTCCTCGGCCGGGGCTGGCGGGTCTGCATGCTTCCCCGTGACGGCCCCGACCACGGCCGCGGCCGCGTCGGGCGACAGGCCCGCCGTGAGCGACTCCCAGGTCGTCGCCATCAGGCGAAGGTCGGGGTGCCGAGGCCGAAGCCCGAGAGGCAGGAGACGGCCTTCGGCTGGAGCACCTCGAAGCTGAAGGACCGGTGCGCCGCGTAGCGGACCGTGAGGCCGCTGGACCCCGACCAGCCCGTGACCGGCCGCACCACCGTCGGGGATGAGTAGAGGACGAACTGGTCGCGGTTGGCGATGGTGATCGGGTCCTGCGTACCGCCGGCGCCGTAGTTGGTCGGCACCTGGCCCGAGGTGAGCAGGTCCGCCCGCCACGGAAGGGCACCCATCGTGCCTCCGCCCTGCTCGAGGAAGGCGACCGAGCAAGGGGTGCCCCGATGAGCGAAACCGACCCGCTTCTCACCGACGACGAGGCAAAGACCGTCCTCGCTGCGAATCGCCAAGGGCTGGTCCGTCAGCCGAGTCGCCGAGGCGGCAGGCGTCGAGCGCCATGAGGTCGTGGCACACCGTCGCGCCGACGTCTCGTTCGCGCTGCGCTGGCGAGAGGCTGAGGACGAGGCGACCGACGCGCTCGAGGCTCTGCTCTACGAGCGTGCGCTCAACGCAACGGCGCCTGGCTCGGACGGCTTGCTCGCGTTTCTCCTGCAGCGTGGTAGGCGTTATCGCGCTGGTCAGACTCCGAGACCGAGCCGTCGCCGCCGCCGTCGCGACGGTCAGGGGCACCCTGGTCTTGTTGGTCGCGGTCGCCGCGGTGCTTATCGACGGATGACCGCGCACGCCGATCCATCGAACGGCATAGGTCACCTGGAAGGCGACGCGCGGCGGCAGCCACTGCCCCCCGCCTCCCCGCACCAGCTCCAAGAGCACTCCGGCCCCAATGCCGCCGGAGCGATGCAGGGCCGAAAAGGAGACCGCCCAGGTGTATGCCCACCTCGGCCAACCGGGACCGGAGCTCGACGAGGTCGTTGCCGCGTTCGACGACGGGCGGGGGCGGCGGCGCGCCGCCCCCGCCCCTCCAGCCGCCTAGAACCCTCCGGTGCCGTTCGGCGCCCCGAGCCCCGTGGGGCCGTCGTAGCCGGTTACCCCGGTGCACAGGTACGTGCCGCAGCTGCCGTTGGACCCCGAGGCGACGTCGTAGAGCGAGCCGGCGTGTCCGTACGGGTAGGAGCCGTACGTCGTGGCCGCGGCGTTGCCCGCCAGCGCGTAGGCGCTCGCGACCAGCGGCGCGGCGAGGCTCGTGCCACCCACCCGGAACCAGCCCTTCTGCCCCTGGTAGCCGTAGGAGTCGTAGACCGACGCCCCCGTGGCCGGGTCCGCGTCGGCGGCGACATCGGCGATGGTGCGCCGTGCGCACCCGGTGTCCGTCTGCCAGGAGGGCTTCGACTCGTAGGCACTGCAGCCGCTGCCCGCGCCGCTCCAGACCATCTCCGAGGCGCGCGTGTTGTCCGCGTTCAGGCTAGCGTCGTGCCGCCGACCGCCGTGACGAAGCGGGAGGCCGCGGGATACTCCGCCCGTAGCCCGCGTCGCCCGAGGAGACCGTGATGGCGACGCCAGGCCGGTTGAAGTGCCCGTCGTACGACGAGCCCGTCTCGGCGGAGAACTCGCTGCCGCCCCAGGAGTTGGAGACGACGGCCGCGTGGGACGTCGCGTAGTCCTCCGCGGCGATAAGGTTGGCGAAGCTGTTGGACTTCGCCTCGACCAGGAGGATCTTGCACCCCGGGCAGGCCGCGTGGACGGCCTGGACGTCGAGGGAGATCTCGAGCGCCCAGCCGGCGTCGGCGCGCGGGTAGGACGTCCCCCCGGTCTGGTTGACCTTCCTGAAGCAGCCGTTGGCCGTGGTGCAGGACGGAAGGCCGTACGCCGTGCTGTAGGCGCCGAGGTCCGCCTCGGCGCGCGGGTCGTCGTAGGCGTCGACGATGGCGACGGTGCTCCCCGCCGTCGCGGACAGGCCGTACGCCGTCCGGAACTGGGCCGGCCCGTAACCGGTCGGCGCCGTCGTCACCGCCGGGTTGCCCCGGGCGTCGGTGACCACGCGGGCATGGCAGCCTGCGGTCCCGAGAGCCGGCCCCGGGCACACAGCCCGGGACGACGCGTGCACGTTGGCGCCCGCGGCCATCGAGGCCGCGGCCAGCACCACACCGAACGCGAGCCCGAATGCGAGCGCACGCCTCATCCCCCACCCCCTTCGTCGCTGTGCCGCGGATGATCCCTCGGACCGGCGGGCTTGGGGGCCACCCGTTCGCGGTGTCCGTCCCGGCCGAACGGGGGGTCGGACGGCCCTCGCGAACCACATCCCGAGATGCGCCCGGCAGGATTCGACGGTGCGACCGGCGATCCTGCGACGTCCACCTGCCAGCGAGGTCCGCCCGCTGTTCGCCCCGCCGCCGCGGACCTTCCAGCGCACCGCCTACCGCCCGGGCGAGATCTGCCAGTTCGACCTCTGGGAGCCGAGCAGGCCCATCCCGGTCGGCCACGGGCCAGAAGCGCCGCCGCTGGGTCGTCGTCGCCTGCCTCGGCTACTCGCGCGTCGGCGAGCATCGACTTCGCCGAGCAGCTCGATCCCTGGTTCGACACTCGCGCCAACCTGCGCACCCACCGCGCCCTTCGCTGCCGGCCCGTCGATAGGCGCCTGCCCGAGGATCTGGCCGCCATGGCCCCGCTGCGCGGCGATCTCCCGGATCTGGATCCGAGGATCGCCCTGCGCGTCCACCAGCCCGGCGCGGAGCATCGCGCGCGTGCAGGTCTGCGTCGACGTCTGCTGCATCGGGCGCATCACCCCGGCCGGCGTCGCCAGCGAGTTCCCGCCGACCGCAGCCATCCTGAGCATTCGCCTGCGCGGCACGCGCGCGATCGGCGTCGTGGTGCGCTGCCCGTCCGGCGCGGCGCGGGCCTGCCGCGGGACGCTCAGCCTGCACCTCGGCCCGCCGGCGCCGCCGCGCCGCCCCCAGGTGCGTCGCCTGAGGCTCGCGCCGGGGCAGCGGGCCGACGGTCGTCTTCCCGCTGTCGGCGGTCGGCCGGCGCCAGCTGACGGTCCACCGGCGCCTGGCGGTCGGGGTCATCCTCGTCCCGACCGCCCACAGCACGGCCGGCTCCATCGCGCGCCCCGCGATCCTGAGGGTGTTCGACCCACCCGCCGTCGTCGGCTGAGCGGTTCGCCTCGGGCCGCCGGCGCTCCCCGGACGGTGGACGAAGGCGCCGCCGCGCGCGGCGGGAGTCCCTCGAGGCCGGGCGCGGCGCCCCCCGACCGAGGATGGTCCAGACGCACCGCCGTCAGCTTGTACTGGGGGCATCCGCTGACGGGGTCGGTGTGGGGTCCGACCAGGCGGTTGGCGTGGGTCTCCGGGTGATGGAAGGAGAGGAAGAGCACCCCCGGGGGGACCCGCTCTGAGGGCTCGGCGGCGACGTTCACAGCCCCCCATCGGCTCGCGAGTCGGACCGGTTGGCCATGCTCGACCCCCTCACGAGCGGCGTCGAGGGGGTTGATCTCGAGGACATCGCACGGCGCAAGGAGATGGTTGGGCGTGCGCCGGGTCATCGTCCCGACGTTGAGGTGCTCCAGCACGCGTCCCGTGATCAGACGGTAGGGGAACCCCGGCACCTCGTGCTCGGGGCTGGGCGCGAAGTCGAGTACCGCAAGCGGCGCGGGCGTCGGGAAGCGATCGAGGTGGAGCCGCGGCGTGCCGGGATGATCGCGGGCCGGGCACGGCCACTGGAGTCCGTCCGGCTCCAATCGATCGAGCCGGAGCCCGCCGAACGCGGCCGGGGCGACGGCGGCGATCTCGGCGAGGACGTCCGCGGGGCCGCGGTAGTCCCAGGCGGATCCGAGCGCCCGGGCGACGTCGCGGACCACCTCCCAGTCCGGCCGCGCCATGCCCGGCGGCGGTAGCGCAGCCCGCACCCGCTGCACCCGCCGCTCGGCGTTCGTGAACGTTCCGTCCTGCTCGAGCCAGCCGGCCGCCGGCAGGACGAGGTGCGCCAGCGCGGCGGTCTCGCTGGGGAAGATGTCCTGGACCACCAGGAGGTCGAGGCCCCTCAGCGCCGCGAGCATGCCGTCCTGGTCCGGCCCGCTCTGGGCGAGGTCCCAGCCCTGCGCCCACAGGGCGCGGATCTCGCCGCGCTCAGCGGCCCGGATCATGCGGGTCTCGGTGAGCCCGGGCTCGGGAGGGGGCGCGGCACCCCAGACCTCCCTCAGCCGCTCGCGGACGGCCGGGTCGTCCAGCGGCTGGTAACCGGTCACCTGGTCCGGCATGCACCCCATGTCAACGCAGCCCTGCACGTTGTTCTGGCCGCGCAGGGGGAGCATTCCCGCGCCCATCCGGCCGATGCTGCCCGTGAGCAGGCCGAGGTTGGCCAGCGCCCGCACCGAGTCCACTCCCTGCGTCAGCTCGGAGAGGCCGATGCCGTGGACGAAGAGCAGCGGGCCGCCGGCCAGCACGTCGGCGGCGGCCGCGAGGGCCTCGGGCTCCACGCCGACCGCCCCCGCATCCGCCGCCGGGTCGCGGGCCAGTAGGTGCGCCCTCAGCCCGTCGAGGCCGACGGTCCGCTCATCGAGGTAGGCCTGGTCGATCGCGCCGCGGTCCAGCAGCTCCCGGGCGAGGGCGTTCAGGAGGGGCACGTTGCCACCGGGGTCCACCGGCAGGTGCACGCGCGCCACCCGGGCGAGCTCGGTGCGCCGGGGATCGATGACGACCAGCGGCGTGCCCGCGAGGGTCGCCTGGAGGATCCTCGCGCCGATGACCGGGTGGGCCTCGGTGGCGTTGGCGCCCGCCACGACGATGGCGCGGGCCAGCTCGATGTCGTCGAAGCAGGCGCTGGCCGCGCCGGTCCCGGTGGCGGCCTTCAGCGCGACCGCGGTGGAGGAGTGGCAGACGCGGGCGCAGCAGTCGACGTTGTTCGTGCCGATGACCGAGCGGGCCAGCTTCTGGAGCAGGTACGAACCCTCGTTGGTCGTCCGCGCCGAGGCCAGCGCCCCGAATGCGTCCGGGCCGTGCTCGGCGCGCAGGGACGCCAGCCGCTCGGCCAGCCAGCCGATCGCCGCCTCCCACGAGACCGGGCGCAGATCGCCCGACCCGTCCCGAAGGAGCGGCTCGGTCAGCCGATCGGGCGACGCCTGCCACGCGTGGGCGTAGCGGCCCTTGATGCAGAGGTGCCCCCGGTTCACGCGCGCGTCGGCGACGCCCCCCACGCGGGCGATCCGCCCGTCGGAGACCGACACCTCCACGCGACAGCCGACCCCGCAGTACCCGCAGGTCGAGAGCGTGGAGGACGCGGGCCGAGTCGGGTCGGCCCGGTCGCGATCCGTGATCGCGCCGGTCGGGCACGCGTCCACGCACGCTCCGCAGGAGACGCAGTCGCTCTCGGCGAATCGCTCGCCGGATCCTGCGACCAGCCGCGCACCCGCGCCGCGTCCCTCGATCCCGTAGACGAAACGCCCCTGGACCTCCTCGCACGTGCGCACGCAGCGCCGGCACGTGACGCACGCGTCGGGGTCGAACCGCAGGTACGGGTGGCTCGCGTCGACCCGGCCCGGTCCCTCGGGACGACCGGTTCCGGTGTCCACGCCCAGGCGCCCGGCGAGCGTCGCGAACTCCCCCGTCGCCGGGAGCGCACCCGCCGGGTGGGCGGCGGCCTCGAGGGCCAGGAGGTCGCGCCGCAGGGCACGCAACGCCGGCGTGTCGGTGACGATCTCCGCCCCATCGGAGAGCACCGTGTGACAGGCGGCCTGCAGACGGCCCGCGCCGGATACCTCCACCAGGCAGAGCCGGCACCCTCCCTCGGGTGTGAGCCCAGGGTGGTGGCAGAGCGTGGGGATGTCGATGCCGGCCCGTTCGGCGACGGCGAGGATGGTCTCCCCGGGCGAGAACGTGACCGGGCGCCCGTCGATCGCCGCCGTCGAGGTCACGGTGCGGCTTCCGCGGCGGCGATGCGATCCCCGAACAGCTCGAGCAGGCGCCGCACCGGCCTGGGGATCCCCTGGCCGAAGCCGCAGGCGCTGGCCGTCTCGATGACCTCGAGCAGTCGCTCGAGCTCGCCGCGGGCGCTCGTCAGCCCCTCGCCGGCCAGCTCGAGCGCGCGAGCCGACCCCAGGCGGCAGGGCGTGCAGCGCCCACACGACTCGGCCGCCATGAACCGCAGCCAGCCGAGCATGAGCGCACCGAGGTCCGCGTCATCGGGCACGGCGACGAGGCCGCCGTGACCGAGCACGAGGTCGCGTCGCGCCATCGCCTCGAAGCACACCGCCACATCCCACTCCGACGGCGGGACGACGCTCCCCATCGGGCCGCCCACGAGAACCGCCGCGAGGGGGGACGCACCCGCCGGTCCGCCTCCCTCCTCCTCGATCACCTCTCGCAGCGACAGACCCATCTCCACCTCCACGACGCCGGGCCGCGCGAAGCCGTGGTTCAGGCAGATGGCCGTGGTGCCCGGCGACGCCGCGGTGCCGAGCGCCGAGTAGGCGTCCGGGCCGTGCTCGACGATCCACGGGCACGCTGACGAGGGTCTCGACGTTGTCCACGACCGTCGGCTGCCCGTGCAGCCCGGCGTCCACCGGATACGGGGGGCGCAGGCGCACCTCGCAGCGGCGCCCCTCCAGCGCCTCCAGCAGGGCGGTCTCCTCGCCGCAGACATAGCTGCCGAGCCCGGAGACGACCCGGACGTCGAACGCGAATCCGGAGCCGAGCACCGACCTCGCCCAGGATGCCGGCGGCCCGCGCCGCGACGACGGCGCGTCGCAGGCTGGCGGCCGCGTCCGGGTACTCCGAGCGCACGAAGGCGATGCCCTCCCCCGCCCCGACCGCGTAGGCGCACAGGAGCATGCCTTCCAGGACGCCGTGGGGGTCCTCTTCCATCAGCAGCCGATCGATGAACGAGCCCGGATCGCCCTCGTCGCCGTTGGCGACGACGTAGCGCACATCCCCCGCCGCCTGCGCCGCTCGACGCCACTTCCGCCCCGTCGGAAATCCCGCTCCGCCCCGCCCGCGCAAGCCCGACCGCTCGACGTCCGCCAAGAGCGCCTCGGGCGGCAGGCGGAGCGCCTTCTCGAGCGCCGAATAGGCGCCGTCGGCCCGAGCCCGCTCGAGCTCGGCGAAGGCTCCGCGCCCCAACCGCCGAGTGACGATGCGGACCCGGGAGCGGGCCCGCACGCTCGGGGGCGTGACGCCGCCGGCCGACGTTTCGAGCACCCCCGTGGCATCGGCGCCCGTGCTCGGGGCCACCACGCGTCCGTCGCGCAGGAGCACGGCCGGGGACCGGTCGCAATGGCCGAGACAGTGGACGGTGCGCACGCTTGTCCGCGTCGCGAGATCGGCCGCCAGCCGCTCCCCGCCCGCGAGGGCGCAGGACGTACCCACGCAGACCCGAGCCTCGGCCGGGCCCTGCGCCAGATCGGCATACGAGGAGACCGCCGCACGCAGCGCCGCCACGGGGACCCCGGTCACGCGCGCGAGCTCGACCAGGTCGGCGGGGCCGAGCGGGCGGCCGAGGCGCTCCACCATCTCCCGCGCCCGCTCGAGCGGAGCCGAATCAGCCCTCAGGGCCGCCAACCGAGCCAACGTCGTGCCAGCCATGGTTGCGAGGTTCCCAGATGCCCGTGACCGTCGCTAGGAGGCCTCGTTCACACGGGTGGGCGGGAGAAACCCGGGGTCGAGTGAGCAATCCCACCGAGCCGCCTGCACCGCCCGCAGGTGGGGCGCCTATGACAACGAGCGGCCCGCGGCCGTGGCAGTAGTTCTCCGACGCGCGCCTGGCAGCTTCCACCGATGCACGCCGGAGCCCGGGCAAGGAATCTCCTGCGGGGGAAGACCGGTTGGAAGGGATGCCGCTCATGACGATGGCCGACGAGCCCGGGCAGCGCACGTCTGCGGCCCGCCGCGCCCGCCAATCGAGGCGAGCGCGAGCATGAGCCCCCAACTCGGCAGGGCTGGAGCGGCGGGCGCGCGAGCGAGCGACGGGGCGCTCCTGCTCGCCGCGGAGCACGCCGTGGACGTGGGCGCGCGCATCCTTCGTCGGGGGCGCTCGCATATCGGTGCGCTCGTCCCGAAGGGGGACCGCGACTTCGCCACCGAGGTTGACGTGCGGATCGAGTCGGAGATCCGGGCGTGCCTGGCCTCTGCCACACCCGACATCCTGCTCCTGGGCGAGGAGGCCGGCGGATCGACCGGCGGTCGGGCGCGTTGGGTGCTCGACCCGATCGACGGTACGGTCAACTTCTCCAAGGACAGCCCGCTGTGCGCGATCTCCCTTTCTCTGATCGTCGGCGGGGAGCCCGTCATCGGCATCGTGGACGCGCCGTTCCTCGGCGAGCGGTTCGTGGCCCGCCGTGGCGGTGGGGCGGCCCTGAATGGCGCGCGTATCACCGTCGCCGACACGGGCGATCTGCTCGATGCGGTGGTCGGCGTGGCCGACTTCAAGGTGGGCTCGGGATCCGAGGGGGAGAACCGCCTGCATCTCGCGGTGCTGGCGCGCCTCGCCCGGGAGAGCCTCCGGGTCAGGATGCTCGGGTCGGCGGCGCTCGACTGGCCTGGCTCGCGGCCGGGCGCCTCGGCGCGAGCGTGATGTTCTCGAACCTGCCCTGGGACGTCACCGCGGGGCTCCTGCTCGTGCGCGAGGCGGGCGGCACGGTCAGCGACTTCGACGGGTCCCGTCACACCGCAGCGTCCCGCTACACGATCGCATCGGCCCCCTCGCTCACGGACGGGATCTGTCGCATCGTGAGGGAGGCGATGTGACCGACGACGGTGAGCCGCTACCCCTCGCCCCGCTGCACCGGCGTGACGGGCGCATCGCGGTGTTCGCGCCCTCGCCGATACTCACGATCACCATCGAGAGGCAGGGGGGCCGTCCGGACGTGCACCTGCACCCCGGCGGGCAGGGCTTCTGGGTCGCTCGCCTCGCGGCGACACTCGGCGCGGACGTCGTTCTGTGCTGCGCGCTCGGCGGGGAGCCGGGGCTGGTCCTACGGGGCCTGATGCAGGCCCAGCCCATCACCCTGCGGGCGGCGCCGACGGTCACCCCGAACGGCGTGTACATCCATGACCGGCGCAGCGGGACTCGCGCAGAGATCGCCGAGGTGGAGGGCTGGCCCCTCGGCCGGCATGCGGCCGACGAGCTCTACGGCATCGCCCTCGCCGCCGGTCTCGACGCCGACATCACGCTGGTGACCGGCTGCCAGCCGGACGACGTCGTTGAGGCCGGACTCTACCGCCGGCTCGTCGCGGACCTCCGCGCGAATGGGAAGACCGTCATCGCAGACCTGACCGGGCCTCCCCTTGGGCGACCCTGGAGGGCGGCGTCGAGCTCCTCAAGCTGAGCGACGAGGAGATCGTCGCGGAGGGCTATGCCTCAGCATCTCTCGCTCCCGGACCACTGTGACGGGGCGGAGCGGCTGCTCTCCGCGAATGCACGGCATGTGCTCGTCACGCGGGCGGCCCAGCCGGCGCTCCTCTTCAGCGACGACGACCGAAGGGAACGGCACGAGCTCGTGGCGCCGGTGTTCGAGGCCCTCGATCATCGAGGCACCGGGGACTCGCTGGTCGCGGCGACGGGCGTCGGCCTCGCCAGGGGCCTCGCCATGACGCAGGCGCTGCGCCTCGGTGTGGCGGCCGGCGCCCTCAACGCCACCCGGCGCGGCCTGGGCACCGGCACGCGCGACGAGATCGAAAGACTGGCCGCCCACGTGACGTCCGCCCCGTCACGGTCAGCGCCGATGCCGGATCCGCCGGGACATGACGCATGCGCCGCTGCGCGCGGGAGCTCTCACGTCGGCGTGCCGAGGCGCATCCTGAACGATCGGCCGATGACAAAGCGCGGACCCGCTCGGAAACAGCTCCGCGGCTCGGATCCGACGCAGTGAACTGACGGGTCATGCGATCCGGCTTCTTGGAAGAGCTCTTGGAACTCACCAGGAGCCAGAGTCGAAGCAGATCGATCCCTTGGGCACCGGTGCGAGCACCCATTACAGCGGGCGCGTGAGGACTCCGCGGCGATCCGTAGTCCTCCGCCCACCTATCCGTGCCGGGACGGACGGCAAGGGGCCCCGTGCGGCGCAGGCTGGATGCCACGTCGAAAGGGTGGGGCGGTGAGCCGTTCGCGAAAGGTCATGTGGGGGTGTGCCGCCATCGTTCTCGTGGCGGTCGTTCTGGCTCTCGCCTACGCCACCCCGGTCTTCCTGCTGTTCGTCCTCCCCTGCGCGGTGATGATCGGGGCGATGGCCTGGACGATGTGGGGCGGGGCGGGTGGCGGCTCACGCCACGGCGGCAACGGCTAAGGCACGCACGAGTGGTCTGAGCGATCTCCCCGGCCCCCCGTCGCGACCGGTGGCCGCCCGTCACTTCTCGTGGGCGTGAACGACGAGTACGTCGCAGCCGGCGCGCCGTGCGATGCGGTCGCTCGGCGATCCGACGCCGCCGAGCAGGCCCCGGCCGTCAGCGCCGACGACGATCACATCGGCTCCCTGCCAGCCTCTCGGCGGCGGCGAGGGTCTCGGTGACCACGCCGCCCATGGCCGCGACGCGCCGCACCTCGATGCCGCGGCGCGAGAGGAAGCACCGCGCCTCCTCGAGCAGGACCGCTTGGCGCCGGCGCTCCTCGACGAAGGGCCCGAGCCGCGAGCTCACGCCGGGCTCCGGCATCACGGTCACGACACTCACCTCGTCGCCGCGCCGCGCAAGCTCGGCGACCCGCCGGAGCGCGGCGTGCGCCGAGGGGGAGCCGTCATAGGGAACGAGCAGGCGCTTCGTCTCGCTCGCAACGTCCGCAGCGGGGGACGACGCCACCTCGCCCCTCCCTTCCCGCTCACCGAATACAGGAGGCGGGGTAGTCCGTCTCCTGCACGATCTCGCAGTGTCCGCCGCCGTCGAGCGCGACGGCGAAGCGCGAGGGGCCGTAGTAGTTGACGTGCAGCCCGTCCGCCGAGCGCATGACGGCCCAGTCGCTCACCAGTCCGAGCCCGCGCGGGCTGTTGACGCTGCAGCAGTTGAGTTCCGGGCTGCCGGCGCGGGACTGGAAGACGATGTGGTGCGCGCTGGCGAAGCGCATGCCGTCCGACGGCGTGTTGTAGGTCGCCCATCGGCCGGTGCGCGAGTGCATGCCGAGGACGGAGTTCAGCGTGGACAGCTCGGCCTCGTCCGCCGCGACGCAGTCCCCCGTGAGCTTCAGCATCTCGACGCACATGGCGATCCAGGCGATGGTGCAGCAGGTCTCGATGGCGCGCGGGTCGTACGGGTTGCCCGTGGCCTTCTCGCCGGAGGAGAAGCCGCCGTTGTTGTGGCGGTCGCCCTCGACGATGCTCCACCAGATGCGCTCGAAGGCGCGGCGATAGTCGTCGTTGCCCGTGATCGCGTGCAGCTCGGCGAGCGCCAGGACGGAGTGCAGCGCCTCCCAGCGCGGCTCGGGCATCTCGAAGAACGCCTTGCCGTTCAGCGCCAAAGTGATGAAGTCGCCGGCCGCCGCGAACTCGCCGATGATCTGCTTCGCCAGCCGCAGATACTGCTCGCAGCCCGTCCGGCGGTAGAGCATGGCCAGGGCGTGGACGGGCGCCAGGTTCTTCTCCGGCTCGCCCGTCTCGACCAGGCGCGGCGAGCGGTCGCCAAGATACGTGCGGCAGAACAGGTCCGCGATGCGGCGCGCGCAGGCCAGGGCGCGACGGTCGCCCGTCTGCTCGTGCCAGAGCATCAGGCCGAGCATGACGTGGTAGTGGCCCCACGTGTCCCAGTTCCGGTGGTCGCGCGCAGGGTGGTGCGGGGAGCGGTTGGTCAGGTGCGAGTCCGTCGGCCACGGGCCGAGGTAGCCGTCCTCGGCCTGGAGGGCGATCAGGCGCGGTACGAAGTCTCGCAGGGCTGCCTCCAGCCGCGCGTCCCCGGTCAGGCGCAGCACCTGCACGGCCGAGGTGAGGTACTTGCCCGCGAACTCGCCGGCCCACGCGACCATGTCCCGGTACGGGCGCACGTCGCGGTCGGCAAATACCTCCAGCATGGCCGGGTTCGCCCGGGGCGCGACGAGCAGCCACTGGTCTGTGACGGCGCGCAGGTACTCCCCGACAACGCCGTCCATGCGGCAGGCGCTGAACTCGACGGGGCTGAGGGCTGGATCGCTCATTGGGCCGCCCGGGGCGCGATCATCTCTTCAAAGTAGGCGACGATGTTCTCCACGGGCACCTCGATGCCCGGCGTCTTGGCGGGCGCGAAGACGTAGCCCCCGCCGCGCCCCATCTCCCGGGTGAGGCGCCGAGTCTCCGCCCGCACGGCGTCCGCCGTGCCGAAGGGCAGTATGCTCTGCGCGCCGAGCCCGCCCCAGAAGCGGATGTTCTTGCCATATTTCTTCTTCTGCGCGTAGATGTCCGCACACTCGGGCTGGCAGCTCCTCCATGCAGTCCAGACCGATCTCGATCAGATCGGGGATCACGTCCGTGTTGTCCCCGCACATGTGCATGATGGTGTAGATGCCGTGGTGGTGCACGCGCTCGTAGATGCGCTGCCAGCGCGGCTTGAAGAGCCGGCGCCAGCGCTCGGCGCCCATCAACATGCCGCGCTGCGCAGCGTGGTCGTCGGAGAAGCGGATGCAGTCCACGGGCGCCCCGGCCATCAGGTCCACGCTCTGGAGCAGCCAGTCGGTGATGCGGTCGAGCAGCTCCGCGACGAAGTCCTCATCCGTGGCCATGTCCATCAGCAGGTTCTCGAATCCGCGCAGGCTCCAGGCGCGCTCGAAGAGGCCGAAGTTGTGGATGATCATGCGGAAGCCGTTCTGCGTGCGGGCGAGTTCCGCCGGCCAGCGCGGGCGCACGTGCTTCGCGAAGTACTCTGGCAGGTCCGGCAGGCGGTAATCGCCCAGCTTCGGCTCCTTCAGCGGCCAGTCCACCAGGTGGTGCGTCGTGCCCATCATCCACGCGCAGCCGAAGCAGTCCCGCTGCGAGCCGTCCGGCCCGGGCGTGAAGCCGGCCAGGGACATGAAGTTGTTCACGCCCGTGATCAGGGGCATGTAGTCAACCAGCTTCTCCTGCCAGGACGGGCCGCCGTAGTGGCGCGTCAGGGCCTCGCCCTGCTCCGCCTTGATCCAGAAGACGTACGGCACGTACTCGGTTCTCCCGGGTACTGGAACGCCAGCTTGACGACGTCCCGCGGCGTCAGTGCTTCGCTCGTGCTCACTCGTAGACCCTCACCTCGAATACCCGCGCGCGCGTGTCGCCGTGCGTCGCGAGCACGGTCAGCCGCACGCGGTCGCAGTCCACCGGCGCCTCCAGCGTGTGTACGCGGTGGCGCAGGACGTTGCCCCGCACCTCGATGCGGCGGCGCACCGCCTCGCCCTGGCAGAGGTCCAGGTCGTAGTCCCTGACGAGTTCCTTCGGGATGCCGGGCGTCTGCCTCCTGAGGGAGGGCTGCGAGATGGATATCTTGATGTCGGCGGACAGGTTGGGGTCGAAGGTCAGCCGGACCTCCCTCGCCCTGGCCTGCCGGCCGAGGTCGAGGCGCAGCCACTGGCCCTCCGCGGGCTCCTGGGATATCCAGGCGTTCTCCTCCTTCTTGACGCGCCGCGCGGTGCCGTTGATCACGTTGGCGGCCTGGCCGCCGGGCGCGTGCGAGGAGCAGTCGAGGCGCGCGCTCCGCGCCAGGTCCGCCTCATCCCGATTGGGGACGCCGGGGATGTAGCAGTCGTCCTTGAGCAGCATCTGTTGCAGCTCCGCGATGCGGCTGAGGACGTCGCGCGGCAGGACGCCGTCCCGCAGCGCGATGGCGGCCGCGGTGCCGACGGCCTGCCCGCAGATGGCGCAGGTGGCCATCTGCCGCGTGGCGCCGAAGGCCACGTGGCTGACGCTGATGGCGCGCCCGGCCAGGAGGAGGTTGCGCACATTCTTCGAGTAGAGGCAGCGGTACGGGATCGAGAAGACCTCCTCAGGCGTGTATGCCTTCAGGTGCATCGTCGCGCCCTCCTCCTCGCTGTTGCGCAGCCCGCCCAGCGCGTGCAGGTCTATGCTCCAGCCGCCGTAGGCCACGGCGTCCTCGAAGCGCGTCTGCTCCATGATGTCGCGCTCGACCAGCACGTAATCGCCCAGCAGCCTGCGGCTCTCGCGCTTGCCGGGCAGGAACTGCACCCAGTCCAGGTCCCAGTTCTCCGCGCCGTGCTCGCCGCCGTTCTTGATGTGGTCCCAGATGCCGTAGACGGCCTTGAGGAGTTCGTCGCGGATCTCCTCGGCGTCCGCGATCGTGTCCAGCTCCATGCCGCCCAGTTCGATCCACCAGTAGCCTGCGCAGATGCTCTTGTGGTCGCGGAACTTCAGGTCCTGCTCCGTGTAGGTGTTCGCCCAGGCGGGCTTCTCGAAGCGGACGGGCTTACCGACGTCCATCGCCTTGAACATCAGCGTGTTGCCCATCGTGTAGGCGTCGCTCTTGTCGGGCGCGAACTTCTCACCGAACACGTCCTTCCCCTCGCGTCCGCTCATGTCCTCGGCCCCGGCCAGCACGCCCAGCGTGCCGTCGCCCGTCGCGTCTACGAACAGCGGCGCCGCGAACTCGAAGAGCTTCTCCGTCGTGAGCTGCTCGGCGAGCACGCTGATGATCGCGCCGCCCTCGGTGCGCGCGTCCGTCAGGTGCGTGTTCAGGTAGAGGTCAAGGCCGTCCTGGAAGTGCGCGGTCTCCCAGAGCACCGTATCGTAGATGGCCCAACTGTGGTTGGGGTTGCGCGAGCGGTTCACCTCCTGCATCTCCTCGATGATGCCGGTCTCGCGCGCGTCGGGCCGGCGGCCCATGAGGGGCGCACCGGAGATGTGCATGCGGATTTCCGAGCTGTTGTTGCCGCCCAGGACGGGCCGGTTCTGGATCAGCGCGACCCTGGCCCCGTGCCGCGCGGCCGCGATGGCCGCACACATGCCGGACAGGCCGCCGCCGACCACCACCAACTGGTACTCTCTCTTGATCCGTTTCTTCATGTTCCTCGTCCCTTGCTCCTACGCGGTGACGGTCCCGCGCGCGACGCAGTAGCGCTCGCAGGTGCCCTCGTCGAACCCAACTCCCAATCCGGGCCCCGAGGGCACGGCCACGGTGCCGTCCGGCCGCACCCAGCCGCGCTGGCCGGCGAACAGGTCCTGCACGAACGGGCTCTCGAACGTCTCGTACTCCTGCGGCACCGGGTTGCCCGTCAGCGCCTGCAGGTCCAGGGAGACGAGCAGCCCCATCGCGTCGCAGCAGGAGTGCGGGCTCGGGCGCACGCCGGCCTCCTCGGCCACTCGATGGCGGCCAGCATGGCGGAGAGGCCCAGATAGCCGGTGTCCGGCTGCAGGATGTCCAGGCAGCCGTCGGCCAGCAGCCGCGCCATCGGCGCGAAGTCGCGGAAGCCCTCTCCGCCGGCCAGCGGGATATCGGTCGCGGCGCGCAGGCGGCGGTGCTGCTCGACGCCCCACTCGTCCACCTGGCGGCAGGCCCACGCGGACGGCGCCGTCGCGCCCGCGGCGACACGGGAACGGCTCCTCGAACCACGCGATGCCCGCGCCGGCCAGCGCCTCGGTCAGCCGCAGCGCGCCGTCCAGGTCGTACCGCGCGGTTAGCATCCATGCTCAGGCAGATGCCCGGCCCGACCGTCTCGCGGACCGACC
>CAVYRD010000007.1:0-137664 GCA_963770865.1 uncultured Thermoleophilia bacterium
ATGGGCGGCCGCCAACAACCTCGAGCTGGCCTACGTGCCCTTCTACGCGAGCTGGCTCAACCGGATCGAGGCCCAGTTCACCGCCCTCAGGTACTTCGCCCTCGACGGCACCGACCACCCCAGCCACCAGGCCCAGGCGAGCATGATCCGCCGCTACATCTCCTGGCGAAACCGTCACGCCCACGACGAGCGACTCCAGGAGGTGGTCGACCGGGCAAACGTTGCCTGACACGGCACTAGATAGAGGGGTTTGGTCGAGCCCTCCACGTCGCCGGTTTCAGCCCACTCGGACATCGACGCGAGTTGCAACCACCGGAAGGAAGGGCCAGCCCTTCTCGCGAGGGACGACGACGCGCAGCGGGATGGTGAACGGCGCCCGCGCCCGCGCTGAACCGGTAGGCCAGCACGTAGCGACCGCGCCGATCGGCCGTGGCGAGCGCCAGCGGCCGCCAGGTGCCGCCCTGGCGCCACTCGAGCTTCACGAGCTTGCCGCGGCCGGCGCCCCGGGGCGAGATCACGCCCGAGATGCGGAGCGTCTCGCCCGGCCGGATCGAGCGAGCGCTGATCCGCGTCGTGACCAGCGGCCGAAGCTGAATCACCGCCGGGCGCGACCACCAGCGGCCGCCCGAGCGCGATCGCGCGCCAGGTTCCGCTCCGGCGCGGGCGCACCTGGAAGGTGAAGCGCCCGCGACGGTCGGTGAGCGTCGTCGCCGCGCGTGAAGCCCTTCGGGTCGACGCAGGTAGACCGTCGCGCCGCGCAGGCCGCGCCCATTCGGGTGCAGGAAGCGTCCCGAGATCGTCACCGGCCGCGAGTACGTCGAGGCGATCAGCGGCACGAGCAGGCGGCCGCTGCGGCTGTAGCTGCGCGCCTGGTTCGTGCGGATGGCCGCGCGTCTCGATGCGGGAGAAGTTCGGGCAGCGGCGCCCCGCTCGCCTCGATCCGCCCGGGCTCCCCGAGCGGGCCCGTCGCCACCGACGATCGTGGTCGTCGGTGCGCCGCCGATCGCCGCGCTCGGGCGGGTGACCAGCGCCGAGGTGACCTCGCGCGAGAGCCCGGCGTTGTCGCTCGCCGTCGAGGACGAAGCGGATCGTCTCGCCGGGGCGGCGTAGGCGGACGAGGTCGAGGTCCCGACGTCTCGCCGCCGGTCGTCGAGGAGGCGACCGTCGGCCCGTCCGGTCCGCGGGCGCGCAGGGTCCAGTCGCGCACCCCGCTCGTGGCGTCGGCGACCGAGACCGTCGCGCGCACGCCGTCGGCGGGCAGGCCGATGAGGGTGATGCTCGCCGACGGCGGGGTGCGATCGATTCGAAGGGTCGCATCCTGGAAGGCCGCGCCGCCGGTGCCGTCGCCGTCGACCTCGAGGCGGAGCGTCTGGACGCCGTCGGGTACCGCCGCCAGGTTGAGGCGGGCGACTGCGAGCCCTGGCCCGGGCGCCGCGGCGTAGAGGCGCGCGCCCGCCGACGCCGATCCGCTGCTGGCCGATGCCGTCGGAGCCGAAGTTGTCGGAGGCCTGCCACTCGACCTGCGCCTGGTCGCCGGTGACCCAGCCGCCGGGCACGCTCGTCCAGCGCGCCGAGGGCGCCTCGAGGTCGCGCACGAGGATCGTCGGATCGAGGAAGGTCCACACCCGGTTCGGCTGCTGGCGGGCCTCGGTCTGCGAGAGCCGCAGCGAGGCCGTCAGCGCCCGCATCCCGATCTGGTAGGCCTTCGGCTGGGAGGGGCTGCGCGGGATGTCGGACTCGGCGACCTGCCAGGCGAGGGCGCCGTCGGCGAGCACCTGCTGGGCGATCGAGGTCGCCGTCTGGTGGAAGCGCACCGCGCGCCAGCTGAAGCGCCTCGATCACCGAGCCCGGCACGGGCGTGCGCAGATCGATCTGCCACTTGGTGCCGGTGAAGCGAGGTGCCCGATGGGCGGGCAGGTCACGCCGAAGCTCGCGCCGGTCTGGGCCACCGAGCACTGGCCGTCGGGAACCGCCTGGGCGGCCAGCGCCTCGATGCCGTAGGTGTAGAGGCTGCCGTCGGTCGCCTAGCGCCGGCGAGGACGCGCAGAGCACCGCCGGCGGCGAGCGCGCAGGAGGCCGAGCGCTCGCCGGAGGCTCGCTCGCCGCCGCATCAGCTGAGGTTCCACGGGCCGGGGGTGAACTCGCGCTCGGCCGGCGACACCGTCGGGCCGGCGCGGGGCTGGGCGTCGAGCGCCGGCGGGGGAGACCACGACCTGCGTCGTCGTCACCGGCACCGCTCTGCACGGGAGCGCGCTCGCGCTCGCGCGCCCTGCGCCGCGCGACCTCGCGCGCGTGGCGAGCCTGGCCGATGCCGCTCACGGGCCGCTTCGCGGATGCGCGCCTCGCGCTTGGCGGAGACGGCCACCCACTCGGCGACGTCCAAGATCGTTCGTGCGGGCACCGTCATCGCCACGACCTTCGCGTCGTCGCGAGCGGTCGGCGGGCATTGCCACCGAAGGAGAAGAGCACCACCACGGTGAGGACCGCAAGCCCGAGGAGCCCCGCCAGCGACTCCCGTGGCCACGACCGCGCCGAGGCTCGGAAGCATGGACAGAGGGGCGAGGGCGACGAGAATCACCCCCCTGTGCGTCGATCGGCTAGCGAGCGGCCGGCCGGCGTCGCCGAGCGACCCGGAGGCCTCGCGTGCGAGTCGAAGGACGTCTGCGCGCTCTCGGCCTCGAGCGGCACGAGGTCGGGGTTCGGACCGAGGGTCTCACCGCCGGCTCCGAGGGCCGGCCCCCAGCTCGCGGGCCCCGGCAGGTCGCTCGCCAGGAAGGCCGGCTCGGCTCCGGGGCCGGCGCGAGCAGCTCGACGCGTGCGCGCTCGTGGCCATCGCCCGATCGATCCACTCCGCCGTCCTCGTTTGCCATATCGCCGCCGTCTCCCTATGCTCGGTTGACTGAATGCGGCAAACTGATAATAGCCAGCCGAGGGCAGAGACGCACAAGCTATGAAATCTTGCAGTCGCGGTTCCTCGCAAGCCCGCTCCGGTCGGTCAGACTGACCCCCATGGGCTCAGACACCGGCGAACGAGGTGCTTACCGCCAGCGAGGTGGCCGGCCTGGCTCGGGCTGAACATCGAGACGGTCCAGCGCGGGGCGAAGTCGGGCCGCATTCCGGCCCGGCGGATCGGCAAGGAGTGGCGCTTCCTGCGCGACGCGGTGGCCGAGACCCGGGGGCTGCGGGCTCGGCGCGGCGAGCGCGGCGGAGGACGATCTCTTCCCGCGCTCCCCCTTCGAGATGCGCACGGGCGCCGCGGCGGCCGGGATGGACTCCGAGCAGGCGGCCGAGTTCCTTCGGATCAAGGAGTGGACGGTGCGAAGCGAGGCCAACCAGGGACGCCTCCCCGGCTGGCACGAGGGCCCGCGCTGGCGCTTCTCGCGCGAGGAGCTGATCGAGCACATGCGCCGCGACGAGCCCGAGGACCGGATCCGCTACGAGAGGCGACGGCGCCCCGTAGCGCGCCGTGACCGGAGGGTCACCTCGATGGCTGAGCCCCGCTTTCCCCGCGCCGACCGTGTGCGCCAGCTCGAGTACGCCCTCTCGGTGCTCGACCTCTTCCGCCCGCCGGATCGCGGCGAGCTCAGCCTCTCGGCGATCGCCGACGAGCTCGGGCTCTCCGAGGAGTACGCCAACAAGCTCCTTCGCCACCTCGAGGCGGCCGGGATCGTCGTCGGAGCGCGGACCGGTTCCGGCGCCTGGCGGCTCGGCATCCGGCTGGCCCAGCTCGGCGGCTACGCGATCTTGACCCTGCGCCCCTGGGACGAGTTTCGCCCGCCGCTCGCCGCGCTCCAGGAGGCGACCGGCCTTGGCGGCCTGATCGCGGTGCTCTCGGGCGGGCGGGCGGTCCACATCGACCACTTCCGCGGCCCCGAGCGCGCCCTCGGGCGCGCGTTCCCCGCCCACGCGACTGCCCTCGGCAAGGCGATCCTCGCCGAGACTCGCATCGGAGGACCGCGACGCCGCACTCGCCGAGATGGTGCTCGCGCCCTGGACCGCCCGCACGATCATCGAGCGGGAGGCCGTCCTGGTCGCGGACCTCCGGTTGCCAGGGAGCGCGGCTACGCCCTCGAGGACGGCGAGTTCCACGAGGCACGCCGCTCGATCGGCGCCGCCGTCCGCGACCACTCCGGCACCGTCGTCGCCGCGGTCGGGGTGGGCAGCACCCTCAGCCGCCTCCCCGATCGAGGCGATCGACGAGGTCGCGCGCGGCGGTGGTCGCGGCGGCCGCTGAGGTCTCGCGGCGCCTCGGCGCCGGGATGCTGCCGAGACCTTCCTCCGTGGCGCCCGGTCGTCGAGGTCCAGGCGGTCATGGAGCCGCCGCTCGAGGTCCGCCCGGCGGGCGCGCGCGAGGCGCCGCCCGCGAAGCCCGCGCCGGCGCCGGCCGCGGTCGAAGGGGACCACGGCGACGTGAGCGCCGCCGGCCAGAGCCTCGGGCGACCCGCTCGCCATCGCCGGAGCGGGCGTCGCCGCGCTGCTGTCGCTGGTCGTCGGCCTCCCGGTGATCGCGCTGCTCGGCCTCGTCGGGTCCGGGTGGCCGGCGGGCGCCTCGACGGCCGACGCCGCCACGCTCGACGCCTGGATGGCCGAAGCAGGTGCCCGCCTCGCCGCTGGTCGGGCTCGGTGCGGTCTTCGTCCGGGAGGGCGAGCGCAACGGGATCGACCCGCGCGCCCTGGTCGCGATCGCGATGCACGAGTCGGTGCTCGGCACGGCGGGCTCGGGTGCGGGGATCCACAACGCCTTCGGCTGGGGCCCGGCGATCGCCGTTCGCGAGCTGGCAGGCGAACATCGCCACCGTCGCGCGCGGCCTCGCGCAGGGGTACGTCGCTCGCGGCCGCGACACCCTCGCCGCGATCCAGCCAGTCTGGGCGCCGCTCGGCGCCGCCAACGACCCGACCGGGCTCAACTCGGCGTGGACCGACGCCGTCGGGCCGCTACTACGAGGACATCGGCGGCGATCCGTCGGGCTCGATCGCCTTCGTGCCCGCGCTCGCCGGCGACGCTGCAGGCGGCGCTCTGCCCGGTCGGGCCGTGGGGCGGCACCGAGCGGCCCGGTCGAGGCGCTCGCGCGGCTCACCGGCTTGCCCGTGACGAGCGCCAAGCGCACGCGGCAGACTGACCGCGAGCGGGGGCATCGTCGGATCACTGGGTCGGCTGCGCCAAGTGCTTCGCCAACGACCTCGGGACGACGCCCCCGGCGGGCGACGCCGCGGCCTCGCGGATCGCGAGCGCGATCGGCGGGCCCGGGCTACGCGGACTGGGGGAGGACGGGCGGCGTGCTCAACGTCGAGCGCTGCGGCATCCGCTTCCAGCTCCTGTGGCGCACCTACGTCGGCGGCAACCACTGGAACCACATCCACATCGGCGCCCGGCGCGTCGGGTACGCGCCGTGAGCGGCGGGCCGCCGGAGGTGCTCGATGTCGCGTCCGTGATGCAGCGCTATCGCATCCGCGATCGCCGGGCGGCTCGGCGTCTCATGGATGAGGCCGGAGGTTTCCTCGTCGCCGGACGACTCGTCGTGCGGTGGGACGACCTCGAGGCCTATCGAGCGCCGCCAGCGCGAGGCCCGCAGCAGGGCTTCCGACGGCGAGGACGCCCGATCGACCGCGCGGTCGATCGCCACGACGCGCACGCCCGAGCCCGCCGAAGAAGCCGCTCACTCCCGGGTGGTGGCGTTCGTGAGCGCTCGACGAGGGTGGCGCGAGACCGATCGAGCCCGGGATCTACCGCGCCCACCGGGTCGCGTGCGCCTCGTCGGTCGATCACCGACCGGGTCGCCGCTGCGGCTGCTCGTTCCAGATCGTCGTACCCGGGGCTCGTCCCGGAGCGACCCGACTTCTCACGATCAGCGGGACCGTCAGCCGTGCACGAGCCGAGCGCGACCGACTACGCGGCGAGGGACGACCGGAGCTTCCCGCGGTCGTCGAGCCTGGAACGCTCGACGAGCTCGCGGGCGACTACCTGAGGGCGAAGGCTCCGACACTCGCGCCGTCGACCGTGGCGGTTCGGGAGGAGGCCTACAGACTTCGGGTGAGCCCGGCGCTCGGTGACCTGAACCTTGCTGAGATCACGCGGCAGCGCGTCGAGATCTGGCTGGCGGAGACGCTTCGGGACGTCGAGCCGGCATGCTGCCGGGAAGGCGCTGGAGGCGCTGCGTGTCATGCTGAAACTGGCCGTCCAATGGGGCAGGCTTTCAGACAACCCGGCCACTGGGCTGCGACTCCCGAAGGCGCCTCGAGAGCGTCATCGGGCGGAGCGGGTGCTCGACGCCCCCCAGCTCGCGGCCCTCTTCGATGGGACCCGGCGAGTCCACCTCGAGTCGATGCTCCGGATGGCCGGCGAAGCCGGCCTGCGGCGTGGCGAGGTGATCGGCCTTCGCTGGCCGGACGTCGACTTCTCCGCGCGGCGCGTTCTCGTGGCGCGGTCGGTGTGGCAGGAGGTCGGCCGGGACGGCGGCCCGCCCCGTCGCATCGTGGGCCCTCCCAAGAGTGGTCGCGAGCGCCGAGTCGCGATCTCCGCGGGGCTCGCGAGCCGCCTGGCTCGCTGGTACGCCATCGCAGTCGTGGAGGGAGGAGCGTCGGCGGACGGCTACGTCTGGCCAGCCCGTGACGGCGGCCCGATGGACAGCGGAACGCCGGGGCAGGCCCTGGCGCGCGTGCTCAGTGCGGGTCGGCCTGGTTGACGCCACGGGGCGCCCCCTTGATCTCCTTCCACGGCCTTCGCCACACCGCGGCGTCGATCATGCTCGCGCGCGGTGTGCCGCTGATCGTCGTGTCGCGTCAACTGGGGCACGCCAACCCCAACATCACTGCGCAGGTCTACGCGCACCTCCTGTCGGACAGCCAGCTCGACGATGCGGCCGCCGTCTTCGACCCGGCTCCGGCCACCGAGACGTTGCGGGACACGTTGCGGGAGATCGAGGCAGCCGCCGAAAGGCGCATGGACAGTGGGCATCTGAGCGGAAGAGCCCCGCGGTTTCCTAAACCTGGTGTCGCAAGTTCGATTCTTGCCGGGGGCATCCGGGACGTCCCTGCATAAGCGGTCTTTCGGCCCTGACATCGCTCCGGCGGCGTCGGGGCCGAAGTGCGTCTGGAGGCGGTGCGGGGCGGTGCGGGGGCGTCTCAGACGGTGCGGGACACGGTGCGGGACAGCCACGCCACATGTCGGCGGAGTCGGCCTGAGTGACAGAACCGAAGAGGGCGGGCTAGCCCCGGGAGAACCCCAGGCCCCCGGCACTCTCCGGTCGGAAGAACGCGGAGGGCCTACCGTCGCCGTGATGTAGTTCTTGGCGGTAAAGCCCGAGGCTTACTGCTACGCCGATAACAAGGGGGGCCGCCGTGTGCCCCCGTGTCGCGCAGGGGTACGGCACTGGTCGGGCCGGAAGAGCGCCACGAGCGCGGCGCTCGCCGGGAACTCGCTGATGATGCCCGCCGGGCTGATCCGCCTCATCCGGTCTCCAGCCCTTCGGTGAGCCAGGGCCTTCGCGCGCCGACGCCGTCAGGGGCGCATTCAGGACGCTGTCATGGGGGGCACGCAACGATCCCGCGCAGCGGGTCCGCGATCCCCTCTCCGATCACGGGCCCCTTTTCTCTGCCCGCTCGTCACCGCTCGAAGAAAGAGGCCTCAATGGTCCGTCCCTCCCGCGCGGTCATGGCACTTGCGGCCATCGCTCCCATCGCCCTCGTCGCCGGCTGCGGCTCCAGTTCGTCGTCCAGCGCCAACTCGACGACGACGACGACGTCCGTCACGGCCCCCGCGGCCACGGCACCGGCGAGCACGGCACCGGCGAAAACCACGCCGGCCACGGCATCGACCGTCGCGGTCGCGGCCGAGCCCAGCGGCGCGCTGGCCTACGTCCAGAAGTCGCTCACCGCGCCCCCTGGGAAGGTCACCTTCGACTTCACTAACAAGTCCTCGGTGCAGCACAACCTGACCTTCGAGGTCGCGAGCACGGAGCACGAGCTCGGCGCGACGAAGACGATCACCAACGGGAGCGCGACCATCACCCTGACGCTGCCAAAGGGCAAGTACCACTACTACTGCAGCGTCCCCGGCCACGAGGCCGCGGGCATGAGCGGGATCCTGACCGTCAGCTAGGAATGGCCGCCGCAGCGGGGCGAGTGGACTCGCCCCGCCCCGCGGCCGGAGGGATCGCCGGCTCCTCCGTCAGGGCGGCGCAGAGCGCGCCGACCGCTTCCGGGCCGAAGTGCACGCCGCGCGTTGACTGCGGGTCCGGCGCGATGAGAGCGTCGCGGCGACAGGAGGTACATTCGCGCGGACGGTCCGGGGCCGCTCGCGCTGAGCCGGAGGTGCACAGTGACCACCTTCATCGGCTACCACGAGGTGGACGACACTGATCATTGGCTCTCATCGCCCAAGCGGGCCGAGTTCTTCGGAGCGCTCGGGGTCAGTGTCCGGACCTTCGTCAACCCCGCGGCGCCCACCCACGTGGCCGTGCTGCTCGAGCTGCCAGACTCGATGACGATGGAGGACCTGCAGGACGCGCTCCAGACGCCCGAGGCCGCGGCGGCCGAGAAGTACGACGGCGTCCGGGTCGAGACGCTGCAGGTCTTCGTCGAGCGTTAGCTGCAGAGCCCACACACCCGGGCGACACCGTCCCCGCGCAGGTCGGCGAAGTCAACTGGACGGTCACGTCGTGAAGACCGTCTCGACACGTAGGGTGTCTTGCGGGACCGGCCCGGGAGCGCGATCGTCGCGGGTGCGATGACCGATACCCCGCGTCAGCCAATGGGTGAGACCCCGTTCGCGGCCGCCGATGAACGGCGAGGCGTCGGGGGGTTTCTTCAGCGCGACGCGGGCCCGCCGCGACGCGAGGGACTCGACGGGGCTGAGCGCCTCTACCTGCGCTGTTACTTGTGGCAGCGGATCCTGATCGGGGCGCTCGGAATGCTGCTGCCGATCATCCTGGTCCTCTGCGACTGGTGGCTGCTCTCGGGCTCCTTCGCGGCCCGCGGCTCGATGAGCGCCTACTACTTCTCCGGGATGCGTGACGCGTTCGTCGGCGTTCTCTTTGCCATCGCAGTCTTCCTCGTGACCTATAAGGCCTTCGACGTCGGGCCCGAGAACTTCGCCACCATGATCGCCGGCTTGGCTGCGATCGTGGTGGCTCTCTTCCCCACGGATGGGCCGCACGACGTCGGCGGCAGCTTCCCCCCCACGCCGCTGCAGAAGTCGCTCGGCGAGGCCAAGGTTGCAGACGTCCACTACGGGGCCGCGATCACTCTTCTCGTCCTGCTCGCCCTTATGAGCGCTCTCTTCGGAGTCAAGGAGGGCGCGCGACCCCCCGTGGCCGGGCATCTGCCGCCCCCGTTCTGGCGCTGGTTCCATATCGGCTGCGCAACCCTCATCGGCCTGGCGCTCGTCTACGCCCTCATCGCCCAGCAGTGGCAAGTGCTCAACGTCCGTGAGTCGCTCTTGATCGGCGAGGGGGTCGCGGTCTTCACCTTCGGGCTCTCGTGGCTGTGCAAAGGAGCTGAGCGCGGGATGCTGGGGGGCTCGGTCCCTCCGCCGTGAAGCGGGCTGGCGACCTCCGAAAGTTCTGCCCTGCATCAGTCGTAGAGCCAAACTAGCGACGCGGGCCGCGGTGCCACCCCCGCCCGGGACCTCAGAACAGGCGGCAAGCGCTCGGGTCGGCCACCGCGTCGAGCGCCTTCGCCTGCCCAGGCGAAACGTCAACTGCCACTACGTGGCGGCGGAAGTCGTAGGCAGGCAGCTCGCGCGTGCGCACGGTCGCATCGACCGCGTAGACCGGGACGTAGAGGCGCTGGAAGTCGCCGGGCGGCAGAGCGTAGTAGCCCAGCTGCACGTCGCGCACCTCCACGGCGGCGTCGGTCTTGCGCAGGCGGTAGAAGGCCGGGTCCCGGGCGAACCGGGCGAAAGCCTCGTCGGCGGGGATGAGGGGCATCGCCCTCGCCCTCGCCGGTCGGCGCCAGAAGTAGAGAACCTGGGCCACCTCGCCCCCGCCGGCGAACGTCACCTTCGCCTTGGCGCCGGGGCCGAACACCGGTCGGCCGGCCAGCGAGAACGCGAGGTTGACATCGAGCGCGACATCGAGCCCGCGCGGCTCCGCGTCGCCCTCCTGCACCGCGACGCGCACCGGTGCCGTCGTGGCCTCAGCCGCGTCGCGCATGTCGAGCCGCGCGCGCTCCAGTTCGGCCCGTGCCCGCAGGAGCGCGTCGCCCTCGGAAGGCAGCTCCGATGAGGCGTCGGGTGCGTCGCCGTAGGCGCGGTCGAAGTCGACCCACCACACCGAGTCGCTCGCCCTGTAGACCTGCAGCGTTCGGGGGCCGTCGCGCACCACGAGGCGCTCGCCCTCGTCGGTGGGCTCGCCGGGGACGCCGAAGGTACGGATCGCCTGCCGCGCCCGCTTGACGAAGGCGGCCTCGCCCTTGCCGTCGCGGTCGCCCAAGCGCGCGGCGGTCGAGGCCGCGAACATCGGGATCGTGGCCGGAGCATCGGGGAGCTCGGCCCGCATGTCGATCAGATCTCGCATCGTCGCCCCCTCAGCAGGTTCCGCGCGCGTAGGCGCGGACGGTCGGGCTCACCGGATCAGGGCTGACGAAACCCTTGCCGTGCCAGTGGTCGTTGAAGGTGTCGGTGCCGGCCGCGTCGGCCCGCATGTAGGCCCACTGGGTCAACGAGCCCTCGGTCTCGACGCAGGCGGTGATCCACGCGTCGCGCACCCGGTCGCCCGCGTTCAGGCGCTCGGCGAAGCGGCGACCGCGGTCGCCCGAGTCGATGCAGGTCGTGTGGAAGCCGAGGATGTAATGCAGCCCGACGAACACGCCGCGCAGCCGGTTGAAGACGTCGCCGTCGTCCTGAAGCACCTCGCAGGCGTCGAAGACGACCCACTCGCACTCCAGGTCGCCCAGGCGCATCTCGCTCGGCTTCGCGCGGCCGTCATCGTGCGAGGCGACGCCGAAGAAGGCGCCGGCGATGCTTCCGTGCCCCGAGTAGAAGGCGATGTCGACGCTGTCGGCCCAGAGCCGGTCGTCGCCCGCCGAGGGGCTGCCTGTGCCCGACTGCTCGAAGTCCTGATCCCAGGCCAGGGCGTCGCTCCACTCGAAGCGGCGTACGCCCTGGAGCGTATTGGCGAAGCCGCGCGCGTTGTCGTCGTTGTTCTTCAGGTCAGATGCTCGGCCGTTGTAGCTGTTGGCCCATTCGATGCCGATCGTTCCCACCCCACTGCCCTCCTCGCTCGTCCGCCGGGGACGCGGCGCTTGTGGTCGCGGCCAGCCTCGCTGACCCGGACCCGCCCCGGCGACCCCTCCTAGGTGGCATCCGGCGCCACCCGCTCGACAGTCACGACTCGGTCCTGAAGGTGTCAGCCCGGCGAACCGCGCGCAGTTCGATCGGATCGGAGCGCAAGCGCCGAAGGATCGCCGGCCGTGCGGACGTGAGGGAGGCGATCGCGCGACCGATCCCGACGTGGGCGCGCACACCCTGCGTCCGTCCACCGTCTCGACATTCGAGCGGTCTCTCGGAGCTGGGCGTGGGCGCGACTCCAGGTCGTTGAGCTGAAGTCCGGCGGCCGAAGGACTCGTCAGCGCGTTCGTCTCGGCTTGCGTTTCTCCCTTCGCGCGGGATACGAAGGGGCCCCAGGCGGGATCGCGGCGGCCCCGGGGCCGCCGATCACGAGAGGAGCGCCGGATGGCCCACGCCGCTGACTTCGTTCGGATCTGCCTCCTCCAGCGCGGTGATCGCTACGTCTACGGCGCCGAGGCTTCCCTTTCGGATCCCGACCCCGACGTCTTCGATTGCAGCGAGCTGGTCCAGTGGGCCTGCGCGCGGGTGGGAGTCGTCTTCCCCGACGGCTCGCAGAACCAGGAGGCGGCCTGCCGCGCGGCGAACCAGATCATCCCGATCCCGAGGGCGGTGAAGACCCAGGGCGCGCTTCTCTTCCGCAGGCGGCCCGATGCCGCCCACGTGGCGGTCTCGCTGGGGAACGGCACCACCATCGAGGCGCGCGGCTCGGCGTACGGGGTGGGATCCTGGGACGCGGTGCAGGGCCGCGACTGGACCGCCGCCGGGCTCATCCCCGGGATGATCTACGGCGCTCCCGGCGGTGCGGTGGCGACCGAGACCGGGGGCTCCCCGGCCGGCGCCCCGGCCTGGCCGGGGCGCTACCTGATGAAGGGCCCGCCCCCGATGCGGGGCGACGACGTGCGCGCCTGGCAGACGCGGATGACGAAACGCGGGTGGCACCTTCCGGTGACGGGCGTCTACAACGCGAGGACGGCCGACGTGTGCGAGCAGTTCCAGAAGGAGAAGGGGCTCTTCGTGGACGGCGTCGTGGGTGTGGACACCTGGAACGCTGCCTGGCTCGCGCCGATCGTCTAAGAAGGTCTTTCAAAATGACTCCAGCCGCCGCCAGCAGAGGATCGCGCAGGCGAGGGTGAGGAAGGCGAGGTGGACCTCGGCGGTGCGCTCGTAGCGCGTTCGCAGGCGGCGGAAGTTGTGCATGTGGGCGAACGCGCGCTCGACGACCCAACGCTGGCGCCCGAGGCCCGAGCCGTGGGTGGTGCGCCGACGGGCGATCCGGTGGGCGATCCCCCGGGCCCTCAGGATGCGCCGGTACGTGTCGTGGTCATGGCCCCGGTCGGCCAGGACCAGATCGGGCTTTCGGCGCGGCCGGCCGACCTTGCCGGCGACCGGGCGGGCGGCAAGAGCATCCAGGAGCGGCACCAGCTGGGTGACGTCGTTGCGGTGGCCGCCGGTGAGCGTCACCGCCAGCGGGATCCCTGACGCATCGACCAGCAGGTGGTGCTTTGAGCCTCTCCGAGCGCGATCGACCGGGGATGGCCCGGTCAGGAGCCCCCCAAGAGAGCGCGCACATGGCTGCCGTCGGCCGCCGCGCGCGACCAGTCGATCGCCCCGGCGGCGTTCAGCTCGCCGAGCAGTTGCTGATGGAGCGCCTCCCAGACCCCGGCCCGCTGCCAGTCGCGCAGGCGACGCCAGCAGGTCACCCCCGAGCCGTAGCCGTACTCGGCCGGCAGGTCCTCCCAGGCGATCCCGGTGTGGAGCACGTGCAGGATCCCGTTGAGCACCAGGCGATCATCGATCGCCTTGCGGCCCGGGTGGCGTCGTCGACGCTGGCGCGGTGGGATGAGCGGGGCGACCCGCTCCCACAGCCCGTCACTGATCTCGAATCGAGACGGCACCTCCACGACCTCCGATTCTCGGGGACATGCCCCGAGAGTTCACAGGCGTGGAGGTGACTCCTTCATTTTGAAAGACCTTCTAAGCCGGGGCGAGAGGCCGGCGCGCCGTCGCGGGCCTACGCGGCCGTCACCGCCGGCTCGCGTCCCATCCGCCGCAGCCAGCGGGTGTGCGAGGCCAGGGCGGAGGCGACGCTGGGGTGGGCCTGGTAGCCGACCCCGTGGCGCTCGCACACCTCACGCACGATCTCGGCCATCGCCCGGTAGTGCGTGTGGAGCACCCGCGAGAACAGGTGGTGCTCGATCTGGAAGTTGAGGCCGCCGAGGTACCAGTTGAGGACGCGGCTGCGGGGCGCGAAGTCGACCGTCGTCTCCACCTGGTGGCGGGCCCACTCGGTGCGGCCTCCGGTCTCGGCCATGGCGGCGGCGCTCGGGAAGTCGGCCTCCTCGAGGCAGTGGGCCAGCTGGAACGTCACGGCGAGGGTGACGGCGAGCACGAACGACGCCGCCGCGAAGACCACGGCGACCTGCCAGGCCGGATGGAGCAGGAGCGGGACGACGACGGCCCATCCGAGGAACGCGGCCTTCCCCGCCCAGAAGCCGGCGAGCTCCCGGCCGCGGGGCCAGCGCAGCGGCGTCTCCCCGATCGTCCCGGCGTGCAGGTAGGCGAAGTCGCCCGTCGTGTGCCATTTGATCGCGAAGAGCCCGTAGAGGACCCACACGTAGAGGTGCTGGAACCGGTGCAGCCGGCGCCGCGGCTGCTCGGGCGCGAAGCGCGCGAACGGCATCGAGTCGATGTCCGAGTCGGCGCCGGCGATGTTCGTGAAGGTGTGGTGGACCACGTTGTGCTTGGTCCGCCAGACGTAGGAGCTCGCGCCGATCAGGTCCATGCTCCACGCCATCGCGCGGTTGAGGCGCCGGTGCGGCGAGTAGCTGCCGTGGTTGGCGTCGTGGGTGATGTTGAAGCCGATCCCCGCGAGGGCCAGGCCGAGGGAGACGGCCGCCAGGCCGGCCTGCCACCACGTGGTCGCGACCAGGACGAGGGCGATCCAGGAGGCCACCGCCCAGCCGATCACGACGGCGCTCTTGGCGTACATCGCCCACTGCGCGCGCCGGGCGCGCCGGGGGTCGGCGAGCAAGTCCCGCACCCGCTCGCGCAGCTCGGTGTGGAAGGCCCCGCCGCCCTGGAAATCGATCCGGGCAGGGCCCGCAGGGGCCGTTCGGCTCGTCGTCATCGCCAACCCTCACGCCGTCGGTGTTCCGTGGCGTTGCCGGGTCCAGGGCAACGAGCAGGATGCCGGCGACGTGCCGGCGCCCACCGAGGGTACTCCTCGCGGCCCCCGCGGTCCGCGGGACGACCGACCCCCGCGGGTCAGTCCCTCGCCGCCGACCCTCTCCCTCGGGTCGATCCACTCCCCTTGTCGCGCTCGACGACCTCGGCCTGACGCTCCTGCTCGCGGTCGATCTCCTCCGGCGGGCCGCCCCGGGTCCGCCCGCCCTGCGGCGTGTCCGCAGCCCGGATCCGGAGCGCCCCCGCCGCGACGGGCGCGGATCGCGCGCAGAGTGGACCCATCGGCGACACCACCTCCTGAGGGGGATCGAGTGGGCTCGGGGGCGCACCGCACGACGCCCGACCCGGCGTCTGCGGACGGATCGACGGACCGCACCGCTCCAGGCCGCCGCCGGCGGGCCGCGGGCGCCCTCCGCGAGGCCGTCTCGGCGGTGCGCACGACCGACCCCGCCACCGTCGAGGTCGCCGTCCGGGAGCTGGCGCGCCGGCACCGCCGGCTCGTGCCCCTCGCGTACGCCGCCGGGACGGTCGCGATCGTCTTCGACGGGGTGGTGCTGCTCGTCCGGCACTGGAGGCTCACGCTGCTCCAGCTCGTGCCCGCGGTCTGGATCTCCGTGATGACGTGGAACCTGCGCACCCACCTGCTCCAGGGCCACGAGCTCGATCTCGCCGTCGCGCCCGCCGCCGCCGCGGCCGTGCTCGTCGTCGCCCAGGCGGCCTACTGGTGCAACGCGACCTTCGGGTTCGTGATGGTCCAGCAGGGCGCGCCCGACATCGGCGCGGCATTCCGCGAGGCCCGTCCGCACTGGCGGTTCATCGGGGGCCTCGCGCTCCTGACCGGCTGCGCCCAGGCCGCCGTCTGGCTCCTCCTGCCCCAGGCCAGCCTGCGCTGGTTCTGGATCGCCCTCCTCGCGATGTTCGTCGTGCAGGTCTACCTCTTCGTCGCGATCCCCTCGTGGCTGATCGGCGTGCGCCCCACGGGCACCCGCCGCGAGCGCGCGATCCAGAGCCTCACGACCGGGGTGCTGAGCGGCGTGGCCGCGACCCCCGGGTTCCTCTTCAACCGCATCGGCCTCCTGCTGCTGGGAGTCGGTGCGCTCTGGTGGCTCGGCGTCGCGATCCTCGCGATCAGCGCGGTGCTCCACGTCACGGCGAGCTCGTCGGTGCGGGTGGTGAAGATGTCCGTGCGCCTCCACGAGGTGCCGGCGCCTCGGCGCGCCGCGCCGCCCTGACCCGCGGGTGACGGCGGCGCAGTCCGGGGTTTCCCCGGTTGCCCGCCACGGGTCGGGTGACCGAGTCTTGGCGAGGCGGCCCTGGCGGACCACGAGGAGCGGGAGGTGGCGACGATGACCGGACCGCGGCCCGCGGGTGACTCGCGGAGCGCAACGGCGCCCTCGCCCTTCCCGCCGATCGCCGACTACGCCTTCCTGTCCGACTGCCACACGGGCGCGCTCGTGGCCCCGGACGGGGCCATCGACTGGCTGTGCGTGCCGCGCTTCGACGCGCCGAGCGTCTTCGCGAGCCTGCTCGACCGCCAGGCGGGATACTTCCGCTTCGCGCCCTTCGGCATCAACCACCCCTCCGCCGCGCGCCTACGAGCCGGGCACCAACGTGATGGTCACGACCTGGAAGACCCCCTCGGGGTGGGTGGTCGTGCGCGACGCGCTGACGATGGGCCCCGGCGACACGGAGGACCTCGTCACGCCCCACACCCGCCCGCCGGCCGACGACGACGCCGAGCACCTGCTGGTGCGCACCGTCGAGTGCCTCGAGGGCGAGGTCGAGATCGACCTCGTCTGCGAGCCGGTCTTCGACTACGGACGCACGGCGGCCGAGTGGGCGCTGGTCGAGGGCGACCGCCACGCGGCCGACGCCAGCGGGGCGGGCCAGACGATCCGCCTGAGCTCGGACCTCGCCCTCGGCATCGAGGGGGGCACCGTCCGGGCGCGGCACGTGCTGCGGCCCGGCGAGCGCGCCTACTGCGCCCTGTCCTGGGAGAGCGGGCTGACGACGCCGAGGGACGTGGCCGACGCCGAGGGCCGGATCGCGGCCACCGTGCGCTTCTGGCGCGCCTGGCTGGGGCGGGCGCGCATGCCCGACCACCGCTTCCGGGACCCGATCCAGCGCTCGGCCCTGGCGATCAAGGGCATGACCTACATGCCGACCGGGGCCACGGTGGCGGCCCTCACCACCTCGCTGCCCGAGACGCCGGGCGGCGAGCGCAACTGGGACTACCGCTACACCTGGATGCGCGACGCCACCTTCACGCTGCAGGCGCTGCACTGGCTCGAACCTCGACTGGGAGGCCGACGAGTTCATGCAGTTCGTCGCCGACCTCGAGCCGACCGAGGACGGCTCGCTTCAGATCATGTACGGCATCGACGGGCGGCGGGACCTGACCGAGACGACGCGCGACGACCTCTCCGGCTACGCGGGCGCGCGCCCCGTGCGGATCGGAAACGGCGCCTTCGACCAGCGCCAGAACGACGTCTACGGCGCGGTGCTCGACTCGATCCTGCTCCACACCCGCCGCAGCGACCGGCTGCCGCGCCGCCTCTGGCCGATCGTCGAGACGCAGGCCGAGTGCGCCACGAAGGTCTGGCGCGAGCCGGACCAGGGCATCTGGGAGGCCCGCGGCGCCCCGCAGCACTACGTGTCCTCGAAGCTCATGTGCTGGGTCGCCCTCGACCGGGCCGCCAGGCTCGCCGGGATCCGCGGCGACCCGGCGCGGGAGGCGACCTGGGGCGCCACCGCCGAGGAGATCCGCGCCGACATCCTCGAGCACGGGGTCACGGCGAGCGGCGTCTTGCGCCAGCACTACGCCACCGACGCCCTCGACGCCTCGACGCTCCTGGCGGCGATCTTCGGCTTCCTGCCCGGCACCGACGCGCGCCTGCGCGCGAGCGTCGAGGCCGTCGCCGACGGCCTGACCGAGAACGGCTTCGTCCTGCGCTACCGCACCGAGGAGACCGACGACGGCCTGTCGGGCGAGGAGGGCACCTTCCTCATCTGCTCGTTCTGGCTGGTCTCGGCGCTGTCGATCGTCGGCGAGCAGGCGCGGGCCCGCGACCTGATGGAGAAGCTCCTGCGCATCGCGTCGCCGCTCGGCCTCTACGCCGAGGAGTTCGACACCGCCAGCGCCCGCCACCTCGGCAACTTCCCGCAGGCGTTCTCCCACCTGGCGCTGATCGAGGCGGCCGGGCGGATCATCCTCGGGGAGAGGATCGAGGAGGTGACCTGAGCCGACCCCACCCGCGTCGCTGCGAGCGGACACTCCGCGCCAGTAGCGTCACGGGCATGGGCCGTCCGTCGCTCGTCCGAACCGCCGCCGCCCTCTCGGCGGCCGCCCTCCTGGGGGGCGCCGCCTCCGGAGCGCCCGCGGCGTTCCCACCTGCGGCCCCGGCGGAAACCGGGACGATCTTCAGCGTCGCGGGCGGTGGCTTCTTCACCCACGGGGAGGTGACCGAGCGGCTCCCGATCCGGGAGGGCGACCCGGCGGGCCTGGCCCCCCTCGACTCGCCGGGCGCGGTCTTCGCGACGCCCGACGGCGGCTTCCTCGTGACCGACACCTACGGCAACCGCATCCGCCGGGTGTCGGCGCGCGGGACCATCCGCACGGTCGCGGGGACGGGGCGCGGCGGCCTCACGGGCGACGGCGGCCCGGCGACGGCGGCGCGCCTGGACCATCCGTCGGGCGCGGCGCTCCTTGCGGACGGCGCGGTCGCCATCGCCGACCAGCGCAACAACCGGGTCCGCTTGGTCGATGCGGCGGGGACGATCTCCACGCTGGCGCCCGCGCGCTGGCCCGACGGCGTCGCCGCAGCCCCGGGCGGCGGGGTGCTCGTGGTGGAGGCGCTGAACAACCGGATCCTGCACGTATCGCGGGGCGGGGTCGTGACCGTGCTTGCGGGGGACGGCACGCGCGGCTACGCCGGCGACGGCGGGCCCGCGACCGCGGCCCGGCTATCGCGCCCGGCCGGTGTCGCGGTGGCCGGCGACGGCGCGGTCCTGATCGCCGACGGCTCAAGCCACGTCCGCCGCGTCGCGCCCGACGGCACGATCTCCACGGTGGCGACGATCCCGCGGCCGACGGCCGTGGCCGCGACGCCCGAGGGCGCGATCCTGGTGACCAGCGTCAACCGCGTCCTGCGGGTCCGGCCGGACGGGACGGTGGTCGCCGTGGCCGGGACCGGCCGGGGCAACTTCGCCGGCGACGCCGGCCCGGCCCTGAAGGCGAACCTGTGGCGTCCCAGCGGGGTGGCCGCCGCGGCGGGCGGCGGGATCCTCGTGGCCGACTTCGGCTCCAACCGCGTGCGGTTCGTCGCCGGCGCGCTCCCGGGCGCGGCGGGGAGCCCCCCGGCGCCGCGGCTCCTGGGCGCGTCGTTCCGGCGCCCGATCCAGCGCGGCAACGCCGGCATCGTCACGCGCCTGCGCGTCGCCTGTCCTCCGCGCCTCGTGGCCGTGCGCTACGCGGTGAGCCGGACGGCGGACGTCGCGATCCGCGTCACCGGGCCCGGCGCGCGGCTGACCCTCACCCGCAGCCGCGTGCGACCCGGGCTCCGCGTGGCGAGGTTCACCGTCCGCGCTCCGGGCTTCCACCGCCTACGGCTCACCGCCCGCAGCGGCACCGCGATCGCGGTCGACCAGGCCCAGCTCGACGTGGCGCCCTGCCGACGGCTCAGGGCAGGCGTGCTGGGCTAAGCCGCCCGCCGGGCCCGCCGGACCGGCGAGGGCGCCGGGGTCCCTGGTGCGGGATTATCGGGGGGTGAGCGACGAGGGACAGGCGCCGCGGCACCGGGTGGTGATCGTCGGCGGCGGGTTCGGCGGCCTGCAGGCGGCGCAGCACCTGCGCCGCGCGCCGGTCGACCTGACCCTGATCGACCGGCGCAACTTCCACCTGTTCCAGCCGCTGCTCTACCAGGTGGCGACGGGCGCCCTGTCGCCCGGGGAGATCGCCTCGCCCCTGCGCGGCGTGCTGAAGCGCCACCGCAACGCGACGGTCGTGCTCGGCGAGGTCACCGCGGTCGACCTCGCCGCCCGCACCTTGAGCGTGGCCCAGCCGAACGACCGCCACGCGGAGCTGCCCTACGACACCCTGATCGTCGCGGCCGGCGCGCGGCACTCGTACTTCGGCCACGACGAGTGGGCGCCGATGGCCCCCGGCCTGAAGTCGCTCGAGGACGCCCTGGAGCTGCGCCGGCGCATCCTGTCGGCGTTCGAGGCGGCCGAGATCGAGCCCGACCCGGTCGCGCAGCGGGCGCTCCTCACCTTCGTGGTGGTGGGCGCCGGTCCGACCGGCGTGGAGCTCGCCGGCCAGATCGCCGAGATCGCGCGCGACACGGTGCGCCGCGACTTCCGCCACGTCGATCCCACCACGGCGGCGATCGTCCTGGTCGAGGGGGCCGACCGCGTCCTCACGGCCTTCCCCCCATCGCTCTCGGCCAAGGCCGAGCGCCAGCTGCAGAAGCTCGGCGTGACGGTCCGCAACGACCGCCTGGTGGTCGGCGTCGACCCCGAGGGCGTCACGCTGAAGCCGGGCGACGGGCCCGAGGAGCGCCTGGAGTCGCGCACCGTGATCTGGGCCGCGGGCGTCTCGGCGTCACCGCTGGCCGCGGCGCTGGCCGAGGCGAGCGGCGCCCCGCTCGACCGGGCCGGGCGCATCACGGTCGAGCCCGACCTCTCCCTGCCAGGGCACCCGGAGGTGCTGGCGCTCGGCGACATGGTCCGCGTCTCCGACGGCCAGGGCGGCCAGATCCCGCTGCCCGGCGTCGCGCCGGCGGCGATGCAGCAGGGTCGCTACGCGGCCAAGGTGGTGCGCGCGCGGCTGGCGGGCGACGCCCCGCCCACGCCGTTCCGGTACCACGACAAGGGCAACCTGGCGACGATCGGAAGGATGAAGGCGGTCGGCGTGATCCGCGGCCTGCGCCTGAGCGGCACGATCGCCTGGCTCGGCTGGCTCTTCATCCACCTGTTCTACCTGACCGGCCTCCAGAACCGGTTCCTGGTGTTCGTGCGCTGGACCGTCAGCTTCCTCACGCGCGGACGCGGGGCGCGCCTCATCACGGGCGGCGGTGACGGCCGGAACGGCTGAGGCGGGTCAGCCCTTCGGGTCGCAGACCCGCCCGAGCCCTAGCTCCTTGGCCATGCGGGCGGTGATGAGCCGGCAGGGCGGGACGTCGGAGCTCTGGAACACGACCTTCCACGACTGGCTGGTGCGCGACGGGCGCCGCAGGACGCCGTAGCCGTCGCCGATGCTGCAGCCGCGCTGCTCGCGCAGGCGCGAGTTGGCGTAGACGATCCCGGTGCGCGGCCGGTACGCCGACACGCGCGTCACCCAGGTGTTGCGGCACTCCGGCGGGTCGTCGACCGCGATGGCGGCGTACCAGGCGGTGATCATCGCGGGGCGCTCGGTGGTGGTTGCCGTGCGGGCGCTCGCCGGATTCGTGACCAGCAGCGGGGCGGCGAGGGCCAGGGCGATGAGGGCGGCGGGGCGTCTCACGGCGCGCAGCCTAGAGAGGTACGCGGACGGTCTACGCTGGGGGGGTGTCCCGCCGCCGCGCCGCGATCCTCGCCGCCGCCGTATCCGCCCTGGCCCTGGCGCTCGCCGCGTGCGGCAGCGGCGGGGGCGGAGGGGGCGCCTACGGCGGCGCGCCTGCCACGACCGCCCCGGCCACGACCGCCCCGGCCACGACCGCGCCGGCGACGACCGCACCGGGGGCGACCACCACGGCGCCCGCCGCCATCCCCGTGGACGTCTTCTTCATCCGCGACGAGAAGGTGGCGCCGTCGTCGCGCGACGTGACGCCACCCGCCGTCGCCCGCGGCGCGATGGAGGCGCTGCTCGCCGGGCCGACGGCGGCGGACCAGGCCGACGGCCTCACCAGCTCGATCCCCGTCGGCACGCGGCTGCTCGGGCTGCGGATCACGCCCGCCGGGGTCGCCGAGGTTGACCTGTCGGGCGAGTTCGCCTCGGGCGGCGGGAGCCTGTCGATGCTCACCCGCGTGGCGCAGGTGGTCTACACGCTCACCAGCTTCCCGACGGTGCGTTCGGTGCGCTTCCTCATCGACGGCGAGCGCGTGGAGGCGATCGGCGGCGAGGGCGTGATCGTCGACCATCCGCTGACCCGGGCCGACGTCGCCGGGCAGGCGCCCGCCGGCTGAGCCGGAAGCGCCCCTCGCGGGCCGCGTTGGGGAAACCTTTCCCTTCGGCTGGCGATCCCCTGGAGATCGCTGCACCACCCCTGACGGAGACCGGCCTACGTTCGGTGCACATCCCGCTCCGCCCCCAAGGAGGTCGGACGTGCACCCCACCCACCGGATCGCGATCGCCGCGATCCTCGGGCTCGCCGCCGTGGCGGGGCTCCTCGGCCTCACCCGGTCGCTCGACCTCGGAGCCGCCACCGCGTCGGCGCCGCCGGTCAGCCCGGCGGCCATCGCCCGCGGCAACCACCGGCTCGACCGCGCCGAGGCGGCACTGCGCCGCGCCCGGGCGAGCCGGCCGCCGGCGCTGCCGCCGGTGCCGACGTACCCGGCCGTCCCCGTCGCGAGCCCCGCGCCCGCCGCGCCGGCCACCGGCGCCGTGACCTACGTGCGGCCTCCCCCGCGCGTCGTGACCGTGCACCGCACGGGCGGCGAGCGCGACCACGAGGGCGGATCGGAGGGCCAGGATGACTAGGCACGTCGCACGGGCGTACGCCGCGGCGGGGGCGCTGCTGGTCCTGTTCGTCGCCTGGGCGGTCATCTCGGCCAGCCCCTGGTCGGGCACCGCCGCCCCGGCAGACCCGCGCGTCGCGGCCCTGCAGGTACGCGAGAAGGCGCTGCGTCACGAGGCCGTCGTCGTGCGCCGCGAGGTGCGCCACCGCTGGGTCGTCTACCGCGCCCGGCTGAAGCGGCGCAACCACCAGATCGCGCTGGTCCAGAAGGCCCACCAGAAGCAGGTCGCGGCGGCCGCCGCCGCGTCCGCGCGCGCCGCGGCGAGCGCTCCGTCGGTCTCGGTCGTGCGTCTGCCCGCCCTCACCGTGACCCGGAGCTCCTGATGCAACGACGGGAGATCCACGCCATGGGGACCACGATCGAGATGCTCGTGGACGCGCCTCCGGCCCGCTCCGTCGAGCGGGCCTTCGACGGGGCCTGCGCCGAGATCGAGCGCCTCGAGGACCGCCTCTCGCGCTTCCGGGAGGGGTCGGAGCTCTCCGAGCTCAACCGGCGCGGGCGGCTTCGGGCGGCCGAGGACCTGCTGGCCGTCGTGGCGCTCGCCATCGATGCGCGCGAGCGCACCGGCGGCCGCTTCGACCCCACGGTCCTCGACGCCGTCGTCGCCGCGGGATACGACCGCACCTTCGACGAGGTGCCGGCCGACGCGCCCGAGCCGCCGGCCCCGGCGCCGCGCTGCGGCGGCGAGATCGCGATCGACGACGCGAGCGGGGAGATCACGCTGGGGCCCGGGGTCCGCCTCGACCTCGGCGGCATCGCCAAGGGCTACGTCGTCGACCGGGTCGCCGAGGGGCTCGGGGCGGCGGGGCCCTGCCTGGTCAACGCCGGCGGGGACATCCGCATCGCCGGTCCGTTCCGGCGCGGGCCGTGGCCGGTCGGCGTCGAGACGCCCGGAGAGGAGATCGTGATCGGCCTGCGCGAGGGCGCGGTGGCGACCTCGGGCCGCGACCGGCGCCGCTGGCGTCGCGACGGGCGCGAGCAGCACCACCTGATCGACCCCGCCCGCGGCCGCCCCGCCGAGGGCGACCTGCGAACGGTCACCGTCGTCGCGAACCGGGCCGCCGACGCCGAGGTCCTGGCCAAGGCGCTGTTCCTGCGCGGCGAGCGCGGCGCGTGCGACGAGGCCGACCGCCTCGGCGTCCCCGCCGTGCTGGTCGCCGAGGACGGCCGCGTGGTGCTGGCGGGGGGCCTGTCGTGAAGGGCGACCCCACGCTCTGGATCCTCGCGCGCTCCACCGGGATCGTCGCCTACGCCCTGCTCTCCGCAACCGTGCTCGCCGGCCTCACGGCGCGCTCGCGGCCGGTGAAGGCGCTGGCCCCCGCGGCGACCGTGGACGTCCACCGCTTCCTGTCCCTGCTCGCGCTGACGGCCGTCGGCCTGCACGGGGTCTTCCTCGCACTCGACACGTCGGTGCGCATCCCGGTGCTCGCGCTGCTGGTGCCCGGGACGTCGCCGTACCGGCCGCTGTGGGTCGGCCTCGGCGTGGCCGGCGCCGAGCTGATGCTGCTCGTCCACCTCTCGTTCCGCGTCCGCAAGCGGATCGGGGTGAAGAACTGGCGGCGCCTCCACTACGTCACCTACCTCGCGTTCCTCGGCGCCACGGTGCACGGCCTGATGGCCGGCACCGACAGCGCGCGCCCCTGGGCGCTCGGGATGTACGTCGGCGCGACCGGCGCCGTCGTCGCGCTCACGGCCTGGCGGATCCTCGCGCCGCCCCGGAAGGCGCCCGTGCCCCGGGCGCCCCGGGCCGAGGCGACCGGGCCGGCGCGCGTCGCCCCCGTCGAGCCGTCGCCCGAGCCGGTCGCGGCCGTCGCCGCACCGGCGCCGAGGCCGGCCGTGCGCTTCCGGGCCAGCGCCGAGTTGCCGGCGGCCGGGCCCCTCCGGTACCGGGTGGCGACGCGCCCGCGCGACTCGCGGGCGGTCAGGAACGGCACCCCCCTCGGGGAGGCGGCCCGCCGAGAGCGGTGACCCGCCGGCCGTGGCGCCCGGCCCGGGCGCCACGGCCCAGGCGCACCCCCTGTCTCAGGCCGCGGCCTCCGCGGCGCGAGATCCGCCCAGCACCTCGTCGCGCAGCGCGGCGACGTCGGAGGGCCGGTTCACGGCGAGCCCGGCGCTCACCCCTCCGGCCGCGTCGCGGTAGCGCGCGACGAAGCCGCCCTCGCGCTCCTCGATCAGGGCGTCCGCGCCCGGCGCCGCGTGTCCCACCATCTGGAGCCGCCAGCCGAACTGGTCCGACCAGAAGTACGGCGGCGGGGAGGGCGGCGACGGCCGGCCCGAGATCGCGCGGGCGACGGCCGCGCCGCCGGTGGAGGCGGCCGTCCAGTGCTCCAGCCGCCGGTGCCCGCCGAGCTCGGGCCGCCAGGGACTGGCCACGTCGCCGCAGGCGTGGACGCCGGGCGCCGCGGTCGCGCCGAGGGCGTCGGTCGGGACGCCACCATCCGGCGCGAGCTCCAGGAGCCCGTCCACCAGCCCGGCCGACGGCCGGGTGCCGACCGCGACAAGAACGGCGGAGCAGTCGATCCGCGCTCCGTCGGCCAGCCTGACCGACACGGCGCGGCCGTCGCGCACGGCGACCCCGCCAACCCCCTGGCCGAGGCGCAGATCGACCCCGTGGGAGCGGTAGAGGGTGGCGAGCCGGCGGCCGACCGACGGGCCGAGCGTCGCCGCGAAGGGGACCGGGAGGGCCTCGACGATCGTGACCTCGACCCCGAGCGCCCGGGCGCTCGAGGCCACCTCCGCGCCGACGAAGCCGGCGCCGATCACCACCAGCCGTCCGCCCCGGGCGAGGTCCGCGGCCAGGCCCCCGGCGTCGTCGAGGCCGCGCAGGTGGTGGACGTTGGCGGCGGGCGGGACCATCGGAAGCCTCCGGGGGGTGGCCCCCGTGGCCAGGACGAGGTGGCGCCAGCGGACGTGCTCGCCGCCCAGGCGCGCGGTGCGGGCGCCGAGATCGAGGTCGCCGAGGGGCTCGCCGAGCCGCAGCTGGATGTCGCGGCCGGCCCAGAAGCCCGGCGGGCGCAGGGTGAGGTCGGAAGCCTGCCTGCGCCCGCTCAGCAGCTCCTTCGAGAGCGCCGGGCGCTCGTACGGCGCGTGGGGCTCGTCGCCGGCCACGACGACGCGGCCGCCGAATCCGTCGGCGCGCAGGGTCTCCGCGCAGCGGGAGCCGGCGAGGCCGGCTCCCGCGATCAGGACGTCGATCTCGTCCATGGTCAGACCACCGCCACGCCGGATTCGTCCACCACGCGGATCGCGGCCATCGGGCAGGCGCGTGCGGCCTCCAGGGCCTCGGCGCGGCCGGTGGACTCGGCGAGGCCGACGACGATGCCGTCGTCGCCCAGCGCGAAGGTCTCGGGGTCGATGTCCGCGCAGGCGCCGAAGCCGCTGCACAGGTCGCGGTCGATGATGATGCGGTAGGCCATCAGGTGCTCCTCGTGACGAGGGTGGACGAATGCGTCGCGGCCGGGGCCGTCGCCGCGGGGCGCGGGGCCGCGCGCGGCGTGAGGATCCGGACGAACGTGAGCCACAGGACCGGGCCGCCCGCCACCAGGGCGAGGACTGGCCCGCCGATGCCGGCGAGGTCCGTGCCGCTGGTGATCGCGTGGATCAGCGCGAGCAGGAAGGCGGCGAAGCTCGCGTAGTGGAGCTTTCGCCAGGTCTTCTGGCCGATGCGGTTCCGGAACCGGAACGACGCGGCGAGCATCAGCATCAGCCAGCCCGCGACGACGCCGCCGGCGACGGCCGCCGGGTGCCAGGGCGCGGCGAACGGAACGAGCACCGCGGCCGGGCCGAAGCCGATCGTGGGGTCGAGCAGGAGGGCCCCGGCGTGCAGGCCGAGGGCCGTGAGGCCCATCCACGACAGCGTGCGGTGCAGCCCGAGCAGGCGCTTCTGACGGCGGCTGCCGAGCAGGCGGGTGCTCATCGCGAGCCCCAGCCAGACCGACGCGGTCAGGAAGCCGAAGGAGACGAGGCCGGCGCCGCGCGCGACGAACCAGGCGATCGGGAGCGTGGAGAGGCTGCTCACGACGCCACCCCCATCGCGCGGTCCCACTCGACCCGGGCCAGGCCGAGGAGCGACGGCGGGCCGGAGTCCGGCACCACCAGCGCCGAGAGGTCAGCGTGCGCGGCGACGGCCTCCTCGGCCGTGCGCCGCCCGCCCACCGCGATCAGCGTGGCGAACGCCTCCGCGCGGCCGGGCTCGGGCGCCACGACGGTGACCGCGAGCGGCCCCCCGGTCGCAGGCCGGCCGGTGGCGGGGTCGATAATGTGGTGCAGCGAGCGGCCGGGGCCGAAGCGGCGCCGGTCGCGCCCCGAGGTCGCCACCCCGCCGCCCTCCAGGAGGAGGGTCGCGAGGCGGCTTCCCGGCACGCGGGGGTCGGCCACGGCGATGCGCCAGGGGCCGTTCTCGGGCGTGCGGCCCCACAGCGCGAGGTCGCCCCCGAGGTCCACGAGGCCGCCGGGCATCGCCGGCCAGGCCTCGCGCATCGCGGCCAGGGCCCGCCCGGCGGACCAGCCCTTGGCGATGCCGCCGAGGTCGATCGCCGCGCCGGCGGCCACGCGCACGCGGCCCGCGCCGACCTCCACCTCGGCGCCGGGGCGCCAGCCGGCGGGGTCGCGCGGGGCGCGCTGCTCGAGCTGCTCGAACGAGCGGTCGTAGCCGGCGGCGACCAGCGGGCCGAGGATCGTCGGGTCGTAGGCCCCGCCGGTCGCGCGGCGGGCGGCGAGCGCCGCCCGGGTCGCGCCGGCCATGCGCGCGTCGACCTCGACCCACGCGCCCGCGTCGCGGTTGACCCGCGAGAGGTCGCTGTCGGCCAGGAAGCGCGAGAGCGCCCGCTCGCAGGCGGCGACCTCCGCACGGGCCGCGGCGAGCGCACGCGCCGCGCGCCGCCCGTCGCCCGTGCCCGCCGTGATGCCGGCGAAGCAGTCGCAGCCCATGGCGCGGAACCCCTCTCCCACCAGGCGCCCGCTCATGACGTGCGGGTGGTCGCGTGGGCGGGGGCGGTGGCGGCCGTGCTCAGGGTGGCGCCCTTCCCGGTCGTCGTCGCGGCGTTCGTCGCGGTGGTGGCCGCCGGCGTGGCGTGCTGGGCCTGCGTCCAGGCGAGCGCGGCGGTGACGCCGAGCACCGCCCAGACCGTCGCGGCCGTCGCCCAGATCCTCTGCATCAGTCCACCTCCTCCCAGTCGTGGTGCGAGGCGACGGCGGCCGGAGCCGGCGTCGCGGGTGCCGCCTGCGCGGCGGGCGCCGCGGGAGCGGGGGCGGCGTGGTGGGCGAGCCCGGCGATGCCGGCGGCGCCCGTCATGACCGTCGCCGCCAGCAGCGCGGCGAGCCCGAGAGTCGCCCTGCGGCCCATGTGCGTCCTTTCGTCGAATGCCATGCCATGGCCCGACGATCCGCCCCGCGGGTAAGAGGGCGGTAAGGAGGACGCAGGGCATTCGGCAAGGAGACCGGGATCCGCGCCACGGCGGGACTATCGTTGCCCCGTGACCCCGACCGGCCAGAGCGTCCTCGTCGTCGAGGACGACCCCGGCATTGCCCGCCTCCTGGAGATCGAGCTGGACGAGGCCGGCTACGCACCGCGGGTCGTCGGGACCGGCGCCGCCGCCCTGGAGGCGATGGGCGCGGAGCAGCCCGACGTCGTGGTGCTCGACCTTCGGCTGCCCGACATCGACGGCCGGACGGTCTGCCGTCAGGCGCGCCGCGCGGGGCACGCGATGCCGATCCTCATGCTCACCGCTCTCGACCGCGTGGGCGACCGCGTCCTCGGGCTGGACGCCGGCGCCGACGACTACCTGGCGAAGCCCTTCGCGGTCGAGGAGCTGCTGGCCCGGCTGCGCGCCCTGCTGCGCCGCACCGGATCGTCCGACGACTGGCTCGAGGTGGGCGACGTGCGCCTCAACCCGGCCACGCGCGAGGTCACCGTCGCCGGCGCCCCGGTGGAGCTGTCGGCGCGCGAGTTCGACCTGCTCGCCTTCCTCATGCACGCCCCCGGCCGCGTCTTCACGCGCGAGCAGATCTACGAGGGGGTGTGGGGCTACTCGTTCATGGGCCAGACAAAGGTGATCGACGTGTTCATCTCGGCCCTGCGCAAGCGTCTCGGCACGACCCCCGAGGACTCGATCGTGCGGACCGTGCGGGGCGTGGGCTACACGGCGAAGGCGTGAGCGGCCCGGAGTCGTGGCCGCCGCGCGCGGCGCGGGGCGGGCGCGCGACGATCCGCCTGCGGCTCACGGCCTGGTTCCTCCTGGCCATGTCGCTGCTGGTGGCGGCGGGCTCGACTGCGACGTACGTGATCGTGAGCGACCGGCTCCACTCCGACGCCCGCTCGGGCGCGCGGGTCCTGGCCCGGGCCGCGGCATCGGTGAGCGAGCCGGACGAGATCGCGCTCGACCAGCTCGCCGGCCCGGGCGACCACGTCTGGCTCGTCGACGCCTCGGGCGCCGTCGTGGCCGCGACCAAGGGCGACACCGAGACCACGCGGGCCCAGGTGGACCCGGCGATCGCCCGGCTCCCGGGCCACGTCACCGCCGTCGCCGCGGGGGCCGACGGGACGCAGGCGGTGGTGGCCCGCTCGACGTCCGGGCTCGACGCGACGCTCGGCACGCTGAGGCTCACCCTGATCGGCGCGGGCCTCGCCGGGCTCGCGGCGTCGGCCCTCCTCGGCTGGATACTCGCCTCGCGCGTCCTGCGGCCGGTTGACCGGATGCGCCGGGAGGTCGACGAGATCTCCGGCACCTCGCTCGGGCGGCGCCTGCCGGCCGGGCCACCCGACGAGCTGGGCCTGCTCGCCGACGCCTTCAACCGCCTGCTCGCGCGGGCCGAGACGGCCGCCCGCGAGCAGGAGAGCTTCGTGGCGGACGCGTCCCACGAGCTGAAGACGCCGATCACCGCGCTGGAGGGGCACGCGCGCGTCGTGATGCGCTCCATCGACCGCTCCGATCTGCCCCAGGCGCGCGAATCGGCGGGGATCGTCCTGCGCGAGTCGCGCCGGCTGGCCGTGATGCTCTCGGAGCTGCTGGCGCTCGCCGAGGCCGGTGCGATCCCGCCGGCGCCGGGTCTGGCACGCCTCGACCTGGCGGTGGAGGAGGCGCGGGGCGAGCTCGCGGCGGCCTCCCCCGGGCGCCCGGTCGACCTGCGCGCCGAGGAGGCGGCGGTCGCCGCCGACCACGGCCGCCTGCGCGAGCTCGCCCTGATCCTCATGGACAACGCGGACAAGTACAGCCCGCCGGGCGCCCTGGTGACCGTCACGGTCGAGGCCGGCCCGCCGCGCCTGGTGGTGCGCGACCGGGGTCCCGGGATGTCGGTCGAGGAGAGCGAGCGCGCCTTCGACCGCTTCTACCGCGGCGCGGCATCGTCGGGGAGCGCGGGCAGCGGCCTCGGGCTGGCGATCGCGCGGGCCATCGGCGACCGCTACGGCGGGCGCGTGGAGCTCCGCCCGGCGCCCGGCGGGGGCACCGAGGCCCGCGTGACGTTCCCGGAGCCCCCTAGCGGATGACGCGCAGGTAGCGCGCCTCGAAGGGCTCGGGGTCGCGCGCCGGCGTCTCGTGGTCGAAGGCGACGTGCAGGTGGCCGAGCGTCTCGAGGCGGGCGACCTCGGCGAGGAACGACTCCGGGTCGGTCGCGTGGCCGGCGGCCGTCACGCGCTCGAACAGGATCGCCTCGCGCACCGGCTCGCCGGCGCGACGCAGCGCCTCCATGATCGCGTTCTCGAGCTCGGGGTCGGGGGCGCTCACGGGGGCAATCTAACCCAGACCGCGCCCCGGTAGGCTGCCCGGGATGGAGACGCGCCGCATCGACGTCGGGGAGGTGCGCCTGGCCGTGGCCGAGGCCGGCGACCCGTCAGGCGAGCCGGTCGTGCTGCTGCACGGCTTCCCGGAGCTGTCGCACTCCTGGCGCCACCAGCTGCCGGCCCTCGCGGAGGCCGGGTTCCACGCGGTCGCGCCCGACCTGCGCGGGTACGGCGGCTCCGACCGGCCGACGGCGGTGGACGCCTACGCCGCGCCGAAGCTGGTGGGCGACGTCGCGGGGCTGATCCGGGCCCTCGGCCACGAGAGCGCGCACGTGGTGGGCCACGACTGGGGAGGCGGGCTGGCGTGGGGCCTCGCGGGCAACCTGCCCGAGATGGTCCGCTCGCTGACCATCCTGAACGCGCCGGTCGGCCCGGTGTCGGCGCGGCTGCGGCGCGAGGACCCCGCCCAGCGCGCCAAGAGCTGGTACATGCTCCTCTTCCAGTTCCCGGGCGTCGCCGAGACCTGGCTGTCGGCGGACGACTTCGCCAACCTGCGCGCCTTCGTCTTCGACACGGCCGCGCCCGGCGCGTTCCCCGAGGAGGACCGGGCGGTCTTCGTCGACGCGCTGCGCCGCGACGGAGCGCTCACGGCGGCGCTCAACTGGTACCGGGCCAACATGCCCCCGGCGTCCTGGCTGCGCGACCCGCCCGACCCGCCCGCGGTGACCGCGCCGACGATGATCCTCTGGGGCGAGGCCGACGCCTACATGGACCCGATCCTCCTGGAGCGCTCGGCGGCCACGGTCACCGGGCCGCTGCGCATCGAGCGCCTGCCGGGCGTGAGCCACTGGGTGCAGCAGGAGGTGCCGGAGACGGTCAACCGGCTGCTCCTCGACTTCCTCCGCTCGCTCTAACAATTTCCGAACAATCGGGCCGTCATGATCCTCGCTCGCGGGCGTCGTTGGAGGTGTGTGATCACCACCACGATGCCGGGGAGCGAGGCGATGCCGGAACATGCGGAGCGCGGCTGGGACGACGCGCCCGACGCGCCGGAGGCGCGGCGCAAGCTCATGCACCTGCTGGCCGGCGACTACCTGCTGTACGAGGTGACCGCCGACCGCGAGATGCGCGTCCTGCGGTTCCCCACGCGCATCAGGCCCCTCGCAGACTCCGGCGATCGAGCTTTCCCGAGGGCAAACGGGGCAGCTCCTCCAGCGTCGTGACGCTCTGCGGCGCGGCGTGGGTGCCGAGCCGCCGCGCCACGAGCTTGCGCAGGTCGGCCGCGAGGCCCTCCTCGCCGGCCCCGGCCGCCGGCACCACGTACGCCGCCGGGCGCAGCAGCCCGTCCTCGTCCGGCCGGCCCACGACCGCCGCCTGGGCCACGGCCGGGTGCTCCGCCAGCACGGCCTCGACGGCCGTAGGGCTCACCCACCGCGCGTCCACCTTGAAGAGGTCGTCGGCGCGGCCGAGGTACCGGTAGACGCCGCCCTCCTCGGACAGCACGTCGCCCATCCGCAGCCACGGGCCGAAGACCAGGTCGCGGGTGGCCTCGGCGCGGCGCCAGTAGCCGGCGGTGTTGCTCGCGCTGGCGATCCACAGGCGCCCCGGCTCGCCCGGCGCCACCGGCCGGCCCTCGTCGTCGGCCAGCCGGATCTCCACCCCGCCCACGGCGCGGCCGAGCGTGCCCGGCTCCACGGCCTCGCCCGGGCGGGTCGAGATGACGATGTTCGAGCACTCCGAGCAGCCGAGGCCCTCCACGAGGTCGAGGCCCGCTGCGTCGCGCAGGCGCTCGGCCACGGGCGCGGGCAGGCTGTCGCCCGAGGACACGGCCAGGCGCACGCTCGCCAGCGCCCCCGGGTCGGGATGGCGCTCCAGGAAGCGGGCGAGCTGCGCCCAGAACGTCGGGACCGCGGTGAGGACGGTCACCCGCTCGCGCGCCACCGTGCCGAGCACCGCGCGCGGCGTGGGCAGGACGCCCGACAGCACGGCCGTTGCGCCGCTGCCGAGCACGCGGAAGAAGCCGTTGCCGAAGCCGAGCGAGGTGAACAGGCGCGCCATCGAGTGGCAGCGGTCGTCCGGCGTCAGGGCGAGCACCTCGCGCGCGTACGTCTCGACCCCGACGCGCATGTCGCGGTGCGCGTGCATCGCGCCCTTGGGCCGGCCCGTCGAGCCCGAGGAGTAGACGAGGTACGCGAGGTCGTCCGGGTGGACGGCCGCGACGGGCGCCTCGGGGCCGGCGTCGAGGGCGGCGGGCGCGACGACGGCCGTCCCCGGCACCGGGTCCATGCCGTCGGCCACGATCGTCGCCGGCTCGCAGTCGTCGACCAGGTCGGCGATCTGCGCGGCGTCGGCCGTGGGGTCGACCGGCACCGGCACCGCGCCCATCCGGGCTGCGCCGAGGAAGGCCTGCAGCCAGGGCCGCCCGTCACGCAGCGCGACGAGCACGCGATCGCCCCGGCGCACCCCGGCCGCCGCCAGCGCCCCGGCACCGCGCGCGGACGCCCGCGAGAGCTCGGCGTAGGTCCACGCGCCGTCCTGGTCCACGGCGGCCTGCCGGTCGCCCCGGCCGGCGGCCACGTGGCGTTCCACGAGGAGATCGACCAGGTTGTGCTCCGGCGCGGTGGAGCCGCCCTCCACGCGCACCGGCGCCGCGACGGGCTCGGCCGCCGGTCGGGGGAGCAGCGCCTCGGCCAGGGCCTCGAGCGCCTCGGGCGGCACCCGCGACGGGAGCACCATGACGGCGTCGGTGACGCCGGCGCGTCCGTACTCGGCGATCGCGTCGCGCAGCGCGTCCGGCTCGGCCACGATGCCCGTGGTGCGCATCCAGCGGAGGTAGCCCGCGGGCGTCGTGCCGAGCGTCGCGGCCTCGGCGGCGACCCACGCCTCGGCCTCGGCGCGCGACGGGGCCGGGAGCACGAACGTGTAGAGGGCGCACGCGAGCGGCGGCCGGCCCGCGGCCTGGCGCGCCTCCTCGGCGATCGCCAGCCGGCGCGCCACGACGTCCGGCCCGTGGAACGCGGCCACGATGCCGTCGGCCCGCTCCCCGGCCAGGCGCAGCAGCCGCGGGCGGTGCGCGGCCACCCAGATCGGCGGCCCGCCGGGGCGCACCGGGCCCGGGCTGTTCGGCGGCATCGGGCCGAGCCCCTCGGCGGGGTCGGCCTGCCCGGTGAACATCGCCCGCAGCGTCTCGAGCGTCACGCGAAGGCGCTCGGTGCGCTCGGCGGGCGACGGGAACGGGACGTCGAAGGCCCGGTGCTCCTCGGCGTTCGAGCCCGAGCCGAGCCCGACCACCAGGCGGCCGCCCGAGATCACGTCGAGGATCGTCAGCATCTTCGCGGCGAGCAGGGGCGACCGGTAGCTCGCCGACAGCACCACGGTCCCGAGCCGCACCCGGCGGGTGATCGCCGCGACCGCGGCCAGGGTGGTGAGGGCGTCGAAGGCCGGGTCCGCCTTGACCCGTCCCGGCGACTGCAGGTGGTCGTTGGCCCAGACGCCGTCGAAGCCCAGCTCCTCGGCGCGCAGCGCGGCGGCGCGCACCTCCTCCCAGCCCCCGCCGTACTGGGGGATCCGGACCCCGATGGTGGGCCGGCCCCCCACGGCCGGTCCTATCCGGCGCCGAGCACGAGCGCCACCTCGACCCCGTCGGGGACGGCGGCGGCGAGGGAGCCCGAGCCGGGCAGCGTCTTCACGACCTCGATCTGGAGGTCCTTGGCCACGCGCTGGGCGGCGGTGCGCTGCCCGGAGCGGTAGTAGACCGTCGAGGGGTCCGACGTGGTCGGGGCGTTCCCCGCCGTCACGCCGGAGTAGCCGAGGCCCTCGGCCTGGCCGGCCACGCGCGCCGCGAGCCCGGTCTCGTTGGTGCCGTTAAGCACCGCCAGCGAGATGTCCGCGCGGTCGGGCGGCGGGGTCGGGGTCGCGGGGGCCGTCGTGGACCCGCCGCCGGTCGTGGACGCGGGGGCGGTCGTGCCGCCCCCGGTGGTGACCGTCCCGGTCGCGCCCGTGTCGGCCGGCGCCGCCGGGGCGAGCACCGTGACGGTGCCGTCGTCGCCGCGCAGGATCCAGCCGCCCACGAAGCCGATCACCAGACAGGAGGCCACCAGCGCCACCGGGCGCACCCAGCCGCCGCCCCCGCCTCCGCCGCCCCCGTTCGCGGGCTCGGGCGGGACCATGTCGGTCTCGGGAGTCATGCGGTCCGCATCACCGCGGCGATGCTACCGGCCGCCGCGGTCGTCATGGATGGTGATGAGATCCGGGACCGGTGATAGGGTTGCGCCCGATCGCACCGCCACGCGCTGCCGGCGAACGGAAACCCTGTCCCTCGCCGGCGCCGGATCACGACACGCGCGGGCCGCGATCACCGACGCGCCGGGAGATTGGACCCCGCGCGTGCGCCCGTGCCCCGGAGGTCGGCACGCATGGCCGAAGGACTGCATCCAACGACCGAATCCCCCGTCACCACGTCGCCCGGCGAGGACCTCGCGCGGGCGCTCGCCGACCCGTCGGCCGCATGGCCGGACGTGGTGCTGCGCGAGCACCAGATCGAGGCGCTCGACGAGCTGGCGGGGCGCCTGACCCACGGCGCCATGCGCACCTGGGTGGACGCGCCGACGGGCTCGGGCAAGACGATCATGTTCCTCGCGCTGGCCCAGGCCCTGGGCGGCAGCACGCTGGTGCTGGTGCCGCGGCGCAACCTGGCCGAGCAGACCATCGCCGCCCTGGCGCGCCATTTCACCGCCGTGCCGTCCAACCCCGAGGGCCCCGAGTCGGCGGGCAAGCCGGGCGTCACGGTCTGCACCTACCAGGCCGCGCTGCGCCACCAGGACCGGATGGACTGGGACGCGGTCACGCTCCTGATCTGCGACGAGGCCCACGCCACGCTCGGCGCCCAGACGCGCAAGCTGCTCGACCGGGCGCGCAACGCGGTGGTGGTCGGCTTCACCGCGACCGGCGCCACGACGACCGGCCACGTCGAGCAGGTCTTCGGCCCGGTGGCCGCGACCCTCGACCGGATGTCCGCCATCGAGCGCGGCATCCTCTGCCCACTGCGCTCGCTGCGCGTCGAGCGGGCGGTCGACCTCTCCGACGTCGCCAAGGTGCGCGGCGACTTCGACCAGGCCAGCCTCGGCCGCGCCCTCGACCGCGCCCGCTGGCACCGCGCCTGCGCCGAGGTGTGGGTGGAGCACTTCCAGCCGCTCAACCTCGCCGGGGTGGCCTACACCGCGACCGTCGCCCAGGCGCACGCGCTCGCGGAGGAGCTCGCCGAGCGCGGCGTGCGCGCGGCGGCGGTGTCCGGGCAGACGCCCGCCAAGGAGCTGCAGCGCGTCCTCTTCGACTTCGGCTCCGCCCGCATCGACGTGCTCTGCAACGCCGACCTGCTGACCGAGGGATGGGACGAGACGCGCGCCGCCGTGGTCATGCACCTCGCGCCGACGACCTCGGAGCGCGTCTTCGTGCAGCGGCTCGGCCGCGTGATGCGCCCCGCCCCGGGCAAGGAGGCCGTCTCGGTCGAGTTCCTGCCGGCCGGCGACCCGATGGGCGTGCAGACGAGCCACGAGGTCTTCGGGCTCGGCTGGTACAAGCCGCTCGGCCGCGTGGCCGGCCCGCCCGAGGGCGGCGAGCGCGGCAAGCTCGCCCGCGCCGCGGCCCTGCTGGCCGACCGCGAGGGCGACTCGGCGAAGCTCGTGAACCCGGCCGCCGCCCCCGGCCTGATCGCCGCCGGCCTCGCCGACGGCGGTTGGCGCGAGGCCGACCCGGCCCTCCTTCCGGTGAACCTGATGGAGGAGTGGGTCCAGGCCGCGGGCTTCGACGTCACGGTGGACGAGCTGATCGACCGCGTGACGACGGGCATCGACCCCCTGGCGGCCGTTCCGTGGTGGGCCCTCAGCGGCCTGGTCGCCCGGCGCCTGCAGGACGGCGTCGACCAGCCGCTCTGGCGCGCCTGGGCCACCGCCCTCCTGGTGCAGCCCGACCTGCGCCGGGCCCTCCCGGACGACGTGCCGCGGCGCGTGCTCGACCGCCTGCGGATGACCTCACGCGAGCGCCTGCGCGCCCTCTGGTGGCACGCCGACCACAGCGACCGCTGGGAGCGCCTCGCGACCCTCGAGCAGCTCGGCCGCTCGAGCGACCGGCGCCGGCGCTGGTCGGCCCTCGACGAGGCATCGGTGTGGGCGCCGAGCTGGGCATGGGACGTGTCGCGCGTGCTCGCCGACGGCACCCGCCCCGGGCGCAACCAGGAGATCGCGCGCATCGCGGCCTGGGAGGCGCACCACCTGATCTCCAACGGCGGCGACCTGGCGCTGATCGCGCTCTGGCTGCGGGCGGCCGGCGAGCCCCCGCCCGACCCGGTGCCGCCCGAGGACCCGGGCGCCCTGCGCCTGGGCCAGGCCGCTCGGCTGCTCGTGGTGCTCGGCCCGGGGGACGTGCCGGCCCGCAGCGAGCACCTGCGGCTCGCGGGTCGCGCGGCCGGCGCGGTGGGCGGCTGGGCCGAGCTGCGCGGCTACCTCGACGCGCTCGACCTCTCGACGCCGGACGCCCGTCGCGCGATCCGCGCCGCCGTGGGGGCGGCGCAGCCGAAGGCGCTGCAGTCGCGCCGCGCCTGGAACGCCCTGCGCTCGCGCCTGCCGCGCCTGCCCGAGCCCGAGGTGGTGGGCGTGGGCGGCGACCCGCGTCGCAAGGCCGCGGGCGAGGAGGCCGCCGCCGCGCCGTCGCGCCCGCGCCGCCGCCGGCGGCGCCGCCTGCGCGCGGAGCCGGGGCCAGAGGGCGTGCCGACCACCGCGACCGAGGGGCCGCCCGCGCGCCGCGAGGAGCGCCGCGACCCCGCCGCCGGCTCGCCCGAGGGCGCGCCCGCCGAGGGCGCCCCGTCGCGCCGCCGCCGCAGGCGCCGCCGCCGCCCACGCTCCGCGACCGCCGGCGGCGAGGGCGAGGGCGGGTCGGCGCCGCCGCCCGAGGCGTCCGCCTCGTGAGCCGCTCCGACCGCTCCGATGAGGTGGCCGACGCCCTCTGGGAGCGGGTCCGCGCGATGGCCGCGCGGGTGGCCGAGCTGGAGGCGGTCAACGCGCTCGGCGAGCTGGACGAGGAGGGCCGGGGACGGCTGGCCGTGCTGCGGATGCGCTGCTCCCGCGCGGCGGCCCGGGCCGGCATGGCCGACGAGCTGGCCGACCAGATGGCCGAGGTGCGCACCCGCCGGAGGGCCGGCGCCGCGTAGAGCGCCTACTCTCAGCGGATCCACAGTTTCAGGGGACCGCGCCTAACGCGGTCTTCACGTTCGCCCGGTACAACCAACCACCGTGAGCGCCGAACTCCCTCCCCTCGACCCCCGGCCGCGCTCCGAGGGGCTCCCTCCCCTCGGCCCGGCCGAGGCCGGCGCCGCCGCACCCGGCGGCCTGCCACCGATCCCGCCCCGCCCGCCGGCGGGGCTGCCCCCCATCGGGGAGCGCGGCCGCGACGAGCGCCCGCCCGTCCCGCCCTCGCGCCCGGGCCGCCCCCGGCGCGCGATGCCGCGCGGGACGCGCACGGCGGCCGTCGTGGCCGCGGCGATCGTCGCGGCCGGAGTCGTCGGAGGCGTGTCCGGCCGTGTCTTCCAGGACGACCCGGCCCCGGCCCCGGCCGCCGTCGAGACCCCGGCGGCGACCACGACCCCGGCCGCCACGAGCGACGCCCAGCCCAAGCTGACCGACGCGGTGGCCCGCGTCTCGCCGACCGTCGTGGAGGTCCAGACCGACGCCGGCAGCCAGGGCAGCGGAGTCATCCTCAGCCCGTCCGGCCTGGTGGTGACCAACCACCACGTCATCGCGGGGGCGACCACGGTCACCCTGGTCACGGCCGGCGGCCTGCGCGTGCCGGCCACGATCGTCAACGACGACCGCCGCCAGGACCTCGCGATCCTGAAGCCGCAGGGCGAGGTCGGCCGCGGCGCCGAGCTGGCCGACGAGCCGGACGCCGGCCTGCGCCAGGGCGACCAGGTCTTCGCCATCGGCAGCCCGTTCGGCCTGCAGAACACCGTGACCGCGGGCATCGTCAGCGCCGTCGGACGCACCAACGACGAGGGCGTGCCGATGATCCAGATCGACGCGCCGATCAACCCCGGCAACTCGGGCGGCGGCCTGTTCGACCTCGAGGGCCGCCTCGTCGGCATCCCCACGTCCATCTTCGGCCCGATCTCCGGGAACGTCGGCATCGGCTTCGCGGTCCCCGCCTCGCGGGTCCGCGCGATGGTCGAGTCCGCCCCGTGACCCACCCCGAGCAGGAGGAGCACCGACCCATGCACCGCGACCACGAGAGCACCGGCCCCGAGCCCACGCTCGTCCCGAGCTCCGCGGCCACGCCCCGCGAGCGGATGGAGGCCGTCCTCTACGAGATGCGGCGCGTCGTGGTGGGCCAGGACCGCCTGCTCGACCGCGTGCTGGTCGCGCTCCTGTCGCGCGGCCACGTGCTGCTCGAGGGCGTGCCGGGCCTCGCCAAGACGCTCACGCTCGAGACCGTGGCCCGCGTCTGCGGCGGCCACTTCAGCCGCATCCAGTTCACGCCGGACCTCGTCCCCTCGGACGTCGTCGGCGGCCAGGTGCTCGACCGCGAGGGCCGCTTCGACACGCGCCTCGGCCCGGTCTTCGCCAACTTCGTGCTGGCCGACGAGATCAACCGCGCGCCGGCCAAGGTGCAGTCGGCGCTGCTCGAGGTGATGGCCGAGGGCCACGCCACGATCGCCGGCGAGAGCCACCCGGTGCCGCGCCCGTTCCTGGTGCTCGCCACCCAGAACCCGATCGAGAGCGAGGGCGTCTACCCGCTTCCCGAGGCGCAGGTCGACCGCTTCGCGATGAAGCTGGTCGTCGGCTACCCGACGATCGCCGACGAGGAGGAGATCGTGCGCCGCATGGCCTCCGACCCGCCCCAGCCGCGCCAGCTGCTCGACCCGGCGCAGATCCTCGAGCTGCAGGAGGCGGCCGACACGGTCTTCGTGGACCACCGCGTGCGCTCCTACGCCGTGCGCCTGGTCAATGCGACCCGCAACCCGGCCGGCGAGGGCCTCGCCGACCTGGAGCCCTACCTCGACATGGGCGGCTCGCCGCGCGCGTCGCTGGCCCTGATCCGCGGCGGCCGCGCGCTCGCCGTGATCCGCGGGCGCACCTACGTCATGCCCGAGGACGTCTACAGCCTGTTCCACGACGTGCTGCGCCACCGCGTGATGCTCTCGTACGAGGCGCTCGCGGCCGACGTCCGCCCCGACCAGGTGCTCGACGCGATCATCGACGCCATCCCCCAGCCCAACGTCGAGATCGGCAGTGGCCGCGCCGTCGGCTGAGGCGCCCGCCCCGGCCGCGCCCCCCGCGCGGCGCTCCAGCCCCGAGGCGCTGCTGCGCCGCGTGGAGCTGCGGGTGGCGCGGCGGCTGGACGGCCTGCTGCAGGGCGAGCGCCGGGGACGGCGCCCGGGTCCCGGCGGCGAGGCGTCGCTGACGCGCGCCTACGAGGACGGCGACGACGTGCGGTGGGTCAACTGGCCGCTCAGCGCCCGCACCGGTGAGCCGATGGTGCGCGTGCCCGAGATCGAGCCGGTGCTCACGGCGTGGGCGCTCCTCGACTGCTCGCCCTCGATGTGGTTCGGAACCGTCGGCTCCACCAAGATCGACCTCGCCCGCGAGGTGCTGGCCGGCGTCGGCGTCGTCATGCGCCGCCGCGGCGACCGGCTCGGGCTGCTCGCCACGCGCGCCGGCGACATCGACCTCGTGCGCCCGCCCCGCGCCGACCGGCGCGGGCTGGTCGCGGCGCTCGCGGCGGTCGACCGCGTGGGGCCGCCGGGGGAGGCCGCCGGGCGCACCGACCTCGCCCGCGCCGTGAGCTCGGCCGGGCGCATCGCCCGCCACCGCGGCGCGATCGTGCTGATCTCCGACTTCCCCCTGCAGGCCGGCCTCGAGCGGGCGATCGGCGCCCTCGGGCGCCGCCACGAGATCATCGCCGTCGAGGTGCGCGACCGCCGCGAGCGCGACCTGCCCGAGGTGGGCCCGGTGCAGCTGCGCGACCTCGAGACGGGGCGCCGCCACCTGGTCGATACCTCCGACCCGCGCTTCCAGCGCCGGTTCGCGGAGGTCGTGCAGCAGGACGACGCCGCGCGCGCGGCGATGCTGGCGCGCGCGGGGGCCCGCCACGTGGTGGTCGAGACGGGCGCCGACTGGGTCCTGCCGCTGGCGCGCTCGCTGGGCCGGCCCGTGGGCCGCCGCCGGACGGTGCCCGCGTGACGTTCCAGAGCCCCCTCCTGCTGCTGGCCCTGCTGGCCGTGCCGCTGGCGGCCGCCGCCGTCGTGTGGTGGCGACGGCGGCGACCCGCCGCCGGCGTGCCGCACCCCGACCTCGACCTGATCGCGCGGGCCGATCCGGGCCCGCGCCGCCGCCGCCACCTGCCGCTCGCGCTGGCCATCCTCGCGCTCGCCGGCTTCACGCTCGCGCTGGCCCGCCCGCAGGTGTGGAAGGACCAGCCGCGCGAGCGGGCGACCATCGTGCTCGCCATCGACGTGTCGGGCTCGATGTCGGCGACCGACGTCAACCCCTTCCGCCTGCGCGCGGCCCAGGACGCCGCGCTGCGCTTCGCCGACGAGGTGCCGCGCCAGTACCAGGTGGGCCTCGTCAGCTTCTCCGGGCAGGCCAACCTGCTCGTGGCGCCGACCACCGACCGCGCGGCGCTCAAGCGGGCGATCGAGGGCCTGCGCGCCGAGGGCGCGACGGCCGTGGGCGAGGCGATCGAGACCTCGCTCGAGGCCATCCGCGCCGCCCAGCCCGGCAGCGGGCAGGACGGCGGGCGCCTGGAGGCCGCGCGCATCGTGGTGCTCTCCGACGGCGCCACCACGGTCGGCATCCCGCCGTCGCTGGCGGCCGACGACGCCAAGCAGGCCGGCGTGCCCGTCTTCACCGTCGCGCTCGGCACGCCCGACGGCACCCTCTCCGACGGCACGCCCGTCCCGCCCGACCCCGACGGCCTCAAGCAGGTGGCCGACACCACCGGCGGCACGGCCTACGAGAGCACGGACTCCGACTCGGTGAGCGCGGTCTACGCCAAGCTCGGCACGTTCACCGGGACCCAGAGCGTGCGGTCCGAGGTGACCGGGTGGGTGGCCGGCCTGTCGGCGCTCGCCCTGGTCCTGGCGGGGGCGGCGGCCTGGCGCCTGTCGCCGCGGCTCTCATGAGCTTCCAGTCGCCCGGCTGGCTCTGGGCCCTCCTCCTGCTGGTGCCGCTCGCGGCCGCCCTCGTGATGTGGGCGCGCGACGGCCGGCGCGCCGGCGAGCGCTGGGCCGACCCGGCCGTGATGGCCGTCGGCCCGTCCGGGCGCACGCGCCGCCTGCGCACCGCGGCCGCTGCGGTGGCGCTGCTGGCGGTGGGTGCCGGGGCCGTCGCGATGGCGCGCCCGTCGGTCGACACGACGGCCAACGAGCGGCGCAGCAGCGTGATGATCACGCTCGACGTCTCCGACTCGATGACCAAGACCGACCTGCAGCCGAGCCGGCTGGCCGCCGCGGTCGACGCCGCCGAGCGCTTCGCCGACGCCGCGCCGCCCGACACGGCGATCGGCGTCACGACCTTCGCCGACAGCGCCTCGGTGCTGCTGTCGCCCACCACCGACCGCGCCGCCCTGGGGCGCACGCTGGAGGGCATCTCGCAGACCCGCGAGGGGACCGCCCTCGGCGCGGCGGTCACCACCTCGCTCGCGGCGCTCGACTCGGTCGGCTCGGTGGCCGACCCGCCGCCGTCGGACCCCACGGACTCTCCGGGGCGCATCCTGGTGCTCACCGACGGCGCCAACTCGATCCGCAAGGCCACGACCCCCGAGGACGCGGCCGAGCGCGCGGCCGAGGCCGGCGTGCCGATCTACACGATCCTGCTCGGCAACGACCCGGGCCGGCCGGACCAGCCGCTGCCCTCCGAGACGCTGGCCGCGATGTCCACGCGCACCGGCGGGATCTTCGCCCAGAGCACCTCGACGGCCGACCTGCAGGCCGTGTTCACCGACATCGGCTCGATCGTCGCGCCGGTAACGAAGGTGCGCGAGCTGACGGTCTGGGCGGCCGCGATCGCCATCGCGCTGCTCGCGCTGGCGGCGCTGCTCGCCGGGCTGGCCCGTCCGCGGGCGCCGGGCATCCGGGGGCCGTCCACCGCCTGATCCCAGCCTGAAACACGACCTGCAACGTTCCACGTACAGGTTGTCGTAGGTTCCGCAACCCTTCCGGGGTTCACGCCGCCCCTTTTGCAGGGAAAGCTCAGGCCGCACAGGTCGCGCCCGCGATCGTGAGCCGAGTCGAGGGAAGGCGTGGAGAGATGAGACGTGGACCACTGGGCGGCTGGCGCCGCACGTTGCTGCTGGCGCTGGCGGTGGCGCTCGCGGTTCCGGCGGTCGCCTCGGCGATCGGGATCACGCTCAACCGCTCGCCCGCCCCGCCCTCGGCCATCCAGCGCGGCGCGGGCACCGAGTCGGTCAACTTCTCGATCACCTACCAGACGGTCGCCAACGCCTGGAACCTGCGCTTCTCCGACCCCTCGAGCACGGTGGTGCAGCAGGAGACCAAGTCGGTCGCCGGCCAGCCGAGCCCGATCAACGACCAGCGCACGTTCAGCCCGGGCTCCTCGCTCCCGGTCGGCCGCTACCGCGCGACGGTCAACTTCTTCTCCACGCCGAACAGCCTCGAGAGCTCGGCCCTCGTCGTGTTCGACGTCGCCGACCAGCTCGGCACGCTCCAGATCGTCAAGTTCGAGGACGTGAACGGCAACGGCGCGCGCGACGCCGGCGAGCCGGGCGTCCCCGGCTGGACCTTCCGCCTGACCAACCCGCAGGGCAACGGCAGCGTCGTCTCGACCGGCGCCGACGGCACGATCACCATCCCCAACGTCCCCGCGGGCGTCTGGAACGTGGAGGAGGTCGTCGACCCGCTCTGGGCCAACATCACCCCGGTCTCCGGCCAGGTGACCGTGCCGGCCAACGGCACCGGCACCTTCCTGGCCGGCAACGTGCGCCCGGCCCCCATCAGCGGCGTGGTCTTCATCGACACCAACCGCAACGGCCGCCGCGACGCCGGCGAGGTCGGCCGCGCAGGCGTCCGCCTCGACCTGACCGGCACGCGCCCGGGCGGCATAACCGTGACGGCGCGCAACGTGCTCTCCGGCTCCGACGGCAGCTACAGCTTCACCGACCTGCTGCCCGGCCGGTACACGGTCTCGGTCGCCGTCCCCGGCGGGCTCACCGCCACCACGGCGCGCTCGATCCCGAACATCCCGATCACGTCCGGCGTCGGCAGCCCGAACAACAACTTCGGCCTGATCTCGGGCAACGCGACCATCGCCGGCGGCCCGAGCCCCGACGTCACGATCGCCAAGAGCGGCCCGGACACCGCCCGCGCCGGCTCGACGTTCACGTACACGATCGTGGTGCGCAACCGCAGCAGCTTCACGGCGCGCAACGTCGAGGTCACCGACCTCGTGCCCGCCGAGCTGACGCTCGTGTCGATCCCGTCCGGCGCGGTCATCCGCAACGGCGTGGTGACGTGGCGCCTCGGCGACATGTCGGCCGGCGCGACCCGCACGCTGAAGATGCAGGTCACGGTGAACCCGAACGTGACCGGCCGCATCACGAACACGGCGACCGTCACGGCCGACGGCATGGCGCCCAAGCGCGACCAGGCGGTCACCCGGGTCACCGGCCCCGTGCCGGTGGCGCGCGCCGGGGGCGTGACCGGCTGATGGGGGCCCGACTCCGCCGCGGCCTCGCCCTCCGGGTCGCCGGGGGCGCGGCCGCGGCCGCCGTCCTCGTGGCCGGCGGGGCGGCCGCCACCGCGGCCTCCTCCTCGGCCACTCCGCGGGCCATCGCCAGCCGGCCGACCACCAAGGAGGCGTGGACCGCCCGGGTGATCCTGCCGGTCCACACGCGCGCGGCCCCGCGGGCCGCGTCGCGGATGACCTCCAAGCTGCCGGTGACCGCGCCCTACAACGGCGGTCCCAACGTGCTGCTGGTGCTGGCCGCCCGCGCGACCAAGGCCGACGGCGTCTGGTACCGGGTGCGGCTCACCAGCCGGCCCAACGACGCCGGCGGGTGGGTGCCCGCCGAGGCGGTGCGCGTGCAGCGCACGCCGTACCGGATCGTCGTGCACCTGAGCACCCGCCGGCTCGAGCTGCGCCGGGCCGGGAAGGTGACCGGGTCGTGGAAGGTCGCGGTCGGCACGCCGGCCAACCCCACGCCGACGGGCTCCTTCGCCCTGAGCGAGATCGTGAAGCAGAAGAACCCCAGCGGCTTCTTCGGCACCTACATCCTCACGCTCACCGCCCACTCGCTGAACCTGTCGGAGTTCGACGGCGGCGACGGACGGGTGGCGCTGCACGGCACGAGCCAGCCGCAGCTGCTGGGGCAGGCCGTCAGCCACGGCTGCGTGCGCCTGGCCAACCCGGTGGCGACGCGCATCGCGCGCACCGTCCCCGCGGGCGCCCCGGTGGACATCGTCAACTAGGCGCGGACGGCCGACGGGAGGGCGACGAGGACGTCGCCCTCCGCGTTGACCCGGCAGGGGTGGACGGCGATCGCGCATTCGCCGTCGTCCCCCCGTCCGTCCCCGAGCGCGAACCGGCGCGCATGCAGCGGGCACACGACCACGCCGTCGCCCACGATGCCGTCCGCCAGCGGTCCGCCCCGGTGCGGGCACTCCGCCTGCGTCGCGGCCACCCCGCCGCCGCGCGGGCGGAAGACCGCCACGCGCCGTCCGGCGACCTCGAACGCCCGTCCCTCGCCGATGGGGATGCCCTCCAGCGGGCCGACGCGGTCCCAGCCGTCGCCGGGGCCGCTCACGGGGCCACCGCCACCGGGCCGGCGCCCGCTTGTCTTCCACGACCACGGCCGGGTCAACGCGCCGCGCCGCGCCCACGGCCTCTGGTTCCTGGGCCAGATGCGGCGCCTCGGCCTGCTGCGCTCGGATCCCGACTACGCCGGGCTGGTGGAGGACCTCGTGCTGCGCGACCTCTACGAGGACGTCGCGGGCGCGGAGGGCGTCGCGGTGCCCGACGACGACATGGCCCCGTTCACCGTCGCCCTCGACGGCGCCCGGTTCGACCCCGCGGCCCCGGAGCGCGAGGCGACCCGCCCCTAGTCCGGCGCGACCAGCTCCGCGGGGTGGGCCACGCGCACGTCGGCGCCGATCTCGCGCAGGCCGGCCTGGATCTGGATGGCGCAGCCGGGGTTGGCCACGGCCACGATCGGGGCGCCCGTGGCGGCGATCGCCTCGGCCTTCTGGCGGCGCAGCTGCGCCGACATCTCGGGCTGCAGCACGCTGTAGAGCCCAGCCGCGCCGCAGCAGCGGCCGCCGTCGCCCAGGTCGATGCAGTGGGCGCCGGCGCCGGCGAGCAGGTTGCGCGGGCCGATGCCCTGGGCGTGCAGGTGGTGGCAGGCGTCGTGGACGGCCACGGTGCCGAGGCCCATCTCGCGCGGCGGCGGCGTCAGCTCGATCAGGTCGCGCGCCGCGGCGGCGACCGCGGCGGCCCGCGCGGCCCACTCGGGGTCGTCGGCCAGCAGCTCGCCGTAGGTCTTGACGTGCGCGCTGCAGCCGGACGCGTTGACCACGACGACCTCGGCGTCCTCCATCTCGGCGATACGCGCCCGCGCCATCGCGCGCGCCGCCTCGGGCTGGCCGTAGTGCATCGCGAGCGCCCCGCAGCAGCCGGCCGGGGCGGTGCGGACCGCGGTGTAGCCGGCGTCGGCGACCAGGCGCATCGTGGAGCGCTGCACCGGGCGGAAGGCGACGTCCATCACGCAGCCCGCCAGCACCTTGGCGACCGGCCCGTCGCCCACCCGCTGGGGGATGGGGCGGCGCAGCTCGCGCAGCGACACCGGCGGGGTGGAGGCGCGCTGGGGCGCGGGGGCGAGGCGGTCGAGCCGCAGGGCGCGGACGAGGCCGAGCATCCAGCCGGCGGCCATCACGAGGCGCGGCCGCGGCAGCACCCCGGTGAGCCCGGCCTTCCGGATCCCCCTCGCCGTCATCGGCCGCACGGCCTCGGCCTGGGCGCGGGCGCCCTCGATCATCCGCCCGAAGGGCACGCCGCTCGGGCACGCCGCCTCGCAGGCGCGGCAGGCCAGGCACTCGTCCATCATCGTCGTGAACGACGCGTCGACCACCGCGTGGCCCTCCTCCACCGCCCGCATGGCGGCGATGCGGCCTCGCGGGGACGCTGTCTCGCGCCCCGTGAGCCGGAAGGTGGGGCAGTGCGGCAGGCAGAGGCCGCACGACACGCACTTGACGATGTCCTCCTCGAGCGGCGCCTCGCGCGCGTGGTCCCAGTTGGACGCGCTCACGACCACACCAGCATCCGGTCGTTCAGCACGCCGGCCGGGTCGAAGGCCTGGCGCAGCCGCTTCATCAGGTGGACGCCGGGCGGCGGCGGGCCCCACGGGTCGGCGCGCAGCGCGTCGGGCCCGTCGGTGACGACCGCGTGGCCGCCGAGCGCCACGGCGCGCGCGCGGACGGCGGTCACCGCCTCGGCCGAGGGCACCGCGACGCGGCAGACGCCCACGCCCATCTGCGCCTCGTAGTCCAGGCCGTCCCCCTCCAGCCCGCGCGCGAGCTCGCCCAGGCGCGCGGGCGAGACGCCGGCCTCGACCATGCCCTCGCCGCGCGGCTCGGGCGGCGCGCCGGCCAGGGGCGCGAGGCCCTCGGGGGCGAGCACGTCCTCGGGCGGACCGGCCAGCTCCACCGCCAGGCGGCCGGGGGAGAGCAGCACCGCGTGCGGGCGCACGCCCCCGGCCAGGATCGCCCGCGCGGCGGCGTCGCGCTCGTCGAGGGTGCCCTCGACCGCGAACCACGCGCGCGCCGCGGGCACCGGCCAGAGCTTCAGCGTGGCCTGGACGATCACGCCGAGCGTGCCGAGCGAGCCCACGGCCAGGCGCGGGATGTCGTAGCCGGAGACCCCCTTCACGGTGCGTCCGCCGGCCGTCACCAGGCGCCCGTCGCCGGTGGCGACGACCACCTCGAGCAGCGAGTCGCGCACCGCCCCGGAGCGCAGCCGCTCGCGGGCGCCCGCGCCGGTGGCGAGCACGCCGCCGACGGTCGACCCCTCGCGGATCTCGGCCTGCGGCCACGACTGTCCGGCCGACGCCGCGATGCGGGCGGCCTCGGCGGCGGGCATGCCGGCCTCGATCGTCAGCGTCAGGTCCTCCGGCTCGTGGGCGACCACCCGGTCCATGCCCCCGGTGCGCAGCACCGCGTCGGGCTCCGGCCCGGGCCGGCCGCGGCGCGACCGCGTGCCGCCGCCCACCACGGCCAGCCGCTCGCGGGCGGCGCTCGCCGCCGCGAGGGCCTCGGCCGCCTCAGCCGGCGACGTGGGCCGCAGCTCGCGGCTCACAGCCAGGTGCCCGGCGGGAGCGAGCCGGCGTCGAGCACGAGCTCCCCGCAGCGGCTGCCGAGCGGCAGGACCTTGGCCGGGTTCATGCGCCCCTCGGGGTCGAACGCCTCCCGCGCGCACGCCTGCGCCTCGAGGCTCACCGCGTCGAAGGTGAGCGGCATGAAGTCGCGCTTCTCGAGGCCGATGCCGTGCTCGCCCGACAGCACGCCGCCCACGGCGACGCACGCCTCGATGATGTCCTTGCCGGCCAGGTGGACCCGTTCCACCTGCGCCGCGTCGCGCCGGTCGAACGCGATCAGCGGGTGCAGGTTGCCGTCGCCCGCGTGGAAGACGTTCATGATCACGAGGTCGTGCTGGTCGCCGATCTCGTAGATGCGGTCGAGGATCTCCACCAGGCGGGTGCGCGGCACCACGCAGTCGTGGAGGTAGTAGTTCGGCGCGATCCGGGCCACGGCGCCGAAGGCGCTCTTGCGGGCCTTCCAGAACAGGGCGCGCTCGGCTTCGTCGCGGGCCACGCGCACTCGGCCCGCGCCGGTCGCGGCGCCCACGCGCTCGACCACCGCGGTGTGCGACGCGACCTCGGCGGGCGTGCCGTCGACCTCGACCAGGAGCACGGCCGCCGCCTCCACCGGCAGGTCGGCGTGCACGAAGGCCTCGACGGCCACGACCATACGCCGGTCCATCATCTCCATGGCCGCCGGGATCACCCCGGCGCCGATGATGCCGCCGACGGCCTCGCCGGCCGCGCGCACCGTGGCGAAGTCGAGGAGCATCGTGCGCACCTGCGGCGGGTTGCGCATCAGGCGCACGGTCACCTCGGTGACGACGCCGAGCGTGCCCTCGCCGCCCACCACGAAGCCGCGCAGGTCGTAGCCCGGCGGGTCGGGGGCGGTGCCGCCGAGGCGCAGCACCTCGCCGTCGGCCAGGACGATCTCCATTCCGAGGATGTGCTGGGCCGTGACGCCCGAGGCCAGGCAGTGGGGGCCGCCGGCGTTGGTGGCGACGTTGCCGCCGATCGAGCAGGCCTGCTGGCTGGAGGGGTCCGGCGCGTAGTGCAGCCCGAGGTGCGCGACCGCCGTCGAGAGGTCGAGGTTGAGCACGCCGGGCTCGACGCGGGCACACGGCACCTCGGGGTCAACGTCGATGATCCGCGTCATGCGCGCCACCGACAGCACCATGGCGCCGTCGAGCGGCACCGCGCCGCCGCAGAGCCCGGTGCCCGACCCGCGCGGCACCACCGGCACGCCGAGCTCGTGGGCGAGGCGCATGCACGCGACCACCTCGCCGGTCGTCTCCGGCAGCACCACCAGGCCGCACTCGCCCTGGGCGATGGAGCCGTCGCGCGCGTAGAGGCGCCGCTCGAGCGGGTGGTCGATGACCCGCCCCGGGTCCAGCAGCGCGACGAAGCGGTCCCGGGTGGACGGTGCCTGTGTGGTCGCCACCCCGGCGAGGCTATCTCACCCGCACCGCCGCCCGCCGCTCGCCGGTCTCAGGAGATGGGGAAGGCCCCCGGAGGGCCGACCGCGCTGCCGCCGTTGCCCGCGAGGACCGCCCGCGCGGCGCGCTCGCCCGCCTCGACGGCTTCGATCACCGCGGCGCCCGGCGCCAGGTGCAGCCCCTCGAGGCCCTCGAGCCAGAGCGCCGGCGCGCGGACGTCCGGCATCTGGCCGATGTCCGCCTCGGGGTACGCGCGCGGCAGGCGCAGCACCTCCACCAGGCGCGCCGCGCCGGGATCGTCGAGCAGCCCGAGGGGGTCGGCGAGCGCCCCCGCGCACGCCTCCGCCAGCTCCGCGTCGGAGAGCGACCACACCGGATCGGCGCCCTCGGCCCGGCAGTAGCACTCCAGCCCGAGCACGGTGCGCCCCGGCGGCGCCATGCCGGGGCTCCAGTTGACCGGCTCGAAGGCGCGGGCGAACGGCACGCGCGGGTCGTCCACCTGGATCCAGGTCTCCTCGGTGAGCCGCTCGCGGTCGAGGGCGAGGTAGACGATGCAGACCGCCCGCATCCGCACGGCCCGGGCGGTCGCGCCCGGCGCCGCGGGGTCGAGCATCCGGGCCGCCGCGCCGGCGGGCATCGCCACGACCGCGTCGCCCGCGACCACTGTGTCGCCGCCGGCGAGTCGCACCTCCCGCAGCCGCCCGCCCGGCGCCGCGATCCCCTCGACCGCGGTGCCCATGCGCACGTCGGCCGCCGCGCCGCGCGCCGCGGCGGCCATCGCGTCCATCAGCCGGCCGATGCCGCCGACGGGGAAGTGGAAGCCCTCGGGCGCGGCCTGGCCGTCCATCAGCCGCCGCGCGCGATCGCCGGGGATGCGCTCGAGCGGCACCCCGTCCACCTTCTCCAGGTAGGGACGCATCACGGCGTCCACGAAGGCGGGGCCGAAGCGCGAGGCGAGCTCGTCGGCGGCCGTCGGGCCGCCGTCCGAGGGCGCCCCGGGCAGGGGCGGGCGCTGGTCGAGGTAGCGGCCGCGCACCACCCTCCCCTCGCGGACGCAGGCCACCGGGCGGGGGACCCAGCGCAGGTCGTCGCCGACCAGTTCCTCGAGCCAGCCTGCGGCGCGCCTCGTCGCGGACGAACGGGATGTGGCCGCCGATGTCGTAGGCGAAGCCGTCGCGGCGGCGCGTGACGCACAGGCCGCCCGGCTCGGCGGCGACGTCGACCAGGGTGACCGTCGCGCCGGCGCGCGCCAGCGCCAGCGCGGCGGCGAGCCCGGCCGGCCCGGCCCCCAGCACCACCGCGTCACGCGTCGTCGTCATGCCCGGTCCTTCCTCTCGGAACGCTCAAGGGCACGGCGCGCCCGGGACGGTCGTCATATCGGGAATATGCACGGCCTGGGCTATGCTCGTCGCCGGTGTCCGGGGGGGCGATATAGGCATGCGCATGGTGGCCCTGATACTCGCGGCGCTCCTCGCCGTGCCCGCGGCCCTGGTGCTGCTGCGCCCGGCCCCGCCGTCGCCCGAGGGCGAGCACGAGCCCCCGCGGCGGGCGCTCGACGCGCTCTGGGCCGTGGTGCCGATCGCCTTCCTGCTGGTCCTCATCGGCTTCGCGGCGACCGCATGACCACGCGCGCCCTCCCCGCCGGCGTCGCCGCGGGCCCGTTCGGGGTCGTCGCCGACTACGTCCGGCTCACCAAGCCGCGCATCATCTCGCTGCTGCTGTTCACCACGGGCGCGGCGATGTTCGTGGCCGCGCGCGGCAACCCCGGCGGCTGGCTGTTCGTGTGGACCATGGTCGGCGGCTACCTGGCGGCCGGCGGCGCCAACGCGATCAACCAGTACATCGACCGTGACATCGACGAGCGGATGCACCGCACCGACGACCGCCCGGTCGTCGCGGGGCGGGTCACGCCCGGGCGGGCCCTGGCCTTCGGCGTCGTGCTCGGCGCGCTGAGCGCCCTGGTCATCGGGCTCTCGTCCAACTGGCTCGCCGCCGTGCTCGCCCTGCTGGGGCTCGCCCTCTACGTGGGCGTCTACACGCTGTGGCTGAAGCGGACGTCGATCCACAACATCGTGATCGGCGGCTCCGCCGGCGCCGTCCCGCCGCTGGTGGGCTGGGCCGCCGTGACCGGCGAGCTGTCGCTGACCGCCTGGATCATGTTCGCGATCGTCTTCTACTGGACCCCGCCGCACTTCTGGGCCCTGGCCTTGATGCTGAAGCGCGACTACGCGGCCGCCGGCGTCCCGATGCTCCCCGTCGTCGCCGGCGTGGCCGAGACCAAGCGGCAGATCCTGCTGTGGACCCTGGTGATGATCGCGGTCACCATCCTGCCGGTCGCCTCCGGCGCGGCCGGGATGCTCTACCTGGTGAGCGCCCTCGTGCTCGGCGCGGTCTTCCTCTACCTGGCGTGGCGCCTCTACCGCGACCCGGCCATCGGCTGGGCGCGCGCCACCTTCCACTACTCCCTCCTCTATCTCGCGCTGATCTTCGTCGCCCTGGCCGTCGACGCCTTCTGATGGCGCGCCGGGCAGGTGGCGCGGCGTCGTTCCTGCTGACGCCGCTCGGGATCGTCTTCACGACGGTCGTGATCGACCTGATCGGCTTCGGGCTGGTGCTCCCGATCCTGCCCCTCTGGGCCGAGCAGGTCGGGGCCTCGCCGGTGCAGATCGGCATCCTCACCGCCTCGTACGCCGTGGCCCAGCTGGTCTTCGCCCCGGTCTGGGGGCGCCTGTCGGACCGCCACGGGCGGCGGCCGGTGATCCTGATCTCGCTCGCCGGCAGCGCGGTCGCGGCCCTGGTGATCGGGCTGGCCGGGACGCTGATCGTGCTGCTGATCGCGCGCGTGCTGCAGGGCATCGCCGGCGCGTCGTACGCCGCGGCCCAGGCCTACGTGGCCGACATCACCTCGCCCAAGGACCGCGCCCGCGGCATGGGCCTGATCGGCGCGGCCTTCGGCCTCGGCTTCGTGCTGGGGCCGGCGATCGGGGCGGTCTTCTCCGCCATCGACCAGCGCCTGCCCTTCCTCGTCGCGTCCGGGCTGGCCGCGGCCAACCTGCTGATCGCCGCCAGGCGGCTGCCCGAGTCGCGCCGCCCGGACCACGTGACCGCGGCGCCGGTGCCCCGGCTGACCGTCGTCCGCCGCGCGCTCTCGAGCCGCGAGCTCGCGCCGCTCGTGTGGCTCTCGTTCGTCGCCACCTTCGCCTTCGTCGGGATGGAGGCGACCTTCGCCCTCTTCGGCGAGCGCCGCTTCTCCTACGACCCGGTGCAGATGGGGCTGCTGTTCACCTTCATCGGGGTGATGGCCGTCTTCTCCCAGGGCTACCTGGTGGGGCGGGTGGTCGAGCGGTGGGGGGAGAGCCGGGTGATGATCGCCGGGCTGGTCGGCACCGCCGCCGGCCTCGCCCTGATGGCGGCGTCCTACCACCTGGTGCTGCTGCTGCCGGCCCTCGCCCTGCTCGCCATCGCGTCAGGGCTCGTCTTCTCGACCACCACGGCGCTCATCTCGCTCGCCGTCGGCGGGCACGAGCAGGGGATGGTGCTGGGGCTCAGCGCCTCTGTCGGCAGCGCGGCGCGCATCGCCGGGCCGCTCGTGGCGACGGCGCTCTTCCAGCACGCGGGCATCGCGGTGCCGCTCCTGCTGGGCGCCGCCCTGTTCGCCGTCTGCGCCGCCGGCGCGGTGCGCGTGGTGGGCCGCCCGGCGCTCGCCTCCTGACGGACCTTCTCCGGGGCCAACCGGGGGGCAAACGTCCGCCGCGCCGGGACGCATGACACGGGGGAAATCCCCAGCGGGCTGCGGGAACCCCCTGATAGTGTCCCCGCCGTGCTGAAGAGCCCCCACCTCATCCCCCTCATCGTGATCGCCGCGGTCATCGGCGGCATCACGAGCGCAGTCGCGCTCGCCATCGACTGGATCCCCGTGCAGGCCGCCGACCAGGCGCCCCGGGTCGACAACCTCATGTGGTTCGTCGTCTGGGCGTCGGTCGTGATCTTCACCCTCGTGGCCACCGTCCTCGTCTACTCGGCGTGGAAGTTCCGCGCCGCGCCGGGCGACGAGAGCGACGGCCCGCCGGTCCACGGCAACACCGCCCTCGAGGTCGTCTGGACCGTCGTCCCGGCGATCCTGCTGATCGTCATGGCCGTCTGGGCGTACCTCGTCCTCTCCGACAACGAGGCCCTCGCGCAGGATCGCCTCGTGGTCAACGTGACCGCCCAGCAGTTCGCCTGGGAGTTCGCCTACCCCGACGGGAACGTCGGCACCGGCGACCTGCGCGTGCCGGTCGGGCGCCAGGTCGAGCTGAAGATGCGCTCCAAGGACGTCATCCACGACTTCTACGTGGCGGAGTTCCGGGTGAAGAAGGACGTCGTCCCGGGCATCACCACGGACCTCGTCTTCAACCCGTCGCGGGTCGGCACCTACCAGGTCATCTGCGCCGAGCTCTGCGGCGTGGGCCACGCCGTCATGCGCGCCCGGGTCATCGTGATGGAGCCGGCCGACTACGAGGCGTGGCTGGCCAAGGCGAAGTCCGAGGTCGCCGCCGCGGCCGCCCCCGCCACGCCGGCGCCGGCGACGACGACGGCTCCGACCACGACCACCCCGTGACCCGGTAGACGAGGACGACCATGGCCACCCACGCACCCACGCACTCCTCCCCGTCCGGTCACGCGCACCACCTGGACCCGCGTCCGGTCTCCTACTGGTGGAAGCGCGCGGCCATCTGGACCGTCGGCGGCTTCCTCTTCGCGTTCGCCCTCGTGTGGGTGGCGCGCCACATCTTCGGCAACACGCCGATCTGGGAGCCGCAGGTCTACGTCACGGCCGCCGCCAGCTTCACGACGATCGGCTTCCTGATCGGCATCGGCTGCTTCGACTACTGGTGGCGCTGGATGACGGGCCGCCACGTGGACCTCGAGGACCACTCGCAGCACGGGGCCCACAGCTGGAGGGACTACTTCAGGGTCAACACCGACCACAAGGTGATCGGTGTCCAGTACATGGTCATCGTCTTCAGCTTCTTCGTGGCGTCGGGGATCTTCGCCGAGCTGGTCCGCACCGAGCTCGCGACCCCGGGCCAGACGATCGGCGATGGCGAGACCTACAACGGGCTCTTCAGCGTCCACGCCACGGTCATGATCTTCCTGTTCCTCATTCCGGCCTTCGCTGGGCTGGCGAACTACGTCCTGCCGATCATGATCGGCGCCAGGGACATGGCGTTCCCGCGCCTCAACGCCCTGTCCCTCTGGATGCTCATCCCCGGCGGCCTGATGATGGTCATCAGCCCGCTGTTCGGCGCCTTCTCCGCCGGCTGGACGGCCTACGTCCCCCTCGCCGCGCAGGGCGGCACCGGCTCGACCCTCTTCGAGGTCGGCGTCCAGGTCGTCGGCGCCAGCTCGATCGCCACAGCGGTCAACTTCCTGGTCACGATCTTCACGATGCGCGCGCCGGGCATGACCGTCTGGCGCATGCCGCTCCTCGTCTGGGCCAACGCCACCACCTCGGCCCTGGTGGTCTTCGGCACGCCCTTCATCGCCGGCTCCCAGTTCCTGACGCTGTTCGACCGCGTGATGGGCACCTGGTTCTTCGACCCGTCGGGCGGCGGCGACGTCATCGCCTACCAGCACATCTTCTGGTTCTACTCGCATCCGGCCGTCTACATCATGATGCTGCCCGGCTTCGGGATCATCAGCGAGGTCGTGGCGACCTTCTCGCGCAAGCCGATCTTCGGCTACCGGGCCATCGCCTTCTCGACGGTGGCGATCGCCGTGCTCGGCTTCGGCGTCTGGGCCCACCACATGTTCGTCAGCGGCATGGCGGCCTGGCTGCGCGTGCCGATGATGATCACCACGATCATCATCGCGATCCCGACCGGCGTGAAGATCTTCTCCTGGCTCGGCACGATGTGGCACGCGAAGATCCATCTGAAGACCCCGATGCTCTTCGCGATGGGCTTCATCGCGACGTTCGTGATCGGCGGCCTCTCGGGCGTCATGCTCGCCGTCATCCCGGTCGACATCCAGGTGACGGACACCTACTTCGTGGTGGCGCACATCCACTACGTCTTCGTCGGCGGCAGCGTCTTCACGATCTTCGCCGGGGTCCACTACTGGTTCCCGAAGATGACCGGGAAGATGTACAACGAGACGCTCGGCGTCATCAGCTTCTGGGTCATCTTCATCGGCTTCAACGCCACGTTCATGCCGATGCACTGGCTGGGCCTGCAGGGCATGCCCCGCCGCGTCTCGACCTACGACGCCCGCTTCGAGGGGCTGAACCAGTTCATCGGGGTGGCGTCGCTCGTGATGACCGCCGGCTTCCTGATCTTCTTCTACAACATGATCACCTCGTGGCGGAGCGGCCCCAAGGCGCCCTGGAACCCCTGGCGCGGCCGCACGCTGGAGTGGCTCGTCTCGTCCCCGCCGTCGACGTTCAACTTCGAGGCCACCCCGCAGGTCGTCGGCGGCCCGTACCAGTACGGCATCCCCGGCGCGCGGCACGCGGTCGTGTTCGCCCCGGAGGAGATCGGCGGCGAGCTCACCGAGACCGAGAAGCGCACGATCGTGGTGATCGCCAACCAGACCGTCGCGTCGAGCGCCCTCATCGACGAGGTCCGCCGCCGCGCCCACGAGGGCCTGTGGCGCTTCACCTTCGCCGTGGCCAACGAGTCCGGCGACCGCCGGGCCGCCGAGCGCCGCCTGCAGGTGGCGCTGTCGGTCCTCGCCGAGGCGGGCATCGACGCCAGCGGCACCGTCGTGGACGGCGACCCGTTCGCCGCCGCCAAGGCCGTCATGGCCGAGGAGGACGTCCACGAGGTCATGCTCGCGACGTTCCCGACCGGCCAGTCCGGGTGGATGGCCGACGACATGGTCGACCGCCTCCGCAAGGTCACCGGCCTGGGCATCACCCGCGTCGTGGTCCGGCCCGACGAGGCCCGTCAGCCGCTCGCGATGCCCGGCGTCGCGCAGGTCGCGGTCGTGGCCGACTCCGGCCTCGGGGCCGCGGAGATGGTCACCGCTCTCCGCGAGCGCGCAGACGTCCGCCCGATCGGCGTCGCCCTGCTGCTGCCGATGCACCTCGAGGGCCCCGGCTGGACCGACGAGGCCGAGGAGGCGCGCACCGCGTCCTTCGGCCGCGTCCGCGCCGCCATCGACGGCCTCCAGGCCGTCGGCGTCCAGGCGCGCGGCGAGGTCCTCGACGGCGACGCGGCGCAGGCCGCCCGCGTGGCGGTCTCCGACCACCACGCCGACGAGATCCTCGTCATCGCCGCCCGCGGGGGCCGCCTCGAGTCCGAGGACGTCCTCCAGTCCGTCCGCGCGGCCGCCGGCTCGGTGCCGGTCGAGCGCATCGTCGTCGATGCGGAGGCCCCGGCCTCCCCGTCCGGGAGCTAGTCATGGCCACGGTCGACCCGACACTGAGCGGCGCGCCCGCCCAGGCGACGCCCCCGCCCTCGCGCGGGAGCCAGATCAGCATGGGCATGCTGGCGATGATGTTCTTCATCGGCTCGGAGGTGATGCTCTTCGGGTCGTTCTTCACCATCTACTTCTTCGTCCGGTTCAACGTGGCCGACCAGTGGCCGCTGCTGAACCAGGCGGGCGAGCCGTTCGAGCTGCCGAAGGTCATCACGGGCGTCAACACCGCGATCCTCGTCTTCTCGAGCTTCACCATCCACTGGGGCGAGCACCGCTTCAAGCACTACGGCGACCGCAAGGCGCTGGAGCGCGGCCTGCTGGTGACGATGCTGCTGGGCGCGACGTTCCTGATCGTCCAGATCAACGAGTACGTCCACCTCGGCTTCACCCCGCAGAGCACGGCCTTCGGCTCGACCTTCTACGCGCTGACCGGCCTCCACGGGCTCCACGTCTTCGTGGGCCTGACGCTGCTGTTCCTCATGTACGTGCGCGTCACCAAGGCGCACGACTTCACGCCTCGATGGTTCACCCCGCTGCAGGGCGCCAGCATCTACTGGCACTTCGTCGACGTCGTCTGGGTCATCCTCTACTGCCTGGTGTACCTCCTATGACAGCTGCAGGTCGTCGTCACGCAACCCGGCTCGCCGCGGTGATCGCGGTGGGCATCGCCTCGGTCGGCCTCGCGGCCTGCGGCGGCGGCAGCGGGGAGCCGGCCGACCTGGCCGCGGGCAAGGAGAAGTTCACCGCCATGTGCGGGAGCTGCCACACGCTGGCCGACGCCGGCACGAAGGGGCTGATCGGCCCGAACATGGACGACTCCTGGCGCGCGTCCCGCCAGGTCGGCATCGAGGACTCGCAGTTCCAGGGCACCATCGAGCGGTGGATCCGCGAGGCCCAGAAGCCCATGCCGCGCGACCTGGTCACGGGACAGGACGCCGTCAACGTCGCCGCGTACGTCGCGTCGGTGGCCGGGACTTCGTCCCCGAGCGTGGTCTTCCCCGCGACGACGACCCCCGAGGTCCCGATCCCGTCCCGGGAGCAGATCAAGTAGACCGCCGCGGGCTCCTCCGTGGCTGAGGGGCGTCTCGCCGGAGCGCGGGTGGTCGTGACGGGCGCGTCCCGGGGCCTGGGCCGGGCGCTGGCCGAGGCCTTCGCGGCCGAGGGCGCGCGGCTGGTCGTCACCGCGACCACCGCCCGCCGCGCCGAGGGCACCGTGTCCCGGCTGCGGGAGCGCGGGGCCGAGGCCCAGGCCGTCGCCCTCGACCTGCGGGACCGCGGGAGCATCGCCGAGGCCGCGGCCCAGGCGGTCGCGGTCCTCGGCCGGATCGACGTGCTCGTCAACAACGCGAGCCTGCTCGGCCGGCGGGTCGGCCTGGCGGACCACCCCCTCGACGTCTGGGACGAGGTCGTCCAGGTCAACCTGAGCGGGACCTTCGCGTTCACGCAGGCGCTCATCCCGGCGATCTCCCAGGGAGGGGCCGTCATCACGGTCACGTCCGGCGCGGCCGGGCGGGCGGGATGGGGTGCGTACGGGGTGTCCAAGCTCGCCGTCGAGGGCGTCAGCGCGATGCTCCGCGAGGAGCTGGCGGACACCGGCATCCGCTTCGTCGCGGTCAACCCGGGCGGCCTGCGCACGCAGATGCGCGCGGCGGCCTACCCGGAGGAGGACCCGGCCACGGTCCCGCATCCCTCGAGCGTGGCCGCCGCGTTCCTCGCGATCGCGGCCGGTGAGGACCCGGGTCCCCGGATCGACGCGCGCGACTGGCCCGCCCGGTGAGCCACCACCTGCGCGCCATCCCCCTGCTGGTGTCGACGCACGGCTGGCGGGACGTCGAGATCGAGCCGGTCGACGAGCCGCTGGTGCGCGTGGCCGACATCGGCCCGCGCGTCGTGGACGACCCCCGCTACCACGCCATGGGCCTGCCGGGCGCGCTCACGGAGGGATGGGTGCGCGAGGGCGTCGCCGCGCGCCTGGCCGCCGTCGCGGCGCGCCTGCCAGACGGCCGCACGCTCGTCGTGTGGGACGGCTACCGGCCGATCGAGACCCAGGCCGCCCTCTACCACGCCTACCTCGACGAGCTCGCGATGGTGCACTCCGACTGGCCGGCCGACGCGCTCGAGGACGCCGCGGCCCGCTACGTCACGCCGCCCTCGCGGTCGATGCACTCGCCGCCGCCCCACCTCACCGGCGGGGCGGTCGACCTCACGCTCGGCGACGGCGACGGCCGGCCGCTGGATCTCGGCACCGACTTCGACGCCTTCGTGGAGGAGGCCGGCTCCCGCGCGCTGGAGGACGTGCCCGGCGAGGCGCGCGACCTGCGACGCCTGCTGTTCTGGAGCATGCACGCCGAGGGCTTCACCGCCTACCACGAGGAGTGGTGGCACTTCGACCACGGCGACCAGTTCTGGGGCCTCGCCACGGGGCGCCCGGCGTTCTACGGCGCGGCCCCCGCGCCCGGTCGCTGAGCCCCGGCGACGCGCCGGTAACATCGGAGCCGTGACCACCTCCTCCGGGGCCGCGCCGCAGGCGGCGGGGCTCGGGCTCGTGCCCGCCCTGCTCGGCCTCGTGCGCTTCTCGCACACGATCTTCGCGCTTCCCTTCGCCCTGTCCGCGGCGCTCCTGGCCCGGATGGAGTTCCCGCCTGCCGCGACGCTGGGCTGGATCCTCCTGGCGATGGTCGGCGCGCGCAGCCTCGCGATGGCGCTCAACCGCCTGATCGACGCCGACATCGACGCCGCCAACCCGCGCACGGCCTCGCGCGAGCTGCCCTCGGGCCGGCTCAACGTCGCCCAGGTGGTCGGCTTCTGCGCGGTCAGCCTCGCGGTGCTGCTCATCGCCGTCTCGCAGCTGCCCGAGGAGACGTGGGTGCTCTGGCCGGTGCCGGTCGTCGCCTTCGTGCTCTACCCCCTCGCCAAGCGCGTGACCTGGGCCTGCCACCTGGCGCTGGGGCTGACGATCGGCCTCGCCCCGATGGGCGCCTGGCTGGCGGTCACGGGCGACCTGGGGCCGGCGCCGGTGATGCTCGGCCTCGGCGTGGCGGTCTGGATCGCGGGATTCGACGTCATCTACGCGCTGCTGGACATCGACTTCGACCGCGAGCACGACATCCACTCGATCCCGGCGCGCTTCGGCGAGGCCCGCGCCCTGTGGGTCACGCGGGCCCTCCACGTCGCCGCCATCGCGCTCCTCTTCGGCGCCGGGGTCGCGGCGGGGACGGGTGCCGTCTACTTCGTGGGCGTGGCGGTCTGCGCGGCCGTGCTGCTGTACGAGAACGCGATCGTGCGGCCCGGCGACACGAGCCGCGTGCAGGCCGCCTTCGCGCAGTCCAACGGGCTGCTGGCCGTCGTCTTCCTGGTGTTCACGGTGGCCGAGGTGACGCTGTAGCCACGCCCTCGCTGGTCCACGGCGTGGGCCTGGTGAAGCGCTTCGGCGACCGGCGCGCGGTCGACCGGGTGGACATCGCGCTCGGCCCGGGGGAGTGCCTGGCGGTTCTGGGGCCCAACGGGGCGGGCAAGAGCACGCTGCTGAGGATGGTGGCGACCCTCCTGCGCCCGGAGGCCGGCACCCTCGAGGTCTGCGGCAGCGCGCTGCCCCGCGAGGCGACCGCCGCGCGGGCGCGGATCGGCTACCTCGGCCACGACCCGCTGGTCTACCTCGACCTCACGCCCCGTCAGAACCTGGAGCTCTACGCCGACCTGCACGGGCTCCCCGACGCGCGCGAGCGCATCGACGCCGGGCTCGACCACGTCGGCCTGCGGGCCCGCTCCTTCGACCCGGTGCGGACCTTCAGCCGCGGCATGGCCCAGCGCCTCGGCCTGGCCCGGGCGCTGCTTCACGACCCCACGCTTCTGCTGTTCGACGAGCCCTACTCCGGGCTCGACGCCGCCGGCGCCCGGCTGCTCGACCGCGTGCTCGCCGACCTCGGCCCGGAGCGCGGCGCGGTGATGGTCACCCACGAGGTCGAGCGCGGCGTGGCCCTGGCCGGCCGGGTGCTGGTGATGCGCGCCGGCCGCGTGGTGCTGCAGGAGCCGACCCGTGACGCCGACGGCGCCGCCTTCCGCGCGCGCTACGAGGAGCTGGTGGCGTGAGCCGCGGGCGGCCGTCGTGGTGGCGCCAGTTCCGCGCGCTGCTGCTCAAGGACCTGCGCCTGGAGCTGCGCACCCGCGACACCATCGCGGCGATGGTCCTGTTCGCCGTGGTCGCGATGCTGATCTTCCAGTTCGCGTTCGGGGGCCGCGGCCAGGACCTGTCGGCGGTCTCCGGCGGCATCCTCTGGGCCACGCTGGCGCTCACGGCCGTGCTCGGGGTGGGCCGCTCCTGGGTGCCCGAGCGCGAGCAGCGGGTGCTCGACGGCCTGCTCTCGGCGCCGGTGCCGCGCGACCTGCTGCTGGTTGCCCGCGCGGCGTCGATCTTCGCCTACCTGCTGGTGGTCGAGGTGGTCGCGGTCCCCCTCGTCACGATCTTCTTCGTCCGCGGCCAGGTGCTCGGCGACCTTCTGCTGATCGGGGTCGTCTGCCTCCTGGCGAACGTCGGGATCTCGATTCTCGGGTCGCTCCTGGCGTGCCTGGCGCTCTTCGCCCGGGCCCGCGAACTGCTGCTCCCCGTGCTGTTCCTGCCGTCCCTGCTGCCGGTCGTGATCGCCGCGTCCGGGGCCACGCAGGCCGTCTCAGGCGGGACGAACGACCTGGGGGAGTACCGGGGTTACTGCCTGTTCCTGGGGGTTTATGCGGTAATCTTCGGGCTTGTGGCCTACGCGACGTACGAGCACGTCTTCGATGACTGACGCGCGTCCGGCCCGGCGCCTTCAGGTCACCGGGGCGCTCACGGCGGCGCTGACCGCCCTCGCCGCGTGGGGCGTGTTCTTCGTGGCCCCCGAGGACGCGGACCAGGGGATCATCCAGAAGATCTTCTACTTCCACGTGTCCATCGCCGTGGTGGGCCTCCTGGCGTTCGCCGTCGGCGCGGTCTACGGCATCCGCTACCTGCGCACCCGCGACCCGCGGATGGACGAGGTCTCGAGCGTCTCGATCGGGATCGGGCTGGCCTTCGCCGTCCTCGTCGTCATCACCGGCTCCATCTGGGCCAAGGCCTCGTGGGGCACCTGGTGGGTCTGGACCGACCCGCGCCTGGTGACGTTCATGATCGTGCTGCTGCTCTACGCGGCCTACTTCGTGCTGCGCTCCTCGGTCGAGGGCGAGCTGCGGATGCGCTACTCGGCCATCTACTCGGTCGCCGCCTTCGCCTCCGTGCCGCTGTCCTTCTACTCGGTGCGCGTGGCGCGCTCGTTCGTGCACCCGGTGGTCTTCACCACCGGCGGCGCCAACATGAGCGGTGGCATGCTCATCTGGTTCCTGGTGAGCCTCGCCGCGACCGCCGGCGTGTTCCTGACGGTGCTCCAGCTCGAGCTGATCCAGCGGCGCGCCGACGCCGCGATGCGCCGCATCAAGCTGCGCCTGGAGGGCGCGTGAGCACCGGCGCCCAGTACGTGGTGGCGGCCTACGGGGTCGTCCTCTTCGCCCTCCTCATGTACGTGGTCGTGATCGGCCTGAAGTCGGCGCGCATGGCGCGCGAGGCCGAGCTGCTCGCCCTGCTCGTGGAGCGCGGCGAGGGCGCCGGCGACCCCGTCTCCCTGCCCCAGAGCGACCCGGTCGACGCGCCGCCCCCCGCGCCCCGCGCATGAGCGGGAACCGCGTGGCGCCGAGCCGGCCGGCCGGGCCCGGCAAGGTCTTCTACCCCATGTTCGTGGACCTCGAGGGGCGCCGATGCCTCGTGGTCGGGGGCGGGCCGATCGCCACCGAGAAGGTCGAGAAGCTGCTCGACCACGGCGCCGTGGTGCGGCTGGTAAGTCCGCAGATCACGTCCGAGTTGGCCCGGATGGTGTCCGACGGCCGGATCGCCGATCATCGCGAGCGCACCTACCGTCCTGAGGACCTGGAGGGGTGCTTCCTGGTCATCGCCGCGACCAACCTGGATCCGATCAACCGGATGGTCTGGCAGGACGCCGAGGCTCGGAACATGGTCTGCAACGTCGTCGATGTGCCCCCGCTGTGCAACTTCATCGTGCCGTCCATCGTGCGGCGCGGCGAGCTGGCCCTCGCGATCTCCACCGGCGGCGCCAGCCCGGTGGTCGCCAAGCACATCCGCCGCGAGCTGGACGAGGCCTACGGGCCCGAGTGGGAGCACCTGGTCTCGCTGATGCGCGAGCTGCGCGACGAGCTGAAGGACCGCTACCGCGACATGCCGAGCCGGCGTGACGCGGTCGAGGTGCTGATGGAGACGGACGTCGTCCGCCTCCTGTCCGAGGGCGACCACGACGCGGCCATGGAGCTGGCCCGGCAGGTGCTGGATCTCGGGGTGCGCGCGTGAACCTGATCGTCCTCGGCCTCTCCCACAAGACCGCGCCGGTCGAGCAGCGCGAGAAGGCCTCGCTCTCGGAGAAGGAGGCGCGGGCGCTGCTGCGCGAGCTCCTGGCCGGCGGGACCGTGTCGGAGGCCGTCGCGCTCTTCACGTGCAACCGGACCGAGGTCTACGCCACCGTGGCCGACCCGCTGGCCGCCGAGGACGCGGTGTCCGAGGCGCTGGTCGCCCACAGCCGCATCTCGGCCGACGAGCTCTCCTGCGCCCGCTACGTGTTGCGCGACGAGCGGGCGGCCGCCCAGCTCTTCCGGGTCGCCTCGAGCCTCGACTCGATGGTGGTCGGCGAGAGCGAGATCCAGGGGCAGGTGCGCGCGGCCTGGGAGCTCGGCGCCGAGGAGAGCGCGACCGGGCCGATCCTCAACCAGCTCTTCCGCCAGGCGCTCGAGGTGGGCAAGAGCGTGCGCACCCAGACCCACATCGGCTCGGGCTCGTCGTCGGTGCCGGCCGTGGCGCTCGACCTCGCGGAGGACGTCCTGTCCGACCTGCCGGGGCGCCGCGTCCTGGTGATCGGCGCCGGCCGCATGGCCGAGGCCACCGCGCACGCCCTGGTGGCGCACGGCGTCCACGAGGTCGCCGTCGTAAACCGCACCGTCGGCACCGCCCGCGAGCTGGCCGCCCGCTTCGGCGGCCGCGGCGTCGGCTTCGACGAGCTGGCGTCCGAGCTGGAGCGCGCGGACATCGTGATCTCGTCCACCGACGCGCCCCACCCGGTGCTGCTGCCGGACGTGATCGGGCCGGTGATGGCCGGCCGCCCGGACCGCAAGATGGTGATCGTCGACATCTCGGTGCCGCGCGACGTCGACGCCGCGGTCGCGGGGATCCCCGGCGTCGCCCTCTTCGACATCGACGACCTGGAGCGCGTGGTCGAGGCCAACCTGAACGGCCGCCGCCGCGAGGCCGAGCGCGGTGAGGGCTTCGTGATCGGGGCCGTGCAGGGCTTCTCGGCGTGGCGGCGCGGCCTGAAGGCGGCGCCCGCGATCACCTCGCTGCGCGAGCGCGCCGAGTCGATCCGCCAGGGCGAGCTCGCCCGCCTCGACGGTCAGTGGGACGGGCTCTCCGAGGCCGACCGCGCGCGGGTCGAGGCCCTGACCAAGGGCATCGTCAACAAGCTCCTCCACGAGCCCACGGTGCGCGTGCGCGCCGCCGCCGAGGAGGGGGACGGGGAGGCGCTGCGGCACCTGGAGAGCCTCCGCCACCTCTTCGGCCTGGAAGCCTCCGCCGGCTGATCGGGCGCGCCGTCCGCCTGATCCTCGCAACCCGGCGCTCGCCCCTGGCGCTGGCCCAGACCGAGCTCGTGTCGGCCGCCCTCGCGGCGGCGGGCCATGAGGTCGAGCTGCTGCCGCTCACGACGACCGGCGACCGCTGGAGCGCCGCCGGCACCGGGGCCGCGCCCGACAAGGGCCTGTTCGTGAAGGAGCTCGAGGAGGCGCTGCTCGACGGCCGCGCCCACCTCGCGGTCCACTCGGCCAAGGACCTCCCCGGCGAGCTGCCCGCCGGGCTCGCCCTGCTGGCCGTCCCCACGCGCGAGGACGCGCGCGACGTGGTCGTCGGCCCTCCCGGCGGGCTCGACGCCCTGCCCGCGGGCGCCCGCGTGGCCACCGGCAGCCCCCGCCGCGCCGCGCAGGTGCTGGCCGCGCGGCCCGACCTGACGATCGTGCCGATCCGCGGCAACGTGGGCACCCGGCTGGAGAAGCTCGCCCGCGGCGACGCCGACGCGCTGATCCTGGCCGCCGCCGGGCTCGCCCGCCTGGGGCTCGCGCCGGACGGCGCCGTGCCGCTGCCGGTCGAGATCTCGACGCCCGCGCCCGGGCAGGGCCTGCTGGCCCTCCAGGGCCGCGACGCCGACCTCGAGACGGCCGCCGCCGTGGCCGCCCTCGACGACGGCGCTGCGCACGCGTGCCTGCGCGCCGAGCGCGCGCTGCTGGCGGCCCTCGGCGGCGGGTGCCTGCAGCCGGTCGGCGCCTACTGCACGCCGCGCGGCGACGGGCTGCGGTTGATCGCCTTCGCCGGCTCGGAGGACGGCGCCCGGGGCGAGCGCGTGGTGCGCGAGGGACCCTCCGACGCGCCGGAGGCCCTCGGGCGCGAGGCGGCCGCGGCCCTCGCGGCCGTGCGGGCGTGAGCGGCTTCGTCCACCTTGTCGGCGCGGGCCCGGGCGACCCCGGGCTGCTGACGGTGGCCGGGCGAGAGGCCCTGGAGCGCGCCGACGTGGTGGTCCACGACCGCCTGGGCACCGAGCGCCTGCTGCCCCTCTGCCGCCCGGACGCCGAGCTGCTGAACGCCGGCAAGGCACCCGGCCGCCAGGCGATGACCCAGGAGGAGATCAACGCCGCCCTGGTCGAGCACGGCCTGCGCGGGCGCCGGGTCGTGCGACTGAAGGGCGGCGACCCGTTCGTCTTCGGCCGCGGCGGCGAGGAGGCGGAGGCCCTCGCGGCGGCCGGCGTCCCGTACGCCGTCGTCCCCGGCATCACCAGCGCGATCGCCGCGCCCGCTTACGCCGGGATCCCGGTGACGCATCGCGGCGTCGCCACCTCGTTCACCGTGGTGACCGGCCACGAGGACCCGACCAAGCCGTCCGAGCAGACGGACTGGGGCGCGCTCGCCCGCGTCCCCGGGACGCTGGTGATCCTGATGGGCATGGGCCGCCTCGGCCGGATCGCCGACGCGCTGATGGCCGGCGGGCGGCCGCCGGACCAGCCGGTCGGCGTGGTCCAGTGGGGCACCACCGCGCGCCAGCGCCGCCTGGTGGCGACGCTCTCCTCGGTGGCCGTCCGGGTCGAGGAGGAGGGCCTCGGATCGCCCGCCGTGGTCGTGGTGGGGCCGGTCGCCGGGCTCGCCGAGACGATCGGCTGGCTCGAGCGCCGCCCGCTCACCGGCCGCACGGTCGTCGTCACGCGCGCCCGCGCCCAGGCCAGCGACCTCTCCGAGCGCCTGCGCGGCCTCGGCGCGGACGTCGTGGAGCTCCCGGTCATCCGCATCGCGCCGATAGCGTCCTCGCCGGAGAGCGCAGCGGCCATCGACGGGCTCGGCGGCTACGGCCTGATCGTGCTGACCAGCGTCAACGGGGTGGACGCGCTCTTCGAGCGCCTGGCCGAGCGCGGGCGCGATGCGCGCTCGCTGCCGGCTGCCGCGACGGTCGTGGCCATCGGCCCGGCCACCGCCGAGCGCCTCGCCGCCCACGGTGTGCGCGCCGACCTGGTGCCCGAGCGCTTCGTCGCCGAGGGCATCCTCGACGCGCTGGCGGACCGGGCGCTGGACGGCGTCCGTGTCCTGGTCGCGCGCGCCCGCGGCGCCCGCCCGGACCTGGTCGAGGGCCTGCGCGCCCGCGGGGCCGTCGTCGACGAGGTCGAGCTCTACGAGGCCGTCGCCGAGCCGGCCGACCCCGGCGCGCTCGCCCGCGCGCTGGCCGCGGACCACCTGACCTTCACCGCGTCGTCCACCGTGCGCAGCTTCATCTCCCTGCTCGCCCCGGAGCACCGCGAGGCCCTGCGCTCGGGCCCCCGCGTGGTCTCGATCGGCCCGGTCACCAGCGAGACCGCCCGCGCCGAGGGGCTCGAGGTCCACGCCGAGGCGACGGAGTTCACCATCCCGGGCCTCGTGGACGCGCTGCTCGCGGACGTGGGGGCGCCCGCCCGGACGTGATCACGCTCCTGACGGACTTCGGGGCGGGGAGTGAGTACGTGGGGGCTATGCACGCCGTCCTGGCGGCCGGCGCGCCGGGCGTGGAGCGGGTGGACCTGGCCCACGACATCCCGGCCGGGGACATCCGGCTCGGCGCGCTCACCCTGGCGCGGCTGGCGCCCCTGCTGCCCTCGGCCGTGCACGTCGCGGTGGTCGACCCGGGCGTCGGCGGGCCGCGCCGCGCCGTCGCCGTGGCGCTGGCCGGGGGCGGCGTCCTGGTGGGGCCGGACAACGGCCTGCTGGCACCCGCCGCCGAGGCGCTCGGGGCCGTCGCGGCCGTGACCCTCGACCCGCCCGAGGGCGCCTCGGCCACCTTCCACGGGCGCGACCTGTTCGCGCCCGCCGCGGCGCGCCTCGCCGCCGGGGCCCGGCTGGCCGACCTCGGCGACCCGCTCGACCCCGGTCAGCTACTGGTGCCCGACCTGCCCGAGCCGCACGTCGCGCCGGGCGAGCTGGCGGCCCCCGTGGTGGCCGTGGACCGCTTCGGCAACCTGCAGCTCCTGGCGCGGTCGGGCGACCTCCAGCGGGCGGGCTTCACGATGGGCGACCGCATCTTCGCCGCGGTCACCGACCGCCGCCATCCCGCCACGGTGTGCCGCACGTTCGCCGACGCGGCGCCGAAGGGGATGCTCGTGCACCTCGACAGCCACGGCATGGTCGCCGTGGCGGTGAACGGCGGCAGCGCCGCCCAGCGGACCGGCGCGACGGCCGGCCAGACCCTCAGGCTGGGGCGCTGGGCCCCGGGCTGAGGCGGGCCGCGACGGCCGCGGCCGTCACGAGCGCGACCCTCAGAGCCTTTCCCTCTCCCGCCCGGCCCCGGCGCGCGGCATGGCGGCGGTCTGCGCGGCGGGGTCCTCGGCGGCAACCCCCTGGGGCGTGGCGGCCTGCTGGGAGACGACCGGCCCCTCGTCGGGCCCGACCACCGTCACCCGTCGCGCCGCGCGGCGGGCGTGCAGGCCGATCGCGCCGATCACGAGGGCCGAGAGGCCGCCCGTGGTCGCCAGCCAGGGGATCCAGGGGCTCATCCCGCCGCCGCCCTCGGGCGCCTCGACGAGGGGCGCGGCGGGCGCGGGGGAGGGCGGCGTGAGGACGACCGGGCGGCGCCCGAGCGGGAACGCCGCCAGCAGACCGGGCCCCTCGCCGGGGGACGCGGCCCACGGGTCGCCGGCCGCGGCGCCGGGGCGCGGCCGCGCGTGGCCGCTGCGCAGCAGCACGCGCACGGCCTGGGCCGGGTCCACCGGGTCGTCGAGGGCGGCGACGACCGGCGCGACGCCGGCGGTCAGGCGCAGGTAGGCGGCGTGGCCGGCGTCCACGGTGTGGAGCGACGCGAGCAGCGCGCGCCGTTCCGGTGATCCGAGGCGCGGCAGCAGGGCGAGCTGCACGGCGGCGGAGAGGTCCTCGATCGCCACGGCGGTGCGGGCGAAGAGGCGGTCGTCGGAGGTCGCGCGGCCGAAGGCGAAGAGCGGCGGGGCCTGTGCGGCGGTCCCCAGCGCGCCGGCGAGCGCCGCGACGTGGGCCCGCTCGACCGCGCCGATCTCCTCGGCCGCCCGCGCGCCGCGGTGGGCGAGGGCGCCGAGCCGCTCGGCCTCGGCGTAGAACGCCGCCTGCAGGTGCTCCAGCGCGAGCGCCAGGTTGAGCAGCGCGTCGTCGGCCGTCGCGGCGGCCGCGCCGGCGGGGAGCCCGGCGGCGAGGGCCGCGCCGGTGCCGAGGCCGGCCAGGAAGCCTCGGCGCGAGACGTCCGCGCTCATCGCCCGAGCCCCGCGCCGAGCCCCGCGCGCCGCAGCGCGGCGGTCACCTCGGCCGCGCCGCGCCCGTCGTCGCTCACGCGGTGCGCGGGCGTCACGCCCACCAGCGCCCGCGCCCAGGCGGCGTCGCGGGCGTCGACCGCGGCCACGCGGGCGGTCGCCGCGACGCCCTCCGGGCCCAGCTTGCCGGCCAGCCCGTTGAGCGCGGCGACCGCCAGGTCGCCCAGCGCGATGGCGCGGTGGGCGAAGGCGGCGTCGTCGGCCGCGGCCGGCCAGAGGTTGACCCGCGGCGGGTCGGCCGCGCCCGGGCCGATCAGCGAGCGCAGGGCGGCGATGTGATCGCGCTCGTGCGCCACGGCCGCACGCGCGAAGGCCAGCAGGTCCGGCGACACGCGCTCGGCGCGGGCCGCCTTGGAGTAGAGGCCGGCCTGCAGGTACTGCAGCCGCAGCGCCAGGGCGAGGGCCTCGGAGGGGGCCTGCGCGCGGGCGAGCGGGGGGAGGGCCGCCGCCGCGAGCGCGAGCGCGCCGCCGGCCGCCGCCCGCCGGATGAGATCTGACCTGGTGGGTGCCTCCACCGCGTCCTCCGTGCAGCGATGCCGCTTCACCCTCCCCATCGGCTACGGGGACGCGGTCTGGACCGATGGGGCGCCCCGCGCGGGGTCGGTGCTAGCGTCGGGCGCCTGCCGGCCGTCCGCATCATCGAGTTCACCGACCCCGGATGCCCCTGGGCCTACAGCGCCGAGCCCTTCCGGCGCCGGCTCGACTGGCTCTACGGCGACAGCCTGGTGTGGGACGTCTGCCTGGTCGGCCTGAGCGGCTCGCCCGAGGACTACCTCGCGAAGGGCTTCACCCCGGAGACCCAGTCGCGGGCCTTCCGCCGCATCGCCCACGATCACGGCATGCCGATCGACACCGCGGTGCGCCCGCGGATGGCCGCGACGATCCCCGCCTGTCGGGCGGTGGTCGCGACGCGGCTGAACGCCCCGGACCGGATGCGGATCCTGCTGCGCCGCCTGCGCGTGCGCCACTTCCGCGGCGAGCTGCTCGACGCCCCGGAGACGATCGCCGGGGCAGCCGCCGACGCCGGCATCGAGATGGCTGACCTGGAGCGCTGGACCGCCGACCCCGCGACCGGGGAGGCCCTAGCGGAGGACATGGCGACCGCGCGCCGCCCGATGCCCGCGGCGCTCGTGCTCGACGAGCGCCTCGCCAACTGGTCCGGCGGCCGGCGCTACACCTGCCCGTCCTACGAGATCGAGCGCCTCTCCGACGGGGTGCGCATCTCGGTGCCGGGCTTCCAGCCGTTTGCCGCCTACGACGTCGTGATGGCCAACCTCGTGCCCGGCGTGCGGCGCGCCGAGCCACCGGAGACGGCCGAGGAGGTGCTGCGCTGGACGGGCACGCCGCTCGCCTCGAAGGAGGTGGCGGTGGTGCGCGACGTCTCCCTGGAGGACGCCCGCGAGGAGCTGGGGCGCGTGGCCGTGGAGGATCACGTCGGCGCCGACGGCTTCTGGAGCCTCCCCGCCGGCTAGCCCGGACCTAGCCGATCAACTCCACCAGGTCGGCGACCGAGTCGACGACCCGCGAGGGGCGCTAGGGGAAGCGGTCGATGTCGGCGCGTCCGGTGGCGCCGGTCAGCACCAGGACGGTCTCGAGGCCCGCCTCGATGCCCGAGACGATGTCGGTGTCCATGCGGTCGCCCACCATCGCGGTGGTCTCGGAGTGGGCGTCGATCTGGTTCAGCGCCGAGCGCATCATGAGCGGGTTCGGCTTGCCGACGAAGTACGGCGCCACGCCGGTCGCCGCGCTGATCAGCGCGGCCACGGAGCCGGTCGCCGGCAGCGGGCCGGCGGGGGTCGGCCCGGTGACGTCGGGGTTGGTGGCGATGAACCGCGCGCCGGCGGCCACCAGCCGGATGGCCTGGGTGATGCGCTCGAAGCTGTAGGTCCGCGTCTCGCCCAGCACCACGTAGTCCGGCGCGCGCTCGGTGAGCGTGTAGCCCACCTCGTGCAGCGCGGTCGTGAGCCCGGCCTCCCCGATCGTGAACGCCGTCCCGCCGGGCCGCTGGTCGTGCAGGAAGCGGGCCGTGGCGAGGGCGGAGGTCCAGATCGACTCCTCGGGCACGTCGAGCCCGCTCGCGCGCAGCCGCGCCGCCAGGTCGCGCCGCGTGTAGATCGAATTGTCGGTGAGCACCAGGAACGGCGTCCCGGTCTCGCGCAGGCGCCGCGGGAAGTCGGCCGCCCCGGGGATCGTCTGCTCCTCGTGGACGAGCACGCCGTCCATGTCGGTGAGCCACGATCGGATCGCCTCGCGCGCCACCGCGCCACCCTATATCCCTCCCGGCTATCCCTCCCGGCGGCGTATTGACCCCGCGTGCCCGGTGGCGGAGGCTGGCATCCCCCCGCACCGTGTGGGATCGGCCACCGCCGGCGTGCGGTGGCCCGCCGGGCGGGCCCGGGGGCGCGGGGGCGCCCTCGGGCCCCAGCCGGGCTACTGGAGGTAGTCCTCCACGGTCTCCTCGTCGCGCGGGCTCACGCGGTCCGGGTCCTGCCCGAACTCCTCGCGCGCCCTGCGCTGGCGCAAGAGGTCCCAGTAGCGGTCGAGCTCGACCCTCACCTGCTCCAGGCGGGCGTGGTCCTCGGCGCCGAGACCCGTGCCCTCGGCCGTGGCCAGGAGCCGGTGCTCCTCCTCGACGAGCCCCTCGATGCGCGCCTGCACCTGCGCGTCGTCCATGGTGCCCTCCCTCGTCCGCTCGCGTGAAGGGAGGATGCCCGATCCCCGCACGCCACGCCCCGCCGTCCCTGGACGACCCTCCAAGCTGCCCGGCGATGATCGACCTGCCGCTCGACGACCTCCGCGACGCCGCGGGCTTCGGGGTGGCGGGGAACTTCGCGGGCCACCTCGAGCAGGCCGGCGAGGCGGCCGACTTCGCCGGCCTCGCGGCCGCGTCGCACGAGGCACCCAGGGGGATCTTCCCGTGGTACCTGCCGGGCCGCGACGACTTCCTCGGCGTGTTCCCCCTCGCCAACGACCGGCTCCTGCGCCCGGCCTCCGCCGACGGCCCGGTGAACCTCCAGATCGAGCCCGAGGTCGGGCTGGTCTGTGCGGTGGGCTACGGCCCGGACGGGCGCCCGCGCACCATCGCGCCGGCGGCCCTCGGGGCGTTCAACGACTGCTCCATCCGCCGGCCGGGCGCCGCCAGGATCAGCCACAAGAAGAACTGGGGCGCCGGTTCGAAGGGCCTGGCCGCGCGCCTGTTCCCGGTGTCCGACCTCGGCCCCTCCGGGCCGGCGGCCGGCTTCCGGCTCGCGAGCTTCCTGCGCCGCGATGGCGCGGCGCACGAGTACGGCGTCAACAGCCCGCTGGCCGGCTACTCCTACTACGGCGCGCGGCTGCTCGACTGGATCGTGGAGCGCCTGCGCAATCAGGCGGGCGGCCACGACACGCCGCTCGAGCCGGTGGGCGACTACCTCGTCGCCGCCGGGCGCCCGCCGACGGCGGTGATCGGCATCGGCGCCACGCGCTACACGCCGCTCGGCGAGTCAACCTACCTGGAGCCGGGCGACGAGTCGGTGGTGATCGTGTACGACGCCGCGGTCACGCCGCCCGACGGCGTGCGCGCCGCGGTGTGCGCGGGGCGCGAGGACGCGCTGGAGGCGGCGTCCGTGCTGCGCCAGGCGGTCGAGGGCGCCGGAAAGGCGCCGGGGCGGGCGTCCGTGCCCGCCCCGCGGCGAGTCCCCTAGTTCGAGGCCGCCATGCTGACGGCGTCGAACTGGAAGCTGTTGCCCGAGCGCGCGCGGTCCTGGATCAGGGCGATCTCGATCCGGTCGCCGTTGCCCTGGGCCACGATGGAGCCGTTCAGCGGGAAGAAGCCCTTGGTGAGCTTCACCGTGCGCCCGCGCACCTCCTGGACGACCCGCCCGCCCGCGGTGCGCTCGCGCAGGTAGATCGTGACCGGCTTGCCCACCGTGTTGCGCGAGCCGGCGCGCACCCATGCGCGGGCCCGGTAGCGGGTGCCGGCGACCGCCGTCACGCCCTTCGTGCCCGGGCGGGTGACGGCGTACTTGGCGCCCGGCCCGCTATAGGTGATCTGGGCGACGCTCTTGCCCTGCGGAGCGGTGTCGGCCGACCGGCGACGGAGCGAGCCGCGCCAGCTGGTCCAGGGGTCGAGCAGCTTCTCGAACGACGGGTTCGTCAGGCGGTTGCCGCGCAGGATGATCGCGATCTTCCTGCCGCCGGACGACGCGGAGTCGGGGACGGCCGAAGGGCCCGCCGGGGCGGGCGCCGCGCCGGAGACGATGCCGCTCACGCCGGGCAGCGGGGTGAAGCCGACGACCGGCGCCTCCGGGCCGCCGTAGTCGGACTGCGCGCTCACGTGGGTGACGCCGGGACGCCCGGCCCACTGCTGGGCCTCGCCCGTCGAGTTCGCGATCACCATGTTGCGGACCGGCTTGGTCCAGTCCGAGCGCTGCAGCATCCCGGCCCAGCGCGCGTTCTCGGAGTACGGGTGGTGCTCCACCGCGATCCCGTTCAGATCCGGGTTCCCGTTCTCCCAGATGTTGTTGGCGACGAGGATCACGTTCGGTCCGAGCGCCGCGCGCAGGCGGTGGATGAGGTCGCGGGCGCCCGCGTTCCACGCGGTGCGCTCCGAGGAGCTCATCGAGTCCCAGGCGTCGGTCCAGAGCCGGTCGCCGATCACGTCGAGGAAGATGCCCTTGGCGTGCGTGCTCGGGAACCACTGCCGCGTCCACTCGACCGCGTGGAGCACCCAGGGCGAGCCGGGCCGGAGGTCGAGCATCGGCAGGTTCGGGAAGTTGTACCGGGTCGGCGTCATCAGGTACGCCGAGCTGGTCTGGGAGCCGCCGTACAGGCCGGCCTCGGCGCCCGAGGCCGAGTAGCCGGTGTTGGCGCCCTCGACGTAGTTCACGTACATGTAGACCTCTCCGCCACCCGCCTGGACGCGGTCCACCACGCCCGGGTTGGAGAAGTTGCGTCCCACGACCACCGCGCCTGTCGGGTGCGCGTAGGCGGTGATGTTCGTGGAGTTCGAGTAGTCCAGCGTGAAGGGATTGGCCGCTGCGTTCGCGGCCGCGGGCGCGGCGAGGGCCGCGACCGCGGCCCCGGCGACGGCGTACCGGCAGGCACGCATGCGCCGGGAACGGACTCGCTTCGACATGTGGGTCGATCCTTTCCACCCCACCCGGGCACGGGTGACGCGATGGCTCATGGACACACCGGGGGCTCACTGCGTCGGTCACGCCGTCCAGCGCGCGCCCGGTCGAACGACCCGGAGTCTTAGCAGCGCGCGGGAACCGGAAGAATCGGCGAATTGCGGGACCGCCGCACGGCGATGTTCCGTCAGACCCCCACCCGGGCGGGGCTGCCGCCCTCCCCCGGGAGGTCAGGTCGAGTACCAGGAACAATTTATTCTTCTTACATTTGACCGGCGATCGCCGCGGAACCGCCAGCCGACCCGCGCCGGCGGAAGGCGGGTTGCGTCACGGAACGGCTCCCGTGGGCCACGGACCCGTCTGTTCCCCCGCGCGGCTAAGCGAGGCACCCCGCCCGGCCGATACGCGCAAGCGTGACCCGGGTCCCCCGCTCCTTCCGCCTGCTCGCGCTGGCGGGCCTGCTCAGCACGTCCGCGGTCGTGGTCGCGATGCTGCTCGCCCCGGACGCGCTCGCCGCCCAGGTGGCCGGGCGCTGGGGCCAGGCGCTCGCCGAGGGCGCCGGGGCGGTGGCCTGCGGCCGCTGCGCCCGCGGCCTCGCGGGCCGGGGGCGGCTGACCTGGGGCCTGTTCGCCGCCGGCGAGGCCATCTGGGCGCTGACCGACCTCGGGGTGGGCGTCGGCCTGCTCGCCGGCGTCGACCCCGCCCCGCCGAGCGTCTTCGACATCACGTGGCTCGCGTTCTACGTCCCGATGTTCGCCGGGGCCCTCGTCCTCTACGGCCGCCTGCGCCCGGAGCGCACCTGGCAGGGGGTGCTCGACGCCGCCCTGGTGAGCGCCGCGATGAGCCTGGTCGGCTGGCATCTGCTGGTCGGCCCGGTGGCGAGCGGCGCGAGCGGCGGGCGGCTCGGGACGCTGGTCAACATGCTCTACCCGATCCTCGACCTGGCCTGCCTGGGGGCCCTCGGCTGGGTCGTGGCGCGCCACATGCGCGCGGCGCCCCCGTGGCTGTGGTGGGTCGTCGCCGCCTTCGGCCTCGGGCTCGCCGCCGACGTCGCCTACCTGCTCACCTACCTCAACGGGCTGGCCGTCGCGGGCGGCCTCGCGGCCGGCGCCTACATGACCGCGGGCTGGCTCTGGGCCCTCGCCGCCGACCGGCGCCGCATCTGGCCGCGCCGCGTGTGGGAGGCCGGGGTGCGCGGGGCGCCGCCGACCTGGAGCGAGGCGATCCCGGTCGCGAGCGGCCTCGCCGTCGCCGGGCTGATCGCCGCCGGGCGCGGCCCGCTCGGCCTGCTCGCGCTGGCGACGCTCGCCCTCGCGCTCGGCCGCATGGGGCTCACCTACCGCTCCAACCGCTCGCTCATCGCCGAGCGCCGCGCCCAGGAGGAGCGGCTGCGTCAGCTGCTCGGCGAGCAGGCCGCCCTGCGCCGCGTGGCCGAGGCCGTGGCCAGCGGGATGGAGCCGGCCGGCCTCTTCGCCCTGGTCGCGCGGGAGACCGCCGGCCTCTTCCGCGCCGACCTGGGCCTGGTGTGGCGCTTCGAGGGCGAGAGCGCGGAGGCCGTCGGCTGCTTCGGCGACGCCGCACCCGGCGCCGGCCACCGCATCGAGCTCACGGGCACCGGCGCCGCGCCCAGCGTGGCCCGCAGCGCCGCCTCCACCCGCGCGTCCTACCCGCTGGAGGGCCCGGCCGGCGGAGGCCTCCACCGTCACGGCATCGCCAGCCCGATCACGGCCGGCGGCGAGCTGTGGGGCTGCGTCCACGTCGCCGTGACCCGCGCGGACCCGCGCACGCCGTTCGACGCGGAGGTCACCGAGCGCCTCGCGGGCTTCGCCGACCTCGTCGGGGTGGCCATCGGCAACGCCGAGGCGCGCCTGGCCCTGGAGGCCCGCGCCGCGACCGACCCGCTCACCGGGCTCGCCAACCACCGCTTCTTCCAGGAGCGGCTGCGCGAGGAGTGGGAGCGCGCCCGGCGCCACCACCAGGAGCTCGCCCTGGTGCTCGTCGACCTCGACCACTTCAAGCGCATCAACGACGTGTACGGCCACCCGGCCGGCGACGGGGTGCTCGTGGAGGCGGCCCGGCGGCTGAGCCAGGCCACCCGCTCCCACGACCTCGTGGCCCGCATCGGCGGAGAGGAGTTCGCGTGGGTGCTGCCGTACGCCTCCGAGGCCGAGGCCCTGGAGGCCGCCGAGCGCGCCCGCGCCCTGATCGGCGGGGCGGCCTTTCCGGGCGTCGGGACCCTGACCGCGTCCTTCGGCATGTGCCACGCCTCGGAGGCCTCGGGGCCGAGCGAGCTGCACCAGATGGCCGACGACGCGCTCTACGCCGCCAAGCGCCGGGGCCGCGACCGCGTCTGCAGCCACCCGCTCGATTCCCCGTCCGGGGAGCCCGACCCGCTGCTCACCGCCAACGGGCGCCGCCGGCAGACCGCGACCGGCGTTCTCAGCCTGGCGCGCGCGGTGGACGCGAAGGACCCGGCCACCCGCCGCCACTCCGGCCGCGTCGCCGACCTCGCGGTCCAGCTCGCCACCACGCTCGGCTGGGACTCGATCCGCTGCGTCGGCCTGCGCGACGCCGGCCTGATGCACGACGTCGGCAAGATCGCCGTGTCCGACGCGGTCCTCCTGAAGCCCGGCCCGCTCACGGCCGAGGAGTACGAGATCGTGAAGACGCACGCCGCCGTCGGCGCGGGCATCGTGGCCGACGTGCTCAGCCCCGAGCAGGTCGCGTGGGTGCGCCACCACCACGAGCGGGTGGACGGCCGCGGCTACCCCGACGGGCTCGAGGGCGACGCCATCCCCGAGGGCGCACGCATCCTGGCGCTCGCCGACTCGGTCAACGTGATGATCACGCCGCGCACCTACGCGCCGGGCATGACGATCGAGGAGGCCCTCGAGGAGTGCCGCCGGTGCTCCGGCGAGCAGTTCGACCCGCGCGTGGTGGAGGCGCTTGCGCGGCTGGTCGCGATCGGCGCCGTCGCCCCGCCCCCCGCCCTCTTCGCGGGGCTGACGTAGGATCACCACACCGCGAGCATCGGCGCCCCCGCGCGCCCGGCCGAGAGGGCGAGACATGAGAGAAGAGATCCTGACGGTCCTTGCCAAGGAGCCCGGGCGCTGGACGCCCGGCGCCGTCAGCTGGTCCCTCGGCCGCGAGGCCACCGGCGTCCTGGGGCGCGACCCCGACCCCGAGGTGGCCGAGGCGGTCGGCGCGCTGATGGAGGAGGGCGCCGTGGTCGAGCTGACCGCCTGCCCGGTCTGCGGCGCGCCCGGCGTTCTGCACGTCCTGGCCGGCCGCCCGCCGGAGATGGACCAGGCCGTCGCCCCGCTCAACACCGAGGAGCTCAGCGATCGCATCGAGCCCCTGGTCGCCGCCGGGCAGGTCGAGGTGGCCGAGATCGTGGAGCTCGACGTGCGCCCCTGCTGCGCTCGCACCGGCCGCGCCTGGAGGCGCCCGCCCAAGCCCGCCTGAGCCGCTCGCCGGCAGGTGCGCCGGCGGATCGCCCGTAATACGCTCGCCTGGCGCTCCGTGAGGGCCCGGGCCCCGCCGGGGCGTCATCACCATTGGCGACCTCGGGAGGGCTGCGCGATGTCGAGGTACGTGTCGTTCTTCAGCTACACGGGCGAGGCGTGGGGGCAGATGGTCGACAACCCCGCCGACCGCGCGGAGGCCGCCCGTATTGCGATCGAGCAGGCCGGCGGCCACATGGACGCCTTCTACTGGACCCTCGGGCAGTACGACGGGTTCGTGGTCTACGACATGCCCGATCCGCTGTCGGCGGCGGCCTACTCGGCCGCGGTCTGCGCGTCCGGGCGCCTCGCGCGCCAGGAGACCTGCCAGGTGCTCGACGACGCCGACGCGCAGGCGGTGCTCGCGCGGGCCGGTACGGTCGTGCGGTCCTACCGGCCGCCGGGCGCGCCGGCCGACTGGCGGGAGGGGTACGACGCGCTCGGCTGAGCGCGGGCCGCCCTAGGAGGCGGCCGGCGCCGCGCCGCCCTGCTCGGCGACGAATCGCCGCACCGCCTCCTTGGCCCCGCCGGCGATCGGCCGCCCGTGGGCGGGCAGGAGCGTGTCCCAGTCCTCGTCGAGCAGGCGCGCGTAGGCCTCCAGGAGCCGGGCCCGCGTGCGCGGCGGGTCGAACATCAGGTTGTCGGGGACGAAGCCGAGCGGCCCGTCGGGCGGGAAGCGGACCAGGCCATCGGCAACGGCGAGGGCCTTGTGGGAGCGGCAGAGGAGGGCCGTCTCGTCGGGGCAGATGCCGCCCACCTCGAACGAGGTCACACCCCCCGGCAGCTCGTCGCCCGGGGTGAAGAACTCCACCGGCTCGCCGTGGGTGAACTCCTGGGCGCCCAGGCGGCTGCAGAGCACGCGGGTGCCGTAGCGCTCGGCGAACTCCCCCGCGTCGCGGTAGTGGTGCCGGTTGGTGAGGAGCGCCGCCACCGGGCTGCCGGACGCGTCGAACCACCCGATGCCCTCGGGCGGGACGCGCGGGTCGATGAGCACCCGCTCCGCGGCGAGCCAGTAGGTGCTGATCTCGATGCCCCACCGCGCGTGGACCGTCGTCCAGTGCCAGAGGCCGGGGAGGATCTCGTCCATCGCCTCAGTCTCCCACGCGCGCCGGCGCCCCGCGCCGGCGCGCGTGCCGGCGCGCGGGCGCCCCCCGTGGTCAGTACCCGGTGCCGGTCTTGACGCGCTTGCGGTCCAGGGCGTGCAGGCCGCCCTTCTGGTCGAGCGTCGCGCACGCCTGCGCGATGTCGGTGGCGAGCGTCTCGACGAGCGGCTGCCCGAGCGTCTCCTTGCACAGCGCGCGCAGGATCGTCATGTGGTCCGCCTCGGGCGGCAGCGTGTAGGCGGGCACCATCCAGCCGCGCTCCGCGGCGAGCTGCGAGGCGACGTCGAACTCGTCGTAGGCGCGATCGCCGGTCAGACGGAAGGCGACGAGCGGCAACTGCTCGTTGTGGTGCTCGCCGACCAGCTCGAAGTTCCCGGTCGCGACGATCCGCTCGCTCAACAGGCGCGCGTTGTGCTGCATCGTCTCCATGATCGCGCGGTAGCCCTCGCGCCCGTACCGGACGAAGTTGTAGTACTGGGCCAGCACCATGGAGGCGCCCGTCGAGAAGTTCAGCGTGAACGTCGCGTCGCGCTTGCCGAGGTAGTCCTCGTAGAAGACGAGGTCCTCGGGCAGGTCGGCCGGCTCGCGGAACACCAGCCATCCCAGCCCCGGGTACACCAGGCCGTACTTGTGGCCGGAGACGTTGATCGAGCGCACCTGCTCGAGCCGGAAGTCCCACGGCGTGTCGGGGTACAGGAAGGGCCACACGAAGCCGCCGCTCGCGCCGTCGACGTGGATCGGGACGTCGAGCCCGCGGTCGTTCTTGAGGCGCAGGAGGAGGTCGTTGATGCCGCTGATGTCGTCGGCGTGGCCGGTGAAGGTGGTGCCCAGGACCGCGGCGACGCCGATCGTGTTCTCGTCGACGTGCGGCTCGACGTCCTCGGGCCCGATCGTCAGCTTGTCGGGCTTCAACGGGATGATGCGGGGCTCGACGTCGAAGTAGCGGCAGAACTTGTCCCAGACCACGTGGACGTCGGCGCCGAAGACGAGGTTCGGCCGGTCCGTGGCGAGGCCCGCCTGCTCACGGCGCGCGCGCCACTTCCACTTCAGGCTCAGGGCGCCGAGCATGATCGCCTCCGACGATCCCTGCGTCCGCGTGCCGGTGGTCGGCCCGGGGGCGTGGTACAGGTCGGCGAGCATCCGGATGCAGCGCTGCTCGATCTCGGCGGTCTGCGGGTACTCGGCGTGGTCGATGTAGTTGCGGTGCAGGTTCTCGGCGATGACCCGCTGCGCTTCGGGCTCCATCCATGTCGTCACGAACGTCGCGAGGTTGCGCATCGGGATCCCGTCGAGGATCAGCTCCTCCCCGAGCAGCCGCATCGCCTCCACGGGCGGCATCCCGTGGTCCGGGAGCCGTCCGTCGGGCGCGTCGTTGCGGAGGAAGGCGGTCCCGTAGCGGTCGGCGTACGGCGGCTCTGCGCTCGTCATGGATGACCCCCGAGTCGGATGGTGGACCCACCGTCCGGCACCGGCGGCGTTCCGGCATCACCCGATTCGGGTGAACGCCCGGGGCGTCCGCCGAGCAGCGTGCCCATCGCGCAGGCCAGGAAGCAGGCCGCGCCGAGGCACGTGTTCAGGTTCGCCGCCGCGAGGTCGCGCACGGTCCCGCTCGACGGGACGACGTATCCCGCGATCGCCGAGATGCCGAAGAAGATGCAGCCGAGCAGGTTGATCCCCGGCTGCCACCAGCCCGGCGACCCCCGCGCGGGCAGCCACCCGCGCCGCGGCGCGGCGCGGTAGGCGATCGCGCCCGAGACCAGGAAGCACACCGAGCCGAACGCGTCCGGCCGCCAGACGAGCCGGTCGTAGTCGGGATTGGAGATCGCCGTGTCCAGGGCGCGCCAGGTCGAGACGTTGAAGAAGAGCGTCCCGGCCGACTGGATGACCGCGCTCCACCAGGCGGCCGCTCCGGCGCCCGGCTCGTCGCGGCCGCCGAACGCCAGCGACGTCTGGAGCGCGCCGCCCAGCGTGAAGAAGATCGAGCCCACGAAGAAGGTGACCGCATCCGCGCGTCCACCGACCAGCTCGGCGTAGCCGGGAAACGGCCCGACCAGGAAGCACACCGATCCGACGGCGAACGACAGCGCCATCCATCGTTCACGATTCACGACCGCGAGCATCCCAGCTCCGCCCGCCACGCCATCATCCGCATGGGATGATCCGTCGGGAACGGCGTCAAGCCGGATCCACGACGACGTTCCGGGCGACGACATCTGGCAGGCGGCCGGCGAATGGCGGGACCCAGATTCGAACTGGGGACGGAGTGTGCTCGTGCATCTCGCCGCCATCGCGGCCAGGGCACACGGGGCCGAAGGGGCTTGCCCCCTCAGCAGAGGATTCGACCCGCCACAAGCGCAGCCGCTCGGCGAACGTCTCCCCGATGCAGAAGACGATGCGGCTGCGCCGCCCCTTGGTCGGGCGCCCCGCATAGCCACGACGCGCCTCGATGCCGCGATCAGCGAGTCGGACGTCGGGCCACCGTAGCCCGCAGATCTCAGACCGCCGCCGCCCGCCTTCTGCGGCGGCGCGCAGCATGGTCTCGATCCGGAGCGTCTGGCCCGAGTGGTTGAGCAGGGCAGCCAGACCTGTCTCGTCGAGTACCCGCCGGGCACCAACCCGGTCGGGGTCTGACGGAGGCATGGCGAGTTTGGCGGCGGGGTTCATCGCAATCAGCCCGTCGCCGACCGCCGCCTCAAGGATGAGGCGAAGAACGCGAAAGGCCCCGAGCTGCAAACGCCCTCCGTCAGTTCGAGATCTAGCGCGTGCGCGTCGCGTCCTCGCGGCTCGACGTCCCGGATCCGTTGTCCGACGGGAAACCCGCCCGGAGCGCGGAGGGGATGTTGCGCACGAGCTCCAACGGGTTGCGCCTGAGGTTGTACCGGAGGCCGACCGGCGGCCGTCTCTCGAGGCGTCCGCGCTTCTGCTCGAGGATCTGGATGTAGAGGTCCTCCACCCGCGAGCACACGCCCTCCCACGAGTAGCGCTCGCTCGCGATGCGGCGTCCGCGGGCGCCCCAGTCCGCGCGCAGGGCCTCATCGTCGAGGAGCTCGCCGATGCCCGCCGCAAGGTCCGCTGCGTCGCCCGGCGCCACGAACCGGCCCGGGGCGCCGTCGCGGATCACCTGGCGAAAGCCCGCGTTGTCGGCGCAGGCGATCGGCGTGCCGCTCGCCATCGCCTCGACGAGGACCACCCCGAACGACGCGAGCACGCACGGGGCGGCGAAGACGGTGGCCTCGCGATAGAGCCGGGGGCGCTCCTCGTCGAGCAGTCCCAGCCACTCGATCCGGTCCCAGACCCCCAGGCTCCGCGCCCTGCGGTGGTAGATGGGACGCATCGGTCCGTCGCCCACCACCTGGACGATGAAGTCGCGCCCCTCGTCCTGCAGGATGCGCGCCGCCTCCAGGAGGGTGCCGAGGCCGTTGCGCGGGTCGAAGCGGCCGACGAACAGGATCCTGGGCGGACCGGGCGGTCGGGATGCGCCGGCGGGAAGTGGGCGGTAGAGGCCGGTGTCGACGCCGTTCGGGATGATCTCGAAGTCCTGTTCGAAGTACGGGCGCAGGGCCGTCACGCAGGCCTCCGAGACGGCGATGAGCCGGTCGGTGCGGGCGATCGCGCTCTGGACGTAGGCGAAGAAGTACTTGTAGCCCCAGTGGCCGCCTTCGAAATAGGTGTGGAAAGTCCCCACGTTGACCGGCGCGCGCGACGTGCGAAGCGCCCAGAGGCAGATCATCGGCGGCGCCAACCCCTGCGCATGCACGACGTCCATGCCGCGCAGGGCGCGCGCGACCCGCGGCTTCACGCCCAGGCCGACGGTCACCCGCGCGATGGACCCGTTCGACGCCAGGGGCATCGAGAGGCCGACGCGAACGGTCCGATAGCCGTGCTCCCTCAGGTTCCGCGCGTCGATCGCCCGCGCGCGCCGCCTGAGGCGCAGAGGGGCGCGGCTGGTGAGCACGGTCACCTCATGGCCGCGCGCGGCCAGCTGCCGGCTCAGGTTGTGGACGTGCTCGGGCACGCCTCCGAGCACCGGGTAGGCGAACTCCGTGACCATCGCGATCTTCAGGCGTGGACGGCGCGTCTCCGACACGGGTCCGACGTCAGTGGTCGCGGAGGATCTGGGCGTGGAGCCGACGAGTCTCGCCGCTTGGCTCGATGCCGAGTCGGTCGCGCAGCACACGGCGGCACATGCTGTACTGGCGCAGGGCCAGCGCGCGCTCCCCCGAATCGGCGTACACGCGCATCAGGTCGCGGTGCCACGCCTCGCGCTCGGGCTCCCCGGCGATCAGGAGCCGGTAGCGGCTGATCGCGTCGGACGCGCGCCCTGCGGCGGTGAGCTCCTGGGCGATGCGGACGAGCACCTCCCGGTGCGCCTCCTCGAGCTCGGTGCGCAGGGGCTCGGTCCAGGGGGCGAAGGACCACTCGGGAAGGAGCGCCCCACCGTAGGTGCGCTCGGCCTCCAGCAGCCGCGGCAGTCGCTCGCCCTCCGCCGACAGCGCCCCGCGCGCGGCGCGGAGGAAGTCGAGCGCATCCCATGAATCGCGCTCGCCGAGCGCCAGCCGGTACACCGGCCCCTCGGCGCGCACGAGCGACGAGCGCCGCCGAGCGCCGACCTGCGGCTCGAGGGCGCGGCGCAGCGCGTAGAGGGTGGAGTGGAGTGCAGCCAGGCCGCGTTCGCCGGACAGCGACGGCCAAAGCGCCTCGATCAGCACCTCGCGGTGGACGGGGCCGCGAGCGCACGTCAGCATCGCGAGGAGCACACGCGCCTTCTGCCGGCCGAACGCCGTGTCGGCGATCCGCTCGCCGCCGCGGTGGACGGCGAGCCCGCCGAGCGTGACGATCCGTACGGAGGCCTTGGCGCCGCGGTGGCGGATGTGGCGCGACTCGCGGGCGGCTCGACGGACGGATGCGTCCTCGTCGCGGACCAGCAGGTCGAGGGCGCCCTCGGCCGCCACCGCGCCGGCGCTCGCTTCGGCGAGGGCTCGGCGCACCCCGGGCCGGAGGCCGACCCCCGCGTCGGCGCAGGCGGCGAGGACCTCGCCGCCGCACGCCCCGGCGAGGCGCACCGCCACGTCCGGCGGCCCGACGCCATCGGCGAGCGCGCGCGGGAGGAGCAGTACCGCAAGGGCCCGCTCGCGCCGGGCCCAGAGCGCTCCCAGCCGCCGGTCCGATGAGCGCCGAAGCGCCTCCGCGAGCCTTGCGTCACCCTCGGCTCCTGGTCCCCACGCCGCCGCCGCGGCCATCGCCGCCCGGGCGCCGGCCCAGGGCGCGCTCGCCTGCTCCGCCGCCGCCAGCGCCTCGTCGGCGAGTTCGCGCGCGGCGTCGTCGAACCCGACCCGCAGTGCCGCCAGGGCGAGGTCGGTCAGCGCCATCGACGAGTCGTGCGGGAGCCCGTGCGCGGTCAGCGCCTCGCGCGCGGCGGCGAGCGCGCGTCGCACTCCGTCGGCGTCCCCTGCGGCGGCCGCGAAGGTCGCGCCCGCGACGTCGAAGCGGTACCCCCGCAGCGCCCCCCCGAGGCGCCGGAAGGCCGGCGCGTCTCGCGCGAGCTCCTCGCCGAGGCGCTCCACGTCTCCGAGGCCGGCGAGGGCACCGAGTCGCAGCATCGCGACGACCGGAACGGCGAGCCGCTCGAAGCCGCGCTCGGTGGCCGCGACGTCGAGGCGCCCGGCCTCCTCGAGCGCCTCCGCGTACCGGCCCACGTCGGTCAGCACGATCGCCCGGAACGCCCGGGCGTAGAGCGCGTAGTGCAGCAGGTCGAGGCCCGGGTGCGGCGTGAGCTCCTCGATCGCCTCCTCCAGCGCCGCGAGGGCCTGCGTACGCCGCCCCTGGGGGTGGTCGATGGCGAAGGCACGCGTCACCGCGATGTGCAGGCGCGTGAGCTCGCGCTGCGGCGCGGCGGCCGACGCCGCCGACAGCTCCTCCTCGGCCTCGGCGTAGCGACAGCTCTCGCCCAGGAGCAGGGCGAGCATCACCCGGGCGGAGGGCAGCATCTCGGCCGAGGGGTCGATCGCGGCGATGAGCCGACGGGTCACCGCGATCGTGTGGTCGTAGAGCGCGCCGGCGAGGGGCGCCGCGCGGAGCAGCCGGACCAGCGTCACGGCGGCCCGTTCGTGATCGCCCTCGGCGGTCAGTTGCTCGACGGCGGCCTCCATCGCGGCGAACGCGCCGCGGTAGTCGGCCCGGTAGAAGAGCTGGGAGGCGTGGGCGAGCACCACGCCGGGGGTGTCCGACCACGCGTCCGGCGGGACGGCGCCGAGCCACTCGCCGACGTCTGCGCTCCCGCCCGCGCGGCCGCCGCCGTCCCGCGCGAGGGCCGCGATCGCGGCCGTCAGGTTGCCCGAGGCCAGGTGGTGACGCGCGGCCGTCTCGTGCCGGCCGGCGTCGGACCAGGCGCCCGCTGCGCGTTCGTGCAGGCCCATCAGTACTCCCGGCGGCGCGCCGGCGAGCCGTCGCCGCAGCGCCCCGCGCAGCAGCCGGTGCTCGCGGAGCCAGCCGGCCTCGCCGCGCACGACGAAGGCGCGCTGCTCGAGGAGGTCGTCGATGAGCGCTCCGGCATCCTGCCGCCCGGTGACCCGGGCGGCGAGCTCCGGCGTGAACCGGTCGAGGACCGCGCACGCCTCGAGCAGGCGCCGGGAGGGCTCGGGCAGGTGGTCGACGGCGACGGCGAGTAGGTAGTCGCCGGGGTCGGCACCGCCGCGCGCCTCGAGGAGCAGCCCCGCGAGCCAACCCTCCGTCCGCCGCCGAGCCTCCGCCGCCTCCTCGGCCGAGGTATGGACGCCGAGCGCGACGAGCAGGCGGTGGCACTCCTCCTCCGTGACGGCCAGGTCGCGCTCGTCCATGTCCACTGCGTCCGGCCGGGGCATCCCGAGCGGACCGATGCGCCGGCTTGCGAGCCCGAGGCGCGCGCGCTTCGGCAGCTCGCCGAGGAGGGCGACGAGCTCGGCCTCGACGGGCGTGCCGAAGAGCGCGTGGACGTCGTCGAGCACCACGGTGAGGTCGCCGTCCGTCGTCCGCGAGACGGCCTCGCCGAGCGCCCAGGCGCGCTCGGCGGCGCTGTCCGCCCGGGCGACCCCAGGCGCCCGGGCGCCTCGAGGCCCGAGCGCCGAGGCGAGCGTGCGCGCCAGGCCGTCCCTCACGATGCGGGCGTCACAGGCGCACCAGAGCACCGGCCCCGGCGCGTCGCGTACGGCCAGCGCGAGGAGGGCGCTCTTGCCGTACCCCGCCGCAGCGGTCACCCGGAGCAGCCCCCCGTCCAGGCCGGCCCGGGCCCGGGTCACGAGGGCGCTCCGGGGTAGGCAGGGCATCGGCGGGCGGGGCGACGCCATGCGTCCGCTCGTCACCGACCCTAGGGTGGGCGCCGCTCGGCGTGGGCGGGTGCTGGCGATCGGGGCTCCGGTTCGTGGGGCTGCTTCGAAGGGGACCGTAACGCCCGAACGCCCACGAAGAGAACACCCGCCGTCAGTCAGCCGTGAGTGAGCCGCATGACGAGCGGTGAGGTGGCTGCGGTAAAGATGCACATCGGCCACGAGGGCGCGCGCCCTCGATGCGGGGGGAGACGCGATGTCCACCACGCCCACACCCACCTCGGAGGAGCTCATCCAGCGCCGGCTCCAGGAGGAGCGCGAGCGTCTTGCGCGCGAGCTCGGCATCGAGGAGGTCGAACGGGAGCACCACGCCCGGCCGGCCGAGCGGCGCTTCACGGCCTCGCAGCGGCCCCACACCACCGTGCTCTACGGCGGCCTCACCTGGAAGCACGAGCGGCTCATCCACGGCGCCCTCGAGGGCCTGGGCTACCGTCCGCAGGCGCTTCCGTGCCCGGACGTCGCCGCATTCCAGCTCGGCAAGGAGTACGGCAACAACGGCCAGTGCAACCCGACGTACTTCACCGTCGGCAACCTGGTCCAGTACCTCCAGCGCCTCGAATCCGAGGGCATGTCCCGCCGGGACATCATCGACACGTACGTGTTCGTCACGGCCGGGGCGTGCGGCCCGTGCCGCTTCGGCATGTACGAGGCCGAGTACCGCCTGGCCCTGCGCAACTCCGGCTTCGACGGCTTCCGGGTCCTGCTCTTCCAGCAGTCCGGGGGCTTCGACCAGGCCGGCGAGGCCGACGGCCTGGAGCTCAACGTCAACTTCTTTCTCGCGTTCCTCAACGCCCTCAACATGGGGGACGTACTCAACGACGTCGGCTACCAGATGCGGCCCTTCGAGATCGACGAGGGTGCCACGGACCGGGCCATGGAACAGGCGATGGGGGACCTGCGGGAGGCCTTCCGCGCCCACCGCAACCGGCGCCTCGAGGGACGCCTGGGCGCGTTCCTGACGTCCCTGCCCGCCGTCGGCGGCGTAGCGGAGAGCGCCGGCAAGTTCGCCGACGCGCTGCTGGGCCGCGAGTACGTCGCCGCGCTCGAAGGGGTCGCGGACAACCTGCGCCGGGTGCGCATCGACCGGACCCGCGTCAAGCCGATCGTCAAGATCACCGGCGAGTTCTGGGCCCAGACCACCGAGGGCGACGGGAACTACCGGATGTTCCCGTTCCTCGAGCGCGAGGGCGCCCAGGTCCTGGTGGAGCCGGTCGGCACCTGGATCATGTACCTCATCCACCAGGCCAAGCAGGCGAACGCGGACCGCGCGGGCGTGACCGAGGACGAGGCGATGCCGGCGGCGTGGCGCATCGACAAGCGCATGGCGGCCGATCTGCGGATGCGGCGCAAGAACGCCGTCCTGTCCCTCGCCGAGGCCGTCTTCGTCCGCGAGTGGAGGCGGCTGCGCGAGGCGCTCGGTGGCGTGCCGCACGAGCTCTCGGATCAGTACGAGCTCCAGCGCATCGCCCACCCGATGTACAACTCGCGCGCCGGCGGCGGCGAGGGCCACCTCGAGGTCGCCAAGAACATCTACTACTCGAACAAGGACATGTGCCACATGGTGCTGTCCCTCAAGCCCTTCGGGTGCATGCCCTCGACCCAGTCCGACGGCGTCCAGTCGGCCGTCGTCAACCAGTACAAGGACATGATCTACCTGCCGATCGAGACCTCGGGCGAGGGGGAGATCAACGCGCACAGCCGCGTCCAGATGGCCCTGGGCGAGGCGAAGGTCAAGGCGCGCGAGGAGATGCAGCGGGTGCTGGAGCGCACCGGCCTGACCCTCGACGAGGTGCGCGCGTACGCCGAGGAGCATCCCGAGCTGCAGGACCCGCTCTACAAGGTGCCCCACGCCCCGGGGCTGATCGGCACCGCGGCGAACTTCGTCGCCCACGTGCACGAGCTGCGGGGCGGCGGCCTGCGCACGGGCGCCGCGGTCCCGGCGGCCGCGGGGACGCCGGCATGAGCCTGCTCGACCACCCGCGGCTCTACGTCGGGCTCGACGTCGGGTCAACGACCGTGAAGGCGGTCGTCGTCAACCCGGTCGCCGACGAGGTCCTCTGGCAGGACTACCAGCGACACGACACCAAGCAGCCCGAGAAGGTGCTCGAGTTCCTCACGCGCATCGAGACCGAGTTCCCGCTGGCGCGCGAGCGCTTGCGCATCTTCATCACCGGGTCGGGCGGCAGCGGCATCGGGCCGCGCATCGGGGCCAAGTTCGTCCAGGAGGTGAACGCGGTCTCGCTGGCCGTCGAGAAGCTCTACCCCGAGGCCGGATCGGTGATCGAGCTCGGCGGCCAGGACGCCAAGATCATCATCTTCAAGGAGGATCCGGAGACGGGGAAGAAGACCAAGATCCCGTCCATGAACGACAAGTGCGCCGGCGGCACCGGGGCGGTGATCGACAAGATCAACGCCAAGCTGCAGATTCCGCCCGACCAGCTCTGCGAGATGGGCTACGACGACATCCGGCTGCACCCCGTGGCGGGCAAGTGCGGGGTCTTCGCCGAGACCGACATCAACTCGCTCCAGAAGATGGGCGTCCCGCCCGACCAGCTCATGGCGTCGCTCTTCGACGCCATCGTCGGCCAGAACCTCTCCGTCCTGACGCGCGGCAACACCCTGCGACCCCACGTCCTGCTGCTCGGCGGGCCGAACACCTACATCCGCGGCATGGTCGAGGCGTGGCGGCACGCGATCCCGCTCATCTGGAAGGAGCGCAAGACGCCGCTTCCCGAGGGGGTCAACCCGAAGGGCCTGATCCGGGTCCCCGAGAGCGCGCAGTACTTCGCGGCCCTGGGGGCCGTGCAGTTCGGCCTGGCGGAGGAGGAGGGCGTCGGCGCCTACCGCGGCACCGAGAACCTTCGCCGGTACATCGACGTGGGCCGGCTCGAGGAGAAGCAGGCGGCCGGCGGCAAGGGCCTGTCGGCCGACACCCGCGAGCTCGAGGCGTTCAAGGAGCGCTACCGCGTTCCGCGGTTCGCCGAGGCGCGGTTCGAGCCGGGTGAGGTGGTGGAGGCGTTCATCGGCCTCGACGGCGGCTCGACCTCGACCAAGGCCGTGCTGCTCGACAGGGACCGCAACGTCCTCGTCAAGACCTACCAGCTCAGCAAGGGCAACCCGATCGTGGACACGCAGGAGGTCCTTTCCGACCTCGAGCAGCAGGTGCTCGACCAGGGGGCCACGCTCGAGGTGATGGGCATCGGCACCACGGGCTACGCCAAGGACATCCTCAAGGACACCCTCGGGGCCGACGTGGCGCTGGTCGAGACCGTGGCGCACACCGAGTCGGCGCTCGCCTTCTACCCCGACACGGACGTCATCTGCGACGTGGGCGGCCAGGACATCAAGCTGATCATCCTGAAGAACCGCCAGGTCAAGGACTTCAAGCTCAACACCCAGTGCTCGGCCGGCAACGGCTACTTCCTCCAGTCGACCGCCGAGGGCTTCGGCTTCTCGGTCAAGGAGTACGCCGACATCGCGTTCTCCGCCCACTCGATGCCCATCTTCGGCTACGGCTGCGCGGTCTTCATGCAGTCGGACATCGTCGACTTCCAGCGGCAGGGATGGCAGCCCCAGGAGATCATGGCCGGCCTCGCGGCCGTCCTGCCGAAGAACATCTGGCTCTACGTCTCCCAGATCCCGAACCTCGCGTCCCTGGGCACCAACTTCGTGCTCCAAGGCGGCACGCAGCACAACCTGGCCGCCGTGAAGGCGCAGGTCAACTTCATCGAGTCGCGCTTCGCCGGCAAGGACGTCACGCCGCGCGTGCGCGTGCACGAGCACTGCGGCGAGTCCGGGGCCATCGGCGCGGCGATCGAGGCGGTGCGCCTGTGGGAGAACGGCCGCCGTACGCAGTTCATCGGCATGGAGGGCGTGCGGGACATCTCGTTCATCACCCACCGCAGCGAGGACACGCGCTGCTACTTCTGCAAGAACAAGTGCCTTCGCACGTTCATCGACGTGACCGTCGAGGGGTCGTCCATCGACGACTCGGACCGGCCCTCGAAGATCCCGCTGAAGCCGGGCGTGCGTCGCCTGATCGTCGGCAACTCGTGCGAGCGCGGCCTCGTCGAGGACGTCAACTCGATGCGCGTCATCAAGAAGGGCATGGACTCCAACAAGGAGGCCTACCCGAACTTCCTCCAGATCGCCGCCGAGGCCGTCTGGCGCAGCACCAACCCCTCGCGGGTCGCCGACCCGCCCGCGCGTCGCGCGCTCACCCGGGCCCAGAGGGAGCGCAACGAGCTGGCGGCCGGGCGCGAGTCGCTGCGCATCGGCATCCCCCGCGTGCTGAACCAGTACTCGGTCAACCCGCTGTTCTCCGCCTACTTCGAGAGCCTCGGCGTGCCGTCCGAGAACATCGTCTACTCCGGGTTCACGTCCGAGGAGCTCTACAAGTCCGGCGCCAAGCGCGGCGCCATCGATCCCTGCTTCCCCTCGAAGGTCGGCATCCCCCACGTCCACGACCTGCTGCACCGGGTTCACGCCAAGAGGCCGCTCGACGTCGTGTTCTTCCCGATGGTCAACGCTCTGCCGTCCCCGCTGGCGAAGACCCAGGGGTGCCGGGCCTGCCCGACGGTCACGGCCACGCCCGAGGCGGTGAAGGCCGCGTTCACCAAGGAGAGCGACCTGTTCGCCGAGATGGGCGTGCGCTACATCGACACGTTCGTCAACCTCGACCAGCCGCGGATGCTGGAGAAGCAGATGTGGGACGACTGGAAGGACGTCCTCGGGCTCACCCGCGAGGAGCACCGGCGCGCCGTCAACGCCGGCTACGCGGCGCTCGAGGGCTTCGAGCGCGATCTGCGCGCGGCGGCGCGCGAGACCCTGGAGGAGCTGGAGCGCGAGGACCGCCTCGGCGTCGTCGTGCTCGGCCGCCCGTACCACAACGATCCGGGCATCTGCCACGAGATCCTCGACGAGTTCCAGAAGATCGGCTACCCGGCGTTCACGCAGGACAGCCTGCCCATCGACGACGACATCGTCTGGCGCCTCTTCGGCGAGGACGTCGAGGCCGGGCGCATCTCGGAGCCGATGGACATCTCCGACGTCTGGAAGAACTCGTACTCGGAGAACACGAGCCGCAAGGTGTGGGCGGCCAAATACACGGCACGCCACCCCAACCTCGTCGCGCTGGAGCTGTCGTCCTTCAAGTGCGGGCACGACGCCCCGATCTACGCGACCGTCGAGGAGATCGTCCAGAAGTCGGGGACCCCGTACTTCTGCTTCAAGGACATCGACGAGAACAAGCCCACCGGCTCGATCAAGATCCGCGTGGAGACCATCGGGTACTTCCTCGAGCGGTACCGCGAGGACATGGTCCGCAGCCGCGCGAAGGCGCGCGAGCTCGAGGAGCGGCTGGCCGAGTTCGAGCGGCGCCTGCGCTCCGAGGCCGCGGGCGAGGAGGTGACCGTTGCCGTCGGCGGCTGACGGGACGCGCGGCGGCGCCAAGATCATGTTCGAGGTCTACCGCGAGGGCGGCTACGACCGGCGCTTCCGGGTGGTCTACTTCACGGAGCTCAACGACCACAACCGCGACCACGAGCTCAATCGCTGCCTCGCGGGGGAGAGCTTCCTGTCGGGCTACCTCGCCGAGACCTCCCGCAAGGAGGCCCGGGCGGTCATCGGCGGCGCGCTCAAGCGCCTGAACGAGGGAGACCCGCTCACGCCGGAGGGCCTCGCGGCCGAGCTCGAGCCGCACCTGGCCTAGACCGTAGGGAGCGCCGGGATCCGTGCCGGCGCCCCGCTCATGCGTGATCGAGGGTTGCCGTCGGGGATGAGCCTGCGGTAGAGCCACGGTCATGGGAGGCGCCGACATGGGTAACGGTACGTTCGTCGGCCCGGATGTGCACGCCCGAAGCGTGGTCGCCGGGGTGATCGATGGACACACGGGCGAGCTGAGGGCGCTGCGCGTCCCGCACGGCACGGAGCAGTTGGTGAACTGGCTCAGCCGGCTCCCTGCCCCGGTGCGGGTGACGTACGAGGCCGGGCCGACCGGCTTCGGCCTGGCCCGCTCATGCGAGGCGGTGAGAATGCAGTGCCTGGTTGCCGCGCCGAGCCTGATCGCGCGCTCGCCCGCCGGGCGCGGCCGAAGGAGCGATGTCTCCGATGCCGAGCAGCTGGCCCGCCTTCTGCGCCGCGGCGAGCTCACGGCGGTGAGGATCCCCGATCCGGCCGACGAGGCCGCCGGCGATCTGGTGCGCCCGCGGCGATCTGATGCGGCCGACATCGCCTGTCAAAGCTGCTGCTGCGCCATGGCCTGGTGTACGAGTCCGGGCGCGCCTGGACGGCCGCACACGAGACCTGGCTGCGGCGCCAGCGCCTCGAGCATCCGGGCACCCGCGCGGCCTTCGATGACTACTATGCCGCCGTTCTCGGGGCGGGTCTTCGCCGCGAGCGGCTTGATGAGCAGATCGCTCAGATGGCCGCCGACCCGCGCTTTGCGCCGGCGGTGGGGCGTCTTTCGTGCGTACGTGGGGTCGGCACCCTCACCGCCTTTGCGCTGGCGGTCGAGATCGGTGACTTCCACCGCCTGCGCGGTGCCACGATCGGCGCCTACCTGGGACTCTCCCCGAGCGAGTCCCAGTCGGGTGCCCGCCACAGCGGCGGCCCGATCACCAAGGCCGGCAACTCCCACGCACGACGCCTCCTGGTGGAGGCTGCATGGCACCACCGACCTGCGGTGCGCGCGAGCGCCGTGTAGAAGACGGGTCGCAGCGTGCCCTCGATCGCTCGGCGTCGGGCCTCCTCCTCGAAGCGGTCGGTTCCCGCTTCGACGGCGTCATGCCATGCGAGGGCGAACTCCTCGTCGCGCTGGCGGTGTCGTAGACCGTCGAACGGCCCACGCCGGCGGCGCGACACGCCGCCGTCACAGAGTGGCCCTCGGCGAGGTCGGCGAGGAAGGCCTCGCGGGCTGCGTTGGGAACGCGCAGCAGCCCCCCCGCAACGCCCAGAGACGCCCTGCAACGCACTCGGCCCCTGCAGCGGATGAGGCCGCGAGGGGTCGAGAACGGCCTGGTGGTCCGGGCTCAGGAAGTGGCGGGACCCAGATTCGAACTGGGGACACCACGATTTTCAGTCGCCCCTCGGAGCGTCAGAGAGCCCGCCCGGTGAGCCGGGTGTCGCCGGGGCACGCCCCAGGCGCATCGACGTATGCATCGTCTCGTCGCCGGGCGGCAAGCGCCGCCGTCCTGTCAAACCGGTGAGCGGCCGAGTCCGCCACGCGGTCGGGGCGCTTCGCTCGGCCCGTAACGGCAGCTCAACGGCCCTTAACCCAACGGCCACGACCCGGAGCTACCGTGGACCCCGACCGTGGGGTTTTGGCCCCGACAGTCGTCCAAACAGAGGTGCCCGATGAGCCCCATCACTTCCCGCCCGCCCGGATCGCCCCCAGACGCGGCCGACGCCACCATGGATCTCCTTGACCTGGCCCACGCCGCCCTGCCCTCGGACGAGCTGGGGGCAGTGCTCACGGCCACCCGGCGCGCCGCCGCGCTCCTGCTTGAGCCCCCACCGCCCGGGCGCCCGGCGAGGGGTCCCTCGCCGCCGCCAGAAAGCGTGCTCTCGGCGCCCGCCCGCCCCCACCTCGCGGCGATCGAGGAGAGCCTCAGCGCGGCCGTTGGCCGCCACGGGGCGCACACCCTGGCCGCCTTGCGGCTGCGCCGAGCCGTCGAGACCCATGCCGAGGACGTGGCGGCCCGCCCGCGGGGCGCCGCGGTCCCGCCCTGGCCGCCCGCCTGCGTCACCCCGGGCTCGCCAAGGCCCGCACGGCAAGCGGCCTGATCAGCCCGCCGTCGCACGGCCGGTGGGCAAAGCCGCGGGGCGGCGATCTTCGGGTTGGCCCAGGCTGGATACGGGGGGGCGCTCGAAGACTCATCAGGCGCTCGTACCGGCCGACGTTCCCCGGGCTTCGAGGAGTCGCTTCAGGCTCGCCCGTATCTCTCGCTCCTGGCGTCGCCCTCACCCTCCTGCCCCTGCCCCTGCCGCCGCGCCGCCCCCGATCCCCTCGAAGCAGGCCGCCGCCTGATCGAGCTGCTCGTCGCCGAGCAGGTGGGCGTAGAGCTGGGCGGTGACGTTCGGGTTGGCGTGCCCGAGCTGGCGGCTGACGACGATCAGGGGGACCCCGGCGGCCAGCATCAGGCTGGCCGCCGTGTGGCGCAGCCCGTGCGGGCTGACCAGCGGCACCCCCGCGCCGTCCACCAGCCCCGCCCGGCGCAGCGTGCGCGCGAGGGCCTGGTTGGGGCTGTGGGCGTTCATCGGCCGGCCCGCGGTGCCCGGCCAGACGTAGCCCGCCGGATCGGCTCCCTCGCCGAGCGATCGCGCGCGCCAGTCCCCGAGCGCCGCCGCGAGGCTCGCGGTGATCGCCACCTTGCGGGCGCGCCGGCCCTTGGTGGTGCGCTCCAGCCGGCGCCCCGGCACCTCGACGATGTTCCTGCGCACCCAGAGCCGGCGCCCGGCCAGATCGACATCGCCCCAGCGAAGGCCGATCACCTCTCCGCGCCGAAGCCCCGCCTCGGCCATCGCGCGGATCATGGTCGCGATCCGCAGGGTCCCGGCGGCGCCGACAAGGCGCCCAAGGCCCTCGGCGTCGAGCACCCGCTCGACCGCCTGGGCAGCATGGGTGTCGGGGGCGGGCAGGCGAAGACGGCGCGCCGGGTTGGCCTCGATCCGGCCCCACTCGACGCCGGCCTCGAGCACCCGCCGCAGGGTCGCGATCGTGCCGCGGATCATCCGCGGCCCGGCGCCCTGGCGCACCAGCTCGCCGACGAACCGCTCACAGCGCTCGCGGGTCACCTGATCAAGCGACAGCTCACCCAGGGCCGGGTCGATCCGAAGGCGGTAGTCGACCTCGGCGTCGGCGATCGTGTTGGGGCTCAGCACCGGCTCGCGGGCCGCGAGCCAGTCGGCGGCGAGCGCGCGCAGGGTCCCCGGATCGGCGCGCGCCGGCTCCGGCCCCGGCCGGCCGGCCGCCTGGCGCTTGCGCCGCGCGGCGCGCGCCTGGGTGATCGTGCCGCGGATCGTGAGCGTCGCGCTGGTCCCCGGCCGGCGGCCCGGCACCAGCACCTGGAAGGCGCAGCCGCAGCGCCGGCCGGAACGAAGGTCGGCGCTCGCCGGGCAGGCCCGGCGGTGCATCCGGTACAGGCCCGGCTCGATCCGCTCGCGCCATCCGCGCGCGGGAGGGGCCGTCGTGGTAAGGGGTCGCGACATCGTCAGGAGGGCGGGCTCTCGGAGGGTCGGGCAGGGTAGCTTCGCTGGGGCCCGCTCATCCAGTCCCGGGCTCCGGCTCGCGCGGCTCGGCCCACCAGCGCCGCCCGCGCACCGGTACGGGGCCACCGGCCCGCGCAGGCCCGCCCGCACCACCCGTGCGCGTGCTGCCGCGCCTCGACAAGGGCCCGGGAGCCTCGCGCCGCCGCTCCTCCCACGCGGCCAGGTCCTCGGCGCGCACCAGGAGCCCGCGCCCGGCACGAAAGGCGCCCGCATCGCGCATCAGGGCGCGGGCAGCACGCGGGTCGGCCAGCCGGTAGCGGGCCATCACCTGGCGGGTGTCCAGAAGCGGCCCGAGCGGCGTCGGGTCGGGGGCGTGCGGATCATCCATAGGCCGCCCCTCGGCAGGCGTGCCCCCTGGCCGCAGGTCTCCTACCGGGTCAGTTGGCCGGCGCCGCCCGGCTGCAACCCCCTGCGCCCGGCCCGCCGGCCCCGCCCATTACGTCCCGCGCCGGGGCCGTCGAGCGCGCAATTCCGGGACGAAATGCGTCGCGCGTACCCCTTCGCCCGCCCGCCCGCTCGACCGCACACCTCCCATGGGTGCTCGCTCGCCTCGGCCTGCCGGGGCCGGCCTCGCTCCCCTCCTCCGCCCCCGGGGGGGGGGGCGGCTCGCCCTCATCCACCGCTCGTGCCCCTCGCGTCATCGTGGGGGCGGGGCGCCCGGGAGCGCCCTCAGGTGCTGCACAGGCGCCCGGCCTCGATCAGCTCGCTGATTCGGCCGGGGCTGATGGCGAGGGCCCGCGACGCCTCGGCCACCGTGATCCTGGGGTGCGCGCGCACGTAGTCGACGAGGGCGTCGATGCGCCCGCGCTCCTCGTGAGCGCCGCCCACGCACATCAGGCAGTAGTCGCCCGAGAGCATCGGGCGCGGCTGCCCGCAACCCGCACAGCGCCGCTCGTGTGAGCGTGAGTCGGTCATGTTGGTGTTCCCTTCCCCATGGCGCGATGAGCATCCGGTTGACTTCGGGGGTCACATCGGGCCCCCGGCGCCCGGGGTCAATGCCGGCTAGAGAGGGGTTGCCCGGCCCCTCCGCCCTCAGCGCGCAGCGACCCAGAGTCGCAGCGCGTCGGTGGCCGCCTCCTCGACGGTTCCCCCGGCGCCGGTCACCTCCTCGGCTGGCCCGTGAATCCGGCACAGGCGGCTGCCCGACGCGCCAAGATCGAACTCGACGCGGTTGCCCGCCTCCAGGATCGCCTCCAACGCGGCCCGCAGGCCGGGTCGCAGGATGTGCACGTCGTCTCGTGGTGCGCGCTCGCCCAACGTCCCCGACCCGGTCGCAGTGCTCCGGCGCGATGGTACGCCCCACGGCGGATCGGAGCAGAGGGGCGCACGCGCGCGGCCGGCGCGCGCGGCCAGGGCCCGCGTCACGTGCCTGGGCATTTCCTCGCCCACCGCGCGCGCAACGCGCTCCATGGGCCGATCACGACGGGCATGTGCCCACCATCACCTCTCACAACCCGTGCCCGGCGCCCTGCCGAGCGCCTTCGTCCCTGCACCGCCTGCGGCGCCGACGCCCTCGGCCTCGTCCTGGGGATCTGCGTCTCCTGCCGCGAAGGCCACAAGGAGCACCTGGAGCGGGCTCGCGGCCGCTCCGAGCCCGGCTCCCACGGTGGCGCCTGCGGCCTGTGCGCGGCGCCGATCGACTCGGGTCACTACTGCGGGGACTGCCAGCGGCGCTTCAGCACGGCCTCCACCGGCGCGCGCCAGGCGCCGGGACCGCATCGTCGCTGAGCGGTCCGTCCTGCCGGATCCTCGCGGGCCGCCCTGGGGCACTGGGCGCCCGCGATGGACGACCGGCTCGGTCATCGACCGCGGCCGAGCCACATTCACCTGGGCCCGCGTGGGCGGTCGCCCTCACGCAGGAGGTATGCATGAGCAGACGGCTCACCGGCATCATGGCGGGGTTGGCCCTGGCCCTTGGCGCGTCAGGGATGGGCTACGCCTTCGCCGCCTCCAACGCCGCGCCCTCGTCCGCCGCGGGGTCCGGCTCGGGCCCCATCAGCGGCTACACGGTGACCTCGATCGGCTACTCATTGAATGCGACGACGCCGACCAACCTCGACGCGGTGACCTTCACCCTGAGCCCCCCGACGGCCGCAAGGCTCACGGTCCAGCTCACGAGCGGCGGGCCGTCCGACGCCTGCGCCAACACGGCCGGCAGCGTCTTCTGCGACACGACCAGCCCCCAGGCGAGCCTTGCGGGCGCGGACCAGCTGACCGTGCTGGCGGTCCAGTAGGGCCGAGCGCCGGTCGGTGCAGGTCTGGCGCGGCTGCGTCGGCGCGCGAGCCCTCATCGCGCTCGGGCGTCCCCACCCGGGACAATGCCCTGTAAAGGGGGCGTGGATGGATGTCCATCCATCCACGCATGCCGCACCCCGCGACCCGCCTGCCCCGACGGGGAGGCCAAGGGCTGAGGCCGGGCCGAGAGGGCGAAGTGCCCATCGCGGGATCGCGCGTGCCGGCCGATCTTCAAGGGTATGAGCAGGGGCCCTCGACGATGACGCGCGATCTCGACCGTTGTCGCTGCTGCGGCAGCGACCTCGTCTACATGGAGAGCGCGGTGCGGGTGGGCGATGCGTGGCGGATCGCGCGCCGCTGCCCCAACTGCGAGTGGCGGCACGTGGGGCTGTTCGGCCAGGGAGCGATGGACCATCTCAACGATGCCCTCAGCACGGGAACCGAGGACCTCCTCTTCGTCCTGCGCGCGTTCGAGCAGGCCCGCATGGCGGCGGATGCCGAACGGCTGATCGACGCCCTCCAGGCCGACCGCATCGAGCCCCTGGACTTCTAGGGCGCCCGGCTCCTGCCTCACGGCGGAGCGTGGGGTCGCCTAGCGCCAGGTCGCGCTGTGGGGCACGTGAGCGCACCCACCTGGCCAGGGGCTCACGCAGGGGCCTGGTCAGGGACGCGCCCTGGGGCGCGGGCCCTCGATCCCGTGCCAGGACCTGGGGCCCCGCCCATCCGGTGGCGGGCCGTGGCGCGCTGGCGTCCAGCGCAGCGCGCCCGCCGATCAGGCCCGCCGGCCATTACGTCCCGCCCAAGGGGCGCCCGAGCGCGCAATCGCGGGACGAAACGCGACTCCGCGCGATCGGCCGAGGGCGCCCCCGCCCGAGGCGATGGCCGCCGCGGGCCTCGCTGCGCCGGCCGCCCCAGCCCAGCCCGGCGCCCGCTTCCTGGCGCTCTCGGGGACCTGACGTCAAGACGTCCAGACGTCAAGACGTCCAGACGTCTACCCCTGACGTCCAGACGTCTACCCCTTACGCTCGGACGTCTACCCCCTGCCGCCCGAGCCCACCGGCTCTCGCCTATTCGCCCCCCAGCCGCCTGCGCGGGGCCGCGGCCCGGGCGGCGGCGTGCGCGTCCCTATCGCGCTTGGCCTTGGCGCGCGCCTCGGGGGGAAGGTCCTTCAGGTAGCGCGTGAGCGTGTCCGGGCTCATCGCAGAGGCCCGCCCGACGATCCGTTCGTGCCGCTCGGGCTCGGTGCGCGCCAGATCGATGAGGGCCGCGACCGCCAGGCCCTGGGTCCCCAGCCGCACCCAGGCAGCGACGAGGAACTCCTGGCAGGCCGCGATCCGGCGCGCGTCGGCGGGCCGGCGCACCGCGCGCGTCGCCTGGCCGGCCCGCCGCTGGGCCGCCCGCAGGCGCTCGCGGGCGAGGCCGCCCTCGTGGCGCTGGCGGTCCCAGTCGCCGACCACCAGGGCGCGCTCGTCATCCAGGAGGCCCACCACCCGCTCCCAGAGCTCAGGGTGATCGGCCAGCAGCTGGCGCACCCGCTCGGGGTGGCCGTAGCTCGGGGCCACCGGAAAGACCCGCGCCCCGCAGATCTCGCAGGCAAAGCCCGAGGGCGTGCGCGGGCTCTCGGGCAGGTAGGCGACCCGCGCCGGCGATCGCGCCTGGCCGGGGTGGGTGAGGTCGCGCGTCGGGTCGAAGTCGGCCTGGCCGTGGGCCTCCACCAGGTGCGCGGCCGCGGCCGCGATCACCTCGGGGCGGGGGCTCGTCTCTCGCATCGTGGTGGCCTGGTCTCTCCCGGGGACGGGTCCGCCCTGTGGCAAGGGCGCTCGCGGAGCGTCGACCAATACACCCGCCCCCGGACGCCCGCGGGTCCAAGTGACCGGGTAAGGGACCTGCGCACCCCGGCTGCCGGCGCCGAGCGCGGGGGTGATGGCCGGCCGCGCGACACCCACGCCACAGGGCGCCCCCGACACGACGCCGGGGCGCTGCGCGGCCTGCGCGCGAGCGCTGGTGCAGCCCGCGCGCGGCCGGCGGCGCACTCACTGCTCGGCGGCCTGTCGAAAGCGCGCCTACCGGGCCCGTCAGGCGGAGGGCACGCGCCGCGGTCTGGTGCGCCTGGTGGAGGGTGATGCCCTCGCTTTCCTCGCGACGCTTGCGCCCGAGAGCGTCGATCTGGTCGTGACCGACCCGCCCTATGCCTTCGCCCGCGGGACGACCTACTTCCGCCGCTGGTTCGCCGACCTTCCCGACGCGGCCTGGCCCGAGGTCCTTCGGGCCCTCTACCGGGTGCTTCGCCCCGACCGCCACGCCTACCTGATCTGCGACCGGCGCACGCGCGATCTGTTCGGCGCCGCGGCCACCGGCGCCGGCTTTCGCCTGGCGGAGACGCTCGTCTGGGACAAGGGCTCGATCGGCCTCGGCGGTGGCGCCTGGCGTCCCCAGCACGAGTACGTCCTGTTCCTCGCCAAGGGCTCGCGCGCCGGCAACCGGCGCGACCTCGGCACGGTGCTCTACGCCCCGCGCCCGGGACGGGGGGCCTACCCCACCGAGAAGCCCCAAGCCCTCCTTCGCCCCCTGATCGCGCAGTCGAGTGCGCCCGGCGAGCTGGTGCTCGATCCCTTCTGCGGCTCGGGGGGCGTGGGGCGGGCGGCGCGCGACCTTGGGCGGCGGGCGCTGCTGTGCGACGTGGACGCGAGCACCGCGGCGCGCCGATTGCGTCTCGTCGCGAGGGCTCTGGAGCACGCGGAAGCGTGACGAGACGGTCTGGTGGCAGAGGGCGCGGGCTAGGGCGGGTCGCACCCGCTCAGCCTGACCGCCGCCATCATCCAGCCGACACCGTCTGAATCCCCCTCCCAGAGGGCGATTGCGCCGGCAGCCAGCGCCAGCGCCATTGGAGTGCCCTGACCGAGCTCCAGCGCCTGCAGGGCGGCCATCGCGGAGAGCCAGCGCAAGGCATCGATTCTCGACAGGGCCTCCTCGTCGCACTCACCGGCGCCCGGCGGCGGGAACGGGTGCTCATCGGGCGCCGACGCGGGTGGCGGCCAGGTCCGCAACCGATCGATGAGCGGTTGGATCATCGCGATCGCCACGGCGAGGTCCGTCCAGCGATCGCCCCGGCCGACCCGCGCGACAAAGCGCGCCAGGAGATCCGAGAGGGGATCGTCGGGCGAAAGCAGCGCACGCGCCCGTGTGGCCGAGGCGACCAGCTCGTTGGCCCATCTTTCCCTCACGCGCGTTGCCTGCGGCGGGAACTGAACCCGGGGCTCGGAGTCATCGACGCCACCCGGGGCCCGAGGCCCGGGGAGCGAGGCATCGACTAGGCCCCTGCCCGCCCGGTTGGTTCCCTGAGATGGAGAGCGAGGCCGCGATGCAGGAGCGCAGCGACACCTCGACCCTGCGGCGAGACGATGGGAGCCGAGGCGGGACACACCGCCTCGCGTCACATCTCAACCCGAAGAACGCGCGGCGCGCCATGGTCTCCCTTCGCTGGCATTACCCAGATCAGGTTCGACGGGTCGGCGCTAGGAAGCGCCCTCTCAGCCCCTCGCAAAGGGGCCCCCCGGTGGACAGCGTCGGCGACTCTAGCGGGTTTCTGGTCGATCGCGCTCGGCGGCCTTCCTCGTCACTCGCCGTGAGTCGCCCCCTGCGCCCTCCGAGCGGCCGTCCCGCCGCGGGATGCCAGGCGGGGCTCGGTTGGGGCAGGAAGGGCCTTCCCCATTCACTCGAGTGCCGCGCCTCGCTCGACGAGGCGACCGAGGTGCCGAGCATCGCGCTCTCCGAATGCGTCGTACCAGACCTGGGCAAAGGCGCGCTCGGCGTCGCGGGTGGCGCGCCCCGGTCGGCCGACGACCTCGATCGTCACCCGAAGACAACCGCCCGACCCATCGATGCTGATGCCCCGCACGACGCCGTCGCCGCGCAGCTCCAGCCGGTCGATCGCACGCTGCAGCTGCCCCACCCTCAAGGGCCCCGGGTCCTCGGAGGTCTGGATCACATAGCGGGACACGGCCGCCGTGGCTCGCGTCGTGGGCGAAGGGGTCTCCCCGGCCCAGCCCTCAGGCGAGGGGGCGCGAGGGCTGAGGGGCGCCCGCGTCGAGGCGGCATCATCTCGCGCGGCGGCATCCCGCCAAGCGTGGCCAGGCCGCTCGCTGGCATCGGCCAGTGTCCGGCGAGGAGGTCACGAAGGCGGCGGTGGAGCGGTCATGAGATCGAGATCGACCTGCGCTTGGGCCAGCCGAAGCGCCCCAGAAGCGACTGACCACGGGTTGCGGGTGGCCTGGCACCCGACGCCGTCCTCGACCCTGCGCGAGCCATCGATGGCACTGAACCGCCGCCGGGGCTTGGGTGAACCGCCGTGCTGCTCGGTGAGCACGCGGGCCTGACCCTTCAGGACCACGGCAGCCGTGGCGCTGCCGGGCAACTCGCCCCGTCGAACCGGACCGATAGCAGCGGGTGAAGCTCCAGGGCGTTTGGAGCCCCACGCTGACCGTGCGGGATGTCCACGAAGCCGACCCCGGTGATCGTCACCCGTGCGCGGTAGGGGACGTAGTCGCCTGAGGGCGCGCCGCACGCCGCCACGAGGGCCGCTCGCGCCGAGCGCATCCCTCGCTTGGCCCACCCCGGCGCGCGCTTTGGGACGCAGGCCGGGTCCGGCAGCTCGGTGAGCAGGATCGCCTTCGTGCGCAGCCCCTGAAGAACCGCGTGGAGGTCGCCGTCGGGCTCGTGCTTGGTCGCGACGAGGTACGCCCGGACCCGGAACACCGTCGTCTCGATCGGGGGCATCCTGGGCGAGTCGGGCCCGACGTGAGGGACCCGCAGGTGAGCGAGCCCGGCGACGCTCGCCGCCTTCGGTGCCCTCTGGACCTGACCGACGCCGGGATCAGAGAGGGTCTTCACGTCCCAGCGCTCGACACCGCAGCCTGCGGTATCGCTCTCCTGCGCCCCACCGCGAGCGGCGAGGGCGACAAGGGACAGCGCCCCGGTGGCCAGGACCACTCCCAGCCACCGGAGTCGGGCGCTGCCTAGTAGTAGCGCCAACGCTGCCTGCTGCCCTCAGGCGTGCAGCGAACGCGGCGGCCGTTCTTGGCGCGCGTGATCTTGCCCCGGTCGATCCGCCGGCAGTACTGGCCGGCGCTCGGCCGCGTCTGCGGGTAGGCGTTCTCCGCCTTGACGACGGGTCCCGCGTTCTGCGGTGCTGCGGCCGGGGCCAGGGCACCGACGGCGGCAAGCGTGAGGGCGCTGCACGCGACCGCGAGTGAGCGACGAAGCTTCACCAGCCTTCCTCTCTTCGGATGGAAGGTGAATAGCGGCCGCAGGCTAGGGCTGGGTCGAAGCCGCCTGCATCAGGGTCGGCCCGCAGACCGATGCGGGTCTACCGAAGGCCGTCTTTGCCTGGTCGATCCACATGGGGCGGGAATGAGCCCGGCCAGGTGCGGCGGAAGGCTCCGCGAGACCCGGCCCGGCTCACGGGGCGGATCCAGCATGCTCCCGTCGGGTCCGACCACGGAGACGGAGCCACCATTGCTCGCGCTTCTTCGCGCGCCCGGCAGTCAGCCGGTAGTCGAGCGAGTTCCTGCGTGCCCGGCTAGGTCCGGCACGCAGGAACCAGCCAGCGCTACGGGGTGATCCCTAGGGTCGCTGATCGGGTGCCCGAGGTCGCACGGCGCGAGTGGGCCGCGATGCGGTTGATCCTGACGATCTCACGCGTGGCGACCTTCGGCGGCGTGGTGGCCCGCAGGATCCGCGGGACGCGGAAGCCGATCCGATACGAGCCGTCACGTGCCGGTGCTCCCTGGCGGATGAGCGATGCCGCGCCCGAGGCGGGCCGCGAGACGGTCAGCCGAAGGCGGGCGCACGAGGCGGGCCGGGCGACCGAACCGGTCGCCCGGACCACGTCACCAGGCGTCGCGCTCTTCGGGGTGAGGGTGAGCGTGGGAGCCGGCGCGAGACCGGCCGCTCCGCTCGCCGAGCTGACGATCCGGACAACCAGGAGGAAGGAAGCGCAGAGGGCTCGTGTGATCACGCCACGCGGGATAGCAGGCGAATGCCTTCGGCGGCCTATCACGGCGCCGCTTCGCGACGACAGGGAAGAGGGGCCAGCCCTTCTCCCGGGGGGCGACAACGCGCATCGGGACGGCAACACCATCGGTTCCCGACGACAGAAGCGGGTCAATTCCAACGCAAACAGCGCATAGACTTGTTCGTATGGATGCGAGCGAGAGCCGTGCGCTGCTCTGGGAGATCGCCGACTGCCCGGAGTTGCGACTTTGCCGAGAACATCCTGACTCATCCCATCCGTGCCAGGCGATCGTTGATCTCCAGGCGGACCGCCCGTGGACCGATCACCAGCGTCCCGAGCCGTGGAACGGCGACCTTGTCTCAGCCCCGGTCCTTTTCGTCAGCTCTAACCCCTCGATCGACAGAACCGAGCCTTATCCGACCGGCGCCTGGGGTGACCCGGGCGTAGTCACGGACTTCTTCGCACGGCGATTCGAGGACCACATCGTCGATGGGACACGGCCGCTCAAGCTGGGCAACCTGGTGGCGGCAAAGCCAGTGCAGTACCTGGCCGAGGTCAAGCGCATCGCCGCCAATCTCTTCGCCCGTCCCGTCGAGCCGGGTCGCGACTATGCGATCACCGAGGTGGTGCACTGCAAGTCCGCCTCGCGTGCCGGTCTCGACTCGAAACGCGGCAAGCCGGGAGCACTTGAGCTGTGTCCGTCGCGATACCTGCGTCGAGTGCTTGAGGCCTCTGGAGCCAAGCTCATCGTCGTGGTTGGCGTAGACGCACTGAGGTTCACGCGTCGGGAGGCCGGGCTGCCGGAGGACTTCGGCCTCCTCGCGAAGGGCTGCCAGCCGCTACTCGGGCCCCTTCGACTTGGAGGAGGCGAGCGCCACTTCCTCGCCGTTGGGGGAATCGGTGCCGCTGATCGGAGGGACGTCCTCAGTGACCTCGTGATCGCGCCTCTCGATCTCGCGCGAGTGCGGGCACTCCTCTTGTAGCCACGTGGTAGAGGCGCCCAGCGGTGGGGCCCGAGCCCTGGCGATGTCCCGAGTTCGTAGAAGTTGGCTGTCGACCCGGGCCGGGGCCTACGCGGCGGCCCGGTGGCATTCACCTCCTGGTCGATGCTGTTGATCCAGCACGACCAGCGGAATGCCCCAACGCGCTTCGAACCCGTGCCGCCGCCTTGAAAGGGCGCAACTAGGTGCTCATGTGCAGGAAGTTCTGACGACCTGGGCCCCGAGGGGCCAATCGGGGGGCCAATCCGGCAGGTCTTTGGCTAGGCCTCGGGAGGTGGCGCCTCTATGAAGGCACCGAGGCTATAGAAGTAGTGCGCCAGGACAGCCTCGCTGCATCGCTGGAGGGCCTGCACATGGTCGAGTAGGCCCATCGCGAACTCCTCAAACTGCTGCTGCTCATGGCCGGCCAGCGGCTCGATGACCATGTCGAGAGCAAGAGCGTCGGCGAACTCGAATCGGTAAGAGGCGAGCTTCTTGCCAAGCTCGATTCTTCCAGTCTCGTCCGACATGCGCTCAAGGGCGGCGGCAACCTTCTGCTGTCGCCGCGGCACGTGAACCTCGGGGTAGTGGAACACGTACTGGCGCGCATTCTCTACGGCCCGGCGGAACGGAGTGCTCGGATGCCTCCAGAGCGCGACGACCAGCTCCCAGTCTGCCCTGTGATTGGGATCGAGTTTCCCGAGGAGTGCCTGAACCTCGGGCCACGCCGCCGGGGTGCTGGCCATGAACTTCGCGGCTTCGTAGAGGTGCCCCGCCGCGATGCGCGTGAAGTACAGGAGTTCGTGCCGCTCGTTCTCAGACCGCAGGATGCTGAGCGCGTCCTGGATGGAGTCATTGCAGATAAGCGCCACCGCGCTGATCCAGCTCGACAGGCGCTTGGATGAAGGGAGGGCTTCGCCGACCTCAAACTCGATGAACACGTTCGGCTCGGGACGCTTCACGGCGAGGTGCTTCGCCCAGCTGTCGTCCATGTCCTTCCCCGCGGTCCAACCTCGCGCCTCGGCTCCGATGCCCGTCCGGGGCGCGCCGGGCGCGTTCTGAGGCGGGCGGACGTACTAGTTGCGCGCGCTAGGGCGCTGGAGCCTCGCCTGGGAAGAGATCAAGGCAATCTAGGATGACCCCGGTGACAGTCCGGGCGATGGACTGCAGCCCGCTGACCCTCACGTAGATATCGCCGTCGCCATAGTTGACGTCGATGGGCATTTCAGCGATGTGGACGCTGGGGTTCGGGCCGGTGGGATTGAGGACGACCGAGCCCAGGGGTTTACCGGCGTCGAGTGGCCCGGAGATGACGGTCTTCTCGCCCATGATCTCCCCGTGTTCGGCTTCGAACCTGACCCCGGATTCGTGCGCCGTCACCACGACCCCGTGCGTGATGCGGTGCTTGTCGGCGTTCACCAGCTGGTTGAGGACCGCCAGGGCCTGAAGGTGGGGTGTGTAGCGCTTGAGCCGGTACGGCTGGTGCCTCCGGATGACCAGCTGCTGAGCGTGGGTGAGGTAACCCTTCCTCACGATGCGGGCGGTCTTGAACTTGCGGTAGGACATCGCGATCGGAAAGTGAATGTCCAGCGCTTCCTCGCTCGTTGGCTCGCGGCCGAGATTGAGGATGGCCAGCTGCCAGGCGATGTGGTCGAGCGCGGCTCGGAGATTGGTGAGGACGTCGCCCACGATCAGCCCGAGCGTCTCCGGGGGTTCCCGCACGCTGGCGATCTCGAAGTCGTACTGGATGTATGGCTGCCCGGGCTCGTAGATCCCGGAGGAGCCAAAGAGCACGTACGGCGGATCGCTGTGCCAGTCGGTCGTCGCCTTGTAGAGCGCCTGGATGTGCTTCTCGGCGTGGCTGACTTTCTGGATGCTGCTGCGGAGGGGCATCGATGACGCACGCTAAGACTTGCCTCGGATGCCCTGTCCGACCCCCGGGTTCCGCTCACCCCAGACCCCGCCCTCTGGGAGCGTGCGGTGGAGACGGGGCGGCGGGTCCTGTGGCTTCACACCTTCGCAGAGCGTTACGCCGACCCGGTGGCCGGGCACCCGGCCGGGCGCGTGCCCCAGGGGGCGGCGCGCCTCCTCGAGCCGATTCCGGCGGGCGCTGGCGAGCTGCCCGAGGAGCCCGTTTGGGAAGACGGAGCGCTCGTGCTTGGCGCCGGGCGCATCGCCCCGGTCGGCGAGGAGATCTGGCGCTACGAGGTCTCCACGATGCGCGTCCTCAAGCACTGGCTCGAGTACCGGATGCGCGCCCCCGCCGGGCGCGGACTGGGCGCCCTCGACCAAGTGGTCGCGGACGCCTGGCCCCACTCGTGGACCGAGGAGCTGCTGGAGCTGATCTGGGTGCTGGAGGCGCTCGTTGCTCTGGAGCCCGGGCAGGATGCGCTACTCAGGGAGATCACTGCCGGGCCCACGATCTCGTGCAGCGAGCTTGCAGAGGCCGGGGTGCTCCCGGTTGACGAGAGGGCGCGGAAGGCCCCGGCCGGCGGGCGTCCCGCCGGCCGGCCGGCGGGCCATGACCACACCTCTCTCCTTGACGGTCACGCGCAGTGAGATGCGCGGCGCGACCCGAATACCCCTTCAAACGGTTCCCATTTCCATCCGGCGTGGGTGGCCGCGGCAGCGGGCCTGACTACTGAAAAGCCGATAAGCACAACCCCACTGCCGACCTCGGCCTGCGCCTGCCGTTTCCGGAGGGGGACGACGAAGCCGAGCTAGGCCTGCCCGATGGGCGCCATGCCCGGGGCTCTTGGAACGGACTCAACGAAGAAGCGCAGACGGCGCTCCTGCCCTCCGAAGGCGACCTTGAGCACGAGGTCACGTGGTCCGCTCAAGTTCATCATGACCGGACCCGCGAAGGCCACCGTCGCGTCTTGGCCCTGACGCGCGCCAGGGGGTCGTCCGGCCACCATCTGGCCGCGCACCTCAAATCCGGTCTCCTCCGCGTCGGCGGTCTCGACCCAGACCCGGATCTCGATGCGCTCGTTGGTGCGTGCCCACGGCACGCTGAGGATTGCGGCGAAGAAGAAGCGGATGGGCTGGTCAAAGGTCGTGACGTAGATGCGATCGAAGCCCCCTCCGCCCACGTAGAGCTTCCCGTTCAATGCCTCGGCCCAATCGGCGAGCATGAAAGTGTTGACCCGAGCTTCAGGCCACGGCTGGTCTACAGGCGCTTGCGATCGCATGGGACCTCCACGTAGGCTAGCGACTACACTACGACTACAATGAGACTACCTAGCGGGTTGGGGGATGGCAAGGGTGCGGATCCTGGCGCTAGAATGGACGGACCGAGCAGAGGGGAAGCTGGCTGCTCATGGGGTTCGCCCAGAGGAAGTCGAGCAGGTCTTCGGCAACGAACACGTGGTGCGCAAGAACCGTCGCCGGCGCTCGGGAGACGTTATGGCGATTGGCCGCACGGATGGTGGCCGCTGCCTGACCATCATCCTGGCCCAGACTCTCGACCCCGGGACGTGGCGACCGATAACTGGATGGAAGAGCACACGACACGAAGAGGGGAAACTGCGGTGAGCGAGCGCGACTACAGCAGGCCGCCGGAAGACCACGACGACTCTGATGAGTGGGGCGAGCCCGTTCGGGGCAGGCCGGCTAAGGCCATCGAAGCGGTCTTTTCGCTTCGACTCAGCCGGGAGACGGCGGAAAAGCTGCGCGCAGCCGCGGCGCGGGCAGGCATGCCCACCTCTCGATTCGCCCGAGAGGTGATCGAGGCCTTCCTCGACGAGCCTGCCTCGGCGCCCCCGGCACCACTAAGCGATGTGACCATCACTGCGATAGGGGGGGCTGTCTCCTTTTACGGGAGCACGACGCCGCTGAGCAGCAGTCACGCGAGCGCGGAAGCAATTCGTGAGACTGATTCTCAACTCAGCTTGGCGTAGCTCGCCAGCGACCTCTACTCGGTGACGGGCAGGACCAGGCTCGCCAGGACCCGTCCGTTGACGCGGGTGTTGAGGCCGGCGGCCCTACGGGAAAGAATCCGCCGGGCTGGGATCGTGCCACTTCGCCGATGTCCGGGTCCAAGCGCCACGCCGACCCGAAGGACGCTCCGGCCAACCACCATTGTGCGGACTGCGAGGACGGCCGTCTGAGCCGGGGGCGAGGCTGTCTTGGGCCAGAGATCGCCCGGGAGCCTTGCTCGGACAGGGGCACGGAGTCCAGCCCCGCATGGTCCCCCGCATGGCCTGGGCAGCCCCGCATTGCTCCTGACGGCCTTGAGATGCATTCCGGCCTCGTCGCCATCGAGCGCCCGCCGAGACGAGAAGGGCCTGGCCATGCGGGATCAGCGAATGGCGGGACCCAGATTCGAACTGGGGACACCACGATTTTCAGTCGTGTGCTCTACCAACTGAGCTATCCCGCCGCGGCCTCCGCTCGCGCGCGGAGGCCCGTGAACGCTAGCGGATCGGTTCGGGCCCCGGCGGCGACGGGGACTATCATCGCCGGGATGCGCCGTCCGCTGACCGCCGTCCTGGCCGTGGCCCTCGCGACGGCCGTCGCCGGGCCGGCCGCGGCCGCGCTCGCGATCGAGCCGGGCGCGGTGCGGATGCTGGCCGACGGGCCCGGCACGCCCACGCCGGCCTTCGCCGCGCGCAGCGGGCACCTCTACCGCTTCGCGGTCTCCTACCGCGTGAGCGGCGCACCGCGCATCGCCACCGGCCACGTGTTCGCGTTCGAGAACGCGGTCACCGGCGAGCGGTTGGAGGTCCGGGCGCGGAGCTTCCCGCCCGCCGCGCCGGGCCCCTACCGCGAGTCGAGCGGCCTGAGGATCCCGGCGTCGTGGACGCCCGGCGTGTACCGCCTGATGTGGAGGATCGACGCCCGCAACCCGCGGCTGCCCTCCGCCCACGCCCAGGGCTCCCGCGTCTTCCTCGTGGTGGGCTGAGCGATGGCGAGCCGCGGTCACGTGCTGGTGGTGGACGACGAGCGCGCGATCCGGCGCCTGCTGCGCATGTACCTCTCCGACGCCGGTTACACGGTGACCGAGGCGCCCGACGGCGAGCAGGCGCTCGAGCAGGTGCGCCGCGGCGGCATCGACCTCGTCCTGCTCGACGTGATGCTCCCGGGGATGGACGGCTACGAGGTCTGCCGGCGGCTGCGGGAGGCCTCCTCGCTGCCGGTCATCATGATCACGGCCCGCAGCGACGAGGCGAATCGCATCACGGGCCTCGAGCTCGGCGCGGACGACTACGTCGTGAAGCCCTTCTCGCCAGTCGAGGTGGTGGCGCGCGTCAAGGCCGTGCTGCGCCGGGTGAGCGCGCCGCCCGACCCGCACCGCATCCTCCGCGCGGGCCCTGCCCAGCTCGAGCCGAGCAGCCGGCGCGTGACGCTGCACGGCCGCGAGGTGGAGCTGACCCGCCTGGAGTTCGACCTGCTGGCCGAGCTGGCCGCCCACCCGCGCGTCGTCTACACCCGCGACCGCCTGCTGGAGAAGGTCTGGGGCTACCAGTCGGCGGTCGGCGGCAAGACGGTTGACGTCCACGTGGCCAACCTGCGCCGCAAGCTCGGCGACGAGATCGGGATCGTGGCCGTGCGCGGCGTCGGCTACCGGCTCGAGCCCTCCGCCCCGCGATCATGAGGGCGCTCCTCGGGCGCCTGCGCCCGCGCAGCATCCAGGCCCGCGTCGCGCTGGCGATCGCGGCCGCGCTGCTGATCGTGATCGTCGGGATCCAGCTCGTCTTCGTACAGTTCCTGCAGTCGCGCTCCCGCTCGGCGGTCGAGGCGGAGCTGCACCAGCAGGCGGACTCCATCGCGCGCGAGGTGCAGCGCAACGGGGTGCAGAACGCCGCCGCGACGGCCCGCTCGGCGGAGCGCTTCATCGGCGACGCGCGCCTGGTGGTGCTCGTGGGCGGCGAGGTCGTCCACTGGAACCTCCCGGTCCAGCGCCTCGAGGCGTCCGCCACCGCGCGCCGCGGGACGGTGACCGTGCTGCTGCAGCGCCCCGACCCGTCGCCCGGGATGCTCACGGACTGGGAGTTCGTCGTGCTCGTCGCGGTCGGCGTGGCCGGCACCGGGGCCCTGGTCTGGTTCCTGGCCGGCGGCGTCGGCTCGCGCCTGCGGCGCTCGGTGAGCGCCCTGGCGGACAGCGCAGAGGCCGTCGCCCAGGGGCGCTTCGACGTGCGCGCCCCGGTCAGCGACGACGAGCTCGGCCGCCTGGCCCAGGCCTTCAACCGCATGACCGAGCGCCTCGAGTCGGCCGACGCGCGCCAGCGCGAGTTCCTCGCCGACGTCGCCCACGAGCTGCGCACGCCGGTCACGGCGATCGAGGGCTTCGCCTCGGCGCTGCAGGACGGCACCGCGCGCACCGACGAGGACCGCGCCGACGCGGCCGACTTCATCCGCGCCGAGGCCGCCCGGCTGCGCGACCTGGTGCGCGACCTCCAGAAGCTCACCTGGCTCGACCTCGACCCGCCGGTGCGCAGCGAGCCGGTCGACCTCGCGGCCGCGGCGCGGGATGCCGTGACGCGGCTCGGCCTCGACGCCCACGTGAAGGGCGTGACCCTGCGCGGCCCCGAGGGCGCGCTCGGCGCCACCGCCGACCCGGCGCACGTCGAGACGATCCTGACCAACCTCGTCTCTAACGCCATCGCGGCGACGCCCTCCGGCGGCACGGTGACGCTGGAGCCGGCAACGGCGCCGGGCGAGGCGGGCATCGCGGTGCGCGACACCGGCCGCGGCATCGCGCCGGAGCACCTGCCCTACATCTTCGACCGCCTCTACCGCGTCCAGCCGGGGCGCGACCGGCCGGCCGGCGGGTCGGGCCTCGGCCTGTCCATCGTGCGCCGCCTGGCGACGCTGCTCGGCGGGCGCGTGACCGTGGAGAGCACGGTGGGAGAGGGGTCGATCTTCACCCTCTGGCTGCCCGCATCCTCCGTCGCGGCGCCGCGGCGGGCCGGAGTAGGCTCGGAGCCCGTCTGACGCACGAAAGGGGTGGCCCCGATGGACCAGCGCCGGTATCTCCTTCCCGAGGACGCGATCCCCCGCGCCTGGTACAACGTCGCCGCCGACCTGCCGAGCCTGCCGCCGCCGGCGCTCCACCCGGGCACCGGCGAGCCCGTCGGCCCCGACGACCTCTCGCCGATCTTCCCGATGGGGCTGATCCTGCAGGAGGTCAGCGCCGAGAGGTGGATCCCGATCCCCGACCCGGTGCGCGCCATCTACTCGATGTGGCGGCCCACTCCGCTCCACCGGGCGCTCGGCCTGGAGGCGGCCCTCGGCACGAGCTGCCGCATCTTCTACAAGTACGAGGGCGTCAGCCCCTCGGGCAGCCACAAGACCAACACCTCCGTGCCGCAGGCGTACTTCAACCGCGAGGAGGGGGTCACCCGGCTCTCCACCGAGACCGGCGCGGGCCAGTGGGGGTCGGCCCTGGCGTTCGCCTGCCGGCTCTTCGAGATGGAGTGCAAGGTCTACATGGTGAGGGCCTCGTACGACCAGAAGCCGTACCGGCGCTCGATGATCCGCACCTGGGGCGCCGAGGTGGTGCCCAGCCCGTCGCCGGAGACCAACGCCGGCCGCGCGATCCTCGAGGAGACGCCCGACAGCACGGGCAGCCTCGGCATCGCGATCAGCGAGGCCGTCGAGGACGCCGCCACGCGCGCCGACACCAAGTACGCGCTCGGCAGCGTGCTCAACCACGTGCTGCTGCACCAGACGATCGTCGGTCAGGAGGCCAAGGAGCAACTCGCGCTGGCGGGCGCCGACCCGGACGTGATCATCGGGTGCGTCGGGGGCGGCTCGAACTTCGCCGGGCTGGCCTTCCCGTTCCTGGCCGACAAGGCGGCGGGCAAGGACATCCGCATCGTGGCGGCCGAGCCGTCGGCCTGCCCCACGCTCACCCGCGGCCACTACGGCTACGACTTCGGCGACACGGCCAAGATGGCGCCGCTGCTCGCCATGCACACGCTGGGCCACGGCTTCGTGCCGCCGGCCATCCACTCGGGCGGCCTGCGCTACCACGGCATGGCGCCGCTGGTCTCCCACCTGGTGCACACCGGCCTGGTCGAGGCGCGTGCCTACCCGCAGAGCGAGTGCTTCTCGGAGGCGGTCCGCTTCGCCCGCGCCGAGGGGATCATCCCGGCCCCCGAGCCCTCGCACGCGCTGCGCGCGGTGGCCGAGGAGGTCGAGCGGGCGCGCGAGGAGGGCGTGGAGCGCACGATCCTCTTCAACCTCTGCGGCCACGGGTACTTCGACATGGCAGCGTACGACGCGTACCTGTCGGGGGAGATGATCGACACCGAGCTCGACCAGTCCGAGCTCGACCAGGCGGCCGCCGGCCTGGAGGGCCTGCCCGCCGTGCCGTGACGCCCGGCGCCCGCTCCCCGCTGCGGGGGCGGGCGCGACGGCGCCCTGGCCCTAATAGGGGCTCTGCTTGCCCGGGCCCTTGGAGGACTCGGCCTCCTGGGCCGCCTTGCGCTTCATCCGGCGCTGGCTGCCCGCGACGCCGCCGATGATCACGAGGCCGATCAGCAGGTAGGGGATGCCGTAGAGGTAGCGGTTCTCGTCGAGCCCGATCAGGAACATGACGCCGCCGACGGCGAAGATCAGGCCGATCGCGTAGCTGAAGATGACCCCGGTGGGGCTCACGCGTCGTCCCCGAAGTGCGCCTGCAGCTGCTCGATCACGCGCGGGCCCAGCTCGTCCCAGGCCACGTCGTCCTCCTTGGTCACGCTGACGAAGTTCGCCGTCATGAAGACGTTGGTGACGCCGTCGAGGGCGAAGATGCGCGCGCCGAGGGGCGACTCGGCCGGGTCGCTCCCCGCCCGGAAGGTCTGGGCCTTTCCGGCGGTCGAGGGCCGGTCGAGCGTGAACTTCAGGGCGTTCGGGTTCGGAGTCGCCTCCGGCCGCACGTCGATCATCCTCTGGTTCTCCTCTGGATTGCAGGCATTTTCCCCCTTTCGGGGGATGGGCGCCCTCTCGTGTTTCGGTCCAGGGCGCCGATGGGAACTCACCGGGCCTATGTGCCAGGCCCTTCAGGAAAGGTAGCGGTATGGCTGGGTCCATCGACCCCACGCTCCGCTCGACCCCCGCGACGCCGGCGCCTGCGCACGTCCAGGCGCCCGCCCAGTCGGCCCCCGACCTCTGCGGCTGGTGCTTCGGCGCCGGCAAGTACCTGGAGGCCATGGACTGCGGCGTCGAGCACGTGTACCTCCCGGTCGTCTGCGGCGGCTGCGGCGGCACCGGACGGAGCGCCCACACGCACTGATGCGCCGCGCGGGCGGCGGGTAGAGTGCCGCGGTGCCCACCGTGAGCTCCGATTCCCGCCCCCGCCTCACCACGCTGCTGCGCGAGCACGCGCTCGTGCGGGAGTCGGTGGTGCTCTCCTCCGGGCGGCGGTCGTCGTACTACTTCGACGCGCGCCAGGTGCTCCTCGACCCCGAGGGCGCCGCGCTGGCCGGCGAGCTGATGTGGCACGACCTCGCCCCGAGCGCCCCGCGCGCGGTGGGCGGGCTGACGCTGGGCGCCGACCCGCTCGTCTGCGCCGTGAGCGCCACCGCCTGGGCCGCGGGCGAGCGGGTGACGGGCTTCTTCGTGCGCAAGGAGGCCAAGAAGCACGGCCTGCAGCAGTGGATCGAGGGGCCCTTCATCGAGGAGGGCACCCCGGTCGCGGTGGTCGACGACGTGCTGACCTCCGGCGGCTCGCTGGTCCAGGCCGTCGAGAAGGCGCGCCAGGCCGGCGGGGTCGTGGTGGCCGCCGCCGTGGTGATCGACCGCGGCGAGGGCGGCCGGGAGGTGGCCGAGGCCGCGCTCGGCGACGCGCCGCTGCACGCGCTGTTCACGGCCGAGGAGCTCCTCGAGGCGGGGCGCTCCGGGGCGTGAGCCCGTCGGCCACGACGGGCTCCGGTGCGGAGGCCGTCGTCGTCAGGGTGTCGGGGCCGACGGTCACGGTGCTGGCGGACGGCCGCGAGCGCGAGGTGCGCCTGGTTCCGCGCGTGCCCGGCGGGCCCGCGGTGGCGGGCGACCGGGTGCAGCTGCGCGATCCCGGCGGCGAGGACCCGGTGATCGTGCGGGTGGAGCCGCGGGCCACGGTGCTGGAGCGAGGTGACGGCCCTGAGGGCCGGCCGCGGCCGATCGTCGCCAACGCCGACCTGGCGATCATCGTCGCCGCGGTGGTCGACCCGCCGCTGCGGCCGCGGCTGATCGACCGCTACCTTGTCGCCGCGACGATCGGCGGCCTGGAGGCGGCGCTCGTGATCACCAAGACCGACCTCCCGCACGACGCCGCGGAGCTCGAGGCGACGCTGGCGCCCTACCGCGCCCTCGGCCACCGGGTGCTGGCCGGCGTCGCGAAGGACCCGGCCTTCGTCGAGGAGATCCGCGCGCTGATCGGCGGTCGGGTCGCGATCCTGGCCGGCCACTCCGGCGTGGGGAAGTCCACGATCACGTCGGCGCTGACCGGCGTCCCGCGGGCCGTCGGCGCCGTCAGCGCCAAGGTCCGCACCGGGCGCCACACGACCAGCGACCCGCGCCTCATCCCGCTCCCGGGGGGCGGAGCGGTGGTTGACACCGCCGGCGTGCGCACCTTCCACCTGCCGGCCATGGACCGCGCCACGCTCGAGTCCGGGTTCCCCGACATCGCCCGGGCGGCCGAGGGCTGCCGCTTCCGCGGGTGCGCGCACAACGGCGACGCCGGGTGCGCCGTGGAGGGCGCGGTCGCGCCCGAGCGCCTGGAGAGCTACCGCCGGATGCTCGCCGGGATGCGCTGACCGGCGCACGACGGACCGGCGGAATCTTGACCCCGCCTCCCCCCGGGCCGTAAGTTTGTGCGGCACGGCACGAGCCCCGTGCCCCGCTCCCGTGACCGCTGAGACATCCGCTGGAGGATCCATGACCCGTCGCCGTTTCCTGCCCCCGATCGCCGGAGGCGCCCAGAGGACCGGCTGGGAGGCACTCGAGAAGTGGGTCGGCGGCTCCGGCTCGTCCGGTGGCGGTGAGAGCGCCGCGCCCTCCGGTGGCAAGACCGGCTGGGAAGCCCTGGAGAAGTGGGTCGGTGGGGGCTCGGGCGGCGGCGCCGCGGCTCCGGCCGCCGCGGCGGCCCCCTCCGGCAAGACCGGCTGGGAGGCCCTCGAGAAGTGGGTCGGCGGGGGCTCGGGCGGAGGCGCCGCGGCTCCGGCCGCCGCCTCGTCGGCGGCCCCCTCCGGCAAGACCGGCTGGGAGGCCCTCGAGAAGTGGGTCGGCGGGGGCCCGGGTGGCGCAGCCGCGGCTCCGGCCGCCGCCGCCCCGTCGGGCAAGACCGGCTGGGAGGCCCTGGAGAAGTGGGTCGGCGCGGGCTCGGGAGGCGGCGCCGCCGCTCCGGCCGCCGCGGCGGCCCCCTCCGGCAAGACCGGCTGGGAGGCGCTCGAGAAGTGGGTCGGCGGTGGCGGCGGCGGTGGCGCGGCCGCCGCTCCGGCCGCCGCGGCGGCCCCCTCCGGCAAGACCGGCTGGGAGGCGCTCGAGAAGTGGGTCGGCGGTGGCGGAGGCGGCGGCGCGGCCGCCGCGGCGCCGGCGGCCGAGAGCGCTCCTGCGGCCGCCCCGTCGGCGCCCTCCGGCAAGACCGGCTGGGAGGCCCTCGACAAGTGGGTCGGCTCCGGCTCGGGCGCGGGCGACACCAACGGCCACGCCGCGCCCGCCGCGGAGGCCGAGCCCGTCCCGGTCCCGGCCGGCTCCGCCGAGGCGGCCCCGTCGGGCGGCGGCCTCATCGGCTTCCTCAAGCGGCTCTTCGGCTCCAAGTAGGCATCGGCGCTGACACCGGCGCCGTCGTCCGACGGCGCCGGTGCGCCCTGCCCGCGTGAGCCGGGTCGTCAACGAGCGCTCAGCCGGCGGGGTGCTGCTGCTGCGCATGGGCCCGCAGCTGCTCGTGCCCCTGATCCGCCTGCGGGGGGGCGCCGTGCTGGCGCTGCCCAAGGGCCACATCGAGGCCGGCGAGTCGCCCGAGGAGGCGGCCCTGCGCGAGACGCGCGAGGAGACCGGGCTCGCGGGCCGGGTGCTGCACCCGTTGGAGGAGATCTCCTACGTCTTCTGGTCGCGCATCCAGAACGCGCGGATCGCCAAGCGGGTCCACTTCTACCTGCTGGAGTACCGCGCCGGCGCGATCGCCCACCACGACGCCGAGGTTGACGGCGTGAGCCTGGTTCCGATCGACGGCGCCGCCGCCGTGCTCAGCTACCCCGGCGAGCAGAGGGTCATGTCAGGCGCCCTCGCCTGGGTGCGGGAGACAGGTTACGGTGGCCCGGGCGCGAAGGAACCGACGACGCCCTGACCCGCCGCTCCCATCCGCCCACACGCTCGCGAGGACGCCCGTGTACGCCCTGAACTTCTACTCGCCCCTGTTCATCGACCAGCTGCGCAAGGGGCGCAAGACCGCGACGATCCGGTTGGGCGACAAGGCCCACAAGTACCGCAAGGGGCAGCTCGTCTGGGTGACGATCGGCCATCGCCACGGGCCGCGGCAGAAGATCTTCACGGCGATCATCGACGACGTGCAGGTGAAGCCGGTACGTGAGCTGACCCAGCGCGAGATCGAGCGGGACAACCCGGAGTTCCGCCTGGTGGAGGACACGCTCCACTTCCTCTCGCACATCTACTCGCGCGAGGTGGCGCTCGACGACACGGTGTCGGTCATCCACTTCAGCGAGATCATCGAGTTCCCCTCGCTCAAGTGACGCGCGGCCGGGCTGCGGGCCCGGCTTGATTCGCCGGGGGGCGGGACTTACCCTATTGGCACTCCCAGTCAACGAGTGCCAATGGAGATGTGCATGAACTTGCAGCCCTTGGGCGACCGCGTGGTCGTCCAGTCCATCGAGGCGGAGCAGGTCACCGCCAGCGGGATCGTCCTCCCCGACACCGCCACGGAGAAGCCCCAGCGGGGCCGGGTCCTGGCCGTCGGCGCGGGCCGATTCGAGGACGGCAAGCGCGTGCCGCCGCAGGTCGCGGAGGGTGACGAGGTCATCTACTCCAAGTACGGCGGCACCGAGGTCAAGGTGGACGGTGAGGACCTGCTCATCCTCCGCGAGTCCGACATCCTCGCGAAGGCGGTCTGAGCATGGCCAAGCTGATCAAGTTCGACGAGGACGCCCGCCGCGCCCTCGAGCGCGGGGTGAACACCCTGGCTGACGCGGTGAAGGTGACCCTCGGCCCCAAGGGCCGCTACGTGGTGCTCGACAAGAAGTTCGGCGCCCCCACGATCACCAACGACGGCGTGACGATCGCCCGCGAGATCGACCTGGAGGACGCCTTCGAGAACCAGGGCGCCCAGCTCGTGCGCGAGGTCGCCACCGCCACCAACGACGTGGCCGGCGACGGCACCACCACCGCCACCGTGCTGGCCCAGGCGATCGTGCGCGAGGGCCTCAAGAACGTGGCCGCCGGCGCCAACCCGATGGGCCTCAAGCGCGGCATCGAGGCGGCCGTCGACGTGGTCGTGGCCGAGATCGCCAAGCAGTCCAAGGAGGTCTCGGGCAAGGAGGACATCGCCCGGGTCGCCTCGATCTCCAGCCGCGACCGCGCGATCGGCGATGTCATCTCCGACGCCATCGAGAAGGTCGGCAAGGACGGCGTGGTGAACGTCGAGGAGGGCCAGACCTTCGGCATGGACCTCGAGTTCACCGAGGGGATGCAGTTCGACCGCGGCTACATGAGCCCCTACATGGTCACCGACCAGGACCGCATGGAGGCCGTCCTCGACGACCCGTTCCTGCTCATCCACGGCGGCAAGATCTCCTCGGTCCAGGACATCCTGCCGCTGCTCGAGCAGGTGATCGGCCAGGGCCGGCCGCTGCTGATCATCGCCGAGGACGTCGAGGGCGAGGCCCTCGCCACCCTGATCGTCAACAAGCTGCGCGGCACCTTCACCGGCATCGCCGTCAAGGCCCCCGGCTTCGGCGACCGGCGCAAGCGCATGCTCGAGGACATCGCCATCCTCACCGGCGGCGAGGTGATCGCCGAGGAGATGGGCCTCAAGCTCGCCAACGCCCAGGTCACCCAGCTCGGGCGCGCCCGCAAGATCGTCATCACCAAGGACACCACCACGATCATCGACGGCGCCGGCGACTCGGACGAGATCAAGGGCCGCATCAAGCAGATCAAGGCCGAGATCGACACCACCGACTCGGACTTCGACCGCGAGAAGCTCCAGGAGCGCCTGGCCAAGCTGGCCGGCGGCGTGGCCGTGGTCAAGGTCGGCGCGGCCACCGAGACCGAGATGAAGGAGAAGAAGCACCGCGTCGAGGACGCCCTGCAGGCGACCCGCGCCGCCCTCGAGGAGGGCGTGGTGCCCGGCGGGGGCGTGGTCCTGATCAACTCGATCAAGGCCCTCGACGGCCTGTCGCTCTCCGGCGACGAGGCCACCGGCGCGAACATCGTGCGCCGCGCCCTCGAGGAGCCGCTTCGCCAGCTGGCCGAGAACGCGGGCCTGGAGGGCTCGGTGGTGGTCGGCGAGGTCAAGACCAAGAAGGCCGGCACCGGCCTCAACGTCGACACCGGCGAGTACGTGGACCTGGTCAAGGCCGGCATCATCGACCCGGCCATGGTCACCCGCTCGGCGCTCCAGAACGCCGCCTCGATCGCCAAGAACATCATCACCACCGAGTGCGTGGTGGTGGACGCGCCCGAGGAGGGCGGCGCGGGCGGCGGCATGCCGAACATGGGCGGAATGGGCGGCATGATGTAAATCCCGAAGGAACGGGAGCTCTACCGGCTCCCGTTCAGTCGGGAATTGCCTGTCGTCTGGACGGCACGAAGGGGGTCCCGAGAGGGGCCCCCTTCGTGTTTTCAGGATCTACCAGTAGGCGGGAGGCTCCGGCGCGGCGGCGCCGCACGCGCACGGATCCCCGTCGGAGGCGGGGGCCATGGTCCCGCACTCCGGGCAGCGCACCCACATGCCGTTCAGCCGGTGCGGCGTCCACACCCCCGTCTGGCCCCCGGCCGCGAGCGCGTCGCCGAAGAAGCGGGTCGTCGCCTCCCTGTGGGGGTCGTTCCCGCGCAGGCGCTCCACGTCCTCCGGCCGTTCCCAGGCGGTGATCGTGTACATGCGCGGGCCGACGACGACGCCGAGGAACGAGATGAACCCGGGCGTCCCGAGGAGCTCGGCGACCACGTCGCGGCTGCGGTCGCGGACCTCCGCCGCCTCCTCCTCGCTGCGGGCCTCCAGCACCGTGAGGCTCATGGCGCCCGGCTCGGCGGCCGATGCCGCTGCCCGCGACGCGAGCCCGAACGCGAACGGCCCCACGGAGGCCGGCTGCACGATCACCTGCAGGCCGAGCTGGCGCGGGACCGAGCCGCCGTCGAAGTAGCCGTCCACCCGGCGCACGCGCTCGCCGTCCGTCTCGATGACGTCCACGCCTTCCAGCCGCACGGGCCGGCCGGTCGGCGGCAGGCCCAAGAACGGGCCGCTGTTGACGCCGGACATCACCCAGCGGGCCGTGACGCGCTCGCCCGCGACCGCCACGGGCTCGTCGATCGCGAACGCCAGGTCGGGGAAGGCGGCGAAGAGCCCGGCGGCGTAGCCCGCGGTCTCCGCGGGCGCCAGGCCTCCCGGGACCGAGGGGTCGGCGTACGTCCCGTCGGCCGCGAAGGAGGCCGTGATGGCCTCCGGGTCCCGGGCGTTCCACGCCCCGAAGTAGCGCCTGGCGGCGTCCTCGGCGGACATGTCTCCCTCCTTCTGCGTTCCGATCCCGGAGGAGCCGGAGTTCTTGGCGGTTCCGGCCCGTTCGGGGATTCGCCTGTGGTCTCGACCTCACCCCTACCATCTGCCGGGGTGTCAGCACATCCCCGGAGAGGGCTCATCTTCTGGACCGCCACCGGCCTGATCGGGGCCGAGACGATCCTGTTCACGATGGTCGTCCCGGCGCTGCCGGAGTTCGCCGACCGGTTCGGCTTCGGCGCGCCGGTGGCCGCGCTGATCTTCGCGGCGTTCCCCGTCGGCCAACTGGCCGCGGCGCTCGTGGCGGCCGGGCTGGTCGACCGCCTCGGCCGGCGCCCGGTGATGATCATCGCGGCCCTGACGCTCGTCGTGGCGACGCTCGCGTTCGCCCTGGCCACCGGCACCTGGTTGCTGGCCGCCGCTCGGCTGGCGCAGGGGGTCGCCTCGGGGCTGGTGTGGACGGCCGGCCTCGCGGCGATCACCGACGTCTACCCGGTGGACCAGCTCGGCTTCCGCATCGGGCTGGCCGAGACGGCGGGCGGCGCGCTCGGCCTGCTCGGCCCGGTGATCGGCGGCGCCCTGATCCATGCCGTGGGCACCGACGCGACCTTCCTGCTGGCCACGATCCTGCCCGCGCTCGCGCTGGTGCCGGTGTTCCTCATCCCCGAGACCGGCACCGGCCCGGGGGACGGCCCTCCGCTCCTCGCGGCGCTGCGGCGCCTGGCCCGCGAGCCCAAGGCGCGGGCCGCGTTCGCCTCCCTCGGCGGCATCGCCGCGGTCCTCGCGCTCATCGAGCCGCTGCTGCCGCTCGACCTCGCGGAGCGGCTGGAGCTCTCGTCGCTGGGCATCGGCCTGGTGTTCGGCGTGGGCGAGCTCGCCTACTTCGCGCTGGTCCCGGTGGCGGGCCGCTGGTCGGACCGGCACGGCCGCCGGGCGCCGCTGCTGCTGGGCGGGGTGCTGATCGCGGCGGGCCTGCCGTTCCTGGCCGTGGGGCCGGTCGTGATGGTGGCCCTGGCCTTCGTCGTCGTGGGCGCCGGGATGGCGGCCCTCGGCACGCCGAGCGGCCCGCTGATGGTGGAGGCGGTCGAGGACGCCGGGATGGCCGGCCGCCACAGCCTGAGCGCAGCGATGCTCAGCGTGGTGTTCGCGCTCGGCTACGCCGCCGGCCCGCTGCTCGGCGCCTCGGCCAGCGCCATGCTGCCCTTCGGCGCCGTCATGGTCATCGCGGCGGCGGGGTCGCTGGCGCTCGTCGCCTGGCTCGGGAGCACCCTCCCGAGGGAGGGGACCCCGCGGCCGGGTTTGGCCTCGGGGCCAAGGGGCCGGAGGGCCGGCGCTGATACCGTCGGAGGCCCGGATCTGCATGAGAGGCCCACCGCGATGCCGTTGTTCACCGACTACACGACCGACGGCTTCTTCGACGAGATGTTCGAGGCGCCGGGCCGCCCGCGCCCGGCTTACGAGCGCCTCTTCGCCGGCCTGAGCGCCCTGCGCCCGGCCACCTTCGCCGCCCGCAGCGACCTGGTTGACCGGGCCTACCTGACCCAGGGCATCACGTTCGCGCACGGCGGCCGCGAGCAGCCGTTCCCCTTCGACCTCCTGCCGCGGCTGATCGAGGCCGACGAGTGGACGGCGCTGCAGGCGGGGCTCGCCCAGCGGGTGCGCGCGCTCGACATGTTCATCGCCGACGTCTACGGCCAGCGCCGCGCGGTGCGCGACGGCGTGGTGCCCAACGGCCTGGTCGCGACCTGCGACGGCTACGTCCGCGAGATGGTCGGCGTGACGCCCCCGCTCGGCCGCTTCGTGCACGTGGCGGGCATCGACCTGATCCGCGACGACGACGGCACCTGGCGCGTGCTGGAGGACAACCTGCGCTGCCCGTCGGGGCTGTCGTACGTCGTCCAGAACCGCGCCTTCATGCGCCGGGCCTTCCCCGAGGCCTTCGCCGACCACCACGTCGAGCCGGTCGGCCACGCGCCGTTCCTGCTGCTGTCGGCCCTCATGGCCGCCGCGCCGGAGGGGCGCGAGTCGCCGCGCGTCGTGGTGCTCACGCCCGGGCCGGCCAACGCCGCCTACTACGAGCACGCCTTCCTGGCGCAGCAGATGGGCGTGCCGCTGGTGGAGGGGCGCGACCTGACGGTCCGCGATCGGCGCGTCTACCTGCGCACCACGGCGGGCCGCGAGCGGGTGGACGTCATCTACCGGCGCATCGACGACGGCTTCCTCGATCCGGCCTGCCTGATCGCCGACTCGCTGCTCGGCGTCGCCGGGCTGATGCAGTCGGTGCGCGAGGGGCGCGTCGCCGTGTGCAACGCCGTGGGCACCGGCGTGGCCGACGACAAGGCCGTCTACGCATTCGTCCCCGACGTGATCCGCTACTTCCTCGGCGAGGAGCCGACCCTCGAGCAGGTGCCGACCTACCTGCTCTCGCGCGACGCCGAGCGCGAGTACGTGCTCGACAACCTCGACCGCCTGGTGGTGAAGGCCGTGGACGGCGCCGGCGGCTACGGGATGCTGATCGGACCGCACGCGACGCCCGGCGAGCGCAGCGCGTTCGCCAAGCGCGTGGCGGCCAACCCGCGCGGCTACATCGCCCAGGAGACGATCAGGCTCTCGCGCGCGCCGACGCTGGTGGGCGACCGCTTCCGCGCGCGGCACGTCGACCTGCGCCCGTTCATCCTCTACGGCGAGCACCCCGTCGTCGTGCCCGGCGGGCTGACCCGGGTCGCGCTGCGCGACGGCTCCCTGGTGGTCAACTCCTCCCAGGGCGGCGGCTCCAAGGACACCTGGGTCCTCTCCGCATAGTGCTCGCCCGCGTCGCACAGACCCTGTACTGGACCGCACGGGACCTCGAGCGCGCCGAGAGCTTCGCCCGCCTGCTGGAGGTGGGCCAGGCCGCGGCGCTCGAGGGCGACTCGTCGAACGGGGCGGGCGGCCGGCTGGTGTGGGAGCCGCTGGTTCGGATCGCCGGCGACCTGGACGAATTCCTCGCCACCCACCGGCGCGCCGACGAGCGCAGCGTGCCGTGGTTCCTCACCTTCGGCCGCGACAACCCGCACAGCATCGTCGCCTGCCTCAACCGCGCGCGCGAGAACGCGCGCAGCGTGCGCGACCGCCTTCCGACCGAGGTCTGGGAGGGCATCAACGACGCCTGGCTGGAGTTGATCGAGTGGCCGCCCGAGCGCATCACGCGCGACGGCGTCTACCCCTTCTGCCAGGGCATCCGCCGCTCGTCGTACCTGATCCTCGGCCTGGTGGAGCAGACGATGCGCCGCGACGAGGGCTGGCAGTTCATGCGGCTCGGCCGCTTCCTGGAGCGCGCGGAGCGCTCGGCCCGGCTGGTGCAGGCGAGCCAGTACGCCCAGATCCGCGACGCCGTCAACGACGACGTGCTCGACCTGCACGGCTGGCGCGCCCTGCTCGGCGACGCCTCGGCCCACGAGGCCTACCTGCAGGTGGACGCGGCCGCCCTGTCGCCCGAGTCGATCAGCCGCTTCCTGATGCTCGACCCGCGCTTCCCCCGGTCGGTGGCCTTCTGCCTGGGCGAGGTGGAGTCGGCGATCGGCGACCTGATCGCGATGGACGCCATGGCGCCCAACCCGGCGCCGCTCGTGCTGGCCCGCACCGCGCGGGACATGGTGGACGGCGCGGCGCGCCGGCCGTGGGGCGGGCCGGACGTGGACGACTTCATCGAGCGGCTGCTCGCCCGCTGCACCTCGATCGACTCCGCCCTCGGCGACTCCTGCTTCCTCGCCGCCTACGAACGCACTCCGATCGGACAGCATGCCCAGGCTTCACGCCAAGCACAGAACTGAGATCCGCTACGCCGGCGCGGTCGGCGAGAGCGTCAACGAGGTCCGCCTCACGCCGTCCGGCAACGGGCGCCAGAGCGTCGAGTGGTCGCACGTGCGCTGCGAGCCGGCGGCCGAGATGCTCAGCCACCGCGACGCCTTCGGCAACCTCGTCCACTGGTTCCAGCTGACCGAGCCGCACGCGCAGCTCGTGGTCGAGTCGGAGGCGATCGTCGTGACGCGGCCGGCGGCGCCGCGGACGGCGGGCGCGGGCGGCCGGCTGGCCGAGACGGCCGACCCGGCCTACGCCGACGAGCACGCCGAGTTCCTCGCCGGCTCGCGCCACGTGCGCTGGGTCGACCCCGTGGGCTCGTTCGCCGACGCCCTGCCCCTCGACGAGTCGGGGGGCGCCCTGGCATGGGCCTGCAGCCTCGAGGCCGAGGTCAACCGCGCGATCACCTACACGCCGGGCGTCACCCAGGTGGACACGCCGGTGGAGGAGGTCGTGCGCGTCGGGCACGGCGTGTGCCAGGACATGGCGCACCTGATGATCGCGATCGCCCGCCGCCGCGGCGTGGCCGCGCGGTACGTGAGCGGCTGGCTGCACCTGGCCGGGCACGACGAGCCGGGCGAGAGCCACGCCTGGGTGGAGCTCAACCTGCCCGGCCTCGGCTGGGTCGAGCTCGACCCCACCCACCCCGCGCCGAAGCTCGGCGACTACGTGCGCCTGGCCTCGGGCCGCGACTACGGCGACGTGCCGCCCCTCAAGGGCAGCTACCTCGGCCCGCCGACGGAGAAGATGGCGGTCATGGTGGAGGTCAGGGAGATCGGGGGGTGAGTGCGGCGCCCCCCGCTCACCCGCTCAATGTGAGGTGATCACCCTGTCGATGAGGCCGTACTCCCGTGCGGCCTCGGCGCTCAGGAAGTAGTCGCGCTCGGTGTCGGCGCTGACCTTGTCGATCGGCTGCCCGGTGTGCTTGGCGAGGATCTCGTCGAGCTGGCGGCGCATCTTCAACGCCTCGCGTGCGTGGATCTCGATGTCGCTCGACTGCCCGCTGAAGCCGCCGGTGAGCTGGTGGATCATCACCTTGGCGTTCGGCAGGGCCATCCGCTTGCCGGGCGCGCCGGAGGCCAGCAGCAGAGCGCCCATGCTCATCGCGATGCCGACGCAGATCGTGGACACGTCCGGCTTGATGAACTGCATCGTGTCGTAGATCGCCATCCCGGCGTACACCGACCCCCCGGGCGAGTTGATGTAGATCGAGATGTCCTTGTCGGGATCCTCGCTCTCGAGGTGCAGGAGCTGCGCCACGATGAGGTTGGCGACATCGTCGTCGACCGGCGTGCCGAGGAAGACGATGCGCTCGTTGAGGAGGCGCGAGTAGATGTCGAACGCACGCTCGCCGCGCGGGGTCTGTTCGACGACCATCGGAATCAGTGGGCTCATGCCAGCAGCCTAGCCGTACTCCGGGCGGCGGTGCCTCCCGCCGCCGCCCCGCGTCAGTTGCCGCGCGCCGCCGTGACGACGATGAACAGCACGTAGGCCACCACCAGGACCCCGCCGAGCGTGAGCCCGGCGGCGGCAAGGGGGCTCATCGGGCGCCGGCGCGCATCCGGGTCGCGCCGTCCCGCCGTCGTCCCGGCGGCGACGCGCCGCTCGCGCCGGCGGTCCGCCCACAGCACGATGCCGGCGGTGATCAGCGTCGCACCCGTCATGCAGGCCAGCGCGCCCATGCCCGTGAACGGGAACAGGAAGAGGAGGATCAGCCAGATCGGGATGCCGATCGCCGCGGCGCGCCCGACCCGGACCTTGATGGCGTCGATCCAGTCGAACTCGGGGAGCAGATCGGGGTCGTACTCCTCGTGCTTGTCAGAAGGCGTAGCGCTCCTCCTTCCAGGGGTCCGCGTCGTTGTTGTAGCCGAGGCGCTCCCAGAACCCGGGCCGGTCGTGGTCGAGCAGCTCCAGGCCGCGCAGCCACTTGGCGCTCTTCCAGAAGTAGCGGCTCGGCAGCAGGAGCCGCAGGGGGCCGCCGTGCTCGGGCTCCAGCTCGCGGCCGTCGAAGCGGTAGGCCAGCAGCACGTCGTCGGCCACCAACAGCTCGAGCGGCATGTTGGCCGTGTAGCCCGCCTCGGCGTGCGCGACGACATGGGTCGCGGAGGGGTTGACGCCCAGCTCGCGCAGCAGCGGCGCGACGGCCACGCCCTCCCAGCGGGTGTCGAGCTTCGACCAGCTGGTGACGCAGTGGATGTCGCACACGACGCTCGTGATCGGCTGCGAGCGCAGCTCCTGCATCGTCCAGCGCAGGGGGGCGTCGACGAGGCCGGTGACGGTGAAGTCCCAGTCGGGCGGCGCCTGCCGGTAGGGGATGCCGGCCGCGTGGAGGATCGGGAAGTCGCGCACGAGGTGCTGCCCCGGAGGCAGGCGCTCGCGCTCCTCGTCGGTGATCCCGCGGTTGCGCAACAGCCCCATGTCAGCCCCTCCAAGCCGAATGAACACCGGATAGTACGCTGGGGCCCGTCGTGCGTTACGCCCTTGCCGCGCTCCTCTCGCTGGCCGTCCTCGCGGGGTGCGGCGGATCCGGGCCCTCCTGGCGCGTGTTGCCGCCCGTGCCCGAGGCGCGCACCGGGGCGGCCGGGGCCGCCGTGTCCAACCGGGTCGCCGTGGTCGGCGGGCTCGACGCGGCGGGCGACGCCTCGGCGCGCGTGGACCTCTACGACACCCGCCGGCGGCGCTGGTTGCGGCTGCCGGACCTGCCCGAGGGGCTCGACCGGGCGATGGCCGCCTCGCGGGGCGGGCGGCTCTACGTGATGGGTGGCTACCGGGAGGGCGAGCGCGGCTGGGAGGCCAGCGACCGCGCCTGGGTGCTGTTCGACCGCCGCTGGCACCCGCTGCCGCCGATGCCCGAGCCGCGCGCCGCCGCCGGCGCGGCCATCGTCCGCAACCGGATCTACGTCGTGGGCGGCGCCCGGGGCGTCTCCCCGGCGGACCTCGCGGGCGCCTCGCTCTACCTCGACCTGCGCACCCTGCGCTGGAGCGGCTTCGTGGGCGTCACGCCCGCGCGCCGCGACCTCGGCGCCACCGCGCTGGGCGGCCGGGTCTACGCCGTCGGCGGGCGCACCGCCGGCCCGGACACCAACCTCGCCCGCGCCGAGGTCTACGACCCCGTGAAGCGCGCCTGGTCGCGCCTGCCCGACGCGCCCACGCGGCGCGGCGGCGGCGGGGTCACGGCGGCCGCGCGCCTGGTGGTGAGCGCGGGCGGCGACGGGCCCAACGGCGCGCTCTCCCCGGTCGACGCCTTCGACCCGCGCTCGGGTGAATGGCGGGCGCTGCGCCAGAGCCCGCGGGCGCGCACCGGCGCGGCGCTCGTCGGCGTGGGCCGCGCGGTCTTCCAGGCGGGCGGGGCGCCGGAGGCCGGGGCGCCGCCCAACGCCGCCCTGCTCTCCCTGCGGATCCCGCCCGACTGAGCGCTACATCGCCCCGGTGAGCGGGCGCGGCGCGAAGCGCCCGTCGAGCAGCGACCAGGTGATCGTGCCGAGCACGATCACCGCGCCCCCCGTGAGCGCCCAGGGGCCCGGTTGCTCGCCGTGCACCACCCACGCCCAGACCGGGCTGAGCGCCGGCTCGATCATCAGGAGCAGCGACGCCTGCACCGCGGGGACCCGGCGGACGGCCCGGGTGAGCAGCACGTAGGCGATCCCGATCTGCACGATTCCGAGGTAGAGGATCACCGCCCAGTCGCCGGCGGCCGCCGAGACGGGGACCGCGAAGGGCAGGCACACGGCCGCCGCGACGAGGTTGCCGGTGAGCGCGGCCGCGGCTCCGTGGCCCGACCCCTCCGCGCGCGCCAGCCAACGCAGGCCGGCGATCGTGAACGCCCAGCCGACCCCGCTGCCCAGGGCCAGCAGGTTGCCGAGCGCCGGGTCGGTCGCCGTGTCGCTCGCCGGGGAGGGGTCGAGGAAGAAGAGGCCGATGGCCGCGACGAAGACCGCGATCGTCAGCACGTCGAGCAGCCGCAGGCGCTCGCGCAGGAAGACCGGCCCGATCAGCAGGACGTACACCAAGGCGGTCTCCTGCAAGAAGATCGCGTTCGCGGCGGTGGTCAGCTTGTTGGCCGAGACGAACAGGATCAGTGTCGCGGCGTAGGCCACCGCGACCAGCAGCGTGCGCCAGGTCCAGCCCCGCCGGGCGGCCGGGACCATCAGGCCGAGGGCCACCGCCGCGACCGCCGAGCGGAAGCAGGCCACCTGCAGGCCGCTCATCCCGTCGGCCGCCTTCACGGCGGCGCCGCCGGTGGAGAAGAGCACCGCCGTCGCCACGATCTCCAGCCGCGGCACGGCCATCGACCCCTCGGCGGCCGCGGCCACGGCCTACGCGGCGGCGACCCGCCCGAGCAGCGCCAGGGTCTCCGGGTCGTGGGCGGCCGTGACGTGGAAGCGTACGTCCAGGTCGAGCGGCGCGGCGTCCGCGTCGGCCGCGGCCGGCAGGCCCACGAGCAGGCCGGCCTCGCGGGCCACGAGCTGCGCCGCGGCCACGTCCACCGCCCGGCCCGGCCCGAGCCCGATCATCGCGTCGCCGCGGCCGCCCGCCGCGTGGCACAGCGACAGGGCGAGCGAGCCGAGCGCGCGGATGCGCCCGACCCGGCCGTCGAGCATCGCCGAGACGGCCGCCAGGCGCGCCGGGACGGCGCCCTCCACCATCAGCAGCTGCAGGTGCCCGGCCTCGGGCGGCTCCGGCCGCTCCAGCCGGACGCGGCCGAGCCAGGCGCCGCGCCCGCGCTCGGCCGTCCACTCCTCGCCCGTGCCGTGGTCGCGCACCAGGCCGAGCACCACGTCGCCCATGGTCGGGCCCTCCGCCAGGGCGATCGCGGTGGAGAACACCGGCAGGCCGCGCGCGGCGTTGAGCGACCCGTCGATCGGGTCGACGACCACGACCGGCGGGCCGCCGCCCGCGAGGGTCACCTGCCCGGCCTCCTCGGTGACGACGGTGAGGCCGGTCTCCAGCGCCGCGAGCTCCTCCAGCACGATGTCCTCGGCCACGCGGTCGATGCGCACCGTAACGTCGCCGCCCGCCCCGCGGCCGACGGGCTCGCGCCGCTCGCGCGGCGGCATCGCCGCCGCCGCGTCCCCGATCCGGTCGCAGGCCCGCCGGAAGGCGGCGAGCCAGGTGTCCGTGCCCGGGCCCCTGCCTCCGTCAGGCATCGACCAGCGAGTGGAAGGCCACGCCGGTCAGGAGCTTCGGGAAGAAGTAGGTGGACTTCTGGGGCATCGTCTCGCCCGCCTCCGACACGGCCGCGACGTCGGCCTTGGGGATGCCGCGCAGGATGAGGGCCGCGGCGATCTGCCCGGACCCCACGAGCGCGAGCGCCTCGGAGGCGTCCTTGGTGTACGAGAGCACCTCGTCGTGGGCCAGGGCGGCCTGGTCGGCGCCCAGATGCGGCAGCAGCACCTCGCGCTCGAGCGCGGCGACGTCCAGGCGGCCGGCGGCCGAGAGCGCGGGGTCGGGCGCGCCGGTGAGCAGCGCGAACGCGCCCGGCCGCACCAGGCCGAAGGCCGGGGCGCCCTCGGGGGCCTCGGCGAGCGCGGCGAGGAGGGCGTCGAGGCCGTCCACCGGCCGCGAGTCGAACGCCGCGTCGGCGCCCTCGGGCCAGCGGGTCAGCAGGCGGTGCGTGGGGAGCACGACGAGGCCCGGGTCGTCGAGGGCCGTGAGCCCCATCAGCACCCGGTCGTGCGGGCCGGGCCCGGCACCCGCCGCCCGCAGCTCGTCGCGGTAGGCGAGCGCCGTCTCGTAGCGGTGGTGGCCGTCGGCGATCAGGATCCAGCGGTCGCGCATGGCCTCGGCCACGGCGTCGCAGGCGGCCGGGTCGGTCACGACCCAGAAGCGGTGGACCGTGCCCTCGCGGTCGACGAACTCTGCGGCGGGCTCCCCGGCCACCGCGGCGCCGGCCCAGGCGAGGCCCTCCGGGTCGGGGTAGAGGCCGAACACCGGCGACAGGTTGGCCCGCACGGCGCGGGTGAGGCGCAGGCGGTCCTCCTTGGGCCCGGCGTGGGTGCGCTCGTGCGGCCGCACGACGCGCGCCTCGTAGGGCTCGATCCCGACGGCCGCCAGCAGGGTTCGCCGCTCGCGCGGCACGCCGTCGGCCAGCGTGAAGGTCTGGGTCCAGGCGACCAGGCACGGCGCGCCGGCCACCTCGAGCGCGCCCTGGTCGCGCCAGGACGCGATCAGGCCGGCCACCTTCTCGTAGCCCACCTCGGGAAGGATCAGGCGCACCGCGTTGTACGGGCTGCGGGCCAGGAGCTGCCGGCGCTCGTCGGGCGAGATGACGTCGTAGGGCGGCGCGACGAGGTCGGCGAGGGGGCCGGCCGCCGGCGCGTAGCGCAGGGCTCGGAAGGGGCGGACGTCGGCCACGGAGGGCGATGCTACCAGCGGGTCCCGGGGCCGTCGGCCGTCCGCCGCGGGGGCTACCATGACCGGTCCGTGACGGCCGACCTGACCCCCGAGCAGTACGCCGCGGTGACCCACTCCGGAGGGCCCGCGATCGTCCTCGCGGGCGCCGGGGCGGGCAAGACGCGCGTGCTCTGCCGGCGCCTCGCGTGGCTCGTGGAGCAGGGCGCCGCCCCGGACGAGATCCTGGCCCTCACGTTCACCCGCGAGGCGGCCATCGAGCTGCGCGCGCGGGCCGAGGAGCTGCTCTGCACCTCGCACGAGACCCTGCGCGTGACGACCTTCCACTCCTACGCCCTGGAGCTGAACCGGATCCACGGCGTGGAGCGGGGCCTGCTGCCCGCGACCTCGGTCGCGCGCACCGAGGACCGGATGCTGATGCTCCTCGACCGCCTCGACGAGCTCGACCTGCGCCTGCACGACCTGCGCGGCGACCGGGCGCGCCTCGTCGAGGACCTGGTCAAGCGCATCGACGCCTGCCGCGACCAGCTCGTGTCGGCCGAGCAGTACCGGTGCTGGGCCGAGGCGGCGGTCGCCGGGGCGGGGTCGGGCTCAGCGGCCCACCGCGCGAAGCGCGAGCTGGAGATCGCACGCGTCTTCGAGCTGCACGACCGCTGGCTCGACGAGTCGGGCCTCGAGGACTTCGGCCTGTCGATCGTGCGCGCCCTGGAGCTGCTGCGCGTGCACCCGGACCGCCGCGAGGCCGCCCGCGCGGGCGCGCGCCACGTGCTGGTGGACGAGTTCCAGGACACCAACCACGCACAGGCCGAGCTGCTCTACGCGGTCGCCGAGGGCAACGAGAGCCTCGTCGTGGTGGGCGACGACGACCAGGGCATCTACCGCTTCCGCGGCGCGTCGGCGAAGAACATCGCCGACTTCCGCCGCCGGTTCCCGGGGGCCGCCGAGCTGCGGCTGGAGCGCAACCACCGCTCCACCCAGGCGATCCTCGACGCCGCGACGGCCGTCGTCGAGCCGATCGCCGACCGCGCGCCCAAGGCCAGCCGGGCGCTCGACGAGGCCGTCGGGCCGGTGCCGCGGTTCTGGCGCGCGCCCGACCCCGACGGCCAGGCCCGCGCGGTGGTCGACCGCGTGGTCGCGCTGGCCGAGGAGGGCGTCCCCCTGGAGGAGCAGGCGATCCTCATGCGGGCGGTGCGCCTGGAGGCGCGCCCCTTCACCGAGGCCCTCGAGCGCGCCGGAGTGCCCCACCAGGTGCGCGGCGGCATCGGCCTCTTCGAGCGGCGCGAGGTGCGCGCCGCGGTCGCCTGGCTGCGCGCGGCATGCGACCCGTCGGCCGTGCAGGAGCACCTGCGCATCGGCGCCGACCCGCGCTACGGCCTGCCGTGGGCCGAGCTGGCCGACGCCGTGACGACGGCCGCCTCGGCCGAGGGCGCGGTGCTCGGAGCCGTCGGTCGCGTGGCGGCCGCGCACGGGGCGGACGGCCTGGCCGCCGCGCTCGACGAGGTCGGACGGGCGGCCGCCGAGCTGCCCCCGGCCGACGCGCTGCGCGTCGCCATCGACCGCTCCGGGCTGCGCTCGGCGGCGATCGCCGCCGGGGGGGCCGAGGGCGCGGCCCGCCTCGCCGGCCTGGCGGCCCTGGAGCGCCTCGGGCGCGAGATCGCCGCCCGCGACCCCGCCATGGACGCCCGGGCGCTGGGCGCGATGCTCTCCGGCCTCGCCGAGATCGGCTACCGCGGCGAGGGGGTCGCGCCGCTGGAGCGGACCGGCGTGCAGGTGATGACGGTCCACCAGGCCAAGGGGCTGGAGTTCGACGCCGTGTTCGTGGTCGGGATGATCCGCGCGAGCTTCCCGGGCCCGGACAAGCGGGGCATCGACATCCCCGACGCCCTCCTCACCGAGGTGCTGCCGCGCGGGCGCGACGCCCACGCGGCCGAGTCGCGGCGGCTGGTCTACGTCGCGATGACCCGGGCGCGCCGGCACCTCGTGCTGAGCACCCTGGCCGCCGGCGCGTCGGGCGTGCAGCAGTTCCCCTCGCCGTTCTTCGAGGAGGCCCGCGCGGCCCTCGGCGCGGAGGTCGAGGAGGTCGGCGAGGCCCCCGAGCGCGCGCTGCTGGCGGCCGTGGGCGAGCGCCGCGAGGCGTTCGAGCGGGCGTCGATGCGCGCCGCGCGGGCCGTGGCCGACCGCGCTCCCGACGCCGACGCGCGCCGCGCCGAGGCCGCCGCCGCCGCGGAGGCCCTCGTCGCCGCGCGGGCCGATGTGATGCGCCCGCCGCCGCCCGCCGCGCCGGTCCCCGCCCCCGAGCGCCCCGCGCGCCCGGGCCTGGAGCTCAGCCCGAGCTCGGTCGAGATGTACCGCGGCTGCCCGCTGCGCTACCGCTTCGCGATGGTCGATCGGGTGCCCGCGCCGCCGAGCGTCGCACGCTCGATCGGCGTGGCCGCCCACTCCGCGCTCGAGGCCCACTACCGGCCGGGCGGCACCGGCGGCGACGGCGAGGCACTGGTCCGCCGCTTCGCCGCGGCCCTGAAGCGCGAGGGCGTGGACGGCACGGCCGAGGGGCGTCAGGCGCTCAGCCGCGCCCGCGAGCGCTTCCCCGACTACCACGAGCGGCTGGTGCGCAGCCGCACGCGGCCGGTCGCCGTGGAGCGCGCCTTCACCCTGAGCGTGGGACCGCACCGGGTGCACGGGCGCATCGACCGCATCGACGCCCACCCGGCGGGCGGCCATCAGCTGATCGACTACAAGACCGGCAAGCCGCCCACGGCGGGCGCCCGCGGCGACGGCGACGACCTGGTGCTGCGCATCTACATGCTGGGCGCCCGCGAGGCGTGGAGCATCGAGCCGCGCGGCGCCACGCTCGTCCACATCCTCGACGGCGACACCCGCGGCGTGCACCCCGACGCGGCCGACGACGCCGGGGTGGTCGAGGCCGTGCGCGACGCGGCCGAGGGGATCACGGCCGGGGCCTTCCCGCCGCGCACCTCGTGGGCATGCCGCACGTGCGACTTCGCCCGCATCTGCCCGACGCAGGACCGATGACGATCGCGTCGCTCGCCCCGGGCGGGGCCGTCGAGGGCGTGTTCGCCGTGCGGCGCAAGGAGCGCCGCCTGTCGCGCCAGGGGCGGCCCTTCCTGGCGCTGACGCTGGCCGACGCGACCGGGTCGGTGCCGGCCATGGTCTTCGACGAGGCCGACTTCTTCGGCGAGCAGTTCGCCGAAGGCGACCGCATCCGCGTGACCGGCCGCGTGTCGGAGCGCGAGGGGCGCACCAGCATCGTGGTCAGCCACCTGCGCCCGGCCGCCGACGAGGTCGAGGCGCAGGAGCTGCTGCCGCGCTCGCACCGCGACCCCGACGAGCTGTTCGGCTTCGTCCTGCACCTGGCCGACGAGGTGGCCGACCCGGGGCTGCGGGCCGTGTTGGGGATCCTCACCGGGGACGACGACCTGGCGCGCGCCTGGCGCACGATGCCGTGCACCCGCTCGGGCCACCACGCCTACCTCGGCGGGCTGGTGGAGCACACCGTGGGCGTGGCGTCGGTGGTGCAGGCGCTGTCGGTGTGGCACCCGCGGGTGGACTCCGACCTGCTGCTCGCCGCCGCCCTGGTCCACGACGTCGGCCACGCCCGGGCGTTCCGGCTGGGCGCGACGTTCGAGCTGACCGACGAGGGGCGGCTGCTCGGCCACGTCGCGATGGGGCACGAGATCGTCTCCGACGCGGCGCGCGCCGCGGGCCTGCCGGCCGCCCGGAGGGCGGAGCCCCTGCACGCGATGGACTGGCACCACGGGCCGCCGCCCGGCCAGCCTCCGAACGGGGCGAGCCCCGAGGCCCTCGCCCTGTGGCGGGCCAACCAGCTCGAGACGACCGTGAAGGCGCGCCTGGAGGGGCCGGGACCGATGGATGGCTGAACGCCTGCGGCGCCTCGCGTCCCTGGTGGTCGCGGCGCTCTGCGCCGCCATGGCGGCGGCCCCCGCGGCGGGTGTCGTGGGCGGTGCGGCGCCGGCGGACCCCGCCGCCTGGCCGTGGGCCGTGGCGCTGCTCGACGCCGCGAACCCCGACCCGGTGGCCGCCGAGGTGTGCACCGGGACGCTGATCCGCGGCGAGTGGGTCCTGACGGCGGCCCACTGCGTGGTGGGCGCCGACGGCGGGGTCGCCGACCCCGCCGGCGTGCAGGTCGGAGCGGGCGCCGCCGACCTGGCGGCCCTCACGCCCGACCGGCGCCTGCCCGTGAGCCGGGTCGTGGTCTATCCCGGCTACACCCCGTCGCGCTTCGGGCGCGACGTCGCGCTGCTGCGGCTCGCCCGGCCCTCCGGCCTGCCGCCCGCCGCGCTGGGAGCGGGCTTCCGCACCGGATCGCTGAAGGGCTGGGTGGCCGGCTTCGGGCTCGGCGACGGCGCGCGCCACGACGCTCCTCACCGGCCGCATCAGCGTCTCGACGCCGCGCGCCTGCGCCCGCTACACGCGCACGCTGCCGGCGTCCGCGTTCCCGCACTCGCCGTGGGGGACCGTCTGCGGCACGCTGCCGTCCAGCCTCGAGCCGTCGGCGTGCTTCGGCGACTCCGGCGGCCCGCTCGCGGACTTCCGCGGCGCGGCGCCGCGCGTGATCGGAGTGGTCAGCTCGACGGCCGGGTGCCTGCGGCGCGGGGGTGACCACCGTCTACAGCGACGTCGGCGCCTACCGCCCGTGGATCGCGCGCGTCACGGCCGGCGGCGACCCAGGGCTCGGCCTCCCGGAGGTCCGCTCGCTGCACGCCCGCGACGCCGGCCGCGCCATCGTCGCGCGGGCCACCTGGTGCCAGACCGGCGGCCGCGGCCATGCGCTGCGGGCCCAGTTCACGCTGCACCGCGTGCTGCCGTCGGGCCGCGCCGTCCTGGCCCTGACGCGCACCCTGGAGGGGCGCGCCCCCGGCGAGTGCACCGCCGTCCGCACCGACGTGCCCGACGACCTGCGCAACGGCGCCTACGAGGTGCGGGTCAAGGTGATCGACACCGGCTCCGGGATGTCCACCTACGGCCTGCCGGTGGATCTGCGCGTCTCCTAGCCGCCGGCCGGCGGCTGCGATCTCGACCTCCGCCGGTCAAGCCTCCCCGATCGTGCAGCCGCGCGGCGGCCGCGGCGCCGGTTATGTTCGCAGCCACGCGGCGTTGGGGGTGGATGAGCCGCGCACCGACCGCCCACGAAGGGACCTGCACATGACACGCACCTCTCACCAGAGGCGCCTGCTGAGACGCTCCGCGGCGCTCGCGGGCGTGCTCACGCTCTGCGCGGTGGCAACGGCGCATGCCGACATCACCGGCACGGTGACGAACTCGGCGGGCGTGCCCGTGCCGGGAGCCACGGTAAGGATCACGGAGTCCGTCGGTGGGGGCTTCGCCGAACTGGAGACGACCGACGCAAACGGCTTCTACCGCTCAACCACGTCGGCCCTCACGGGCAGCACCGCCCCGTTCATCGCGACGGCGACGTTCACCGACTCCTGCAAGGACTTCTCGACCGCGGAGCTGACCAGCGCGTCGGGCGCCATCAACGACGGCGCCACCCAGAACTTCACGCTCGACGCGGCGGCGTTCTGCGGGACCCCCTTCCCTTCGAGCAGTCTGCCCGAGGCAACGGGCAACGCCTGGCCGGAGAAGGGCGAGATCCTCTCGCCCGCCGGCGGCGTCACGTACCTGCGCGTGCTGGCGCCATTCGACGCGGCATCGTTCTCGTTCACGATCGCCGGCGGCGCGTCGGTGGGCGGCGGCACAGACCGCACCGAGTACGCTCACCGCGCCGGCCACGCCGTACGACGGCCCGCTGAACCTGAGCTACGCGTCCAACGGCATCGCCGTGAACCGGCAGATCGGCACGCTGATCTCGGGCCCGGTCCCCAAGCCGAACCCGCCCAAGGGCGTCAGCGACCTGGCGGCCATCGTGGATCTTTCCGGGGAGCATGGCCGGCAACGACCCGACCAACCGCCGCCTCGACGCGGTCAACCTCCTCATCGACCTGGCGGGCCAGGGCGACCGGCTGGAGGCCACGGGCTTCGACGACGCCCTGCGCCCGATCTTCCCGCGCACGACCATCGCCGGCAACGCGACCAAGGTCGCGCTGAAGAAGGCCGCCAAGAAGGCCATCGGCAACTTCGGCGGCACCGACTACAACCCCGCGCTCGCGGACGCCTTCAACGCGCTCGCCGCCGACCCGCTCAACCCGACAGTGCCCAAGTCGGCGATCTTCCTCACCGACGGCGCCAACGGAGGCACCTACGACAATTCGCACCTGCGCTTCGCCTTCAACGGCACCGGCACGCCGTGGCCGATCTGCGTGGTGCAGCTCGGCAAGAGCGGCTTCAGCGCCGCGGACACGGCCCGCCTCAAGCGGATCGCCAGGGAGACCGGCGGCACGTTCGCAAAGGCGCCGACCAACGCCGAGCTGCAGAACCTCTACTTCGCCTGCCGCGGCCGCAGCTCCGGCGCGACCACGCTGCTGAACAGGACGGACGTCTACCGCATCGGCCAGACCCACGTGTACAGCAAGAAGGTGACGAAGGGCCAGAAGGCGGCGACCTTCTTCGCCTCGTGGGGCGTCGGCAAGTACCGCGTCCAGATCGTGCAGCCGGGCGGCCGGGTCTTCTCCCGCTCGTTCGGCAAGTTGGTCCGCTTCGTCAGCGGCAAGACGTCCAGCTTCTTCCAGGTCCAGAAGCCGAAGGCCGGCCTCCGGCGCGTCCGCGTCACCCGCCTGAAGACCGGCGGCGTCACGGACAAGGCCACCACGACGATCACGGTGGTCAAGCTGCGCTAGGACGGGCCCGGCCCGTCCGGGGCGGCGCTTGCGCCGCCCCGGACGCGGGTTCGATGATCTCCCCTCCAGCACACGATTCCGGGAGGGGGAATCCGTGTCACTGCCGCATCTCGCGTCCGAGCGGCCGTTCGTCTGCGACGGCGGGCTGGAGACGACGCTGATCTTCCACCGGGGCATCGACCTGCCCTGCTTCGCCGCGTTCGACCTGCTGAGGACCCCCGAGGGCACCGAGGCGATACGCGACTACTTCCGGCCCTACCTCGACATCGCCCGGCGCCAGGACTCGGCTTCGTCCTCGACACGCCGACCTGGCGCGCCAACCCCGACTGGGGCGCGCGGCTCGGGTACTCGCGCGACGCGCTCGCCGCCGCCAACCGCGCGGCCGTGGAGCTGGCGCACGAGATCCGCGACGCCGAGGCCGCGAGCGCGCCGATCGTCGTCTGGGGCCGGTCGGCCCGCGCGGCGACGGCTACGAGCGCCGACCGGCTGATGGACCCCGACGAGGCCGCCGAGTACCACGCCGAGCAGATCGGCAGCCTGGCGCGCGGCGGCGCCGACATGGTGAGCGCCTACACCCTGACCCACGTCGGCGAGGCGGCCGGCGTCGCCCGCGCTGCCGAGGCCGCAGGGATCCCGGGCCGCCCTGTCGTTCACCGTCGAGACCGACGGCCGCTTGCCCGACGGGACGCCGCTGCGCGAGGCCGTGGAGGAGACCGACGCCCTGACCGGGCTCGGCGCCGCCTACTTCATGGTCAACTGCGCCCACCCAATCCACTTCGCGGGCGCGTTCGACGACGAGGGCCCGTGGCTCGCCCGCATCGGCGGCTTGCGGGCGAACGCGTCCAAGCAGAGCCACGCGGAGCTGCGACGAGGCCGAGGTGCTCGACGCAGGGCGAGCCCGGCCGAACTGGGCGCCGACCACCGGGCGCTGCGCGCGCAACGGCTGCCGGCGTATTCACGTGGTCGGCGGCTGCTGCGGCACCGACTACCGCTACGTCGCGCAGGTGCGCGCCGCCTGGGACTAGAGGATCTCGGTGATCTCCGCGAAGGACTCGCTGGACCACGATCAGGGCCAGGAGCAGCCCGCTCACGGCCACGCGGGCGGCGGCTCCCAGCCACCGCGGGGCGCGTTCCACCAGCGCCAGCGACTGAGCCCGCGTCGCCGAGGCGCTCGACGAGGGCGGCAGCGGCCGCGGCGGCCAGCGCGGGCAGCGCGACGAACGCGGTGACCGCGAACCACAGCGGCTCGAGAACCAGCAGGTCGATGCCGTCCGGCTCGAGGAACGCCGAGCCGCCGGCCGTCGCGGCGACGAGGGCGGCCGCCGGCACGCACACCGGGCCCCGCACGCCCGTGCGCAGCGCGACGTACGCGAGGCCGACGAGCGCCCCGACCACCGCGGTGAAGGCCAGCAGGGAGAGCGATCCGCCGACGGTGAACCGGCCGATCTCGAAGCCGGCGTCGGAGGTCAGGCCGACGGCGCCGGGCGAATT
>CAVYRD010000008.1:0-241656 GCA_963770865.1 uncultured Thermoleophilia bacterium
GCGGCGCAGGCCGGCCCACCCGGACGCTGCCGGTCCCGGGCGCGAACCACTTCCTAGACGTCGAGAGCCGGGTCCCCTCCCGCCTTCTCGACGCGGTCGCCGCGTTCGTCCGCTGGGTGCCGCCGCGGCACCGGATGCGGCGGCGCGTCGATGGCGGGGACCGGGTAGCGCAGGCTCCAGGCGCCCCAGAGGGCGAGCAGCGCGGCGCACCCGGCCAGCGTCGCCATGATCCCGACGCCGTCGGCCACCGCGCCCGCCAGGGTGGAGCCGATGGCGATCGGCCCGATCACCGAGAGCTGGTAGAGGCCGAGCATCCGCCCGAGCAGAGGCGGCGGCGAGAGCAGCTGCACGGCGGTGTTGGTGGCGGCGAACATCCAGATCCAGAAGGCCCCGCCGAAGGCCATGCCGGCCAGGCCGAGGACGAACCAGGGCGTGACCGCCACCACCGCGAGGCCGGCTGAGAAGGCGAGCGTCGCGATCGGCAGGGCGCGGTGGCGCGGCAGCCCCGCGGCGGTCAGCCGCTCCAGCAGCCACGCGCCGACCAGCGCGCCGCCGCCCATCGCGCCGAGCAGCAGGCCGAGGCCCCCGGCGCCCACGTCGAGGCGGTCGGCGACCACCGGCGCGAGCTCCTGCATCGGCGAGGCGAGGGCGGTGAACAGCGACATGCCGACCAGCAGGCGCCGCAACGCCGGGTCCCGCGCCGCCACGCCGAAGGCCTCGCGCATCCGCACCCCGCCCCGACGCGCCGCCGGGGGCCGCGCGGGGGCGACGAGCAGCGCGAGCACCAGGGCGAGGAACGACACGGCGTTGACGGCGAAGCAGACCGTGGCGCCGAACACGGCGAGCGTGAGCCCGCCGATGGCGGGCCCGAGCAGGCGGGCCACGTTGATGCCTGCCGCGTTCAGGCTCACCGCCTGGGAGAGCTGCGGGCGGGGCACCAGCGACGGGACGAGGGCGAGCATCGCCGGCAGGCCGAGGGCGAACCCGACCCCCACCGCGAAGGTGAGGACGTAGATCGCCGGGACGCTGACCCCGTAGAGCAGCGTGATCAGCGCCAGCAGCCCGGCCGCCGCCCCTTGCAGAAGGAACGTCCAGATACCCACCAGGCGCCGGTCGTGGCGGTCCGCCAGCCGGCCGGCGTAGGCCGAGAGGGCGATCGCCGGCGCCCGCGTGACCAGCGCGAGGGCGCCGACGGCCGCCGGGCTGCCCGTGGCCTGCAGGATGAGCCAGCCGCTCGCGACGATCTGGAGCCACGACCCGGCGTTTGACGCGAGGCTGGCGAGCCAGATGTCGCGGAACGACCGGACGCGCAGGACGTCGGGGACCAGCTGCATCCGGGCAGTATCGCGGGCGGCCCGCCCGCCCCGCGGCTCAGCTGGCCGCGGACACCGCGATCCAGACGACGGGGATGAGGAGGACCGCGACGGCGAGGACGATCGCCGCGAACGCGACACCGCGCTCGGCCGGACGGGCGGCGGCCGATCGCCGCGCGCGCACGGCGAGGGCGATCGCGGCGACCGCGAGGGGCACGCCGATGACGAGCCCTCCGCCGGTGAACCAGTCCCATGGCAGCAGGCTCCCGGGCAGGGACAGGACGGCGAGGGCGAGGGCGAGGTGGGCGGCGCCGAGCCGCCGCGGGGCGACGTCGATGCTGCGGGTGCTGGTGCTCATGGCTCCTCCAGGGATCGGATGGGGATGCCCCGATCCTCCGCGCAGGGCCGGCGGCGGGCATCGACGCCAGCGCGTGACCGGACTGCGTGCCAGCGCGGAGATCAGCGGCCGGACGCGGCGCGCAGGTGCGCCAGCACGGCCAGCACCCGACGGTGGTCCTCGCCGCCCGCCGGCAGGCCGAGCTTGCCCAGGATGCTGCGCACGTGGGTCTCGACCGTCCGCTCGGTGAGCCAGAGCCGCCGCGCGATGCCGGCGTTGGTGCGGCCCTCGGCCATCAGCCCGAGCACCTCGCGCTCGCGCGGGGTGAGCGACGCCAGCGGGTCGTCGCGGCGGCTGCCGACGAGCGCGCGCGACGACCTCGGGGTCGAGGGCCGACCCGCCGTCCGCGACCCGCCGGAGGGCGTCGAGGAAGTCGTCGACGTCGAGCACGCGGTCCTTCAGGAGGTAGCCGAAGCCCCCCGCGCCGACCAGGTCGAGCGAGTGGCGCGGTCTCGACGTGCTGCGAGAGCAGCATCACGCCGACGCCGGGGTGGTCGCCGCCGGATCGCGCGCGGCCCGCGCGCCGTCGTCGCTCGTGAGCGGGCGGCATCCGGATGTCGACGACCGCGACGTCCGGCGATGCTCGCGCGCCACGGCCTCGACCAGCGCCGCGGCGTCGCCGACGGCCGCGACCACGTCGTGCCCGGCGTCGCGCAGCAGCGCCGCCAGGCCCTCGCGGAAGAGGGCGGAGTCCTCGCCGATCACGACCCGCACGGCAGGCGCGCCTCGAGCGCGCGTGCCGCGCGCCCGGCGGGCTGTCCACGCGAAGTGTGCCTCCGTGCGCGGCCACGCGGTCAGCGAGCCCGGCGAGGCCGCCGCCCGCCGTCGCGCGCGCCGCCGCCGCAGCCGTCGTCGGCGACGCGTCAGCACGAGGCTCCCGTCCTCCCGCGTCGGCGCGGACCGTCGACCCGCGTCGCGCCCGGCGTGCTTGACCGCGTTCGCCAGCGCCTCGCAGACCACGTAGTAGGCGGCGGTCTCGATCTCCGGCGGCACGCCCTCGGGCGGCCCCTCCATCCCGACGGGCAGCGGCGTCCGCCGCGCGAGGTCGTGCCAGCGCCGCGCCGAGCCCGTCGTCGAGCGGCGACGGCCGCAGGCCGCGCGCGATCTCGCGCAGCCCCGCGACGGCGTCCGCGACCTCGGTCGACCGCCCCGTCGAGGGCCCGGACGACCTCGCGGTCCGCGCCGGGCCGCCGCTGCACCCGGCGCAGCGCCATGCCCAGGGCCACCAGCCGCTGCTGGGCGCCGTCGTGCAGGTCGCGCTGCAGGCGCCGGCGCTCGTCGTCACCGGCCAGGACGATCCTCGCCCGGCTCTCCTCCACCTCCTCGAGCCGCCGCCGCAGCTCGCAGCGCAGGCGCGCCACCTCGACCGGCAGCGCCGCCGCGCGCAGGACGTCGTCGAGCCGGCGCCGGCGCTCCAGCAGCCGCTGCGCGTGGACCACGACGCCGAGCGGCGCCACGCCGCGGCCGATCGCGGTCACGGCCTGCCCCTCGCCCGGCGACGGGACGCACGCCGCGCCGCCGAGGTCCGCGTGCACGCCGTGCTCCGGCAGCCACACCAGCAGGCGAAGGCCCGGGTCGCCCAGGGCGTCGCGCAGCACCGGCTCGATGTCCTCGGGCGCGGCGGCGCCGTCGCGCAGGCGGGCGGCGAACGCCTCGACCGAGCCGAGCGCGCGCGCCCGGTCGCGATCGAAGCGGCGATCCACGACGCGCTGGAGGCGGCGGCGCAGCGGGTCGAACGCCAGGGCGGCCGCCACCGCCGCGACCGCTGCGGCCACGGTGGACCCGCCCCCGAGCGGCACGGCCACGACGAGCGCGATCGCGACGGCGCCCCCGGCCAGGAGCACCGAGATGATGAGCCAGGCGATCGTCTGGCTGATGACCCGGTCAACGTCGTAGAGCCCGTGCCGGAGCATCGCCACCGCCACGGCGCCGACGAGTGCGAGGTAGGCGGCGAGGAAGGTCACGAACGTGATCGGGCCGGTCCCCTCGCGGACGAGCCCCTCCAGGATGCCCGCGACGAGGGCGACGGGCAGGAGGATCGAGGCGGCCGCGAGCCACTTCACCTGCACCCTCTCCACCCCCCGCGCGCGGCGCGCCCGCACGATGATCGCGGCAACGCCCAGCGCCACCGACGCCAGAAGCCCCGCGAGCGCGACGACCGTGAGGACCCCGGAGACCGCCGCCGGCGCCGTGGGCAGCGGGCGCGCCACGTCCTGGTAGGGCGCGTCGAAGCGCTCGTCGCGCACCGCGGAGGCGAGGAGGGCGGCCCACGGCGCGAGCAGCGCGACGGCGACGGCCAGGCGCCAGCGCGGGCCAACCGGCCGGCCGTCCGGGAAGAGCATGAGCAGCAGGGACAGGAGGGCGAAGACCGGGATCCAGTCGGCGCCGAAGAGCAGCGCCGCCCACCCGGCTCCGCCGACGTGGCCGTGCGTCGCGGCGTCCGCCCACGCGCTGAAGGCCTCGTCGAGCGCCGGCAGCAGCCCGAGGCCGGCGACGATCGCCCCGACCGGGTTGCCCGGGCGCCGCCGCGCAATCGCCACCCCCGCCGCGAGTGCGGGCACCGAGAAGGCCGCGGCCGCCAGGGCGCCGGCAGACGAGCGCGAGGGCGCCTCGTCGAGCACCCGCAGGGCGACCGCGCCCGCCGCCGCGGCCGCGGCGAGCGCCGCGCACGACCACGCCACGACGAGGGGCCAGCGCACGCCGCGATCATCCCACCGCCGGGCCCCGCGGGGATCGGTGCCACCACGTAGTCGGGCTTGACGGCGGCTAACGGCGTTAGCTAACGTCGGCTAACAGTGTTCGCCACATCGGGAGGAGACGCCGTGACCACCCTCGCACCAGCCCGCAGCCCGCTGGCCCGCGTCGCCTGGGGGGCGCTCTCGATGGCCCTCCTCGGCGCCGCGATCGGCGCCGTCGCGACCACCTCCGCCTCCTGGAGCTGGGTCGCCGCCACCGCGATGGCGCCCGACGTCGCGCTGCTCCTCGGGTTCGGCCGGGGCCTCGTCCCCGGACAGCTCCACCCCCGGGCCGTGCCGCTCTACAACGCCCTCCACCACCCGGCCGGCCCGCTCGCGCTCGGCGCCCTGGCCTCCGCCGGCGTCGTGGGAGCGGGCCCCGCCGCAGCCGCGCTGGCCTGGGGCTTCCACATCGCCATGGACAGGGCCGCCGGCTACGGGCTGCGGACGCGCGATGGCCTCCAGCGCTCCTGAGCTCAGCGCCCGCGGCCGGGAGATCGTCGCCGCGGGCCGGGCGCTCCTGGAGGAGGGCGGGCCGGAGGCCCTCTCGATGCGCCGCCTGGCCGAGCGGGTCGGCATCCGGGCCCCCTCCATCTACAAGCACCTCGCCGACAAGCAGGCGCTGGAGGTCGCGCTCGTCGCCGACGGCCTGCGCGAGTTCGCCGAGCGCTGCGAGGAGGCCGTCGCCGGACCGGGCGAGCCGCTGGCCGCCCTGGCGCGCGCGTACCGCGCCTTCGCCCTCGCCCATCCCCACCTCTACCGGCTGATGAACGACCGCCCGCTGCCCCGCGAGCGCCTGCCCACGGGGCTCGAGGACCGGGCGGCCGCGCCGCTCGTGGCCGCCGCGGCCGGCGACCCCGACCGGGCGCGGGCGGCGTGGGCCTTCGCCCACGGGATGGCGATGCTCGAGCTCACCGACCGCTTCCCCGCCGGCGCGGACCTGGACGCTGCGTGGACGGAGGGCGTGCGCGCCCTCCGGGGCGGCGGCGCGAGGCCGGCCTCGTAGCGTGCCGGCCAGGGCGCGCGAATCGCCCCTGACCGGGGCGATTCGCATCCGGCGGCACCGCCTTCAGCGGGGCGGGCCGCCTCAGACCCGGCGTCAGACGGCCGCGGGGGCGCCGGTCTCTACACGGGCACGTGGCGCTCCTCGAAGTACATGGGCGGGAGCGCCTCGACAAGCGGTGCTCTCGCTCCCCTGGCCGGGGACCTCTACCGCAGCCTGCGCGAGCGGGGCGTGGCGCCCGGGCGGATCCGCGACGTCGTGCTCGAGCAGGCCGGGCGCGCCCTGGCGGCGCCCCCCGGCTAGGCCGTGGCAGGAAGCTCCGGCGGCAGCTCCTCGCCGCGGACCTCGGGCGCGGGCCCGGTCTCGTGGCGCACGCGCAGGTCGAAGTAGAGGTAGGCCGAGGCCGTGGCGGCGAAGGGCAGCGCCGTGACGTAGACGAGCGCCGCGATCAGGTTGACCAGATCGAACGCGGCGCCGCTCGCCAGGAGCACCAGGACCCCGATGGCGGGGCCCAGCAGCAGCGCCACCGCCGTCACGCCGAGAGAGATGCTCGCGACGCGCCACCAGTGGCCGCGGGCCAGCGCGGCGCTCCGGCGCAGCAAGCCGACGGAGGTGCCGCCCTCGATGGCCGCGACCGACCCGATGAGCGACCACCGCACGAGCAGGAACACCGCGACCGGCACCAGCACGACGGTGAGGTCGAGGACGACCTGCACCGCGACCAGGATCAGCAGGGCCGGCACCAGCGCCCGCAACCGCGGCAGCACGGCCCGGTACGCGGAGATCGCCGTCACGGGCCGGCCGGCGTCGATCTCGATCAGCGCCCGCGCCGTCGCGGCCTGGACCAGTGCGAAGCCGAGGAGCGTGAACGTCAGGCCGAGGCCGAAGGCGAGAGCGTCGACGAACGCGTTGCGCTCGCCGGCTTCGTCCACCAGGGGCGCGAGGAGGGCGACCCGGAACAGGAGCCACTGGACGAACGTGATGAGGATCCCGAGCGGCACGAACAGCAGCCCGATGCCGAGGAACACCCGCGGATGCCCCCGCAGCATCCTCTCGGACGCGGCCAGCATCTGCCCCCAGGCGCGCCGGCGCGCGACCCGGAGGGGGGTGGACGGCACCCAGCGCGTGCGCGAGATGGCCCACAGCAGCAGCACGGCGAGACCGCCGATGACCGCGGCCGACGGGCCGGGGTGGAGCTTCAGCTGGCGCAGGGCCTCCGAGCCGGTGGCGATGGCGCCGCAGAAGAGGTCGGTGGCCGAGGTGCCGAGAGCGCCGCCCGCCGGCACGTCGAAGCTCCTGGCGCGCCAGCTCTGCTGCGACCAGGTGATCGGCTCGGTCCACTGGAGCTTGTCGTTCGGCCCGGTGGGCCCGTTGAAGACTCCGCGCTGGCGCTCCCCCCACCGGCCCTCGAAGCCGAGCCACGGGTAGGCGCGCAGGTAGTCGTCCCGGCCGGTGGGGATGACGGCCACCTGCGGCCGGATCTCGCGCGATGGGCCCTGGGTGTCGTCGCAGCCGACACCCTCGGCCGAGCTGCGCATCAGGTAGAGGCGCGACTCGTAGAAGTTCGCCTGCGAGCCCTCGGCCGGGTAGACGACCGGGTGGGTGCCGTCAACCAGCTGGAGCTTGGCGTCACCCCAGTCCGCGCGCTCGGCGCTCGAGTGCTGGCTGTAGCCCACCTCGGCCGGCGTCCCCGCCAGGGCCTGCTGCGGCGTCGACGCGTCGAAGACGATCTGGATCATCTCCCAGTCGCCCTCGTGCTTGTTCTTCCAGTCGTTGTAGACGTAGTAGAACCAGTACTGGAGGGCGAGCCTGCCGGGGTGCGCGGCCTCGGTGACGACGCGGGCGTAGGCCGTCGGCGGGGCCTTCGCCTGCAGGCGCGCGGCCCAGTCCTCGTAGGTGCACCCCGGGTCGAGGGCGTCGCCGGGGAAGTCGAGGTGGTACTCCCAGAGGCCGCGCGCGAGGTCGGCGGCCGTCGGGCCCACGGTCACGAGGTTGCTGCGGTCCCACGGCCCGCGGAGGGCCACCTCGTCGTTGCCCATCAGCAGATCGACGTCGATCGGCTCGTACGGTGCCGTGGAGCCCTCGCAGGAGTCCTGGATCCGCAGCCGGACGATGGGCGCGTACTTCGCGGCCAGGGCGGTCTCGGCGGGGGTGGCGCCGCTGCCGGCCGGCACGGCGGCGGCGCGCGGGGCGTTCCACAAGCCGGCGAGGACGGCCAGCAACAGCAGGGCCAGGGCGAGTGCCGGCGGCCGCCGGCGCAGGTCGTGTGGCCGCATCGGGCCGCACGATATCCGCGCCCGATCCCGCGTGCGGCGCCTCAGTCGCGAGCCAGGACGCCACGCCCACGCAAATCCCGACTGAGCCGGGGCCGCCAAGGGCCCCGGCTCAGTCGGGATCGGGCGTCAACGCTCGGAGACCCTCAGGCGGTTCTCGGCGCGGCGGCGCGCGCTCTCGGCGGCGACCCGCGCGACGTCGTCGTCACCGGCGTCGGTCAGGGCCTGCTCGGCGCGCTCCAAGGCGGCGCGGGCGCGCTCGGCGTCGATCTCGTCGGCCTTCTCGGCCTGCTCCACGAGGACCAGGACGCGGTCCTCCTCGACCGAGAGGTAGCCCTCGGAGGTGGCGTAGATCACCTCGGTGTCGTCGAGGAGCTTCAGGCGCGTCTCGCCCAGCTTCAGGAACGCGATGAAGGGGGTATGGCGCGGCAGGATGCCGACCTCGCCCTGGATGCTCGGGGCGATGACCATGTAGGCGAAGTCGTCGAAGACCGCGCCGTCGGGGGTGAGGAGCCGCACGCCGAGGCGCTTGCGCTCCTGTCCGACCTGAGTGGACACGCCGCTTACCGGCTCTTCAGGGTCGCGGCCTTCTCGACGGCCTCGTCGATGCTTCCGACCAGGAAGAACGCCTCCTCCGGGAGGTCGTCGTGGCGGCCCTCCACGATCTCCTTGAAGCCGCGGACCGTCTCGGTGAGGGGCACGTACTTGCCCGGCGTTCCGGTGAAGGCCTCGGCCACGTGGAACGGCTGCGAGAGGAAGCGCTCGATGCGGCGGGCGCGCGACACGGCGAGCTTCTGCTCGTCGGTGAGCTCGTCCACGCCGAGGATGGCGATGATGTCCTGGAGGTCCTTGTACTGCTGCAGGATCTCCTGCACCTGGGTCGCGACCTCGTAGTGCTCAGCGCCGACGCCGTCCTTGGAGAGGATGCGGCTGGACGAGTCGAGCGGGTCCACGGCCGGGTAGATGCCCTTCTCTGCGATGGACCGGCTGAGCACCGTCGTCGCGTCGAGGTGGGCGAACGAGGCGGCCGGGGCCGGGTCGGTGAGGTCGTCGGCGGGGACGTAGATGGCCTGCACCGAGGTGACCGATCCGGACCGGGTCGAGGTGATGCGCTCCTGCAGGTCGCCCATCTCGCTCTGGAGGGTGGGCTGGTAGCCCACGGCGGAGGGCATGCGGCCGAGGAGGGCGGACACCTCGGAGCCGGCCTGCACGAAGCGGAAGATGTTGTCCACGAACAGCAGCACGTCCTGGCCGCCCTGGTCGCGGAAGTACTCGGCCATGGTCAGGCCGGACAGGGCGACGCGCAGACGGGCGCCGGGCGGCTCGTTCATCTGGCCGTACACGAGCGCGGTCTTGTCGATGACCCCGCTGTCCTTCATCTCCAGCCAGAGGTCGTTGCCCTCACGGGTTCGCTCGCCGACCCCGGCGAACACCGACAGGCCGCCGTGCTCCTGGGCGATGTTGTTGATCAGCTCCTGGATGAGCACCGTCTTGCCCACGCCGGCGCCGCCGAAGAGGCCGACCTTGCCGCCCTTCACGTACGGGGCGAGGAGGTCCACGACCTTGATGCCGGTCTCGAAGATCTCCTCGGTGGGGTTGAGCTGGTCGAAGGCCGGCGCCTTGCGGTGGATCGGCCAGCGCTCGCCCTCGCCCACGTCCGCGCCCTCGTCGATGGTGTCGCCGAGCACGTTGAAGATGCGCCCGAGGGTCCGCTCGCCGACGGGGACCGAGATCGGCGCGCCGGTGTCGGTCACCGCGGTGCCGCGGGCCAGGCCGTCGGTGGTGTCGAAGGCGACAGCGCGCACCCGGTCGTCACCGAGGTGCTGCTGCACCTCCGCGATGAGCGGCGGGGCGTCCGAGCCGCGGTCGATCTCGATCGCGTTGTAGATGCTCGGCGGCCCGTCCGGGAAGTGGGCGGAGATCACCACGCCCTGGATCTCGATGATCGTGCCGGTGCTGCGGGCGTCGTCGGACATTCTTGAGGTCTCTCCTCGGGGGCTGGGCGTCATTGGAGGGCGTCGGCGCCCGCGACCACTTCCAGGATCTCCTGGGTGATGGCCGCCTGGCGGGCACGGTTCATGGCCAGCGTGTACGAGTCGATGAGCGCGCCGGCGTTGTCGGTGGCGTTGCGCATGGCCGTGCGGCGGGCCGCGAGCTCCGCGGCCGCGCTCTCCAGCAGCGCGCGGTAGATCGTGGTGTCGAGGAACGTCGGCAGGAGCTTCAGCAGGAAGTCGACCGGGTCCGGCTCGAAGAGCGCGAGGCCGCGGCCCGTCTCGGGCGCGTCCTCCTCGCCGTCGCCGTCCTCGTCGAGCATCACGACGCGCTCGACGGGCAGGAGCTGCTCCGTGGTCACGTTCTGCTCCAGCACCGACTTGAATGCGTTGAAGACGATGACGACCCGGTTGAACCTCCTTGTTCACGAAGCGCCGCACGAGGTGCTCCGTCACCTGCTGCGCGTCGGCGTAGGTCGGCTCGACCGAGAAGCCCTGGAAGGAGCGGTCGATGGTCATCCCGCGGAACGCGATCGTGCCGGCGCCCTTCTTGCCGACGGTGGTGAACTCGACGTCGGAGAAGCCCCCGGCGCGCAGCTCGTCCGCCACGAGGAACGCCTGACGGACGATGTTGACGTTGAAGGCCCCGGCCAGGCCGCGGTCTCCGGTGATGGCGACCACGACGGCCGTGCCCTCGGAGGGGCGCTCCTCGAGCAGGGCCAGGCCCTTGGCGCCGCCGCTCTGCCGCGCGGCCTGCGCCATCAGCCGCCGCATCGCGGTGGCGTAGGGGCGCAGCGCCTCGATGTTCTCCTGGGCGCGGCGCATCTTCGCCGAGGCCACGAGCTCCATCGCGCGGGTGATCTTGCGGGTGTTCCGGACGGAGTCGATCCGCCGCTTGATGTCTCGGGTGGTCGCCAAGGGTGTCTCGGGCTAGGCCGCGGCCGGAGCGGGCTCCGCCGCCTCCGCCTCGGTCTCGGCGGGCTCCTCGGCGACCGGCGCGGGCGCCTCGTCGGCCGGGGCGAACTGCCCGACCACGGAGGCCACGATCGCGTCGATCTTGGCGGCCGTCTCGTCCGAGAGGTCCTTCGAGTCGCGGATGTCGGCCAGCAGGCCGGCGCCCTTCTCCCGCAGCTCGCGCCGGATGGCGTCGTTGACGCTCGGGACCTCGGACACGGCGATCTTGTCCAGGTGGCCCTGGTTGGCGCCGTAGAGGATCGCGACCTGCTCCTCGACCGGCCACGGCGCGTAGGCCGGCTGGTTGAGGGCGGCGACGAAGCGCGCGCCGCGGGCCAGCGTGCGCTGGGTGGCGGCGTCGAGCTCGGAGCCGAACTGCGAGAAGGCCTCGAGGTCGCGGTACTGGGCGAGCTCGAGCTTCAGCTTCCCGGCCACCTTGCGCATGGCCCTGATTTGGGCGGAGCCGCCGACGCGGCTCACGGAGATGCCGACGTTCAGCGCCGGGCGGACACCCGAGAAGAAGAGCTTGGTCTCGAGGAAGATCTGGCCGTCGGTGATCGAGATGACGTTGGTCGGGATGTACGCCGCCACGTCACCGGCCTGGGTCTCGATGATCGGCAGGGCCGTCAGCGAGCCGCCGCCGAGGTCGTCGCTCAGCTTGCAGGCGCGCTCGAGCAGGCGGGAGTGCAGGTAGAAGACGTCGCCCGGGAACGCCTCGCGGCCCGGCGGGCGCCGGAGCAGCAGCGACAGCTGGCGATACGCGTCCGCCTGCTTGGAGAGGTCGTCGTAGACGCAGAGGGCGTGCTGGCCGCCGTACAGGAAGTACTCGCCCATGGCCGCGGCCGAGTAGGGCGCCAGGTACTTCAGCGGCGCCGACTGCGAGGCGGTGGCGGCGATGACGGTCGTGTACTCCATGGCGCCGGCGGCGCGCAGCCGCTCGACGACCGAGGCGACGGTGGACGCCTTCTGGCCGATGGCGACGTAGAAGCACTGCACGCCCTGGCCGCGCTGGTTGATGATCGCGTCCACGGCGATGGTGGTCTTACCGGTCTGGCGGTCGCCGATGATCAGCTCGCGCTGGCCGCGGCCGATCGGGATCAGGGCGTCGATGGCCTTGATGCCGGTCTGCAGCGGCTCCTTCACCGGCTGGCGCTGGACGACGCCCGGCGCCTTGAACTCGACCGGGCGGAAGTGCTCGGTGTCGATCGGGCCGCGGTCGTCGAGCGGGTTGCCGAGCGGGTCCACGACGCGGCCGAGGAGCGCCTCGCCCACGGGGACCTGGATGACCTTGCCGGTGCGCCGGACCTGGTCGCCCTCCTTGATGAGGGTGTCGTCGCCGAGCAGCACGGCGCCGACGTTGTCCTCCTCGAGGTTCAGCGCGAGGCCGGTGACGCCGTGCGGGAAGTCGAGCATCTCGAGGGACACGCAGGACTCGAGGCCGTGGATGCGGGCGATGCCGTCACCGACCTGGAGGACGGTGCCGACCTCCTCGACCTCCACGGTGCCCGAGTACTGCTCGATCTGGTCACGCAGGACCTTGGTGATCTCGTCGGGTCGGAGCTTCATCTGGGGGTGGTCACCTTTCTCTGCTCAGGTCGAATGCGTGTTGGTGCTGACGGTCAGGATGCCGCGGTGGCCGCGTCGACCGAGGTGTGGCGCAGCGTGTCGCGGAGCTCGTCGATCCGGCGGCGGAGGGAGCCGTCCACGACGACGCCCCCGATGTGGAGCACGAGGCCGCCGACGGTGTCGGGGTTGAACCGACTCCGTGAGGTCGACGGCGTTCCCGGTCTTCTCCTCGATGCGCTTCGCGATCTGCTCCCGCAGGTCGTCCGGGAGCGGCACGGCCGTGATGGCGTGCACGTCGAGCCGGCCCTCGGCGCGGTGTACGCGCTCCTGGAAGGCGCGCGCGATCTCCGGGAAGTCCTCGATGCGGCCCCGGTCGAGGAGCACCTGCAGGAAGTTGACCACGAGGGGGTGGGACCCCTGGACGAGGGCGACCACCGCCCGCTTCTTCTGATCGGCGTTGACCTCCGGGTCCTCCAGCACCCCGCGGAGCTCTGCGGAGCTCTCGACGAGCTGGGAGAACGAGGCGACGTCGGCCGCAACGGCCTCGACGGCGTCGCTGTCGGCGGCCGCCTCGTAGAGCGCCTCCGCGTAGGTGGTCGCGACGCTCACGACGCGGGGGGGCTTCCGGTGGATGCGACGGCGGACAGGTCCGCCTCGTCGAGCGCTTCCTCGATCAGCTTGCGGTGGTCGGCATCGCTGAGCGTGCGGCGCGAGACCTTCTCGGCCGCGAGCAGCGCCAGCGACACGACGTCGTCGCGGAGGCCTCCGGCCGCCGCGCGGGTCTGCGCGTCGAGCTGCACCTCGGCGTCGGCCAGCACGCGGTCGCGCTGCCCCTGCGCCGCGGTGACCAGCTCGGCCCCTTGGCGCTCGCCGTCCTTGCGGCCCTGCTCGCGCAGCGCGTCGGCCTCCTTGCGGGCCTCGGCCAGGCGGGTGCGGTAGTCCTCGAGGAGGGTCGTCGCCTCGTCGCGGCTGCGCTCGGCCTCCTCGATGCTCTGTGCGATCTCGGCGCGCCGCTTCTCGATGGCGGCCCCGACGGGACCGAACACGTACCTCTTCAGGATGAAGAGCGTGATCCCGAATATCACCAGCGTCCAGATCATCAGCCCCGGGCTCGCCTTGAGCAGGGGGTTGTCGCTGCTGGCCGCGGGGAGCGCGACGGAGGTGAGGGTGCCCATCAGCGTCGCCGACTAGCCGATGAAGAAGGCCACGAAGCCCATGAGGAGGGCGTAGAAGACGATCGCCTCCGTCAGGGCCAGGCCCAGGAACATCAGCGACATGATCTCGCCGCGGAGCTCGGGCTGGCGGGCCACGGCCTCGACCGTCTTGCCCATCAGATAGCCCACGCCCGCGCCCGGGCCGATGGCGCCGAAGCCGGTCGCCAGACCGAGGGCGAGGATCTTTGCTGCGCTCTCTACGTTGCCTTCAAGTGCCACGTGATTCCCCCAAGTTGCTTAGTGAGACGACTCCACCGCGAAGCCGATGTAGATGCCGCTGAGCATGGCGAAGATGAACGCCTGCAGTCCGGCGATGAGGACCCATTCGAAGACGTAGAAGAAGACTCCGACGGGGATGGCGATCAGCCCGGCGTAGTTGCCGAGCAGGACCACGAAGCCGGCGCACATGATGATGAGCAGGTGGCCGGCGAGAAGGTTGGCGAACAGACGCACCGAGAGGCTGACGAGCCGCAGGATCTGCGACAGGAGCTCGAGGGCGAAGATGAAGGGCTTGATCGCCTTCGGGGCGTCCGGGATCATCGTCTTGAGGTAGCCGATCGGGCCGTGCGCCTTGACGCCCTCGTAGTTGTAGACGATGAACGTGACGAGGGTCAGCGCGAGCGTGACGTTGATGTTCGCCGTGGCGGCGTACAGCGCGAAGTCCGGCAGGCCGCCCGGCAGGCTGCTCTCGTGCCCGATCGGGAGCGGGATGAAGCTGATCAGGTTGCTCACCGCGATGAACATGAAGAGCGTCGCGATGTACGGGAAGTACTTGACGAAGATCGCCTTGTCGCCCAGCGTCGGCCGCGCGATCGACTGCTCGGCGAACTCGTAGGCGAGCTCCACGACGTTCTGGGCGCGGGTCGGCCGCATCTTCAGGCCGCCGCGGATGACGAAGATGCCGACGCCGATGCAGATGGTCGCGGCGATGAGCAGGTAGATCACGGCCTTGTTGATCGAGAGGTCCAGCGGGCCGAGCTCGATCTTCACGTACGGGTCGGTCTTGAACTCGACGGAGGGGTCGAAGTCGCTGGCGGCCGCCGCGTAGGCCGGCGCGGCCAGCATGAGCCCGAGGGCGAGTGCGGCGGCCGTGCCGCAGAGTCGTCGGAGGCTCATCGGGGCGTGTCCTTCGTCGCGCGGTTGTTCATGGCGAAGAGCGCGGTGCGCCCCGCGAGGTCGCACGTGAACGCCACCATGAACACCCCCGCGGCCACGAGGCCCATCACGCGGTCGTACTTGAGGGCGATGACGAACAGGACGATCGCCGTCAGCCAGGCGCGGGAGATGAAGGAGATGCCGGAGAGGCCGACCGCGGCGGTCGGCGTGGCGTTGAGCGCGAGCTTGCCGGTGAGCAGCTGGAGGTACCAGTTGACGGACCACAGGACCATCCCGAGCACCCACCCGTTGAGGGGGCCGCCGAGCAGCAGGACCACGGGGAGCGTCAGCACCGCCGCGATCAGCCCGGCTCCCGACGCGATGAACGTCGCGACGCGGGGGATGTCCGGAGAGGGGGAGGTGGCCACGGCCGTCATCGACCGTCCTTCGGGCACCGACCATTGCACTGTGTTGGGATGCAGACTCTCCGGGGGATGTGGTCGCGCCGGGCCGCAGACGCGCGCAGCACGAGACCGGCGAAGCGGCGGGAGTATACCGGCGCGGGAAAAGCCGGGGCAACGATCCGCCCGCGCAGCAGGACGTTCGTCCCGCCGGAGCCGGGCGCGGGCGCCGGCGGGGCACTGCGAGGGATCTGGGAGAATCCGGCGAAATCACCGACCTGATGTCCCGAGGCCGGCACGACCCGTCACCTCCCCGCCTTTCGGCCAGTTGCCCACCGCCCGCGCGGGGAGAAGGATCGATGGGATGACGCGGCCCAGGACCCTCTCCGCCGGCCTCGGTGCGCTCGCGCTGGTCGGCGCTGCCCTGGGATGGGGCGCCGCCGTGGCCGACGCGCGCGTCACCGTGCTGGACGGCGACGCGGCCACGATCGCCCGCGCGATCGCGCCGCGGCCGGACGGCGGGCCGGGCATCCGCCTTGACGACACGCTCTTCCAGCTTCCCTCCTCCCCGTCGGTCCTCTCGGAGGACCGTCAATTCGCCCGCGTCTCGGGGGGCGCCGCGGCGGTCGGCGTCCCGAGCCTCATGGGCCGCGGGCCGGTGGGCATGGCCGACCTGCTCGCCGAACGCGCGGTGGCCGCCGGCGGCCACCGCGTGTTCGTGGACGAGCTGGGACCCGCCTTCGCCGGGCCCGACGGCGCCGACCTCGCCGAGGCGATGCAGATCCTCTCCGGGCGCCGCCCCTCCTGGGCCTCGACCGGCATCTCGCGCCGCGTCCACTTCTACACCTCCGACCCGGCCGGCCTGCTGGCCGACCCGCAGTGGGGCGACGCGCGGCTCGCCGTGGGCCGCGGCGCGGGCCTCTGGCTGAAGAGCCCGGGCACCCGCGGGGTGTGGACGGCGGCCGAGTGGCTGGCGTGGCCGGCCGAGGCCGAGGCGCTCTGGCGGTCTGCCGGCGAATCGCCGTCTCGCGCGCACGTGGCCTTCGGCGCCGGCGACCAGGCCTCGGCATGGGCGCTCGGGCGCACCGGCAGCGCCTGCGCCGTGCTCGGCTTCGGCGTCGGCGGTTACCGCCTCGGCGCCTCGGTGGACGCCTTCGTCGCCGAGTTCCGCCGCACGCTCCCGGTCACGGCCGTCTCCAAGGTCCCGGTCACCGGCTGCGCCGAGGCGCCCCAGATCGGACTGGCGGGGGCGCGCGCCCTGGCCGGCGCGGTGCGCGCCGAGGGCACCGGCCTGGCGATTCCCGACGGCGGGCTCGTCACCCCGCCGCTCACGGCCGGCGACCCTGCCCAGCTCACCCTGCAGCTCGACCCCGACCCCCTCGGCCTGGCCGCCGGGCTCGGTGTGTCGCCCGAGGCGTTCTGGACCGCCGCGCAGGCCCGTGTCGAGGTCCGGGGCCCGGGCGTGTCGGTGGATGCCGAGGTGGGCGGCGACGGCGCCGCGCGCATGGAGTTCACCCCCACCGCCCCCGGCCCGGTGACGATGCGGCTCGTCATCGACGGCGCGGCCCTCGGGCGCGCGCTGGGCGGCGAGCCGGACATCGTCACCTGGCTCCACGCGGCGGGAGCCGGGGCCGCCGTGGTGCGGCGCGTGGTGGCCGACCCCTCGGGCTGGCGCCTCGCCGTGCCGCTGGTGCGGCCGGGTCAGGCCCCGGGCTCCCCCGTCCTAGAGATCATCCCCCGGCCCTAGCGCTCGACGACCTCGCCGCGACGGGCGCGCGCCAGGCGGCTCTGGCGCACGATGTTCACGACCGGCGTGCTGCGCCACTTGAGGATCTCCAGCACGTAGACCATGTAGACCGACGCGAGCACGGCCAGGAGGCCCACGCCCGCGAGGGTCAGCGCGCCGAGCACCCGCACCCCGCCGGCGTCGCGGTAGGGCACGAAGCGCAGCACGATGGCGACCAGCCCCATCAGGACGCACCAGGCGTAGAGGGCGAGCACGGTCTTGCGCTGCCCCCAGCCGATCGTGAAGAAGCGGTGGTGGAAGTGGCTGCGGTCGGCCGAGTAGACCGGAAGGCCGTGCTTGATCCGCTTCATGATCACGAAGCTCGTGTCGAGGATCGGGATCGCGAGCACGAACAGCGGCGCCACGACCGCGATGGCCGCGGTGGTCTTCATCACCCCGCTGATCGCGACGCCCGCGATGACGAAGCCCAGCAGCATCGAGCCGCCGTCGCCCATGAAGACGCGGGCCGGGTGGAAGTTGAAGACCAGGAAGGCGGCGCAGGCGCCGGCGAGGGCGGCCGCCATGATGGCCGGGTCGGCGCGCCCGAGCGACGCGGCGAGGATGGCGAAGGTGGTCGCGCCGATGCCGGTGATCCCGGCGGCCAGCCCGTCCATGCCGTCGCTGAAGTTGATCATGTTCACGATGGCGACGAACCAGAGCACCGTCAGCGGGTACTGGGCCGGGCCGAGGTCGCCGACGCCCACGAACGGCAGCGTGATGTGGTCGATCGTCAGGCCCGCCGAGACCGGGATCGACGCGCAGGCCACCTGGCCCACCAGCTTCACCGCCGGGCTGAGCCCCCAGACGTCGTCGACCATCCCGAGGCACGCGATCAGCACCGCGCCGGCCACGACGGCCCGGGTCGCGGGGTCGTCGGGCAGGTAGTAGAGGACGGGCACGAGGAACCCCAGCAGGATCGCGAGGCCGCCCAGGCGGGGCGTCGGCTCGCGATGGATGCGCCGGTCCGAGGGATGGTTGACGGCCCCCGTGAGGCGGGCGAGGCGTGCCGTCAACGGCGTCGTCGCCAGCACGACCAGTGCCGCGACGATCGCGCAGATGATGGGGATCAGGGTGGTCGTCACGGGGAGTCGGACCCGGAAGGGTCCTGAGTCATTCTAGGTGCGGGCCTCGGAGCCCTTCAACGCGCGCTCCGCGTTGCGGTGGGTGAGGGCGGCCAGCCGGGTCACCAGGCGCCGCGGCAGGAGGCGGGAGCCGAGCAGGCTCGCGCGCGACACGAGGCCGGTCGCCGCCCGGGGGCGGCCGGCGGCCAGCGCGCGCAAGGTGGCGCGCACCACGTGGTCCACGGTGTCGAACGGCACCGCCTTCGGCACGCTCGAGCCGCCGGCCGAGAGCGTGAACTCGGTGCGGGTGGGCCCGGGGCAGACGGCCACCGCCCGCACCCCCGTGCCCCGCAGCTCCTCGGCGAGCGCCTCGGTGAAGTGCAGCCCGAAGGCCTTGGTCGCGGCGTAGGTCGCCATGAAGGGCACCGGCTGCCAGGCGGCGGCCGAGCTGATCACGACGAGGGCCCCGCGGCCGCTCTCGACCATCCCGGGAAGGACGTGCGCCGCCAGGTCGGTCACCGCGACGCAGTTGAGGCGCACCATGTCCGCCTCGCGGGCACGATCGAGCGCCCAGAGCGGTCCGCGCGTGCCGAAGCCGGCGTTGAGGACGACCACCTCGGGCGGCGCGGCCGCCCGGTCCACGGCCGCCCGGCAGAGGGCGAGGCCATCCTCGGTCGCGAGGTCCGCCACGACGACGTCGCTCTCCACCCCGTGCTCCGCCCGCGCCCAGGCCGCCAGCTCATGGAGCCGGTCGCCGCGGCGCGCCACCAGGATCAGCGGATGGCCGCGCCGGGCGAGGCTCTCGGCGAAGCCGCGCCCGATGCCGGAGGACGCGCCGGTGACGAGGGCGGGACCCCGGGCCATCAGCCCGACTCGGAGTAGAGCCGGTCCCCGGCGTCGCCGAGGCCGGGGACGATGAAGTGGCGCTCGTTGAGGCCCTCGTCGACCACGGCCACCGTGATCGGCACGTCCGGGTGGGCGGCGCCCATCCTCGCCAGCCCCTCAGGCGCGGCGATGAGGCCGAGCAGGTGCATGCGCGCGGCGCCGGCGTCGCGCAGGAACGAGAGCGCCGCGCCACCGGAGCCGCCGGTCGCGATCATCGGGTCGAGCACCACGACCTCGTCGTCGCCCAGGTCCCCCGGCAGGCTCTCGAGGTAGGTGAGCGGAAGGGCGGTGCGCTCGTCGCGCGCCATGCCGAGGAAGCCCACGCGGGTGTCGTCCGGCAGGAGGTCGAGGGCCGGCTGCAGCATCGCTAGGCCGGCGCGCAGGATCGGCACCAGCGTCACTCGCCGGGCGGGCACCGTCACGGCGGCCGGGGCGAGCGGCGTGGCCACGACGTCCTCGCGCACCTCCAGGTCGCGCAGCGCCTCGGCGACGACGAGCGCGGCGAGGACGCTGGAGGAGCGGCGGAAGTCGGCGGACGTCGTGAGACGGTCGCGCAGCCGGGCCAGGTGGTGCCCGGCGACGGCGCCGCTCAGCGAGACGGGTGGACGGGCGGGCACGCCGCCAGCCTATCGGTGCGGCGCGGACTAGTCTGCCGGGGTGCCCATGCACTCCGAAGGCCACCTCAGCCACCGCGGCGGATGGCTGCGCGCGGCGGTGCTCGGCGCGAACGACGGCATCCTCTCCACCGCGGGCCTCGTGCTGGGCGTCGCGGCGGCTGACGCCTCGACCAGCGCGATCGCCACGGCCGGCATCGCCGGCCTGGTGGCGGGGGCCCTCTCGATGGCGGCCGGCGAGTTCGTCTCGGTCAGCTCCCAGCGCGACGTCGAGCTGGCCGACCTGGCGCTGGAGCGCCGGGAGCTGGAGCAGGACCCGGAGGGCGAGTTGCGCGAGCTCGCCTTCATCTACCGGGACCGGGGGCTGAGCCCCGAGCTGGCGCAGAGGGTGGCCGAGGAGCTGTCGGCCGGCGACCGCCTGGCGGTCCACGCGCGCGACGAGCTCGGCTTCGACGAGGGGACCATGGCCCGCCCCCTCCAGGCCGCCTGGTCGTCGGCCATCTCGTTCTCCCTCGGCGCGCTCGTGCCACTGCTCGCGATCACGCTGGCGCCGTCGTCGATCCGGATCACCTTCACCGTCGTGCTCACGCTGCTCGCGCTGGCCGCGCTCGGCGCCGTCGGCGCGCGGCTGGGCGGCGCCCCGCTGGCGCGCGCCTCCATGCGGGTGGCCGCCTGGGGCGCCGTGGCGATGGCGCTCACCTACGCCATCGGCGCCGTCGTCGGTACGGCGGTCTAGCGGACCGGCGTCCGGGGCAGGCCCGTGCGGACCCACTCACGCGCGAGCTGGATGGCGAAGGCGTCGCGGTCCACGACCCACACCTCCACCGGGCGCGGAGGCAGGCCGTCGCCCGCCGCGACCGAGTGACGCTCGACGGGGACGTCGGCGATCGGCGAGTCGACGATCTGCTGCACCTGCACCATCGTGAGCCCGGTCTCCGGCTCGGTACGGATGCAGCGATCGACGAGGCGCTCGCCCAGCCACCGGCGCAGCAGCGACCACCGCACGCCCACCTTGATCTGCGGCTCGAGCGCCGCCATGTGCGACTGCCAGATCGCGATGACGTCGTCGACGGTGCGCTCGCGCGGCGCGGGCGGGGGCGGATCGCGGAGCGCGCGGTCCACGTCGGCGAGCTCGGGGAACGCCGCGCAGAGCGCGGCGCGGACGTCGGGCGGGCTTGCCATGCCCGCGAACCGGGCGTCGGCGTGCGTGAACACCAGGCGGCGGACGTCAGTGAGGGAGTCGATCAGCGCGGCGAGCAGGTAGAGCCGCGTGGACCACCACGTCGTGCTGCCGGCCAGCGGGATCTCCAGGGCGCTGCGGGCGCCGGCGTCCTCGACCATGTTGCGGATCGTCCCGACCGCCGTGTCCACGAGGTCGCCGCCGCGGATGAACGCGCCCATCGCGGGGCCGGCGGACGTCTGCTCGAGCGCCAGCTCCGCCACGAACCGGCCGAGACCCTGCACCGCGACGCTCGCCCCGACCTGGCTGGCGAGGTTGTCGGGGCTGGTGAAGATGCCCGCGAGGTGGGCGCCGCCCACGCGGGCCCGGAACGCGGCGATCTGCGCGCCGCCGTGGGCTTCGTGCGCGTCCATCGCGCCCGGGGCCCACGGGGCGTCCGGGTCGAGCAGGAACGCGAGGACCGTCCTGCCGGTGACGAGCGCCTGCTCGTACTCCAGCTCGGTCACCGAGCGCTTGGCGGGGTTCTCGGGCCCCGTCGGCCGGAAGCCGTAGCGCCAGCCGAGGATGACGACGTAGAGGTCGGCCGCGGCCACGTCGGCGAGGCAGCGCTCCAACGGGGTCATGCCCTCGGCGACGTACTGCTCCATGCCGACCACGTCGTGGCCCATCCGCCTCAGCGTGAGGTCCACGGCTGCGCGGTGGTCACGCAGATCGCGATACGTCGAGGAGATGTAGACCTTCATGCGCCATGGCTATGGCGTCCCACGGCGCCGGGTCAACGGCGTGGCCCGTCGATTCTCGACAGATGAGACGGCCGGCCGGCCGAGGATCAGGTGAAGATGATCTGCCCGCCGGCGGCCATCGCGTAGAAGTCGCCGACCGTGATGATGTCCATGACCTGGGGCACGAAGTCCGCCGCGCTCAGGCCGAACATGTCCACGGACGCCTTGCACGCGTAGAGGCCCGCGCCGGTGTCGCCGATCATCTCGATGAACTCCGGGATGGGCGGGATGTCGAGCTCCTCCATCCGCTTCCCCATGAAGTGGGTGGCCAGCGCGGACATGCCGGGGAGGCCGCCGAGAAGCGTCGGGATGTGCATCGCCGGGTTGCCGACGGTCGCCACCTTCACGTGCTCGATCCGCTTGCGGTGCACGGCGTCGAGGCCGAAGAAGGTGAAGAACAGGTTCGCCTCGATGCCCTCGGCGCGGGCGCCGTTGGCCATGATCAGCGCGGGGTAGATCCCCTCCAGCGAGCCCTTCGAGACGATGATCGAGACCTTCGTGATCGGCTCGGGGACCGTCGCCGCGGCGCCGGGCGCCGCGCTCGTCTCGGTGGTCATCAGATGCACCCCTTCGGCTTCGGGATCCCGGCGACGTGGGCGGCGGCCTTCGCCGGCCCCTTCGGGAACAGGGCGTAGAGCTCCTTGACGCTGACGCCCGACGTCTTGCCGAGCACGCGGACGGTCGGGCCGGTGCCCTTCTCCAGGTACTCCCGGCGCATGAAGTCGATGACCTGCCAGTGGCGGTCGGTCAGCTCGCCGACGCCGTCGGCGCGGGCGATCTCGGCGGCCATCTCGCGCGTCCACTGCTCCGGGCGCTCGAAGAAGCCCTCCCCGTCGACGTCGACCGCTACCCCCGCGTAGGTGGCGGTGCTCATGGCGCCCCTCCCTCCCTCTCGGATGTCGCCGCGGCCGGGCGGCGCTTGCCGCACTCGGGCATCTGCGACCCGACGCCGGGGATGTCGCGCCCAGGCAGGAGGCTGTGCCAGTAGAACCACTGGAACATCAGCTTGCCCAGGTGGTTGAGCCGGCTCTCCTTGAGCAGCGGCATCCCGACCGGCCCCGGGAAGTGTCCCGGCAGCGGCTCGGTCGCGTAGTTGAAGTCGATCATCAGGGCCTTCGAGAACCCCGTCTCGATGAAGCAGTTGGCGTGGCCGTCGTACGAGGCGTCGAGCGGGCGCCCCTCAAGGAAGCACACCACGTTCTCGGTCAGCACCTCGCCCTCGAAGTGCGTCACCGATCCGGCCTTGGAGATGGGCAGGTCCGACGCGTCGCCGATCGCGAAGACGTTCTCCCGGGCCCGCGACTGCATCGTCGCCGGGTCGGCCGGCACGAAGCCCAGGGCGTCCCCGAGCCCCGGCGAGCGGCCGACGTACTCGGCACCGTCGTGCGCCGGGATCACCACCGCCAGGTCGAAGGGCTCCTCGCGCCCGTCGAACCCGGTGAGGACGCCGCCGCGGCCGTCCGCGCCGTAGGTCACCTCGCCGGTGTTGAACTCGGTGACGAGGCGGACGCCCTTCTCCTCGAGCAGCCCCCCGAGAGCGCGCGAGGCGACCGGCTTGGTGAACGCGCCGTCGAGCGGCGTGACGTAGGTCAGCTCCACCGCGTCGCGCACGCCGCGCTCGCGCAGGTACCAGTCGGCCAGGAAGCAGAACTCGAGCGGCGCCACCGGGCACTTGATGGGCATGTCCACGACGTTCACGACCAGCCGGCCCTCGCGCAGATGCGACAGCGCCCCGGCGAGCGCCGCGGCGCCCGCCAGGTCGTAGAACGTGAAGGCGCTGATCCCCCAGCCCGGCCCGGTGAGGCCCTCCGTCTCCTGCGGCGCGAGCGTGGCGCCGGTGGCCACGATCAGGACGTCGTACGGCACCTCGCGCCCGTCGCCGAGGACAACCGTGTCGCGCGCCGTCTCGACCCGCTCGATCGCGCTCTCGATCCAGTCGATGCCCTCGTGGAGCTGGCGGCTGCGGGACCGGACGATGTCCTCGGCGTGCGCGAGCCCGAATGGCACGAACAGCAGGCCCGGCTGGTAGAGGTGCCGGTCGTCGCGGTCGATGACCGTGATGGCCGCCCGGTCGGCGGGCAGGCGACGCCGCAGGCGATTGGCCATGAGGGTGCCGCCGGTCCCGGCGCCGAGGATGACGATGCGTGGGGGCATTGGCGCTCCTTCCTCATCCGAGTCTGGAGCGCCCCCCGCCGTCGCGTAAGCGCGTCATCACGGACGCCCGGCCCGGGAAAGCCGCAACCCCGGGGGCGTCACGCCACCGGCGAGGCGACCTCCACGAGGGTGCCGAACGGGTCGCGCACGTAGGCGACGGTCTGCCCGTGCGGCTTCACCGACGGGGGCGCGAGGGCCGAGCAGCCCTCGGCGAGCGCCCGCGCGTAGGCCGCCTCGACGTCCTCGTAGACCAGGGCCAGCTCGACGTTGAACGGCGGCTCCGAGAGCTCCGGCGCCCGGTAGCCCTCGGGCAGGTTCGACGCCGCCAGCCCGCGCTCGGCGAACGCCAGCGCCGTCTCCCCCGTGGCCATCTGGCCGAAGGTCCCGCTCGGATCGACGAACGCGCGCTCCAGCCCGAAGGCGCGCTCGTAGAGGCCGACCGCGGCCTCGACGTCGTCCACGTACACGATCACCCAGCCCAGCCGTCCGCGCTCGCCCATGTCGCCTCCTCCCGTTGCCTGCGCCCATCCTCGCGCCCGCCCGCGGCCCGCGTCTTGAAGGAAACGGACTACAGGCGCGTGGGCGGCGCCCCGGCGAGGTCGGCGCAGTCGCGCGCCAGGTGGGCCTGGTCGGCGTACCCGCAGCGGGCGGCGACGGCCGCCCAGCCGAGGTCCTGCTCGCGACCGGCCAGGGCCAGCGCACGCCGCAGGCGCAGCACGCGGGCCAGGCGCCGCGGGCCGTAGCCGACGCCGGCGACGACGCGGCGGCGCAGGTGGCGCTCCCCCACCCCGAGGTCGCGCGACAGGGCGCCGAGGCCCAGGCGCGGCTCGCCCCCGAGGCGGCCGGCGACGGCCGCGACGAGCGGGTCGGGCTCCTCCCCGCCGGCGCGGCGGCCGGTCAGCCAGGCGAGCATCAGCTCGCCGCGCTCGCGCGGGCCGGCCGCCCCGTCGAGCGCCTCGGCGAGCGGCGCGAGACCCGGGCCGAGCGCGTCGACCGCGGGAGGACTCGTGTCGCGCAGCCCGGCGGCGTCCAGCCCGAGCAGCGCCGGGGCCCCGCCGGGGCGCATCCGCACGCCGGCCGCCGCCCCGCCGCGCGGTATGCGCGCCGTGAAGGCGGTCGTGTTCGGACCGGCCACCCGCAGGCCGCCGTCGGGCGTCCACACGAGGTCGATGCACCCGTCGGGGACGACGCGGTGCGCCAGGTCCTCATGGGCCTCCAGCTCCCAGGAGCACTCCGCCCACGCCGCGAGGGCGGCGGGGGCGGGTCGCTCCCGGTAGGAGGCCACCGCGCTCACACGGCGGTTCCCGCGTGCAGCCGGGGATAGAGCGGGAAGCGGTCGCCGATCGCGCGCGACCGGGCGCGCAGCGCCTCGAGGTCGGCGTCGCCGGCCTCGGGCCGCAGCGCGGCGACGACGATCTGGCCGATCTCGCGCATCTCCGCCCCGCGCAGCCCGCGGGTGGTGAGGGCGGCGGTGCCGATGCGCAGGCCGGAGGTGACCGTCGGCGGGCGCTCGTCGAACGGCACGCCGTTCTTGTTGACCGTGATGCCGGCCTTGTCGAGCCGGTGCTCGCCCTCCTGGCCGGTGAGCGGCGTGGCCGAGAGGTCGACCAGCACGAGGTGGTTGTCCGTGCCGCCGCTGACCAGGTCGAGCCCGCCCGCGAGCAGCTCTCCGGCGAGCGCCTGGCAGTTGTCCACGGTGGCCTGCTGGCGCGCCCGGAACTCCGGCGTCAGCGCCTGGCCGAACGCCACCGCCTTGCCGGCGATGACGTGCATCAGCGGGCCGCCCTGCAGGCCGGGGAACACGGCCTTGTCGACCTTCGCGGCCAGGTCCTCGTTGCACAGGACCATGCCCGCGCGCGGGCCGCCCAGGGTCTTGTGGATGGTCGTCGTCACCACGTCGGCGATCCCGACCGGCGACGGGTGCACGCCCGCGGCGACCAGGCCGGCGATGTGGGCCATGTCCACCATGAACCGCGCGCCCACCTCGTCGGCGATCTCCCGGAAGGCCGGGAAGTCGATGATCCGCGGGTAGGCCGAGGCGCCCGCGACGATCAGCGCGGGCCGCACCTCGCGGGCCATGTCGCGCACCTGGTCCATGTCGATGCGCCCGTCCTCGCGGCGCACGCCGTAGTGGTGGAACTCGTAGAGCTTCCCGGAGAAGTTGACCTTGAGGCCGTGGGAGAGGTGGCCGCCGTGGGAGAGCGCCATCGCCAGCACGCGGTCGCCCGGCTGCAGCGTCGCGGCGTAGGCGGCCTCGTTGGCCGTGGAGCCGGAGTGCGGCTGCACGTTCACGTGGTCGGCGCCGAACAGCTCGAGCGCGCGGTCGATCGCGAGCTGCTCGACCTCGTCCACGACCTCACAGCCGCCGTAGTAGCGGCGCCCCGGCAGGCCCTCGGCGTACTTGTTGGTGAGCACCGACCCGACGGCCTGCAGGACCGCCTGGCTCGTGAAGTTCTCGCTCGCGATCATCTCGAGCGTGTCGCTCTGGCGATCGAGCTCCGCGCCGAGAAGACGGGCGATGGCCGGATCGGCCTCCGAGATGTCCTGCGACAGGTAGCTGTCGTCGTCGATGAAGCTCACGCGGCTCGTCCCCCGGGGTGGTGTGCGAAGGGTCGAGGGTACACCCCTACCCAGGACGGATGACGCGCGCGCCGACGGCGGCGAGCGCCTGCTCGACGGCGCCCGGATCCGGGCCCGGGCGCAGCAGTTCCGCCGGCCCGCCGGCGGCGACGGGGCGCAGGTCCACCACGGCCGAGGCGGTGCCCGGCAGCCGCCCGGCGTCGAGCGCCACCGCCCCGGCGCGCAGTTCCCCGGGAACCTCCTCCACCCGCGCGGGGTCGGGCCCGCCGGGGTGGTTCGCGCTCGTTGCGACCAGGGGGATGCCGAGCTCCGCCGCCTCCCCGCCCGTGCGCGGCGCGCGCAGGCCGACGCTTCCGGGCGAGTCGCCGGCCGCCGCCGCGTAGCGGCCCGCGGGGTCGGGGACGATGCACGTCACCGGGCCCGGAAGGAGCGCCGCGGCCGCGGCCCGGGTCGGTGCGTCGAGCGCCGCGAGGGCCTCCTCCAACAGGCCCGCGCCGAGCAGGAGGACCTGGCACGGCTGGCTGCGCGGCCGCCCCTTGAGGGCGTAGAGCGCGGCGACCCCCTCGGGCACGTCGAGCGCGGCCGCCAGGCCGTAGACCGTGTCCGTCGGCACCAGGGCCACCGCCCCGCCGAGGAGGGCCTCCCGCAGCTCGGCGGCCGTCGTCACGCCCGGCGCCCGCCCACCACCCGCGCCACCCCGGCGAGGTCGTCGCGGTGGCCCACGTCCACGAGGCCCGCGGCCGCGAGCAGGCCCTCGGCGGCCGGGCCCTGGCCGGCGCCGACCTCCACCAGCACCCAGCCGCCCGGCTCCAGGTGCCCGGGCCCCTCGCGGGCGATGCGCTCGACGGCCTCGAGCCCGGTGGGCCCGGCGACGAGCGCGCCCTCGGGCTCGTAGCGCAGCTCGGCCGGCGCCCCGGCCAGGTCGCGCTCGGAGAGGTACGGCGGGTTGGCCGCGATCACGTCGAATCGGCGCCCGCCGACGGCCGCGAAGCCGTCCGACAGGAGCCACTCGACACCGGCGCCGCACCGGACGCCGTTCGCCCGCGCCCGCTCGAGCGCCTCGGGGGAGCGGTCGAGCGCCGTCACCCGCAGCCCGGCGCCCTCGTCGGCCAGCGCCAGCGCCACGGCGCCGCTGCCCGTGCCCCAATCGAGCGCCGCGCCGCCCTCCGGGGCCACCGCCAGGGCCCACTCCACGAGGATCTCCGTCTCGGGCCGGGGCACCAGCACCTCGGGACCGACGCCCAGGCGCAGCCGCCGGAAGGCCCGCTCGCCGAGCACGTAGGCCACCGGCTCCCGCCGCGCCCGGCGGCCGAGCAGCTCGCGCGCGCGCGCAAGCTCGGGGGGCGTGAGCGGGCGCTCGGAGTCGGTGTAGAGCTGCAGCCGCTCCACCCCGAGGGCGTGCGCCAGCAGCAGGTCGGCGTCCAGGCGCGGCGAGGCGGAGCCCTTCTCGCGCAGGTAGGCCGTGCTGCGGCGCAGGACCTCGCCGATGGTGAGGGCGCCGCTCATCGCGCGTCCCGCCCCTGCGTCAGCGGCGGGCGCGCGTGGTGAGGAAGGCGGTGAGCGGCCCCGTGAGGAACTCGTAGACGGAGTCGGTCACCTCGCGCAGAGCGGCGGCGTCGGCCACCGAGTCGCCCTGCGTGTGGACCAGGCGCAGGTAGACCTTGGACGGCTCCGAGTGCATCGGCTCGACGGCGATCTCGACCGATGCGTCGCCCGAGCGCCGCCAGATGCGCAGCCCCAGCGACACCTCGTCGCCCGCCAGCAACTCGAGGCGGTCGTCCTCCATCTGGAGGATCCCCTCCACCAGCAGCTCGCGGGCCGCCTCGGCGTCGCCCGCGTCCCAGACCGCGACCAGGGTGACGTCCTCGATCCACAGCTCGCCGATGCCGTAGCGCTCGGCTGCCTCGCCCACCAGGCCGACGACCCGCTCCAGCCCCTCGCGGTAGCCCATGCCGGTGACCCCGCACGAGGCCATCTGGGCCGGGCGCAGCACGCACTCGGCGCCGTCGGGGCCCGAGAACGTCGCGCCCGCGTCGGGGTGGAACTCCATCCGGGACAGGCCGTACCGCTCGCCGACGGAGGCGAAGAAGATCGCGAGGTCCTCGCGTGGCAGGGCCACCTCGTCGTGGCGCAGGGTCACGCCCAGGAACTCGATCCGCAGCAGGTCGGGGTTGAGCGTCATACCGAGGCCGCCTCGCTCTGCTCCTCGAGGCGCTGCTGGCGCTCCTGCGCGGCCAGCGCGTCCGTCAGGGCGTTGAGGTTTCCCGCGAGCACCTGCTCGCGGAGGGGAACGGTCAGGTTCACGCGGTGGTCCGTCACACGGTTCTGCGGATAGTTGTACGTCCGCACCTTCTCCGAGCGGTCGCCCGAGCCGATCGACGACTTGCGGGCGTCGCTCATCTCGCGGGCGCGCTCCTCGCGGGCCCGCTCGTAGAGGCGGGCGCGCAGCACGCGCATGGCGCGCTCGAAGTTCTGGAGCTGGCTCTTCTCGTCCTGCATCGACACGACGATGCCGGTGGGCAGGTGCGTGAGCCGCACAGCCGAGTCGGTGGTGTTGACGCTCTGCCCGCCGGGGCCGCTCGAGCGGTAGACGTCGCGCTTGACGTCGTTGCGGTCGATCGTGACGTCCACGTCCTCGACCTCGGGGAGCACGGCGACGGTCGCCGTGGAGGTGTGGATGCGGCCCTGGCTCTCGGTGGCCGGCACGCGCTGCACCCGGTGGACGCCGGCCTCGTGCTTGAACACGGCGAAGGCCCCGCCGCCCTTGACCGCGATGGTCGCCTCGCGAAGGCCGCCGGCGTCGGCCTCGCCGGCCGACATCAGCTCGACCTTGAGGCCCCGCGACTCGGCGTAGCGGGTGTAGACGTCGAGCAGGTCGCGCGCGAACAGCGCCGCCTCCTCGCCGCCGGCCGCGGCGCGGATCTCGACCAGGGTGTCGCGGTCGTCGTCCGGGTCGGGCTCGACCAGCGCCTCGCGGATCAGCGGCTCGAGGGCCTCCAGCTCGCCCTCGGCCTCGACCAGGAGGGAGCGGACGTCATCGTCGTCGCCGTCGGCCAGCATCTCGCGGGCCTCCTCGGCCCGGCCCGCGGCGTCCTCCCAGCGGTCGGCCAGGGAGAACGCCTCGGTCAGGTGGGACCAGCGCCGGTTGACGTCCGCGTAGCGCGCACGGTCCGCGCTGAGATCGGGGTCGGCGAGGGCCTCCGAGAGCTCGGCGCGCGTGCGGACGATCTGATCGACCAGCGACCGCGCCGCGGTGCTCATGGACGCCCCTGCCGGGCGCTCAGGAGCCGGAGCGCTGGCTCTGGGCCAGCTTGCGCTGGAAGCGCTCGACCCGGCCGCCGGTGTCGATCAGCTTCTGCTTGCCCGTGTAGAACGGGTGGCAGTTGCTGCACACCTCGACCCGGATCTCCGGCTTGGTGGAGCGCGTCTCGAACTCGTTGCCACACGTGCAGCGGACGTGCGAGACGATGTAGTTCGGGTGGATGTCCGCCTTCATGGTGACCTCGTGTCGGATCGCGGCCGCCCGGTTGGCGGCCCCATCGATGAATTGAGCTTAGACGACCGCGCAAGCACGGCGGCACGCCACCCCGGGCCGGCGCGGCGGCCGGCCCGGGGTGCCGCGGGACGGGCTAGGAGCCCTTGCGCTCCTTCACGAGCGCGGTGAGCTGCGGGACGATCGTCTGCAGGTCGCCGACGACGCCCAGGTCGCTGAAGTCGAAGATCGGCGCGTTCGGGTCCTTGTTGATGGACACGATGACCTGGGAGGTCTGCATGCCGACCTTGTGCTGGATCGCGCCCGACACGCCGGCGCCGATGTAGAGCTTCGGCGAGACGACCTTGCCGGTCTGCCCGACCTGCGTCGCGTAGGGGTACCAGCCCGAGTCCACGACCGCGCGGGTCGAGGCGACGGCGCCGCCGAGGGCGGACGCGAGGTCCTCCATCAGCGAGAAGGCCTCGGGCGAGCCGAGGCCGCGGCCGCCGGTCACCAGGATGTCGGCGTCCTCGATCGAGGGGCCGCTCTGCTCCTCGTGGGCCTGGTCGACCATGACCGCCCTGGAGGAGAAGTCCTCGAGCTGCGGCGAGAGCTGCTCGACGCTCGCGCTGCCGCCGGCCTCGACCGGCTCGAAGGAGCCGGCGCGGATCAGGCCGAGGCGCGGCTCGGCGCTCCAGCCGACGTCGGCGCGGATCGTGTCGCCGAGCGCCGAGCGCTTGCCGACGAGGGCGCCGTCCTGGACCTCGAGGCCGTTCAGGTCCCAGTTGAGGCCGGCGTCGAGCCGGGCGGACAGGCCGCCGGCGACGTCGCTCGCCAGCACCGAGGCGGCGAACAGGACGTTCGCGTGGCCCTGGTCCTTCACGAGCGCGGCGATGACGTCCACGCGCGGCTGCGGCAGCGGGGCCTCGAGGGACTCGCTGTCGGCGATGAAGACGCGCTTGGCGCCGTACTTGCCGGCCGTGTCGGCCAGGCCCGCGACGCCCGAGCCGATGATGACGGCGTCGGTGTCGGGGTCGAGCGCGGCGGCCTTGGAGAGCACCCCGAGGGCCCCCTTCTGGATCGCCGAGCCGTGGTGCTCGAGGAAGACGAGGGTGCTCATACGAGCTTCCTTTCCACGAGGAAGTCCAGGATCTTCTGCGCCGCGGTGCCGTCGTCCTCGATCTTCTGGCTGTCGCCGCGCGACTCGGGCGGGCTCAGCGAGATGACCGTGGTGCGCGAGCCGGACTCGCCGGCGTTCGACGCGTCGACGCCGAGGTCGGCGAGCGACTTGACCTCCTGGGGCTTCTTCTTGGCGCCCATGATGCCCTTGAGCGAGGGGTAGCGCGGCTCGTTGAGCGAGTCGGCCACCGCGAGCACCGCCGGCAGGCCGGCGCGGATGCGGTCGTATCCGAACTCGGTCTGGCGCTTGGCGGTGATGCTGCCGTCCGCCACCTCGAGCTCGGAGATCTGCGACACGACCGGCATCTTCAGACGGTCGGCCACGGCGGCCCACAGCACGGCGCCGTCGGCGTCGGAGGCCTGCTGGCCGAAGAGCACCACGTCGGGCGACTCGGCCTGCAGAGCGGCCGCGAGGATGTGGCTCGTCGCCACCAGGTCGGACCCGGCGGCGGCCTCGTCGGTGACCAGCACCGCGCGGTCGGCGCCCATGGCCAGGCCCTTGCGGATGGAGTCCAGGGCCTTGCTCTGCCCGAGGGAGACCAGGACCACCTCGCCGCCGCCCGCCGCGTCGCGGAGACGGATGGCCTCCTCGACCGCGTTCAGGTCGTAGGCGTTGAGCGAGCGGTCGCCCGAGCGGTCCATCCGGAGGGTCCCCGGATCGATCCTCCGGTTGGGGCCGGGATCCGGCACCTCTTTGACACAGACCGCGATCTTCATTCAGCCCCCCTGCTGAGGTTTTCACCGAGACGGCAGATGACTCTAACTGCTGCGGACCGCCGAGGGCGCGCACCGCCGACAGCGGGGACGCCCGTCAGCGCCCGCGGAACTCCGGCGTGCGCTTCTCGAAGAACGCCGCCATGCCCTCGCGCTGGTCCTCGGTGGTGAACGCCAGGGCGAACGCGTCGAGCTCGCGCGCGAGGTGCCCCTGCAGGTCGCCCTCGAGCGCGAGGTTCACGACCTCCTTCGCCGCCGCGATGGCCCAGGGCGGCTTGGTGGCGATCTCCTCCGCGAGGGCGATCGCCCGGTCCATCAGCTCCTCGTGCGGGTACACGTGGTTGGCGAGGCCGGTCGCGCGGGCCTGCTCCGCGGTGACCCGCCGGCCGGTGAAGATCAGCTCCTTGGCGAAGCCCGGCGAGGTGGCGCGGGCCATGCGCTGGGTGCCGCCCCAGCCGGGCAGGATCCCGATGTTCACCTCGGGCAGGCCGAACTGGGCCTTCTCGGACGCCAGGCGGATGTCGCACGCCAGCGCGAGCTCGCAGCCGCCGCCCAGGGCGTAGCCGTTGACCGCGGCGATGACCGGCTTCTGGAAGTTCTCCAGGCGGTTGGTGACCGCGTGGCCGCGGCGGGCATAGTCGCGCGCCTCGAGCGGCGTCGCCTCGCGCATGTGGTTGATGTCGGCCCCGGCCGTGAAGGCCCGGTCGCCGGCGCCGGTCAGCACCAGGGCGCGGATCTCGGGGTCGTTCTCGAGGCTGTTCAGGTGGGCGTCGAGGGCGTCGAGCATCGACACCGACAGCGCGTTCAGCGCGCCGGGACGGTTGAGCGTGAGGATGGCGACGCGCTCGCGGCGCTCCAGGTCGACCGACACCGGCAGCCCGCTACCCCTCGCCGCGGACGTGCGTCGTGATGAACTCGACCATGCCCTGGATCGGCGCTCCCGGCGTGAACACCTCGGCCACGCCCATCTCCTTCAGGGCGGGGATGTCGTCGCGCGGGATCGTGCCGCCCACCATGACCAGCACGTCGCCGGCGCCCTCGGCCTTCAGCAGGTCCACGACCCGCGGCACGAGCGTCATGTGGGCGCCCGACAGGATCGACAGGCCGACGGCGTCGGCGTCCTCCTGCACCACCGTCGCGGCGATCTGCTCGGGCGTCTGGTGCAGGCCGGTGTAGATGATCTCCATGCCGGCGTCGCGCAGGCTGCGGGCGATGATCTTGGCCCCGCGGTCGTGGCCGTCGAGTCCGGGCTTGGCGATGACGACGCGGATCGGGCGGTCCACGGGAGTGGTTCCTCCGGGTCGGGAGCGGGCCGCAGTATCCCACAGCGAAGGGGTCCCGGACGGCTCCGCGCGTATTGTTCCGCAGGTTCCCGAGCCACGGAGGAAGCGATGCGCAGCACGGTGAGGAAGTCCGCAGACGTCGCCTCCGCCAAGGCCGACCTGCTGGTGGTCGCGGTCCCCTCCCCTCCCGGCCGGCTGGCCGGCCCCGCCGCCGCGGTGGACGCCGCGCTGGGCGGGGTGGTCGCCGCGGCCGTCAAGGACAAGGAGATCGACGGTAAGGCCGGGTCGGTCACGCGCTTCCACACCGGCGGCCGGCTGCCGGCGCCGCGGGTGGTGGTGGTGGGCGCCGGCGAGGGGTCGGCGGAGGACTGGCGCTCGGCGGGCTCGGGCGTGGCGGGCGTCGCCGCGCGGGCCGCGACCAGCTCGGTCGCGTTCGTGCCGCCCGACGACGCCGGCGCGGCCGACGTCGCGGCCTTCCTCGAGGGCTACGGGACCGGCGCGTACCGCTTCGACCGCTTCCGCACGAAGAACGACGAGGCGACGAAGGCCGCCCCGGAGCGCGTGGCGGTCCATTCCCCCGCGGTCCGCGCCGCCGACCTCGGCCGCGCCGACCGCGTCGTCGCCGCGGTCAACGCCGCCCGCGACCTGGCGAACACGCCGGCCAACCACCTGACGCCGACGCTCCTGGCCGAGCGGGCCAAGGAACTGGCCGACGCGACCCCGGGACTCACCTGCACGGTGCTCGGCCGCGCGCGCCTGGAGAAGCTCGGCGCGGGGGCGCTCCTCGGCGTGGCCCAGGGCTCCCAGGAGCCGCCCAAGATGATCGTGCTGCGCTACTCGCCGCCCGACGTCGTCCGCCCGGGCGAGGTGCTCGGCCTCGTCGGCAAGGCCGTCACGTTCGACACCGGCGGCATCTCGATCAAGCCCTCGTCGAACATGGAGGACATGAAGCTCGACATGGGCGGCGGCGCGGCGGTGCTCGAGGGCGCGGCGCTGGTCGCCTCGCTCGGCCTGCCGGTCGAGATGATCGCCGTGATCCCGTCCACGGAGAACATGCCGAGCGGCTCGGCGATCAAGCCGGGCGACGTGGTCACGGCCATGAACGGCCGCACGATCGAGGTGATCAACACCGACGCCGAGGGGCGCCTGATCCTGGCCGACGCCCTCACCTACTGCGCCCGCGAGGGCGCGACCCGGATGATCGACTTCGCCACGCTGACCGGCGCGATCGTCGTCGCGCTCGGCGAGGTCTACGCCGGGCTCTTCGGCTCCGACGACGACTGGACCGCGCTCGTGCGCGAGGCCGGCGAGGAGTCGGGCGACCTGGCCTGGCCGATGCCGATGCACAAGGGCTACGCGCCGCTCATCGAGAGCAAGGTGGCCGACCTTTCGAACTCGTCGAACAAGCGCCAGGCCGGGGCGGTCTACGCCGCCCAGTTCCTGCGCGAGTTCACCGACGGCCTGCCGTGGTGCCACGTCGACATCGCCGGCACGGGGATGATCGGCGGCAAGGGCACGGGCTTCGGCGTGCGCATGATCCTCGCGGTGGCCGAGCGGCTGGCGACCCCCGCCTAGACCCATGGCCTGGGTCATCCTCATCGGCTTCGCGGTCGTCGTCGTCGGCGTGGTCGTGAAGATCGGCGTCGACGTCACCCGTTACCTGCGCGAGGACCGCGAGGAGCACGGCGGCCGCCAGACCGTCGAGGCGGCCCGCCGGGCCTGGCTCGTGATCGCCCTGGTCGCGACGGTCATCCTGCTGCTGATCGTCTGGCCCCTGCTGCTCGGGGACGGCTGATCGACCTCGTCCTCCTCTTCCTGACGGGGGTCGTGGCGGGGGCGGTCAACGCGGTCGCGGGGGGCGGGTCGCTGCTCTCGTTCCCGGTGCTGGTGGCGACCGGCCTCTCGCCGCTGTCGGCCAACGTCACCAACACGGTCGCCCAGCTGCCGGGCTACGTGTCGATCGTCGAGGGCTACCGGCCGGACCTGCGCGGCCAGGGCCCGCGCATCCGCGTCCTGACGGTCCCCGCCCTGATCGGCGCGCTCGTCGGGGTCGCACTGCTCGCGCTCGGCGGCGACAGCACGTTCGAGGTCGTCGTCCCCTGGCTCATCCTGGGCGCCTGCGTCCTGCTCGCCGTCCAGCCGCGGCTCAAGGCGGTCCTGCAGGCGCGCAACGAGGAACGCACCGGCCTGTCGGTCCCGCTCGTCCTCGCCGTCGCGGCGGGGGCCGCGTACGCCTCCTACTTCGGCGCCGCCGCGGGGGTGCTGCTGCTGGCGATCATGGCCGTGGGCATCTCGGACCGGCTGCAGCGGCTCAACGCCCTGAACCGCTACATCGTGCTGATCGCCAACGCCGTCGCGGTGCCGGCCCTGATCCTGGTCGCGCCGGTCGACTGGCCCTCGGTCGCCGTGCTCGCGCCCGCCACCCTGATCGGCGGCGCGGTGGGCGCCCGCTTCGCCCGGCGCCTGCCGGACAACGTCCTGCGCGTCGCGGTCATCGCCCTCGGCGTCGCCGTGGCGGTGTGGCTGCTGGTGCGCTGACGGGCGTCAGCCCTCCATGGCGCGGGTGAGGCGTCCGGTGACCTCGGCCATCAGCTCCTCGACCGCCGCGGGGCGCGCCGAGTAGACGCTGCGGGCGCCGAAGCGCTCGGCGCTCACGAGCCCGGCCTCCTTCAGCCGGCGCAGGTGGACCGAGGCGGTCGGCTGGGCGATGTGGAGCGTCCGCGCCAGCTCGCTCACCCCGAGCGGGGACTGCGCGAGCTGGGCGAGGATGGTGAGCCGGGTCGGGTCGGACAGGACCCGCAGGAGCTCGGCGATCTCGTCCGCACCGCGGCGCCGCGCCACGGTCGGGTCGGGGTCGGCCGATCCGGCGCCGACCGACAGCGCGCCGGGCAGCGCGACGATGTGCCCGTGGCCGGCGACGGTGGGCGACAGCCGCAGCTCGCCGCGGCGCTGCGCCCGGCGCACCATCGCGGGGAACGGCTCGCGGCGGGCGATGTGCTGCTCCGGCAGGAGGTCGAGCGCGTCGGCGCCCGCCGCGAGCCGCGCCGACCACGACGCGGCCGCCGCCTCGGACTGCGCCCGGCCGCCGGCGGTCCATCGCGCGCCGAACACGTCCCAGAGATCGCGGAGGAGCGCGACGTAGCGCGTGCGCAGCCGGCGGTCCGCCATGAAGCGCTCCAGCCGGTGGATCACGTCGCGCTCGTCGGGGGGCTCGGTCTCGAGCGGCGGGTGGAGGTCGAACGGGGCCGGGTCGCACAGCCGCTCGAGGAAGCCGTCGATCTCGGCGTCCTCGAGCGAGTCGGTCGCGTGGGCCAGCACGACGACCTCGCTGAGGGCGGGGTAGCCGTCGCCCCAGAAGCCGGTCACCCGGTTGACCAGCGCCGGGGGGATCTCCACCCGCGGGGGCTTGGTGTTGGAGCAGGTGCAGATGAGCGAGGCCAGTTCGACGACGGCCGAGGCCGTCGCGCTGGCGGCCGGGGCCGCGGCGGGGAACTCCGTGTCCAGTGGCATAGTCAGACAACTATATCACGCAATCACGTTATGGCGATAGATTGTCGATGCGGACGGTACGGCGAACGCGGAGCGAGGGGACGGGGCGGTGACATCAGCTCAGATCGGACGGGAAATGGCGGCGGCGCGCGCCGCGGAGCTCCACCGGGCGGCGGCGCGCCAGCGGATGGTGCGCGCCGCCGTCGCGGCGGGAGCCCCGGGGCCGAGGAGAAGCGGGTCCCCGGGGCGGTCTCCGCGCGGCCGGCGCGCTGGCTGGGCCGCCTGGTCGCGGCGACCCTGCGCCACTAGCCTCAGGCCCGCGCGCTCCAGGAGGCGGTCCACCGCCCCGGAGGGGTCGATGCGGCGGTCGAGGACCTCGTCGATCACCTCGGCGAGGGCCTCGTCGGCCGCCGCCGTCGAGATGCGGCGGTTGAGGCGGTCGAGCGCGAGCGCCCGCAACTGGCGCGCCATGCCGTCGCGCCGGCGCGCCTCGAGGCGCCCGTCCTCCCCGAGGAAGGCGCGGTGGCGCTCGACGCCGGCCCAGAGGTCCTCCACGCCGCCCTCCTCGAGGGCCCGCACGCGCACGATCGGCGGCTCCCAGGGGCCGGCGGGGACCAGGCTGAGGGCGTTGGTGAGCTCCGCGACCAGCGCGTCGGCGCCGGGCCGGTCGGCCTTGGTGACGGCGATCACGTCGGGGATCTCCATGAGGCCCGCCTTGATCGCCTGCACGCCGTCGCCGCTGCCGGGCATCAGCGCGAGCACCACGGTCTCGGTGAGCGCCTGCACCTCGACCTCGTTCTGACCCGAGCCGACGGTCTCGACCAGCACCACGTCGAAGCCGGCGGCGTCGAGCACCAGCACGGCGTCGGCCGTCGCCTCGGCCAGGCCGCCGAGGTGGCCGCGGCTGGCCATCGAGCGGATGAACACGCCGGGGTCGAGGAAGTGGTCGGCGAGGCGGATGCGGTCGCCGAGCACGGCGCCCCGCGTGAAGGGGCTGCTCGGGTCGACGCTCACCACGGCGACCCGGCGGTCCGCCGCGCGCAGGTGGCGGATCAGGGTCCCGATCAGCGTGCTCTTGCCGACGCCCGGCGCGCCGGTGACGCCGACCCGCCAGGCGCCGCCGGTACGCGGGTGCAGGCGCGCCGCCAGCTCGCGGCCGTCGGGGCCGAGCCGCTCGACGAGGCTGATCGCCCGGCCGATGGCCCGGCGCTCGCCGGCATCGACGCCCGCGATCACCTCGTCGACCGTCATCCGCTCTCGGCGAGCGCCTCGGCCGCCGCGGCGAGGAAGCGCGCATTCTCCTCGGGCCAGCCGATGGTGACCCGGATGCAGGTCGGGGCGCCGAAGGCGCGGGTCGGCCGCACGATGACGCCGCGGCGCAGCAGGGCGGCGTTGACCGCCGCCGCGCGCTCGGCCGAGCCGAGGTCGAACAGCAGGAAGTTGGCGGTGCTCGGCAGCGGCGCGAGTCCGAGCGCACGCAGGCCGGCCGCCATCAGGCCACGCTCGGACGCGTTCAGCGAGATGCGCTCGGGCAGGTGCGCGTCGGCCTCCGCCAGGCTCGCGACCGCCGCCGCCTGCGCGGGCCCGGTCACATCGAACACGTTGCGCACCACGCCGAGCGCGGCGACCAGCTCGCGGGGCGCGGCCATGTACCCCACGCGCAGCCCCGCCAGCCCGTAGGCCTTGCTGAAGGTGCGCATGCAGGCCATCGGCCGCCCCTCGGAGACGAGCGCGGCCGCGTCGTGGCTCCGCGGCGGCAGGTACTCGAAGTAGGCCTCGTCAACCACCGGCAGGACGTGGCCCGGCAGCGCGTCGAGGAAGGCGCGCAGATCGTCGGCGCCGACGGCCGCGCCGGTCGGGTTGTTCGGGCTCACGACCACGACGATCTTGGTCCGGTCCGTGACCTGCTCCGCCAGGGCGTCCAGGTCGTAGGCGCCGTCGGCCCGCAGCCCGGCCGCGCGCACCGTCGCCCCCTGGATCTGCGCGCCCAGGCGCCAGGAGAGGAACGAGGGCCAGGCCATCGCCACCTCGTCGCCGGGCTCCAGGAGCGCGCGGCACATGCTCGTGATGAGGCCGTCCACGCCGGCGCCCGGCAGCACCTGGGAGGGATCGAGCCCGAGCCGCTCCGCGAGGGCGTCGCGCAGGGCCCACGAGCCGGGGTCCGGGTAGAGGCGAGCGCCCGGCGCCGCCTCGCGGATCGCCGCGATCGCCCCGGGCATCGGCGGGAACGGGCCCTCGTTGGACGCCAGCTTGATGACCGACTCCACGCCGAGCTCGCGGCGGACGTCCTCGATCGGGCGCCCGGGCTCGTACGCGTCCACCGCCGCCAGGGCGGGCCGCACAAGGCCCGGAGGCAGGGGCGCCGGCGAGGTCTGCGCGGTCTGCGGATCGGAGCTCACGGGCGGCGATGCTAGTTGACTGGCGGGTGGGTGGTCGGGGTATGTGCCCTCCGGCATTTCCCCTCCCGGAGGTAGACCCCGATGATGATCACCGAGCGGTCCAAGAGCGTCATCCCCTTCCGCCCCGCCGACGCCTCATCCGTCGGCGAGGGGTGCTTCTACCTCGACATGATCGTCTGGCTGAACGGCGACCGGATCACGATGGGCGACCGGGTCGGCTTCAACTACGGCTGCTACGTGAACGGCTTCGGCGGCCTGACGATCGGCGACCGCTCGATCTTCGGCCCCTACACGATGATCCACACGGCCAACCACGAGATGGACCTCGGCGCACCGATCCCCGACCAGGGCTGGACCAGCGGCCACGTGACCGTCGGCCCCGACTGCTGGATCGGGATGGGCGTGAGCATCCTGCCCGGGGTCACCATCGGCGCGGGCTGCGTGATCGGCGCAGGTGGCGTCGTGACCAAGGACCTGCCCGACTTCTCGATCGCGGTCGGCAACCCGGCGAAGGTCATCCGCGACCGCAAGGCCGGATCATGAGGGTCCTCTTCCTCCAGCGCCAGCCCTGCGTCCGGGCGATGAAGTACGCGCTCGGCCTGCGCGCCCGCCACCCGGAGATCGCGCTCGGCTTCGCCTACCAGGGGCGCACGCTGACCGGCTGGTACGGCACGGGCGACGAGCTCTTCGAGGGCTGGTGGGAGCTGCCGGTCGAGGACCCGGCCGCCGCGCTGGCCGCGGCCGTCGAGGAATTCGGCCCCACGCTGATCCACTCCCACAACCTCCCCGACGCCCTCACGGTGCTCGCGCTCGAGACGCTGGGCGGCGAGGTCCCCGTGATCCACGACGTCCACGACCTCCAGAGCCTGCGGCGAACGCCGTACGAGGACGGCTTCGACGACCCGCTCGACCCCGCCGAGCTGGAGTCGGCGGCGGTGGAGGGCTGCGCCGCCCTGGTGGCCGTGTCGCGGGAGATGCTCGGCGAGATCGAGGCCCGCCACTCCACGCCGGCCCGCCGCCTGCTGTTCGCCAACTACGCCCTGGCGCGCGACCTGGCCCCGCCCGCGCCGCGGCGGCGCGACGCCGGCGTCCCGCCCCGCGTCGTCTACCAGGGGAGCCTCTCGGCCAACGGGTCCCACTACGACCTTCGCGAGCAGTTCGTCGCGATCGCCGAGGCCGGCCTGCCGATCGACGTCTTCCCCAACCGCGAGGTGCCCGGGTACCGGGAGCTGGCCGACCGCACGCCCGGCCTGCGGATCATGCAGACGCTCGAGCCCGCCGCCCTGCTGCGCGCGCTGCCGGCGTACGACGTCGGCTGGACGGCCTTCAACACCGGCCTGAACGGGGCGCACCTCGACACCGCGCTGCCGAACAAGGCCTTCGAGTACCTCGCCTCGGGCCTGCCGCTCGCGGTCGGCCCGCACCGGGCGCTGGAGCGCCTGGTGGCCGACCACGGCGTGGGCGTCGTGGTCGAGCGGCCGGGCGACCTGGCCGCGGCGCTGGCGGGCGGGCGGCTGGAGGCCCTCCGCGAGCGGGTTTCCGAGCGCCGCCACGCCTTCACCGTGGAGGGGCACATCGGCGCGCTCGTGGCCCTCTACCGCGAGACCGCGGACACGGCGGTGGCCGTGTAGCCGCCTCGCGGATCGGCCCCGGGCGTACGCGCGGCGTCCGGGGCCGGAGGGCCTCTAGACTCACGGTGTGAGCGGCAGCCTCGACCTCGGCCTCTTCCCTCTCGACCTCGTGCTGCTCCCCGGCGAGCGGGCGCCGCTGCACCTGTTCGAGCCGCGCTACCGCCAGCTCTACGCCGACTGCACGCTCGAGGACCGGCCCTTCGTGGTCGTGCACGCGGGCGAGACCGGCACGGCGGAGGTCGGCTGCTCCGCGCGCTTCGAGACGCTGGTGCGCCGCTACGACGACGGCCGCCTCAACGTGGTGGTGCAGGGCGTCGAGCCGGTGCGCCTGATCGAGGAGACCGACGGGCGCCTCTACTTCTCGGCCCTGGTCGAGCCGCTGGCCGACGACCCGGCCCCGGCGCCCGCGGGGCTCGCCGCGGACGTCCTCGCCCGCTTCCGCGGCCTGGCCGGCCTCGGCGACGCCGCCATGCCCGAGGCGCCCGAGGGCACGCCCCTCTCCTACGCCGTCGCCGGCGCCTTCGCGCTCCCCTCCGACGCCAAGCAGCGCCTGCTGGAGAGCCGGGACGAGGGCGAGCGCCTCGCGATGCTGGCCGACCTGCTGAAGGCGGTGGAGCGCCAGATGGAGCACGCGAAGGCGGCGGCCCAGCGGGCGAGCACCAACGGGAAGGTGTCGACGCCGTGAGCGGGCCGGCGGCGGCGCCGACCGGCGTGGCCGAGGGCTACGCGCTGCTGCGCGCCGGCGCGCCCGCCGCCGTCCGCGGGCGGGCGGCGCTGATCTGGGTGGAGGGCCCGGACGCCGGCGGCTTCCTGCACGGCCTGCTCACCAACGACGTGGCGGCGCTCGCGCCCGGCCGCGCCTGCGCGGCCCTCCTGCTCGACGCCAAGGGGCACGTGCACGCCGCGCTTCGGGTGCGCCACGACGGCGACGGGGCGTACACGCTGCTCGTCGACGCCGCCGCGGCGGACGTCGTGACCGCGCTGCTCGAGCGGTACCACTTCTCCGAGGACCTGGAGATCCTCGGGCCCGAGCCCGTGGACGTCGTGACCGTGACCGGCGACGTCGCCGTGCCGGAGGGCTTCGCCCAGATCGCCGTGCCCGGACCGCTCCCCGGCTCCCGAGATCTGGTCGTGGACGACGCCACGGCCGCTTTGGCCGTTCTGGCCGCGCTGGGAGCCGACGAGGCCCCCGCCGAGGCGCTCGAGCTGGCGCGGATCGCCGCCGGCGTGCCGCGCGTGGGCGTGGACACCGGGCCGACGACCCTCGTCCAGGAGGCCGGGCTCGAGGAGGCGGCCGTCTCGTTCACGAAGGGCTGCTACCTCGGCCAGGAGACCGTCGCGCGGGTCGCCTACCGCGGCCGGGTGAACCGCATCCTGCGCGGCATCGCCCTCGGCGCCCCGGCGGAGCCCGGGGCCGCCGTCCTCGCGGAGGGCCGCGAGGTGGGCCGGATCAGCAGCGCGGGGACGGCGCCGGACCTCGGCGCGATCGGCCTCGCGATCGTCCGCCACGAGGTCGCGCCGGGCGCCGAGGTCCGGGTGGAGGGGTCGGACGCGCCGGCCCGGGTCGTCGAGCTCCCCTTCCCGGCGTCATGAGCGACCCCGGCCGGACCTCGCTGACCGGCCTCCTCGGCCCCCTGGGCTCGGCGGCCCTGGAGCAGGCCACCCGGGCGCTGGCCCAGACGACCGACACGGCCTCCGCGGCCCTCCGGGTCGCCGGCTGGACCGCCGCCGACTGGGCGTTCCGCTTCGAGCTGCCCAACAACGCCCGCCACGTGGTGGTCCACGTCCCGCACGACGGCGCGCCCGTCGTGGTGCGCGACGCGGGACCCGGCCCGGACCCCCTCGCGCCCGGGGAGCCGCGCCAGACCTGACCCGGCTGGGCGCCGGCAGACGCGGCGCCCACGGGATCACCTGATGAGACACGCATGCCTGCGCGTTGACGCCCCCTCGAAGGCTTGCGTTAGATACGAGTAACGCAAGGAGGGGATGTGCTGAGCGCTCGGGTTCTGCCCCCGCTCCCGGGAGCCGTGCCGGCCATGGACCTCTCGTTGATGGGCGGGCCGTCGCGGGGCATCACCCTGGTCTACGACCGCGGCGGCGTCCCATCGGACGGAGTCGCGCGGAGCCTCGACGAGCAGGGGCTGCTGAGGCGAGCCCTGTGGCTTCGGCCGTCGCCCTTCGACGCACGGGGCGACCACCTGGCGTGCTCGCTGGACGCGGCCGCCGAGCGGCTCCACCCGAGCGAGACGTCGGCGGTGCTCGTGATCGAGGCCGCCGAGCCGATCGGCCGCAGGGGGGCGCTGGGCGCACTGCTCGGCGAGGCCGCGGCCGGGAGCCGGTCGCCGACCCTGGTCCTGAGCCATCGGCGGCCCGCCCGCTGGCTGCGCCGCATCGCCGTGCGCACGATGAGCCCGGCGGCGGCCGCGACCGGCCTGATCGCGGCCGCGGCCGATCGTGCCGACACCGGCCTCGCGCCCGAGGAGCTGGGGCGGTTGGCGGTCATGGCACGGGAGGCGCCGGCGCTGTCCCTCGACGTCCTCGAGGTGGCGCGGGCTGGGGACGCGCAGGACGTCGCGGACGCCCTGGAGCGCGCGCCCCGGGCGCGCCATCTCGCCGACCGGCTCACGGAGCTCCTGATCGCCCGCCGGGGACCGGCCCTCCTGGAGACGCTCCGGCAGGCCGTCGCGACCGGCTACGCCCCGCCCGAGCGCGACGAGCCGGTGGCGGCGCGTCCCTGGCTCGTCGCGCTCGAGCGGGGATGGTCGTGGCTGAGCCCCCGCTGGGCGCCGTCGCTGAGTCGCGCGCTCCAAGCGTCGGTGTCGGTGGTCATACCGGCAGCCCCGGTTGCGGCGCCGTCGCCGCGACGGACCGCGGACACGGACCGGGCGCCGCTCGCGCACGCCCTGATCGCCGGGGGCGGGGGGCCGCCGCTCGGGGACCCCGCCGCCGAGCCCAGGGCGGCCGAGGCCGCCACCGAGGGGCCGGCGGTCCTGCGCGTGCGCATGCTCGGCAGCTTCGAGGTCGCCCTCGGCGGCCGTCGCATCGAGGCGTGGCACGGGCAGCGGGGTCAGATGCTCCTCAAGTACCTGCTCGCGCGGCGTGGCCGGTCCTGCCCGCGTGACGTCCTGATCGACGCGTTCTGGCCGGAGATCGAGTCCGGGAGGGCGCGCAACAGGCTCCACGTGGCGCTGAGCGCCCTGCGGCGCAGCCTGCGCGACGCGGCGGGGGCGAGCGTCGTCGAGTTCCACGAAGGGTCGTACCGGATCAACCCGGCGGTGCGGCTCGACGTCGACGTCGACGCCTTCGAAGGGCTGCTCGCCCGGGCCCGCCAGGGCGAGCGCGAGGGCTCGGCCGAGGAGGCCATCGACGCGTACGCCGGCGCGCTGGCGCTCTACCGCGGCGACTTCCTCGACGACGACCTCTACGAGGACTGGACGGTCATGCCGCGCGAGGCGCTGCGCAGCGCGTACCTCGACGGGCTCGACAGGATGGCCGCCCTCCTGCTCGGGGAAAACCGGGTGACGGAGTGCGTCGGCGTGGCACAGCGCATCCTCGCGCAGGACCCCTGCCGGGAGGACGCCCACCAACTCCTGATGCGGTGCTACGCCCTCCAGGGCCGCGCCCAGGCGATCCTTCACCAGCACGAGCTCTGCCGTCGCAGGCTCCGTACGACGCTGGACTGCGAGCCCTCGGCCGAGACGACCGCGCTGATGCGCGAGCTGACCGGCCGGCGCGGCCGGACGCTGGCCGCCAAGCCCTGAGCGGCCGCTGAGCGGGGCACTCGGGCGTCCCGCGCTCAGCGAAATCCACCGCGCGCGCTCAGGGGCCCGGCCTACGGTCGGGGCCCAATGGGGGAAAGGGTCCGGCCCGGTCCGGACCACCAACGAGCGAGGAGCGATAGATGTCTCTCAACTTCGACCCCGAGGACCTGTCGGGCATCTTCACGATCGAGGGCCAGATGGCCGACATCGTGGTGAAGGACCCCGACGGCGACCCGAACCACGTGCTCGAGCCAGGGCTCCCCTTCACGATCGACGTGACGTGGTCGCTCAGCGGCAGCCTCGTCGGCGCCCTGCTGGCGGTCGGCGCCACCAACTGGGTGGTGAACGCATACGCCGAGTCGGTGGGCCCTGGCCCGGAGGTCCAGATCGCCTCGACCCTGGTGCCAAAGGCGTCCGGCACCACCGTCGCCGGCGTCACCACCTTCACGGCCACGCTGACGGTGCCGGGCGGGACCCTCCCCGAGGACGCGCCCGGCGTCTCGGGCCTCTACAAGCTGATCGGGTCGGTCTTCCTGAACAGCACGGTGCCCGGCCCGTACGACCTCTCGGGCTTCAGCGAGGGGCCGATCATCCGGATGGAGACCCACGCATAGCGGTCGCGCTCACCCCGCCGTGGGTCCCGTCCCGCGGCGGGGGAGGCACCAGGGAGGCCACCATGACCGTCATCGGCACGTCCCCCCGGGACCTTCCGGGCATCGGCACCTACATCGAGAGCCGGCTCCGCGATGTGGGCATCACCAGCATCGTGGACCTGGCCGCCGCCGACGCGGCCGACCTGCGCCGGCGGCTCGGCGTTCGCGGCCTGCCCGAGGCGCGCGTGCGCGAATGGATCAGGCTGGCGGCCGAGGCGGCGGCGCCCGCGCAGGAGCCCGACGCACCGCGGCGCGAGGCCTTCGTGGTGACCGTGCACGTCGCTCCGGAGGGGCGTCCGCTGCGGACCACCGTCCGCAACGTCCGCGACCAGAGCCACCAGGCCTGGACCGGCTGGGACGGGGAGGGTCTGCTCGCGTTCCTCGCGCGGCAGATCGGGGCGGCGATCGAGGGCGCTCCGGCTCGCTCCCGGCCCGTCCCCGGGGGCTCCGGCGACGCGCTGCTCGACGCCGGTCACCTGGCCGGCGGCAGGGCGCGCTCGATCGAGCTGCGGATCGACACGGCGGGGCTCGCGGGCCAGGGCGTCACGCGCTTCGACTACGACGCCGAGATCACGGCGCGGCCGCTCGGCTCCGGCACCCCGGAGACGCTCGGCCGCCTGTCCGGCTCCGGCGACAACGCGCATCCACTCGTGCTGCGGACGGCTCCGGCGGACCTGCCGCCGGGCGTGCATCGTGTCCAGGCGCGCATCCGCCTGTCGCCCGGACCCGACGGCTCCGCGAGCCCAGCCCTGTCCCTCGCCGGCTCGTAGAAGGTCTTTCAGGATGAAGCGGGGTCAGTCCGTCGCGAGAATCCCGCGAGGCAAGGACGCAGGGAGGGTGCGATAGCGGTCGCCGTCGCCCCGACCGAGGACGCCGCATCGCGATGATCCGCAGCGAGCGGATGGCCGCGCTCGTCATTCTGAAAGACCTTCTTAGCGCCGCCGCGGGTGGGCGGCCCTACTCCCGCAGGTCCATCGAGATGGCCGCCCCGACGTTGCTGCCCGAGTGCCGCGCGAAGAAGTCGCCCCGCTGGAGCACGACGAAGCCCCCGCTGCGACGCATCATGACGCGCCGACCGCAGTCCTCCTCGCGGCAGACGAAGATGATGTCGTCGCCGTCGTCGTCCTCGATGCTCATCGCGTGGACGTCGCTCATCCGAACCTCCTCTGGGTGCGCGCAGACGCGCGGCGTATCGGCAGCCCCCTGCGGGGACGTGAGCGCCGGGGCGCGGCGCTCACGGGAATCCTCATGCCCATCTCGGACGGCATGGCGTGACGTCCTGGGGGGCTGTCATCATACGAACATGCGTTCGACCCACTCGCAGGGCCAGCTCATCCTCTTCCCCGGCGCGGATCCCCGGCCGCCGGCGCCGGGCCGCACGCCCCGTCCCTCGCGCGCCGAGCGCAAGGCCCGGGAGCTCGACCGCATCGCCGAGCAGGCCGAGCGCGAGCTGGCCGACGCCTGGCGCGCCGGCGACGCGGTCAGCGCGCTCGCGGCCCACGAGCGCGCGCGGGGAGCCCGCCGGGCGGCTCAGATCCTGCGAGCCGGCCCCACCGGGGTCGCCGAGGTCCTGGGGGGCCACTCCACCGCCGCTTAGCACACCAGTTCGCGAGGGTTTCCCGAGCGAATCCGCGGCGAGGCAAGGACGCAGATCGGTCCCGATACTGGGAATATCGGGACTGCCGAGGACGCCGCGTCGCCGTGGGATGCAGCCGGGAAACGCCGCGATCAGGCGAAGATGATCTCCGTCGCCGTACCCGCGAGGGTTTCCCGAGCGAATCCCCGGCGAGGCAAGGACGCAGATCAGTCCCGATATTGGGAATATCGGGACTGCCGAGGACGCCGCGTCGCCGTGGGATGCAGCCGGGAAACGCCGCGGATCAGGCGAAGATGATCTCGTCGCCGTACTCGCCTTCCCTCAAGCGGCTGGCGATCTTCTCGAAGGCGAGCTCGTGGAGCACGGGGAGGAGCGTCTCGATCGGCGCGTCCGGAGCCGAGGCGTCCTTGAACTGGACGCTGACGCGCCCCACGAAGCAGGTCTTCACGCCCACCTCGCGGCCGTCGTGGAGCACCCGGACCTCGAAGCCCCACAGCATGGCCGGACCGTCCGTGAGCGAGGTGCGGATGGGCTGCGGCTCCAGCTGGAACTCGCGACCCTCAACCTCTAGTCGATGCTGAGTCATGGTAGGTCGATCACCTCTCCCACGCGTGTGACAGCGGCCGCGGCCCCCCCGCGGCGGGGATCGCCGGCGCCCTCCAGACCGCCCGCACCCCGCCCGGCGACGCTCACCCCGCCGAAGAACAGATTCATCTCGCCCCAGCGCCGGATGCCGGTGCCCGTCCGCGGCGAGCGCCGCGGCCACGTCCTCCGGGACGCCCCCCTCGATGTCCACGCCGTCCCCCTCGGGATGGATCCGCGGGCGACGGACGGCGTCCGCCGCCGTCATGCGCCCGTCCACGATACTGACCACGGTCTGCAGGATGGCCGACCGCAGCCGGTTCGACCCGGCCGATCCGAGGGCGACGACGGGCTCGCCGCCGCGCAGCATCAGCGTCGGGGCCATCATCGACGTCATCCGCGTCCCGGGCTGCGCGGCGCCGAAGCCGCCGGGGTTGAGGTCCTCCTCGCCGAGCATGTTGTTCAGCATGATCCCCGTGCCCGGCACCACGACGCCGGAGCTCGAGCCGTTGGAGCTGGACAGGCTGGCCATGCCGCCGTCGGCGTCGACCGCGCTCACGTGGGTCGTGGAGCCGGCCGGCTTGCGCGAGGGCGGCGCGCCGTCGCCCGGGCCGCCGTCGGCCCACCGCGCCCAGAGGCGCTCCATGCAGTCCTCCTCGTGGAGGTCGGCGGCGAAGCCGTCGTCGCGCAGGGCGTTGGCCGCGACGCCCGCGCGGGCCACGGCGCGGTAGTGGGCGACCTCGTCGGCGGGGACGCCGCCGGCCTCCATGTCGCGCAGGGCCGCCGCGATCAGGGCTCCGCCCGAGGACGGAGGCGGGTTGATGAGGAGCGTGACGTCGCGGTAGCCGATCTCGAGCGGCGCCCGCTCGACGACCCGGTACTCGCGCAGGTCGGTCGGCGTCACCAGGCCGCCGGTCGCGGCGAGGTGCCCGGTGATGGCCGCGGCCAGCGGCCCGTCGCGCATGCTGCCGGCGCCGGCGTCGCCGAGGTGGCGCAGCGTCTCGGCCAGGTCGGGGAAGCGCACGCGCTCGCCCTCGCCGAGGAGCCGGCCGCCGGGCGCGTAGACCTCCGCGGCCGCCGGGGTGAAGGTGAGCATGTCGGTCGAGGATGGCGTGCAGGTAGGCCGTCTCGCGGGTCAGCACCACGCCCTCGCGCGCCAGCGCGACGGCCGGGGCGACGACGTCGGCCGGCGCGAGGCGCCCGAAGCGGCGCATCGCCTCGCCGAGGCCCGCGATCATCCCGGGCACGGCGACCGAGGCGGGGCCGATGTGGAAGACCTGGTCGGCGCCGCCGAACGGGACGGTGAAGGAGTCGAGGTCGGCCGGGTCGAGACGCCGGCCGCCCGGCCCGAGACCCGGCACCGCCACGAAGAAGTCGAGCAGCGCCGTCTCGCCCTCGGGCGATCGCACCAGCAGGAAGCCGCCCGCGCCCGGCCCGGTGAGCGGGCTCTCGGCGACCGCCGCCGCGAAGGCCGCCGCGCAGACGGCGTCGACCGCCCCTCCCCCCCGTGCCAGGGCCTGCGCCCCCGCCCGCGCGCTGAGGGGGTGTCCGGCCGCCACCACGCCGACCGGCACGTCGGCGCGCGAGGTCGCTACGCCGCGTCCTCCGGCTCGTCCGGGCCGAGGTCGGGCCGGCGCATCAGGGTCGTCGCGTCGGGGTCGGCGCGCGGCGGCTCCGGCGGCGGGCGCCGCGGGGGCGTCCACGTCGAACACGCGCGGCGCGTCGCCGGGATCGTCGTCCGCCGGCCGGGCCCGGGTCGGGTAGGGCACGTCGAAGCGGGTCACGCGCCGCGGCCGCGGGGCGGCGGCGCCGCGCTCGGGGCGCGCCGGGGCGGCCGACGCCGGCTCGGGCTCGGGGGGCGGCGGCGGGGCGGCGCGCACGCCGCTGAAGTTGGCAGCGACCACGGTGACCCACACCTGGCCCTGGAGGTCGGGGTCGATGGTGGCGCCGAAGATGATGTTGGCGTCCGGGTCGGCGGCGTCGGCCACGACGCGCGCGGCCTCGCTCACCTCGACCAGCGACAGGTCGGGACCGCCGGTCACGCCGAGCAGGATGCCCTTGGCGCCGTCGATCGGCGTCTCGAGCAGCGGCGACGCGATGGCGGCCATCGCGGCCTCGGTGGCGCGGTTGCCCCCGCCGGCGTAGCCGATGCCGAGGAGCGCGGTGCCCGCTCCGCGGATGATCGTGCGCACGTCCGCGAAGTCGAGGTTGATCAGGCCGGGCAGCGTGATCATGTCGCAGATGCCCTGCACGCCCTGGCGCAGCAGGTCGTCGGCCACCTTGAAGGCCTCGACCATGCTGGTGCCGCGCTCGAGGACCGACATCAGGCGGTCGTTCGGGATCACGATGACGGTGTCCGCGGCGGACTGCAGCCGCGAGAGGCCCTCGTCGGCCGCCTTCGTGCGCTTGTTGCCCTCGAAGCCGAACGGCCGGGTGACGACGGCGACGGTCAGGGCGCCCAGCTCGCGGGCGATCTTCGCGACGATCGGCGCGCCGCCGGTGCCGGTGCCCCCGCCCTCGCCGGCGGCGATGAACACGAGGTCGCTGCCGCGCAAGCGCGCGCCGCACGTGGTCCTCGCTCTCCTTGACCGCCTGCTCGCCCAGGAGCGGGTCGCCGCCCGTGCCGAGGCCGCGGGTGAGCTCCATGCCCACCGGGATGCGGACGTCCGCCTCGCTCTCCTCGAGCGCCTGGCGGTCGGTGTTGACGGCGACGAACTCGACGCCGCGCAGCCCGGCCTCGATCATGCGGTTGACCGCGTTGCAGCCCGCGCCGCCGACGCCGACGACGCGGATCACCGCGACGTAGTTGGACGCGTCGCCGTAGGGGCCGAGGTCCGGGTCGGACCTCGCGCGGGGCGAGCGGGGCCGGGACGTCCGGGTCGGTGCTGCGGAACAGGTCCGAGAGCGGACCCTCCCTCATGCTGGGCCGCTGGCCGCGCGTGCTCACGCCGCCGCCTCCCGCACGCCCCCCGGCACCGGGACGCCGACCGGGCTGGCGGCCACCTCGCGCGCCAGCTGGCGGTACCAGCGGGCCGCCTGGCCCTGCGGGTCGTAGCGGATCACGCTCTTGCCCTCGACCGGCGCCTCGGCGAAGCGGATCGTCTTGCCGATGCGCGTCTTGTAGACGCGGTCGCCGAAGCTCTCCTCGAGCATCTGGACCGCCTCCCGGCCGTGCAGGGTGCGCCCGTCGTACATGGTCGGGAGGATACCCACGATGTCCACCGTGGGATTGAGGTTCTCCCGCACCTGCAGGAGAGTCTGGCGCAGCTGGGCCAGGCCGCGCAACGACAGGTACTCGCACTGCACCGGCACGATCACGCCCTCGGCGGCCACCATCGCGTTGATGGTCAGCAGGCCGAGCGACGGCGGGGTGTCGAGCAGGATGTAGTCGTAGAGCTCGCGCACCGGGCGCAGCGCCCGCTCCAGGGTCCGCTCGCGCCCGATCGCGGCCGACAGGGCGAGCTCGGCGCCGGCCAGCTCGATGCCCGCCGGCGCGACGTCGATCTCGCGCACCTGGATGATGTCCGTGACCGCGCAGGCCCCCGTGAGCACGTGGTACATGCCGTCGCCGAGGTTCTCGACATCGACGCCCTGGCTCATGGACAGGTTGCTCTGGGGGTCGAGGTTGACGGCGAGCACCCGCGCGCCCATGTCCTTCAGGGCCACGCCGAGGTTCAGGGTGGTGGTGGTCTTGGCGACCCCGCCCTTCTGGTTGGCGAGGGCGAGGACGCGGGCGTTTCGGGGCATCAGGCGCGCTTTCGTGGCGGCGGTTGACCTCCGCTCGTTTCTACGGGCGCTCGCGATCTCCTTGCGTGGGGCTCAGCCGGCGGGACAGGGCTCGCGCACCGACGGCGCCACAAGGTCGTCGTAGCGGACCTTCCCGTCGAGGTATCCGGCCGCCTTGGCGGCCGCGATGAGGAGGTTGGTGCCCTTCTCGTCGACCGCCGTCGTGGGTCGCAGGCGCTTCTCGGAGGCGACCAGCGTGGCCCGCGCCGTGGGCCGGCCCTGGATGCCCTTCACGATGCTCTGGAACTCGTCCACGACCAGGTCCGGGTGGCGCTTGACGATGCCCACCGCCCGGCAGTTGGCGGCCACGAGGCGCCGCACGACGTCCGGCCGCTCGCGCGCCAGCTCACCCGAGACCACCAGCACCGTCGTGGGGTAGGCGCCACCCAGGATCTGGTCGGCCTCCACGAGCAGGGTGGCGTCCCCGCGCGCGATGAGCTGGGTGCCCCACGGCTCGGGCAGCATCGCCGCGTCGAGCTGGCCGCGCTGCAGGCCGGTCGCGACGTCGGCGTTGCGGATGGCCACCAGCCGCACCGTGCCGCCCTGGTCGGTCGGCTCGAGGCCGGCGTCCTTCAGCACCAGGCGCAGGGCGAGGTCCTGGGTGTTGCCGTAGCCCGGGAACGACACCGAGCGCCCGTCGAGGTCCCGCACCGAGCGGATGCCGGAGCCGGCGCGGGCCACGAGGATCGCCCCCGCGTCGTTGGCGCCCGCCACGATCCGCAGGCGCCCCGGCGCCCGGCTCGCGGCGGTGATCACCGGGCCGGCGCCCAGGTAGGAGGCGTCGAGCGAGCCGGCGAGCATCGCGGTGACCGCGTCGGGGCCGGCGAGGAACTCGCGCGTCTGGATGTCCACCCCGGGAAGCGCCCGGGCGTAGACGCCCTCCTTCAGCCCGACGATGGGCACCGCGTGGGTGAGGTTGAGGAAGTACCCCAGGCGCAGGCCGTCCCCGCCGGCGCCGTCGCCGCCGCAGCCCGCCGCCAGGGCGAGCACGGCGAGCATCAGCGCCGCGAGGAGGCTACGTCGCCTGCGCAAGCCCCCAGCGGCGCTGCACCCAGCGCTCGAAGCGCGCGAACACGAGCTGCTCGAACAGGATGCCGATGACCGCGATGACGAGGATCACGGCGATCACGAGATCGATCGAGTTGAGCTCGCGGCCGCGCTCCAGCACCTGGCCGAGGCCGTCGATGCCGCCGACGATCAGCTCGGCGGCCATCAGCGAGCGCCAGGCGAACGACCACGACAGCCGCAGCCCGACCACGAGGCCCGGGATCGCCGCCGGGAAGATCAGCGTGCGCTGGTAGAAGAGCCCGGTGGCGCCCATCGACCGCGCCGCCTGGCGCAGGGTGGGCGGCACCTGGCGCACGGCGCCGTAGGTGGCGAGCATCATCGGCTTGAACGTGCCGAAGGCCGTGATGGCGAGCACCGCCGCGCCGGTCGGGCCGAACCAGAGGATCGCCAGCGGCAGGAAGGCGATCGTCGGCACGCCCTGCAGCCCGGCGACCACGGGGCGGATGCCGTCCTCCAGGAAGGGCGAGGCGGCCGTGAGCACTCCCAGGACCACGGCGATCCCGGCGCCGAGCGCCCAGCCCTCGGCGAGCCGCACCAGGGTGCTGACGATCGCGTTCCACAGGTCGAGGTCCGAGAACCCGCGCCCGAGGGCGTCCCAGACGTCGCTCGGCGGCGGCAGCTTGACCGACGACACCCAGCCGGCCGCGGTCACGGCCCACCAGAGCAGGAACAGCAGCACGATCAGCCAGACGCGGCGGAACACGTGGACGACCGCCGTCCAGGCGAAGCGGCCGGTGCGGGCGGCGCCCGCGCTCACTCGGTGGTCGCTCCGATGAGGCGGGTCGAGCCCTCGTCCCCGGCGATGCGGCCGACGTTGCCGACCTCGGCGCGCATGCGATGGAGCATGTCCTGGCGGATCGCCACCAGGCGTGGGTCGCCCTCGTCGCGCGGGCGCGGCACGTCGACCGCGTAGCGCTGGACGATGCGGCCGGGGCCGGCCGACAGCAGGTAGACCGTGTCGGCGAGGAAGGCGGCCTCGAGCAGGTTGTGCGTCACGAAGACCACGGCAGGCCGGGTCTCGAGCCAGATGCGCTGGAGCTCGTCCTGCAGGACCGTCCGGGTCTGGGCGTCGAGCGCGCTGAACGGCTCGTCCATCAGCAGCACCTCGGGCCGCAGCACGAGGGCCCGGGCGATCGCGACGCGCTGGCGCATTCCGCCCGACAGCTCGTGCGGGTGGCGGTCGGCGACGTGCGCGAGGTGGACCATGTCGATGGCCTCCTCGGCGCGGCGGCGCCGTTCGCCGCGCGCCACGCCGTGCGCCCGCAGGCCGTACTCGACGTTGTGGCGCACCGTGAGCCACGGCATCAGCGCGGCGTCCTGGAACACCACCGCGCGGCCCTCTCCCGGCCCGGTGACCGGCGCGCCGTGCATGCGGATGGCGCCGCTGTCGGGCGGCAGCAGGCCGGCGATCATCGCCAGCAGCGTGGACTTTCCGCAGCCGCTCGGGCCGACCAGCGAGATGAACTCGCCGGGGGCCACCGACAGCGTCGTCTCCGAGAGCGCCGGGCCGCGGTCGCCGTAGGCCTTGGCGACGCCCTCGATGCTCAGGATCGGTTCCGCGGTATGGACGGGGGGCACGGTCACGGCGGCGTACCTTATCGCGGCGATAGACCCCGTTTACGAGAACGGGGCCGGCGCCCTCAGTCGGGCGGCAGCTCCAGACGGCGCTGGCCCGCCCACGCGGCGGCCTGCGAGCGCCGCTGGAAGCCCAGCTTGCGCAGCAGCTGGCTGACGTGGTTGCGCACCGTCTTCTCCGACAGGTGCAGCACCTCGCCGATGGCGCGGTTGGTGTAGCCCTCGGCGATCAGCGCCAGCATGCGCCGCTCGCGGTCGGTCAGCCCGGCCAGCTCGGCCTCGGCCTGCTTGGCCGACAGCTCGCGGAACTGGCTGAGCAGCGCGCCGGCCGCCCGCGGGTCGAGCGACGACTGGCCGGCGGCCGCCTCGCGGATGGCCTGGGTGAGGCGCTCCGCGTCGGCCTGCTTGAGCAGGTAGCCGCTCGCGCCGGCCATCACGGCGCCGACGATCGCCTCCTCGTCGGAGTACGAGGTGAGCATCAGGACGCGCGCGTCGGGGTGGTCGGCCTTGATGCGCCGGCAGGCCTCGACGCCGCTGCCGTCGGGCAGGCGCACGTCCATGAGAACGACGTCCGGGCGCATCTGGTCGGTCATCGAGACGGCCTCGGCGGCGGTCTGGGCCTCGCCGACCACGCGGAAGCCCGCGGCGTGCGAGAGGAGCGTCCTCAGGCCGATGCGCACGACGGTGTGGTCGTCCACGATCAGCACCGTGATCGGGTCGGCGGCGGACGTGCTCATGAGTGGGACACCTCTCGGTCGGGATCGATGGCGAAGGGCTCGTCCTCGGGCACGTCGCTGTCGAGCGGCACGGCGAGGGTCACGTTCGTGCCCCCGCCCGGTCGCCTCCTCCACGGCGAGCCGTCCGCCGAGCCGCCGGGCGCGCTCGGTCATGTTGCGGAGCCCCTCGTGCCGGCCCGGCGTCTCGCCCTCCTCGCACCGGCGCGGGCCGCAGCCGTCGTCGGCGACGACGAGGTCGAGCTCGTCCGGCGCGAAGACGAGGGAGACGGCGACCTTGCAGGCCCCGGCGTGGCGGGCGGTGTTGGTGAGGGCCTCGCGCAGGATCTGCTCGAGGTGCTGGCCGGCCTCGTCGGGCAGGGGCCCGGAGGAGCCCATGCCGCGCGCCGTGAAGCGGACCTCGCGGCCGGTCTCGTCGGCGAAGCGCCGGGTCAGCTCGCCGAGGTTGGTCGCGAGGCCCTGGGGCGTGGCCGGCGGTTGGGCCAGCGCGCGGATGTAGTCGCGCAGGCGGTCCGTGGCCTCGTTCAGGTCGCCCACCACCTCGCGGACCTCGCCGCGCACGGCGGGGTCCTCCGAGCGGATGGCGATCGCCTCCAGGTGCAGGCCGGCGGCGTAGATCGACTGGATCGTCCCGTCGTGCAGGTCGCGCCGGAAGCGCGCGCGCTCCTCGGCGATGGCGCGGGCGCGGTCGAGCGCCTCGAGCTGCTGCTTGGCCTCGACGTCGAAGATCTCGAGGAGCTTGACGGCGAGCACGCAGAGCACGAGGCCGGCGATGCCGCGCATCACCTCGAGCGGGAGGCCGGTCAGGTCGAACCATCCGTTGTCGTCGCCGATGCCGCCCGGGCTGATCGGGCCGGCCGTGACGATCAGGCCGCCCAGCACCGCGTAGACGCCGAGGACCGCCGCGGCCGCGCCGGCGTAGGGCTTGATGCCGGGCATGCCGGCGTCGCTCAGCTCGGCGCGCTGGCGCCAGAGGCCGATCGCCGACAGCGCGGCGCCCGGGAGGAGCAGCGCGTAGCGCGCGAGGGCGGTCGAGGCCTGCTCCCACTCGGCGGCGCTCCACCCGGTGGACCCCGACGCCAGGGCGCACCCGCCGAGGATGCCCAGCGCCACCGCGATGGAGAGGCCGGTCAGGGACCGGCGCACGACGGCCGGCATGTCGATGAGGCGCAGGCCGAACTGGACGAGGAAGACGAAGGCGGCCACCTGGATGAAGGCCCGCACCACCTCGAGGCCCTCGATCACCCCGTCGCTGAGGTACCCGTCCTGGATCGGGATGAAGACGTGGCCCCACACGGCCAGCGCCTCGACGAACGCGAACGCCGCCAGCCAGATGAGCGACGACGACAGCGTGAGGCGGGTCGCGCGCCGGCGCTGGAGCCAGACGGCGAAGCCCAGCGAGAAGAACACGAGACCCTGCGAGAACAGGATGATGGTCTCGTTCTGATTGAAGAATTCGCGCGCGGCGAACCGCCCCCGTCGAACCGGGATGGACGGCGCGAGGGGGAGGCCTCACGGGACCCCCCGCCCCACCACGGCGTCCATCTGACGATCGGACCCCTACTCAGGACGAGTGTAGCGCCCCTCCGGGGCCCATCGGCCCCGCCCCTCCGGGTGTCAGGCCCCGGCCAGCCGGTCCAGGTGACCGCGCAGCGAGGCGATCACCTCGTCGCCGGCGGCCGCGACGACCTCGGGCTCCTCGAGCAGCGCGCGCTGCTCGAGCGGGGAGATCCGGTTGGTGACGTAGGGGTCCTCGAAGATCGGCTTGAGGTCCCGCCCGTTGTGGAGCTGCCGCACGACGTACTCGATGAGCCGCTTGTGCTTGGCCGACTCCGTGTTGACCAGCTTCCTGACCTCGTCCTGGATACCCATTCTCAGTGAACCGTCCGGGTTGCGTTGTGGTGATCGATGCCCGGCCCCGGGGCGCGCGCGCCGCGGGGCCGGGACGAACTATGCCCGGTTCGTCAGAACGTGGGTATCTGCAGGCTGCTCGCGCCGGCCATCCGGCGCAGGCGCGCGACGCGCTCCTCCATCGGAGGGTGGGTCGAGAACAGATTGGCCATCCCGCCGGCGCGGCCGCCGCGCGCGTTGGCGGCGCGGGCGTTCGCCGCGAGCGGGTTGACGATGAACAGCGGCGCGGCCGCCGGGTTGACCCGCATCGGGATCGCCTCGGCCCCGCGGTGGAGCGTCTCCAGGGCGTCGGCGAGCGGGTTCGGGTCGCCGATCAGCTCGGCTCCGGTCGCGTCCGCCACGTACTCGCGCTGGCGCGAGACGGCCATCTGGATGATCATCGCGGCGATCGGCGCGAGGATGATCGTCGCCAGCGTCCCGATGATGCCCAGCGGGTTCTCGTCGTCCCCGCCGAAGAACAACGAGAACTGCAGGAAGTTGGCGATCGCCGAGATCGCGCCGGCCACCATCGCGGCGATGCTCGCGATGAGGATGTCGCGGTTCTTGATGTGACCCATCTCGTGGGCGAGGACGCCCTCGAGCTCGCGCGGCCCCAGGGCGCGCTGGATGCCCGCCGTCACGGCGATGGCGGCGTGCTTGGGGTTGCGGCCCGTCGCGAACGCGTTGGGCTGCTCGGCCGGGGTGACGTACACCTTCGGCTTCGGCACGCCGGCGCGCTCGGCGAGGGTCGCGATCATGCGGTGCAGCTCCGGCTCCTCGGCCGGGCTCACCTCGACGGCGCGGCTCATCTTCAGGGCCATCGAGCCGCTGAACCAGTACATCGCGAAGTTGAAGACGATCGCGATGACCGCGAACAGGATGATGCCGCTCGCGCCACCGATCAGGAAGCCGATGGCCAGGAGCAGGCCGGTGAGCGCGGCGACGAGCAGGAAGGTCTTGAAGTTGTTGCCCGCCTTGTATGAGGCGAGGTTCATCGTCTCTCCTTGGGTGCGACCGGTCGGTCCTCTCCGATCCGACTCGGAGAACCCAGTATAGGAGGGGGATCCAGCGCGATCCGCACCCTCCCGTTGACAGAGGGTTAAGGCGGTGCGGGCCCGCAGGGCTACGCTGGGGCGCGTGCGCGTCGCGGCCATCATCGCCCTCGTCCTGCTCACGGCCGGGTGCGGGCTCGGGCCGCTCGACGCCACCCAGTCGGGCGGCGACCGTGTCCGCCCGGTGGCGCTCCTGGGCGTGCTGCCGAGCCCGGGCGACCTGCGCGGGCCGGACGCCGCGGCCGCCGGCGCCGACGACCTGCAGCTCGCCTGGACCGGGGTCGCCGACCCCGCGCTCGCCGACCGCATCACCCAGCTCGCGCCCTCGGCCGCCGCGGTCCGCACCTGGGCCGACCCGCGCGGCGGCGAGATGGTCGCCACCGTCAGCGTCTGGGACTCGCACCTCACCGCCACCCAGATCGGCGCCGACCTTGCCACGCGCCTGACCGACGCCGGGGGGTCGGCGTGGACGCCCCCCGAGGTGCGCGGGGCGCGGGGGGCGCGGCTGGTGCAGGACGGGCGGCGCGAGGTGCGGCTCGGCTACTCGATCGGCCCGAACGCGCTCTATGTCAGGGGAACCGGGTCGGTCGGCGACGCCACGCTGATCAAGACGATGAACCGCCTGATCGAGGCCCTTCCGGGGCAGCTCGAGAAATGAGGCCGGAGGCGGCCGGCCCGCCTTCGGCGGTGCCGGCTCGCGCGCCGTCCGCGATCAGGGCGTCAGGTCGCGGTGGCCCATCCGCGCCACCGCGACGGCCGTCGTGACCAGGGCGAGGCCGCCGAGCGCGAGGGCGTCCTCCGGGCCCAGCGTCCCGCGGCCGAGGATCCCCGGCGGGTCGAGGTAGTGGAAGATCGACAGCGGCCCGAGGGGCTCGGCGATCGACCAGACCTGCGCGAGGTAGTCGACTGCGTAGGAGATGAGAAGGAAGCCCGCGGCCCAGCCGATCGCGCGGCCGCCCGTGCGCACCAGCGACGACACGAGGAGGGCGACGCCGCCGACGGCGAGGAAGCAGAGGAACCCGGCGAGCCCGGCCAGCGCCAGGGGGCCGGGGTCCACCGGCGACAGGTCGGCCACGGCGACCGACGCCGCGAGGCCGCCCGCGAAGCCGCCCGCCTCGACGATCGCGAGCCCGGTGGCCATCGCAAACGCGTGGGCGGCCAGCCAGCGCGTGGGCGGGATCGGGCGCGCCAGCACCAGCTCGGCGGTGCCGTCCTCGGCCTCGCGCGCCGGGGCGGCGGCCATCGAGATCGCGACGGCCGCCTGGATCGCCAGCGCGACCGGGTGCAGGTAGCCGGAGCCGGCGTAGCCCGTGGGGCTGGCGATGTCGGCGCTGCCCGCCAGCGCTCTCAGCGCGGGCGGAAGGGCATCGACCAGGCTGCGGATCGCGTTCTGGTTGACGCTCGCGTACGAGAGCCCGACCACCAGCTCGAACAGCGCGAAGCCGACGGCGAGTAGCGCGATGCGAACCCGCGAGCGCTCGAGCGCGAGCCCGTAGATCGTCCTCACGCGGCGTAGAGGTCGCGGAAGGCGTCCTCAAGGCCCGGGCGCTCGATGGCCACATCGGCCACGGGCAGGCGCGAGAGCGCCGCGAGCAGCGGGGCGGGGTCGCCCGACAGGGAGAAGCGGTGCCGGGCGCCGTTGACCTCCACGGGCCCGACGCCCGCGCCGGCGTAGCGCGCCGGGTCGACCGGCTCGGAGAACGCGACCTCCACGTGGCGCGTGCGGGCGCCGCCTAGCTCGCCGAGCGCGCCGGTGAACAGGAGCCGCCCGGCGCGGATCATGGCCACCCGGTCGCACAGCTCCTCCACCTCGGCCAGCACGTGGCTCGAGAAGAAGATCGTGCGGCCCGCGCGCGAGCGGCCCGCGAGCCACTCGAGCAGGCGCGACTGGATCACCGGGTCGAGGCCGCCGGTGGGCTCGTCGAGGATCGCGAGCGGCGGGTCGTGCTGCAGCGCGGCGACCAGCCCGAGCTTCTGCTTCATGCCGCGCGAGTAGGAGCGCACGCGCCGGCCGAGCGCCGCGTCGTCCAGCTCCAGCGCGCGGCAGAGATCCTCGCGCAGGGCGGGCGGGCGCGGATGGAGGCGGGCGAGGGCGTCGAGCGTGCGCCGCCCGGTCAGGCCGGCGTAGAGGCCGAGCTCTCCCGGCAGGTAGCCGATCTGCGCCAGCGCGGCCATGCGGTCGGCGTGGACGTCGTGGCCCATCACCGACACGTCGCCCGAGTCGGCGCGGATCAGGCCGAGCGCCAGGCGGATGAAGGTGGTCTTGCCCGCGCCGTTCGGGCCGAGGAAGCCGAAGCACTCCCCTCGCTCGACGATCAGGTTGACCCCGTTGACGCCGGCCGACGGGCCGTACATCCTTCGGATCGCCGAGGCCTCGATGGCGTGGTCCACTTCGAAGGAGGGTACCGGAGCCCCATGCGCGTCAGCCGCTCAGCCGCCCACGACTGGGGCGTCTCCTGGACCGCCCCCGAGCCCGCCTACATGCAGCGCGGCTCGCACGCGCTCGCCACCGCCGACGGCGTGTGGCTGGTCGATCCGGTTGACGGCGAGGGCCTGGACGAGCTGATCGCCCCGCTCGGGCCGGTGCGCGGCGTCCTCCAGCTGCTCGACCGCCACGCCCGCGACGGCGCGGCGCTGGCCGCGCGCCACGGCGTGCCGCTCCTCGCGGTGCCGTTCGCGGAGGTCCAGGGGACGCCGTTCGAGGCCGTGCCGGTCGTCCGGCGGCGCTGGTGGCGCGAGACGGCGCTCTGGTGGCCCGAGCATCGCGTCCTGGTGGTCCCCGAGGCTCTCGGCACGGCGCCGTACTACCTGGCGCCGGGCGCCCTGGTCGGCATCCACCCGATGCTGCGGATGCTGCCGCCGCGGGTGCTCGGCGGATTCGCGCCCCTCCATCTGCTGCCGGGCCACGGGCCGCCGGTGTCGGGCCCCGAGGTGGCGGGCGCGGTGAGCGCGGCGCTGGAGCACAGCCGGCGCGACATCCCGGGCGTCGTGCGCCGGATGGTCGCGCGGGCGGGGCCGCCGCTAGCGCCCCCTGCCCGCTAGTGGACCCGCCCTCCGCCGGGCTCGGCCGTGCGCCAGCCCAGCGAGGTGATCGCCTGCACCGGAACCGCGAGCACCCGGCAGGGCTCCCAGCCCGCGCAGACCTCGGCCAGGGCGAGCTCGGGCGAGTCGGCCCACACGTCGGCGACGGGCCAGAGGGCGCCGGGGGCGTCGTCCGCGCCGGCGTCGGTGATGAAGATGCGGTACTCGGTCATGCTCTCCACGGGTATCGGCCGCGCGACGTCCGCGATGAGCCGGGTTCCCCGTGCCCATCCCGCGAAACACGATCCGTCCGGCCGTTGCCCGGGCGCGGCGCGCGGGCATACGGTGGGGACCCGCTCCCGATCGTTTCCGCCAGTGAGGAGAGACTCACATGAGCCGCGCGATGACGGTGACGGCGTACCCCCACCGGGGCACGGACGAACGCTACCCGGTGCGCGAGGCCCCCGCCGCCCGTCCCACCTCGACACCGCCGGCCGACGACGCCCACCCCGCCGTTCCCAACGAGCCGGTCCTGAACCTGGAGGACATCCAGGGCAACATCATCCCGGGCTTCAACAAGCCCGCTCAGGCGCTCCTGTTCGTGCGCTTCACCGACCCCGCCTCGGCGCGCGCCTGGATCGCCGGCCTGGTGCCGCTGATCGCCACGGCCGAGGAGGTGGTCGGCTTCGCCGGCCTCTTCAAGTCGATGCGCGACCGCCGCGGCTACAACGCGCTGCGCGCGTCGTGGCTCAACATCGCCTTCGCCCACCGCGGCCTGCGGATGCTCACGCCGGACGCCGACGCGTTCACCGATCCGGCGTTCCGCGCGGGCATGGCCGCCCGCTCCGGGGGCCTCGGCGACCCCGTGAACGGCGAGGGCAGCCCGGCCACGTGGCGCGTCGGCGGCCCGGGCACCGAGCCGGACGCGGTCGTGATCGTCGCGGCCGACCTGGCCACCGACCTCGAGGCCGAGATCGCCCGCGTGATGCAGATGATGAGCGACAGCGAGGGCGTGGTCCTGGTCGCCATGGAGCGCGGCGCGGTGCTCGGCGGCGAGATGAAGGGTCACGAGCACTTCGGCTTCCTCGACGGCGTCTCGCAGCCCGGCCTGCGCGGTCGCAAGTCCGCCAACCCGCGCGACGTGCTGACCGTGCGCCAGACCCCGGGCAAGCGCGACGAGCAGGGCAAGCCCGGCCAGGACCTGCTGTGGCCGGGCGAGTTCGTGTTCGGCTACCCGGGCCAGGACGCCGAGGCCGACGACATCTCCGAGCCGGGCCCGGTGTCGAGCGCCGGCCCGGGCTGGGCCGACGACGGCGCCTACCTCGTGTTCCGCCGCCTGCGCCAGGACGTCCACGGCTTCCACAGCTTCCTGCGCTCGGAGGCCGCCCGCCTCGACGTTGACCCCGAGCTGCTCGGCGCCAAGCTGGTGGGGCGCTGGCGCAGCGGCGCGCCGGTCGAGCGCGCCACCACGTCCGACATCCCGGCCCTCGGAGGCGACGAGGGCGCGAACAACAACTTCGAGTTCGAGGACGACGCCGACCAGATCCACTCCTCGGAGGTGACCACCGACGCCGACGCGGTGGACGAGACCTTCCCGGTCGCGATGGCCGACGCCGACGGCGCGGTCTGCCCGCTCGGCGCGCACATCCGCAAGGCGTACCCGCGCGACGACACCTCGCGGTCGATCCCCGTGCAGCCCCCGATCGGCGAGGTCAGCACGCAGACGCACCGCCTGCTGAGGCGGGGCATCCCGTTCGGCCCGCAGTCGCCGAGCACGATCGCGGCGCCCGTCGCCGACGGCGCCGACCGCGGGCTGCTGTTCCTCGCCTACCAGACGTCGATCGTCGACCAGTTCGAGTTCGTGACCAAGGTCTGGGTGAACAACCCCGACTTCAAGGAGGTCGGCGCGGGCGGGGTCGACATCGTGATCGGCCAGGACCACGAGGGCGACGGCGTGCGCCGCTGCCCGGTGACGCTGCCCGGCCCCGGCGGGCCGGTCAACGCCGAGGTCGTGGCCCGCCGCCACTGGGTCCTGCCGTCCGGCGGCGAGTACATGTTCGCGCCGTCGATCTCGGCGCTGGAGATGCTGGCCTCGGGCTGAGCGGCGCCGCAGGCCGCCTCCCGGTCCCGACTAGGGGAGGCGACCCGCCCGCTCGGTCTCGTGGCGCAGCCAGGCGGCGTGCTCGGGCCCGAGCTGCCCCGGCTCCAGCCGCCAGGACCAGTTGCCCTCCGCCGTACCCGGGGTGTTGAGGCGGGCGCCCGAGCCGAGCCCGAGCAGGTCCTGCGCCGTCACGATGGCGAGGCCGGCGCGGGAGGCCAGGGCCAGGCGCACCAGCATCCGGTGCGGCGGCTCGTCGTGGATGCCGTGGGCGGCGGCCGACGCGGCGGCCTCGGCGCGGCCCTCGTCGGAGGCCGACGCCCACCACCCCGCGGCCGTGTCGTTGTCGTGGGTGCCGACGTAGACGACGCAACGCTCGGGGTGGTTCTCGGGCCGGTGGCCGTTGTCCCGGTCGCCCGGGAAGGCGAACTGGAGCACGCGCATGCCGGGGAGGCCGAGGCGCTCCATCAGGGCGTGGACCTCGGGCGTGATGATGCCGAGGTCCTCCGCCACCAGCGACAGCGGGCCGAGCGCGGCGCGGGCCGCGGCGATGATGCGCCCGTGGGGGCCGGGCAGCCAGGTCCCCTCGCGGGCGGTGGGCGCGCCGCGCGGCACGGCCCACCACGACTCGAAGGCGCGGAAGTGGTCGATGCGGGCGCAGTCGTGGAGGTCGGCCGAGCGGGCGATGCGGGCGATCCACCAGCGGTCGCCGTCGGCGGCCATGGCGTCCCAGTCGTAGGTGGGGTTGCCCCAGAGCTGGCCGTCGTCGGTGAAGGCGTCGGGCGGCACGCCGGCGACGACGTCGTCGCGGAAGAGCGAAGGGTGGGCGCGCACGTCGGCCGCGCCGGGCGCGACGTAGAACGGGATGTCGCCCATGATCAGCACCCCGCGGTCGGCCGCGTATGCGTGCAGGGCGCCCCATTCGCGGTCGAAGCGCACCTGGTCGTCGGCCGCGCCCGGGCCCGCGAGGCGCGCCCAGTCCTCCAGCCAGTAGGCCGCGCGATCGTGCAGGTCGGCGCGCTCGGCGGCCGAGACCGGCGCATCGGGCCGCTCCAGGAGCCCGGCCCAGCCCGCGAACGCCGACGGGCTGGCGTAGGGCGAGCCCGACGCGTCGGGCGGCGTGAGGGGCAGCACCTGCCACCAGGACTGGCCCGCCGCGGCCAGCCAGTTGACGAAGGCGAAGGCCTCCGGCCCCAGGCGGCCCCCGGGCAGTGAGGAGGCGTGGAGGAGCACTCCCGCGCGGCGCTCGGCCGTGGGGTCCTCATGTTCGCTGCGCGACACCACCGGGAAAGGCTACGCTCAGTGCCGCCCGTGCTCGCACCGACGCCCCGCACGCCGCCGCCGCGGATCCAGGTCCACGACACCCTCCCCGCCGTCGAGGGGGGACGCTGGCCGGTGAAGCGGACGCTCGGGGACCTCGTGACCGTGGAATGCGACCTCGTCCGCGACGGGCACGAGCAGCTGCGCGCGGTCGTGCGCCATCGACCGCCGGGCGCGCGCGCCTTCGCCGAGGCGCCGATGGGGCAGATCAGCCCGGACCGCTGGCGAGGGGGCTTCCGGACCAGCGCGCTGGGGATCCACGTCTTCCAGGTCGAGGCCTGGGTCGACGCCTTCGGCTCGTGGCGCAACGAGCTGGAGCGCAAGGTGGCCGCGGGTCAGCCCGATCTCGAGAGCGAGCTGGCCGAGGGCGCCGCCCTGCTGGAGCAGGCCGTCCCGGCGCTGCGCGGCGAGCACAAGCGCACCGTTGTGGCGGCAGCGGCGGAGCTGCGCCTGGACGCCCCGGGCGCCCAGCGCGCCCAGACCGCCCTCGCCCCGGACGTGGCCGAGGCGATGGGCCGCGTCGCCGCGCGGCCGGAGCGGGTGCGCGACCAGCTGCTCGAGGTGGACGTGGACCGCGAGCGCGCCCGCGCCGGCGCCTGGTACGAGCTCTTCCCCCGCTCGTTCGGCGGGCTCAAGGGCGTCGAGGAGCAGGTCCCGCGCCTGGCCGAGCTGGGCTTCGACGTGCTCTACCTGCCGCCGATCCACCCGATCGGCGTGACCCACCGCAAGGGGCGCAACAACGCACCCGAGGCCGCCCCGGGCGACCCGGGCAGCCCCTGGGCGATCGGCGGCGCGGACGGCGGCCACACCGCCGTCAACCCGGAGATCGGGACCGTCGAGGACCTCGAGCGCCTGGTCTCCACGGCCGCGGCCCACGGCGTCGAGATCGCCCTCGACTACGCCATCCAGTGCTCGCCGGACCACCCGTGGCTCACCGAGCACCCCGAGTGGTTCCACCGGCGCCCGGACGGGACGCTGAAGTACGCCGAGAACCCGCCCAAGCGCTACCAGGACATCTACAACGTCAACTTCGCGAGCGAGGACTGGCGCGGCCTGTGGGACGCGCTGCGGGACGCGCTGGTCTTCTGGGTGGAGCGCGGCGTGCGGATCTTCCGCGTGGACAACCCCCACACCAAGCCGATCGGCTTCTGGGAGTGGCTCATCCGCAGCGTGCGCGCCGAGCACCCCGACGTCGTCTTCCTGGCCGAGGCCTTCACCAGCCCGGCCCGCATGTACGCCCTGGCGAAGGCCGGGTTCAGCCAGTCCTACACCTACTTCACGTGGAGGAACTCCTCCTGGGAGCTCCGCGACTACGTGAGCGAGCTGGCCGGCCCGCCGAGCGACTACTTCCGGCCGAACTTCTTCGCCAACACCCCGGACATACTCCACGAGTACCTGCAGACGGGCGGGCGCGCGGCGTTCGAGGCGCGCCTCATCCTGGCCGCGACGCTCTCGCCGAGCTACGGCATCTACTCCGGCTTCGAGAACCTCGAGTCCGTCGCCGTCGCGCCGGGCAGCGAGGAGTACCTCGACTCGGAGAAGTACGAGGTCAAGGAGCGCGCCCTCGACGGGCCGCTGCTGCCGCTCGTGCGCCGCCTCAACGAGATCCGCCGCCTGCACCCCGCCCTCGGACGCATCGGCGTCCGGTTCCTTGACACCGAGAACCCGGCCCTCCTCGCCTATGCGAAGGGCCGCGGGATGGGAGCGATCATCGTGTGCGTCAACGTCGACCCGCACAGCGCCCAGGAGGGGATCGCCCTCGTCCCGGGCGACCTCGATCTCCCCGCCGGCTTCGGCGTGCGCGACCTCGTGACCGGCGCGGTCCACCGCTGGGCCGTCGGGCGCAACTACGTCCGCCTCGACCCGGCGGCGACGCCGGCGCACGTGTTCCAGGTGGAGCCGTGAGCGTCACCTCGCGGCTGGAGCCGGACATCGCGCTCCTCGCGGCCCGCGACCACCACGACCCACACCGCGTGCTCGGGGCGCACATCACCCCCGAGGGCGTGGCGATCCGCGTCTGGCGCCCGGAGGCGACGGCCGTGCGGGTGCTGCCGGAGGGCGGCGAGCCCGTGGACGCCCCCCACCGCGCGGCCGGGCTCTTCGAGGCGACGCTGCCGGGCGCCGCGGCGCCCCCGCGCTACGAGCTGGAGATCACCCACTCGGGGCACACCTTCCGCACCCGCGACCCGTACTCGTTCCTGCCCACCATGGGCGAGCTCGACCTCCACCTGGTGGGCGAGGGCCGCCACGAGCAGCTCTGGGAGCGCCTGGGCGCGCACGTGCGCGAGATCGACGGCGCGACCGGCGTCGGCTTCGCCGTGTGGGCGCCGTCGGCGCGGTCGGTGAGCGTGGTCGGAGACTGGAACGGCTGGGACGGGCGCGTCCACCCGATGCGCTCGCTCGGCTCCTCCGGCGTCTGGGAGCTGTTCGTGCCGGGCCTCGGACCCGGGACGCACTACAAGTTCGAGATCCGGGGGGCCGACGGCTCGCTGCGCCTGAAGGCCGACCCGGTGGCGAGCGCGGCCGAGGTGCCGCCGCGCACCGCCTCGGTGGTGAGCCGCTCCGAGCACGTCTGGAGGGACGACGAGTGGATGGCGCGCCGTGCGGCGAGCCGCCCCCACGCCGAGCCCGTGTCGATCTACGAGGTGCACCTGCCCTCCTGGCGCCTCAACCCCGACCAGGGCAACCGCTCGCTCACGCTGCAGGAGCTGGCCGACGAGCTCGGCGACTACGTGGCCGACATGGGCTTCACCCACGTCGAGCTGCTGCCGGTGATGGCCCACCCGTTCTCGGGCTCATGGGGCTACCAGGTGACCTCGTACTTCGCGCCGTCGCCGGTCCTCGGCTCGCCCGACGACCTGCGCGAGCTGATCGACCGCCTCCACGCGCGCGGCATCGGCGTGATCCTCGACTGGGTGCCGGCCCACTTCCCCCGCGACGCCTTCGCGCTCGGCGAGTTCGACGGCACGGCGCTCTACGAGCACGCCGACCCGCGCCTCGGCGCGCACCCGGACTGGGGCACGCTGATCTTCAACTACGGCCGCAACGAGGTGCGCAACTTCCTCGTGGCGAGCGCGCTCTACTGGCTGCGCGAGTACCACGCCGACGGCCTGCGCGTGGACGCCGTGGCCTCCATGCTCTACCGCGACTACTCGCGCGCCGCCGACGAGTGGCTGCCCAACGAGTACGGCGGGCGCGAGAACCTCGAGGCGATCGGCTTCCTGAAGGAGCTGAACGTGGTGGCCCACGCCTCGGAGCCCGGCGTGGTGATGGCCGCGGAGGAGTCGACCGCCTGGCCGGCCGTGTCCCGGCCGGTGGACGCCGGCGGCCTGGGCTTCGACCTCAAGTGGAACATGGGCTGGATGCACGACACGCTCGAGTACTTCGCGCTCGACCCGGTGCACCGCCGCTACCACCACGACGAGCTCACCTTCAGCCTGGTCTACGCCTTCACCGAGCAGTTCGTGCTGCCGCTCTCGCACGACGAGGTGGTCCACGGCAAGGGCTCGCTGCTGTCGAAGATGCCCGGCGACGAGTGGCAGAAGCACGCCAACCTGCGCGCGCTCTACGCGTACATGTGGGCGCACCCCGGCAAGAAGCTGCTGTTCATGGGCGGCGAGATCGCGCAGGAGCAGGAGTGGAGCCACGAGCGCAGCCTCGACTGGCACCTGCTGCAGCGCCCGCGCCACGCCGGCGCGCAGCGCCTGGTGCGCGACCTCAACCGTCTCTACCGCGAGCACGGGGCGCTGTGGGAGCTCGACGCCGAGCCCTCCGGCTTCCGCTGGCTGGTGGTGGACGACCGCGACGCCAACGTCGTCGCCTTCGCCCGCTTCTCGGCGCAGGGGCGGCCACTGGTGGCGGCGGCCAACCTCTCGCCGGTGCCGCGGCCCGGCTACCGGCTGCCGATGCCCCACGCCGGGCGCTGGCGCGAGGCGCTGAACACCGACGCCGAGGTCTACGGCGGCGCGAATCTGGGGAACCTGGGGGGCGTGAACGCCGACGACAAGCCGTGGGGCGGCGAAGCCGCGTCGGCCGAGGTGACGCTCCCCCCGCTCGGGGTGGTCTGGCTGACGCCGGATGGGTGACGGGAACCCGCTCGGGACGGAGCCCGTGCCCGGCCATTCCGAGGCGGGCTCCCCGCTCGCGTTCGAGCTCCCGCTCGGGGCGACGCCCGCGGGCGACGGCACGACGACCTTCCGGGTGTGGGCGCCCCACGCGCGGGAGGTCGCGGTGGAGGTGCGCGGCGCCGACGCCCCCCTCGCCCCCGAGGGCCAGGGGGTCTTCGCGGGCGCCGTGGCGGCGCGGGCGGGCGACGACTACCGCTACGTGATCGACGCCGACCGGCGGCTGCCCGACCCCTGCTCGCGCTTCCAGCCCGAGGGCGTGCGCGGGCCATCGCGGGTGGTCGACCCGGGCGCGTTCGCCTGGACGGCCGGGAGCTGGGACGGCCTCGACCCCGGGGAGCTCGTGGTCTACGAGCTCCACGTGGGGGCGTTCACGCCCGAGGGCACGTTCGCGGCGGCCGCGGAGCGGCTCGCCGACCTGCGCGAGCTCGGCGTCACCGCAGTCGAGCTGATGCCGGTCGGGACCTTCCCGGGGGAGCGCAACTGGGGCTACGACGGCCTCTACACGTGGGCGCCGCACCCGGTCTACGGCGGGCCCGAGGGCCTCGCCGGCCTGGTCGACGCCGCCCACGCCGGGGGCCTGGGCGTGATCATGGACGTGGTGCCGAACCACCTCGGCCCCGGCACCGAGGCGTTCGAGGCGTTCGGGCCGTGGTTCACCGACCGCCACGGCACGCCCTGGGGCCGCGCGATGAACTTCGACGACCGCGACAGCGGCGGCGTGCGCGAGTGGGCGGTGCAGGGCGCGTGCATGTGGGTGCGCGACTACCGCGTCGACGGCCTGCGCGTGGACGCCGTGCACGCGGTCTACGACGGCGGCGCCCGGCACGTGATGGCCGAGCTGACCGCGCGGGTGCGGCGGGCGGGCGACGGCCGCGCCGTGCTGATCGCCGAGAGCGACCTCAACGACCCGAAGGTGGTGCGCGCGGACGCCGAGGGCGGCTGGGGCTTCGACGCCCAGTGGGCCGACGACCTGCACCACGCGCTCCACGCCCTGGTGACCGGCGAGCGCGACGGCTACTACGGCGACTTCGGGACGGTGGCCGACCTCGCGGCCGCGACCGTGCGCGCCTTCGTCCACGACGGGCGCTGGTCGGGCTTCCGGCGCCGGCGCCACGGCGCCCCGGCGACGGGGATCCCGCCGGCGCGCTTCATCGCCTGCTCGCAGAACCACGACCAGGTGGGCAACCGGGCCGTCGGCGACCGCCCGCCGGCCGAGGTGCTGCGCCTGTCGGCGATGTGGGTGATCCTCTGCCCCTTCACCCCGATGCTGTTCATGGGCGAGGAGCACGGCGAGCGCCGGCCCTTCCAGTTCTTCACCGACCACATCGACCCGTACATCGCCGACGCCACCCGCGAGGGGCGCCGGCGCGAGTTCGCCGAGTTCACGGGCTTCGGCGAGGAGGTCCCGGACCCGCAGGACCCGGAGACCTTCGCGCGGTCGGTGATCGACCCGGCGGGCGGCGACACCGGGGTGCGGGAGCTCTACCGCGACCTGCTCGCGCTGCGGCGGACGCTGCCGCGCGAGGCGGCCGAGGTGCGGTTCGACGAGGAGGATGGCTGGATCGGCATGCGGCGCGGGGACGTCGAGGTGGTGGGCAACTTCACGGGCGATGCGGCGGAGGTGGCGGTGGACGCGAGCGAGGTCGTGCTGGCGAGCGGCGAGGGCGTCGGCCTGGAGGGCGGGCGGCTGCGCCTGCCGGCCTTCGGCGGGGCGGTGGTGCGATGAGGGTCTGGCCGGGGGCGCCCTTCCCGCTGGGCGGCACCTGGGACGGCCGCGGCACCAACTTCTCCCTCTTCTCCGAGAACGCCACCCGCGTGGAGCTCTGCCTGTTCGACGAGGCCGACGCCGAGACGCGGATCGACCTCACCGAGGTGACGGCGTTCCACTGGCACGGCTACCTGCCCGGCGTCGGCCCCGGCCAGCGCTACGCCTTCCGCGTCCACGGGCCGTGGGCGCCCGAGCAGGGCCACCGCTTCAACCCGTCCAAGCTGCTGATCGACCCCTACGCGAAGGCCATCGAGGGGCCGGTGCTGTGGGATGCGGGCAACGTCCTCCCCTACGAGCCCGACGGCGAGGACGCCGACCTGGTGCCCGACGAGACCGACGACGCCGACGCCATCCCGAAGGCGATCGTCATCGACCCGGCCTTCGACTGGGAGGGCGACCGCCCGCCCATGACGCCCTGGAACGAGACCCTCATCTACGAGGTCCACGTGAAGGGCTTCACGAAGCTGCACCCGCACGTGCGCGAGGACCTGCGCGGCACCTACGCGGGGCTTGCGTCGAACGAGGCGATCGCCCACCTGCGCTCGCTCGGGGTGACGGCGGTCGAGCTGCTGCCCGTCCACCACAACCTCGACGAGCACCACCTGGTCGACAAGGGCCTCACCAACTACTGGGGCTACAGCTCGATCGGGTTCTTCGCCCCGCACGCCCAGTACGCCGCCACGGGGCGCCTCGGCGAGCAGGTGCGCGAGTTCAAGGGGATGGTGAAGGCCCTTCACCGGGCGGGGATCGAGGTGATCCTCGACGTGGTCTACAACCACACCGCCGAGGGCAACCACCTGGGGCCGATGCTGTCGTTCAAGGGCATCGACAACCTCTCCTACTACCGCTGCTCGCCCGAGGACCCGCGCTACTACGTGGACTTCACCGGCACCGGCAACAGCCTCAACCCCGTGCACCCGAGCGTCCTGCGCCTGATCATGGACAGCCTGCGCTACTGGGTGCTCGAGATGCACGTCGACGGCTTCCGCTTCGACCTCGCGTCGGCCCTGGCGCGCGAGTTCTGGGACGTGAACCGCCTGTCGGCGTTCTTCGACGTCATCCACCAGGACCCGGTGCTGTCGCAGGTCAAGCTGATCGCCGAGCCCTGGGACGTCGGGCCCGGCGGCTACCAGGTGGGCAACTTCCCGGTGCTCTGGACCGAGTGGAACGGCCTCTACCGCGACGAGATGCGCGACTTCTGGCGCGGGCAGAGCGACGGCGTGGCCGAGTTCGCCTCGCGGCTGACGGGGTCGAGCGACCTCTACCAGAACGACGGCCGACGCCCGTTCGCGTCGATCAACTTCATCACCGCGCACGACGGCTTCACGCTGGCCGACCTCGTCTCCTACAACGACAAGCACAACGAGGCGAACCTCGAGGACAACCGCGACGGCACCGACGACAACCGCTCGTGGAACTGCGGCGTCGAGGGGCCGACCGACGACCCCGCGATCGTCGCGCTGCGCAAGCGCCAGCGGCGCAACTTCCTGGCCACGCTGCTGCTGTCGCAGGGCGTCCCGATGCTGGTCGGCGGCGACGAGATGGGCCGCACCCAGCACGGCAACAACAACGGCTACTGCCAGGACAACGAGCTGTCGTGGTTCGACTGGGAGCTCGACCCCGACCGCGAGCGCCTGCTGCAGTTCACCCGGCGGCTGATCGCCCTGCGCCGCGCGCATCCGGTCTTCCACCGGCGCGACTTCTTCGGCGGCACCGACGGCGAGGGCTCCGGGCTGCCGGACATCCGCTGGTTCCGCGCAGACGGGCGCGAGATGAGCGGCCGCGACTGGCGCCGCTCCGACCTGCGGGCGCTGGGCGTCTTCCTGAACGGCGAGGAGATCCGCACCCCGGGCGAGGAGGGCGAGCCGGTGCTCGACGACTCGTTCGTGATGCTCGTCAACGCCTCGCACGAGCCGGTGCTCTTCCGGCTGCCGGCCCGCCGATTCGGCAACCGCTGGCGCCAGGTCATCTCCACGGTCGAGCCCGACGCGCCCGAGGGGTGGCGCAGCTGGCCGGCCCGCACCGAGGTGCCGCTCGAGCCGCGCTCGCTCCTGGTCCTTCGCCGCTCCTGGTGAGGGCCACCTACCGCCTGCAGCTGGGCCCGGGATTCGGCTTCGCCGAGGCGCTCGCCGTCGTCCCCTACCTGCGCCGGCTCGGGGTGAGCCACCTCTACCTCTCCCCCTGCCTGCAGGCGCGCCACGGCTCGACGCACGGCTACGACGTCACCGACCCGCGGCGCATCTCGGAGGACCTGGGCGGCGAGGCGGCCTTCCGCGCGCTGGCCGGCGCCGGGCTCGACGTGCTGCTCGACATCGTCCCCAACCACATGGCCGCGAGCGACGAGAACCCGTTCTGGACCGACCCGGCCCTGCGCGAGCGCTTCTTCGACATCGACCCCCGCACCGGGCGTCACCGGCGGTTCTTCTCCATCGACGAGCTGGCCGGCGTGCGCGTGGAGGACCCCGAGGTCTTCGAGACCACGCACGCGCTGGTGCTCGGGCTGGTCGCGGAGGGCGTCGTCGACGGCCTGCGCATCGACCACCCCGACGGGCTCGCCGACCCGGGCGGCTACCTGCGCCGCCTGGCCGAGCGCGGCGTGGAGCGGATCTGGGTGGAGAAGATCCTCGAGCCGGGCGAGGAGCTGCCGGACTGGCCGGTGGAGGGCACGACCGGCTACGAGTTCATGGCCGACGCCACGGGCCTGTTCATCGACCCCGACGGCGAGGAGCCGCTCACCGCGCTCTACGAGGAGCTGACCGGGGAGCGGCGCGACTTCGCCGAGCTGGCCGACGAGGCCAAGCGCGAGGAGGCGCACACCACCTTCCAGCCCGAGGTGGAGCGCCTGCAGGAGCTGGTGGACGAGCCGGGCATGGCCGACGCGGTCGCCGCGCTGCCGGTCTACCGCACCTACGTCGAGCCCGAGGGCGAGGGCGCCGACGACCGGGACCTGCGCGTGGTGGAGGAGGCCGACCTGCCCGAGCGGGTGAGGGAGGCGCTGGTCGCGCCCGCCGACCCCGAGGAGGAGGCGTTCGCCGTCCGCTTCCAGCAGACGACGGGCGCGATCATGGCCAAGGGCGTCGAGGACACCGCCCTCTACCGCTACTCCCGCCTGGCGGCGCTCAACGAGGTGGGCTCGGACCCCGGCCGCTGGGGCCGCACGCCGGAGCAGGTCCACGAGGCCCACCTCGCGCGGCACCGGCGCTTCCCCCGGTGCCTGCTCGCCACCCAGACCCACGACACCAAGCGCTCCGGCGACGTGCGCGCGCGCATCGGCGCGCTGGCCGGCATCCCGGGCGGGTGGCGCGAGCGCGTGCTGGCCTGGCGGGCGATGAACGCGCCCCTGCGGACGGGCGGCGCGCCGAACCCCGACGACGAGTACCTGATCTACCAGACCCTCGTCGGGGCCTGGCCGCTCCGGCCCGAGCGGCTGCGCGACTACATGACCAAGGCGATGCGCGAGGCGAAGGTCGACACCGGCTGGAGCGAGCCCGATGAGGCGTACGAGGGCGCCGTCACGGCCTTCGTCGACGGTCTCTACGCCTCGGGCGCCTTCCGCGCCGACCTCGAGGGCTTCGTCGAGCGGGTCGCCCCGCTCGGCGAGGCGTCCGCGCTCGGCCAGACGCTCCTCAAGCTGACCAGCCCCGGCGTGCCCGACGTGTACCAGGGCGACGAGCTCTGGGATCTCGCCCTGGTCGACCCGGACAACCGCCGCCCGGTTGACTGGGGCCTTCGCGCGCGGCTGCTGGAGGAGGTCGCCGGCGGCGCCGCGCCCCGCCGCGAGACGGCCAAGATGTTCCTGATCCACCGGGCGCTGGAGCTGCGCGCGCGGCGGCGCGAGGCGTTCGCGGGCGACTACCTGCCCCTCGACGCGGGACCCCGGGCCTTCGCCTTCGCCCGCGGGGGCGCGGTGATCGCCGCGACGCCCATCGCCGCGGGCGGCGAGGGCGCGACGGTCGCCGTGCCCGGGGACCTGCGCGGGCCCTGGTGGAGCGTCCTGACCGGGGCGGACGTGGAGCTCGGGACGCGCGCGCGCGTGGGGGACCTGGCCGGCGATCTCCCTGTCGCGCTGCTGGAGCGCACCGTCTAGGCTCGGCGCATGTCCGAACGCGCGGTCCGCGTGTTCGTCGCGGACGACCACCCCCAGTACCGGGACGACATCTCCCGAGCGATCGCGGAGTGGGACGGTCTGGACCTGGCCGGGGTGGCCGACACCGGGCTCGCGGCGCTCGAGGGGGTCCGCACCAGGATCCCGGACGTGGCCGTCCTCGCCGTCGACCTGGCGGGCCTCGGGGGCATCGACCTGACGACGGAGATCCTCCGCGCCGAGATGCCGACGCGGGTGCTGCTGCTGTCGACCTCGCCGGAGGACGTCTACGAGGCCGTCGCGGCCGGGGCCCTGGGCTACCTCATGAGGCGCGCGCGGCCGGAGGCCGTGTGCGCCGCGGTCGAGGCCGTCGCCCGCGGGAGGACGATCCTCGCCGACGAGGCGCAGGACGCCCTCGTCGGCTGCATCCGGGGGCGGGCGACCCACGTCTCGCCGGTGCTGTCCGAGCGCGAGCACGAGGTCCTGGACCTGACCGCGCAGGGGCTGTCGGCGCCCCAGATCGCCGCCGCGCTGCACCTCAGCCCGACGACCGTGAAGTCGCACCTGCACCGGGCCTACGACAAGCTCGGCGTCTCGGACCGCGCGGCCGCCGTGGCCGTCGCCATCCGCAGCGGCCTGCTCGCCTGACGCGCCGCCGCCGGGTCGCGCCTGACGAAACCGGGATTGCCCGCCGGCGGAGACGGCGTCACGTTTGCGCAAATCGGCGCCCATGCGCCCTCCCCACGCGGAAGAGGTCCCCCATGCCCGGTCTCGACCCGCAGCTCGTCGTCGCCGTCGCAGGACTCGGCGCCGGCCTCGTCACCTACGTGAGGACGTCGAACCGGGAGAAGTCGGTGCGCCAGGCGGACCTGATCCGCGAGTACACCAAGGACCTCTCATCCGACGACAGGCTCGTCAACCTCTTCACCGACATCGACTACGGGAGGTTCGTGTTCGTCCGCGACGAGCGGACGTGGCTGGGGCAGCAGCCGGAGAAGACGCTCGTCCGCCTGCTCGACCTGTTCAACAGCATCGGGCACAACTGGCACCGCAGGGTCGTGTCGCTCGAGGACGTCCACGGCACGACGATCGCGTACGGGATCGTGCGCGCGCACAACGACCCTCAGGTCAAGGCGTATCTCGACTACGTCAACGAGTGGGATGCCGACCACCTCGGCACCGGGGCGGCGTTCGAGCACTTCCGGCGCCTCGCGCAAGCCCTGGACGAGATGTCCGAGGGCGCGCGGCGGGCGAACCGCGGACGAGCGCGCTGATCGGCGCCCGCGAAGGAGTACCGTGCCGCGCATGGACGACGACGAGATCCGCACCCTGGTCACGAGGCTGTCGCGGCCCCACCCCTCGGGCGGCGACGTGATCGAGCGCGTCGCGATCCTCGCGGCGGGGGGCGACTTCCGCGCCATCCTCGCATGGATCGCCGCGCACGAGGGCGCGCCGGAGGCGCTCGCGCCGGTCGCCCACAGGGGCGGCCTGCACGGCTCGCGGCTCGCCTACGGCGTGAACGACGTCGACACGACCCCGCTCCGGTTCGTGTTCCCGGCGGGCGCGCTGGTCTGAGGGCCGGCGGGGCCGCGGGAAGGATCGCCGCAACGGCGGCGTCCTCCCCTGCGACATCCCGAGCGAGGAGGATCCCATGCGCGTTCGCACGCCCACGACTCGCCGCCGTCGTCCTGACGCGGCCTGGCGGCGGTCGGCCTCACGGCCTGCGGCAGCTCCAGCAGCAGCTCCGCCGCGGCGCCTGCCGGCACGACGACGGCGAGCACGACGCCCGCGGCCACGACGGGCTCCGGCGGGGCCGCGTCGACCGTGACGCTCACGGCCGACCCGAACGGCGGGCTGAGCTTCGACACGACGAAGCTCACGGCGAAGGCCGGCACCGTCACGGTGAAGATGGTCAACCCGTCCAGCAGCGGCGTCCCGCACGGCATCGCGGTCGAGGGCAACGGCGTGGACCAGGACGGCAAGACGGTCCAGCCGGGCGGCGTGTCGACCGACACCCTCACGCTGAAGCCGGGCACCTACACGTTCTACTGCCCGGTCCCCGGCCACGAGGACGGCGGGCATGAAGGGGACGCTGGTCGTCTCCTGAGCCGGGCGCGCGGGCCGGCCGGAGGGCCGGCCCGCGCCTCAGGCCTCGTCCCGCGAGCAGACGAAGTCGAGCATCTGGGGCAGCGTGGCGCCCCGCGAGGCGAGGACGCACGTGTGGCCGCCGCGTTCCCAGACCACCAGAGGACGCCGTCGCGCCGGACGATCCAGACCGGCGTCCCGCCGGCGTCGGCGCGCCGAGAGCCCGCGGGGAAGCCGACGGGTCGCCGTCGACGATGGCGTAGCCGACGCGGACGCCGCCGCGCGCGTAGGTGACGGTCCGCACCGCGCGGCCGCCGAGCGTGTCCGTGCGCGTGCCGACGGCGCGCCACGCGGAGTCGGGATCGGAGTCGTAGGCGTAGTTCGGGAAGCGGACGCCGCCGACCGACGCGTCCACGAAGCGCGGGTCGGCGCGGTCGACGGCGGGGGCGCGGGCGCGTCGGACGGGCTCAGCGCCGCGGCCGCGGCGTCGGCCGGCGACGGCCCGCCGAGGAGGACGGAAGCGCGACGACGACCAGCGCGACGGCGGCGGCGATGGCGATGGCGGCCGCGGCCCACGACCAGGCCGGCAGTCGCCGCCGGGCGCCCCGGGCGCGGTCGGCCGCCAGCCGGGCGCGCAGGTCCTCGGGCGCCTCGATCCCGGCGACGGCGCGCTGGATGGCGGCGCCGATCCTTTCGCTCTGATCGTCGTGACGGTCGGTCATTCTGCGTTCCTCGGGACGAAGGTGAGCTCGGACGCGACGCGCGCCCGGGCCCGGTGGAGCCGGCTGGTGATCGTGGCCTCGCGGACGCCGAGCGCGGCGCCGGCCTCGCCGTACGAGAGGCCCGCGACATCAACGGCGACGAGGGCCTCGCGGAACGGCTCGGGCAGGCGCGCGATGGCCGCGAACAGCTCGCGCGCGTCGATCGCGGCCTCCGGGTCCCAGGTCCCGCGGTCGTCGGCCAGGCCGGGGCGGTCGTCGAGCGGGACCTCCTCGGGCCGACGCCCACCCGCGCGCAGCCGGCTCACGTGGGTGTTGCGCAGCACCCGCAGCAGGTAGCCGATGTCGTCCTCGCGCCGCAGCCAGCGCGGGCGCGCCAGCACGCGGGCGTAGGTCTCCTGCACCAGGTCCTCCGCGTCCTCGCGGCGGCCGCAGAGGCCCCACGCCGCGCGGAAGAGGCGGTCGACGTGGTCGCCGAGGCGATCCGGCTCGAGCCGGTGCGGCGGGAGCGGGGATTCGGTGCCGTCCATCTCGGCCACTGTAGGGCGCACTCCCACAAGACGGGAGACGCCCATGGGCGCCGGATCCTTCCCGGCCCTCGGGCCTACTGGGTACGCGAGTCGCGCCCGGCCCCGCCGAGGACGGCGATGGCAGAGCGCGGACGCCCCGTCGGGCGTCAGGCCTCCAGCAGCTCCCGCAGCCCCTCGAGGACGATCGGCACCCAGGTGGGGCGGTTGTTCAGCTCGTAGGTGAGCTCGTAGACCGCCTTCTCGAGCAGGGAGGTGTCCAGCAGCATCTCGAGGTCGTCGCGGTTCGAGGGGACCCACTCCGCCCCGTCGCTCTCGACGAGGTATGCCGACAGGAAGGCCGCGCTCACGGCGTCGCACCAGGCCCGGCCCCAGGCCTCGAGGTCGCGGGCCGCGTCGGAGGCCGGGTCGACCAGGCCGCGGGCCGACGCGTCGAGCAGGGCGGCGTAGGTGGCGTAGTTGAACGAGCGCATCAGGCCCGCGACGTCGCGCAGGGGGGTGCGCTTGACCCGGCGGTCGCTGAGGGAGCGGGCCGGCTCGCCCTCGAAGTCGATGATCATGAAGTCGCGGCCGGTGAACAGCACCTGGCCCAGGTGCAGGTCGCCGTGGTTGCGGATGCGCTTGGCGTCGAGCGGGCCGGCGGTCATCCCGGCGAAGCGCTTCAGCAGGGCGGGCTCGGCGGCCAGGAGCGCCTCGGCGTCGGCGCGCGGGCCCTCCTCCAGGCCGGGCAGGGCCGCGCGCAGGAGCTGCATCGCCCGCGCGGTGAGGTTGCGCATCGACTGGTAGACGCCCCGCTGGTAGTGCGGCGTGAACGGCTCGGGCGCGAAGCCGGCGTCGATGGTGTCGGCGGCGAGGGCGGCGTGCAGCTGCGCGACGCGCACGCCCAGGAGCTGCGCCGACTGGACGTAGGAGCCCACCAGCTCGCCCACGGCCTCGGGCATCGGCGCGAGCGCCCGCTCCAGCAGGCCGCCGCCGGGCCGCTCGGGCGGCGCGACGCCCTGCTCCACCCGCTCCGTGAGCGCCTGCTCGTAGAAGCGGCTGAGTGCGTCGAGCGTGTACTGCCACGCGTCGCCCTCGTTCGGCACGAACTCGTGGACGATGGCGAGCGTCGCCGGCGGGGCGCCGTCGGCGCTGTACTCCAGGGACCCGGCCACCGAGGGCGTGTTGGCGTAGGGCGAGCGCTCGCCGAGGAAGAGGCCGAGCTCGAGGTCCGGGTTCACGCCCGCCTCGACCCTGCGGAACAACTTGAGGATGAGGCTCTGGCCGAAGAGCACAGAGGTGTTGCTCTGCTCGGCGCGGAAGATCTGGGGCTCGGGCGGCTCGGCGCCGTTGAGCGCGGCGCGCAGCGCGGGCGTCGGCCGCCCGGCCAGCCGGCCCCCGGAGGAGCCGCGCAGCGTGCGCCGGCCGCGCACGACGTCGAGGAGCGCGCGGCAGACCTCGGGGTCGAGCAGGCCCTCGGCGATGACGGCGCTGTCGCCGCGGCGGTAGATGCGCGTGACGACGCTGCGCGGCGGAGTCGGCCAGCAGGTTCTCGGCGCGCTCGCCCTCGACCAGCGCGAGCGGCACGGAGTAGATCTCGGCCTCGCCCTCGCTGAACTCCACCCGCACGATCAGCACCCGCGGGCCGAGCGCGGCGCGCGCGCCGGTGAGTGGGATGCTGTCGGTGATCGTGACGTTGCGGATCGTGCGGGCCTTGCCCGCGAACCAACGCCGGCCGGGCAGGAAGCGCGCGATGGCGCGCTCGAACACGGGGCGGTCGCGCCCCCGCACCAGCGCGTCGATGGAGCCGCTGCCCTCGATCACCGGGGTGCCGAAGTCATCCGGCTCCTCGGGCTCCTCGCGCACGCCCTCGATGGCCAGCCAGTAGAAGGCGTTCGGTCCGAGGGTGAGCAGGTAGGGCAGCTCGCCGATGGGGGGGAATCGCGTCTGGCCGAACAGCTCCAGCGGCTCGGCGCCCTTGAATCGCGAGAGGTCGAGCTCGACGTACTGCGCGAAGCGCGACAGGTTGGCGACGATCAGCACCGAGTTGTCGCCGTCGCTGCGCAGGTAGGCGAGCACGCGGCGGTTCTCGGGGTGCAGGAACTCCAGGTCGCCGCGGCCGAACAGGTCGTAGCGGCGGCGCAGCGAGAGCATCCGCCGCATCCACCACAGCAGCGACCCGCCGTTCTTGGCCTGGGTCTCGACGTTGACCGTCTCGTAGTGGAACTCGGGGTCGATGATCGGCGGCAGGAAGAGCTGCTGCGGGTTGGCACGCGAGAAGCCGGCGTTGCGGTCGCCGGACCACTGCATCGGCGTGCGCACGCCGTCGCGGTCGCCGAGGTAGATGTTGTCGCCCATCCCGATCTCGTCGCCGTAGTAGATGAACGGCGTGCCCGGCAGCGACAGCATCAGGGCGTTCATCAGCTCGATCTTGGCCCGTTCGTTGCCGAGCAGGGGCGCCAGGCGCCGGCGGATGCCCAGGTTGATGCGCGCCCGGTGCTCGGACGCGTAGACCCGGTACATGTAGTCGCGCTCCTCGTCGGTGACCATCTCCAGGGTCAGCTCGTCGTGGTTGCGCAGGAACAGGCCCCACTGGCAGCCGTCGGGGATCTCCGGCGTCTGCTGGAGGATGTCGATGATGGGGTAGCGGTCCTCCATCTGGATCGCCATGAACAGGCGCGGCATCAGCGGGAAGTGGAACGCCATGTGGCACTCGTCGCCGTCGCCGAAGTACTCGCGCGCGTCCTCGGGCCACTGGTTGGCCTCGGCCAGGAACATGCGGTTGGGGTGGTGCTCGTCGGTGTGCGCGCGCAGCTGCTTCAGGAACCCGTGGGTCTCGGGCAGGTTCTCGCAGCTGGTGCCGTCGCGCTCGTAGAGGTACGGGATGGCGTCCAGGCGCAGCCCGTCCACGCCGAGCTTGAACCAGAAGTCGACGAGCGAGGTCAGCGCACGGCGCACCTCGGGGTTGTCGAAGTTCAGGTCGGGCTGGTGCGCGTAGAAGCGGTGCCAGTAGTACTGCTGGGCGACCGGGTCCCACGACCAGTTGGACGGCTCGAAGTCCTTGAAGATGATCCGCGCCTCGCGGTAGCGCTTCGGGTCGTCGCTCCACACGTAGAAGTCGCGCCAGCGGCTGCCGGCGGGCGCGCGGCGCGCGCGCTGGAACCAGGGGTGCTGGTCGGAGGTGTGGTTGAGCACCAGCTCGGTGATCACGCGCAGGCCGCGGTCGTGCGCCATCCGGATGAAGCGGGCGATGTCGCGCATCGTCCCGAAGTTCGGGTTGACGGCCCGGTAGTCGGCGATGTCGTAGCCGTCGTCGCGCTGCGGCGACGGATAGAACGGCTGCAGCCAGATGGCCGTCACGCCCAGGTCGTGCAGGTAGTCGAGCTTCGAGATCAGGCCCCGGAAGTCTCCGACGCCGTCGTCGTCGCTGTCGCAGAAGGACCGGACGTGCAGCTGGTAGATGACCGCGTCGCGGTACCAGTCCGGGCCGTCGTCCGTCGGGGTTCGCGGCAGGCTCGTCGGCATCGGGCGTGATGCTACCCAAGGTCCCGCGCACGGGAACCGCGCACGATCGGCGCCGACGGGGCATCATCCAGGGATGGGAGAGATCCAGCGCACCTACCGCGGCTCGGCCGTCCGCCCCGAGGAGGAGCTCCAGCGGCGCGGCCCCGAGCGCGCGATCGTCATCGCCTCGCTCCCGCGGGAGGGCGACGAGCAGGACGACCGCCTGCGCGAGCTGGGCGAGCTGCTGCGCACCGCCGGGGCCGAGGTGATCGAGACGATCGTCCAGCACCGGGAGCGGCCGATGCCGCGCACCTACCTGGGCACCGGCAAGCTCGAGGAGCTGAAGGGGCTGGTGGAGCGGCTGAAGCCCGACCTGGTCGCCGCCGAGGGATCGCTGTCGGCCGGCCAGCAGCGATCGCTGGAGGACCGCCTGAAGACGCGCGTCGTTGACCGCACCGCCGTGATCCTCGACATCTTCGCCCAGCATGCCCGCTCGGCCGAGGGCAAGCTGCAGGTCGAGCTCGCGCAGCTCGAGTACTCCTACGCCCGCCAGGAGGGCCTCTGGCAGCACCTCGAGCGCCTCGGCGGCGGCGTCGGCACCCGCGGCCCCGGCGAGAGCCAGCTCGAGTCCGACCGGCGCCTGGTGCGCAACCGCATGGCCACGCTGCGCCGGCGCCTGCGCGAGGTGGCCCGCGCCCGCGAGACCCAGCGCGAGAGGCGCATCGCCTCCCCCATCCCGCGCGTGGCGCTGGCCGGCTACACCAACGCCGGCAAGTCGAGCCTGATGAACGCGCTGACCGGCGCCGGGGTCTCCGTGGACGACGCCCTGTTCGAGACGCTCGACCCCACCACCCGCCGCATCGCCTGCGACGGCCACGAGGTGCTGCTGTCGGACACCGTCGGCTTCATCCGCCACCTGCCCCACCAGCTCGTCACGGCGTTCTCGGCCACCCTCGAGGAGGCGCGCGAGGCCGACCTCATCCTCCACGTGGCCGACGCCTCCGAGCCGGACGCGCGCCGTGCCGCCCGGGCCGCGGCGGTGGACGAGGTCCTGGGTGAGATCGGCGCCGGCGACGTGCCGCGCCTGCTGGTGCTGAACAAGATCGACCTGGTCGACGACGAGGAGCGCCGCGCGCTGCGCTTCCGCCACCCGGACGCGGTTCAGGTCTCGGCCGTCACCCGCGAGGGCCTCGACGACCTCTCGACGCTGCTCGCCGGCGCGGCCCGGACCCGCCTCACCAGCCTGGACGTGACGATCCCCTACGCCGACTCGGGCCTGGTCGCGGCGATATACGCCGACGGCAGCGAGGTGACCCAGGAGCCCACGGACGAGGGCGTCCGCGTGCGGGCCCTGATGCCGCCGGCCGCGGCGGCGAGGATCCGCGCCACGCTGAACGGGGGCAGGTGGCCGGAGGGGGGCCGCCCCGGGTGAGGGGACGCGCCACCTAGGGTCCCTACCGGCGGGCGCGGGAGGGGCGCAGACTCGCAGGATCGTGCCCCACTCGACTCCTCACCGCGCAGCCGGACCCGGCCCGGTGGCCACCGAGCGCCACCGCCGCGTCGTGGCCGACGCGCAGCCGCTCGTCACCAACCTGCTCGCGGTGCGCGCCGCCGGCGCCTGGGTGGAGACGGCCGGCGGGCGGCGCGTCATCGACTGCACCTCGGGCGTCGCCACCGTCAACCTCGGCCACAACCACCCGCGCGTGCTCGCCGCGGCGCGCGAGCAGATGGAGCTCATGCTCCACGGCGGGGGCGTGTTCATGAGCGAGCCGATGATCGCGCTCGCGGAGCGCCTGGCGCGCGCCACACCGGGCGCGATCGGCGCGTTCGCCTTCGCCACATCGGGCTGCGAGGCCATCGAGGGCGCGCTCGGCCTCGCCCGGCACGTGACCGGCCGCGCCGGCGTGGTCGCGTTCCGCGGGGGCTTCCACGGGCGCACCGCCGGGGCGCTCGCGTGCTCCACCTCCCGCGCCGCCCTGCGCCACGGCCACGGCGCGCTCGGCGCCGGGGTCCACGTCAGCCCCTTCCCGCACCCGTCGCCGCCCGGCCTCGACGCGCCCGGCGCCGCCGATGCCGCACTGCGCGCGCTCGACGAGCTGCACCGCCACGACCTCGCCGCCGCCGACACGGCCTGTTATCTGGTCGAGCCGGTCCAGGGGCACGGCGGCTGCCACCCGGCCGGCCGCGCGTTCCTCGAGGGCCTGCGCGAGCGGGCCGACCGCCACGGGGCGCTGCTGGTGTTCGACGAGGTCCAGACCGGGTTCGGGCGCACCGGCGCCCCGTTCGCGGCGCAGCTCTACGGCGTCGACCCCGACGTCATCTGCCTCGCCAAGGCCATCGCCAACGGCCTGCCCCTCTCGGCCGTGGGGGCCTCGCCGGACGTCATGGCCCGCTGGCCGGCGGGGTCGCACGGCTCGACCTTCGGCGGCAACCCGGTGAGCTGCGCCGCCGCCTGCGCCGTGATCGACACGCTCGAGGAGGAGGACCTCGCCGCGCGCGCGACGGCCCTCGGCGCGCTCGACCACGCGGCGGCTGCGGGCGATTGCCGACCGTCTCGACGCGCGGGTCGATGTCCGCGGCCCGGGCCTCATGATCGGCGTCGAGCTCTGCGACGCGGCGACCGGGATGCCGCGCGCGGATCTCGCCGCTGAGGTCGAGGCGGCGGCCGAGCAGGAGGGCGTGATCGTCATGCGCGGCGGGCCCGGACGCGCAACGTCCTGCGCGTCCTCCCGCCCGCTGGTGATCGACGAATCGGACCTCGACCTGGCCCTCGACGGCCTCGAGCGCGCCCTGGAGCGCGGCCTACGGGCCCGCCCCCGGCCACCGGTCCCGGTCACCTCGGCGGAGGTCGGCCGGGCGCGAGCGCGTCTTGCCGGGAGGGTGACCGCCTCGCGGGGCGCCTGAGCCGGCGCGCACCCGCGTCCGCCGCCGGGTTCCTCTTGCGACACCGGCTGGTCTGTACGCTCCATCCGTGCGGAGCGATCGATGACCGCACCGAGGAGGGCTGGAGGCGAGTGAGCGCCGTCCACGCACTGACCGCCGCCGTCGGCGACTTCCCCTCTCAGCTCCTGCCCGCGCGGAGCCAGATGGCCTTCACGCTCGGCGTCCACGTCATCCTCGTGCCATTGGGGGTGGTGTTCCCCCTCCTGATGCTGCTCGCCAACTACCTGGGGCTGCGCCGGGACGACGCCGACTACATGCGGTTGGCCGAGCGGTGGTCGAAGGTCGCCGCCGTGACCTTCGCCGTCGGCGCCGTCACCGGGACCGTCCTGAGCTTCGAGATGGGGACTTGGCCGGGCATGTTCGACCGGTTCGGCGACGTGATCGGCCTCGCGTTCGCGCTCGAGGGGATCTTCTTCTTCCTGGAGGCGATCTTCATCTCGATCTACATCTTCGGGTGGAAGCGACAGAGCCCGTGGGCGCACTTCTGGAGCGGCGTGCCGATCCCCCTGTGCGGGCTGGGCGGCGCCTTCATGGTCCTGTCGGCCAACGCCTGGATGAACCAGCCCGGCGGCTTCACGATTGACGCCGCGGGCGAGGTCACGAGCGTCGATGTCTGGTCCGCGATCTTCAACGACGCGGTCGGCTACGAGTTCGCCCACATGTACGTGGCCGACGTTCATCTGCGCCGGGTTCCTGGTGGCGTCGGTCTACGCGGTCGGAATGCTTCGCGGACGGCGCGATCGCTACCACCGCCTCGGGATTCCTGCTGCCGTTCACCATCGCGGCCATCGCGATGCCGATCCAGATGTTCGTGGGGGACTTCGTCGCGCGCGCGGTCTACAACGATCAGCCGATCAAGTTCGCCGCGCTCGAGCTCAACGCCACGACGGGACCCGACAAGCCCGAGATCATCCTGGGACACCTGAACGACGACGGAACCGTGAGCGGAGGCCTGAAGATCCCCGGCCTCGCCTCAATCCTGAGCGATCCCTCGACCGGCACGGCGACGGTGGTCACCGGGCTCGACTCGGTCCCGCCCGAGGACCGGCCCGACCGTGACGGCGACCAACATGGTCCACCTGGCCTGGGACGTCATGATCGGCCTCGGAACGGCGCTCCTGTTCCTGGCGATCTGGTTCGCGGTGCTGTGGTGGCGCCGCCGGGCGGGGATCGCGACGAGCACGTGGTTCCTGCGCGCCGCGGCCATCGCCCCGATCGGCGCGTACCTGGCACTGGAATCCGGCTGGATCGCGACCGAGGTGGGGCGCCAGCCGTGGGTGGTCTACGAGATCCTGCGCACCGCAGGACGCGGTCACCGACGCCCCCGCCGCCCTCGTGTGGACCTCGTTCCTCGTCGATCATCGTGCTCTACACCGCTGCTCGCCGTGGCCTCGGTGCTCGTGATCCGCGCGATGACGCGGCGCTGGCGCGACGGCGAGGTTGACGACTCGGCGGTGCCGTACGGCCCCCGCGAGGGCGTCCCTCCCCTCGCGCCCGGCCCGGGGGCGGCCCCGTGAGCGCGGCGGACGGCTGCATCGCGGTCCTGGGGGTGGGGGTGCTGCTCTACGCGCTCCTGGGCGGCGCGGACTTCGGGGCCGGCTTCTGGGACCTGACGGCGGGCGGGGCCGAGCCGGGGCGAGCGGCCGCGCGCGCTGATCGACCGGTCCATCGGGCCGGTGTGGGAGGCCAACCACGTCTGGCTGATCTTCTGCATCGTCGTCCTCTGGACGGCCTTCCCGCCGGCCTACTCGGCCGTCTTCTCGACGCTGGTGATCCCGCTGACCCTGGCGGCGCTGGGGATCGTCCTGCGCGGCGCGGGCTTCGCCTTCCGCAAGGTCTCCACACGCCTGGGCGTCCGCCGGCGTCTACGGGGCCACCTTCGCCGCCGCCTCGGTGCTGACGCCGTTCTTCCTGGGCGCGGTGCTGGGCGGGATCGCCTCGGGGCGGGTGCCGCCCGGGGAACGCGGCGGGCGACCTCTGGACGAGCTGGCTCAACCCGAGCGGGGTCGCCGTCGGGGCCCTCGCGGTGGCGGTCTGCGCCTACCTGGCGGCGGTGTACCTGATCGTCGACGCCCGCCACCTCGGGCGACGCCGGCCTCGAGCGCTACTTCACGCGGCGCGCCCTCGGGCGCCGGCGTCGCCGCCGGGATCCTCGCCGCGGTCGGGGATCCTCGTGCTGCGCTCCGACGCGTCGCGGACCTACGACCGCCTCGATCGGCGAAGCGCTGCCGCTCGTGCTCGCATCGGCCGCCTGCGGGATCGCGGTGCTCGTGCTGCTGACGCTCGGCCGGCCACGCGGGACCCGGATCCTGGCGGCGGCGGCGGTCGCGGCCGTGATCGGCGCCTGGGGGGTCGCCCAGTGGCCGTACATGCTGCCGGAGACCCTCACGGTGGACGCGGCGGCGGGCGACTCCTCGACGCTCGCGTGGGTCCTCACCGTGTTCATCGTCGCGATCGTGCTGGTGATCCCGTCGATGCTTCCTGCTCTTCGTGCTGGATCAGCGCAGCCGCCTCGAGGAGGTCGACGAGGCCGAAGCCACGAAGGTCCCAGAGGGGCGAGCTCGGCCATCCGCTCGCTGCGAATCATCGCGATGCGGCGTCCTCGGCACGGAGGAGATGTCGATCACGATCGCACCTCGCCCTGGCGATCATTGCTCGCGGGCCGCGAGCTGGGTGCCGAAACGCTCTCATGTTGATGGGATGACCTTGTCGAAGTCGGACTCAGTCTGTCGAGGATGCCCGTGCGGGTCTCGATGCCGGCTGTTGACATGGTGACGCGCCCGAAGCCCGGCGGCGCGGCGTCGACTGCAGATCGGCGACTTGCTGACGTCGGCGATACGCCGATCGGCCCGCTCGCCGAGGGCCACGACCTTGGAGCTGCCTCGTGGCCTCGGGGTGGGAGACGTAGTCGATGAAGGATCGATGTTGCCTCGCGGCGAGGAACGATCGCATGCCGATGCCGCTGTTGCCGCCGGTGACGATGGCGCACTTGCCGGTGAGGCTCATCTGCGCGACTCCTTGTCTCGGGACGGGTTGGTTCAGGTGGAGGGTCGTGGGTGCAGCGACATCGGCTCGGGCCGGCGCCCCGCCACGACGAAGGACAGTAGCCCCATCGCCGCGGCCAGCACGGCGGTCAGGCCGAGGATCGTCGAGAGGCTGACGCCGGCGCTCTCGACGGGGCCGGCACCGAAGGCGGCGAGCCCGTAGCCGAGCACAACGGCGGAGTCGGCCTGCCGGCGATCCTGCCGTCTGCGGGGCGCGACCGCGTGGCTATGCCAGCCGCCCGGACAGGTGCTCTCCGACGCGGATCGCGTTCGCGATCGCCGTGAGGGCGGGGTTCACCGCTCCGATGCTCGGGAAGAAGCTGGTGTCCACGACGTACAGGTTGTCGAGCTCGTGGGCCTTGCAGCCGGGGTCGAGCACGGAGGTGGCCGGGTCGGTGCCGAACCGGCAGGTGCCGGCCTGGTGCCCCACTCCCGCGATCCCGACGTCCTGCTTGAGGTAGTAGTTGCGCTCGCGGATGTGGTGCTCGGCCATCCCGACGTGGTTGAGGATCTTCTTGAGCTCGCCGTAGAGGCGCTCCGCGGACCGGTCGTTGGTGGAGCGATACGCCAGGTGGATGGAGCCCGAGCCGTCGACCGTGACGCGGTTCTCCGGCAGCGGGAGGTCCTCGGTGGTCAGCCATGAGCGAGGGCGGCGAACTGCCTCGAGGCTGAGCCGCGGGGCGAGCCTGGTCATCGCCGGGCGCTCGGCAGCGGTATGTCGGCTGGGACTTGCGCCACCAGGTCTGGATGTTGCGCATGGGCCAGTTCGTGGTGTCGCCGTCGAAGTAGAATTGAGGCCGAGGCGGTAGGAGCGTGTCGTTGGGTCGAGCGCGGCGACGGGCGTTCTGGCGGTCGCGGCGCAGGTCCTCGCGGCAGCGCGTCAGATCCCGCTGGCCATCCCGCTCGGGGCTCGGTGGCACGCAGAAGGTCGACGCGCCCGACCGAAGAGGCGCACACGTCGGCGGTCATCGCGGCGGTCGGTCTTGATGCGGTCGCCGGGTCGCACCGGGGTGAGCGAGGGGGCCACCACGCCGCAGGGCACCCGCATGCGGCACAGCAGGCGGTAGAGGTCGTCGGAGATCCGCTGGATCCGCGGCTCGTGCGAGACCGCCGGGAAGGGGTCTGCCTGCTCCAGTGGCCCTCGGTGGGGTCTTCGCCGTGCTCGCCGTGGACCTGGTAGAGCCACTCGGCCCTGGTGTAGTAGGGCTCGAGATCGTCGTAGGTGATGGGCCAGGCCGGCGAAACGCCGTGACGTGCCGCACCTCGCCGAGATCCTGGGGGCGCATCCGGTAGAGGGCCGCCCGTACAGCTTGGTCGCCCCGCCGACGAAGTAGTGCACCTGGGGCTGGAACGCCCTGCCGTCCGCGTCGTACCAGGTCTCCGCGGAGACGTAGCGGTTCTTCTCGAAGACCTCCGCGACGTTCCAGTTCTCCATCTCCCGCGGCAGGTAGTCGCCGCGCTCGAGCAGGAGGATGCGCGTGCCGCTGGGGGCGAGGGTGTGCGCGAGGGCCCCTCCGCCGGCACCGCTTCCGACGATGATCACGTCGTATCGCTCAGGCACGGGGGCCCTCCTCGGTGCTCGGCGTGGACGACTCTCCGCCCCACTCGATCCGCGGGGCATCGGTGCGGTCGAGCGACTGGGAGGCCCGCCCGGGTGAGAAGTAGTCCCAGGCCCAGTCCACGAACGCGTCAACCTTGGGCCGGACCCCGGTCATGAGCGTCGCGTGCACCCCGAGCCACATCAGGAAGGCGGCCGTCCCATCGACCTCGTGGCGCCCCTTGCCGACCTCCGCCACGGCCGAATTGTGGCCGATCATCGCCATGATCCCCTTGTCCTTGTAGCGGAAGGGCCTGCGCCCGCTTGCCCGCGATCCCCGCGACGATGTTCCCGGCCGCCCATCGGCCGGACTGCAGCGCCACGGATCCGAGTTGCGGCAGGGGCGCCCCGTCCGGGCCGGGGATGTTGGCGAGGTCCCCCAGCACGTACACCCCCGGGTATCCCGCGACGGTCAGGTCCGGCTCCACGTCGACCCGACCTCCCCGGCCGGTCGCCAGCCCGCTGACCGCGGCCAGCGGCGCCGGCGCGATGCCTCCGCCCCAGATCACCGTCCTGGTGGGGATGCGCGACCCGTCAGAGAGCGCGACATGCCCGGGGCCGACCTCCTCGACCCCGGTCCCGAGCCGGATCTCCACGCCGCGCCGCTCGAGCGCGGACGACGCGAAGTCGTGGGCGTGCTGCGAGAAGGGGCCGAGCACCGCGTCGCCGTGGTCGACGATCACGACCTTCGCAGCCGAGACGTCGAGGCCCGGGTACTCGACGGGCATCGTGTGCGTGATCATCTCGGAGAGGGCGCCCGCGATCTCCGTTCCCGTCGCCCCGGCTCCGACGACCACGAAGCTCAGCGCGCCCTCGCCGACGAGCGACGGGTCGCGATGCGCCGCGTCGAACACCTCCAGGATCTGGCGGCGCAGCCTGTCGGCGTTCTCGACCGTGTAGAGCGGGAAGGAGTGCTCGGCGGCGCCGGGGGTCTTGAAGAACCGGGCGCGCGAGCCGGCGGCAAGCACAAGGGCGTCACCCGCGAAGCTGCGCCCGTCGCCGACGGTGACCGTCCGCGCGGCGGCGTCGGCCGATTCCACCTCGGCGAGCACCACCTCCACGTTCGGGTGCGCGTGGAACAGCTCGTGGAGTGAGAAGGCGACGTCGGCCCGCGCGAGCTGACAGGTCGCCACCTGATAGAGGAGCGGCTGGAACTGGTGGTAGTCGTTGCGGTCGATGAGGGTGACGTGAACCTCGTCGTGCTTCGCGAGGGCGCGTGCGCAGCCGAGCCCCGCGAAGCCCGCTCCGACGATCACCACCCTCGCCGTGCGCCCCCCGCTCACCGTGCACCCTCCGCCGGCCCGGGTCCTGCGCCGGGCGGCCCCGCGGGCTCGCGAGCACCGCCGTCGGGTCGGATCACTGCGCTGATGGCGGAGCGATGGGCGGGTGTTCGGGCACGGCGAGGCCTTCCCTGACGGCGACCCCGCGACCGTATTCCCTCAGGCGGTCCGGAGGGAAGAAGGAGTTACACCGAGGTGAGGGAGCCGCCTCGACAGCCCGCCGCGTGCAGCCGTCTCAGCGGATGTAGACCGGCGTCCCGATGTCCACGAGGTCGTAGAGGCGCTCGGCGTCGTGGATGTACATGCGGATGCAGCCGTGCGACGCGCGGGAGCCGATGGAGCAGGACTGCGGCGTGCCGTGCATCCCGATGCCGGGCGCCGAGGTGCCCATCCAGCGGGTGCCCAGCGGGTTGTTGACGCCCGGCGGGACCGGTCCCAGGCCGGCGGCCCACGGCGAGTCGGGCGGGAACCAGGTCGGGTTCGTCTGCTTCTGGATGACGTGGTAGTCGCCGGTCGGCGTCGGGTGCTCCGGCGAGCCGACGGCGATCGGGAACGTGATCTTCTTGCCGGCCTTCCACCAGGTGAGGCGGAAGTTGCCGCGGTCCACGATCACGACCGGCCCGACCGAGGTGACGGACGGGATCAGGCGCTTGGTCGCGAGCGCGACCTTCGGCACGTCGCGGAAGAGGATCGCGTGCTCGACGGACGTCGCCGACTTCGCGACGTCGATCGCGATGCCGATGCGGGCCTTGGTGACGACCGGGGTGACGCCCTTGAGGCGCAGCGTCGCGTCGCGCGCGGGCACGTCGTACGTGGCCGCACGCGCGTCGAGCGCCGCCATCAGGCGCTTGCGGTTGACCTTCTCCTTGAGCGGGACGGTGACGCCCTCGGCGGGGACGGTCTTGCTGCGGCCGTAGAGCAGCGCGACCTGGACGGCGTAGTCCACCTTCGCGACGTAGCCGACCTTGACCGCGTCGATCTTCAGGTTGCGCCCGCGGAACGTGACGAGCACGGGGGCGCGGCGCGGCACGACGTGGTTGGCGATGACCGCCTGGCGGGCGGCCGCCTGGTCGAGGCCGCCCACGGCGACGTCGGCGATCGAGACGTCGGGCGCGATGACGCCCGGCGCGAGGGCCGGGGCCGGCGTCGTGGTGCCCGGATCCTGGGCGAGCGCCGTCGCGGACATGAGGCCCGCCACCCCTGCGGCGGCCACCGCGGCCAGTGCCGATCGCCAGCTGATCATCCGTTCCCCCGTCGCCCGCCGTTCGCCTGAGACGGGCGATGCTAGCGGAGGGGGCGGTCGTCTCACCCGCCGGGCGGGTGCGGGATGTCGCTGCGGACCAGGCGCCCCGTCGAGGCCACCCGGGCGAGGGCCACGTCGCCCCGGCGGCCGGCCGCGGCGCGGCGGGCGAAGGTCATCGCGGCGCGCCCGTCGGCGTCGAGCGCGAGGGCCGTGACGGCGTCGAGCGGGACGGGGCCGTAGACGCCCACCAGCAGCAGCTCCCCCGCAGCGCCGTGCTCGGCCTGCACCCGCGACCACGCCGCGGCGAGCCGCTCGCGGCCGAGCTCGGGCCACGGAACGCGGGGGCGCCGGACGGTGCGCAGGCGGGCGCCCTCCCCTGCCGAGCGCACCGCGTGCGCGCGGGGGGTCGCGAGCGGGCGACGCCGGTGCCCGCGCAGGCGCGGCAGAGGCGTCGCGGCGCGCGGCGTGACGACCAGCGCGGCGGCGACGCGGCCGGCGGCCGGCGCGGGCGGGGCGACGTCGGCGACGCGGGTGGTGGTGGCGAGGGCCTCCGGCCCGCAGCGGCGCGCCCCGGTGGCGGGCGGCGGGCTGGCGCGGACGTCCACGCCGGGGGCCAGCGACGGCGCGAGGACCGCCGGGGTCGGCTGCTCGGGCGCGTGCGCGGCCGTGCCGATCGGCGGGACCGTGTGGGCGGAGCTCGACGCGCCGAGGCGCGCCACCAGCCGCCGGATCTCCTCGACGGGCGACGAGGCCCGCGCGCTCAGGTGACGGCTCCCTCCGCGACGATCACCGACAGCGCGTCGCGCACCCGCTCGAGCGGCTCCAGCACGTCCATCCGCTCGGCCAGCGCGAGGAGCGTCTCCACGACGAGCGGCTCGTGCTCCGAGGCGGCGGGCAGCGTCACGCGCAGCGGGTGGCCGGCGCCGCTCACCTGCAGCAGGAGCGTGTTGGCGCCCTGGCCGCTGACGCTGCGCGTCCCCGGCGGGCCGATCGCGTCGGACCCCGAGGGGCCGACGAAGGCCAGCGGGCAGAGGTCGATCGGCTCGTCGAGCAGCGTGGCGTCGTCGACGATCAGGAGGCTCGGCGGCTGCTCCAGCGCGTCGAAGAGCGTCCGCAGGACGACCTCGCTGCGCAGGTAGCGGTCGAGGACTCCGCCGTAGAGCGCCCGCTGCAGCCGGGTGGGCGTCACCGGGTCGGTGAAGCGGAAGTCGACCGGCAGGCCCGAGGTGTCGGTGACCATCAGGCCGCCGACGTAGGTGCCGCGCTCGTCGGCCTGGACCACGAGGTAGCCGGGCCGGTGCGGCGCGAGCTCACGCGAAGACATCGATCAGCCCTCCGCTGCGTCCGCTGGGGTCGGGAGCGGCCGCGCCGTAGGCGCCGCGCGGCCGCATCGGCCGGTGCGCCGCCTGCGCCCCGGGGTCCGCGTCGCGCGGCTCGGCCTCGCCGGGCGAGCGGCGCGCGACCGGCGGCGGGGTGGTGGCCGGCGGCGGGGCCGGCGCCGCGACGCGGTCGGCGATGCCGGTCACGAGCCGTCACCCGTCTCGGAGGGGCGGCGCCCGAACGACGCGTCCGCCTCCTGCGCCGCCACGGCGGCCTGCGCCGCGGCGAGCTGGGCCTCGCGGTGCGTCTGGGCGGCCGCGCTGCGCATCAGCGCCTGGATCACCAGCAGCGCCGACCACCACGCGACCAGCGACAAGACGACGGCGCCGCCGAGCCCCCGCAGGATCGCGTCGGATGTCGCGAAGCCCTGGCCGCGGCAGACCTGGAACGCGATGAGGAAGCCGAGGATCGCGCCGATGCCGCGCGCGCGGGAGATCCACGCGTCCATCGGGCCGGCGGCCGCTGCGCCCTTCGTGTTGCCCTTGGCCTTCGTGGCGGCCATCAGGCGGCGCCGTGGTCACGGCGGCGCAGCTCGCGCTGGCGCTCGAAGACGAACCGCACCAGGCGGTCCTCGACGCCGCGCGGCATGTCGAGGAAGGCGATCGCCACGCGGAAGGGCCGCTCGCCGGAGCCGACGCGGTCGCAGCGCACCACCCGGCCGGCGACGTCGATCGCGCCCGCCTCGCCGCCGCAGAGCACCCGGGTGGTCAGCGGGCGGCCCGCCTCGACCGCCCGGGCCACGCGCAGCAGCGCGCCGCCGGCCGACAGGTTCTCGGTGACCGCGCCGATCGACGCGCCGTCGCGGTCGTCGCCGAGGCTCGCCCGGGCGATGAGGTGGACCGGCACGCGCACCGCGCCGCGGCGCTGCAGGCGGCGGCCCTCGCCGAGCAGGTGGGCGACGTAGCCGCCGGCCCCGCCGGGGCCGGGGCCGACGACGAGCTCGGCGTCGACCTCGCAGGGCACCTCGCGCAGGGTGTAGGCCACGGTGAAGCGGCGGCGCAGCGGGAGCGGCACCAGGCGCCCGCCCAGGCGCGGCGCGTCCAGCGTCAGCTCCTGCCCGGCGAGCGCCTCGACGATCGTCGTCCAGGGGCCGCCCGGAAGGCCGTCGAGCAGCACGCGGGCTCCCCGGTCGGGGTAGGGCGCCACCTCGGGCACGGCGGGCGTCGCGGGCGTCACGGCAGGAGCAGCTGCGCGACGCGGCGGGCGTCGGCCGGAGAGAGGGCCTCGGAGACGACCGTGCCGGCGGAGACGAAGCCCAGGGGCTTGCCCATCCGCAGCGGCACGTTCAGGAGGTTGCCGTGGAAGCGCGTCTCGTCGAGCTTGGTCATCGTCAGGCGGTTGATGCCGACCATCCGGAAGCGCCGCTGGGCGTCGCCGAGGTCGGCCACCGGGGTGGCGGCCGGCAGCACCAGGTGCACCTCGTCGGCCTTCGCCGGGCGCAGCAGCGCGGCCAGCTCCTCGATCTCCTCGAGGCTCTGGTGCGAACGGCCCTCGGTGTCGATCACGATCATGTCCCGGTCGCGCAGCGTGGCGCACACGGTGGCGAGGGCCTCGCCGTCCGGAGCGTGGAAGAGCGGGATGTCGAGGCGCCGGGAGTGGCCCGCGATGGCGTCGTGCGCGCCCGGGCCGGCCGCGATCACGGCGACCGACATGCCCGCCGCGCGGTAGCGCGAGGCGAGCCCGGCGGCGACGCTGGTCTTGCCGACGCCGCTGCCGCCGACGAACGCGACGATGTGGCCGGCGGCGCGCGCCTTCCAGTCGCGGACGATGGGAAGGCAGGTGACGAGGTGCTCCTTGAGCGCCTCGCGCAGGTCGGCCGACGCCGGCAGGAACGGCAGCACCGAACGGGCGAAGCCGTCGAGGAACGGGTCGAGGTAGCGGGCGTCCACGCCGGCGCGCATCAGCTCGGCGCGGACCGGGTCGAGCGGACCGGCGGCGCGGGCCGGGGCGTCCAGGGCGGGCAGCGGCGCGGGCGCCGGCGCCGGCGGCGACACCACGGGGGCCATCCACGCGGGCTCGGGGGTCCAGGTGGGCGCGGTGCGCCAATTGGCCGACGACGCGTCGGCCAATTGGACCGGGGGGGCGGTCGGTGCCGGTGCCGGTGCCGATACCGGGGCGGGCGCGGCGACGGGGGCCGGCGCGGCCTCGGCGACCGGAGCGAGGGCCGGAGCCGGAGCCGGCGTGGCCGGGGCGGCGAGCAGGTCGTCGAGCGCGGGGGGGTTCTCCACGGCGTGGGCGTGGGCCTCGCGCACGGCGGCGCGGGCGGCCTCGAGGATCGCCTGGGTGCGCTCCATGTCGCCGGGCGAGAACGGGGCCGCGGCGCGCGCGTAGGCGGAGGCAGGCGACGCGGGGGGCGCGGCGGGGGCGGCCTGCGCGGCCTCGGCCTCGACCTCCTCGGCGGCGACCAGGCGGCTCTCGAGGTGGCGCGAGAAGGCGCTCGGGACGAACTCCTCCTCGGCCTCCCCGGCCTCGCGGGCGGCGACCGAGGCGGCGGCCTCACGGTTGGCGGCCTCGCCCTCGCCGGCCGGCAGGCCCTCGGCCGCCGTGACCTCGATGCCCTCGCGGCCGAAGAAGCCGCCGAGGCCGCCCTTCACGGTGCGCTTGGTCTTCAGGATGACCGCCTCCTCGCCGAGCTCCGCGCGCACCTGGGCGAGGACCTCGTCGATGGTGGCTCCGCTGAACTGCTTGATCTGCACGGCGGTGGTCTCCTCGGTGGTCTAGACGAGCGCGGCGAGCCCGATGGGCTCCACGCGGACGGACGGCAGGATCTCGTGGTACGAGAGCACGGTCAGGGTCGGGATGGCGTGGGCGGTGAGCGCCTTGACGTGGCGGCGGCTGGCGCCCGAGCAGAGCAGCACCGGCACGGCGCCCATGGCCTGGGCCATCTCCGTCTGCTCCTTGAGGGTGTCGATGAGGGCCGACGCGCGGGCCGGGTCCATGGTCACGGCGGTGCCGTCCTCGGTGCGGGCCACCGACTCGGCCACCTCGCGGTCGACCTCGGGGTCGAGCGTGATCGCGCGCAGCGTCCCGGTCTCGTCCACGAAGCGGCCGCAAATGGCGCGCGAGAGCGCCTGGCGGCAGTACTCGGCGAGGATCGGGACGTCCTTGGTCAGCTTGGCCTTGTCGCCGAGCGTCTCCAGGATCGTCACCAGGTCGCGCACCGGCACGGCCTCGGAGAGGAGCGTCTGGAGCACGCGCTGCACCTCGCCGACGGTCATGAGGTCGGGCACCAGCTCGTCCACCGGCGCCGGGAAGCGCTCCTTGAGGGCGTCGAGCAGCCCGCGGACGTCCTGGCGGCCGAGCAGCTCGGCGGCGTTGCGGCGGATGACCTCGCTGAGGTGGGTGACCACCAGCGAGGTGTGGTCCACGACGGTGTAGCCGGAGATCTCGGCCTGCTCGCGCTGGGCCTCGCCGATCCAGACGGCCGGCAGGCCGAAGGACGGCTCGATGGTGGGGATGCCGTCGAGCGGCACGTCGGCCGTGCCCGGGTTCATGGCGAGCAACTGGCCGGGCATCAGCGACCAGCGCGCCACCTCGACGCCCTTGATCTTCACGGCGTAGTCGTGCGAGCCGAGCTGGATGTTGTCGCGGATGCGGATCGGCGCCAGCGACAGGCCGAGCTCGGTGGCCATCTGGCGGCGCACCATCGCGACGCGGCCGAGCAGGTCGCCGCCCTCGTCGGCGTCGACCAGCGGCACCAGGCCGTACCCGATCTCGAGCTCGAGCGGGTCGAGCGGCAGCAGGGTGGCGACGTTCTCCGGCTCGGCGGGGCGGGTGGCCACGGCGGTGGCCTCCTCGTGCGCGGCGGCCTCGGCCTCTTGGGCGGCGCCGCGCTTCAACGTCATCGCGACCAGCAGCACCATGCCGCCGATCAGGAAGAACGGCAGCTTCGGCAGGCCGGGCACGAACCCCATCGAGAACGCCACCAGTCCGGCCAGGAACAGGGCGCGGGGCTGGTTGGTGAGCTGGCGGGTGAGGTCCTGGCCGAGGTTCGACTCGCCCACCGAGCGGGTGACGATGATGCCGGTCGCCGTGGAGATGAGCAGCGCCGGGATCTGGTTGACGAGGCCCTCGCCCACGGTGAGCAGCGAGAAGTGCTGGACGGCCTCGGAGAAGCCCATGCCCTGCTGGAAGACGCCGATCGCGAGGCCGCCGAGCAGGTTGATCATCACGATGATGACCGCGGCGATCGCGTCGCCCTTGACGAACTTCGAGGCGCCGTCCATCGCGCCGTAGAAGTCGGCCTCCTTGGCGATCGACTCGCGGCGCTTCTTGGCCTCCTCGTCGGTGATGACGCCGGCGTTCAGGTCGGCGTCGATCGCCATCTGCTTGCCGGGCATGGCGTCGAGGGTGAAGCGGGCGGCGACCTCGGCGACGCGCCCGGCGCCGTTGGTGATCACGACGAACTGGATCACGACCAGGATCACGAAGACGATCAGGCCGACGACCACGTTGCCGCCCACCACGAAGCGGCCGAACGAGGAGATGACCTCGCCGGCCTCGCCGTGGAGCAGGATCAGCCGGGTGCCCGAGATGTTGAGCGCGAGACGGAAGAGGGTCGCCACCAGCAGCAGCGACGGGAACACCGAGAACTGGAGCGGCTCGGTCGTGTAGAGCGTCGCCAGGACGATCGCGAGCGCCGCCGAGATGTTCGCCGTCAGCAGGATGTCCAGCAGGAACGGCGGCAGCGGGATGATCATCATCACGACGATCCCGACCACCACGACGGCGATCGCGACGTCGCTGTTGTCCAGCAGGCGCGTGATCATGTTGCGCTGCGGCGGGCGCGGCACGGCGATGGCGGTGCTCATGCGGCCGCCGGCTCGCGCCCGGTGGCGCGGTACACGTGGGCGAGGATCTCCGCGACGGCGCCGAAGGCGTCGGCCGGGATGTACTGGCCCACCTCGGCCGCGGCGTAGATGCTGCGGGCGAGCGGCGGGCTCTGGACGACGCTGACGCCGCTCTCGCGGGCCAGGGCGATGATGCGGAAGGCGACGTTGTCGGCGCCCTTGGCCACGACCTGCGGCGCCGGCAGGTTGCGCGCGTAGCGCAGGGCGACGGCGAAGTGGGTCGGGTTGGTGATGACGACGTCGGCGTCGGGGACCGCGGACATCATCCGGCGCACGGCCATCTCGCGCTGGCGGCGCTTGAGCTGGCCCTTCACCTCCGGGTTGACGTCGGCCTCCTTGGCCTCGCGGCGCACCTCGTCGCGGGTCATGCGCAGGTCCTTCTCGTGCTGCCAGCGCTCGTACATGAAGTCGGCGACCGCGATCACGACGTAGATGGCCGTGATCGAGAAGCCGATCTTCAGCACCAGGCGGCCGACGACGACGATCGCCAGGCCCGGGCTCGCGCCCATCAGGCCCGTCAGGTCGGGGATGGCCCCCTTCAGCACGATGTAGGCGACGGCGCCGGTGGCCCCGACCTTGATCAGGTCCTTGACCACGCTCACCACGGAGCGCGTCGAGAAGAGGCGCTTCACGCCGGAGATCGGGTTCAGCACCGAGAAGCGCGGCTTCAGGATCTCGGTGTTGATGCCCGGCTTCACCTGGATCGCCGACGCGATGACGCCGACCACGACGCCCGCGATGGCGAACGGCGCCGTGAGGCGCAGCGTGTCGAAGCCGGCGTCGCTCATCAGGCGCCAGCCCTCGGCCGGGGTGATGTCGCGGGCGGTGCCGGAGCCGCTCAGCGAGCCGGCCATCACGCGGATCAGGCCCGTGAGGAGCCACGCGCCCATGAAGGAGAGCATCCCGAACGTCGCGAGCAGGCCGAGGCCCGTGTTGATCTCGCGCGAGCGCGCGACCTGGCCGCGCTTGCGCGACTCGTCGCGGCGCTTGGGTGTGGCCTTCTCTGTGCGATCTCCAGCCGAGCCGGCCATGCGACGCCCGTCTCACGCGCGCCGTCCGTGACTCCGTCCTCCCGCACCCATCCGGGGTGCGGCCGCCGGCTATCCGAGTCCGTGCTCGGAGCTCACCACGCGGTTCTCTTCGTCAATTCCGACCGAAAGGTTGAGCGCCGTCGTCTCGATCGCCATCCGGCGGGTGCCGCAGACCACCTCGACGCCCGGGTGGGCCACCCCGGCGCGCAGCCGCTCGCCGCCGCCGGCGCCCTCCAGCACGATCTTCACGGGCGCCCCGCCGGGGGCGCCGAGCTCGGTGGTCAGCAGACGCCCGCCCACGTGCAGGGTGCCGCCGCGCACGGTGGCGCCGGCGCCGAGGGCGCGCAGGTCCTCCCCCACGCTCGCGTCCACGTTGTAGGTGCCGGCGCCGGTCAGCACGAGGCTCCCGCGCACGTCCACCCGGCAGGCCTGCATGTAGGCCGCCTCGACCCCCGAGGTGCGCCCGCAGGTCGCGCGCATCAGCTGCAGGGCGCGGCCCAGGGCGTGCGCGGCGGCGGCGATCCGCTCGCCGGTCACGTGCTCCTCGCGCTCCAGCGCCTCGAGCGCCTCGGCGATGCCGCACACGGCGTCCGCCACCCGCTCCTCCACCTCGGCGCCCGGCGCGCACAGGGCGTGGGCGGCCTCCGATACGGAGTGCGCGAGCGCGGGATAGCGGCTCGGGAGGACGACGCGCAGGGCTTCGCGCTCGGAGAGCCGGCGGCCGGCGGCCGCGGCGGTCACGACGAGCTGGTCGGCCATCGAGCACGCCGACGCCAGGTCGACGTCGGCGTCGCCGAGCAGGCCGAGCAGCGTGCGGTGCACCTTGCCGAGCGCTCCGGCGCGGATCTCCGAGTGCAGGCACGAGCCCGAGACCACGACGTCGCCGCCGGTCTCGATGCGGGCGCGGGAGACGTCGCCGGCCACGCGCAGATCGCCGGTGGCAGAGATGCGTCACGCCCTCGGGCAGGTCGGCGCCCACCTCCAGCGAGCCGAAGATGCGCAGCGGGCCGGCCTGCGGCGCCAGGGCCGGAAGGCGGATGACGCCCTCGACCCCCACGCGATCGCCGTCGACCGTCGGACGGCCGTCGATCAGCGCGCGCACCACCGTGGTGCCGCCGGCCACCCGCGCCTCCTCGGCGCCGTCGCCGGCGCGCAGGGTGGGCGTGCGCGGCGCGGGCGGCGGCCAGGGGCTCGCCGGTCACGGCCATGCCCGGCTCGCCTGCGCGGGCGGGGGTGCAGCGGGCCAGCAGCGTGCCGGCCGGCACCGTGTGCAGCGGGTCGTGGCGCAGCTCATCGGCGAAGGTGAGATCCAGGACGCCGTCCACGGGCGCCGTCGGCAGGGTGGCCCGCGCCACCGCGTGGGGCGCGCCGTCGCGCGCGGCCACCACCTCGGCCACGTGGGCGCGGTCGAGCCCGTGGACCACGCCGGCCGTGAGCAGGGCGTCGAGCGCGGCGCGCTCGAGCTCCTCCTCGGCGGCCCGCGGCGCGCCGGGCGCTGTGACGGAGAGCATGGCCGCGCGGCCCCCGCCCATCACCGTTACCTCCAACGCTGGGTCGCCACCGGGAGCCGGTGCGTGCGCCTCGTCGCCGTGCTCGACCGTGATCACCCATGCCCCTCCGGGCCGTCGGCCGCGTCGGGAGATGGCGGCCTCCCACGGGTCATCGGCGCTCCCGCCGGCGAATTGAGCCTGCGCGGCGAGGGGCGCGCGGCCAGTTCGCCTTGGACCTCCGGCCGTCCGGCGACTGGCCGTATGGGTGGCCCCGGGGCGCCCGGCCCGGCCATACGCTGCCTCGCACCCCGGTGGCCGGGGGCGACGAAGGGGAGACAGATGGTGGCTCCGTCCGAAGTGCGAATCGATGACCCGGCGGGCCTCGTCACCCTCTCCGGCATGCTCGAGCGCGAGCTCGGCCTGCTCGGGGCCTCGGCGCGCCCGGTGGCGTTCGCCTGCATCGGCACGGACCGCTCGACCGGCGACGCGCTCGGCCCCCTCGTGGGCCAGCGGCTGCTCAGGCTGGGCTACGACCCGGCCGGCGTGATCGGCACCCTCGAGGAGCCGCTGCACGCCCTCAACCTGGAGGAGCGCCTGCTCCCCGTGATGGAGGCCCCCGGGCCGCGGCCCCTCATCGTGGCCGTGGACGCGGCGCTCGGCTCCATCTCCAACGTCGGCGCCGTCAACGTCCGCCGCGGCGGCCTGCTGCCCGGCCAGGGCGTCGGCAAGAGCCTGCCCCGCATCGGCGAGCTGGCCGTCACCGCGACGGTCAACGTCCAGGCCGGCGCGCTCGACGTGCAGGTGCTGCAGTCGACGCGCCTCTACCTGGTGCAGCAGCTGGCCGAGCTGATCGGCGTCTCCTGCTGGTGGGCCCACCGCAACCTGCGGCGTCCCGCCGCCGGGACGGCGACGGGCGACCCGCAGGTCGTCGCGGCCTAGGCCAGGAGGCGCACCGGGTCCAGGATCACCAGGATCCGGTCGCCCACCTTGGCGATCGACTCGATCGCGTCGTGGGACCCGACCAGGGTCCCCTCCGGGCGGCGCCTCGGTGGCGTCGACGTCGATGGTCATCACCTCGCGCACCTCGTCCACGACCAGGCCGACGCTCGCGTCCCCGAGCTCGGTGATGACGACCTTCGCGCCCTCGGGGATCGCGCCGTCCAGGCCGAGCCGCACACGCAGGTTGACGACCGGGATGAGCCGGCCCCGCAGGTTGATGACGCCCTCCACGTCGCGCGAGCTGCCCGGCATCGGCCGGGGGGGCGCGTACTGGATGATCTCCTGCACGCGGGTGATGGTGATGCCGTAGTCCTCGTCAGCGAGGCTGAACATCACCAGCTGCTGCGTCGCGGACGCCTCGGTCGCCGTGCTCATGTCGTCCTCTTCCGTCGTCGCCGGCCCCGGCCGTCCGGCCGCTGTTCCGTATATCGGCACGCGGCGACGGGGCGTTAGGCCGGGCGGGCCTCCCCCGGCTCCGCGCCGGCGAGCGGCCACTCGGCTCGACCGGGGGAGAGATCGCCCAGCCTCAAGGAATCCTCGAGGAGGCTCAGGCGAGCAGCCCGTCCCCCAGGACGCCCCCCGGCGCCGGCACGCCCGGCAGCGCGAAGAAGAACCCGCCGCCCTCGGCGCGCACGTATTCCTCGAGCGGCTCGCCGTTCAGCCGCCCCTGCACCGCGAGGAACCCGTCGGCCAGGCTGCGCTGGTAGCTGACGAAGGCGAGGCCCTGGTCGAGCTGCCCCGCGCCGTCGTAGCCGCGGCTGTAGGAGAAGCCGCGGCGCAGGATCAGGTTGCGCTCGGTCGCCGGCGTGCGCGGGTTGGCCAGGCGTATGTGGGCGTCGAGGGGGATGCGCGTCCCGTCCGGGTCGGAGGCGTAGTCGGGCACGTCGGTCTCGTGGGCCGCGCCGAGCGGCGCCCCGCTGGCCTTGTGCCGGCCGATGACGGCCTCCTGCTCGGCCAGCGACGTGCGGTCCCACATCTCGACGAGCATCCGGATGACGCGGGCGACGTGGTACGAGCCGCCCGCCGTCCACGCCGGCTCGCCGTCCCCCGCCGCGGTCCAGACGTGGCGCGCGAGCAGCTCCGCGTCGGTCGCGATGTTGGCCGTGCCGTCCAGGAACCCCAGGAAGTTGCGCGGCGACCCGGTCGAGCGGGCGCCCGCCGCCGAGCGCCGGTTGAAGCCGTCGACGACCCACTTCAGGGTCAGGCTCGCGCGGGTGCGGCGCATCAGCTGGCGCAGGGCGAAGACGACCGTGTCGGCGTGCTCGGCCTGCACGGTCAGCAGCAGGTCGCCGTGGCTGCGGGCCGGGTCGAGCCGGTCGTTGGCCATGAACGGCATCCGGACCAGCTCGCGCGGCCGCCGGTCGGCGAGGCCGAAGCGACCGTCGAAGAGCGAGGCGCCGACGCTCACGACGACGGCCAGGTTGTCGGGCGCGGGCTCGGGCCCGAGCATGCCGGAGTCGGCCGGCGGGTAGGCGGGGTCGCGCGCCTCCGGTGGCCGGCCGGACATCAGCCCGTCGATCTCGTCGGTCAGGTCCTCGAGCATGCGCCGCAGCCCCGCGCGGTCCGGCGCCACGACGGTGAAGGCCGCCATCAGGCCGATCGAGGGCGACGGCTGGGAGGTGATGCCGGCCTGGGGGGGCCGTGGAACGGTATGAAGGCGAGCGGCGGAGCGTCGGGGTCGGGGGCGCCCTCGCGGGCCCCGGCAGCGAGCGCGCCCGCGCTCGCGCCGATCGCGAGGCCCCCCGCGCCCGCGAGGAAGGCGCGCCGTGAGATGGCCGGTGGCGTCATCGCCCTACGAGAGGTCGAGGGCGCCCGGCACCAGGGCCAGGTCCTCCGACAGCGCGGCCAGCCGGCCCTTCATGCGGTCGATCCGGGCGGCGGTCACGGTCGGACGGGGGCAGAGCTCCGGCGACGGGGACGCGCCGTCGGGCAGGCAGAACCGCACGTAGCCCGCGCCGCGGCGCAGCGGCGCGAGGCTCGCGTCGAGGGCCGCGAAGCCGTCCTGCAGGCGCGCCAGGAGGTCAGGATCGGCCTCCTCCAGCGCCGGCGTGAGGAGCTCGACGACCCTGCGCGAACCTTCGACGTTCGCGGCGAAGTCCCAGAGATCCGTCTTGGAGTAGCGGTCCTCCTCGCCGGTGATCTTCCCGGCCGAGACCTCCTCGATGAGCTCGGCCGCGCCCTTCGCCATCGCGGGCGGCGGGATCTGGAGGCCGTTCACGCCGGCCTGCAGAACGCCCAGGTCGCGGTCGAGGCGCGTGGCGAACGCCGCACCACCGGCGGTGGTGTCCTTCTCCCACAGCAGGTACTCGAGGCGGTGCCACCCGGTGAAGTCCGGGTCCGAGGGGCCCGCGAAGTCGTCCACGCGGGAGTCCACGACGGCGTCGGTGGCGCCGACCAGCCCGGCGATCGGCTCGATGGTCTCCCACGGCACGCGGCTCGGGGCGTAGGCCGCGTGCGCCGCCGCCAGGTCACCCGCGCGCACTGCGTCGGTGAGGACGGTGGCGCGCGTGCGCAGCTCGCGCACCTGATCCCGGACGTAGGCCTCGTACTCGTCCACCGCCGTCTGGACGAGCGGGTTCGACGAGGTCACCTCGGCCGTGTCGTCGGGGGCGAGACCCGAGCCCGATCCGCTGAGCGCGGTGGTGGACGGAGCCGGCCTGCTGCGCACGGCGGCTCCGTCGTCCCCGCAGCCGGCGAGGGCCAGCGCGAGCGGGGCGGACACCATCAGGGCGATCAGGGCGGGGCGGCGCATGGGACCTCCGGTGACTTCGGCTCTAACGGAAACGCGCGTTAGGTTAACCGAACACCAGAACATCGGTGGCCCTGTGTCACCGCCCCCTAGCCGCCCCCGGCCGCCCGCATGATGTGGGAGAGGTCGATGAACATCTGGGAGAAGAGCCCGTTGGTCAGCGAGATCATCGCCGGCAGCAGGATCGCGCTCCCGGCCAGCGCCACGATGATCTTGAGCGGCAGGCCGACGACGAAGACGTTCATCTGCGGCACCGAGCGGGAGATGATGCCGAGCGTCACGTCGGTGATCAGCAGGGCGCCGATGATCGGCGCGCCCACCTCGACGACCACGAGCAGGATGTCGTCGGCGCGGTTGAGGACGCCGGCGATCACGGCGTGCAGGTCCGGGTTCGCGAGCGGCGGCGCGAGCGTGAAGCTGCGGACCACCCCGGCCACCAGCAGCTGGTGGCCGCCGAGCGCCAGGAACGACGTCACGGCGAGCATGTTGTACCAGCGGCCGAGGATCGAGATGCTCGAGTTCGTGGTCGGGTCGAAGGCCTGCGAGATGGCGAAGCCGGCCGTCACGTCGAGGAAGGCGCCCGCGGTCTGGATGGCCGCGAACAGGAACTGGGCGACCAGGCCGAAGGCGAACCCGATGACGGCCTCCTTCACGGCCAGGGTCGCGAAGCCGACGATCCCCGCCGGCATCGTCCCGCCCTCCGCCGCGACGATCGGCAGCGTGATGTAGCTGATGATGATCACGAGGCCCGCCTTGACGCGGGCCGGGATCATCTTCGAGCTGAAGACGGGCGCCACCACGAGCATCGCCGACAGGCGCGTGGCGATGAGCATGAAGAGCGCGGCCTGGGGCGCGATCTGGGCGAGGATCTGGTCCACGCCGGCGCCCTCAGTGGTTGGAGCCGATGGCGGGGATGCCGCTCCAGAGCTCGATCGTGAAGCCGAGCATCGTGTTCATCATCCACGGCCCCGCGACCACGATCACGACGACCACGGCGAGGATCTTGGGGATGAACGTGAGCGTCGGCTCCTGGAGCTGCGTCACGGCCTGGAAGATCGACACGAGCAGGCCGACGACAAGGCTCACGCCCAGCACCGGCAGCGAGATCTGCAGCGTCACCCACATGGTGCGCGCGCCGATCTCCATGATCTGGCCCTGGTCCATCAGCGCTCCGCTCCGGGGGTCATGTCATGAACCCCTGGACGAGGGACTCGGACACCAGGTGCCAGCCGTCCACCAGCACGAACAGCAGGATCTTGAACGGCAGTGAGATCACGACCGGGGGCAGCATCACCATGCCCATGCTCATGACGGTCAACGCGATCACCATGTCGATGACGAGGAACGGGATCAGGATCAGGAAGCCGATCTCGAAGGCCGTCTTCAGCTCGGAGAGGACGTAGGCCGGGATCAGGACCGTCGTGGGGACGTCGGCGCGGGTCTTCGGGCGCGGCTGCTTCGAGAGCTCGGTGAAGAGCGCCAGGTCCTTCTGGTCCACCTGCTTGAACATGAACTCGCGGATCGGCTCCTCGGCGCGGTGGAGGGCCGTCTTCTCGTCGATCTTCTTGTCCATCAGCGGCTGCAGGGCCTGGTCGTTGATCTGTGTGAAGGTCGGCGCCATCACGAACAGGCTGAGGAACAGAGAGATGCCCACCAGCACCTGGTTGGGGGGCATCGACGGCGTGCCCAGCGCGTTCCGCACGAAGCCGAGCACGATGATGATCCGGGTGAAGCTGGTCATCATGATCAGGATCGACGGGGCGAGGCTCAGCACCGTGAGCAGGGCGAGGAGCTGAAGCGAGGTCGAGACCTCGCCGTCCTTGCCGTTGAGGTTCAGGTTGATCCCGGCCGGGGCGGCCGACGCGATCGCCGGCCAGGCGATGCAGGCCAGCGCCATGACCAGCGGCGAGAGCAGGAAGCCGCGGCGCAGCCAGCGGCGCCGGCGCGTGCGCGCGGGCGGCGGCATGGCGGCGACGATGCGCTCGCGCAGCGTCGGCAGCGGCCCCGGGACCGACGCGGGGAGCGTGCTCACGGGCGGCGCGTGGTCATGGCGCGCAGGCGCTCGACCAGGGTGGCGTCGGCCGGGGGCGCCTGTCGCGGTGGCGACGGCGCGCTCCCTGTCGTCCATCGTCGCGGACGCGGCGGCGGAGTGGCGGGCGTAGCCGGGCCCGGGCGGCGCGACCTCGGTGACGCCGGCGGCGTCCTCGGCCCCGATGCGGGCGACCGCGTTGACGCTGTGGTCGGTGGCGCCGACCAGGACCATCTCCTCGCCGATGCGCACCAGGTGCAGCGTGCGGTTGGGGCCGAGCGAGGTGGTCGCGACGACGTCGATGATCGACGAGCCGCCGCGCTCGTCGAGGGCCGGGTAGCGCGAGCGCTGGATGCGCTTCATGACGAACCAGACGGCCGCGATCAGGCCGACCACGACGACCAGGCCGAGGCCCAGGCGCAGCAGCGTGCCGCCCGCGCCGCCCGACAGGCCGGCCGGCGAGGAGGAGCCCTCGGGGATCGGCAGCGACTCGGGGTCCACCTTCTTGGTGGTCGTGGTCGTCGTCGCGCCGAGCGCCGGGACCGCGCCGGTGGCGAGGGCGGTGGCCGCGAGGACGCCGAGGATGACGAGGGCCCGCCCCGCCGCGGCGATCCGCGGGAGCGAGGGGCGCATCCGGCGCCGAGGGGTGGAGGGCGATCCGTGCCTGGTCGGGGGATGGGTGACCATGGCGTGGGGTGCGCCGGCGGGCCGGCGCGGGTGACTCAGACGGCTATCGGCGACTCACCGGGCCGGTTGCGATATCGGTCCGCGGGGGGCGCGACTTGACCCGCAGGTCGCCTCACGCGCCCTCGGCCGCGAGGCCGCGCAGGCGCTTGGCCTGGCTCGCGACGTCGGTGATGCGCACCCCGAACTCCTCGTCGATCACGACGACCTCGCCGCGGGCGATCTGCTTGCCGTTGACCAGCACGTCGACCGGGCCGCCGGCAAGCTTGTCGAGCTCGACGATGGAGCCGGGGACGAGCTCGAGCACGTCGCGGATGCGCAGCGAGGCGCGGCCCAGCTCGACCGTGACCTGGAGCGGCACGTCGAGCAGCATGCTGATGTCGCTGCCGCCGGGCGACGACGGCACGTCGTCGAGGGTCGGGAAGGTGACCGGCTGGGCCACGGGGACCGGCACCGAGTGCAGGTGGCGGTCGTCCTCGGCCGGCTCGGGCGCGGGGGCCACGGCCGCGACGGCGGCGTCGGCCGGGGCCGGCGCGGGGGCGGGCCCGGCCGGCGGCGCGGGCGCGGCGGGCTGGATCAGCCCCTCCACCAGCGAGCGCGCGAAGCCGATCGGCATCAGCTGCATCAGCGTGGTGTCGAGCAGGTCGCCGACCGTGAGCTGGAACGAGGTGCGCACGAGCGCCCCCTCGAAGCCCAGGGTGCCGCCGAAGGCCTCGTCGCGCAGGTCCAGCATGTGGACCTGGGGGGCGGAGATGTCGATGCGGTGGCCCATCATCTCGGCCATCGCCGTCGCGGCGCTGCCCATCATCTGGTTCATCGCCTCGCCCACCGCGGAGGCGTGCAGCTCGCCGATCTCGTCCGAGGCCGCGCCCTCGCCGCCCATCATCAGGTCGGCGACCACGGAGGCGTCGCGCGTGGACAGCAGGAAGACGTTGCGGCCGTCGAGGCCCTCGGTGTACTCGATGATCACGAGCACGGCCGGCCCGGCGAAGTCCCGGCGCACCGCGTCCTCGTCGATCAGGTCGACCGTCGGCGTTGTGATCTGCACCGGGCGCGAGAGCAGGGCGCTGAGGGCCGTCGCGGCGCTCGACATGCAGATGTTGCCGATCTCGCCGACCGTGTCGCGCTCGACGTCGGTGATCCCCTCGTCGGCGGACGCGAGAGGCGCGTCGGCGACCTCGGCCTCGACCTCGGCCTCGACCGGGGCCTCGGCCTCGGTGACCGGCTCCTCGGCCGGCGCGGAGGTCACGCCCCCGTTCACGAGCGCGTCGATGTCCTCCTGGGAGAGGCTCTCTCCTCCGCTCATGCGATGGTCCTTTCGAGGTCCTCGATCACGCTGGTGATCTGCACGGCGGCGTTGCGGCCGCGCGTGCCGGGCTGGGCGTGGAAGGCGTTGCGCTCGCCGACGCGCACGACGGCGTCGGATCCGGGCGCGACGGACAGCGGGATGACGTCGCCCGGCGCGAGCGCCAGGAGGTCGCCGACGTTGAGCCGGGCGTTGCCGAGCTCGACCGTGAGCGGCACCCTCACGCCGCCGAGGTGGGACGCGATGTCCTCCTGCAGCTCGGGCGACGAGGCCTCGGTCAGGTTCGAGAAGTAGCTCTGGGCCGTGAGCTTGTCCATCGCCGGCTCGAGCACGACGTAGGGGACGCAGAGCGAGACCGTGCCGGTGGCCGCGCCGATGTGGACCTCGAAGGTGATCAGCACGACCATCTCGGAGGGCGCCACGACCTGCGCGAACTGTGGGTTCATCTCCACTCCGACGCGCCGGAAGCGCAGCGGGATGACGCTCGCCCACGCCTCGGTGAAGCCGCCGAGGATCGTCTCGGTCACGTTCTGGACCAGGGCCAGCTCGATCTCGGTCAGCTCGCGCGGCTTGGGGCGCTGGGTGCCGGGGCCCCCCGCCAGGCGGTCGATGATCGAGAAGACGAGCGGCAGGCTGATCTCGACGACCGCGTTGCCCTCGAGGGGCTCCATCGTGACGATCGTGATCAGGCTCGGGGCCGGCATCGAGTTGACGAACTCGCCGTAGCTGAGCTGGTCGGCGCTCACGACCTCGACGTCCACCATCGCCCGCAGGGACCCCGAGAGCTGGGTCTGGACGGCGCGGCAGAAGACCTCGTGGAGCAGCTCGATGGTGCGCAGCTGGTCCTTCGAGAACTTGCTGGGCCGCAGGAAGTCGAACGAGCGGACCTGCGGCTCGGCCAGGTCCTCGCGCATGGCGACCGGGTCAACCTCACCGGTTGACATGGCGGTCAGGAGCGCATCGATCTCGCTCTGGGAGAGAACCTCCGGCACGCCCCTGTCATCGGCCGTGCCCCCGGATAGTTGAGTGGCCATCCCTCCGTTCGGCTGGCCCCTCCGCCCGAGCCGGATCGTTACGCTCTCACCTGCTGTCGCGGACGGATCCGCGCCGTCCATCACGAGGCGCAGGCAGGGGTGGAGAACAAGACGCACTACAGGGCCGCGCTGGGGACCGATCCCGCTGAGATCGCGCAGGTGCGCGCCGACGTGGACGCGCTCGCGTCCCGACACGGGTTCGGCGACCGGGCGGGCGACCTCGTGCTCGCGCTCGACGAGGTGATCGCGAACGCCCAGGAGCACGGGCGCGCGCCGATCGTCGTCGAGGCGTGGGTCGACGGACGGATCGTGGTCGAGGTCTCCGATGTCGGCCGCGGGTTCGACCGCCAGCGCGTCTGGAGCGCCCATCCCCCCACCCCCTACGGCCAGCGCGGACGGGGCCTCTGGATCACGCGCCAGCTGACCGACGCGGTCTCGATCAGCTCGGGCCGGATGGGGACCACCGTGCGGATCGAGCTCTCCCCGGACCCGCACATCGGGGCGTAGCGAGGCGCGGTCCACCCGGCCGAGCGCCCGTGGTCCACCCGGCCGGCAGCCCGGGTAGCGTTTGCGCGATGGCCCGCTTCGTGGTCACCGGCTGCGCCGGCTTCGTCGGATCGCACCTCGTCGACGCCCTGCTCGCGCGCGGCGACGAGGTGGTCGGCGTCGACCGCTTCTCGGACCACTACCCGCGGGGGATGAAGGAGGCGAACCTCGCCGGCGCGCTCGCCGAGCCGGGCTTCCGCATGGTCGAGGGCGACCTCTGCGCGATGGACCTCGACGACGCCGTGGACGGGGCCGCGGGCGTCTTCCACCTCGCCGCCCAGCCCGGCGTGCGCGGCAGCTGGGGCGAGGGCTTCGCGCTCTACGCGCGCGACAACCTCGTGGGCACGCAGCGGGTGGCCGAGGCCGCCGCGGCGGCCGGCGCGCGCCTGGTGTGGACCTCCTCGTCGTCGGTGTACGGCGACGCGGCACTCCACCCCACTCCGGAGACGGCACCGCCGCGCCCGATCTCCCCCTACGGCGTCACCAAGCTGGCCTGCGAGTCGCTCGTGGCCGCCTACGCCGGCCGCGGCCTCGACGCCGTCACCCTGCGCCTCTTCACGGTCTACGGCCCGCGCCAGCGCCCGGACATGGCCTTCGCCCGCGCGATCGGCGTCCGCCCTCGCGGAGGCGCCCTTCACGGTGCTCGGCGACGGCGCCCAGACGCGCGACGTGACGTACGTGGGCGACGCCGTCGCCGCGGCGCTGCTCGCCATGGACGCCGGCCGGCGCGGGACCGCCTACAACGTGGGCGGCGGGTCGGAGGTCGCGCTGGTCGCCTGCCTGCGCGCGGTCGAGTGCCTGGCGGGCACCCCGCTGGCCCTGGTCTTCGCGGCGGCGGCGGCCGGGGACGCCGCCCGCACCTGCGCCGACACCTCGGCCGCCCGACGGGACCTCGGCTGGGAACCGCGGACGCCCTTCGCCGACGGCATCGCCGCCCAGATGCGCGCGAGCGTGGCGCGCGACGCCGCCGCGCGGGTGGACACAGTTATTGAACGGTGATTCACTAATGGCGTGGCCCGCCCCCGCACCATCAGCGACGACGCCCTGGTCGAGGCCGCGGGAACGGTCATCGGCCGCCGCGGGCCGGCCTTCACGCTGGCCGACGTCGCGGCCGAGGCGGGGGTCGCCGCCGGCACGCTGATCGCGCGCTTCGGCTCGAAGCGCGGCCTGCTGCTGGCCGTCTCGCGCGCCTCGCGCGCCCGCGCAGCGGCCCGCGCCCGGCAGGCCGGCGCCGGCGCGGCGGCGGTGCGCGAGGCACTGCTCGCCGGCGCCGAGGGCCTCGAGGATCCGGTCGCCGCGCCCAACCACCTCGCCCAGCTCGGCGTGGACCTCGCCGACCCCGAGCTGCGCGCGGCCCTCGTGGCCGACCGCCGCGCGCGCCGGGCGCAGCTGCGCCGGCTGCTGGGCGCGGCGGACGACCTGCCCCGCGCGCCCTCCCCGGGCCGGGCCGCCGACGTGCTGACGGCCGTGCTCGACGGCACCCTCCTGGCCTGGTCCCTGGCGCCGCGCGGGGCGCTGCGCGCGCGCCTGCGCCGGGACGTCAACGCCGTGCTCGACGGCTGGCGGGCCGCGTGAGCGACGCGCCGCTCGCCGGGCGGGTCGCGGTCGTGGCCGGAGCCACGCGGGGCGCGGGACGCGGCATCGCGGTGGCCCTCGGTGCCCTGGGCGCGACGGTCTACGCGACCGGGCGCACCACGCGCGCGGCGCGCTCGCCGATGGGCCGACCGGAGACGATCGAGGGCACGGCGGAGCGGGTGGACGCGGCCGGCGGCCGCGGCGTGGCCGTGCGCTGCGACCACACCCACCCCGCCGACGTCGCCGCGCTGCGCGAGCGCATCGCGCACGACCAGGGCGGGCGCCTGGACGTGCTGGTCAACGACGTCTGGGGCGGCGACCCCCTGGTGGAGTGGGGCGTCCCGTTCTGGGAGCACGACCTCGACGCCGGCCTGCGCGCGTGGCGCAACGGGCTGGAGAGCCACCTCGTCACGGCCCACGCGCTGGCGCCCCTGATGGCCGCCCGCGGGTCGGGCCTCCTGATCGGGGTCACCGACGGCGACCGCGACGACTACCGCGGCTCGCTCTTCTACGACCTCGTGAAGTCGTCGGTCGTCCGGCTCGCGCGGGCCCAGGCGCAGGAGCTGCGCTCCCATGGGGTGACGGCGCTCGCCGTGACCCCCGGCTTCCTGCGCTCCGAGGCGATGCTCGACCACTTCGGCGTCACCGAGGAGACGTGGCGCGACGGCGTGGCCACGGACCCCCACTTCGCGCTCAGCGAGACGCCGGCCTACGTGGGGCGGGCGGTGGCGGCGCTCGCGGCCGACCCGGACCACGCGCGCTTCGCCGGCCGGGTCCTGTCGTCGTGGGGCCTCGCCCGCGAGTACGGCCTCACGGACGCCGACGGCTCACGCCCGGACTGGGGCCGGTGGTTCGACGAGGTCGTCGCCCCCGGCCGCGACCCGGCGGAGGCCGACCCGGCCGCCTACCGCTGATCTTCTAGGACGCCCGGGGGAGGTTGACCAGGAACGTGCTGCCTGAGCACTGACGGCTCCTCAGCGTGATGGCGCCGCCGTGCGCCTCGGCGATGGCGCACGTGGTCGAGGGACGCGCGCAGGTTGCGCACGCCCTGCGCCTGGGGGTCGCCCGGGTCGTCGGGGAAGACCTCGAAGGGGTCGCGGCCGACGATGTCCTCGCGCCGGCTCATGTTGACCGCGAGATAGGCATCGCTCGCGCCCGCGATCACAAGGTCGGGGCTCAGCATCATGGCCCCGGGCGCGGACTCGAAGACCCTCCGGAAGTCCGGGGGCCCTCGGAGGATCCACCCCGGAGGCGGACGGCGGGATGCGCATCCATCTCAGGGGTGGGCGTATGCCACCCGGCGGCCCGGAACCCAGCGCGACCGCTACTGGACGGCGAACTCCGTGTAGTAGACGTCGAGGATCTTCAGCTCGGTCTCCTTGTTGACCGCCTCGACGATCTGCTTCTTGACCTCGGCGCGGCCGGCCGCGTCCGACAGGTCCGCGCTGCTGTGCCTCTGGAGCGTCGAGATGACGATGTCGCGCAGCTCGGGGTCCGACTCGGTGTGGGCCTTCTCCGTGCCCTTGGCGGGCAGGATCAGCGGCGCCGACAGCTGCGAGAAGCGCAGCGCCACGCCGACCTTCGCGAAGTGCGGGGCGTCGCCGCCGTCGGCGAGGTTGACCACGAACGGGTCGGTCAGCGCGTAGATCGGGCCCTTCTCCTTGGCCAGCGCCTTCTCGTCGGGCGGCGTGGGCTTGAGGAGGATGGTCTTCGCGGCGAACGCCCCGACCAGGAGCACGACGACGCCGACGATCATGATCATCTTCTTGTTCACTGCGCGGTTCCTTGGTCGGGGTCAGCCGCCGCCGAGGGCGGAGGCCGGGGACTGGCTGGGGGCGCCCTGGAGGCGCAGGATCAGGATCTCGACGCGCCGGTTCTGGCTGCGCCCCTCGGCGGTGCCGTTGTCGGCGATCGGCCGGGTGTCGCCGTAGCCCGCCACCTGGAGGCGCTTCTCCGGGATGCCGCCGCCCTGCATCGCGACCACGACGGCGGCGGCGCGGACGCCCGACAGGGCGAAGTTGGACGGGAACTGCGACGTGTGGATCGGGGTCGAGTCGGTGTGACCCTCGACGCGGATCGGGTTGGGGATGCCCTTCAGCGAGGCGGCGATCGGGCCGACGATCTCCACGCCCGCGGGCTTCAGCACCGCGGCGCCGGGATCGAACAGCACGCCGTCGCTCTTGATGCGCACCGCAAGGCCGCGCTCGTTGACCGACGTGGTGACCGTGCCGGCGAGGCCCTTCTTGGCGAGGCTCGCGTCGATCGACTTCTCGGCCGCCTGGAGCTGCTGGGTCTCCATGATCTGACCCGGCGAGGCGTCGGAGAGGCTGATGCCGCCGACCGACGGGACCTCGGGCGCGATCTCGCTGGTGGGGGTGTCCACCACGGGCGCGGGCGTGCCGTTGACCGTGTTCAGGACGCTCGGGCCGCCTGCCGTGAGGCCGCTGTTGAAGGCGTCGGTGAGGCTCTGCTTGAGGAGCTCGAACCGGTTCGTGTTCACCGAGCTGATGGCGAACAGCACCATGAACAGCACGTACATGAGCGTGAGCACGTCGGCGTAGGTGATGAGCCACCGCTCGTCGGGGTGCTCCTCGTGTCGCTGCTTGCGCCTGGCCATGGCTAGGCGGCCGCCGCCGCGGGCTCCTCGGCGCCGGAGGCCGACGACGACGCCGCCGCGCCCTCCGCGCCCTCCGCGCCCTCCTCGTCACGCGCGGCCGGGGGCAGGAAGCTCCACAGCTTCTCGGCGAGGATGCGGGGGTTGTCGCCGCTCTGGATGGAGAGGACGCCCTCGATGATGAGCAGGCGCTCGCTGGCCTCCTGCGCCGTCTTCTTCTTGAGGGCGTTCGCGATCGGCAGGTAGACGATGTTCGCCGCGGCCACGCCGTAGAAGGTGGCGAGGAAGGCGGCCGAGATGTGCGGGCCGAGGGACTCGGGCTCGTCCAGGTGCATCAGCACCGAGACCAGCGAGAGCACGGTGGCAAGGATCCCGATGGTCGGCGCGAAGGCGCCGCCCTGCTTGAACATCTCCTGGTTCTTGTGGTGGCGCTCCTCCATGGAGTCCAGCTCGGTCTCGAGGATGTCCTTGACCAGCTCGGGGTCGGTGCCGTCCACGACCAGGCGCACGCCCTTGCCGAGGAACGGGTCATCGGCGCCCTTGGCGTCCTCCTCGAGCACGAGCAGGCCCTCGCGGCGGGCCTTCTCGCTGAAGCCGACCAGGGTGCGGATGAGCTCGGGCCGGCGGTCCGGCAGCTCCTTCAGCGACCCGATGGTCAGCTGGATCATGGACATCGTCTCCTTCATGCCGAAGGAGGCGATCAGGACGCAGGTGGTGCCGCCCATGACCATCATGAAGGCCGGCGGGGAGATGATCCCCGCGATCGTGCCGCCCTTCATGATCATCCCGATGATGATGAAGACCCAGGCTCCGACCAGGCCGATCAGTGGCGACATCGCGTCAGCTCCGGGCCGGCACTACGCGGACAGCGGGGTGAGCGCGTCGAGGTGCCCTCCGCGTGCGACCAGCCGCCGGTACTCGATGGCGGCCTCGACGACCTCCTCGACGCTCTCGGCGACGAGCACCTGGCGCCGGTCCATCATCATGATGTGCGTGTCCGGGGTGGCCTCGATCGTGAGGATGAGATCCGCGTTGAGCGTCATCTCGTCCCCGTTGAGGCGGTGCAGGGTGATCACGGTCGTCCTCCGGTGCGTTGGCGGGCCGGCGCCGATAGAGGGGGCCTTGTCCGCGCCCCCTCTATCGGTCGTCCGGCCCTCCGGTTGAGGGCCGGGTCAGGTCAATGGACCCGAGCGGTTACCGCTTGAGGTTCACCAGCTCCTGGAGCATGTCGTCGGAGGTGGTGATCGCCCGGCTGTTCGCCTGGAATCCGCGCTGGGCGATGATCATGTTCGTGAACTCGAGGGCGAGGTCCACGTTGCTCATCTCGAGGGCGCCCGGGACGATGCTGCCGTGCCCGGCCGCGCCGCCGGGGGCGCCGACGACGGCCGCGCCGGAGTTGTTCGAGGCGCGGTAGAGGTTGTCGCCGAGGCGCTCGAGGCCCGGGGCGTTGGAGAACTTCGCCAGGCTGAGGGTGCCGATGGGCGTGGTGACGCCGGCCGCGCTGACGGCGCTGATGCCGCCGGCCGCGTCCACGTTGATCGCCGCGGTGGTGGCCGGGTCGACCTGCAGGCGCCCGACGTTGCCGGTGGCAGCGACGGTGCCGAGGACGTACTGGCCCTTCGTGGTCACCAGGTAGCCCTGGCTGTCGAACGAGAAGTTGCCCGCGCGGGTGTACTGCTCGCCGCCGGCCGTCACGTCGTTGCCGCCGGCGCCGCCGAAGGTGGTGCCCGGGGCCGCGACGCGGAAGAAGCCGTCGCCCTGGATCATCATGTCGGTGACGACGCCGGTGCTCTGGGCGTTGCCCTGGGTCATGAGCGTGTCGATCGAGTTGAGCGACATGCCCAGCCCGACCTGGCGCGGGTTGGTGCCGCCGAGGCTCGGCGGCACGGGCGCGCCGGCGCCCGCGAGGTTCTGGTACAGCGAGTCCTTGAACGTCGTGCGCTGGGCCTTGTAGCCGAACGTGTTGACGTTGGAGATGTTGGACGCGAGCACGTCCATCATCGTCTGGTGGTTCCTGAGGCCGGAGACGGCCGCGAACATGGAGCGCATCATGGTGGGTGGGTTTCCTTTCCCGTGGTTGCCGCCGGGCCCCCTTCCATGAGGTCCAGCCCGGGCGGCGGGTATCCGTGGTGCGGCCTCGGGCTAGCTGAGGACCGCGCTGTCGATGTTGGTGAACACCTGGTCACGCATCCCTGCCTGATCGACCGCGGTGATCACGGTGCGGTTCTTCACCGACACCACGAACGCCATCCGGTCGACGAGCACGATGCTCTCGCGCCCGCCCTTGGCGGCCAGCTTGTCCACCGCGCCCTCGAGGCGCTGCTGCACCTCGGGCGTGATGGCGATCTGGCGCTGTGAGAGACGCTGCACGGCGTGGGCGCTCCAGCGCAGGGCGCCGGGGGCCTCCGTCGGCTGCAGCTTGTCCGTGAGGATCCGGTCGAACCCGGGCGCAGGGCTCTGGCCCGTGCGGGAGGGCGCGGACGCGGGGCCCGCGCCGGTGACCGGGCCGAGCGGCGCGATCTGGTGGCGGTCGGTGCTCACGCCCCGACCCTGCTGACGAGCGACGGGTCGACCGAGACCCCGTTGACCACCAGGCTCATCGTGCCGCCGCTCATCCCGATGCTCTGCACGACCCCCGAGATCGGAGTCGTGGCGCCGGCCGGCGTGTAGGTCACGTTCTTGCCGATCAGCGCCGAGCCCTGCGCGAGCTGGCTGCTCATCGCGAGCGCCTTCATGGAGCTCGCCATGTTGGTCACCTGCTCGAGCTGGGAGAACTGCGCCATCTGCCCGATGAACTCGGTGTCCTTCATGGGCTCCAGCGGGTTCTGGCTCGTCATCTGGCTCGCGAGGATCTTCAGGAAGCCCTCGGACGAGAAGATGTCCACCTTCTTGGGCGTCGCCGGCACCGCGGGCGTGGGCGTGTATGCCCCCGTCACCGGTCCGGTCGTCGTGGGATCTGCCATTGCCTCTCCCCTACGCGAGGATGTCGAGCCGCGAGGACGAGGCGCTCGCCGGCGTGGTGGTCGGGCCCGGCACCGCCGGGGTCCCGTCGGCCTCGAGCACCTCGCCGCTCACCGGGGAGTCGTTCCCCTTCGAGGAGGACTGCGCATCCCGCGGGTCCTGGCCGCTGTAGGCCACGTCGAGGTTGTCGAGCGAGTAGCCGAGGTCGCCGAGCGCCGAGTCGAGGTGCTCCATCGACTGCTGCAGCATCCGTGCCGCCTCCGGCCGGTCCGCGATGATCGACGCCTGCATCACGCCGTCGTGCATCGTGACCCGGATCGTCAGGTGCCCCAGCTCCGCCGGGCGCAGGTTGACGACGAGCTCGCGACCGCCCTCGCGCACCGCCATGTGCACGCGCTGACCCACTTCCCGGGCGAGCTCGTGCGGCGTGGTGAGACCGCCGCTCGGGCGGACGATGCCGCCGAGCGGATCGGAGTGCGTCGGCTGCTGCGCCGGCGCGGGGGCGACTGCGCCCGCAGGCGGCTCCGTCGTGACGGAGGCCGGGCGGGCCGGCTCCTGCGCGACGGCCTGGGGGGCCGGCGCGGCGGGCGCCTTGGCGTCGGCGACGACCGTCGTGGTCGTCGGCGCCGTGACGACGGGCGCCTGGGGCGCCGCGTCGACCGCCCCGGCCGCGGCGTCCTTGTGCGGCGTCGGGGTGATGGTGAGCGTCAGCGTGGCCGCAGGGGCCGCGCTCGACCCGGCGGGGGCGCCGCCCGCGGCGGGCGCCGCGTCGGGGCCCGTCGCGGAAATGGACGCGCCGGCGGCCGCCATCGTGGCGGTCGCCGGAGTGGCCGTGGCCGTCGTGGCCGTGGCCGTGGCCGTCGTGGCCGTGGGTGCGGCCGGCGCGGCGGGCGCGCCGGTCACGACGCCGGCCATCATGGCCTGCGCCTGGACCTGTGCGGTGGTCGTGGCCGGGACCACGCCGCCCTTGCCGTCCAGCGCCGCGGGCACGAGGCCGGCGATCGGCTGGGGCGGGGCGGCCTGGACGACCTCGGCCTGCGGGGCGCCCGCGAGGGCCCCCGAGGGCGGGGTCGGCGAGGCGGCCACCGGGATGACGGCGGAGACGACCGAGGCGATCGCCGCGGCGATGCCCGCGGCGGCGGCCTGCTCCTGCGAGGCGCCGGCGTCGGCGGCGTCCTCCTCCTGCAGCTCCCCCGTCGGGGGTCCGGCTGCGTCCGTGTCCGTATGGGCCTGTGCGGCGGGGCGTGCGTCCGATGAGGGCGGGGACTGGCGGCTTTCGAGCGCCGCGTCGAAGCTCCCCTGCTCCGCCTCAGGGTGGGCGGCCGGCGCGATGTCGGCCGGTCCCCCTGTCGGGGCGGATCCTCCTCGGCTCACGACCGCCACCGGCGGCCCGAGCTGTGCATCGATCATCTCATCGACACCCCCTGTCGGTGCTCATGTGTCCACTCCCCCATCGGCAGATGGGGGCCGTTCCCCGAGCCCGGCGCCAATCGCCGGTCGCTCAGGCGGCGAGGCCGGGCCGGCGCGCGACGCGGCGGGTGGCGAGCTCGTCGAGCTCGGCCCCCTCCTGCCGGAGTCCCTCGACCCGGTGGCGCTCCAGCGCGCTCGCCCGCAGCTGGGTCAGCGCTTCGCGGTCCTGGCTGGCGCGGACCAGCTCGGCCCGGCGCTCGCCGGCGACCGCCGCGAGCCCCTCGACCGTGGCCCGCTCGTGGGCGGCGCGGGCGCGCAGAAGGGCGAGCCCCTCGTGACCGGAGCGCAGCGCGCCGAGCTCCGCCGCGCCGTCCATCATCTCCCGCAGAGAGGCCAGGGCCCGCTCGACGGCCCGCTCGGCCGCGGTCGCGCGCTCCTGCTGGGCGGCCACGGCGGCCATCGCCTGGGCCAGCTCCTGCTTCATCAGGTCCTCGCGCCGGGTGCGATGGTCGAGCACCTGCTCGAGACGGAAGCGGAAGGCCTTCACCCCACCGCTATCGGCGGATGGCCGTGATCCTTGACCGGGTCGATCGGACCGGGGCGACGCCGCCCGGCCGTCAGGCGATCGGACTCGCGAAGAGGCCCCCAGGGCCGCGGCGGGGCCGCGGCGGGCCCCGCGCGGGGCCTGCGTCAGGCGGTGGTTGACCCCGCGGCCGTCCGCGACTCCGCGAAGCCGCCCACCCGGACGACGTCGCGCATCGACAGGATGCCCACCAGATCGCATCCCTGGAACACCAGGACGTGGCGCACGCCGTGCTTCACCATCACCGTCGCGGCGTCGCCGATCGGCCAGTCCGGCGCGGCCGCCACGATCTCACCGGTCATGTGGTCCTCCACGACGACGCCGGCCGGGTCGAGGCCGGCGGCGACCGCTCTCAGCAGGTCGCGCTCGGTGACGACGGCGGGCCCCTGGAGGGTCCCGTCGAGCACGACCGCGGCGCCGGTCTTGTTCGCGACCATGCGCTTCGCGGCCTGCTGGAGGGTGTGCTGGGGGCCCACGATCGCGCTGATGGGGCTCATCGCGTCCTTCACCCTCATGGCGCCTCTCCTCGTTACGATTGTTGCTAAGTCGGGAGTCTGACATGCCGTCCAGGGGGCTGCAACCGGCCCCGTGGATAGGATGGGGCATGGCCCCCGCCACGGCGTTCGTCTACGGCCCGCACCTTCAGGCCTACAACCCGAGCGAGGACGCCGAGCGCCCGCTGCGGCGCGAGCTCGGCATCGAGCTGCTGCGCGCCTACGGCCTGCTCGACCACCCGGACGTGACCTGCATCGTCCCGCGCCTGGCCACCGACGCGGAGCTGATGGGCGTCCACGATCCGCGCTACATCGAGGCCGTCAAGCGCTACAGCGACGACCCCGCGCTGGCGGCCGAGGAGGAGGCCCGCGGCTGGGGCTTCCACGACGGCGACACCGTCGCCCGGCCCGGCATGCACGAGGCCGCGGCGGCCGCCGCCGGGTCGGCGCTCACCGGCGCCCTGGAGATCTGGGAGGGCAGGGCGCTGCAGGCGTTCTGCCCCGCGCCCGCAGGCCTGCACCACGCGATGGCCAACCGTGCGTCGGGGATGTGCATCTACAACGACGCGGCCGTCGCGATCCGGGCCCTACTGGAGCGCGGCGCCGAGCGCATCGCCTACATCGACGTGGACGCCCACCACGGCAACGGCGTCCAGTGGATCTTCTACGAGGACCCGCGCGTGCTGACGTGCTCGGTCCACGAGAGCGGCCGCTACCTCTACCCCGGCACCGGCGGCCTGGCCGAGCGCGGCGTCGGCGCCGGCGAGGGCGCGTCGCTCAACGTGCCGCTGCCCCCCTACGCCGGCAACGCCTCGTACATGTCGGCGCTCGAGGACGTCATCGCCCCGGCCGTGCGCCGCTTCCGCCCCGACGTCGTGGTCACGATGACCGGCGTTGACCCGCACCACACCGACCCGATGGCCCACCTCCAGGTGACGACCTCGGCCTTCCCGCGCCTCAATGCGGCGCTGCGCGACCTGGCCTTCGACGCCGCGCAGGGGCGCTGGCTGGTGGTGACCGGCGGCGGCTACAACATCGACCTGCTGGCCCGGCTCTGGGCGATGCTCCTGGCCCAGATGCTCGAGGTGGAGCTGCCCGAGGAGGTCCCGGCCGACTGGCTCGCCCTGGCCCGTGAGCGCGGCGGCCGCGAGTTCACGCCCACCCTCTCCGGCGACACCCCTCTCGCCGTGGACGAGGCGATGATCGCCCAGGCCGAGGCCCAGGCGTTCGAGACGATCGCCGCGGCGCGCGAGCTGCACGGCCTGCGCTGACGGGCGACCGGCGGGACCATCGGGAGGGCGAGGAGCCCCCGGTGCCCTCCGGCTAGGCCGGCACCACCTGCACGCCGGGCGGCAGCGGGTCGAACGCGCCGGTCAGGCCCGTCCCCGGGCCGGGCGGCGGGACGTCGTCGATCACCGGGCCGGACGATCCGGCCAGCGCCAGCAGGCGCCCGAGCGCCTCGTCGCGCGAGTACGGGTCGCCGACGCCCTGGCGCAGGAAGGACTCGATGTCCTCGAGCTTGGCCCGCGCCTCGTCAACACGGGGGTCGGACCCCGGGATGTAGGCGCCGATCGCGATCAGGTCCTCGGCCCGGCGGTGGGCGGCCATCAGGCCTCGCAGCCGCCCGCCGGCCTCCTGGTGCTCCGCGGACAGCAGCTGCGGGGTGAGCCGCGACACGGACTGCAGGACGTCGATGGCCGGGTAGTGGTGGCGGTGGGCCAGCTCGCGCGAGAGCACGATGTGGCCGTCGAGGATCGAGCGGACGGCGTCGGCCACGGGCTCGTTCATGTCGTCGCCCTCCACCAGCACGGTGTAGAGCGCGGTGATCGAGCCGACCGGCGCGGTGCCGGCGCGCTCCAGCAGGCGCGGCAGGAGCTGGAAGACCGACGGGGTGTAGCCGCGGGTGGCCGGCGGCTCGCCGATGGCGAGGCCCATCTCGCGCTGGGCCGTGGCCAGGCGCGTCACCGAGTCCATCATCAGCAGCACGTCGGCGCCCTGGTCGCGGAAGAACTCGGCGATCGTGGTGGCGACGAAGGCGGCCTTGATGCGCACCAGCGCGGGCTGGTCGGAGGTCGCGACCACGACGACGCTGCGGGCGAGGCCCTCGGGGCCGAGGTCGTGCTCGATGAACTCGCGCACCTCGCGGCCGCGCTCGCCGACGAGGGCGATGACGTTGACGTCGGCGCTCGTGCCGCGGGCCATCATCCCCATCAGGGTGCTCTTGCCGACGCCCGAGCCGGCGAAGATGCCCATGCGCTGGCCGCGCCCGCAGGGCATGAGCGCGTCGATGGCGCGGACGCCGAGCGGCAGGGGCGTGCGGATGGTGGGGCGCCCGAGCACGTCGGGCGGGGGCGCGTCGATGTCCCGGCGCGCCTCGACGACCGGTGGGGCCAGGCCGTCGATGGGGCGGCCGAGGCCGTCGAGCACGCGGCCGAGCAGGCCGGCGCCGAGGTCCACGCGCACGGCGTGGCCGGTGGCGATGACCGTCTGGCCGGGGCCGACGCCGGCGGCGTCGCCCAGCGGCATCAGGAGCGTGCGCCCCTCGCGGAAGCCCACCACCTCGGCCTGCAACGGCGCCCGCTGCCCGCCGCGGGTGCCGGGCACGAGGATCTCGCAGCGCTCGCCGACGCGCGCCTCGGGTCCACGGCTCTCGACCACCAGGCCGATCAGCTCCGAGACGCGGCCGTTGAGCCGGTAGGGGTCGAGCCAGCGCAGGCGCTCGCGCGCCGGGGCGAGGTCGACCATCAGGCGGGCGGGGGCACGAGGCCCTCGTCCGGCGGCGCCGCCAGGGCCTCGAGGATGCGGCCGAGCTGGCTCTCGAAGGTGGCGTCCACGTCGCCGGCGGTGGTCTCGAGCACGCACGAGCCCGGCGTCACGCGCGGGTCGTCGACGACCTCGAAGCTCTGGATGCCGCCCATCTGCTGCAGGATCGCGGGGGCCGCCTCGCGGCAGGCCGCGAGGTCCGCAGGGCTCACCCGCGCCACCAGGCGCGAGCGGTCGGCGGCGCGGCGGATGGCGCCGCGCAGCACGTCGGCGACGCGCTCGGGCCGCGCGGCCACCTCGGCGCGCACCAGGCGGGCGGCGATCTCCACCGACAGCGCGGTGGCCTCGCGCACCGCCGAGTCCTCGAGCGCCGCGCGCCGCTCGTCGAGCCCGCGGGCCATCTCGCCGAGGGCGGCGAGCGCCTCGGCCACGGCCGCGTGCGCCTCGGCGCGCCCCTGGGCGAAGCCCTCGTCGCGCGCGGCCTGCAGGACGGCGTCGGCCTCCTGCACCGCGGTCACGCGGACGGCCTCGGCGTCATCGTGGGCCAGCGCCATGACGCCCTCGGGCGTGGTCGGCTCCGGCCGCGGCACGATGCGCTCGCGCAGCGGCACGGACACGCTCTCCTCCGAGAGCGCGGCGCCCCGCAGCAGCGCGCTACGCAACGAGCTGGTCCTCGCCGCCGCGGATGATGACGATGGTGCCCGCCTCCTCGAGGCGGCGGATGACCGCGACGACCTTCTGCTGGGCCTCCTCCACCTGCTTCAAGCGGACGGGGCCCATGAACTCGAGCTCCTCCTTGATGTTGGTGGCGGCGCGCTCGCTCATGTTGCGGAAGATGGCGTCCTGGACCTCGGCGCCCACGCCCTTGAGCGCGATGCTGAGCTCCTTGGTGTCCACCTCGCGCAGGACCTGCTGGATGCTGCGGTCGTCGAGCACCACGATGTCCTCGAACAGGAACATCATGCGGCGGACCTCGTCGGCCAGCTCGGGGTTCTGCTCCTCGAGGGTCTCGACGATCGTGCGCTCGGTGGTGCGGTCGACCTGGTTGAGGAGGTCGACCAGCGAGCGCAGGCCGCCGGCCGAGGTGAAGTCCTGGGTGATGACGCTCGAGAGCTTGCGCTCGAGCACGCGCTCGATCTCCCGGATGACCTCCGGCGCGGTGCGGTCCATCAGCGCGATTCGCATGGCCACGTCGGCCTGGACGTCGTCGGGCAACGAGCTCACGACCTGCGCGCCCGTCTCGGCCGGCAGGTAGGCGAGGATCAGGGCGATCGTCTGCGGGTGCTCGTTGGCGATCACGTTCAGGATCTGCGAGGCCTCGGTGCGGCGCAGGAACTCGAACGGGCTCACATGGATGGAGCTCGACAGGCGGGACATGACCTCGTTGGCGCGGTGCTCGCCGAGGGCCTTCTGCAGGATGTCGCGGGCGTACTCGAGGCCGCCCTCGGCGATGTACTCCTGCGCGACGGCGACCTCGTAGAACTCCTCGACCACGGACTGCTTCTTGTCCTGCGAGATGTGGCCCATGCCGGCGATCTCCAGCGTGAGTTCGTCGATCTCCTCCGGGCGCAGGTGCTTGAAGACCTCCGCCGAGGCGTCGGTGCCGAGGCTCACCAGCAGGATCGCCGCCTTCTGGCGCCCGCTCATCGTTCCCGAGCCCATGGGACTACCTGTTCTCGAGGAGCCAGCCGCGCAGCAGCTGGGCGACGTCGTCGGGCTTGCGCTTGGCCAGGTCCTCCATCTGCGCCTCGATCGGGCTCTTGCGCTGGCCCTCGAGCTGACGCACCGGCGCGCCGCCGGGCAGCTCGGAGACCGGCACCGGGCCGCGCTTGAGCAGCTCCGGCAGGGCCTTCTCGAGGTCGGACTGGCGGCCCCGCAGGGACTTGCGGGCGAAGAAGGCCAGCATCAGCAGGCCGACGAGTGCCGCTGCGGTCTTGGCGAGGCCCATGATGTCCATGCCGCCGCCCGCCGAGGCGGTGCCGCTCTTGGCGGCCTTCTCGGCCGCCGCGGCGGCCGTGACGGCGGTGCCGTTGGCGGCGAACGGGACGGCCTGGACGCTCACCACGTCGCCGCGCTTGGCGTCGTAGCCGACGGCGGCCTGGATGAGCGCGGGCAGCGAGCTCTGGACCGCGGCCGGCACCTCGTCGCTGATCTGGACGGCGACCGACTGGCTCACGACGGCGCCCGGCGTCTGCTCGACCTGCGAGCGGATGCGGTCCACGCCGTTCGTGGTCGTGTCGGTGTCCTTGCTGTACTTGGTGGTGCCGCTGCCGCTGGTCGTGGCCGGGAAGGTGTTGCCGGCCGGCGTGTTGGCGGAGGTGCCCGTCGCCGCGCCGCTGCCGCCGCCGGTCGAGTCGAGCTTCTCCTTGCTGGTGTCGGTCTGCAGCGGGACGACCTTCGTCTTGTCGGGGAAGGTCTCGCTGTCGGTGGTGACCTTGTCCAGGTTCAGGTTGGCGCGCACCTGGGTGACGGCCATGCCCGGGCCGAGGGTCGCGGCGAGCATCGCGTCGAGCTTGCTCTGCAGGCTGCGCTCGTAGGCGCCCTCGATCGTCATGCGCTCGTTGGCCGCGCCGACGCCGGCGGACGCGTCGTCGGAGCCCTTCAGGATGTTGCCCTGGGAGTCGGTGATCGTGACGCCGGAGGACTTCAGCCCGGGCACCGAGCCCGCGACGAGCTTCATGATGCCCTCGACCTGGCCCGAGTCGAGCTGCTGGCCGAGCTTCATGGTCAGCACGACGGCCGCGGTGGTGGGCTGCTGGTCGTCGGTGAACAGCTGCTCCTGCGGCATCGCGATGTTGACCGTGGCCGACTGGACCGGGTCGAGGCGCTGGATGGCGCGCACGAGCTCGCCCTCGGTGGCGCGCACCAGGTTCACCCGGTTGGTGAAGTCGGTGGCCCCGAGGTTGCTCTTGTCGAAGATCTCGTTGCCCACGACGGCGCCGCCGTCGAGGACGCCCGAGCCCGCGAGGTCGATCCGCGCCTTGTCCACCTCGCTGGAGGGCACCTGGATGGTGCTGCCCCCGTTGGTGAGCTTGTAGCGGATGCCCAGCGAGTCGAGCTGCTTGGTGATGGCCGATGCGTCGCTGGCCGAGGCCGGCGTCGCGAGGGTCGCGTAGCTGTCGGACCCCGAGAACTTCATCAGGACGACGATGCCCACCAGGAAGATGACCGCGGCCCCGATGATCAGGCGGCGGCTGGGGCCGGTGAGGCCCTCCCAGAATCCCGTGACGTTCCCGAGCGCGCCCATGCCCTAGACGCTCATCCGGGAGAGTTCCTGCCAGCCCTCGACCAGCTTGTTTCGCACCTGCACGGCGGTGTTGAAGGCGAGGTCCGCCTTCTCCACGGCCACCAGGGCGACGGTCGGGTCGGCGAGGCCGCCGGTGGCGGCCTGCTCGGAGAGGCGCTCCGAGCCGACGAGCTGGCCGTTCAGGCCCGAGACGGCGTTCGAGAGCATGCCGGCGAAGCCGCCCGCGGCGTCCGCCGCCGGCGTCTCGGAGCCGGCCGCGGCGCCCGCGCCGAGGCCGCCGATCGGGCCGAACGGCATGGCCGGAAGCGGTGCGATCGGGCCGAGCGGCGTCACGAGATGATCCTCAGGGCGTCCTTGGCCATCGACTTGGTGGCCTCGAAGGCGGTCACGTTGGCCTCGAAGGCGCGGGTGGCGGCGACCATGTCGGTCATCTCGACCACGGCGTCCACGTTCGGCTTGGTGACGTATCCCTTGGAGTCGGCGTCCGGGTTGCCCGGCTCGTAGACCCGCCGCAGGGGCGTCTGGTCCTCGACGATGCCGGTCACGTTGACGCCGTGCATGTCGGCGGCGCCGGCCGTGCTCTCGATGCCCGCCGGGCGCGGCAGCGCGAACTGGGCGCCGCCCGGGGCGGGCGCGAACTCGACCACCTTGCGGCGGTAGGCGTCGCCGACGCCCTTGGTGCTGTCGGCGTTCGCCAGGTTGTTGGCGATCACATCCATGCGGAGACGCTCTGCGGCCAGGCCTGTGGCGCTGATCCCGAGCGCGGCGTACATGCCCATCTGTGAGCTCCTCGCCGTCGAGTGATGGAAGGGGACGGGGCGGCCTAGCGGCCGGTGATGGCCGTCATGAACTGCCCGAAGCGCTTGTCCAGCAGCGACACGACCGTCTGGTGGGCGAGCGAGTTGGCCGAGAGCTTGGCCATCTCGTCGTCCGGGTTGACGTTCGAGCCGTCCACGCGCACGGTGGTGGTGTTGACCGACGACACGGCCGGGGCGACCTCGTCCACGTTGCTGCTCACGCCGGTGTCGAACTGGTTCATCAGCGCGCCGGGGCCGGCCGCCAGGCGCGCACGGTCCTTCTGCACGGCCTCGGCGAGCGCGCCCTCGAAGGAGACGTCCATGCGCTTGTAGCCGGGGGTCTCCGCGTTGGCGATGTTGTTCGCGATGGCGGTGTTGCGGGCGTTGAGGCCGGCCAGCGAGGTCGTGAGGACCTCGGTCGTCAGGTCGTCCGGGAACATCAGCGGCTGCCGAACGGGTCGCCTGCGATGAGCGGCGCGACGTCGTCCATCAGGCCCATGAGGCGGTCCGGCGTGATGCCGAGGACCTCGAGCGACTCGGGGTCCACGCCGTACATCAGGCCGTCGGCCCCGAGGCCCACGCCGAGCATCATGCAGGCCGCGTCGGCCAGGTGGACGCAGTGCGCCAGGGCCGGCTTCAACGTGGCGCCGCCTGGGGAGTGGTGGAAGCGGATGGCCTCCTCCAGCTCCGGCGGGAAGCTCCATGCGACGGCGATCTGCGCGCCCAGCTCCGCATGGTCGAACCCGAGCAGCTCGGCCTCGACGTCGTGGAACGGGATGCGCCGGTCCTGCGCGATGCGCGTGACCTCGTCGAACGCGTGCTCCATGTAGCTGGAGAGGATCGTCTTGCCGATGTCGTGCAGCAGGCCGGCGACGAACGCCTCCTCGACCGGGGCCAGCCTGACCTCGACGGCGAGGCGCCGGGCGGTGAAGGCGACCGAGATCGAGTGGCGCCAGAGCTCGCCCTGCTGCAGGCCGTAGCCCGGAAGGCCGCCGCTCAGCAGGCGCGCCGTGTGGCTGGAGATGGCGAGGCTCTTGATGGCCGAGAAGCCGAGCATCACCACCGCCTCGGTGACCGTGGTCACCCGGCGCGAGTGTCCGTAGAAGGACGAGTTCGCGAGCTTGAGGATGTTCGCGGTCAGGCTCTGGTCGCGCAGGATCACCTGGGAGAGCTGGCCCACCGTCATGTCGTGGTCGTCGCAGGCGGCGATCACCTCCGCGATGCTCGCGGGCATCGCGGGGAGCTCGGCCACCGCGGCGGCGACCTCCTGTGCGGTGAGGCGGGTGATCAGGGCCATCGTGGTCTCCGGTTCGGGCGTCGGGAGGCCGGCTACGCCAGCGCGGGGGCGGAATCGCGGGCCTCGGCGCGGCGCTCCGCCACCAGGGCGGTCCATGCCTCGCAGAGGACTCCGAGGTCGGCCATCACCTCGCGCAGCGTCGCGGAGTTGACCGTGTCCGGGTCGAGGCGGCGCAGGACGTACTCGTAGATCGCCGCCAGGTGGCGGGTGATGGTGCCGGCGTCGGGGTTCAGGGAGCGGTCGAGCTCCTCGACGATGGCGCGCACGCGGCCCACCAGGCCGGCGGCGGCGGGGCGGTCTCCGCGCCGGAGGGCGGCGTCGGCCTCTGCGCCGAAGCGGATGGCGCCCTCGAACAACATGAGGACCAGGTCCTCGGGAGAGGCGGACTGGATCTGGTTGACGGACGGGGAGCTCTGCATCCTGACGGAGACCTCACGGTCGGGAATTGGATGGTCACGTGGGGCTCCGTCCCCTGTTCGCCGGCGTATGTCCCTGCCGACTCCCCGTATGTCTCGACCCGCGCCCGTCGATCCTTGAGCCCCGGTGACGTTCCTCTACGGAGCGGCCCCGGCGCTCACGCCGAAACCCGATGCTCAGCCCGGGGGCTCCCAGGCGATCAGGAACTGCGGCTCGGTGCGCGCGCCGTCGGGCCGCAGCGGCACGACCCGGGCCGCGTAGGCCAGCCGGCCGCTCTCGCCCGCGGGCATCGTGGCCACGAAGCGCTGCTCCTGCCCCACCGCGCCGGCCGGCACGGCCGGGACGATGGTGCGCACCGTGAGGCCGCCGTCGCCGTCGGGCACGCCGGCCACGACCTCGACGCGCACGTCGGCGGGCGTCAGCGGACCGAGCGTCGCGAGCAGCTCCACCTCGACGTCCGAGCCGACGACGACCGAGCCGTTGGTCCCCCCGCCGATCCGCACGCCGACCTGCGGCCACGCGGCGCTCATCCGCTCGCGCCAGGCGGCCAGGTCGCGGGCGCCCACGCCCGAGCCCTCGGCCAGCGCCATCGCGGCCTGATGGGCGGGCATGTAGGCCCTCTCCGCGTAGTCGCGCACCATGCGGCCGGTGTTGAACTCGGCGCCCAGGCGGCGGATGGAGGCGGTCATCATCGACGTCCACTCGCGCGGGCGGCCCGACGAGTCGCGGGCGTAGAAGGCCGGGATCGACCTCGCGCTCGAGCAGCGTGTAGAGGGCCTCCGCCTCCACGGCGTCGTTCTCCTCCGGGTCCTCGTACTGCTCGCCGCTGCCGACGGCCCAGCCGCACTCGGCCGCGTAGCCCTCGGCCCACCAGCCGTCGAGCACCGACAGGTTGAGCGCGCCGTTGACCGCGGCCTTCATGCCGCTGGTGCCCGAGGCCTCGAGCGGGCGGCGCGGCACGTTGAGCCAAACGTCGGCGCCCTGCACCAGGTAGCGCGCGACGTGCATGTCGTAGTCCTCGAGGAAGACCACGCGGTCGCGCAGGCGCGGGCGCTGGGACTCCTGGACCACGGTGCGCAAGACGTCCTTGCCCGGCACGTCGAGCGGGTGCGCCTTGCCGGCGATGATGATCTGCACCGGCCGCTTCTCGTCCGAGAGCAGCCGCGCGAGCCGCTCGGGGTCGCGGAAGAGCAGGTCGGCGCGCTTGTAGGTGGCGAAGCGGCGCGCGAAGCAGATCGTGAGCGCGTCCGGGCGCAGGGCGTCGCCGGCCGCGCGCGAGGCGAGGCGGCGCGAGCCCTGGCGGGCCAGCTGGTCGCTGAGGCGCTCGCGGGCGAACAGCACCAGGCGCTCGCGGCGCAGCTCGTGGACGCGCCACAGCTCGCCGGAGGGGATCGTGTCGGCGCGCTCCCACACCGTCGGGTCCTCGGGCCGCTCGCGCAGGCCCGGGCCGATGTAGCGCTCGAACAGCTCGTGCATCTCGCGGCTGAGCCAGCTCGCGGTGTGGATGCCGTTGGTGATGCTCGTGATCGGCACCTCGCCGAGCGGCAGCTTGGGCCACAGCCCCTGCCACATGCGCCGCGAGGTGTCGCCGTGCAGCTCGGCCACGCCGTTGGCGAATCCCGAGGTTCGCAGCGCGAGCGGGGTCATGCCGAAGGCCGTCTCGCACTCGTCGGGGTGGGACGCGAGGGCTTCGAGCTCCTCCCACGTCATCCCGGCCTCGACGGCGAGCGGCTCGAGGAACGCGCGCGCGAGCTCCGGCTCGAAGGTCTCGTTGCCGGCCGGCACGGGCGTGTGCGTGGTGAAGACCGTCGAGGCCACGACCCGCTCCTTGGCCTCGGGCAGCGTCGCCCCGGTCTCGGCGCGGATGGCGCGCAGGCGCTCCAGCACCAGCAGCGCCGAGTGGCCCTCGTTCATGTGGAACACCGTCGGGGCCATGCCCGCCGCGGCGAGGGCGCGGACGCCGCCGATGCCGAGAAGCACCTCCTGGCGCATGCGCTGGTCGCGGCCGCCGCCGTAGAGCACGCTGGTGATCTGGCGGGCCTCGGGCGGATTGCCGTCGATGTCCGAGTCCAGCAGCAGCAGCGGGACCCGGCCCACCTGGATGCGCCGCACCGCCGCTCGCACGGTCTCCTCGCCGACCTCCACCCCGACCACGACGGGCTTGCCGTCCGGGTCGAGCTGGTCCACCAGCGGCAGGTCGGACCAGTCCGTCTCGGGGTAGCGCTCGCGCTGGCCGCCGTCGGGGCCGAGCGACTGGCGGAAGTAGCCGCCGCGGTAGAGGAGGCCAACGCCGACCAGCGGGACGCCGAGGTCCGACGCCGACTTCAGGTGGTCGCCGGCCAGGATGCCGAGGCCGCCCGAGTAGAGCGGGATGCCGGCGTCGAGGCCGAACTCCAGCGAGAAGTAGGCCACCAGCATCCCCGCCGCCTCGGGGTGCGCCGGCACGAGCCAGCCCGGGTCGTTGACGTAGGCGTCCAGGCGCCGCGCGACGCGGGCCACCATCGCGACGAAGCTCTCGTCCGCCGCCAGCCGGTCGAGGCGCTCCTGGGGCATCTGGCGCAGCAGCGCCACCGGGTTGTGGCCCAGGGCCTCCCACGCCTCCGGGTCGAGGCGCGAGAACAGGTCGCCGGCCTCGGGGCTCCACGCGGACCAGACGTTCCGGGCGATCTCGTTGAGCCAGGCGATGCGCTCGGGAAGCGCCGGGTGGACGTCGATCTCGTGGACCTTCATCTGCACTCTCCTGGGACGACGGGGCAGGCGGCTGGGCGCGCGACGGCTCGGCGGCGCGTCGGCGTCTCCCGGGAAGGGGGAAGCATAGGCGCTGGCCGTGCGCCGTCCACCCCGCCGTCCGGGGAGGCCGCGGGGCCGGGTGTGGGAGGTTGACGCCTAGGGTGCCTGGCCGCCGGACCGGGCCGCGGGGAGAGTCGGAGGCGACCCCGCGAGACGACCTGGGAGGGGCGGGCGATGAGCCGGCGACGCGCCGAGGACCACAGCTGGATCGACTTCCCGCCGCTCTGGCCGGAGCGGCGGGAAGTCGAGGGCGGGCGCGAGCGCCCCGCCGAGGAGCGGCCCGAGGTCGTGCTGACCACGGCCATCCCGCGCACCGGCTGCGGGCCGCGGCCACGGGTGCTCCGCATCGTCACGGGCGCGCGGGCCCGCTAGGTCGCGGCGCCGCGGCTAGCGGGAGCGGTCGAGGTAGAGCGAGCTGCCCGCGGCCGGCGGGCGGTAGGACGCGAGCGCGGTGCGCCCCACGCTGAGGCCGCCGATCTCGCGGCGCACGGCGTCGCGGGCGGCCGTCGCCGTGGCGATCAGCGCGTCCTGGTCGCGCATGATCAGGTCGGCCAGGGCGCGCGCCTCGGCCAGGTCGGCGGAGCCGGCCGGAGGCGGGGTCGCGCGGCCGATGCCGGCCTGCACGGCGAGCCGCTCCTCGTCCAGCGCGTCGAGCCGGTCGAGGTCGGCCTCGGCCAGGGCGCGCGCCTGCGCGACCTGGAGGGCCCTCAGGCGCCGGAGCTCATCCAGCAAGGTTGACGCCGACGGCCGGCCGGCTCGTGGTGCTCGCGGGCTTCGGCGTGTTGGCGATCTGGGCCCAGGCGGTCCTCAGGTCGCCCATGCAGCGCATGGCCTCGGCGATCTGCTCGGGCTCGCGCGACAGGCGCGCACCGGTCAGCCGCTCGCCGACGTACTCGTAGATGCCCGCCAGGTTCTGCGCGACGACGCCCTGGGTCATGTCCAGGGAGACGCGCAGCTCGGTCACGATGTCCTGCGCGCGGGTCAGCCGCTGACCCGCCTCGCCCAGGTCGCCCCGCTCCATGGCCGCCTTGCCCTGGCCCGCGAAGCGCAGGAAGCCGTCGTAGAGCATCACGACGAGCTGGCCGGGGGTCGCCGTCTGGGCGGTGTGAGTCGTGTACTGGCGGAGTTCCGTCAGCAAATGCGTGCCCTCCCTGAGGTACGGGTCATCCGAGGCCGGCGATCTGGGACGCGAGATCCGTGCCCTGGGCCTTGAACTTGGCCACGGCGGAGTCCATCGCCTGGAACTGCGCCTTCAGGGTCTGCTCCTTCATGTCCATGATCACCTCGAGCGAGGCGATCTTGTCGTTCATGCGGCCGAGCTGGGTCGTGAAGCCCGTGAGGCGCGCCGACAGGATGTCCGTCGAGAACGAGTTGGAGAAGCCCTGGAGCTGGCGGGCGATGCCGTCAGCCGGGCTGGTGCCCGTGACGCCGTCGTCCTTGCCGAACACGTTGCGCACGGCGTCCGGGTCGGCGGTGAGGGCCTTGGTGAAGGCGGCCTGGTCCAGGGTCAGCGTGCCGTCGCGCGCCGAGGTGATGCCGATCTGCGCGAGCGAGTCGTAGGGCTTGCCCGAGAGGCTGGTCACCGCGCTGCCGGCGATGTTGCGCAGCTGCCCGGCGAGGGCGCTCATCGTCTGGTCGCCCTGCAGGGTGCCGGCCGTCTGCGTCGCGGCGTCGTAGCTGGTCGCGAGCTTCACGTTCTTCATCAGCGCGTTGTAGGCGTCGACGAAGCTCTGCGCCGTCTTCAGCGTGCCCGCGTTGTCGGCGCCGACCGTGATGGTCGTCGAGCCGACCTTCGACAGGCTGAGCGACACGCCGTTGATCGCGTTGTCGATCTGGTTGCCCGAGCTGGTGACGGCCAGCCCGTTGAGCGTCGCGGCCGCGTCCTGACCGGACTGCGTGGTGGCGAGGCCGAAGCCGGCCGCGGCGCTGCCGCCGATCGTGATCGCGCCGGCGGTGCCGCTCTGCCTGGAGATCAGCACCAGCTTGCCGTTGACGACGCTGGCCGAGGCGCCGATGCCGTCGGTCGAGTTGACGCGGTCGGCGAAGGTCTGGAGGGTGTCGCCCGCCTGGATCGCCACGCTCTTGGTGGTCGTCCCGGTGGTGATGTCCAGCGACTGGCCGGTCGTCAGCGTCGGCGTCCCGGCCGAGGCCATCGTGTGGGCCTGGGCGAGCGCGCTGACCACCAGGTTGTAGGTGCCGCCGGCCGCCGCGGAGGATGCGGAGGCGGTCACGACCGAGGCGTCGGCGGACGTCGCGGTCTTGCCGGCCAGCGCCCCCGGCGCGTACATGGCGCTCGACGCGTCGCGGAGCTTGGCGAGCAGGCCGTTGATCTCCTGGACCACGCCCTGCTTCTGCGTCAGCTCCTGCTTCTGCGTGTTGATGCGGTCGATCGGCGCCCGCTCGAGCTTCATCAGGGCGGTGACGATCGAGGCGGTGTCGATCCCGCTGCCGAGCCCGCTGAAGGAGAGCGCGGGGGCGGCGGTCGTGCCCGAGGTCGAGTTGGTGCTCACGAGGTAGTGTCCACCTGGAGGCCCCGGGACGTGACGGCGGCGATCTGGTCGAGCACGTGGCGCGAGGGGAGCTCGCGCAGCACCTCACCCGTCTCTCGGTCGTACATCGTCACGATCACCCGATCGGTCGCCTCGTGGATCTCGAACTTCGCGTCAACATCGGCGACCACGAGGCCGAACTTGAGGGAGCTGCGCGGCTCCCAGGCCGTGTTCTGAAGCCTCGGTGGTCCGTCCTTGCGGGCTGAGCGTTCCGCCTCGTCCTTGAGCTGCGGCCGTGTGGGGGGCGCGATCCGCGCCGGCCCGGAGACCTCTGGCACATCGGGGAAGCGGGAGGTGGTGACATCCATGTCAACTCCACTCGCGAGATGCGTCCCGGGCTGGTGTGGGACCCCGGGTGTACCCGGTCTATCGGCAGGCCGGAGCGGACCTTGAGCCTCACGGCTCGAGAAGCGAGGCGATGCCCAGGGCTGCCGGAGCGGCCCTCCGCCCCGACTCACTCCACGTCGCGCCGACTCATCAGGATCGCGCCGGCGGCGAGCAGCACGGCGGTGTAGGCGACCAGCACGAGCGCGCCCGCCCAGGGGGCCAGCACATCGCGGCCCGCGGCGCTCGCCGGCACGCTGGTGAGCGCGTCGGAGGCCCCGGAGAGGCTGTACGGGGCGTACGCGTCCGCCGCCGCGCCGAGGATGCCGTCGACCACGGCCGTCCAGACGAGCGCGACGGCGATCGCCCCGGCCTGGCTCCGGACGATCGCGCCGAGGGCGAGGCCGAGCACCGCGGAGCCTGCCGCGAGCGGGACGAAGCCGGCCAGCATCGCGGCGATGCGCGCGTCCGACAGGCCCGCGGGCGTGTCGGTGGCCGCGAGCCAGGGCAGCACCGCGAGCGCCGTGAGCCCCGAGGCGAGCGCGCCCAGCAGCCCGCCCACCATGGCGTAGGCGATCGCCTTGGCGGCCAGGACGCGGCCCCGCCGCGGCGTGACGAGCAGCGTGACCCGGATGGTGCCGTGCCGGTTCTCGCCCGCGATGCCGACGATCCCGAGGACCATGGTGAGCGTCACGACGATGCCGGTGAGCTGGATCTCGCCGGCGACGTCGTCCCCCGGCCGGATCTCCTTCAGGGCGAAGTCCAGCACGTGGAAGACCGCGATCAGGACGAGCGCCGCCGCGCTCAGGAGCCACGAGGCGCGCGTCGTCCGCAGCTTGAAGAGCTCGGCGGAGACCAGGCGCCTCATCGCGCCGCCTCGCGGCCCGCCCCCGTGAGCTCCAGGAAGGCGTCCTCGAGCGTGCGGGCGGCGGGACCGAGCTCGTGGAGGGTGATGCCGGCCGCGGCCGCCACGTCGCCCACCTCGTCCACGGTGGCGCCGCGGACGAGCAGGCCGTCCTCGCCGGCGTGCTCCGCGAGGCGGCCCCGGGCGGCGAGCACCGTGGCCAGCCGCCCCGGCTCGGACGTGCGCACGCGCACGCCCCCGCCCCCGGTCAGCCCCTCGAGCGGCCCCTGGGCCACCAGGCGGCCGCGATGGAGGATGACCACGTCGTCGACCGTCTGCGCGACCTCGGCCAGGATGTGGCTCGAGACCAGGATCGTCCGCCCCTCGTCGGCGGCGGCCCGCAGGAGATCGCGCAACCAGCGGATGCCCTGGGGATCGAGCCCGTTGGCCGGCTCGTCGAGGACGAGCGCCCCCGGCTCCCCGAGGAGCGCGCAGCCCAGCGCGAGGCGCTGGCGCATGCCCTGCGAGTAGGTCCCGACGCGCCGGTCGGCCGCGTCGTGCAGGCCGACGAGGCCGAGGACGTCCGGGACCCGCGTACGGGCGAGGCCCGCCGCCAGGACGACCGACCGCAGGTGGTCGCGTGCGGTGCGGCCGGGATGGAAGGTCGAGCCCTCCAGCACGGCGCCGACGCACCGGACCGGTTCGGCCAGGTCCCGGTACCGGCGCCCGTCGATGGTCGCCGTCCCGGCGGTGGGGGCCGCGAGGCCGAGGAGCATCCTCAGCGTCGTGGTCTTCCCCGCCCCGTTGGGCCCGAGGAAGCCCACGATCCGGCCGGGCTCGACGCGGAACGTGAGGTCGTCCACCGCCGGGCCCTCGCCGTAGCGCTTGGTGAGCGACTCGACCTCGAGGACCACCGCGCGGGCTCCCGACGTAGGAATGAGGCCGTCACCCTCCGCCCCGTGCGCGGCCCGGTCATCGGGCGACACGCGGATCCGCGGCTGCGGGCTTTCCGTGCCGGCGGCCCGGGAGGCCGGGCGGCCGCCCGGCCGCGGTCAGGCCGTCGCGAGAAGCGACATCGACTGCCGCAGCTCCCGCAGGACGCTCGAGTGCGGATAGATCAGGAGCCCCTCGCGCAGGACCGCGTCGGCGTCCGCGTAGCGGCCGGTGCCGGCGAGCAGGCCCGCCAGGTCGAGGTGGCGCGACATGTTCTGGTCGTCGCACTCCAGGGCGGCGCGCATGAACGTCTCGGCGTCCTCGTCGAGGCCCTTGGACCGGCAGATGTGGCCGAGCGCCGAGTAGGCCTCGGGCGTCCCCTCCCCCGCCTCGATCGCGGCGAGCAGGCGGCCTGCGGCCGGATCCGGGAAGTCGTTGGCGTAGAGCAGGTAGCCCAGGCGGCGGTCCACGTCGGCGTGTTCGTCCTCGGCGATCGCGTAGGCCAGCGGCACCAGGCTGTTGAAGCTCTCCAGCTCGCCGAGCTCGAGCAGCGTGCCCGCCAGCTCCATGACCGCGCCGAGCATGCCCGCGCGGTCGGCGCCGGCCGGGATGTCCGGCACGGGCGCGCCCGGCTCCTGCACGGCCACGGCGGCCGCGTAGGCGTCGGCGTAGAGGCCGTCGGCAACGGGGCGCAGCTGCGTGATGGCGACCTGCGCCTCGTCGGGGTCGCCGGCGAGGATGCCGATCAGCACGCCCTTGGCGAGGGCGAGCGAGTGGTTCGCGCTGCCCGGGGCCAGGGACCCGAGCTGGGCCCGCGCGCCGTCGAGGTCGCCGATGCGGATGAGCGCGTCGGCCATCGTCAGGTTGATCGACGTGTCGTCGGGGTTGAGCTCACGCGCCTCGGTGAGCACGGCGAGGGCGTGCTCGGCGTGCCCCTCCGACAGGAGCACCTGGGCCAGCGCCCGCAGCGAGTCCGCCCTGCGGAACGTTCCGATGATCCGGCCCAGGTACTCCCGCACCTCGAGCGGCGGCTCGCTCTGGAGGAGCAGGCGGGTCAGGCGGATGACGGGAGCGGCGTAGTAGCCGTTGGCGTCGCGGATGGCGTTGCGCTGGCAGCGCACCGCCTCGTGCGTGTCGCCCATCATCTCGTAGAGGTGGCCGAGCGCGTGCCATGAGTAGAAGGAGCCCATGCCGGCCTGCGCCAGGTAGCGGTCGCCGCCGTGGTCGCCGAGGTCGATGGCGCGGCGGAAGCTCTTGACCGCGGCGCGGTACTCGCGCCGGCTGGTCAGGATCTGGCCCTGCAGGTAGTGCAGGTCGGTGAAGTCCGGGTAGGCCTGGAGGGCGTCGGCCAGCACGTCGAGGGCCTCGTCCCAGCGCTCCAGCGAGTGCAGCGAGGCCACGATGTTCCGCAGCAGCAGCGAGGCGTAGTAGGCCTTCAGGCTGCTCAGCTCGGAGAAGGCCGAGCGGAAGTAGCCGAGCGCCTTCTCGTGCTCGCCGATGCGCTGGAACTCGACGCCGGCGTTGAAGAGGGTGAAGGAGTCGGTGGGCTTGCGCGCGACCTCCTCCATCACGATCGCCATGTTGCGGTCGGTCTTCTCCTTGGCCCGGTTGGTGGGCTCGAGGTAGCCGTAGTGGTTGATCTCGATGCCGACGAAGCGGGTGCAGACGCCGCCCTCGGCGTCGACCTTGCCCATGATCTGCTCGTGCAGGGCGCCGGTGTACCGGTAGGCCGGCCGGTTGCGGAACAGGCGGAAGGCGGAGTTGACCACGCTCTCGACGCCCAGCTCCTCGCCGATGAAGTTGACCTCGCGCAGGCAGTAGCCCTCGATGGCCTCGTCGTGGAGCAGCTCGCGCAGGCGCGAGCCGTCCACCAGCTCCTCGTCCGCGTCGAGCACCAGGATCCAGTCGCCGGTGGCGGCGTCGATGCCGGTGTTGCGCGGGGCCGAGAAGTCGCCCTTCCACTCCTCGTTCAGGATCCGGGCCCCGAAGCTCTCCGCGATCTCGATCGAGCGGTCGACGGACCCCGTGTCGACGATGACGATCTCGTCGACGACGCCCTGCACGCTGCGCAGGCAGCGCGCCAGGTGCTCCTCCTCGTCGCGCATGATCATGCAGAGCGACAGCCGCTGCGGCGCCCGCTCCTTCGGCGCTGAGAGGTTCGCGATCGTGAGGCCCATCTTGGTCCTTCCCGGAGGTCTGAGGTGCCCTCTCATCGGCACGGAGCCCGAATCCTTGAGCCCCGCGCGCGCGGGCCCTCCCGGGGGCGCCGAGCGTCGCTAGAGCGTCGCCAGCAGCACCGCGACGAGGCCGCTCACGAAGATGCCGTCGAAGGTCCCCGCGCCGCCGATGGACACCACCGCCGCGCCCAGCCGGCCGACCTGGCGCAGGTGCAGCAGGTCGGCCCCGACGAGGGCGCCGAGGGAGCCCGCCGCGTACGCCACCGCGGCGGAGTGATCCGGCGCCAGCAGCACCGCGCAGGCCGCCGCCGCCGCGGGCGCGAGCAGCGTGGGGAGGACGATCCCGACGCCCTCGACCGGCCGCGCCGCGACGTAGGCCAGCGCGCTGACGACGGCGACGGCGCCCGCCGCCGGCGCCCAGGCGCCCGAGCGGACGAGCAGCAGCGCCGAGAGCGCCACGGGCACCAGCGCGCCGCCCACGTTGACCGCATGTACGGCCTCGGCGAGTACGCCAACGCCAAGTGAGCGTCTGTCGTGCCGCACCGCCCCCCGCTACAGGAACAGCATCGAGTCCCCGAACTCGTGCCAGAGGTAGCCGTGGGCGAGGGCCTCGGCGTACGCCTCCGCGACCCGGCCGGGGCCGGCCACCGCCTCCAGCAGGAGCAGGTGGCTGGCCTCGGGCTCGTGGAGCCCGGTGACGATGCTCGTCACCACCCGGGCCGGGCGGTCCGGGCCGAGGACGAGGTCGGTCCAGCCGGACGCGGGCGCGACGGTCCCGTCCGGGGCGGCGGCGCTCTCCAGCGCGCGCACCACCGTGGTGCCGACGGCGACCACGCGCCGGCCCGCCGCGCGGGTGCCCTCCACCCAGCGGGCCGTCGCCGCCGGCACCGTGAAGCGCTCGGCCACCGGCGGCTCGTGCAGCTCGGGGCTCGACACCGATGCGTGCAGCACCACCGGCGCGACGGCGACGCCGCGGGCGACGAGGCGCACGATCAGCGACTCCGTGAAGGGCCGCCCGGCGCTCGGCATCTCGGCGCTGCCGGGCTCGGTGGCGTACACCGTCTGATGGTCCGCGAGCGGGAAGCGGCCGGAGAGGTGCCGGTAGCCGATCGGCCTCCCGTGGCGGGCGAGGTACCCGAGCGCGGTGACCGGCGGGCGCGCATGGGCCGTCCAGAGCCGCCCGGGCGGGGCGGCCGGGTCGGGGTACGGCGACTCCAGGTGGAGCCCCACCCCGCCGGGCAGGGCGATGCGCTCGCCGGCCCGCCGGCCGAGGTCCGGGCCGCGGCCGTCGGCGCGGCGCACCTCCACCACCCAGCGGCCGTCGTCGAGCGGCGTGGCCACGTGCACCGGCGCCGGGGCGCCGTCCTCGCGCACGCCGTCCACCGCGGCCGGCACGGTGGCCGACGTGTTGACCACGACCAGGTCGCCGGGCGCGAGGGCGCGCGGCAGGTCGGCGAAGCGGAGATGGTCCGCGCCCCGGGGCCCGGCCACGAGCAGGCGCACGCCGTCGCGCGCCAGGCCGCGCCTCTCGGGCGGCTCGCGCGCCTCGGCGCCGGGCGGCACCGTGAAGCGTGTGCGCGGCGCCGGGAGCGTCGCCGCGCCGCTCACGCCGCCACCCCGGCGCGGAGGTCCTCGGCGCGGTGGCGGCCGCTGGGGACGGCCCCCTCGACGACGCGCATCAGCGCCGGGACCACGCTCTCGGACTCCGGGCGGTCGGAGATGTCCTCGCCGGGGAAGGCGCGCTGGTGCATGCCGGTGCGCATGTCGCCCGGGTCGAACGCGACCACGCGCAGGCCGGGGTGCTCGGCCGCCAGCACGGCGGTCATCTGGTCGAGGGCGGCCTTCGACGCCCCGTAGCCGCCCCAGCCGGGGTAGGCCTCGACGGCGGCGTCGGAGGTGACGTTGACGATGATCCCGCCGCTGCGCTCAAGCGGGCCGATCAGGAGCTGCGCGAGGGCGAGCGGCGCGATCGCGTTGACCGCGAAGACGCGCTCGAGCTCGGCGACCGGGTGCTCGGCGAGGCCCGGCAGCGGGCTCGGGCCGAGGATCGAGGCGTTGTTGACGAGCAGGTCGAGCCGTCCGAGCCCCTCGACGGCGCGGGCCAGGGCGGCGCGGTGCCAGTCGTCGGAGACGTCGCCCGGGATCGCGGTGACCGAGGAGGCCGGCATGGGCGCGATCGAGCGCGCCAGCCGGCCGGCGTCGCGGGCGTCGATGACGACGTGCCAGCCGTCCGCAACGAGGCGGTGGGCCAGCGCGCGGCCGAGGCCCGCGGAGGCCCCGGTGACGAGCGCGATGCGCGATGGATGTGCGGTTGTCGTAGGCATGACGGCGATGCTAAGAGTTGAAGTGAACTTGAAGTCAAGGGGGACGCGATGGACGACGGGGACCTCATCCCGATCGGCGAGACGGCGCGGCGGGCCGGCATGGCGGCATCGGCCCTGCGCTACTACGAGAGCGAGGGGCTCATCGCCTCGGTCCGCTCCCAGGGCGGGCGGCGGCGCTACCCGCGCAGCGTGCTGCGCCGGCTCGCGTTCATCCGCGCGGCCCAGAACGTCGGCCTCAGACTCGACGAGATCCGCGCCGCGCTCGCGACGCTGCCGAGCGGGCGCACCCCCACCCCGGCCGACTGGGCGCGCATGTCCGCCTCGTGGCGCCGGCGCCTGGACGAGCAGATCGAGGGCCTCACGGCGCTGCGCGACGGGCTCACCTCGTGCATCGGCTGCGGCTGCCTGTCGCTGCGCTCGTGCCGGCTGATGAACCCCGGCGACGCCGCGGCCGCGCTGGGCCCGGGGGCGAGCCGCCTGCCGGCCGCGCTGCGGCGCGGCGCCCGCGGGACGGCCGGCGTCTAGGTGTAGTCGCTCAGCACGTTGTTGACAGGCGGCTGATGGGCGGGCGGCCTTTGAGGGAGCTGTGGCGGCGCCGGGTGTTGTAGTGCTCCAGCCAGTCTGGCAGGCACCCGGCGCGCTCGGCATTGGAGAGGAAGACCCGCGAGTACGCCCATTCGGCGAGCAGCGTGCGGTTGAAGCGCTCGACCTTGCCGTTCTGCCAGGGGCAGTGGGGGCGGATCAGGATGTGGCGGGCGCCCAGGCCGGCCAGGGCGGCCGGGAAGTCGGCCGAGAGGCGATACGAGAAGGCGTTGTCGCTCATGAGGGCCTCGATCCGATCGATGCCGTGCGATGCGAAGAAGGCGGCCGCGCGCTCGAGGAACCGGGCGCAGGTGACACCGCGCTCATCGGGGTGGATCTCCGAGTAGGCCAGCCGGCTGTGGTCATCGACGGCCGAGTGGACGTAGTCGTAGCCGACCGCGCGCCGCACGGCGGGCTTGGGGCCCCGACCGTGGGCACGCCAGCCCCCGCCATCGGGGATCCGCCCGAGCTTCTTGACGTCGACGTGGATGAGCTCGCCCGGGCGCTCGCGCTCGTAGCGCACGCGGCTGATCGGTCCGCGACGCACGGGCTGGCCCGTCAGCGCATCGAGGTCGGCCAGACGCGGCAGCTGGTGGCGGCGAAGGACGCGCCCGACGGTCGAGGGCGCGATCCCGAGCTCGGCGCCCAGCCAGTCGGCGCCGCGGCGGTGGGCCCGGCGGGCCGCGAGGATCCGCGCCTCGAGGGCCGCCGGTGTGCGGTGTGGGCAGCGATGCGGCCGGCTCGGGCGATCGACCAGGCCCACCGGGCCGGCCTCGCGGAAGCGCCGCAGCCACTTGTAGGCGGTGGCGCGCGAGCAGCCGAGCTGGTGGGCGACATCGGCCGGGCGGTGGCCGGCCAGCACGCGCTCGACCAGGAGCGCCCTTCCGTGAACGGTCAGACGGGCGTTAGCGTGAGACACGAGGACCCCCAGGGTGTGGAAGGCGTTAGACACCTCCACGAGGCCCCGGGGGCCCTCCCTACGTCAACCCGGATCCGTCAACAACGTTCCGGGTGACTACATCTAGAGCGGCACCCTGTCGCGCGCCGGGTCGAAGGCGCGGTCCGGCAGCACGCCGCGCGGGTCGCGGTCGTACGACAGGTCCCACTTGGCGACGTAGCGCAGCCCGTTCTCGCGCATCAGCGCGTCGTAGTCCTCGTCGACCACGTCGAAGGTCTTGTGGCCGAAGTGGTGGACGTAGCTGTCGTCGGCGATCCAGAGGCGGAAGCCCGCCAGGCGCGCGCGCAGGGTGTAGTCGTCGTCCTCCAGGTTGCCGAGCACGAAGCGCGTGTCGAAGCCGCCGATCGCGTCGATCACCGGCCGGGCGATCACCATGCAGAGGCCGCTGACGCGCGTCGCCTCCCGCCCGCGGCCGGCGTGCGCCAGGGCGCGGGCGGCGGCGAAGGCGTCGAGCTCGGGCGAGGGCGCCTCGGCGTAGGGGATCTCGACCACGATCTGGTCGTCCGACACCCAGTTGGAGCGCGGCCCCGCGATGCCGACGCCCGGCTCTCGCGCCATCGCCCCGCGCAGCCCGGCCAGCCACCCGGGGGTCGCGAGCGCGTCGTTGTTCAGCACCACCACCACGTCGCCGCCCGCGTGCGCCATGCCGAGGTTGACGCCGCCGGCGAAGCCCAGGTTCACGGGAGAGCGCACCACGCGGGCGCCGCGAGAGGCGCACCAGTCGGCGGTCCCGTCCACGCAGCCGTTGTCCACCACGACCACCTCGTGGGGCTCGGGCGTGTGCAGGCGGATGCTCTCCAGGCAGAGCGCCGTGTAGAGCAGGTTGCCGTGGCAGGGGATGACGATGCTCGTCACGCCGCTCACCGGAGGGTCGTGGCGACCGCCGGCGCGTCGTGGCCGGCCAGCGCCCGCAGGCGCCGCGCCGCGACGGCCGCGGCGGCGTCCCACGTGTGGCGCGAGCGCACGTGAGCGCTGGCGCGCTCCCCGACGGCGGCGGCCTCCTCGCGCCGCTCGTAGGCGTCGCGCATCCGGGCGGCCAGGTCGAGGGCGAGCACCTCGATCACGGTGACCGGGCCGGTCAGGTCGAGGTCGCCCACGCGCGTGCGGTCGAGCACCAGGGGGTGCGAGGGCACGAGCAGCGCGGTGTCGGCGTCGCAGAAGTCGGCCGTCGAGCCGCCCTCGGGGACGATCACCGGAAGGCCGCAGGCCATCCCCTCCGCGACCGTCAGGCCGTAGCCCTCGCCGCGGTAGGGGTGCACGAGGCAGTCGCACGAGGCGTAGAGACGCGGGATCTCGTCGTCGCTCAGGCGGTCGCGCAGGAACTCGACGCGCGGCCCGCGCGGGTCGGCGGCCATCTCGCGCACGCGCGCCTCGGCGTCCTGCGGCTGGTAGGGCCCGCCGCGGCCGAAGTCCTTGACCACCAGCGTCACGTCGTCCGCCGCGGTGAAGGCCGCGCGGTAGGCGTCGAGCAGGATGTCGATGCCCTTGCGCCACAGCAGGCCGCCGACAAACAGGAAGCGGTAGCCCGAGGTGCGCTCGGGCAGGGCCAGCGGCTCGAGGCCCGGGCGGTAACGCCCCGGGTCGATGCCGTGCGGGACCATGTGGACGATCGCGGGGTCGAGCCCGGAGCGCAGGTAGTGGTCGCGCAGGTGGTGCGAGCAGGCCCAGACCTCGTCGACGCCGCCGTCCTCGATCGCCCGGCGCCAGTCGCGCGGGATCGGACCGAACTCCCAGGGCAGCGCCACCACCAGGCGCCCGTGCGGCGGCTGCGCGAAGCTCGGCGGGTAGCCGTGGCGGATCGTCACCTCGGGCGGCTCGTCGAAGAGGCGCCGGGCGGCCCGGCGGGCGGCGCCCTCCGGCAGGGTGCCGGCGGCGCCGGCGTCGGCCGGCTCCACCTCGACCAGGCTGAGGTCAACCTCGCCGCGGCGCACAAGGGCGGCGGCCAGGTTGCGGTTGGCCGTGGCCAGGGAGTGCGCGCGGGTGACCGCGCCGTAGAGGGCCACTCGCGGCCCGGCGCCCTCGACGCGGCGGCGCCGGCGCGGGGAGAGGCGCTCGAGGCGCTCCAGCGCGACGGCGGCGACGGCCGCCGGAGCGTGGTCGCGGGCCGCGCGCTCCCGCGCGGCGGCGCCCATTCCGGCCAGCTCGTCCGCCCGCCGGTGCGCGTCGCGCAGGGCGTCCACCAGGGAGCCGACGAGGGGGGTCCCGTCGCCGTCCACGTCCAGCGACCAGCCCTCGCCCGCACCGACGGGCGCGCCCGTCGCGCCGGGGGCCGCGATCACCGGGCGGCCGTGGGCCATCGCCTCCAGCACGTCGCGCCCGCGCCCGAGGCCGGCCGCGGCCGAGCAGACGACGTCGGCGGCGGCGTAGAGGGCGGCCATCCGCGCGGCGGGCAGGGACTCCTCCACCAGCACGACGTCGGGCATGCGCCCGGGGTCGTGGCCGTGGGCGGTCACCGACGCGACGGCCTCCTCGCCGTAGGCGTTGCCGACCCCCTCGCTGGAGAAGGCGTGCACGAGCAGGGTCACGTCGTCGTCCGGCCCGAAGGCGCGACACCAGGCGTCGAGGGTCCGCTCCCAGCCGGCGCGGGCGGTCCAGTCGAGGATCGCGAGCACCACGGTGCCGTGCAGGCCCGCCGGCTCGAGCGGCTCGGACGGCCCCTCGGGCGCGCGCACCGGCTCCGGCACCACGTGGACGCGGGCGGCGTCAACGCCGCCGGCGACGAGGACCTCGCGCTGCATCGCGCTCGGCACCCAGACGTCGTCCATCTGCGACAGGCGCACCAGCCAGTCGTCGCCGGGCGCCGCGCCCGGCAGCGTGGTGCGCGCGACGCGCAGCCGGCCCGGCGCGTACGGGTCGAGGATGCGCCCGGGGACGTGCTGGATGCCGGCGTCCGCGTCGTCGAGCGGCACGCGCGACATCTCGGCCAGCACGGCCTCCTCCTCGCGCGCGACGACCGAGCCCTTCTGCCAGAGCAGCGGCTCCAGGGCCACCTCGGCCCCGGCGGCGCGCAGGCCGGCGAGGAAGTCGCGCGAGCCGGCGGCCCAGGGCGAGCGGTCGAGGACCGGCCCGCGCCAGACGACGGTCATCGCCGCGCCCCGGCGCCGAGCGCGACGCGCTCGAGCGCGGCGGCGGCGACGCGGCGGTGATCGAAGCAGGCGGCCCGGTCGGCGGCGGCCGCGCCTCGGGTGCGGCGCGCATCGGCCGAGCGGTGGGCGTCGTACAGGGCGTCGCCCAGGTCCTCGGCGTCCGGCTCGGCCCACTCGTGGCCGGCGTAGGCCGGCACCTCGGCCAGGGCCTCCGGCGGCACGGGGACCACCTCGAAGCCGATCGGCCAGCCCACCGTCGGGTCAACGAAGGCGGCGGGGCCGGACCACGCGGTCGTGATCGCCGGGCGGCCCATCGCCATCGCCTCCATGATCGGCCTCCCCCACCCCTCGCCGCGCGTCGGAGCGACGTAGACGTGGCCGGCGGCGTAGAGGCCGGCCATCGCCTCGGCGCTCAGCAGGTCGTCCACCAGGACGATGTCGGGGACCCGCGCGGGGTCGTGCCCCAGCGCCGCGATGCGCGCGCCGATGGCCTCGTGGATGGCGCTCGCGCCCATGCCGGCCGTCGTCGAACCAGACCTTCAGCACCAGCGTCACGTCGTCGTGCGCGGAGAAGGTGGCGCACCAGGCGTCGATCAGGACGTCCCAGCCCTTGCGCAGGCTGAAGTCGAAGGCCGCCAGGAAGACCGTGCCGTGCGCGCCGGGGAGCTCCAGCGGCGGCGCGTCTCTGTCGAGGAGGTCGAGCTCGAAGGGCTCGGGCACGATCACGAGCCGCTCCGGGTCGACCCCCGCGGCGGCGAACGCCTCGCGGTTGTGCTCGGTCGGCACCCACACCTCGTCGGCGTGGTTGCACGGCGCGACCCACGACTCCGGGATGCGGTCGGTCTCGAACATCGTGCGGATGACGCGCAGCGGCGCCGGCGCGTCCATGTCGGCCAGCGGTGGGAAGGTGTGCTCGACGCGGGCGTCGATGCGCGGAGGGCCGGCGTCGAGCAGGCCGCCGAGGAGCGCGCGGTCCTCGCGCGAGAGCGCCTGGCGAGGGTTCCACATCTGCGGCTCGATCCGCACGGCGGCGCCGAGCTCGTGCAGACCGCGGACGAACGCGCGCCCCCCGGCGGCGTAACCCGAGGGGTCGGTCAGCGGGCCGCGCCAGACGATGCCGGGTCCGCTCATGTCCGCTCCGGGGGTCATCGCAGACACATCGGCGCGGCCCGCCGTCACTTGAGGCGCACCGCCGGGACCCGCGTCAGCGCGGCCGGAAACACACCGGGGCCCGCCAGACGGCGGGCCCCGGAGGAACGCGTGCTGCTGTTCGGTGGATTACCGGAGGAGCGACAGGACGCTCTGCGGGGCCGAGTTGGCCTGCGACAGCATCGCCGTGCCGGACTGCTGGAGGATCTGGTTCTTGGTGAACGTGATCATCTCCGACGCCATGTCGGCGTCGCGGATCCGCGACTCGGCGGCCTGGAGGTTCTCCGAGGTCTGACCGAGGCGGTCGATGGTGTGCTCCAGGCGGTTCTGGATGGCGCCCAGGTTCGCCCGGCTGGTGGTGACGGTGTTGATGGCCGCGTCGAGCGACGCGATGGCCGCAGTGGCCGAGGCCGCCGAGGACACGGCGATGCCCGAGATGCCGAGGTCCGACGCCGAGACCGTGCCGATGGTGAAGGCGATGCTCTGGCTGGCGTTGGCACCCACCTGCAGGGTGACGGCCGTGCCGGCGGTGGCGACGGAGCCGGCCAGGATCTTCAGGCCGTTGAACTCGGTGTCGGTGCCGGTCTTGCCGATCTCGGTCATGATCTGCTGAACCTCGGTGTCGAGGTTCGTGCGCTGGGCGTCGGTCAGGGTGCCGTTCGAGGCCTGGACGGCCAGGTCGCGGACACGCTGCAGCATGTCGCCCACGTTGCCCAGGGCGCCGTCGGCGACCTGAACCATGGAGACGCCGTCCTGCGCGTTGCGGGAGGCGACGTTCATGCCGCGGATCTGGGAGCGCATGCCCTCAGAGACGGCCAGGCCGGCGGCGTCGTCGGCGGCGCGGTTGATGCGCAGGCCGCTCGAGAGCCGCTCCATCGACTTGCTCAGCTGGTTGTTCGTGTTGCTGAGGAGGCGGTGAGCATTCATCGCCTCGACGTTGTTGTAGACGCTCAGACCCATGATTCCTCCTTGAATCCAGGTCGATCACTGGCACTTCATCGTTCCGGTCCGCATCCGTGCGGGGTGTCGGAGCGATGCCGCGCGAACCATCCGGGTGCACGCGTTCAGAGGGTGTATCGGCAGGCGGCGGGACGCCTTGAGCACCCCCGCCGGTCCCGTGGGAAACCTCTAGCCGGGCCGCCGTCCTAGCGGGCGGCCTCGTCCGCCTCGCCCATCATGCCGAGGGCCTGGTCGAGGGCTTCCTTGCTCGACTCCGCCGCCTCGAGGTTCTGGGCCTGGATCTCCAGGAAGACCTCCTTGCGGAACACGGGAACGTCGCGCGGGGCCTGGATGCCCAGCCGGACCTTCTCCCCGAGCACCGAGAGCACCGACACCTCGATCGCGTCGCCGATCATGATGCTCTGGTTCGCCTTGCGGGTCAGCACCAACATATGGGAGGCCTCCTTGCGCCGGACGCGGGTCGGATCCGATCTACAGCCGCGTGGGCGCTAGTATGTCCGGTCGGCTACACGCGTGCCATAAACCGCCGGGGGGTTGGATGCTGTACGGACGTCGCCTGGATCAGTCGCTTCAGCACGTCGAGGGATCGCGCTACGCGCTGGTCCACGCCGTGGCGAAGCGCGCCCGCCAGATCACCCTGTGGCTCACCGCCGACCCGGCGGAGCTGCGGGCCGAGGCCGCGCCGCCGCCGGCCCCGGGCGAGCTGACCTCGCGCGACCCGGTCGCGCTGGCGGAGGCGGAGATCCTCGACGGCGAGGTCAAGGTCCGCTGGGACCCGGACGGCCTCGACGAGGCGGCCCTCATCGACCTCGACGAGCTCGAGACGGACCCGCTCCTGCTGGAGGGCCTCGGCGACGACGACGAGACCGGCCTCGAGGGCGACGACGAGGGCATCGCCCTCACCCCCGCCCTGGCCCAGGTGCTCGAGGGCGACGCCGCCACGGCGGAGGACGACGAGGTCGAGGAGGACCCGGCCGACGCCGAGGAGGTCGTCGCCGCGCCCGTCCTGGCCGGCGCCGACGAGGTCGAGGAGATCTCCCTCGAGGACGTCGAGGAGCCCGACGAGGACGACGACGAGGACGCCGACCTCTAGAGAGGTCCGCGAGCACCCGCTCGGGTGCTCGCGTCGGCGGCTTCGGGTAGATACGGTTCGGGGCGCCGAGCTTATCGGCGGCGCTCCCGGACGCCCGACACCCATGCCCGTCCCAGGGAGACGCCGATGACGCACCCGCCCGCCTACGACGCCCTCGACACCATCCGCTGGATGCTCGAGGAGGCTCGACGCGAGCTCGACGCCGAGGTGGCCGTCATGGAGGACGGCCGCACCAAGAAGAAGACCAAGGCCCAGCGCCACGACGACCGGGTCCGCTTCGACACGCTCTGCGAGGCCATCTGGAACGTCGCCGGCCGGCAGGAGCCCCTGGAGTTGCTGACCGAGCGCAACCTGGCGGCGTAGGCCCGTCTGGCGGGGTTGGCCCGTGGAGGCGGCCGACCCCGCTACGAGGGCGGGCTCACGCCTGTCGCAACCCCCATGCGGGCCCGGCAGAGCCAGGCCGCCATGCCGAAGGTGACCGCGCCGCCGGCCTCGAGCCAGTCGACCAGCCGGTCGGCGTCCGGGCCCGGCACCTGCGGGAAGGCGGCGCGCAGCGCCGGCTCCTCCAGCCAGGCCGTGAGGGCGTAGAGCGACAGGCCGCCGAAGTCGGCCGGGTCGCCGGCGTGCGACGAGAGCCAGTCGGTGAACGCGGCCTCGCCGCCGGGCGCGAACGGATTGGGCGGAAGCGGAGAGCCGGACGCCTCGCAGGCCACCAGCGTTCGGCGGTAGGTGCGCCGCATGCGCGGCTCCAGCCGCATCCCGCTCGGCAGCGTGTCGAGCGCGTACTCGCAGCGGCGCAGCTGCGAGTGGCCGCGGGCCTCCAGCCGGGCGGCGTAGTCGTCGCACAGCGCGCGCAGGTCGTCGTGCTCGTCGAGCCGGATGCGCGGGTCGGGCCCCTGGTACTTGCTGAAGAGGTCCGGCTTGGCCGGGTCGTAGCCCGAGAAGTGGAAGAAGACCAGTGGGCGGCCGTCCACGAACCAGCCCTCGGGGCGCCGCTCGAGGTGCCGCACCGGCAGGTTCCAGTAGGCGACGTTCACCTCGGGGTCGCGCACGACGAAGTGGTTCGGGAAGTAGCAGGGGACCAGGTTGATCCACTTCTGGTCCACGAAGATGCCCTCCGCGATGGCCACGCGGCACTCGCGCGCCAGGCGGCCGGCCCACCAGTCGAGGAACGGCACCGCGGCCGGGCTGACGGCGATGAAGCCGAGGTTGAAGACGCCGGCCTCGAGGAACGCGGCCTCGTGCGGGCGCTTGCCGTCGTCGGGCAGCGGGACCGAGGTGTGCGGCGTCAGCACGATCTCGTGCTCGCGGGCGCGCCGCTCGATCTCGGTGAGCGGCTCGAAGACGATGATGTCCGGGTCCAGGTAGGCCACCGGCTCGCCGGTCTGCGTCACCAGGGTCCGCAGCAGGGTCGGCTTCACGGCGGTCGCCAGCTCGACCACGTCGTAGATGGCGGCCATCCGGTCGAACTCGTCCTGGGGGAAGCCCGCCTCGGCCGGGCCGAGCACGCGCACGCGCGGGTCGTCCGAGTCGATGCGCCCGTCCTGCAGGTCGATCACGAGGATCCAGAAGTCGCCCTCCGGGTGCGCCTCGACGAACGAGTCCGCCAGCGCCGAGGCCTGGGCCAGGTAGTTGCGGGCGACGATCGTGCAGGCGTGCATCACGCGGGCACCTCCAGGGGGGCGGGGGCGGAGCGGCCGATCACGACCGACTCGGGGACCTCGACGGCGGCGATCACGGCGCCCGAGCGGGCGGCCTCCACCGAGGCGAGCACGCAGAGCTCGTCGCCGCGGGCCCCGCGAACGCGCGGCGCGACGGCGCAGACCCCCGGGCGGGCGAGCGCGTCCGCCAGGGGGCCGAGCCAGCCGGGCGCGAGCCTCACATCGCTGGTCACGAGCAGGGCCGTCTCGCCGGCGGCCGCGTCGAGCCCGGCCGGCCAGGAGGCCTGGGCGCCGACGGGCGCGGGGTTGCGCACTACGCGCACGTCGCCCGCCAGGCCCGCGATCAGCTCGGCGGTGGGGCCGCGCGAGCCGTCGTCGATCACCACCGCGTCCACGGCGTCGAGCCCCGCGCAGGTGGTCATGGCCGACTCCAGCACGCCCACCAGGCCGTCCCAGTCGTCACGGCAGTGGACCACGATCGACAGGCCGCGGCGCGGGTCGGCCGGGAAGGCGTCGCCGTTTCGCAGAAGCGCCCCCTGCACCGGGATCGCGATGCCCGACGCCTCGTGCAGCGACAGCAGGAAGGCGTCCTCGTGCGCGGTCGCCTCGTCGCGGCGCGTCGCGGGCGCGGGCGGCGCCGCTGTGCCGGCGACCTCGCGCGCGCGGTCGTAGACCGACTCGAGCTGGGCGCGCCACCGCTCGGGGTCGTGCATCGCCGCGGCGGCGTGCGCGGTCCGGGCGCCGAGGTCGGCGCGATGCTCCGGGCTGCGCGCCAGGCGCACGAGGGCCTCGGCATAGGCGCCGGGCGTCGTCGCGACGACGTGGACGTCCGCCAGGGCGGGCTCGTCGATGTCGTAGGTGCCGGCCTGCGGGCGCGGCGGGCGGTGGCTCACCACCGGGATGCCGAGCGCCGCCGCCTCGAGCGCCGCGGTGAGCGACGAGCAGGGGTAGCCGTCGAGGAAGACGTCGGCGGCGGCGAAGGCGAGCGAGGGGTCGTCCTGGCGGCCGAGGGCGCGGATGCGCCCTCCGGTGCGCGCGCGGGCCGCGGCCCAGGCGCCCTCGTCGTCGGGCCCCACGGCCAGCACGACGGCCTCCGGGAGCGCGCCGAGCGCGGGCTCCACCAGCTCGACGAAGCCGATGTCGTCGATCGCGGCGAGCTTGTAGGGCGAGGCCATCGCGAGCATGGCGACGGCGCCGTCCGGCACGCCCAGCGCCCGCCGGGCCGCGGCCCGGTCGCCGGCGCGCCGCGGCGGCTCGGCCGGCACCGGCAGCAGGGCGCAGCGCGAGGGCGCCACGCCGCGGCGCTCCACGCACATCCCGGCCGCCGCCGCGCGGCTGCTCACCACGAGGTCGGGGACGCGCGGGCCGATCCAGAAGCAGTGGTCGGCGTGGTTCACCAGCACCACCGGCGGCCGCCCGCGGCGGTCTGCCAGGGCGATGGACGCCGCGACCTCGAGCGGGTGGATGTGCAGCACCACCAAGTCGGCGCGGTCCACGAGCGCGCCGAGCGCGCGGGCGCGGGCCAGCAGGTCGTGGCCCTCGATCCACTCCACCGACCCGCCGCGCGCCGCGACGGCCTCGGCGAGCGCGTCCGGGACCGGGTTGCGGTGGCGCGTCAGGGCCAGCGTCGGCACGCGGTCGGCGTCGCGCCCGATCCAGCGCCAGGCCATCCGGGAGTGACCTCCCACGGCGGCGCACTCGGTGATCACGTGCAGCACGCGCTCGGGGTCGTCGCCGCGCTCCACGCGCGGGCCGCGCGGGCAGGCGCGCAGGCCGATCGCCTCCAGCGCGTCGTCGATCACCGGGCTCGCCATGGCGCCGGGGTGGCTCTGCCAGGCGAAGTCGGAGGCCACCTGCGCCCAGGCCGCCGCCAGGGCGTCCTCGCCGCGGGCGGCCAGGTCGGCGATGCGGGACTCCAGGCCGGCCATGGCCGCGCCGTTGGCGGCGACCCGCGCGCGAGCGCTCATCCGGGCGCGACCGCCCGGATGCCGATGTTCGCGGTGAGCTCGGGCGGCAGCTCCGGGCTGATCGCGGTGAGCGCGTCCATCAGGTCGGGCGGCCAGTCGAGCATCATCGAGTTGGGGACGCACTTCAGCGTGAAGCCGAAGCGCTCCTCCACGCGGAAGCCGGCGCCCTCGAGGTCGGCGGCGAGGGTGTCCAGGCCGTAGACGCGCAGGTGCCCCACCAGGTGGTCGCGCGGCGAGAGGTCGTCCAGGCGCTCCTGGATCCCCATCCGCACCGCCAGGCGCCGGTGCAGCGACTCGCGGTTGGGCACCACGACGACGACGGCCCCGCCGGGACGTAGCCAGCCGCGCACGTGCGCCATCAGCTCGCGCGGGCGATCGACGTGCTCCATGACGTGCAGGGCGAGCACGGCGTCGTAGACCGGGCCGGGCGCGAAGTCCTCGAACATCGCCTCGTGCACGACCAGGCCGGGGTGCTCCTCGCGGGCGCGGGCGGCGAGCAGCGACGAGCCCTCCACCACCTCGGCGTCGAGGCCGCGTCCGAGCAGCTCGCGTGCCATCTCGCCCGTGCCGTAGCCCATGTCGATGACGCGCCGGGCGTCGCCGACGGCGGCGGCCACCCGCGGGGCGCTGAGGCGCTGGGCGCGCTCCTCGATGTCGATGTCCTCGATCGCGTCGCTCAGGTAGTAGTCGCGGGCGTAGCGGTCGAGCGTCTCGGGGGTGAGCGTCACCGGGTCATCTCCTCGGCGCGAAGGCCCTGGATCACCTGTTCGTTGAACGAGTCGGCGCCGAACGCGCTGGCGCCGCCCACCACCTCGGCATCGAGGCCCGCGGCCTCAAGCTCCGCGCGCGCGGCGGCGAAGGCCGCGGCCTCGCGGTGGGAGGGGTCGGGGAAGGCCGGCCCGGTCAGCTGGTGGAGCATCCGCAGGGGGGCGCCCTCGCGCAGCACGCCGGTCAGCTCCAGCGAGTCGCGCACCGCGGCCTCGACGTCGTCGGGCCGCGTGTCGTGGCGCAGCTCGAAGCACCAGGCGCGGGCGCCGGGCGCGTCGTCGCCCGACTGGCTGAAGCGGAAGGCCGGCACCTCGTCGCCGGGGGCGTGCAGCAGGCTCGGGTCGGCCAGCAGGTCGGCCTCGTCCGCCTCCGCCCAGGCGAGGGCCATCGGCACGCGGGCCGGCGCGTAGGCGGCGCCCACCGCGGCGAACATCTCCTGGGGGGCCGGGCCCAGCACCGGGCGCGCGGCGCGCCGCTCGGTGCCGTCCTCGAAGCGCAGCAGGGTGGCGCCGCCGTCGCGGGCGGCGCGCTCCAGCCGGCCGGCCTCGACGATCGCCACGCGGGGGGCGCGGCGGATGCGCTCGAGCAGGGCGTCCAGCACCGCGCCCATCCCGCCCGGCGCCACGGTGTGGAAGGGACGGTGCGGGCGGTAGCCGGTCGGCCGCCCCGCGGCCGCGCGGGCCAGCGTGCGCGGGTGGAAGAGCGGCATCCAGACCTTGCGGCGCAGGGCGGCGGGCACCACGGCCGCGCCGTCGGGGTGGATCTTGGCGCACATCGGCGCGATGAAGCGCTCGTGGAAGGTGGCGCCGTGGTTGGCGCGCGAGGCCTCCTCCAGCGAGCAGGCGAACAGGTCGTGGCGGCCGTCGAGCACGCCGGCGTCGCCGCCCGCGCGGCACGCCTCCTCGGCCTCGGCGGCCATGCGCCGCGCGTCGTCCTCGTCCACCAGGGCGGGCAGGCCCTCCAGGTCGACCGTGAAGTAGACGTCGTCCACCAGCCGCCCGCCGATCGACATCGACGGGCGCGGCACCTCGCGCAGGCGCGGGCCCACCAGGCCCTCGACCAGGTCGGCCACGCGGCGCACGAAGCCGGCGTGGGCCTGGAACTGCGGCTGGTACGCGGCCAGGGGCAGCGGCTCGCCGGCGTCCTCGCGGTCGATCTCCAGCACCCGCACGCCGAGGCCCAGACGCCGGCCGCCCACCTCGATCGGGGCGAAGCCGCCGCCCACCCCGCGGCGCGGCAGGAGCAGCTCCACCGGCCGGCCGCGGCCGAGCGCCGCGTCGGCGGCCACCAGGGCGGCGATCGAGCCGCCCACCACGACCAGCGGGGCGCTAGCCATGGGACAGCACCAGGTAGGTCATCGCGCAGTGCCCGGGCAGGTGCCGGGCGGCACGCTCGAACCCGTCGAGCACCTCGGCCGGCAGCTCGGCCATCATCGCGTTGGGCAGGGGCTTCAGCATCACGCCCTCCCGCGTCACCACCCCGAGGCCGGCGTCGCGCGCCAGGTCCTCCAGCTCGTCCGCCGCCCACAGGCCGAGGGTGCCGTAGCGCCGCCCCCGGGCCGAGATGTCGCGGACGTCCTCGATCAGCCCCATCTCGAGCGCCACCAGCCGGTGGATCGAGTCGGGGTTCTGCAGCGTCAGGTGCACCAGGCCGTCGGGCGCCAGCACGGAGCGCGCCCGGGCGAGCAGGGCCACCGGGTCGTCCATCTCGTGGACCAGGTTGCAGGCCAGCACGTGGTCGAAGCCCGACCCGGCGTCCTCCTCCCAGCCCGGCTCCTCCAGCCCGGCGCGCAGCAGCGTGGCGCGCTCGCCCACGCGCTCGCGGGCGCGGGCCAGGTACTCGTCGGAGCGGTCGATCGCCGTGACGCGGGCGCCGGCGCCGACGAGGGCGGCCGTCATCAGGCCAGTGGCGCAGCCGAGCTCCAGCACCCGCTGGCCCGGGGCGACCCGCTCGGCGATCCGCGCGGCCGTGGCGTCGGTGTAGCGCCGGTCGAAGTCGGTGTCCGGGTCGTAGATGCCGGTGTAGTCGCGGGTCGTCACGACGGCCCCCTCACGAGGTCGAGGCGCAGGCTCTCGCAGGCGCCCACGCTGCGCTTGAACTGGATGAGCCCCTGATCCGGGACGCCGGCGACGCTCGAGGTGCCGATGTCGAGGCTGAGGGCGCCCTCGGCGAGGGAGCGCTCCACCATCCGCAGGGCCAGCACGTTCATGGGTGAGCGCGGCAGATGGTGGCCGGCGTCGCCCCAGTAGACGACCAGCTCGCGGCCCGGCGCGACGCGGTAGGTGAGCGCGGCGGCGCAGGGCTCCCCCGCGTGCTCGAGCGCGCAGAGGCGCACCCGGCCTGGGAAGGCGTCGCGGGCGCGCAGCACGTAGTCGAGCCCGAGCGCCAGCGACCGGCCCTTGGCCGCGCGGTTGGCGGCGAGGATGGCGTAGCCGCGCTCCCAGGCCGCGTCGTCGCCTGCCTCCACCAGGGCGAAGGGCTCGCCGAGGGTGTGGCGCAGCGCTCGGCGCGCGGGCGAGCGCAGGGAGTCCGTGTAGTCGTCGATGCCGGACAGCCGTGAGAGGTCGATGTGGAAGCTGAGCTCGCACGACTCGACGCGGAAGCCCAGGTTGAGCAGGGCGAACTGCACCGCGGTCTCCGAGCCCGAGTAGAAGGCCGGCCGCGCCTTCACGCGGATCGTGCGCACGCCCTCGCCCTCCAGCGCGTCCACCGCGTGCTCCAGGGTGGCGCGCACGTTGGTCGCGGTCTCGGCGTCGCGGGTGAAGTCGGGCCCGCCGAACGAGGCGCTGTGGCCCGAGGTGAAGACGTCGCCGTCCACCACGCCCGCGAGCGAGCCGACCAGGCGGCCGTCGGCCTCGTGGTCGATGCGGCGGGCGCGCTCGCCCGGGCGCAGGTTGAGGGCGTGGAACGCCTCGGCGTTGAAGAGCAGCAGGTGGTCGGCGGGGGGCGCCGCCGTCGCGGCGCGCTCAGCCACGCGCGAGGAAGCCGGCGACGGCGTCAACCACGCGGTGGGCGTCCTCCGGCGACAGGTGCGGGCCCATCGGCAGGCTCAGCGTCTTGCGCGCGATGGCCTCGGCGATCGGCAGGTCGCCCGGGCCCATGCCGAGGTCGCGGTAGGCGTCCTGCAGGTGGGGCGGCACGGGGTAGTGCACCAGCGTGCCTATGCCGTGCTCGGCCAGGTGGGCGGCGAGCGCGTCGCGGCGCGGGGTGCGGACGGCGAAGACGTGCCAGACGCAGCCGGGATCGTCGGGCGGCAGGGTGAGCGGGGCCCCCACCAGGCGCCCGCGGTAGAGCCGGGCGAGGGCCGCGCGGCGCGCGTTCCACTCGGCGAGCACCGCGAGCTTCTCGGAGAGCAGCGCCGCCTGCAGCTCGTCGAGCCGGCTGTTGAAGCCGCGCTCGTCGTTCACGTACTTCACGCGCGAGCCGTAGTTGCGCAGCGAGCGCAGGCGCTCGGCGATCGCCGCGTCGTCGGTCGTGACGGCGCCGCCGTCGCCGAACGCGCCCAGGTTCTTGCTGGGGTAGAAACTCCACGCGGCGGCGTCGCCGAGGCCGCCGACCGGCGCGCCGCGGTGGCGGGCGCCGTGGGCCTGGGCCGCGTCCTCCAGCACCTTCAGGCCGTGGCGCGCGGCGACGGCGCGCACGCCGTCCATCTCCGCCGCCAGGCCGTAGAGGTGCACCGGCAGGATCGCGCGCGTGCGCGCGGTGACCGCCGCCTCGATCCGGTCGGGGTCGATGTTGGCCGTCGCCGGGTCGGGCTCCACCGGCACGGGCCGGGCGCCGCACATGCTCACCGCGAGCCATGTGGCGATGTAGGTGTTGGACGGGACGATCACCTCGTCGCCCTCCCCCACGCCCATGGCGACGAGCGACAGGTGCAGGGCGTCGAGCCCGGAGGCCACGCCCACGCAGTGGGCCGTCCCCGTGTACTCGGCCCAGCGGGCCTCGAAGGCCTCCACCTCGGCGCCGAGCACGTACCAGCCGCCGCCCAGCACGCGCGCGGTGGCCGCGTCGAGCTCCCCGGCCAGCTCGGTGTAGGTGGCGAGCAGGTCGAGGAAGGGGACGCGCGCGGGCGCGCCGACGCTCATCCCGCCGCCCGGACGGCCCGCGTGAAATCCGCGTAGTCGCGGTAGTAGTCCGCCTCCTCGTAGTGCTCGGAGGCGAGGACCAGCGCGACCGACCCGCTCGAGAAGTTGGTGAGCTGGGCCCATACCATCGGGGGCAGGTAGAGCCCGGTGTAGGAGCGGTTCAGCGAGTAGGTCCGGGTGGCCGTCCCGTCGTCCACCGCGACGTCGAAGCTGCCCGACGCGGCGATGACGAGCTGCTGCAGCGCGCGGTGGGCGTGGCCGCCGCGGTCCTCACCGCCGGGGACGTCGTACAGGTAGAAGATCCGCCTGCACTCGAACGGCACGTGGCGGCCCGACTCGATGAAGGTCAGGTTTCCGCGCGGGTCGTTGATCCGCGGCAGCGGGATGAACCGCACGGGCCCCTTCGCCCCGTCGCCCACGACGGGGCCGGCGTCGGCGCCCGGGGTGCGATCGCCCAGCAGTCTCAGGCCCATGGCCTCCCATCGGCAGGGAGGCCATGGAATTGAGCCCGCCGGGCGGGGCGCGATCAGCCCCCCGAGAGCAGCCCCTTGGCCGGATCGCCGGAGGCCACCGGGTCGAGCACGAGGATCGTCGCCGGCTCCGCCCACAGGTCACCGGTGGTCGCCCGGAACTCGGCCAGGTGGGGCATCTGCAGGTGCGCATCGAGCGCCGCCCGCGAGGCCCACCGCTCGATCAGGACGATGCGCTCCGCGTCCGACGGGTCGCGGTGCAGCGCGAAGGCGAGGCACCCGTCCTCCCCGTGCGTCGTCGCCGCGAGCGCGGAGTAGGCGGCGAGGCCGTCGTCCGTGCGCCCGGGCCTCGCGCGCGACAGCACCACCACGACGACCTCCGACATGACGTCCCCCTTCGTCTCCACCGGTCGCCGGGACGCTACCGGGTCGGGTCACGGGCATCGCCGTCAGGCGGGCCGCCCTGCGGCGTCACCCGGTGGTCGAGGTCAGCGCCTCCGGGGTGGTCGGGGTGGTCGAGGTGCCCGGCGTCGTGGTCGTCGCGCCCGACGGGCCGAGGAGGACGATCACCGACGCGTCCGAGGCCGCGGTCAGCACGGGGTCGCCGGCCGGCAGCAGCGTCGGCGCGTCCAGCCCGAGATCCTGCGCCACCTGCGCCGCGCGACCGGCCGCGCCCTTGCGGTAGACGACGCGGTCGGAGGTGACCGGCGAGGGGGCGTCGCCCACGGTCACGTTCTGGTAGCCGAGCGCGCGGGCGGCGTCGGCGCGGCTCGCGGCCAGGCCGCTCTCACCCGAGCCGTTCAGGAAGGCGAGCGCGATCGTGGCGCGCGAGGCGGCGCCGCTCGGGATGGCCGAGCCCGAGGAGCTCGACTGGGGCGCCGTGACGGTCTTCGTCTCGGTGACGGTCTTCGTGTCGCCCCCGCCGCAGCTCGCGACGAAGCCGATGATGAGCCCGACGAGCAGCGCGGCGGCCACGATGGGCAGGCCGAAGGTGCGCCCCGGCCGGCGCGGCGCAGGCCGGCGGCGGGGGCTGCGGTCGCGCCCCTCCCAGTCGTCGTCCCAGTCCGGCTCCCGGCCCCGCCCTCGGCTGCTCACGGTCCCGCCCCCTCGGTCTCACGGTGCTGACCCTCCTGGCTTGCACGGCGGGCGCCGGATTCCTTCGCGCGGCGGCCCCGCCCGCCCGTCAGCGGCCCGGGCGACTCACGATGGCGACGTTCCGGGGGGCGGCCACGCGCACCTCCACCGCACCGCCGCGCGGCACCTGGGAGCCGGCCTCAGGGTCGGTGCCGCGGACCCGCGGAGCGCGCAGCGCGGCGCGGATGGGCCGCGGCGGCCCGCGGCGCGATCACGGCCCGGCGATCGTGAGCGGCGCGACGAGCCGGCGGCCGCGTCTCCCCATCGTGACCCGCTCGGCGATCCGGTGCGCGCCCCGGCGTCTGGTCCGGCAGGCGCACGGGGCCGTGGTCCGAATGGACCTCCGCACGGGGTCCATTCGGCCGATTCCGAATGGTCGAAAGCGAACATGTGTTCGTCTATCCTCGCCGGTCCGTGGACGCCTCGGCCGACGATCTGATCACCTTCTGCCGCCTCTACATCGGGGAGGGCGACGCGGAGCGCCTCGTGGGGTGGATCGCGTGGCGCACCGGGCGCAACCAGGCGATGGCCGGCGCGGGTCCGCCGATCGACCGGCTGCGGCACGCCGCCGAGAACTGGCTCGACGACGACCGGCGGGCGCGGCTGCTGCGGTGGCTCGAGCGCCGGATCGCGGACGGGCGTCCGCCGGTGCCCGAGTGACGGGACGGCCCCGGGGGGCCGCCCCGCCTACCCCACGGGGCCGTTCACCAGGTGGCGCGTGTGGTACTCGTCGTTCAGGAGCACCACCTGCTTCGCGAGCCGCTTCGCCATGTTGACGACGATCGGCGCGCGCAGGTTGACCGTGATCCCGCTCGGCGACGAGGGGACCGTGAGGATTGCGAAGACCCGCGCGTCCTCGAAGTTGTCGAGCTGCAGCTCCCGCGCGTCCACGTCGGAGATCTCCGGTGCGTACTCCCCGTGGATCCCCCACGGGTCCGTGACCACGAAGGCCTGGAAGGGGCGCTCGGCGGCCTGGAGCCAGAACACCGACGGGCTGGGGCTGCCGTCCTTGCGCACGTGCTCGATGAGCGCGTACGAGAGGCAGTCCGGGAAGCCCGCCAGCGGCTCGGTGGCGGTGATGAGACGGTCCGCCGGCACCTCGACGGCGCCGAGCGCCTGCGAGGGGATGCTGATCACATCCGCCGGGGTCGTGTCCGTCGTGGTGCTCATGGTCGTGTCCTTGCCGACGGTCACCGGTCTACTGGAGGAGCTTCAGGATGCTCTGCGGGGCCTGGTTCGCCTGCGCGAGCATGGCGGTGCCGGACTGCTGCAGGATCTGGTTGCGCGTGAAGTCGATCATCTCCGAGGCCATGTCGGCGTCGCGGATGCGCGACTCGGCGGCCTGGAGGTTCTCGGACGTCAGGTCGAGCCGGCTGATCGTCTGCTCGAGGCGGTTCTGGATGGCGCCCATCGACGCGCGCTGGGAGTTGACCGAACGGATGGCCGCGTCGATCGAGGCGATGGCGGCCGTCGCGGCGGCGGCCGACGAGACGGCGACGCCCGAGATGCCGAGGTCCGACGCCGTCATGGTCGCGATCGTGAACGCGATCACCTGGGAGCCGTTGGCGCCCACCTGGAGCGTGACGGCGGAGGCCGCGGTGGCGACCGACCCGGAGAGGATCTTGATGCCGTTGAACTCGGTGTCCGTGGCGACGCGGGCCATCTCGGCGACGACGGACTGGACCTCCTGGTCCAGGTTGGTGCGCTGGAGGTCGGTCAGCGTGCCGTTCGCCGCCTGGACCGCCAGGTCCCGGATGCGCTGGAGCATGTCGTTCACGCCGCCGAGGGCGCCGTCGGCGACCTGCACGAGGCTCACGCCGTCGAGCGCGTTCCGCGAGGCGACCTTCATGCCGCGGATCTGCGTCCGCATCTCCTCGCTGACCGCCAGGCCGGCGGCGTCGTCGGCGGCACGGTTGATGCGGAGGCCGGAGGACAGGCGCTCCATCGTGCCGCTCAGTTTCATGTTGGTGCTGGCCAGCTGCCGATGGGCGTTCTGCGCCTCGACGTTGTTGTAGATCCGCAGACCCATTTCTAGAAGTCCTTTCTCGCCAGTCGGTCTGCCGCTCCTGCGGCAGCGGGCTCATGCCCGGTGTAGACCTGCGACGGGACTTCCATGTCCGGCGTCATCACGTGCTCACCGATCGTCCGGATCGGCGTACCGCGGGTGCGTGACCTCGTGAGGGAGGTCGGCGCACCAGGCTCATCGGACGCGGCCCCCGCGACTTGAGGGTTGCGTCCCCCGCTCATCGCAGGAAATCCACCAGCGAGGGCTGGATGACCTTCGCCCCCACCGCGAGGGCCGACCGGTAGACCGACTCGCGCATCGTCGCGTCGGTGATGGCCTGGGCCATGTCGGCGTCCTCGATGCTCGACAGCTGTTCGGAGGTGGCGATCTTCTGGGCCTGGAAGCGGCTCTGGGTGAGCTCGAGCCGGTTCGTCTTGGCGGCGCCCTCGCCGCGCAGCGCGCTGATGTTGTCCTGGTGGACGTCCAGCTGCGCGAGGGCGGCGCCGATCGCCGTCGAGTCGTTGGCGCGCAGCGCCGCCGACAGGCCGTCCAGCACGGTGAAGATGTCGGGCGTCGCGCCGGGCGGGTCCTGGAAGCGGTCGGCGGTGATGTTGACGCTGATCACCGAGCCCTGGGCCACCTCGCGGTTCATCAGGTTGGTGTTGATCGGCGCGACGGCCTGCTCGGTGGCCGGGTCGAAGGGCGCCCGGTCGGTCTGGGTGCCGCCGAAGACGTAGCGCCCGCCGATCGAGCTGTTGCCCACCTCGACGAACTGGCTCTTGAGCGTCTCGACCTCGTCGGCGATCAGCGCGCGGGCGTCCGTGGACAGGGTGCCGTTGCCGCCCTGCACGGCCAGCTCGTGCGCGCGCTGCACCACGTCCAGGCCCTGGCCGAGCGCGCGGTCGGTGGTGTCGAGCCACGTGAGCGAGTCGTCGATGTTGCGGCTCCACGCCTCCGTGGCGCCCTGGTCGCGTCGCAGGCCGAGGGCCAGCGAGATCCCGACCGGGTCGTCGGAGGGCGTGAGCACGCGCTTGCCGGTCGACACCTGCCGCTGGCTCTGCGAGAGCGCCCGGTAGTTGCCGTCCAGGTCGGAGAGGAAGTTGCGGACCGCCTGGTCCGACGCCATCCGCGAGATCATCGACCCACCAGGCCCATGCGGCTGATGATGGTGTCGAGCATCTCGTCGACCGTCGTGACCATGCGGGCGGCCGCGTTGTAGCTCTTCTGGAAGCGGACCATGTCCGACATCTCCTCATCGAGGTTCACGCCGCTCGTCGCCGAGCGCCGCGTGGTGGCGGCCTCGAGCACGCCCTTCTGGACCTGCGTCATGCGGTCGGCCTGGTCGGTGTCCACACCGACCTTCGCCACCATCTGCTGGTAGAAGCCGTCGAGCGTCGTCGTGCTGGCGCCGATCGCCTGCACCACGAACTGGAGCTGGGCCATCGCGACGGCGTTGTCCGAGCCGCCGGGCAGGTTGGCCGCCGTGTCGCTGGCGGCGATCGCGTCCACGGACGCGGCGACCGGCGCCGAGATGGCGAGGGTGGCCGCGGTGGTGCCGGCGAAGAAGGCGTTGCCGGTGCTGCCGTCGGTGCCGAAGCCGGCCGCGTGACGGGCGTTGACCGACCCGGACACGGCCGCCGCGAGGGCGTCGAGCTGGGCCAGGTAGCCGTTGGCGCCGCCGACGATCGTGTCGCGGATGTCGATCTGCCCGCGCAGGCTGCCGCTGGTGATCGTCGTCGCCACGCCGTTGACCGTGGCGGCGCCGGCGGCGCTGACGGCCAGCGCGTTCACCGTGTCGGTGCCCGAGTCGACGATCAGCTGCGAGCCGATGGCCACCGAGACCTTGCCGTTGAGCGTGGGCTGGCTGACGGTCACGTCGCTGAAGCCCGAGAGCTGGTCGAGCAGCTGGTCGCGCTGGTCGCGCAGGTCGTTCGGCTCCTGGCCGACGGCCACCACCATCGCGATCTGCTTGTTGAGCTCGTTCACCTGACCGGCCAGCTCGTTGACCCGGTTCACGCCGAGCGTGATGCGGGTGTCCGCGTCGGTCTGGGAGGCGACGAGCTGCTTGTTCAGGTCGTTGAAGCCCTGCGCCAGCGAGACGCCCGCGGCGCGGACGGCCTCGCGCGAGGCGGCCGAGTCGGGGTTCACCGACAGCGCCTGCCAGCTGCTCCAGAACGCGCTCAGCAGGTGGGTCAGGCCGGTGTCGCCCGGCTCGTCGATGACCGTGTCGATGTTGCCGAGCGAGTCGGCCTTGGCCTCGTACTGGCCGAGGTCCGACGTCGCGCCGCGGAAGCTCAGGTCGGCGAACTGGTCGCGCAGGCGCGCGTACTGGGTCGCGACCACGCCGGTGCCGAGCTGGCCCGGGCCCACCGGCATGTTGACTGCGGGGTACGGGAACGGGTTCGCGGCAGACGTCTCCACCCGCTGGCGCGAGTAGCCCGGCGTCGTGGCGTTGGTCAGGTTGTGCGAGACGGTGTTGAGCGCCCGCTGCTGGGTGACCACGCCGCTCAGGGCGACGTTCAGTCCGAAGAAGGTCGAGGGCATCGTCAGGCCGCCGTGTTGAGGAGGACCGGGCCGGAGGCCGGGGCGGAGGCCCGCGAGCCGGCGGCGGTGTAGGCGCGGTGCGAGGTGCGCGGGTCGGGCGCGGCCAGGCTGCGGACCGACAGGTCGAGCAGCGCCAGCTCCTGCTTGACGAGCTGCCCGTTGACCGCGTTGGCCAGCTCCAGTTCGCGCACGAGCGTCTCGATGCGCTCGATGCGCGGGGCGAGGATCTGGCGCTCGGCCGGCTCGAGGGCCTCGCGGAGGGCCGACCAACGGGTGGCGGCCAGGCCGAGCCGGTCGGCCAGCGCCTCAGCGGCGGCGCCCCGCGCCCGCTCGACGGCGGACAGGCGCAGGACCTCGGTCTCGATCTCGGTCGCGAGGGCGTCCACGGCCGCGTGGCGGCCGGCCACGATCTCGGGGCGCTGGCGCTGCACCAGCGCCAGCAGGCGCTCCTGGATCGCGATGACCTCGTCGAGGCGGTCCGCGAGCTCGATGACCGCGGCGCGGCTCATGGCAGACGGCTCCTCATGCCGGAGCGGCGGGCCTGCCGCTGCTCGGCGGCCGGCCGCGTCGCGGCGGCCTCGGCGCTCTGGCGCGCGGCCAGCTCACCGGCCAGGCGGGCGCGCAGCGCCTCCTTTGCCATCTGGTCCTGGAGCGTCTCCGAGGAGGAGTGGTCGGCGATCTGCAGGCGGCCCTCGCGGATGAACTCCGCGACGAGCCGCTCCTCGACGCCGGTCTCCGTGCACGCGGCGATCACCGACGCGCCCGGGTTGTCGCGCAGGTAGTCGCGCACCGCGTGGAAGCTCTCCTCGCGGCGGTCGATGCACTCCGCGCACAGGCCGCGGGGCAGGAAGGCGAAGATGCCCCCGCACCCCTTGCAGGACACGACGCTCATCGCACGCCTCCCGTCTCCGGCGGCGTGCCGCCGAGCTGCTTCTCGAGGATGTCCGCGAGGCCGATGCCGCCGGAGGCGGCGAGCTGGTCTCCCAGCTTCTGGGTCATCAGGCCCGCGTAGACCGGGTTGCTCTTGCCGACCTCGGTGCCCTTCATCATCTCGTCCACGAGCATGCTCATGAAGATGCCCTCGAACCCCTCGGCGGCCTGGCGGATGGTGCTGTCGGGCGAGCCGGCGCCGGCGGAGGAGGAGCCCGCGGCGGCGGAGGCGGAGCCCGTGGGCGGGACGGGGACGATCATCGCCGCAACCCGTTCGCCATCCCCATCATCTCGTCGCTCGCGCTGACCACCTTGCTGGAGGCCTCGAACGCGCGCTGCGTGACGATCAGGGAGATCATCTCGGTGCCGACGTTCACGTTGGACGACTCGAGGAAGCCCTGCGAGAGCGTCCCGCGGCTGCCGGTGCCCGGCGTGCCGAGGTCGGCGGCGCCGGAGTTGGCCGTGGCGACGAAGATGTTGTCGCCGGCGGCCTGCAGTCCGGACGGGTTCGCGAAGACGGCCGTCTTGATGGAGCCGAGGCTCGTGATGGCCCCGTTGACCGTGGCCGTGACCTCGCCGCCGGGGCCGATGGTGAGCCCGCTGGCGCCGGCCGGCACCTGGATGCGCGGCTGCAGCAGGTCGCCACCCGGCATCCCGATGCGGCCGTTGGCGTCGATCGAGAGGTTGCCGGCGCGGGTGTAGGCGAGCGACCCGTCCGGGCGGGTGACCTGGATGAAGCCCTCGCCCTGGATCGCGACGTCCGTGTCGCGGCCGGTGTTCTGGATGTTGCCCTGCTCGTGCTCCTTGGCGATCTGCCCGGGGGCCGCGCCGAGGCCGACCTGGCCGTCCTTGCCGGTGGGGAGGCGGAAGGGCTGGTAGGCGAGGTCGACCAGGTCCATCCGGTCGCGCTTGTAGCCCGTGGTGGTCGCGTTCGCCAGGTTGTTGGCGACCACGTCCATGCTGGTCTGCTGGGCCATCATGCCCGTCGCAGCCGAGTACAGAGCATCCATCATCTGCCCGTCAGCCTCCGTGTCGTCCTTGGACGGCGGGGCCGGGGCGAAGAGGTCAGCGAGCGGGTGGTGCGGTGGTGCGGGGACCGTCGATCCGTCGGGCCCCCAGAGCTTCCGTCACGTCGGGACGGTCCGGCTCAGGTGGTGCTGCTCGCGTGAGGTCTCTCCGTTACCCGACCGCGCCCACCTTCGAAATCGAGGCCTGGAGGGCCTCGTCGTGCGACTGCACCGACTTCTGGTTCGCCTCGAACGACCGCATCACCCTGATGAGGTCGACCATCTCGGAGACCACGTTGACCGTGCTCCCCTCGAGGTGGTTCTGGCGCACGTTCGCGTTCGCCGTCCCCTTTGGCGCGCCCGTCAGAAGGCCTTCGCCCTCCTGGCCGATCGACGCCGGGTCGAGAGCCGTCAGCAGGAGCTTGCCGCGGACGGCGCCCCCCTGCGTGATCGTGCCGTCGGCACCGACGCGGACCTCCCCGCCGGACAGCGTGATCTTGCCCGCCGTCCCCATCACGGGGAACCCGTCCTTGGTCACGAGCGTGCCGCTGGAATCCATCCCGAACGACCCGTCGCGGGTGTACCGGCGACCGTTCGGCGTGTCGATCGTGAAGTGACCGGTGCCGACCAGCGCCATGTCCAGCTTGTTCCCGGTGAACCGCAAGGGCCCCTGGGAGTCGATCATGGTGATCCCCTGGACCTGCGCGCCCATCTCGAGCGAGCCGATCTGCGGGGCACCCGGCATCCCCAGGTTGTGCAGCAGCATCGAGCCGAACGGCGAGGCCGTGGACTCGCTGCGCTTGAAGCCCGTCGTGGTCGCGTTCGCGAGGTTGTTCGCGATCACGTCCTGGCGCGCGCTCTCGGCGAGCAGCCCGGTCGCGGCGATGTAGATGCCTCTGATCACTCGGAGCCTTCCTGGGGAGTTCCTTCGTGGCCCCTATCGGCACCCCCGGGTCGCCACTTGACCCCGGGCTTCAGGCCTGGCGCGCGCGCGACGACGTAGGGGGGGTGACCTTCGTGCCCGTGCCCGCGTCGTCGACGCCGCCCCCGGTGGCGCCCGTCGGCCCCGTCCCGGCCCCCGCCGTTACCGGCCCCGAGCCGGCCGGTCCCGAGCCGGCCGGTCCCGCGATCGCGGTCTCGGGCCAGGCGCTCGCCGTCACGCCCGGGCAGGCCCTGGCCGCGCGGATCGTCGCGATCGAGGCCGGGATGGTCCAGCTCTCCCTGGCCGGCGGCCTCGTCACCGCCGCGAGCGACCTGCCCCTCGAGCCGGGGCAGACCCTGCACCTGGTCGTGGCCGAGGCCGGCCAGGAGCGGGTGACGCTGCGGCTCGACCCCGGCGCCTCCGGTGGCGCCGGCGCCGGTGCGGCCGGAGCCGGGGCCCGAGCCGGCGGCCCGGCCGCCGCGCTGGCCGAGGCCGGCGTCCCGCCCGCGGCCTCGTCCGCCCTGCTCGCCGCGCTGGCCGAGCAGGGGGCCGAGATCCCCACCGGCGCCGGCGCGACCGCCCTCGCCGCGCGGGCCGCCTCCGCCGGGGTCCAGACCCCCGCCCAGGCCGCCGCCTTCGCCCGCCTGCTCACCGCCGGCCTGCCGACCACCCCCGCCGCCGTCGCCGGCCTGGCCCAGCTGATCGACGGGGCGCCCCTCGGGCGCGCCCTGGCCACCGTCATCGAGGCCGCCGCCTCCCGCGCCGCCGCGCCGGCTCCTGCCGCCGGGTCCGCGCCCGCCACCACCCTCCCCGCCGCCGCGCCGGCCGACGCGGAGGCGCCCCAGAGCGCGCCCGCCGCCGCCCAGGCGGGCCCCCGTGCCACCCCGCCGAGCACCGCGAGCCCGGCAGCCGTCCTTCCCGGCGAGGTCGCCGAACTCCCCTCCGCGGCCCCGTCGGCCAATTGGACCAATGGCCGAGGTCCAATTGGACCTGTGGCGACCACGCCCGCCGGCCCTGCCCCCTCGGCCGCCGCCGCGCCGCCCCTCGCCGGGCTCGTCGAGGCCCTCGCGACGCTCGCCCACGAGATCGAGACCGGCGCCGTGGACGGCCGCGGGCCGGCGCTCCGGCACGCGCTCGCCGAGCTCGGGATGGGGCTCGAGGCCCGGCTGGCCGGCGGGTCGGCCCCCGAGCACGCCCCGCTGCGCGCCCTGCTGCTGCGCCTGGCCGACCACCCGGCGGCCGACGCGCCCCTCGCGCGCGCCGCCGCGGGGCTGGCCGACGCCATCACCGCCCAGAGCCTCGCCGGGCCGGCGCTCGCGTCGCCGGCGGCCGGCACAGCCGCCGCCACGGCCACCCCCTCGGCCCCGCCCGCCGACACGACGCAGTCCGGCGCCTACCTCCAGGTCCCGCTCCCCGGCGGCGGTACGGCCGAGGTGCGCATCTCCCCCGACGCCGGGCACGACGGGCCCGGCGACGCGGAGAGGCCGCGCCGGCTCGCGTTCCTGCTCCACCTCTCCGCGCTCGGCCCGGTGATGATCGACGCCAGCGCGGGGGCGGGGGGCGTGGACGCCACCATCCGCGTCGGCTCCGACGACGTGCGCGCCTTCCTCGACACCCAGGCGGCCGACCTCGCCGAGTCCCTGCGCCGCTCCACCCCGACCGCCTCGGTCCGCGTCGAGCGCATGCCCGGCCCGGCGCCCGAGCGCCTCCTGGCGCCCCCGCCCTCCTCCGGCCTGGACGTGAGCGCGTGACGCCCGGCCGCCCGCCCCGGCGCCCCGCGGCCGTCGCCCTGCGCTACCGCAGTGGCGAGGACCCGGCGCCCCGCGTCACCGCCGCCGGCACGGGGCCGGTGGCCGAGCGGATCCTCGAGCTCGCGCGCGAGCACGACCTGCCACTGCGCCACGACCCCGACCTCGTCGAGGCCCTCGCGGCGCTCGACCTCGGCGCCTTCATCCCGGCCGAGCTCTACGACGTCATCGCCGAGGTCCTCGCCTGGGCGTACCGCGCCAACTCGGCGTTCGCCAGCACCACCCGGGGCCTCGCTTCCCCGCGCTGAGAGCCGCGGCGGCACCCGGGCCCCGCGCTACCGTTGCGTGATGGCGACCGCGGTGACCATCAACGATCTCGCGAAGGACCCGGCGGAGGTCGCGCGCAGCCTGGTCGCGTGGCAGCGGGGCGACCGGGACGAGGCGGTGCTCCTGACCCTGGACGGATCGGCGGGCTCCCTGCGCAGCCGGCGCTACGCCGTGTGGATCTGGACCGGGCGCACCCCCGCCGGGGACCCGGTCTGGCTGCTGCCCGTCACCCCCGACCAGGCCCTGGCCTTCGGGCCGCCGCCGGTCGCGCGGATCCTGGCCGACTGCGTGCGGATCGCCGTCGCGGAGCTCGGCGTCGCCCCCGCCGACGTGCGCCTGGAGGACTGGCGCGGGCGCGTCGCCCTGGTGCTCCCGGGGCTCATCGAGGAGCTCGCGGTGATCGGCCTGGCCGAGGTCGCCTCGTCGCCGGGCGTCGTCGGGGTGGCCGAGCTCCCCGAGGACATCGCGGTCGCGGGCCCGCCCGTCGCGCTCACGCCGGAGGCCGCGGCGACCGGCGGCGGGCTCGCCCGGATGGCCCGCGAGCTCAGCCGCCACCCCGTCGAGCTGGTCGCGGCCCTCGCGGAGCAGCACCAGACGGTCGACCCGGCCGCCTACGACGCCGAGCTCGTCACGACGCTGAAGGCGCAGGGCCTGGGCGAGGCGCCGCCACCGCAGCCTGAACGCCCGCCGAGCATCGCGATCGAGGACGACCCCTGCCCGCGCCGGCGCCACGCGCGCACGGTCCTGCAACGGATGCTGCGGATGGGCAAGGTCGGCCCCGGCTACCACACCGAGTTCGATCACTTCTCGCGCGGCGCCGCCGCCCACGACCGCCGCCAGGCGCTCGAGGTGGGCGAGGCACTGATCCGCGCCGGCCTGCTGATCGAGAAGCCGAGCGTGGGCCAGCGCCACATCTCGCTCAGCGTGCCGGCCCTGCCCCGCATCCACGCCCTCATCGACAGGGGCGAGACCTCCGACCCCCAGCTCGCGGCCCTCTGGACCGCACCGGCGCCTACGGAGAAGCGGGGACCGTGACCGTCACGACCGGGACGGTCTGGGACTCGGTCACGAGGCCCGCCGGCGCCGAGTCGCCGCCCCGGGCGGCGTAGCCCACCACGATCCCCGCCACGAGCGCGAGGCCCATCAGCACCAGGGCCAGCGCGAGGCGGATCTTGCGCTTGGGCGGCCGGCGCGGCGGGCGCGGGCGCGGGGCCGGGCTGGAGCCGGACGCGGTGCTCACCGGCGCGCGTCCGATGCGCCGCGGGCGTAGGTGGCGAACGCGGCGTCGAGCGTGGTGGCGGGGTCCCAGGCTTCGGGCACGCGGGGCGCCGTCCGGGCGGCGAGGTCGAGGTACCACGACGAGGCGCCCTCGTAGACCTTGGCCAGCTGGAGCTGCGTGAAGGTCATGCCGAGACGCCGGCGCAGCTCATCGTGCACGGCCGCGGTGATCCGGTTGCGGGCCGCGACCACCGGCGGCGGCGCCGGCTGCGCGCTGCGCGCGAGCCCCTCGTCCCAGGAGAAGCGAGCGGTCGCCAGCTCGGGGAAGTCGTCGTTCACGCCGCGCCCCCGGTGACGCGCTCGACGCAGCAGACCGCGGGCCAGTGGGCGTCCGCGTGCTCGAGGATCCAGTCGGCCACGGGCGATCCGCCCTCCCCGAGCCCGAACGCCAGGTGGGCGTGCAGGCACTTGACGCGCGCGGGGTCGCCGCCGCCGGCCACGCGGTAGCCGGCGTGCAGCTCCTGGTGGCGGGCGTTGGCCGCGGCGAGGTGCTCGCGCATCTCGGGGTCCTCCTCCAGCATCCGCACGCCGCCGGCGGCCTCCAGGCGGCTGACCGCCTCCCCGAGCGCGCGACAGGTGAGCCAGTCGCGGGTCGGGAAGGGCCGCCCGCGCAGGTTGACCGGCGTGTTGCGCACCACGGCCGGGCCGCCGTGCGGGCAGCGCACGGCCACGCTGAAGTCCGTGAACGGCTCGCGCCCGAGGAGCGCGGCCACGGCCCGTCGATCCGCGTCAGAGCAGTCCGAGGATCCAGCCGAAGGGACCGCCGTCACCGCCGCCGCCCGGGTCGGAGGCCGGCTTCGGGTCGAGCGTGCCGCGCACGATGAAGGCCCGCTCGCCGGGCTTGATGAGCCCGATGGCCCGCGCCCGCGCCTCCAGCACGTCGGCTTTGTTCAGCTCGGCGATCTGGCGCTTCAGCTGGTCGCGGTTCTGCTCCAGCACGGCCAGCTTGGCGCTCTCGTCGCGAAGCTCCGCGCGCTGGGAGAGGTAGCCCCTCACCGGCCCCACGTAGCCGAGGATCAGGGCGGTGAGCAGCCCCGCGATGATGATGCGCCGTGCTCTGATCGTGTGGCTCCCGGGGGGACGGATCGGGCCCGAGGGCCCCGTCACCCTGGGGGTACGGGGCGCCGCGGCCCGTTCCTGCCTCCCGGTCTCTCACGCGCGGAAGGCCGACCGTCCGGGGTAGGAGGCGGCCGGGCCGAGCTGCTCCTCGATGCGGATGAGGCGGTTGTACTTGGCCACGCGCTCGCTGCGCGACGGGGCGCCGGTCTTGATCTGGCCGGCCCCGGTCGCCACCGCCAGGTCGGCGATGAAGGTGTCCTCCGTCTCGCCCGAGCGGTGGGAGACCATCGACGCGTAGCCCGAGCGGCTGGCGAGGTCCATGGCCGCGAGCGTCTCCGACAGCGTGCCGATCTGGTTGACCTTCACCAGCAGCGCGTTGCCGGCGCCGAGGTCGATGCCCTTCTGCAGGCGCTGGACGTTGGTGACGAAGAGGTCGTCGCCGACGAGCTGGACGCGGGAGCCGAGGCGCTGGGTGAGGGCGACCCAGCCGTCCCAGTCCTCCTCGGCCATGCCGTCCTCGATCGAGATGATCGGGTAGCGCTCCACCAGGTCGGCCCAGTAGTCGACCATCCCGGCGGCGTCGAGCGTGCGGCCCTCGCCCTCCAGGACGTAGGCGCCGTCCTTGTAGAGCTCGGTGGTGGCCGGGTCGAGCGCCAGGGCCACGTCGGTGCCGGCCTCGTAGCCGGCGGCGGCGATCGCCTCCATGATCACGGCGAGCGCCGCCTCGTTGCTCTCGAGGTCGGGCGCGAAGCCGCCCTCGTCGCCCACGCCGGTCGCCAGGCCGCGGCCGCGCAGGACGGACTTCAGCGAGCCGTAGATCTCGGCGCCCATCCGCACCGCGTCGGCGAAGGTGCGCGCGCCGATCGGGGCGATCATGAACTCCTGCAGATCGACCGAGTTGTCCGCGTGCGCGCCCCCGTTGAGGATGTTCATCATCGGCACGGGGAGCCGGTTGGCGCGGGCGCCGCCGATGTAGCGGTAGAGAGGAAGGCCCGCGTCGGCGGCCGCCGCGGCGGCGACGGCGAGCGAGCACCCGAGGATGGCATTGGCGCCGAGGCGCGCCTTGTTGGGCGTGCCGTCGAACTCGATCATCGTCCGGTCGATCATTGCCTGGGACGACGCGTCCTTGCCCATGAGGACGCCCGCGAGCTCGTCCTCCACGTTGGCGACGGCCTTCATGACCCCCTTGCCGCCGTACATGGACGAGTCGCCGTCGCGCAGCTCGAGGGCCTCGAAGGCGCCGGTGCTGGCGCCGGAGGGCACCGCAGCGCGGCCGATCGCGCCGGAAGAGAGGCCGACCTCGACCTCCACCGTGGGCTGCCCCCGGGAGTCGAGGATCTGGCGGGCGTGGACGGACGCGATCGTGCTCATGGACGCTCCGGGTCGGGGGATCGGGTCGGGCGGCCGAGTCTATCCGCCGGGCCGCCCGGCGCACCTCACGCGGGCCGCCCGGCGTACGTTCCCCTGTCAGATGCCCCCGCCCCCATTCCAGGCGTTCCTCGAGCGCGAGCGCGAGGTGGTCTACCGGGTCCTCCTGGGGCTGGTGGGCCCCGACGACGCGGACGACGTCTTCCAGGAGACGTTCATCAAGGCGCTGCGGGCCTACCCGCCTCCGCGCGCCGACGGCGACCTGCGCGGGTGGGTGCTGACCATCGCGCGGCGGGCGGCGATCGACGCGGCGCGGGCGCGGCGGCGCCGGCCGGAGCCGGTGGCCGAGCCGGACGCCGTGGCGCCTGGGGGGACGCCCGAGCCCGCCGACGCGGCGCTCTGGGATGCCGTGCGGAGGCTGCCGCCGCGCCAGCGCCAGGCGGTGACGCTGCACTACGTGGGCGGGCTGACGTACGCCGAGGCGGCGGCGGCGATGGGGTGCAGCGAGGACGCGGCGCGGCGCAGCGCCTTCGAGGGGATCCGGCGACTGAGAGGGGTGTGGGATGGAGGATGAGCTGGAGCGGGCGCTCGGCGTCGCCGGCGGACCGGGAGTGGCGGAGGCCTCGGCGCGCGCGGCGCGCCGGGTGGCGGCCGGCGCCGACCGTCAGGGGCTGGTGGACGTCGCCTACACGATGGTCGATTCGCCGCTCGGGCCGCTGCTCGCCGCCGGGACCGGCCGGGGGCTCCTGATGCTCCGCTACGCCGACGAGGGCGTCGACGAGGCGCTCGAGCGGATCGCGGAGCGCGTCTCGCCGCGGATCCTGGAGGTGCCGGCGCGGCTCGACCTCGCCCGTCGCGAGCTGGACGAGTACTTCACCGGGGCGCGGCGGGCCTTCGACATCCCGATCGACTGGTCGCTGATCACGGGCTACGCGCGGGCGGTGCTGCGGGCGACCGCCGCGATCCCCTACGGCGGGGCGTCGAGCTACGGCGAGGTCTCGGCGGCGGCGGGCAACCCCCGGGGGGCGCGGGCCACCGGCAACGCGCTCGGCTCCAACCCGATCCCGATCGTCATCCCCTGCCACCGCGTCCTGCGGGCGGGGGGGAAGATCGGGGGCTACACCGGGGGGCTCGAGCGCAAGCGGTTCCTCCTCGACCTGGAGGCGGGGCGGGGGCGGTGAGGGAGGCCGTGGGGGCGGCGGCGGGCCGTCGCCGGGCTGGAGCCACCGGCCCTCACGGAACCAGCGGCGCATCGTGCGGACGGACGGGGCCCGCGCCTCGCCGCTCGCCTCGGCCCGGGCGCGGAGCCGATCGATGACCCTCGCCGGCGGCTCACCCGCCGCGAATGCCGCCTCTGCCTCCGCACGCAGCGCGGCCCACGAGTAGGAGCCGGGCCGGTCCCGCTCCGGCGGGGGACCGGTCAGGCGGCGACCGTGGATGTCGAGCGCCCGTGAGCGGGCCTTGGTGAAGCAGCCCGAGGAGCGCCAGACGTGCCAGAGGGACGCGACGAGATCCCGCCCGGCCCGGCTCGTCTGAAAGTCAAGCGACCGATGGGCCTCGCAGAGCCAGACCCGGATCCCGCCGGGAAGATGGAGCTCAGCCCGCTTCCCACGCCCGGCGCCGACGCAGATCGCGCACGCCGGCGCGGATCCCAGTCGTTCCCCCTTGTAGAGACTCCGCGCCACGGACCGAGGGTGGCAGCAGACGGAGCAGCCGTGGCGCCCCGATTGCGCCGGATCCGCTCCCTCCCTGTCTCGCGCCATGCCGCAATTGGACGGGCGCCCGAGGTCCAATTGGACCATGGGCGGACGAACCGGGCGGCGCCCCCCGACCGAAACGGGGCCTCAGCCCGGGGGACCGTCCTCCCGTTGGATCACCTCGAAGGCCCAGAGCTCGCTCTGGCTGGAGACCGGACCCTCGGCGTTGTGGGCGCGGTGGCCCCGTTGGAAGGCCGAGCTCTCGACCCAGGCGTCGAAGGCCTCCTGGGACTCCCAGCGCGTGTAGACCAGGTACTCGGTGCGGCCGTCGCTCGGGCGCAGGAGCTCGAAGGCCTCGAAGCCGGGGGACGATGACACCGCGCCGGCCCTCGCGGCGAAGCGGGCCTCGAACTCCGCGGCGCGCTCGGGCGGGACGGTGATCGCGTTGATGCGGACGACGCTCACGACGCCGGCTTCTCGTGGTGGCCGCCGAACTGCTTGCGCATGGCGGACAGGAGCTTGTCCGCGAAGTCGGCCTCGCCGCGCGAGCTGAAGCGCTCGAAGAGCGCCGCGGTGAGCACGTGGGCCGGCACCCCCTCGTCCACGGCGGCCATCACGGTCCAGCGCCCCTCGCCCGAGTCCGACACCCGCCCGCTGAACTCGCCGAGGGCCGGGTCCTCGTTCAGGGCGATCGCGGTCAGGTCGAGCAGCCAGGACGAGATGACGGAGCCGCGGCGCCAGACCTCGGCCACGGCGGCCGTGTCGATGTCGTAGCGGTAGTACTGCGGGTCGCGCAGCGGCGTCGTCTCGGCGTCGTGCTCCTGCTCGGTCGCCCCGACGTTCGCCTTGTTCAGGATCGCCATCCCCTCGGCGTACGCGGCCATCACGCCGTACTCGATCCCGTTGTGGACCATCTTCACGAAGTGCCCGGCGCCGGCCGGCCCGCAGTGCAGGTAGCCGAGCTCGGGCTGGACGGGATCACCGGAGCGCCCGGGCGTCCGCGGGGCGGCGTCCACGCCCGGGGCCAGCGTCCGGAAGATCGGATCGAGCCGCTGCACGGCCCCGGCGTCGCCGCCGATCATCATGCAGTAGCCGCGCTCCAGCCCGAACACGCCCCCGCTGGTGCCGACGTCGAGGTAGTGGATCCCCCGCGGCGCCAGCTCGGCCGCCCGCTCCACGTCGTCGCGGTAGTAGGAGTTGCCGCCGTCGATCACGATGTCGTCGGCCTCGAGGTGCTCGGCCAGGTCCATCGCGGTCTTCCCGGCGTACGCGGCCGGCACCATGATCCACGCCGCGCGCGGCGCGTCGAGCTTCGCGGCGAGGTCGGCGAGCGAGGTCGCGCCCACCGCGCCCTCCGCCTCGAGGGCCTTCACCGCGTCGGGACTCACGTCGAACACCACGCACTCGTGGCCGTCGCGCATCAGTCGGCGCACGATGTTGGCGCCCATCCGGCCGAGGCCGATCATCCCGAGCTGCATCAGTCCCTCCCTCGTTGCGCGCGGTAGCGCCGGATCAGGGCGTTGGTCGAGCTGTCGTGCCGGAGCTCCGGCGGGGCCTCGGAGGTGAGCTCCGGCGCGATGCGCCCAGCCAGCACCTTGCCGAGCTCGACGCCCCACTGGTCGAACGAGTTGATCCCCCAGATGACGCCTTGCGTGAACACCTTGTGCTCGTAGAGCGCGATCAGCTGGCCCAGCACCGAGGGCGTCAGCTCGGGCGCCAGGATCACGTTCGTCGGCCGGTTGCCGGGGAAGGTCCGGTGCGGCACGAGCGGCGGCGCGACGCCCTCGGCCGCGACCTCCTCGGCCGTCTTGCCGAACGCCAGCGCCTCGGCCTGCGCGAGCAGGTTGGCCATCAGCAGGTCGTGGTGCGGCTCGCGGTCGACCGCCGGCCGGCAGACGCCGATCAGGTCGCTCGGCACGAGCCGGGTGCCCTGGTGGATGAGCTGGTAGAAGGCGTGCTGGCCGTTGGTGCCCGGCTCGCCCCACACGATCGGCCCGGTCGCGAGGTCCACCGGCCTTCCGTGCAGGTCGATCGACTTGCCGTTGCTCTCCATGTCGAGCTGCTGCAGGTAGGCCGGGAAGCGCCCGAGCCGCTCGCTGTAGGGCAGCACCGCGTGCGTCGCGGCTCCGAGGAACTCCGCGTTCCACACCCCGAGCAGCCCGAGCAGCACCGGCATGTTGGCCTCGGGCGGCGCCGTGCGGAAGTGCTCGTCCATCAGGTGGAAGCCGGCGAGCATCTCGCGGAAGCGCTCCGGCCCGATCGCGATGGTCAGCGACAGCCCGATGGCCGAGTCGAGCGAGTAGCGGCCGCCCACCCAGTCCCAGAAGCCGATCATGTTGGCCGTGTCGATGCCGAACGCCGCGACCTCCTCGGCGTTGGTCGAGACGGCGACGAAGTGCCGGCTCACCGCGTCCTCGCCGAGCGCGCCCGTCAGCCACGCCCGGGCGGTGCGCGCGTTGGTCAGCGTCTCGATGGTGGTGAACGTCTTGGATGAGACGATGAAGAGCGTCTCGGCCGGGTCGAGCCCCTCGATCGCGTCGCCCACGTCGCTTCCGTCGACGTTGGAGACGAACCGCACCGTCAGCGCCGGATCGGCGAAGTCGCGCAGGGCCCGGTAGGCCATCGCCGGGCCGAGGTCCGAGCCGCCGATGCCGATGTTGACGACCGCGCGGATGGGCCTGCCGGTCGCCCCCGTCCACACCCCCGAGCGGACCCGTTCCGCCAGGTCGCCCATCCGGTCGAGCACCTCGTGGACGTCCGGCACCACGTTGTGCCCGTCCACCTCGATCACCGCGTCGCGCGGCGCGCGCAGGGCGACGTGCAGCACCGGACGGCCCTCGGTGACGTTGATGCGCTCGCCGCGGAACATCGCGTCGGCCCGCCGCGCCACCCCCGCGCGCTCGGCCACCGCCGCCAGCAGCTCCAGCGCCCGCCGGTCGACGCGGTTCTTGGAGTAGTCGAGGTGCAGGTCGCCGACGTCGAGCGTCAGCTCCTCCCCGCGGGCGGGGTCGTCCTCGAACAGCCCGCGCAGATGGGCGTCGCGCAGGGTCGCCGCGTGGGCGGCGAGCGCCTTCCACTCGGTGGTCCGGGTGATCATGCCGACCTCGCCTCCTCGTACCAGTGGAGCTGCCGCTCGGGTGTCACGGCCGTGAAGTCCTCGCCGCCGGCCTCCGCGAGCGCCGCGGCCGCCTCGACCCGGGCCCGGAAGCGCTGGGCCGACGCCCGCAGCGCGAGCTCGGGGTCGGCCCCGACCGCCCGCGCGGCGCCGACCGCGGCGAACAGGACGTCGCCCAGCTCCCGCGCGCCGGGGTCCTCGCGCAGCTCGGCCGCCTCCTCGTCGAGCTTGGCGAGCGCGGCGGCTGCGTCGGGGAAGTCGAAGCCGACCGCCGCCGCGCGCTTCTGCACCTTGGTGGCGAAGGCCAGCGCGGGCAGGCCGGCCGGCAGCTCGTGGAACATCCCCTGGCCCGCGCGCTCCTCGCGCTTGCGCCGCTCCCACACGTCCACCACGCCCGCCGCCGACTCGGCCACCTCCTCGCCGTAGACGTGCGGGTGGCGGCTGATCAGCTTGCGGGCCTGCCCGGCCGCCACCGCGCCCAGGTCGGCGCCCCCCTGCTCCTCCAGCAGCTGGGCCAGGAAGACCGACTGGAAGAGGAGGTCGCCCAGCTCGTCGGCCAGGCCGTCGCCGCCGGACGCGACCGCGTCGGCGACCTCGAAGGCCTCCTCGATGGTGTGCGGCACGATCGTCTCGGCCGTCTGCACCCGGTCCCACGGGCACTCGCGCCGCAGCCGGAGGCCCACCTCGGCCAGCGCCGCGACCTCGGCGCCGATCGCCCGTGCCCGGAGGGCGTCCCGGGAGGGCAGCGTCCGCGCCTGCGGCAGGCGCAGGGCGATGCGGTGCGCCTCGGCGTCGGGCGCCGCGATCACCGCGCCGTCCGGGGCCGCGGCCGGATCGCCGAGCGGCGCCGGGACGTCCGGGGCCAGGGCGGCGAGGAGGTCCTCCGGCAGCTCCGGCGCCAGCAGGACGCGAGCCCGCCGGACGGCGGCGAGCGCGGCCACCGGAAGCGACTCGGGCGCCCCGGTCCCGAGGCCGACGACCCAGATCATGGGCCGCAGCCTACGCCGCGCCCCGGCGACGGGCCTACGGGCTCGCGGTCGCCGGTGCGGTGGCGGTGGTGGCCGCGGTGGTGGACGGCTTGAGGCCGGCGTCGGCGTAGACCGTGTGGGCGTCCGCGTCCTTGAGCGCCTTCTGCCCCCACGCCGTCCAGGCCGCCTGCCGCTTGGCCGCGAGCTGACTGGAGATGATCTGCTGCTTGGCCTCCGCGAAGGAGGTGGTCTTCGCGGGCGTGATCGTCACCGTGATGATGTGCCAGCCGAACTGGGTCTTCACCGGCTGCGAGATCTCGCCGTTCTTGAGCGAGAAGGCGACCTTCTCGAACTCGGGGACCAGCTGGCCCTTCTGGATCTGGCCGAGGCTGCCGCCCTGCTGGGCCGAGACCGTGTCGGTCGAGTACTTCTTGGCGAGCTCGCCGAAGTTCTGGAGCGTGACCTCGGAGCGGATCCTGTCGGCCTCCGCCTTGGTGGCCACCAGGATGTGCTTGGCGGTGCGGCCGGCCGCGACGGTGAACTGCGTGGGGTTGTCCTCGTAGTACTTCTTCGCGTCGGCGGCCGTGAACCGGATGCCGCGGGTCACGTGGTTCAGCAGCTTCTGCTGCTGGAGCTGGTTCTTGACGATGTCGCGGGCCGCGGTCGCCGAGATCGAGCTCTTCTGCAGGAAGGCGTCGAACGCCTTCTGCGAGCCCTTGAAGTTGGTCTGGCGGATGCGATCGAGCTCGGCCGTGATGTCCTTGGCGCTGACGGCGCACGGCGTGCCGCACTTGCGCGCCTCCGAGTTCACGACCTCCTGCTGGATGAGCTGCTGGAGGGCCTGCTGCTTCACCTGGTCGAAGCCGCTCTCGCCCACGGACGGGAGCGTCTGGCCCTGCTGCTTGGCCTGCGCCTGGCTCTGCGCGATCGTCTCGTCGAGCTGCTTCTGCGTGATCGGCGCGTCGTTGACCTGGGCCACGACCCCGTCGGGGAGATCGGCGGTGCCGTCGCTGCTGCTCCCGCATCCCGAGAGGAGGAGCAACCCGGCGGCCCCGAGGGCCATCAGGCCGACGAGGACCCCCGCGAACAGCGGCGATCGGCGGTTGGTCTTCGTCACGACGGGGGCGATGGTAGCACCTCGGTTCCGGGGCCCGGTTAGGGCCGTTTTAAGGGCGTCAAGGGGCGGTTCAGGAACGCTCAGGCGGCCATCTCGGCCACCCCGGCCAGCGCGTCGAGCGCCGCCTCGGCGGCCGCGAGGCGCTCCGAGGGCGCCGTGCCCGCGGGCAGCGACACCACCCGCTCGCTGCCCGCGTAGGTGGCCTTGGGCTGCGCGTCGCGCAGAAGGCGCAGCTGGGCGCTGGTGAGGCTGACGGGGCCGACGACGACCCGCCCGGAGCGCACCGCGATCTGGCTCGCCCCGGCCGCGCGCAGCTTGACGCGCACGCGCTGCACCGTGAGCAGCGACTCCACCGCGTCCGGCACCGGGCCGAAGCGGTCCGCGATCTCGTCGCGCAGCTGGTCGACCTCCTCGAGGTCGGCGGCCATGGCGATGCGCCGGTGGAGGTCGATCTTGGCGGCCTCGAGCGGGACGTAGTCGATCGGGATGTGCGCCGACACCGCGATGTCCACGCGCACCTCGCGCTCGGGGGGCTCGGCGCCCTGCCCGCGCAGCACGGCCTCGTTGAGCATCTCGAGGTAGAGCTCGAAGCCGATCGCGGCGACGTGCCCGCTCTGCTCGTCGCCGAGCAGATTGCCCGCCCCGCGGATCTCCAGGTCGCGCATGGCGATGCGCAGGCCGCTGCCGAGCTCGGTGTAGTCGGCGAGGGCCCGCAGCCGCGACGACGCCTCGCGGGTGAGCGAGGCCGCGTCGGGATAGAGCAGGTAGGCGTGGGCCGTCAGGTCCGACCGGCCGACCCGCCCGCGGATCTGGTAGAGCTGGGACAGGCCGAGCTGATCCGCTCTGTCCACGATCAGGGTGTTGGCCTGGGGGATGTCGAGACCCGACTCGATGATCGTGGTCGCCACCAGCACGTCGGCCTCGCCGCGCACGAAGGCCAGCATCACGTCCTCGAGATCGTGCTCGTGCATCTGGCCGTGGGCCGCGAGGATGCGCAGCTCGGGCGCGAGCCCGCGCAGCACCTCGACGACCTCGCCGATGGTCTCGACGCGGTTGTGCAGGAAGAAGCTCTGGCCGCCGCGCGCGTGCTCGCGGCGCAGGGCCTCGGCCACCAGGGCCTCGTCGTACTCGCCCACGTGCGTGGCGATCGGGCGCCGGCCCGGCGGGGGCGTCTCGATGGTGCTGATGTCGCGCAGACCCGACAGCGAGATCTGGAGCGTGCGCGGGATCGGCGTCGCGCTCATCGCCAGCACGTCGACGCGCAGCTTCAGCTGGCGCAGCGACTCCTTCTGGGCCACGCCGAAGCGCTGCTCCTCGTCGACGATCACCAGGCCGAGGTCCTTCGGCTGGACGTCCATCGACAGGAGCCGGTGGGTGCCGATCAGGATGTCGAGCCTGCCGTCGCGGAAGCGCGCCAGCGCGTCCTTGGTCTCCGCCGGAGAGCGGAAGCGGTTGATCATGTCGAGGGTCACCGGCAGGTCGCCGAAGCGCTCGCGGAAGGTCGCGAGGTGCTGCTGGGCGAGGATCGTGGTCGGCACCAGCACGAGCACCTGCTTGCCGGCCGCCGCGGCCTTGAAGGCCGCCCGCATCGCGATCTCCGTCTTGCCGAAGCCGACGTCGCCGCAGATGAGGCGGTCCATCGGGCGCGGGCGCTCCATGTCGTCGGCCACGGCGTCGATGGCGCGCTGCTGGTCGGGCGTCTCGCGGTGGGCGAACGTGCGCTCCAGCTCGCGCGTGAGCTCGTCGTCGGGCGGGAAGGCGAAGCCGACCGCCGCGGCGCGCGCCTCGTAGAGCGCGATCAGCTCGCCCGCCATCTCGCGCACGGCCGCCCGCGCGCGCGACTTCATCCGGTCCCACGCCTTGCCGCCCAGCTTGGAGAGCGGCGGCGGTGAGCCGTCGGCGCCCACGTAGCGGGTCACGCGGTCGAGCTGGTCGTGCGGCACGTAGAGGCGGTCGCCGTCGGCGAACGCCAGCGCGAGGTAGTCGCGCGTCAGCCCCGCGACGGTCCGCGTCTCGAACCCGGTGAGGCGGCCGATGCCGTGGTCCTCGTGCACCACGTGGTCCCCGACCTTGAGGTCGAGGAAGCTCGCCAGGCGCCGGCCGACCACCGGGCCGCGGGCCGCCGGGGCGCGGCGGCGGCGCAGGATCCGCTCCTCGGGGATGATCGCCACGCCCAGGTCGCGCGACACGAAGCCCGAACGCACGGCCATCGGCGAGGCGGCGATCGTGCCGGGCGGCGGCAGCTCGCCGGGCGCGACCTCCTGCGGGCGCAGGCGGTCCATCCGCGCCATCGCGCGCGACATGTCGCCGCGCCGGGCGAAGCCGAGCACCACGCGCATGTTCGACCGCGCCAGGCGCGAGAGCTCGGCCTCGGCCTCCGACTGCGAGCGGGTGGCGAAGCGCGCCTCGACGGCGTCGAACGGCGCGCCCCCGGCCCCCGAGGGCGGGCTCAGGTCCAGGCGGGCCAGCCCCGCCAGCTCCGCCTCCACCACGGCCGGGTCGCCGAGCGCCCCCGCCGCGGCCTCGTCCTCCAGCCGCTCCTGCGCCTCGCGCAGCGCGGCCGGGTGCTCCGACGGGGCCAGGCGCACGACCACCGCGCGCGCCATCGCCGGCTCCTCGAGCGGGTCGACGGTCTCGCCGGCCTGCTCGGCGGCCGGCCAGGCGACCAGCTTGGTGATCGGGCGGATGGTGCGCTGCGTGAACGGCGAGAAGGCCCGCATGCTCTCGATCTCGTCGCCGAAGAGCTCCACGCGGGCGGGCAGGTCGGCCGTCGAGGGGTAGACGTCGAGGATGCCGCCGCGCACCGACAGGTCGCCGCGCTCCTCCACCTGGTCGACCCGCTCGTAGCCCATGGCGACGAGGCGGTCCACGAGCTCGTCGAGCGGCACCGTGTCGCCCACCGACACCGAGAGCGGCTCGCGCTGGTCCACCGCGGCCACCCGCTCGGCCACGGCCGGCGCCCCTGCCACGACCACGGTGCCCTCGCGGCCCAGGGTGGCGAGCGCGCGGGCCCGCTGGCCCACGAGGTGGGGCGAGGGGCCGACGGCCGCGCCGGCCGGCACGCCGCGGGTGGGCCACAGCGCCACCGCGCCGCGGCCGAGCAGCGAGACGAGCTCCATCGCGAGGTCGCGCGCCTCGTCGTCGCCCGGGGCGACGGCCAGCAGCGAGCGGTCGCCCGCGCGCGCGAGGGCGGCGAGCACGTACGGCCAGGCCGGGCGGGCCAGCGCCAGGCTGCCCGCGCCCTCGCCGGCGGCGATGCGGTCGGCCGCGGCGGCCAATGCCGGGGCGCCGAGCAGCAGGCGGTCGACGGCGGTCGGTTCGCTCACTCCGCCGCCCCCTGCTCCTCGGCGTCTTCGTCCTCGGCGCCTGCCGTGCGCACGGCTGCGCGCCGCTCGCTGCGCGCGCGGGCGCGCTCGCCGGGCTCGGACGCGTGGAAGCGCTCGATGGCCGCGGGCATGCCGTCCGCGAGCGCGGCCTCGGCCATGTCGGCGGCGCGGGCGATGAGGGCGTCGACCTCCTCGCGGGACTCGGCGAAGCGCGAGAGCACCCAGTCGGCGCCGTCGCCGCGCCAGGTGGAGGGCGGCCGGCCCACGCCGACCCGCACGCGCGGGAAGTCGCCGCTCCCGAGTCCGCGCACCACCGAGCGCAGCCCGTTGTGGCCGCCGTGGCCGCCGCCGACCTTGCCGCGCACCGTGCCGAACGGGATGTCGATCTCGTCGTGGATCACCAGCACCCGGTCCGGCGTCGCGTGGAGCGCGCCCGCGGCCGGGCCCACGGCGTCGCCCGAGTCGTTCATGTACGTCTCGGGGACGAGCAGGGCGAGGGAGCCGTGGGGCCCGCGGACCTCGGCGAAGCGCCCGCGGTAGCGCGACGCGAACCGGCCCGCGCCGAGGCGCGCGGCCAGCAGCTCGAGCACCATCTGGCCGGCGTTGTGGCGGGTCCCCGCGTAGCGCGGGCCGGGGTTGCCGAGGCCCGCGACCAGGCGGATGGCAGGGGTCGGGCCGTCCATGGCCACCACCGCCGGGCTACTCGTCGGAGGAGTCGCCGCCCTCGGCTTCCGCGGTCTCGGCGACCTCCTCGGCCTCCTCGCCGACGTCCGAGCTCGGCGCCACGACCGACGCGACGACCGTCTCGGGGTCGGTGACCACCGTGACGCCGGCCGGGGCCGTGATGTCGCCGACGGTCAGGGAGTGGCCGATGGCCAGCTCCGACACGTCCACCTCGAGGTGGTCCGGCAGGGAGTCCGGGAGCGCGCTCACCACGGCCTCGCGCAGCGGCTGGTCGAGGACGCCGCCGTCGCGCACGCCGATGGCGTTGCCGACGAGCGTGATGCTGACCGGGGCCTCGACCTCCTGCGTGAGGTCGACCTGCTGGAAGTCCACGTGCAGCACGCCCAGGTGCACCGGGTGCAGCTGCCAGTCCTTCACCAGCACCGGCCGCGCGGGGGAGTCGTCGATGACCAGGTCGATCACGCCCGTGCGCCCCTCGTTGAGGGCCTTGCGCAGGTCGTGGCCCGGGAGCGAGAGCGCGAGCGAGTCGCCGCCCGACTGGTAGACGATCCCGGGGACCCTGCCCTTCTGGCGCAGGCGGCGGGTGGGACCGTTGCCGAACTCGGTCCGTGAGTGTGCGTGGAGGGCGACGTGTGCCATGCGTTGATCAGTTCCTGGTCGGGGCCGACGCGGGAGTTTACAGGGAAGCCGTCGCCCGCGCGACGCGGCGCACGCGAACGTGGCGGCTCAAGTGCCTTCACATCCGGGCCGAGGGGTATCGGAGTCGTGACCGACGCGCGGAGGGTGGGCTCGAGCGCACCCGATGACGGGCGGGACAGGAGCCGGGTGCCGGAGTGAAGTCGATCCCGAGCGAGACGGACCGTCTCGCCACCGCGCTGGCGAGGAGCCTGGACGGGCTTTGCGTGCTGCAGGCCGTCCGCGACCGCGCCGGCGCGATCACCGACTTCCGGGTCGTCGCCTCGAACCCGGGGGCGGAGCGCTTCGGATGCCGGGGCCCGGGCTCGACGCTGACCGGCACGTGGGCGCAGCCGTTCTGCGGCGAGCTGATCGCCGCCTGCGCCTCGGTCGTGTCGGGCACCGACGCCGCGACCCACGAGTTGCAGCTGCCCGCCGTCGGCTGGGTGGAGATCCGCCTCGCCGGCATGGACGAGGACGAGGTCGTGGCCACGCTGCGCGGCACCGGCGCGCGCCACGCCATAGAGGAGGCGCTGCGGCGCGAGCGCGAGCAGAGCCTCGCCCTCGCCGACGAGCAGGCCGCCCTGCGGCGGGCCGCCGAGGCGATCGCCCACGACGCCAGCCCCGAGGAGGTGATCGCCCTCGTCACCCGCGACGCCGCCCGCCTCTTCCGCGCCGAGAGCGCGCGCGTCGCCCGCTTCGACCCCGATGCCATCGTGGTCGTGGGCACCTGGGGCGGCGACTCGCCGCCGGTCGGCACGCGGTTCCCGCGCGAGGGAGGCCGCACCATCGCCCGCGTGCTCGCGACGGGGCGATCCGCCCGCGTGGCCGACTACGCGGCCCTGCGCCGGTCCGACCCGGTGGCGGCCGAGGTCGTCTCGCCGGACTACGGCAGCGGCATGGCCGCCCCCATCCGCGCGGGCGCGACCCTCTGGGGCGGGCTGCTGCTGATCCGGCTCGCCGACGACGAGGCCTTCACCCAGGCCGACGAGGAGCGGCTCGAGGGCTTCGCCGAGCTGATCGGGCTCGCCGTGGTGAACTCCGAGTCCGAGCACCGGCTGCGCGCCCAGGCCGCGACCGACCCGCTGACCGGCCTCGCCAACCACCGCCAGTTCCAGGAGCGCCTGTCCGAGGAGGTCGCCCGCGCCGGCCGCTACGGGCACCCGCTCAGCCTGGTGCTGCTCGACCTGGACCGCTTCAAGCGCGTCAACGACCGCCACGGTCACCAGACCGGCGACGCGGTGCTGGCCGAGGTCGCCCGCCGGATGGCGCAGATCGCCCGCACCGGCGACCTCGCCGCGCGCGTCGGCGGCGAGGAGTTCGCCTGGCTGCTGCCCGACACCGACGCGGTCGGGGCGCTCACCCTGGCCGAGCGCATGCGCTCCGAGGTCGAGGCGCGAGCCGTTCGAGGGCGCCGGACGGCTCACGGCCTCGCTCGGCGTCGCGGCGCTCGGCGCCTCGGGCGACGGCGGCGACCTCTTCCGGCGGGCGGACGGCGCGCTGCGCTGGGCGAAGCTCTCGGGACGCAACCGCAGCGAGTGCGACCGCCCCGAGATGCCCGTGATCCTGGAGCGCCGCCGCGACGGCCTGCTCGACGACCACGACCCCGAGCACGTCTCGGCCATCCGGGCGCTGGCGATGATCGTCGACTCCGACAGCCCGCACTTCGTGCGCCACAGCGACCGGGTGGCCGAGGTCGCCGAGGCCATCGCCAGCGACCTCGGCTGGGACCACGTGCGCACCGCCGCGCTCAGCGAGGCCGCCCTCGTCCACGGCGTCGGCGGCATCGGCATACCGGTGGACGTCCGCCGCAGGACCGGCCCGCTGGTGCCCTGGGAGTGGGACATCGTGCGCTCGCACGCCGAGCTGGGCGCACGCATCGCCTCGCGTGCCCTGGCACCCGACCAGGTCTCCTGGGTGCGGGCGCACCACGAGCGCTGGGACGGCGCCGGCTACCCCCAGGGACTGGCGGGCGACGCGATCCCGGAGGGCGCCCGCATCCTCGCGGTGGCCGATGCCTGGGTGGCCGTGACCTCCGACCGCCCGCACCGGCCGGCCCGCGGGCGCGCCGAGGCGCTCGCCGAGCTCGAGGCCCACGCGGGCACGCAGTTCTGGCCCCCCGCCGTCGCGGCCCTGCGCCGGGTGCAGCAGACCTGACCCCGGGCCCGGACCGGCCCGGGATCAGAGCGCGTACAGCAGGAGGATCGCGGCCGTCACGGCACATATCGTGATCATGAACGCGATCTCGCTCCTGCGATCACGCAGGCCGCTCAGCAGGTACACGACGAAGACCCACATCGGCGCGGTCTGGCTCATGAAGTCCAGCTTCACGTCGAGGACGTTCTTGGCGATGGCCGCCTCGACCAGGAGGCAGACGGCGGTGACGAGCGCCACCCGCACCTGCGGATCGTTGAGCCGGTGCCGCCACGTCGTGCTGTGAGGGGACGAATCGATCGGAGTGCCCACGCGAGCGTCCTTTCCCGAGCCACGACGATCGCCGCCCACGCATCCGCGGGCATCCGGGATCCCGCCCACGCCCCCGCGGTCGACTACCGATCGCGTCGCGCGGCGACACACGCCGGGTGGACGGTCAGAAGAGCTGGTTCTCCCCCGCGAAGATCGCGCTGACCGACTCGTCGCAGAAGACGTTGTGCACCGAGTCGGCGAGGATCCGGTCCACCGAGAGCACGCGGAAGAGGTCGTCGCCGACCGCCTCCTCGGGCAGCGGGACCGTGTCGGTGATGACCACCTGCTCGATCACCGAGTCGCGCAGGCGCTGGACGGCCATGCCCGACAGCAGGCCGTGGGTGGCGGCCGCGAACACGCGCGTCGCCCCCGAGTCCTTCACCACCTTGGCGCCGGCGCAGAGCGTGCCGGCCGTGTCGATCATGTCGTCGATGAGGAGCGCCGCGCGCCCCTCGACGTCGCCGATCAGGAAGGTGATCTCGGCCTGGTTGTGGTCGGGCCGCTGCTTGGTGAGGACGGCCAGGGTGGCGCCGAGGCTCTCGGCGAAGTGGTTGGCGAGCTTGGCCCGGCCGGCGTCCGGCGAGACGACCACCAGGGGCTCGGAGACGTCGCCCTCGTAGACGCGGGTGCGGAAGTCCTCGACGAACATCGGCAGCGCCGTCATGTGGTCCACCGGCACGTTGAAGAAGCCCTGTACCTGGCCGGCGTGGAGGTCCATCGTGAGCACGCGGTCGACGCCCGAGGCGTTCAGCAGGTCGGCGATCAGGCGGGCCGTGATCGGCTCGCGGGGGGCCGACTTCTTGTCCTGGCGCGAGTAGCCGTACCAGGGGATCACGGCCGTGATGCGGTGCGCCGAGGCCAGCTTGGCGGCGTTGATCATGATCAACAACTCCATGAGGCTGTCGTTCACGGGCTGGCAGGTGGACTGCACCAGGAAGACGTCGGCGCCGCGCACGCTCTCCTCGAAGCGCACGTAGATCTCGCCGTTGGCGAACGTCTTCAGGGTGACGCCGCCCAGGTCGATCCCGAGGCGCGTGGCGATGCGCTGCCCGAGCACCTGGCTCGAGCGGCCCGCGAACACCATGAGCCGCTTGGAGTCGTCCCTATCGATGCTGGTGCTCACCCGCCGCTCCCCTTCGCCTCGTCCGCCGCCTGCTGCGCGCGCGCCGCCGCCCTCGCCGTGAACCCCTCAACCACGCTCTGCCGCGCCCGGGCGATGCCGAGCGCGCCGTCGGGGACGTCGCTGGTGATGATGGACCCCGCCCCCGTCATCGCGTCGTCGCCGACGCTCACCGGCGCCACGAACACGCAGTCCGAACCGGTCTTGACGCGCGCCCCGATGCGCGTCGCGTGCTTGCGGAAGCCGTCGTAGTTGGCCGTGATGTTGCCCGCCCCGATGTTGGTCTGCTCACCGATTACGCGCGTCCCCGATGTACGAAAGGTGCGGCACCTTGGCGCGCTCGCCGAGCTCGCTGTTCTTCATCTCGACGAACGTGCCGACCCGCGCCCCGGCCCCAGGAGCGTTCCCGGCCGAGATACGCGAACGGCCCGGCCTCGGCGCCGTCCTCGAGGCGGGCACTCGCCTCGCACGGCACGCTGACCATCGAGCAGCCGTCACCGATGACGCAGTCGGTGAGGACGACGTCGGGGCCGATCACGCAGCCCTCGCCGATGGTCGTCGCGCCGCGCAGGTGGGTGCCGGGCAGGACCAGGGTGTCGCGGCCGACGGTCACGCCCGCGTCGACGTACACGGCCGAGGGGTCGGGCATCGTGACGCCGCCGCGCATCAGCTCCTCGCGCAGGCGCTGCTGCAGAGCCGCCTCGCACGCGGCCAGGTCGACCCGGTCGTTGACGCCCGCGGCGGCCTCCGGGTCGTCGGCGACGAGGGCGGCCACCGGGCCTTCCAGCCGCTCGAGTGCGTCGGTGAGGTAGATCTCGCCCTGGGCGTTGGAGGAGTCGAGCCGCGCGAGCACGTCCTCGAGCGCCGCCCGGTCGAAGACGTAGAGGCCGGCGTTGTACTCGCCGATCGCGAGCTCGTCGGGCGAGGCGTCGCGCGCCTCGACCACGCGGGCCACGCGCCTGTCGCCGTCGCGCACCACGCGCCCGTAGGAGCCGGCGTCGTCGACCACTGCGGTGAGCATGGTGGCCGCACGGGGCTCTGCGGCGTGCTCGCTCACGAGCCGGCCGACCAGCTCGACCGGCAGGAGCGGGGTGTCGCCGCAGGCCACCACGACGGTGTCGCACGCGGGGTCGAGGCTCGCCAGGCCCACCTGGGCCGCGTGGCCGGTGCCGAGCTGCTCCTCCTGGACCGCGATCTCCACGCCCTGGGGCAGGGCATCGCGCACGACCTCCGCGCCGTGGCCCACGACCACGACGGTGCGCTCCACACCGGCGCCCTCCAGGGCGTCGAGCACCCAGCGCACCATGGGCCGGCCCGCGAGGGTGTGGGCCACCTTCGGCAGGGAGGATCTCATCCTGGTCCCCTGGCCGGCGGCGAGGACGACGGCGCCGATGCTCATGCGGTTGTCGAGTCCGTCCCGGGCTGGTGGGAAGAGGTTCTGCCTGGTTGGGGCGGGAGGATTCGAACCCCCGGTCGCGGGACCAAAACCCGCTGCCTTACCGCTTGGCTACGCCCCAGCAAAACGCCCTCCATGGCCCGCCGAGTATAGACGGCGGGTCGGTCGGCCCCGCCCCCGCGAGGGCCCGCTCACGCGTCCAGCACGACCACATCGACCACGAGCGCGCGGTCCTCGTCGCTCGTCTCGCCGTTCTCCACGTTGATGACCTCGATCGTCTCGCGGCGGCACTCGACGCGGACCCGCATGCCCTCCTCGAGCACGCCGTCCTTCAGGCGCACGGCCAGCTCGCCGGCGATCTCGAAGGTGTTGATCCGCATCGGCTCGTCGGTGTCGAGGCTCATCAGCAGCACGTCCCCGTGGTACGGGTCGACATCCTGCCAGAGGAGGCTGATCTCCCCCGTGATGGACTCGGTGCTCACGGCGCGCGAGTCTATCGGCCGTGCCGCCCGAACCCGAGACCCCGGCCCCGCCGAGCTACCTGCTGGTCGGCCCGCCCGACCTGCTGCACGACGTGCTGCTCGACTTCGACGACATCGGCTGGGAGGTCTCGGTGGCCGGATGGCGCGCCGTGGTCACCGCCGCCCCCGCCGACGCCGCGGCGCCCGAGCCGTCCTGGCCCACCGAGCTCACGCTGAGCGGGGTGCGGCGCGACGGGCACGGCGCCGCCTGCGCCGAGCACCTCGATGCCGGCGGGCCGGGCGTGTGACGGACCGGCGAGCGGCGGCGGAGACAGGGCGGTAGCGCGACCCGGCGAGCGGCGCAGGAGGCGGACGATGGGTGGACGGACGGTGATGGCGGGCGGCCTGGCCGCCCTCGCGCTCGGCGGCGCGTGGGCGGCGACGGCCGACACGGCGCCGGCGCCCCGCAAGCCCGCGCCCGGCCTCGCGCGGTTCGGCTCGTGCGACGCCTTCCTCGCCCACGTGCGCCGGCACGCCGCGGCCGAGGTGTCCCCCTACGGGCTCGGCGCGGGCGGCATCGCCTACCGCGCGGTGGGCGGCGACGGCGCGGCGGTCGCGCCCGCCGCGTCCCCGTCGGCCGGCGCGCCGGTGGAGGGCTCCGGCTTCTCCGGCACCAACCTGCAGGAGGCCGGGGTCGACGAGCCCGATCTGGTGAAGACCGACGGGCGCACCATCTTCAGCATCGCCAACGGCGAGCTGAAGGCGGTGGACGTCACCGGGGCGACGCCCCGCGAGCTGCCCTCCGCCGACCTCGGCGGCTTCTACGGGACCGGCCTGATCCTGGCAGGCGACCGCCTCTTGGTGCTCGGCGACGCGGGCGCCGGCAGGCCGATCCCGGTCGACGTCATCGCGACACCGCTCGCCGGACGCGCCGTGGCGAGCGACATCGTCACGCCGACCGCGCCCTGGCGCCCCGCCACCGTCGTCGTGCAGCTCGACGTCTCCGACCCGGCCCATCCGCGCGTGATGGCGCGCATGCGCGTCGACGGCACGCTGGTCGCCGCCCGCCGTACGGGCGGCACCGTGCGCGTGGTGCTGTCCTCGTCCCCCACCCGCCTGCCCCTCGTGACCGCCTCCGCGCCGGAGGGCGCGGCGACCCGCGCGGCCCTGCGGGCCAACCGCCGCGCCGTGGCCCGCGCGGGCGCCGGGGCGTGGCTCCCCCGCCTCACGCTGCGGGACAACGCCACGAGGACGACGATCCGGCGCCCGGCCGTCGGCTGCCGCGCCGTGAGCCGACCGACCGACTACGCCGGCCTCGGGATGATCGACGTCCTCACGCTCGGCGTGACGGACACGATGTCGGTGCTCGACTCCGACGCCGTGATAAGCGACGGCGAGCTGGTCTACGCCTCGCCGGACCGGATGTACGTCGCCACCACCCGCTGGGCCGAGCCGGTCGGCGGCGCCGAGCCGCCCTCGCGCGGCACCACGCTGGTCCACGCGCTCGACACCTCCGACCCCGCGCGCACGACCTACGTCGCGAGCGGCACCCTGCGCGGATACCTGCCGAACGCCTACGCGATGTCCGAGAAGGACGGGCTGCTGCGCGCCGCGACGACCGAGGACCCGCCGTGGTGGGACCCGGGCACGGCCGAGCGCTCCGAGAGCTTCGTCACCGTGCTCGGCGAGCGCGCCGGCCGGCTCGCGGAGGTCGGCCGCGTCGGCGGCCTCGGCAGGGGCGAGCGCATCGAGTCGGCCCGCTTCCTCGGCGACCGCGCCTACGTGGTCACCTTCCGCCGCACCGACCCGCTCTTCGCGATCGACCTCTCCGACCCCGCGCACCCGGTCGCGCGCGGCGAGCTGAGGATCCCGGGCTTCTCCTCCTACCTGCACCCCATCGACGCGGACACGCTGATCGGCGTGGGCCAGGCGGCCGACGCCCACAGGAAGATGTTCCGGTTTGGCGCCGGCCATAACCGCGCAGGTCGCCACTCTTTCTACCGTAACTTCCCGCTTGCCGCCGGGCCAGTCCAGGGTCTTGATGACTTCGTCCGGTTTATGCGAGGTGCCTTTCAGCATGTCTGCCACGCGTTCTTCGGTCGGGAGGATAATGGGAAGGTAATCTGTCCAGTCCTGGTCCTTGAAAAGGCGCTGCAGGTTCTCCTCAGTGTCCGGCCCGAGGATGCGGGATTCTGCCGCGATCGGTTCAGGCGCCGGTCCTTTGTATTTCTCCTGGTCGGTCAGGGGAACGGTCAGGGCATCGACGAACGCCTGCATCATCGGCTTTCCGCTTACAACGTCCTTGCTCTCAAAAATATATCTATGGTGCACTGATTGAGGCTGTCCGGCTACCGGGAAGGGAAAGGAAATGTATCGAATGGGCGATCCGTTGGTATACTGGAAATCGTGCCCCTGGGCATATTTGATGATATTGGATGCCGCGCCCCCAACGGTGGGAATCCTGTATTGCTGTTCCAGCTGTTTGCAGTTTCGGCTCACGGCCGATGTGCAGCTGTCTCAACCGGCTATCCCAAACATAGCCGCGTTGCCCCTTTCGGAGATTTCTTTCAGGAGTTCCGGCTGATCCTGCATGTAGAAGCCTTTGATCTTTCTGACCTCAATTTTGACACTCGGCATATTCTGGGCAAACCATGCCTTCATTTCCTCATAAATGCTGGGAGCCGCATTCTCACCTCCCCAGCCGATATCCACCAGGAATATTGTTTTTCCTTCCAGCGAATCGAGCCGCGGTGCAAGGGGTACGCGATCGACCATTCGATTCGGGGGGGTCGGATTCAATACCCTGAATTTTTCCGCAGAATATGCTGTCGAAATTACAGCGATGAGAAGCACAACCAATGAGACGGGCCATATCTTTCTTTTCAAATTACTCCTCCGCTTTAAGGATTGCCAATTTGTTGAAAGGAATTCCGGAGAAATCCTGCCACGATTTTTGGCTTCATCCAACCCCGCCATGCTCGGATCCGATAACGTGCATGCGAACCTCAAAGATATCATGCTCGCCCATTTTGGCTGTAGTAAAACCAAATGTGGAAATTCCGGAAAGCAAACAAGCTTCTTCGAATCCACAACTCAATCTGGGCCGCGGTTGATTATGGCCGGGGCTTCTATGAAAGATTGGTCATCTAAGTGCCCGCCTGGTGCGAGGTCTTAACAGCGGCCGGTCTCGATGTGCGGCCACACCTCGGCTCTGCAGGACGGGGATATGCTCGTTCATCCTGGTGTTTGTCTGTCTCCGGTTCCGTCCAAGGAAGTATCGATATCTGCATAGAAATGAAAAATGGCCGCTTGAAGGCGCGGATCACCTGTGTCGCTTTCTACCAATTATTTGATGAAATGACATGGCAGTATTACAATGAGACGATCGATAGGAGTATCGTATGGATGCGGTTACTGTTTCACCCAAATTCCAGGTTGTCATTCCCCAGAAAGTGCGCGAAATGCTTCGCATTAAGAGTGGGCAAAAAATGCAGGTGATTGCATACAACAACCGGGTAGTGTTGATTCCAGTCCACCCAATTCAAAAAGCGCGGGGCTCCCTGAAGGGATTAGAGACAAGGATTCATCGTGAGGAAGAAGACCGCGTATGAATATCGTCGATTCCTCTGGATGGTTGGAATACTTTGCCGATGGGGAGAATGCCGATTTTTTTGCTCCTGCTATTGAAGATAGCAGGAACCTTCTAGTCCCCGTAATAATCGTCTATGAGGTTTTCAAGCGTGTGCTTTTGGAATTTGGAATTGACGTGGCGGAACTCCGGATCGCCGATCTATATAAAGGACAACAGATTGATTTAACCCCCTCGCTTGCTTTGAGTGCAGCGCAGCTTTCGGTTGAATACAAACTACCGATGGCCGACAGCCTTATCCTTGCTACAGCCCGGGCCCATGAATCTGTACTCTGGACCCAGGATGAGCATTTCAAGGACCTTCCCGGCGTTCGATATATTATGAAGAAATAGGCAAAACGCGTTCGTCTTTTCCGCCGGATCTTTCTTCAACAGAAGCTCGGCAAGTGGAAACGGCGTGGGAGCTGGTTCCTCATTTCTCACGGGATTTCAAAGGGCCAGGTTTAGCGCCAGCTTGGAGTGCGGTCATCTTGTTTCCTCCGGGAGATTCATCAGCCTGGCCAACTCTGGCCAGCGAGAACTGGAGCGGGCGCAGAATAATGCGAATTAGCAGGCTGCGGGATGGCGCTGCTCCAGCCGGAATATAAGCAGGGGCTATGGGAAAGCTGTCAGCTCTCGGGGGTCAGCCAAATGCTGACGGCTTTCCCGTACATTCACAGGGGACAGCATAACCAGGCGCGATTGTTATGCGATGATCTTCTTCAACCGGTTGACTTCTGCTTCAAGACGGCTGATTGGGGACTCGGTTTCGACATCGTTTTGAAGAGCTTGTGGCAGGAGCCTGTTTTTCAGCCTCGGATGAAGAACCTGATCTGGAAAAAATTATGGGGGCGCCATCATAAAAGAGCGTTAAGATAAATATTCTTGAAGGAGCGAGAACCAATATGGATTTCGATAATAACGAGAAAATAACTCGAAGAAAGTTTGCTAAAGGGGCAGCTGGTGCAGCGGTTTGTTATACATGTTTTTCATTGGATTGTTTGGCAGCCTCAGTAGAGAATTCAGAGCAAGACGGCAAAGGCAAGGTATATCTGGCAGCCGCATGCGGAACATATTGCGGAGCCTGCCCGGCTTACATCGCCAAACACAGCGAAGATAAGCAAATAAAAATGAAACTGCAAAAGAGATTTTCATCCGGACCGACGAAGGCACAGAAGGGGATTCCGGAATCGAGTTGGATGGATGGCCTTGTTTGCGACGGCTGTATCAGCGGCGGCATGCTTGCTGCTCATTGCCAAAACTGCGCCATAAGGAAATGCGCAGCGAACAAACAGGATGATTCCCGTTGTTCTGACTGTGAAGAGTTGCCCTGCTATCGTATTACGAATTTAATGAATATGGGCGGCTATCTGCACCGTAAAGAATACCTGCCAAACCTCGAAAAAATTCGTGGGATGGGCGTTCAGGAATGGGCTAAATACGAAGAAGAGCGATGGCGTTGTCCCCAGTGCGGTTTGCCTCTGAGCTGGTATGACGCCGGGAATGCGCCGGATGTGGGAAGCCAAGGTCCGAGCGCTTGTTTCCGTTGACTGAAAACAAAATCTAATCCTTCTAGAAGGATTATGATGGAGATCCTCTCAAAGTCCGGGATCTTCGACAAGGACTTTGTCAACGAATCAGGGTGGCGACTTGTCAATCTTGCGCATTATGTCGAAACGTCCGCGCAGTTTTTCTCTCAAAATCCTATCGCGCCAGGCATAGGATGCAGATTACCTGTCGCTTGCGTATGTTTTAGGGTTCGAGTTTGAATAACCCAATATCTTTACATCGTCCCCCTTTGGCATCTTCGCATTATCGTCCATATTGGGTCAGCGTAGCGCCGTGTATTACCTTGTGCATGTATGGCCTTGTCACTTCAACATCCTCAACATGGGCGCTCGACGGAGAGGCTCATTTCCGCTGCGCCCGCGTGTATGACGAGAATTTAATGACCTGATTTGAACGCACTCGCCACTCCGCGTGACGAATGGGCATTGGTAACACCTATGAAGGCCAGCCGGGACTGCGCCAACTTGCGCCCTGGCTGGCATTAGGTGTGCACACGAGGCTGGCCCGATGTCATCACAAGTCGAGTTGTGCGAGCACCACGCCAAGGACTGTCTTCAAGCCGCAGAGCGAACGGAAGACCCCTTGGCGCGCGAGATGCTTCTCAGGCATGCGCTGGAGTGGATGCGGGACGGCCTTGCAGCATCCAAGCAATCGAAGCTCTGTGCCGTTTGTGGACGCAAGGCAGCACCGGGATCGAGCCTAGTACATTGAGGCCATCTACGAGCCTTCACAGCCGCATAGCCCTGTGAACCGGATGGCAACCGGCCGCGACGCGCCTCTCCTTCCGGGTCGCCATTTCTCACCCCCTTCCGCTTGTCTGCCCGGACCTAAGCACGATTCGTCATCCCCCCGGATTGCTAGATGTCGCTAATAAGTAGGGCACCGAAAATTGTGCCCCAGACTGCGACTGATGCAATGCCTATCAGGATGAATGCGGCAAGAAAGGCGAGGCAAAGCAGAAGTCCGTCTTCCTCGATATATGCGAGAGCAATTAGAATGATCAAAACCGCAGGAGGTATATTGCTGAAGGGAATCGGAGTGAGAAGCAACGCGGCAGTCAACAATAGGACCACAATGCCGACAAAGCGCCTCGCCGTCTCAAAAGCCCTTGGCCAGCGGGGATGAACTACCCTCTCAAGATATCGCAGGACAGGAATAGCGCGATCCCCAAGGCGGAAAAGATATTGTGTCGGCAACCACCGGTTCGTGATGAATCTCGGGAAGATGGGTTCTCGAATCCCCGCGATCATCTGGACCGCCACGGCTGCAAGCATAATGCCGGGGACCGACGATCCGATGGGCGCGGTCGCTAGAATGCCAAGAAATAAGATGACGACGCCGAACGAACGCTGGTGCAAGGTGGACAACAGCCAGCCAAGGGTGAAGTGATCGGGCGGCGCTTGCCGAAGAAGGTCCGCTAACACCCGTGAGCTAGGTGTGCGTTCTCTAGTGGCGGGGAGACGTGTTCCATACGTGCTTCTTAACATCTTGGACTTTCTTACCGGGCGATGCCGAACAGAGACATCCGGCAAATTACTGATCTGGATAGACCGCCCGTTGTGACTTCCACTCAGGTCTACATCATCGAACATTCGGGTAAATTCCATTAAGCCGTGCCGCCCGCAGCCCCGCCGCTAGTCTCAATTTCGGTCACAAGCGTCTCTATCCCGATTATCGTGCTACTTAACCACGCATGTGCCATCGCACCTTCGATGCCGAATTCGGTGATCGCCGCCTCGAACTGCCTTCGGACCAGGGCATAGTGCGCCGTTCGTTGTTCTTTCGGCAACGCTACAATCGCCATCGCTATGCGTTGGATCGCTCCTACAGTTGCCGCGACCGCCTCCTCTTGCTCCCGTGTAAGCTCGTCCATAGATGTCCTTTGCCAAGGTGGGCACGCGATGTCAGATAGCGTTCCGGATGGCGACCAACAACAGTCGCTACAGACCGAGATGAAAGAGCGCGCTGAACTTATCAGCGTGGTCCTTACGACTGTCCTTGAAGAAGCAGGCTATGCGTCAGCAGTTGACCAAGCCCGCAAGCTCTTCGCGCACACCACCTCGGCACAAATGGAGCAAATGAAACCTCACTTCAGTTCACTCGCTCTGGAGTTCATGATCCTCGCGGGCTTTTTCAAGGACTGACTGGATCGAGCGGACCCTACGAGCGGGTTGTGCTTTGGAAAGTCCAGGGAGCCGCCCTGGCACGCAGCCCCGGTGACGAAAGAAGAGGTTAGACGTATATTATGAATGTCATTTGCTGCGCCCATCGGCGCGTGGGCTGCAAGTGACGGGCTGGGCGAGGTGATCCACCGCCTCGCCTAGCCGCAGAGCAACAGGCTTTTGAAGCGACTGACCTGGGGCTCGGGGCCGCTCGCCTTTGCTCATTGCTCCGCCCTCGCGGACTCCCTATCATGAACGGCACGGCAGCAAGATAGCACACTGCAATGCGACAGGTATCTCATTTGCCATGCGCAAGCGTTGGCGCGCTCCTCAGAAATCCCGAGTGCTCATGAGCGCGTCTATCCGTGTTTAGCCATCCGCGCTTGACGCACCACTGCTACAAAGCCCGTCCTCACCAACCTTGGCGGAAAGTACGCCAGCCTTCGCAGTAGACCTTCTGCTCCTCCGCACTGTCTACGGTCGTCGGAAGGCAGTAGTGCGAGGGATAGCCGTTGGGCATTGTCGTTCGGGTTTGCGCGAACGAGGGGCTTGCGGTGGTTAGGGCGAGCAACGTGGCCAGCCCCGCGCATTGCGTCGCTGTCGTCATAGTCGCACCTGTCTGTTTGAGTGTCCTTGCGGCGCTTTGCGCTCTGCGGACAGGTCAAACATGCCGCGAGCAATGTCGATTGACTGTGAGGTAGCTCACACAGGGAAGAAATAGGTGTGACGAACAGACGCCTGGGATGCGCGCACTCAGCGCTTATTCCACCTTTGGTGTTGCAGGCGGTTCAAGCGGCTTGTCTGCTGCGGGGCTCGGATCGTCCCAGATACGATTGAGTTCCGAAACCAAGTCGATGGTCTTTGCAGGCGATGGTCGTTCCTCGCCACCACTGTGTCCCCTGCCGAGCTTCTCGACAGTTGAAGGGCTGTCGGGGCGTCTCTTAGCGGCCGTGCGTCCGTTGAGCGCCATTTGCTTGCTGAGGACCTTCTCAACAGCTCTGCCCCAAGCACTCTGGGGAGGCTTTGCACGTCCCATTTTGATGTTGGCGGCGAGCGAACCCGAGTGAGATGTGGCTGAAGGTGTTCTCGCACCGGCATACGCCAGTCGCCGCTCAACGTCGTGGCAAGCTGGGCAAAAGAAGGTGCGGTGTTCAAAGCCGGGCAGCGTGGTGGGGTCGGCTTGGGCCGCCTCCATCAGAACCATTTCGGCGTTGCAGACCAAGCACCGCATCGCACTCAACCGCTCGTTCATCAATGAACCTTATGATGCTCTGTAGGGCTGAGGGTGTTCAAGCGCGCGCTCGGACGGATGTTCACAGTATCTGGCCGTCTGTGGTCCAGGTAGAAGCGGCGAGAACCGAAGAGACCTTCAGAGAGCCCTGGGGAGCGGTTAATTAGCTTCCGGGCACTACCGATGTTCTTTAGGCATCGAAGGCAAGCGGAGGTCACCATTCGCCACGCCACAAAGCGCGCCCTGTGCGCGGCTCTGCTATCTGCTCTGGGGGCCACGCAGGCTTCCGCTCAAACTCCAGTGAGCCAGCGATTGTTGGAACTCGACGACGATGAGCGGAACACGTCCTTCACGCTCATGCTGATGGACAGCGGCCGACGGTGTGATGAAGTGGTCCGAACTCTGTTTAAAGGCACCGTCCTGGGCGTGGACGAGTGGGAGGCGTTGTGCAAAGACCGAAACGCCTACTCCATCAGTGTGCTTACAGAACAGGACGAGACCATCATCACGTCCTTGAGCTGCCGAGAGTTGTCAGCAACGAGCAAGATGCTGTTGCACAGGTCTGGCAGCAGGAGCAAGGCCGCTGGCTGCAGGATCAAGTAGCAAGAGACGGACCCCGCGATGAGCCGAACAGAACTTGTCATTCAGCTTATCAAAGTGGCGCTCGGCTTTGCGATTGGCACGTATTTCGTCTGGTGGAGCCTGGAAGTGCTGCAGAGATTGCCTCCGCATTAGTCCGCTCATTTGAGCACAGAGCACGTCTGTGCGCTCAGCGTTATAGGCAAGGGTCATCCGAGCCATTCAGACCCCTCGGTAAGAAGTCGTTTGCCAATCGTTAACCGTATCGTGCGCATCGTTACCGGGCATGCAGATGCGTTGGCTGGACCTACGGCATCGGGTAACGCTGGCCGAGGCGAAGCTGGCAGACCTCAAGATTGCGCTTGAGGACATGCGGGCGCAGCGAGACGCATGGCAGGCAATGGCGCAGGCTCGCATACGACCGGCGCGGTCCGGCCAGAGCCGGTGGCTATGGCTTCGGTCAACCGGATGACAAGGTGAAGGCCCGAGGTCCCGCGAGCGAAGGAATGGACGCCATGCAAATTGAGCTGTCGAATTTCCAGCCTCTCGCAGCAAACGAAGCCATCGAACAGGAAGTGCCAGACCTCGGTGGGGCGGAGCAGCTTTCGGCACCGATGATCGAAGAAAGTGATCAGGGGCTTGCTTCGCTCATACGCTCAGTCGGAATGACATCGATTACAGACATCGACAATCTGGTGAGCGAGCTGCAAGATGCGAGAGACTATCTGCAATCAGAAGGGGAGCGCATCCGAGCAGAAGATAGCCCGTTATGCTGCCCTTACAGGGGCCGCTTCGGCGTCGGTAAAGATCATCTTTGACGCTGCTACGGGCTTGGCGGACAGCAGACCACTCGGCTCACAACCAATCACAAGCGAGCGCATTTGAGATTACGGACGCTGTGATTGAGGAGGCCAGCGATTGGGGAAACGCTTCTGATGGGCCTTCACGGTCATTCGGATAGCACCGAGCACTCTTTGGGGGGAACTCTCAAGTAGCGCCACCATTTCGTAGCCCAGGTACAGAAGCGACCGGCTTAGGCGCTACCTCGTCCGGGCATTGACCATACCAGACGCGGTCGAACTCACGGTCAGCAGTCCTCACAGGGACCGCTCGCTCTTTGAGCGCCATCTGTCGGCTGCGCAGCTTCTCAACCGTCCTCGCCCACGCCGCGGCCCTCGCTGCCACTGCTTGCTGTTTGAGGGCGATGCTGAGCTTCTCGACCACCGAGCCCCAGTCCGGGGTCCTGCCTGCCGTTCGCTGCTTGAGATCGGCCTGTTTGCTGTTCAGCTTCTCGACTGCATTCACCCACGCGCTTTCCGGCCGCAGGGCGGCCCATTTGGAGGTCGATGACCGGCGCCTTGGGTCGCGAATGACGACCGGCAAGTGAATGATCGGCATTCTCGGGCGGTTGAGCATCAGCCGCTGGGCAGTCTGGGCGACAGGTCGAACATCGGAAGGTATGGCGCTCAATTCCGCATACCGTCGTCGTGTCGGTGCGGACATCCATCAGGCGCATCTCTGCGCCACACGCCAAACACTTCATAGCTGCCCCCGGCACCCAGTTGCTGACACGCTCATGAAGCCAACATTGCGCCCCAGCGAGGTGGCACCTTACCGCTGTGGATCGCTGCTCGGAAGGGGGCTCGGAGCCTTGTCCGCTACTAGGCCGAGGAAGACTATGTAACCGATTATGAATAGCGTTCGAGTACCAGGTCCAGGGCTTCCGTTGTTGCCGCGATCCAGGCCAAAACCGTCAGTATTGATATGGTCGATTCGAGGTAGGCGTCCTGAGTGACGAAATACCCGCTGAGAAGCGCAAAAACTAAGATGCCGATCCAGCGGAGTTCGGCGATAAGCAACGCCAGACGGTCTTTAGTCGAGGTGGCTCGCAGAGCGCTATAAAACCAGATCATTGTCGGTAACTCGATATCTCGTACTCCTTTCATTGCATCATTGAATGGTCAACACGCGGTTAATGAGCTGAGCGATGCCTCTCAGCTTGGTTTGGATAGCAAGGATCGCCTACCGCCAAGCGCGTTCAGCCTCCTTTGAGCTGCATGGGCCGACCGCCCAAGCATTTTCTGACTTTTCAATACCGTCAGGGCTAAGACTGCAAGGGTGGCAGCGATTGGGTTGGAATAACATTCACTTGAGGGGCGGAAAGAACTTCGCGCCCTACCAATTCCTTCTCACCGTCGGGCGAGCTTTCCTACCGCACTGCAACCGGAATGAAAAAATGCGCGGCATTTCCGGGAGGGGCCTTGAAGAAAAATGCCTCTCAGGAGTGAAGCCGTGGTCAGCGAGTTCCCAGTCAGTGATGAGTCAAAACGTGCGCGCCGTTACCCCTTAATGTTGACAGATCACCGATGATTCGCGTAGAGTAATGCGTTGCATCGCTGATGCTCCATTGTGAGCGGCGTCTGAGCGGCAACAGAAGACCAGATGAAGAGTTCTTTCTCGGGGCAACATCTGGCGCACGGCGGCCAAGCGTACGTCGAGGCCCGCGAAACTAGGGCGGTGTCTCACGCCCGCCCAAGAAAGCTAGAACCACAGGTTTGTCGATATCCCGATGCGTCACAGCAAAGGCCAATTTCAGTTAGGCCACGGTGGGGGCCGGCCCAAACCGGCCATGCGGCCGTCCCGCCCAGCAAGAAAATGAATTCTCGCCGCTTCAATTCCTCGAATTGCACTTATTAGCGATGGTAAGTCAGCGGGGTGTTTGCAACAACCTGGCGATCCTAGCCAGTTTCTCCATCCCACTCACCCCGCGACGACTACGAGTGCGGCATTCTGGGGCATTCTGCATCAACGGCATCGCGCAGCGCCCGAGCCTCGATGCCAATACTAAAAAGAACTCAGGAGCAAGATAGGTCCGTGTATCGTTTGTCAACTATAACTCGGACGAACAGCGCGTTGCGCCGCTTTGCCTCGCGAAGGCGGCGCTGTTCGCAAAAGCCAGAGAGGCCGCCAGGTTTCCCGGCGGCCTCGGTACCTGCAGCAGTTCCGCGTTGGGGGGCGATTTTAGTGGCGACCATTTTTACGCATAGGAACATGGTCGCGACTACCGTGCAGGAACGCACAGGCTCGACAGCAAACAGTCCCCTTCGGTAAATTCTTCATCGACCTCTTTTCGTCGAGTCTTTGGGTGTGCCGGGACGCGCCGCGCTCGGCGCGGTGGCCAGTGCAAACACCGTCAGCTGTCCGCCGAGCGATGTGTAGTTGCGCAGGGCAGCGTAGCCGCCGACCGCGCCCAAGCCGGCCGTCGGATCCGTCAGGCCCGCGGCGAGACCGATACCGGCCCAGCCGCCAACGCCGGAGAGGATCGCGATGTACTGCTTGCCGCCTTGCTCGTAGGTCGTCACGTTTCCGATGATCCCGGACGGAGTCTTGAACTTGTAGAGTTCCTTGCCCGTCTTGGCGTCAACGGCCTTGAGATAGCCTTCCAGCGTCCCGTAGAAGACCACGCCGCCCGCGGTCGCCAGAGCGCCTGACCAGACCGAGAACTGTTCCGGCAGCGACCAGACGATCTTGCCGGTGCGGGCATCCCAGGCAATGAAGTTGCCCATGTTGGTCTTGCCGGGAGGCGGATACATCGAGAGCGTCGCCCCGACATATGGCTGGCCGGCGGTGTAGCTCACGCGGAACGGCTCATAATCCATGCAGACCTGATTGGTCGGCACGTAGAACAGGCCGGTGTCCGGAGAGAACGCGGCTGGTTGCTGGTCTTTGGTGCCGAGCGCCGCCGGGCAGATGCCCTTCGAGTTGACGTCCTGACCGTTTTGCTCCGTGGAGTACCGGGGCACGACCAGCGGTCGGCCATAGGTCTTGGAATTCTTGTCCATGTCGACCTTGGTTGCCCAGTTGACCGTCGGATCGTACTTCTCGGCCACCAGCAGCTCACCGTTGGTGCGGTCGAGCGTATAAGCAAAGCCATTGCGATCGAAGTGAACGAGGGTCCTGCGGTTCGTGCCGCCGATGTTCAGGTCGGAGAGGATCATCTCGTTGACGCCGTCATAGTCCCATTCGTCGTGGGGCGTCATCTGATAGACCCAGCGCGTCATGCCGCTGTCGGCATCGCGCGCCCAGATCGTCATCGACCACTTATTGTCGCCCGGACGTTGCTTCGGGTTCCAGGTGGAGGGATTGCCCGAGCCATAGTAGACCAGGTTCAGTTGGGGATCGTAGGAGAGCCAGCCCCAGGTGCAGCCGCCACCGGTCTTCCACTGATCGCCCTGCCAGGTCTTGAGGCTGGAATCCTTGCCGATTGGCTTGCCTAATTCGGTGGTCTTCTCGGGATCGACCAGCAGTTGGTCGTCCGGACCCTGCGAAAAGCCGCGCCAGACCCGACGGCCGCTCTTGAGATCGTAAGCGGTCACGTGACAATGCACGCCAAACTCGCCGCCCGAGATTCCGATCAGGATTTTGTCCTTGACCACCATGGGGGCAGACGTGCCGGTCTCGCCTTTCGACGGGTCGCCGTTCTTCATCTGCCAGACGACCTTGCCGTCCTTGGCATCGAGCGCGACCAGCGTGGTATCGGCCTGATGCAGGAAGATCTTGCCGTCGGCATAGGCGAGGCCGCGATTGACGGTATCGCAACACATCACCGGGATGACGTTCGGATCCTGCTTGGGTTCGTATTTCCAGATGATCTTGGATTCGTTCTTCAGGTCGAGCGCATAGACCGGGTTCGGGAACGGCCCATGGACGTACATCACGTCGCCGATCATCAACGGCCCGCCCTCGTGGCCACGCAGGACACCGGTCGAGAAGGTCCACGCCACCTGCAGCTTGCCGACGTTGTCGGCCGTGATCTGCTTGAGCTGAGAGTACCGATGGTTGGCGTAATTGCCGGTCGGCATCACCCACTCTTTCGGGTTCTGCGACATTTTGATCAGTTCGTCGTTCGCGTGAGCAGTGCCGGCAGCGAGCGCTGCAACGGCGCCGAAGCAGGTTGTGAGCAGGAAAGTGCGCATCGGAACCCCTCCCGTTGACTTTGTCACAAGCGACACGAATTCGACACCGGAGACCAAAGGCCGGCAACGAATAGACAACTGTATTCCCGCCTCTAGCCTGTCGCAACTCAAAACGCGCCGCACTCATTGCAACTACGTTAGCTCACACAAATGCAACTGCGCTAACCGGCCACCAACTCAGTGGATGCTGCTGCGGTGCTGGGCAAGACGAGTGAGGTGCGCCGTTCGTCAAACAGGCAGAGTTGTGACCGCGACTACAACTCCTGCAAAGAACGCGCTCACGCAGCATAACATCAGGAAGTCGTCGACTTTACTCATGGCTTTCCCCCTGTGATGGTGGGCTTGAGCGTGGTGCAAAGGCCTCCCTGTCGCAAGCACTTGTCGCGGACGGGGTTAGGCCAGTGCTAAGGCGAAAAATAAAATCCAACCGAACTCGCCGCTGGGGTGGTGGACACGATGGTGATGTAGGGCGCGCCGCCCGCGTCGGTGAGGATTTTCGCGGTATCCGCTCATCGTCGAGGCGGTGAACCGGCTCAAAGCGCGCTCCTGCCTGATCGACGGGGAGGCTGTGGCCTCTGACGACAACGGCGTCGCTGTGTTCGCACGGCTCCGGCGCAAGCCCTCCGGCCGGCACGTCTTCCTGATTGCCTTCGACCTGCTGGAGCTCGACGGCGAGGACCTACGGCGGGAGCCATTTGAGACGCGCAAGGCTCGCCAGCTTGCTACGCGGATGCCTGCCGGGCCTGCGCATCAACGAGCACCTGCCGTATCCTGGCGACGTGGTCTTCCGTCACGCCTGCAAGATGGGCCTGGAAGGCATCGTCTCAAAGCGTTTAGGCTCGCGCTATCGGTCGGGCCGGACGACCGACTGGCTGAAATGCAACAATCCATAAGTGGTTCGACGCGCGAGAATCAGCCGCTCTGCTGCTCGTAGCCTATTTCTCAACCACTCCGGGGATGCCCGAGGGGTGCGCCACCAGCAGCGGCTCCACTTTTCCACCGCCAGCCATCTGCGGGTGCGATGGCTCAAAGCCCTCGCGCAATTCTCGCCTCAATACCAGCGAACGCGCCATAAGGAAGGCGTCTTTCAGATTATTGGCCCGACGGAGCGCAGCATTGAAAAAGGCGTCGCCGAAATAGGTCCACTTGGCTTTGTCCTCGCATCCGAACGACGGGTGGTTAGCATCTGCCGCGGTGATGACAAGCGTATCAGCATCGGCGAGACGAGGTATGAAGACGCCAGAATAGCAAGCCGAAATGATCACGACCTTGTTTCGCACTCCCGTGCGGCCGAGCATCTCGGAGAGATGGGATGGCTTGAGGGTTTCGGCCAGCCGTCCTGCCACGACGGCAAGGCCATCGCGGGAGCCGTGCGACGTAAGAATCAGAAACAGAATGTCGCTCTCGCCATTCATCTTTTTTGCCTCCGCTTGCAATGTTGTTGCAAGCGTCTCGACAGTCGCGCCGCCGCCCGTCTTGGTATTGTATTTTACGACCACTGGGTCACCCCCGAACCGATTGGCGACGATTTGCGCTGCACCGGTGGCCTCACGCCGAAAAACGCCTTCATCGCCAAACAGACCGAATGACACCACGGTCATCTTGCGAGGGTTCTCTGCCGCATGCACCGTGGCAACCGTCGACGCCAACGTCAGAAGGAAAACGATGACGGGCGCGCTGAGCCGCCTTACTAAAGATTCAACCGTCACAATGAACCTCCATTCCAACAACGTTCAGGGCATGTCCGAACACTCTGGGCGAGCTAGCACTCGATCCGCACCGGTGCAATTGGTCCAAACATGCGCGAGAAGCGAGCTATCATATATCGTGGCACGCCGATCGTCTGGGCGGTGAGGCGCGACCACTTTAACGCCGCGTACTGGGACCGTTGCGCTGATAGAAGTTGTGCATTTCGTCGGCCACGCGCCGCCAAAGACGATCCTAATTGGGAGGAGTTTATGCCGAGATTGGTGGGCTTCGGTACGTTCGCCGCCTTACTTGAGGAGCAGATCAGCGAAAAGATTAGCCGTCGCATTCTCTCGGGCGACCAAGGAATGATCGTATGGTGGAGCATCGGGGCTGGCGTCCATGTCGAGCCGCACAGTCATGCAAATGAGCAGATCGTTTGGATGCTCAAGGGCAAGATGGAGTTCCGCCTCGGCACCGAACAGCGGGTCTGCGGCCCGGGCGACGTCGTGGTCATCCCGGGAGGCTCGGAGCACGAGGCTTGGTTCCGCGAAGACACCGAGGTGATCGATTTCTTCGCGCCCCCGCGGGACGACTTCCTACGCGGCGGCAAACCCGCCTACATGAGCGAAGGCTGAACGGGTCGCTCCGTCTTCTCGCAGACAGGGCGCATGTTCAATTTGCTCCGCGGGGAGCGCCGCGATGCGAGCGCGGGTCATGCCGGCTCGGCGGTGACCGCGCCAATCTCGAATTGATCGTCTGAAGCACCGTCCATTGGAGAAAAGTTGGAGATGCCGGCCGGACCAGGCTCCATTTTGGCGCTAAGATGCTGAAATCATTGGCGCTCCCTAGGGGACTCGAACCCCTGTTTTCGCCGTGAGAGGGCGAGACCCACGGCGAGCACTAGGCATTACGTCTGTCCGACGAACAATTCGATAGCATGAGGCCGACCCAGGCGGGACGAGGTGACACCGCGGCGTCGAGTTGTGCCCGATAATTCAATACTCCGTGAGACGGGCTGGTACAGAACAATACGGGGGTGAGCGATTTTCGAGTGCGGCGCTTTTAACCCGTACCCGCAAATGCCTGGTCGGACCTGGGTAAAGTCACGGGGCCGCGCTGGCCGCCGCCTTCAATGCCGGATCCCTTCCGATAGGTCTACCTGGACGTCAAAGGCGAGCAATCGATCGAACAATTCCGTCTTGCGATAAAAATGATGCTCGCCGAACCGGCTGCTCGGAAGTTTTTCGCTGCGGTGCTCGAGTAATCCGAACCAGAGCAGCGGTCGGAGGATCCTGGCCTCCATCGCGTAGGGCGTTCTATCCCAGGTCTCCGAAAACATCGCCGGCTCCGGAATTGTGCAAAGCCGTGTAAGTTTCTCGGCAGATTGCCAGTCATTGGCGCAAACTGATAGTGACCAAAGCACGACCCCCGCGTCCGCCTGGGGCCAGGACCCGAACAACCCGCGTCCGAAGTAGCTCAGGTCCATGCGCCAAAACGCGAGATGAAATAGAACGGCCAGTAAGCTCCCTCGCTTCGCATCGCTTAGGATGGACTTGCCCAACGGCGTTGCAACCAGCTTCCCGCGCTGGACGCGCACCAAAGTTGCCGCTTGAGCGAGCTGACGAACGACATGCAACGGCAGGAAGTCTGGTTCGTTGATCACCTTTTGCAATCTAAACGCGTCGGCTTGATCGTAGTTCGGCCATTCAATGAGCTTGCACATCTCGGCCACCGTAGCCCTCGACAGGTTGCCGGTTGCAGTTAGCGGGAGACCGACGCGTTCAATCGCGTGTTTCAGGAGGATTAGGGTATTGCGTGCCACCGCAGAGCTGGCGATCTCGTCGACACTGAGGTCGTTGGCGATCTGTATCGCGGACTGAACGGCCGACGGCTCCTGCCGCAGCGCCAGGAGACTTTCGAATGTCAGTAGCGTCCAGGCCGGCTCGACCCCGTCTAGCCAGCCCTGCACCCGCGGATCCTGTAAAAAGTCCGCAGCCACCATGGCTCAGCCCGCCACGCCAATTCGCCGTGAGACGGGTGAGCAAGGACGCAGCCACTCCGCCAACTTCGACCACCGCCGCCGGCCCGAGGCGTTACGCACCGCGATGGCCACGGCCTTCTTCTGCCCCACCAGCACGACCAGCCGCTTGCCTCTGGTGACGCCGGTGTAGAGAAGATTCCGCTGCAACATGGCGTAATGTTGAGTGAGCACCGGGATGATCACGGCGGAATATTCCGATCCTTGGCTCTTGTGAATGGTCGCCGCGTAGGCCGGCACCAGCATGTCTAGCTCGCCGAACCCATAAGTGACGGACCGGCCATCGAAGCCGACAACGATCTCGCCCGCGGCGGGGTCAACATCGTCGATGTAACCGATATCACCGTTGTAGACCTCCTTGTCGTAGTCGTTCTCAATCTGCATCACCTTGTCGCCGGGGGCAAAGGTCCAGCCGAACCGCTCGACCTTGCGATCGCCGGCAGGATTGAGTGCTGCCTGCAGCTCGATGTTCAACGACCGCGCACCAACGCCGCCCCGGTTCATCGGGCACAGCACCTGGATGTCGCGGACCGGATCGAGACCGAATCGCTTGGGGATCCGTGTCTTTGCCAGTTCGATGATGCGGCCCACGGCGGTTTCCGGATCGTCCGCCTGCACGAAATAGAAGTCGCTCTCGGCTCCGGGCGGGCTGAGATCAGGCATCGAGCCTTGGTTGATGCGGTGGGCAGTGGTGATGATTCGAACTCTGTGCGGCCTGCCGGAACACTTCGGTGAGCCGCACCACCGGCACGGCGCCTGACGAGATGATGTCCGCCAGCACCTGGCCGGGTCCGACCGAAGGAAGCTGGTCGATGTCGCCCACGATCAAGAGGGCGGCCTTGTCCGGCACTGCTTTCACAAGCGCCTGCATCAGCATGACGTCGACCATGGAGGCCTCGTCGACCACCAGCAGGTCGCAATCGAGCGGATTGTCCTCACCACGCTTGAAGCCGCCGCCCTTAGGGTCAACCTCCAGCAGCCGGTGGATGGTCTTGGCCTCAAAGCCGGTCGCCTCGGTCATGCGCTTTGCAGCGCGGCCGGTTGGCGCGCACAGCAGAAGGTCGGTGCCTTTCGCCGCAAGGATACGCAGGATCGCGTTGACGATGGTGGTCTTACCGACGCCCGGCCCGCCGGTCATGACCAGCACCTTGGATATCAACGCGAGCCGGATTGCCGCGACTTGGCTTTCGGCAAGGGCGAGGCCGATGTGCTTCTCGACCCACGGCAACGCCTTGTCTGGATCGATCCAAGGCCATGGCAGCGTGCCATTTGCCAATCGCGTCAGCCGCTCGGCGATGGTGCGCTCCGCTCGATGCAGACCAGCAAGAAAGACGCAGGACGTTTCACCAACCTGGTCAGCGATGACCGTGCCCTCCAGCAGCTCAAGGTCAAGCGCGGCTCGGATCAGTTGCTGCGGCACCTGGAGTAGGTTCTCAGCCAGCGGCACCAGCTCGTCCGTCGGCAAACCGCAATGGCCCTCGTCCATCGCTTCCGTCAGCGCGTAGGAGATCCCCGCTCGAACCCGGATCATCGCCGTCTTTTCGATGCCGAGCTTCATCGCAATGGCGTCGGCGGTCTTGAAACCGATGCCGCGGATGTCACGCGCAAGCCGGTACGGGTTCTCGGACATGACTTGGATGGCGTCGGAGCCATACGTCTTGAAGATCCGCACCGCTCGCGCGGTGCCGACACCGTGGCTGTGCAGAAAGATCATGATTTCCCGCACGGCCTTCTGTTCGGCCCAGGCTGCGAGAATGCTGGCCCCGCGAACCGGCCCGATGCCATCGACCTCGCGCAGCCGATCCGGTGTGGTCTCGATGATTTCGAACACTTTCTCGCCAAAGGCGCGGACGAGTTTCTTGGCGTAGACTGGTCCCACGCCCCGGATCATGCCGGACGAGAGATATTTTTCGATGCCGTCGGCAGAAGTCGGCGGCGACGTGCGCAGGAACCGCGCCTTGAACTGCTGGCCGTGGGTGCGGTCGTTGACCCATTCGCCGGAGGCCGTGATCCACTCGCCGGCGGAAATGGTTGCGGCGTGGCCAACCACGGTTACGACGTCACGATGCCCGCGCGCTCTGGCGCGCAGAACGCAAAAGCCATTCTCGGTGTTGTGGTAGGTTACTCGCTCGACGAGGCCCGCCAGCACTTCCTGGGTCGATGATTCTGGCTGTGGCCTCATGCGGAATCCAGGTCCATCAAACACCCCTCGCTGCAGCATGCTGTGCGGCACCGTTGGTGATGATGTGCTCGTGTGCCAGCGCTGCGTGCAGATTTCTTAGATTGGGGCAACATGTGCGATGCCCGTGGTTACGTTGTAGCCGCCCTGAGGCAGACGGAGTAGGCGCGCTCGTCGGCGCGTCGGCGGGATGACCTTCCCGGCGTCTCTCAATCGGCCCAAGCCTGCATCATCTTGACGCGTTCCGGGCCCTGCCGTTAGCGATGGCATAGCGAACGCCATGCCGCAGATACTGCGCAGCCGCCGCGCTGTCTCTACGGCGTCTCTCCGTTGCGACTTCTTCTTCATCGCTAAGCGCGGTCGCATTTATTGACGGCGCTCGCCAAGCGCAGTTCGGGGACTGCGGTCGGAATCGGCAACGCCTGCTAGCTACCTGCTTGCTAGCATCCCCGCTCGGCATGTCCGTGCGGACGGTAAGTATTTGTGAATATTGGTGGGCGCGACAGGGATCGAACCTGTGACCCCTACCATGTCAAGGTAGTGCTCTTCCGCTGAGCTACGCGCCCGGACCCGCTTGCCGGCGGGCCTTGGTCATATCGGCTCCCCGGGGACGAGGCAAGGACTGCCGGTTGTGCTCGCCGCTCAGGCGGCCAGCATCTTGCCGACCTCGCTGACGAGCTCGCGCAGATGCACCGGCTTGGAGAGAACCTTGGCATTTTTGGGCGCCGCCGAATCGGAATTGAGCGCCACCGCCGCAAAGCCGGTGATGAACATGATCTTGATGTCGGGGTCGAGTTCGGAGGCACGGCGTGCCAGCTCGATCCCGTCCATCTCGGGCATGACGATGTCGGTCAGCAGGAGCTCGAACGGCTCCTCGCGCAGGCGCTGATAGGCCGATAGCCCGTTGTCGAAGGAGATCACGTCGTAGCCGGCGTTCTGCAGCGCCTTCACCAGGAAGCGCCGCATGTCGTTGTCGTCCTCGGCAAGGATAATCTTCGCCATCTTCCAGCCCACTGGGGGTGGTGAGCTATCCACCCGCCCCTCGTTTCCCGGCGATCCATAAGCCGGATGCCGGGTAAATAACGGGTGAACCCCTGCGTCGTTCGGCCGGCGTTAGGCCTCGCCCATGGACAATATCGTGTTTCCGGCGATAAGTGGTGCACAAAAGCGCTGGGGGCGCATCCAGCCGCTCCCGGTCAGGTGAGGCCAACCATTTTCGACATGTCCGAATCGAACGACGAACTCGATCCTCCGTTCGAGATCATCGAACCGGCCCAATGGCGCGGGCCGGTCGTCTTCAATTCTCCGCACAGCGGAAGCGTTTACCCGCGGGCTTTCCTCACGGCGTCCCGGCTCGAAGTCACGGCCCTGCGGCGCTCCGAGGACTCGTTCGTCGACGAGCTCGCCCTGGGCGTGGTGGAGCGCGGTTACCCGCTGATGCGGGCGCACTTTCCGCGCTGCTACGTGGACGTCAATCGCGAACCCTACGAGCTTGATCCCCGCATGTTCGAGGGCCGCCTGCCCTCCTTCGCCAATACCCGCTCGATGCGGGTCGCAGGCGGGCTTGGCACGGTGGCGCGGGTGGTGGGCGACGCCCAGGAGATCTACGGCCAGCGCATCCCCGTCGATGATGCGATCCGGCGCATCGAAGGGCTGTACAAGCCCTATCACCGGGCGTTGCGGCGCTTATTCACGCGGGTGCACAGGGATTTCGGGGCGGCCGTCCTGATCGACTGTCACTCCATGCCCTCGACCGCCGGCTCCAAGGACGAGCGTCCGCGCGCCGACGTGGTCCTGGGAGACCGCTATGGCACGAGCTGCGTCGCGGCTGTCGTGGAGACGATCGAAGCGACGCTGCGCGCCCAGGGCTATTCGGTCAGCCGCAACAAGCCCTATGCCGGCGGCTTCATTACGGAGCACTACGGAAATCCGGCCGCGGGCCTGCATGCCATCCAGCTCGAGCTCAACCGGGCGCTTTACATGGACGAGCGGCGCTTCGAGCGCTCGGCGTCCTTCGCCCGTTTGGCCGCCGACTTGGAAGCGCTCGCGGATTGCCTCGCCGCGATCCCCTCGCAGGAGTTGCGGCCTTATCGCGCGGCAGCGGAATAACAGCGCGCGAAATCAAACGGGCAGGAACGCGCCGGCGCGTCCTTGCGATAGATATCAAGAAAAAAGGGCCGCTTGCGCGAAGCAAGCGGCCCAAGTCTAGGGAGGAAACGCCCAAGGAGGGCGGCGGTAACGCGAGGCGCTACCGCACCGCAACAACATACACCGCAACGCACAAATGGCAAGAGGAAAAGTAAGGGATGTTGACCCTTCTGTGCATACCGGCTGCGCTGCTACGCACGGAACAAAGGACGAGGTTGCTTCCGGGGCTTCTCGCTGGGATCGCGCGAATGCAAATAAACCAGGCAAACCAATAGGATAAATGCTGCCTGCAAGCCGAAGACGGCCCGATAGGCAGCCAGCGGGTAGGCTCCGTCGGCCGCAATGGGAAACCATTCGATGACGAATCCGCTCACGGCCTGGGACAGGAACACGCCACCCATGGAGCCCATGTTGAGGACCGTGAGACCCCTCCCGACCTGATGGAGGGAAAACAGCGCCTTCCCGTGCGCGATCAGGACCGGCCCGAAAGCGCTGACAAATCCGAAGACCGCGAACCATGCGACCAGCATCACCGGTGACAGCGTTCCGACCAGCGCGAGATAGCCGAGCGCGGCCGCTGTCGCCCCGGCGCCGATGAGCACGGGACGCTTGTGACTTCCCATCAGCCGGTCCATCGGCCCCCACATCATCGATCCGACGATCTGTGTCAGCACCGGAATCACCAGGAAGCTTCCCCGTGCTTCGAGGCTGTAGCCGTAGACGTGCGTGAGGTAGGGCCCGCCCCAGAGACCCACGATGAGACCGAAGGTGGAGTACATCACCAGGTTCATGACGAACAAACGCCCGACCGACGGCGTGCGCAGCACGGAAAGGATGCCGGACCAGCTCTCGCGCAACGTCTCGTGCCGGCCGCGCGCGCGGTGCTCGTCCCTGACGACGACCGCAATCAGCAATCCGACCAGGCCCGTGAAGGCACCGACCGCGAGGAAGCTGCCGCGCCAGCCGATGGTCGCGGTGGAAAAGGCGAGCGGGGCGGTCGCAAGCAGGGCGCCGACCGTCCCGAAACCGATTTGCAGTCCTGTGAGCGTGGCAAAACGATCGGGCGGAAACCGGTGGGCGTAAACGGCGAGCGACGCCACGAGCGAGCCTGCGGTCCCAAGCCCGAGCAGGGCCCGGCCGAGGATCAGCATCCCCGGGCTTGCCGCCGCGGCGAACACAACGGCGCCGATCATGGTGATCGCGGCGCCCACCACCAGGCACAGCCGCGGGCCGAAGCGGTCGAGCGCCACCCCGACCGGAATTTGGACCGCCGCAAAGACGAAAAAGAATGCGCTCGAAAGAAGCCCGATCTCTCCCGGCGAAAGCCCGAGCTCCTGGGCGAGGTTGGGCGCAATCACGCCGATCGAATTGCGCAGGAACTGACTGACGATGTAGACCGAGATGAGCGTGGCCACGAGCGTAATGGCGCCGCCCGGGCCCGCCCGTTGCGAACCGCTTTGGATGCTCATGACCCCGGCCTTTGACCGACCGAGCACTGGCCGGAGGCCTCTACGTCGCACGGCGCCCGCAGCCCGACAAGCCGGGAACCGGTTGCCGCGCGCGCCGGTCTTCGGTAGTCGAGTGATGAGCCGATGAGTGAGGGGCGCGCGGTATGACGGCGATCGACTTTTCGGCCTTCGTGAACGAGTTGGCGTCGGTCTCGGGCGAGACCATCCTGCCGTTCTTCCGCACCGCGCTCACCGTCGAGGACAAGGGTCGCTCCGGCAGCTTCGACCCCGTGACCGCGGCCGATCATGCGGCCGAAACCGCGATGCGCACCCTCATCCGCCGGACCTTTCCGGACCATGGCATCATCGGGGAGGAGTACGGCGGCGAGCGCGCCGACGCCGAATACGTCTGGGTGCTCGATCCGATCGACGGCACCAAGTCCTTCATCTCCGGCATGCCGACCTGGGGCACGTTGATCGCCTTGCTGCGATCGGGCGAACCGGTCTTCGGCATGATGAACCAGCCCTTCGCGCGTGAGTGCTTCAGCGGTGACGGCGGTGGAGCGTCCTACCGCGGGCCGGCCGGAGAGCGCGAATTGCGGGTGCGGGCATGTGCCGATCTCGCCCAGGCGGTTCTGTTCACCACCAGCCCGCTGCTGATGAACGCCGGCGACCGCGAGACGTTCGGCCGGGTTGAGAAGCTGGTGCGGCTCTCACGCTACGGCGGCGACTGCTACGCCTACTGCATGCTGGCGGCGGGCCACGTCGATCTCGTCATCGAAACGGAGCTCAAGCCCTACGACGTGCTTCCGCTGGTGCCGATCATCGCCGGCGCCGGCGGGATCATCACCACCTGGGAGGGCGGCACACCTCATGCCGGCGGACGCATCGTCGCGGCCGGCGATAAGCGCGTGCATGCGGCGGCGCTGCAGGTGCTCAAGGGGTGAGGCCGGCCGATCGTCTCGCGTTCACGTCTACGGAGCGCGCCGGCGAGCGCGTCTGGAGTCAGGCGAACAGCGGGGTGCCGGGCACGAAAGCGTCGAACGCCGCCAGCGCCTGCATGCGAAAGCGATCCTGCTCCATCAGCAGTTCATGACGCGAGCCCGGCACGATGAGGTGAGAGCCGGCACGCAGGCGCACCGCGAACTCGTCGATTGCGGGCGTCGACACGATCGCGTCCTGACCAGCGGCGATGATCAGGATCGGCTGCCGGATTTTCCCGGGATAGCTGGGTTCGCTCATCTCGCCCATCACCCGAAAGGCCGAGTCGGTCCACGCCACTGTCGGCCAGCCGATCGCGAGCGACGGCTCCGCTTCGAGCACCGCGACGTTGCGGGCATAGCGGACGGGATCGGAGGTGAGCAGGTTGCCCATGAAGGGACGCTGCATCATCACCGATGCATCGCCGCCCGGAACATATGACGAGCCGAGCCCCATCAGACGCATCGCTTTGACCAGCAACCGGGTGGGGCGGGATCGGCGCATTCCCGGCAGCCCGATCATCGGCGCCAGCAGCACCATGCGATCGAACCAGCGCGCTCCTCCGGCGTGCGCGGCCCGCAGCAGAATCGTCGCACCCATGGACTGGGCGAGCGCAAAGATCGGCGGCGGACAATCCGGAAGGACGATCTGGTTGATGAAGCTGTCGAGATCGATCTGATATTCGGCGAAGTTGCGCACATAGCCTTTGCGCGGGTTGCGCAACGCGCGGTCCGACATCCCTTGCCCGCGCCAGTCGAGTGTCGCGACCGCGAAGCCGCGGGCACGCAGGTCGCGCACGGTCTCGAAATATTTCTCGATGAATTCGGAGCGGCCCTGGAACAGGCAAACCGTGCCCCGGCGGCCCGGCGGCGGCGCCCAGCGTGCGAACCGCAGCGATACCCCGTCGCGGGTTTTCAGGGTTCCCGACACGACGTCGGAGGGCACCGGATTGGCGGGAATTGAAACGAGGGTCATGACCTTCGGGCACGCTGAGGCGCACGCCTTATAGCAGGGTACCGGCTCGGCTCAATCCGCCTCTCAGCCCCGACGGGCGCCGGGAGGCCGGATGGAAGTCTATAATTTTCAACCTGTTAGCCCCTCTTGCGAGCCTCCGGGCCGATCCCCACATGCTGGTCGCGCAGGCCCAAATAGGCTGCGCAAAGCAACCGGTCTGGCCCATGCGGGCGGACCAAATCGCATTTCGCTCAACAACGAGGATATGCCATGCGAACTTTCGATCTTGCTCCCCTCTATCGTTCGACCGTCGGTTTCGACCGGCTCTTCTCCATGATCGACGGCTTCGAGGCCGCTCCGGGTTATCCGCCCTACAACATCGAGCGCACCGGCGATAACGCCTATCGCATCTCGGTCGCTGTAGCCGGCTTTGGTGAGAACGAGCTTTCGATCGAGGCGAAAGAAAACACGCTGACGATCAAGGGCGAGAAACAGGCGAAGAACGACAGCAACGGCGGCGAGGTGCTCTATCAGGGCATCGCGGCCCGCGCCTTCGAGCGCGTCTTCCAACTTGCTGACTACGTCCAGGTCAAGGGCGCCGCTCTCGAGAACGGTCTCCTGCACGTCGATCTCGTGCGCGAGATTCCCGAGGCGAAGAAGCCGCGCCAGATCCCGATCGGGAATGGTCAGCCCAAAGTGGTCGAAGCCAAGGCTGCCTGAGCCATCGGCTCAATCAGAGGGAGCGCCCCGGTTTTCCGGGGCGCTTTCGTTTTGCCCGTAGTCACCGGCTTGGACTGGCAGAGCCCGTCTTGCTCTATTCCTCGATCGATGTTGCCGCCGGCGTCCGCGGCGCGTTGGCCGTCCCGGTGGTTTCGTGCTCATTGCTCGCTGCTCCCGTTGCGGGCTTGGCATCCGATGTATCGGATGCGGCAAGCTTGGGCCGCGGTCGCGGCAACGGCGGCGGAGTCGCCGGATCGGCCGCCGCGCTTGCACCCGGCGTGTTGCCGGAGCCGGCGTTCGGCGGAAGGCCTTCGGCGCCAGGCGGCAGCGCCATCCCAGGCGGATACGGGCCGTAGCCCTCCGGAACCATGGCAATCGGCCGCGGCGGGCGGCCGTAGGGCGGCCGCATCAGCGGCATGGCGTAACGCGGCGCCATCAGCGGTATCACCTTGACGATGCGCCCGCGCTGCGCATCGACGATGACCCTGACCTCTTCACCGGCAGGATCGACCGCGCGCAGCGCGTAAGCCGGGCCTTGGCGCACCGGACTACCCAAGGGCTCAAGTCCGGCGGAGCGCACGATGGTGACGATCTCGTGCGGCGGCAGTCCTGCGATCGGATAGCCGGCGCCGGGATAAGCAGGTGGCGGGGCGGGTTGCGCCAGGGCGTGTCCCGATACCGCAAGCGCGGCGACAAGTCCCGCGCAGAGGGCGATCTTGTGTTTCAAGACAGAGTTCCCCCGATTTGGATTTTCCCCTGCTCGCCGCCGTCGATCGACGCCGCGAGCGCGATGCGGTCAGGCGCGATGAATCGCTTGCTTGTCCGCACGTCGCAACGATAGCCGGGAATTGGGCGTAGCTTTGGCGCTGGCGTGTCATCAAGAAGCATGTGTCGTCGCCACAAAGCGATCAACCTCGGCCGCAGTTGTGGCAAACGACGTCACCAGGCGCACGAGCGTGGTATCGCGTGCCGGCATGACACCGATCGGCAGCGCATCGGTGGTCCAGGGATAATAACTCGCGCCCGCGGCCTTGAGCCGCGCGTCGATCGACGAAGGCAGCGCGACGAACACCTCGTTCGCTTCCACCGGCCACACCGGATGAAGGCCCGCTGCGACAAGTCCGCCCGCGAGCCGGTCGGCCATCGCATTGGCGTGACGCGCCAGCCTGAGCCAGAGATCGCCAGCGAGATAGGCTTCGATCTGCGCGGCGACGAAGCGATGCTTGGAGATGAGATGGCCGCCGCGCTTGCGACGCTCCGACATATTGGCGCCGCGGGCCGCATCGAAGAACACGACCGCTTCGGCAGCCAGCGCGCCGCCCTTGGTGGCGCCGAACGACAGCACATCGACTCCGGCCATCCAGGTCGCTTGCGCCGGTGAGGCGTTCATGCGCGCGAGCGCGTTGGCGATCCGCGCGCCGTCGATGTGCACGGCAAGGCCATGCGCCCGTGCGATGTCGGCGAGTTGCCGGATCTCATCCGCGCGGTAGACCGTGCCGGCTTCGGTCGCTTGCGAGAGCGACAGGACCGCCGGACTGACATGATGCGGACCGCCCCACTGCCCTTGATCGAGGGCACGCTGCAGCGTCGCCGGCGTGATCTTGCCGGCTTCGCCGGCAAGCCCGATGAGCTTGATGCCGCCGCCGAAGAATTCGGGCGCGCCACATTCATCGGTGGCGATGTGCGCCTCCTCATGGCAGAGCACGGCGCCCCAGGGCGGCGTGAGGTGCGCGAGCGCGAGGGCGTTCGCCGCGGTTCCGGTCGGCACCAGGAAGACCGCGACCTCGCGCTGAAAGATCTCGGCGAATGTCCGCTCGACCCGTTTGGTCCAGCCATCGCGGCCGTAGGCCAGCGCGGCGCCGTCGTTCGCCCCGGCAATGGCCGCAAGGATCTCCGGCGCGATCCCGGCTGCGTTGTCGCTTGCAAAGTTCATGACGTCTCTCTCGGCTGGTCGCGGCGGCACAGCACGATGATGCGGTGAGCCATCGCTCGGCGACAAGCGCGCTCAACCGCGGGCCAGCCGCCGGTCCCGGCGGTAGATGGTGCGGATCAATGCGTCGATGGAGATGGCGCCCGGACCGCACAACACCAGGACCATCAGAATCGACACCCAGTAGACATGCAACGACCACCACATTGCGGGCGCGACGTAGACTTGCAGCAGCATCGTCAAGGCGAGCAGACCGACGGCAGCGAAGCGGGTGGCAAAACCCAGGAGCAAGCAGATCGGCAGGGCAAACTCGGCGTAGCTGAAGAGATAAGCGGCAACCCCCGGCGCCATCGGCAAATCAGCATATTGCCGCTCGAACAGTTGGAACGTCGTCGCCTTGATCCCGGCCGGCAGGGTCACGGAGAAATCGATCCCGCCGGTGCTCCAATGGATCGGGACGCCCGGCCCCTCGATCTTGGCCTGGCCCGAAATGAAGAAGACCCGGGCCATGACGAGGCGCAGTCCGAGCCCAACCAGCGCGTACGCAACGCGCGCGCAAAGCCGAGCGAGCTTTTCGACCATCCCCGCCGTGTTCGCAGACCGCGTTGGCCGCGCGCGGTGCCTCCGCGATCGAGTTCCCGGTTGGAAGCGCATTTCCCCGCATTCGGCACCCACCGACCCTGAGCGACCCGTGCTCGCCTTATCCGGTCTAATCCGTTTGCCGCACAAGCGGGCGCGGTTGTTTTTTGTGCAGTCGGTGAGGAAACTTCGAACGCGACAGCGCATTTTCTCGTTAGGTGAACCCTTGTGTTCATGTTTAGAATTTGGCAAAGTAAACTAGGACAGCATTGCTGTCCCAGTTGACGGCCCGCCCGGTGTCCTCGGCCGGTTTTTCATCCGGCTCGCATCGGAGGGTGGTAGGCGCGGCCAACGCATCGCCAAGCCACTTAACACAAGCGGCCACACGCTTGCGCCGAGCGGCGGTAGCGGGAAGGCCGCCAATGACCAGCGGTGCCTTTGAGGCCGTAACGCCGATTGGCGCCGCGGAGGCGGAAGGTGCGCCGAGATGCCGGGTTTCGTCGGCGTTTTGGCGGGGGTGAGACGCGAGGACGCAAATGGGCGCGGCACACATGCGCGCGAGAAAGAGCAGGCGCCAGGCTGCGCGCGGCGAACGCGCGACGGCGCGCTTTGCCGACAGCGCAGACCCCGGGCTGCCGCCGGCGCAGGGCCTTTACGATCCCGCGCTCGAGAAGGATTCCTGCGGGGTCGGCTTCATCGCCGACATCAAGGGCCGCTCCTCGCATAAATTGATCGAGGACGCGCTCGCCATCCTCTGCAATCTCGAACATCGCGGCGCGGTCGGTGCCGACCCGCGCGCGGGCGACGGCGCCGGCATTCTGGTCCAGATCCCGCAAAAATTCTTCGCCAAGGAGGCGAAACGGCTCGGTTTTGCCTTGCCCAAGCCCCGCGAATACGCGATCGGCGCGCTCTTCATGCCGCGCGATCCGGACTGGCGGCAGGTGATCCGCGACATCTACGCCCAGATGATCAAGCGCGAGGGCATGACCCTCCTGGGCTGGCGCGAGGTGCCCACCGACAATTCGACGTTGGGGGAATCGGTGAAGCCGACCGAACCCGTGCACCTGCAGGTGTTCATCGGGCGCGGCAAGAAGATCAAGACCGAGGATGAGTTCGAGCGGCGGCTCTACATCCTGCGCAAGTCCATTTCGAATGCGATCTATACGCGCAAGGAGCGCAGGCTCTCCGGCTACTACCCGGTGTCCATCTCCTGCCGCACCATCGTCTACAAGGGCATGTTCCTGGCCGACCAGCTCGGCACCTATTATCCCGATCTGCACAACGAGGATTTCGAGAGCGCGCTCGCGCTCGTGCACCAGCGGTTCTCCACCAATACCTTTCCGGCCTGGTCGCTCGCGCACCCCTACCGGATGATCGCGCACAACGGCGAGATCAACACGCTGCGCGGCAACGTCAACTGGATGGCGGCGCGCCAGGCGTCGGTGTCCTCCGACCTGTTCGGCGACGATATCAACAAGCTGTGGCCGATCTCCTACGAGGGCCAATCCGATACCGCCTGCTTCGACAATGCGCTCGAATTCCTGGTGCAGGGCGGCTACCCGCTCGCCCATGCGGTGATGATGATGATTCCGGAGGCCTGGGCGGGCAACCCGCTCATGGACGAGGAACGTCGCGCCTTCTACGAGTACAACGCCGCGCTGATGGAGCCGTGGGACGGCCCGGCGGCGATCGCCTTCACCAACGGCCGCCAGATCGGCGCCACCCTCGACCGCAACGGCTTGCGCCCGGCGCGCTATTTCGTCACCCGCGACGAGCGCATCATCATGGCATCCGAGATGGGCGTGCTGCCGATCCCGGAGAAGGACATCGTCACGAAGTGGCGCCTGCAGCCGGGCAAGATGCTGCTCGTCGACCTCGACCAGGGCCGCCTCATTCCCGACGAGGAGCTCAAGGCGACGCTGGCCAAGAGTCACCCCTACAAGGAGTGGCTCGAACGCACGCAGATCGTGCTCGAGGAGTTGCCGGACGCGGCGGGCAAGGCGGCGTTGTCGAATCTTTCGCTGCTCGATCGCCAGCAGACCTTCGGCTACACCCAGGAAGACTTGCGCATCCTGATGGCGCCGATGGGGAGCCAGGGCGAGGAAGCCGTCGGCTCCATGGGCAACGACGCGCCGATCTCGGCGCTGTCCGACAAGCCCAAGCTGCTCTTTACTTATTTCAAGCAGAACTTCGCCCAGGTCACCAACCCGCCGATCGATCCGATCCGCGAGGAACTGGTCATGAGCCTGGTCTCGATCATCGGGCCCCGGCCGAACCTGTTCGATCTCGAAGGCTCGTCGCGGCTCAAGCGTCTGGAGGCGCGCCAGCCGATCCTCACGGACGCGGATCTCGAAAAGATCCGGGCCATCTCCGAAGTCGGCGACGGCCATTTCAAATCGCGCACCCTCGACAGCACCTGGCCGGCCGAGCATGGCGCCGCCGGCTTGAAGGAGGCGCTCGACACGCTCTGCGTCCGCGCCGAGGCCGCCGTGCGCGAAGGCATCAACATCATCATCCTGTCGGACCGCCGCGCCGGGCCGGCCAACATTCCGATGCCGTCGCTGCTCGCCTGCGCGGCGGTGCATCACCACCTCATCCGCCAGGGCCTGCGCACCTCGGTCGGGCTCGTCGTCGAATCCGGCGAACCGCGCGAAGTGCATCACTTCGGCTGCCTGGCCGGCTACGGCGCGGAGGCGATCAACCCCTATCTCGCCTTCGAGACGCTGCGGGCGATGAAGGATGATCTCCCGCAGAAGCTCGACGAATACGAGATCGTCAAGCGCTACATCAAGTCGATCGACAAGGGGCTGCTGAAGGTGATGTCCAAGATGGGCATCTCCACCTACCAGTCCTATTGCGGCGCGCAGATTTTCGACGCCGTCGGCCTCAAGTCCGATTTCGTCGCCGAGTATTTCACCGGCACCGCGACCCGCATCGAAGGCGTGGCGCTCAACGAGATCGCCGAGGAGACCGTGCGGCGGCACCGCGACGCCTTCAGCGATGCTCCGATCTATCGCGACGCCCTCGACGTCGGCGGCGAATATCAGTTCCGCGTGCGCGGCGAGGACCATGTGTGGACGGCCGCCACGGTATCGGCGCTCCAGCACGCCGTGCGCGGCAACCTGCCCGACCAATACCGGGCCTACGCCAAGGTCAGCAACGAGCAGTCCGAGCGCCTCCTCACCATCCGCGGCCTGTTCCGGCTCAAAACCGCGGACGAGGACGGCCGCAAGCCGGTCCCGATCGAGGAGGTCGAGCCGGCCAAGGACATCGTGCGCCGCTTCGCCACCGGCGCCATGTCGTTCGGCTCGATCTCGCGCGAAGCCCATACCACGCTCGCGATCGCCATGAACCGCATCGGCGGCAAGTCGAATACCGGCGAAGGCGGCGAGGAGGCCGACCGCTTCAAGCCGATGGCGAACGGCGACTCCATGCGCTCGGCGATCAAGCAGGTCGCCTCGGGCCGTTTCGGCGTGACGACGGAATATCTCGTCAACTCCGACATGATGCAGATCAAGATGGCGCAGGGCGCAAAGCCCGGCGAGGGCGGCCAGCTTCCCGGGCACAAGGTCGACAAGATCATCGCCAAGGTGCGCCATTCGATGCCGGGCGTCGGCCTGATTTCGCCGCCCCCGCACCACGACATCTATTCGATCGAGGACCTGGCGCAGCTCATCTTCGACCTGAAGAACGTCAATCCCGAGGGTCTGGTATCGGTGAAGCTCGTCTCCGAGGTGGGCGTCGGCACGGTCGCGGCCGGCGTCTCCAAGGCGCGCGCCGACCACGTCACCATCGCGGGCTTCGAAGGCGGCACCGGCGCCTCGCCTCTGACCTCGATCAAGCATGCCGGCTCGCCGTGGGAAATCGGACTGGCCGAGACCCATCAGACGCTGGTCGCCAACCGCCTGCGCGGGCGCATCGCGGTGCAGGTCGACGGCGGCATCCGCACCGGCCGCGACGTCGTCGTCGGCGCTCTCCTCGGTGCCGACGAATTCGGCTTCTCGACCGCGCCGCTGATCGCGGCGGGGTGCATCATGATGCGCAAATGCCACCTCAACACCTGCCCGGTCGGCGTGGCCACGCAGGACCCGGTGCTGCGCAAGCGCTTCGTCGGCCAGCCCGAGCATGTCATCAGCTTCTTCTTCTTCGTCGCCGAAGAGGTGCGCGAGCTGATGGCGGAGATGGGCTTCCGCACCTTCGCCGAAATGGTCGGCCAGATGCAGATGCTCGACAAGCGCCAGGTGATCGAGCACTGGAAGGCCAAGGGCCTCGACTTCTCCCGGCTGTTCTTCAAGCCGCACGCGCCGGCGGGCGTGCACATCCACAATTGCGAAGTCCAGGATCACAAGATCCACACCATCCTCGACCGCAGGCTGATCGCCGAGGCGAAGTCCGCGCTCGACGGCGGCGCGCCGGTGCGGATCGAGACATCGATCAAGAACACCGACCGCACCGCCGGCGCCATGCTGTCCGGCGAGATCGCCAAGCGTTACGGCCATGAAGGCTTGCCCGACGGCACCATCCACGTGAAGCTCACCGGCACCGCCGGCCAGAGCTTCGGCGCCTGGCTTGCGCACGGCGTGACCTTCGAGCTCGAAGGCGACGCCAACGACTATGTCGGCAAGGGCCTGTCGGGCGGTCGGATCATCGTGCGCCCGACCGCCGACGCGAGCATCATCCCCGAGGAGTCGATCATCGTCGGCAATACCGTGCTCTACGGTGCGATCGAGGGCGAATGCTATTTCCGCGGTGTCGCCGGCGAGCGGTTCGCGGTGCGCAATTCCGGAGCCATCGCGGTGATCGAGGGTGCCGGCGACCATTGCTGCGAGTACATGACCGGCGGGATCGTCGTGGTGCTCGGCCGCACCGGCCGCAACTTCGCGGCCGGCATGTCCGGCGGAGTTGCCTATGTGCTGGACGAGGACGGCACCTTCAGGTCGCGCTGCAACATGGCGATGGTCGATCTCGAGCCGATGCCCGACGAAGAAGAGATCAGCGAGCGCGTCTATCACCACGTCCACGATCTCGAGTCGCATGGCCGGGTCGAGGTGCTGGAGGACATGACGCGCTACGACGCGGAGCGGCTGCACCTCCTGATCACGCGCCACGCGCGGCTCACCGGCTCGGGGCGGGCGGCGGAAATTCTCGCCGGGTGGAAGAAATATTGTCCGATGTTCCGCAAGGTCATGCCGCTCGAATATCGCCGCGCGCTTGCCGAAATCGAGAAGGCGCGCACCATGCAGGCGGCCGAATAACGTATGGGCAAGATCACCGGCTTCCTTGAGTTCGAGCGCAGCGACCGTGACTACGAACCGGTCGAGGAGCGCATCCAGCATTGGCGCGAATTCGTCCTCCCGCTGCCGGAGGAGGAGAATACCAAGCAGGCCGCGCGCTGCATGGATTGCGGCATTCCGTACTGCCACACCGGCTGTCCGGTGAACAACCAGATCCCGGACTGGAACGACCTGGTGTATCGCGGCAACTGGCAGGAAGCCGCGCGCAACCTCCACACCACCAATAATTTTCCGGAAGTCACCGGCCGGGTCTGTCCGGCGCCGTGCGAGGCCTCCTGCACGCTCAACCTCGACGACAATCCGGTGGCCATCAAGACCATCGAATGCGCGATCGCCGACCGCGCCTTCGAGCAGGGCTGGATCAAGCCCGAGCCGCCCTCGGTCAAGACCGGAAAGAACGTCGCGATCGTGGGCTCGGGTCCCGCCGGCATGGCCTGCGCGCAGCAGCTCGCCCGCGCCGGCCACGACGTGCATGTATTCGAGAAATACGCCAAGGCCGGTGGGCTTCTCCGCTACGGCATTCCCGACTTCAAGATGGAGAAGTATCACGTCGATCGCCGCGTGGCGCAGATGGATATGGAAGGCGTGACGTTCCATTACGGCACCCATATCGGCGTCAACGTGCCGGCCGAGGATCTGCTCAAGGACTTCGACGCGGTGGTGCTCGCAGGCGGCGCGGAGAAGGCGCGCGATCTGCCGATCCCGGGCCGCGAGCTCGCGGGCATCCATTTCGCCATGGAATTCCTGCCGCAGCAGAACCGACGCGTCAGCGGCGAGCCGCAGGACGACAGGCGCGCCGATCCTCGCCGGCGGCAAGCACGTCGTCGTCATCGGCGGCGGCGACACCGGCTCCGACTGCATCGGCACGTCGATCCGCCAGGGCGCGCTCTCGGTCCGCAATTTCGAGATCATGCCGCAGCCGCCGGTGCTCGAGAACAAGATGCTGACCTGGCCCGACTGGCCGCTGAAGCTGCGCACGTCGTCGAGCCACGAAGAGGGCGCCGAGCGCGACTTCGCGGTGCTGACCACCAAGTTCTCGGGCGAGAACGGCCAGGTGAAAAAGCTCCACTGCGTGCGCGTGGACGGCAAGATCAAGCCCATCCCCGGCACCGAATTCGAGCTCGACGCCGATCTGGTGCTGCTGGCGATGGGCTTCGTGCATCCCGTGCACGACGGCATGATCAAGTCGCTCGGGCTCGAGCTCGACCAGCGCGGCAACGTCAAGGCCGACGTGCTGTCCTATCAGAGCTCCAACCCGAAGGTGTTTGCCGCCGGCGACATGCGCCGCGGCCAGTCGCTCGTGGTGTGGGCGATCCGCGAAGGCCGCCAGGCCGCCCACGCCGTCGACAAGTACCTGATGGGATCGACGACGCTGCCGCGCTAGGCCATGGCATTTCCCGGTTGGTTTGATTCATCGCTTCACGGCCACAGGTGTCACCCGCGGGCTTGACCCGCGGGTCCATCCACTCTTCGCGATAGCTTGTTGCGTCTGGTATTCCGAGGCGTGGATGCGCGCGCCATACGCTGCGTGCTGGCGCGCGCGAAGGCGGATGGACTGCGCGGGTCACCACCGCCTTCGCGCATGCCAGCGACCGATCGATGCGCGGTCAACGTCATACGCCTATGAGGTCACCGCGCCGGCTCAGGCGCAGTGCTCAGTTCGGCGTTATCGGAACCAGCCGCCGCCGCCACCACCGAACCCAAAGAACGGGCGCTGCTGGTCGTAGGGGTTGGGCGCGCGCGGCCGCGGGCGGCGCGGGGCGACCGGCTTGGTTTCGGCCGTCTGACCGGCCTGGGCATCCGCCACGCCGGTGCGCGCGGCATCGGCGGGCTTGGCGGTTCTCGCGGCCGAGTCCGGAGACGCTGCCGGATCGTTGACCGCCGGCTCGAGCGTGACGTTGCCGCGCGGCCAGCTGAAATCGTCCGCGCGCCCGCTGGGCGCCGCGATCGGCTCGCCCTTGGTCAGCACCCGCGTGGCGGTGGTGTCGACCGCCGGCGCGGGACGCGCGGTGCCGATCAGTTCTTCCGGCGCGGCGCGAACCGCCGTCAGCGGGATCACCGGTCCTGCCGAGGGACGCTGCGGGGCGCCGCCCGGCTTGGTGCCGCTCGGCGCCTGCGGGCCGACATCGACCGGCACCGGCAACGCAACCGACATGCCGCGGTTGTTGATGGTGCGCTGGATCTCGCGCTCGACATAATGCGCCAGCTTGCGCGCGCCGAACTTGGTGAAATAGACGCCGTCGCCGGTGCGCAGGCGGCGGATCTGCCCTTCGTAGTCCGGCCCTTGCGGCGAGTACCGGCCGGCCTCGTCGACGAAGCCGTCCCAGATATCGACATAGACGATGCCCGCCTTCTCGGCGCGGCTGCGGTAGAGCTCATTGAGATAGGACGAATCGGCGCTGGCCTTGGGGCCGCGCTGCGACGGCAGACCCACCCAGATGACCGGAACGCCCGCGCTCTTGAGCGCGGCGATGGTGGCGTCGATGCGCTTGATATAGGCGAGTTCCCACTTTTCCGTGTGGAATTCCCAGGGGCCGTAGCTGGCCGCGCGTGCCTGCTCCGGCGTCAGGTTGGCCGGCAGTTCCGCAGCCTCGGGCTGCTCGGCCGGCTGCTTCTCGGGATCCACCGGCGCCGCTGGCGCCGCTGGCGCCGCCGCCGCGGGCGCGCCCGGCTGGGCCGGTGGCGCCGCGGCCTTCGGTGCGCCGGGCCGGGCGACGGCAACAACGGCGGGAGCCTTTTCGCGGATCGTCTGACGGTCGTTGTTTCCGATCATCATGACGATGAATTTGGGTTTTTCGGCTGCGATGATCTCGCGCGCCATCTGCGGCCACTCGACATCGCGGCGCGCGTCGTAGCGGATGAGGCCGGAATCGGTGCGGTGCTTGCGCACGACGCCGATCTCGGGCTTTTCGGACAACGCATCTTCGAGCCCGTAGGCCAGCCAATCCGCATTGGCGTCGCCCATGACCACGATCGAGGTGGTGGCTTCGGGCTTCTTCTGCGCGGGCGCGGGCGCGCGCGAATAATCGACCACCTCGCGTTCCTGGCGCTGGCCGTCGTAGCGCCGGTCGCCGAACCAGCCGCCACCGCCGCCGAACCAGTTGTTGTTGTACTGCTGCTGGCGCTGCGGACGATTGCCCCAGTCCCAGAACTGCGCCTGGGCGGGCAGCAGGCAGGCCAGCGTCATGCCGGTCGCCAGCGCGGCCACAAATGCTCGGGATTTGCCCATGACCATCAACTCCCGATCGCCGTTTTTGCCGCTGCCGGCGGCCCGCCGTCGCAGGGGGCACCGGCCGCCAACTTAACCACTTAATAATACGACAAAAAATGTCAACTTGAAGATGGCAAAAACGGCCCCAAAAGGCCGTCTCCGGCCAACCCCCACGGCGTTACCGGCTGCGCAGCCGCTGCAGGATCGCCTCCGAGGCGAACCCGTCGGGCACCTCGCCCACGGCCGATTGGAACTGGCGCAGCGCGTTGCGGGTCTTGCCCCCGAGCCGGCCGTCGGGTTCGCCGACGTCGAAGCCGCGCTGGGCCAGGTGCTGCTGCAGCTCGTAGCGCTCCGCGCGCGTGAGCACGCGCTCGTGCCGGGGCCACGCCTGCACGAACGGCCCCGCGCCGCGGAAGCGGTCGGCGAGATGGCCGATGGCGAGCGCATAGGCCTCGGCCGGGTTGTATTTCATGATCACCCGGAAGTTCTGCAGCATCAGGAAGCCCGGCCCCTGCGCCCCGCTCGGCACCAGCAGGTAGGCGCGATCGTCGGGACGCGGGAACGGCTTGCCGCCGGCGCGGCGGATGCCGGCGCGCTCCCATTCGCGCCATCGTCATCATGCGCGAGCGATCGGCGAGCAGAAAGTTGAAGCCCTTGCGGCAGCACGACCTCGTAGCCCCAGGTCTGGCCCGCCACCCAGCCGTCCTTCTTCAGGTTGTTCGCGGTCGAGGCGATGAGGTCGGGCACGGAATCGACGACGTCGCGGCGGCCGTCGCCGTCGTGGTCGACCGCGAAGCGCTTGAACGAGGTCGGCATGAACTGGGTCGGGCCGAAGGCGCCCGCCCACGAGCCCTTGAGATGGTCGGCGCGCACGTCGCCGCGCGCGAGGATTTCCAGCGCCGACAGAAACTCCTCGCGGAAGTAATCCTGGCGCCGGCCGATACACGCCAGCGTCGCGGTGGAGCGGATCACCGAGCGGTCGCCGACCATGGTGCCGTAGTTGGACTCCACGCCCCAGATCGCGGCGATGATGTAGCGATCGACCCCGTAGGCCTTCTCGACCGCGTCGAAGGTCGGACGGTACTTGGCGAGGATGTCTTGCCCGTTCTTGATGCGATCGTCGTTGACCAGAATGTCGAGATAGTCCCAGAACGACTTGGTGAACTCGGGCTGGGCGTCGAGCAGGTCCATGATCCGCAGGTCGGGCGTGAGGCCGGCGACATTGGCATCGAACACCGCGCGGCTGACGCCGCGGCGCTCGGCCAGCGGCCGCAGTCCCTCGAGACAGCTGCGGAAATTGGCCGCGGCGGCGCGGATCGCGTCGCGCCGTCATCAGCGGATGATTGGAGGCGCCGGATTCGCCGCTCCATTCCGGCGCCGGAGTGGCCGGCGCCGGCGCGGCCGGAGCAGCGCCGGTGGCCGCGCGCGGCGATGGCGACGGCGCGCGGATGTCGAGCCCCTGCCCGTGCCCCGGCGCCGCCAGCGCGGCCGTGGCCAAAACCGCGCCCGCAAGGCGCATCAGTCGGGCAAATCTCGCCATGGTGCTTGGTCTCGGATCAATCGTTGCGTGGCCGGCGATGGGGAACCGACGTGTTGCGTGGACCGTTAAAGGCTGGCGCGCCGGCAGCGCGCGGGCCAAACTGGCCGGACCGGTAAAATCTAGTCGACCCGGCATCCATGACACACCCAGACTTCGGCAATACCGAGACAGTGTCCGCGACATCATGAAGCCGATCCGCAAAGCCGTTTTCCCGGTCGCCGGGCTGGGCACCAGGTTCCTGCCCGCCACCAAGGCGATGCCGAAGGAGATGCTGCCGGTGGTCGACCGGCCGCTGATCCAGCACGTCGTCGACGAGGCGCGCGAGGCCGGGATCGAGCATTTCATCTTTGTCACCGGCCGCAACAAGGCGGTGATCGAGGACCATTTCGACCGCCAGTTCGAGCTCGAGCGCACGCTCACGGAGCGCAAGCGCACCGCCGATCTCGAGGCCCTGGCCCGCGACCTGCCCGGACCGGGCACCGCGAGCTTCACCCGCCAGCAATTGCCGCTGGGCCTGGGCCATGCGGTCTGGTGCGCGCGCGAGCTGGTCGGGCACGAGCCGTTCGCGCTGCTGCTGCCCGACGTGCTGGTGCAGCACAAGACCGGATGCCTGGCGCAGATGATCCAGGCGGCGCGCGACCTGCCCGAGAGCCCCAACATCATCGCGGTCGAAGAGGTGCCGGCCGAACGCGTGCACATGTACGGCGTGGTCGGCGTCGGCAAGCGCAAGGGCAAGCTGTTCGAGCTCACCCAGATGGTGGAGAAGCCCAGCCGGGAAACGGCGCCCTCGAACCTCATCATCACCGGCCGCTACATCCTGCAGCCGGAGATTTTCGACGTGCTCGCCGCCGAGAAGCGCGGCGCCGGCGGCGAGATCCAGCTCACCGACGCCATGATCGAGCTCGCCAGGACCCAGCCGTTCTACGGCCTGGAATTCGAAGGCCGCAGCTTCGACTGCGGCTCGAAGGTGGGCTTTCTGACCGCCAACGTCGCCTATGCGCTCGATCGCCCCGATATCGCCCCGGCGATGCGGGCGGAGCTCCGGCGCCTGCTCGGCGAGGGTTAGCCGGGCGGGCCCAACCCCCCTGTGGTTAACCCGGGGGAAACGAATATGGTAAAGCCTGATTGGGCCGGCGGGCGGTCGTTTCCTGTCGATTTCCGTGCTATCCCGATGCCCCGACCTCGAAAGCCCTGACCACTGGCAATGCCGAAGCCGCTGAGCACCGAACAAGCGACGCACACCCGCGCCGGCGACCTGATCGCATCGGCGGTGCGCACGCTGGAGGCCGAGGCGAGCGGCATCACCACGCTCTCCGCCGCCATTCACGACGGGCTCGGCCGCGCCTTCATCGCCGCCGTCGATCTGATCTCCGCCGCGCGCGGCCGGCTGATCGTGACCGGCATGGGCAAGTCCGGCCATGTCGGGCGCAAGATCGCGGCGACGTTCGCGTCGACCGGAACGCCGGCCTTCTTCGTGCATCCGAGCGAAGCCAGCCACGGCGACCTCGGCATGATCACGCCCGACGACGCCATCATGGCGCTGTCGTGGTCGGGCGAGACCGCCGAGCTCAAGGACCTGATCGACTATTCGCGCCGCTTCAAGATCGGGCTCATCGCCGTCACCGCCGTCACCGACAGCACGCTCGGGCGCGCCGCCGATGTGGTGCTGGCGATGCCGCAGGCGCGCGAGGCCTGTCCGCACAATCTCGCCCCCACCACCTCGACCCTGATGCAGGCCGCGCTCGGCGACGCGCTGGCGATCGCGCTGCTGGAAAGCCGCGGCTTCACCGCGCATCGACTTCAGCCGCTTCCATCCCGGCGGCCGCCTCGGCGCGATGCTCAAATTCGTGCGCGACATCATGCATACCGGCGACGACATCCCGCTCGCCGCGGTCGGCACCCGCATGTCGGAAGCGATCGCGGAGATGACGGCCAAGACCTTCGGCTGCGTCGGCATCACCGACCGCCGCGGCCATCTCGTCGGCATCATCACCGACGGCGACCTGCGCCGGCACATGAGCGCCAACCTGCTCGACCTCGCGGTCGAGGAGGTGATGACGCCGAAGCCGCGGACGGTGCGGCCGGATCAGCTCGTCAGCGAGGCGCTGGAGCTGCTCAACTCCACCAAGAAGACGCAGCTGATCGTGGTCGACGGCGGCAAGCCGGTCGGCGTCGTGCATTTCCATGATCTCCTGCGCGCCGGCGTGGCGTAGCGCGCTCTCTTGTCCCGGCCGAGTGCAGCGAGCGCTCTTGCGCGAGCGCAACGAGAGCCGGGACCCAGCGTAAGAAGCGCGAAGCGCAACATCAATTCGGGTGGCGATCCGTCGTGCGGCCCCTGGGTCCCGGGTCTCGCTGCGCTCGCCCGGGACACGAGAGCGGGGGCCTCGAGCGTGCGCTCCAGGGCGCGTGTCCCGGGGAAGGCAGCGAGCGACTTGCGCGAGACGGAGCGCGAGCCGGGACCCAGCGCAAAGAGCGGCGAAGCGCACAATTGGTCGCGATTGTCGCGTGGCCCCTGGGTCCCGGGTCTCGCTGCGCTCGCCCGGGACACCGAGAGCATGCGGCCGCGGGCGATCGCACGGATCGTGACGGTGTCGCCGCCGATCAAGGAGCGGAGCGCGCGTGGGGGAGCGCGAGCGAGCGACGGGCCTGGCGCGGAGTTACGCGATCATTGAAGCGACGTCACCGCGTCCGCGAGGCGAACTCACGGTCGATCGAATGTGCGTGCTGGCGGGGGTCAGCCGCGCCGGCTACTACCGTCGCTGGCGTGCCCGGGCCCCGCGCAGGAGGAGACGGCAGTTTGTGACGCGATCCAGCGGGTGGCGTTGGCGAACCGCCGCTATGGTTATCGGCGGATCGCGGCCCAGCTGCGTCGCGAGGGCTTTGCAGCCAATCACAAGCGGGTGTTGCGCCTGATGCGACGGGACAATCTGCTGTGTCTGCGCAAGCGCCCGTTCGTGCCGGTGACGACCGACTCACGGCACGAGTGGCGCCTGGTACCGAACCTGGCGCGAGGCTTGGTTCTGACGGGTCTCGACCAGCTTTGGGTGGCCGACATCACCTATGTGCGGCTGCGGGAGGAGTTCGCGTTCCTCGCCGTGCTGCTCGATGCGTTCAGCCGCCGGGTGATCGGCTGGGCGTTGGAGCAGCATCTGCGGGAAAGCCGGGCGTCGCCGCCCTCGAGATGGCGATCGAGGCGCGCCGGCCGATGCACGGCAGCCTGATCCACCATTCCGATTGCGGCGTGCAGGACGCCTGCCGCGAGTACACGACTGTGCTGGAGGCGCACGGCATCCAGCCAAGCATGAGCCGCATCGGCAACCCCTACGACAACGCCAGAGCGGAAAGCTTCATGAAGACACTCAAGCAAGAGGAGGTCGACGGCTGCGACTATCGTGATCTCGGGGAGGCGCGCGCGGCGATCGGCGCCTTCATCCAAGACGTCTACAATCGCCAACGGCTTCATTCGGCTCTGGCGTATCGGCCTCCAGCCGAGTTCGAAGCAGGGCTGGCGCGACGCCGCCATGTTATCCACCGTGCTATTCACAGGCCGCGCAAGCAACTGTAAACGCAACCAGTTCTAGTTTCGTGTCTCACTCCAAGGGTGCACTCCACGCGCCCGCGTCCTGTAAATAACAGGGAAATAACAGGACGCGGTGACCTGGAGTGCTCCCTTCGGCTGAGAGCGCACTAAAAGCGCCGTCGTCGACGGACGCGGATGCGCCAAGCCGCCACCGTCAGCCGGGCGACCGGCATCATCTCTTCGAAAACGCGTGCGAAGCGATCAGCGTCAGCCGGGGTGACGCAGATTGATTTACGCCGGCCCGTCAGCACGCTGCGCCAACGTGCGCACTGAGAAACGCGCGCACCAGGCGAGCATGCCAATTCCTATGCGAGAATTCGTTACGTAGTCAATGACGCATTCGATACGCGTTCATCCTCCCTGCAACTCCGCCCATTGAACGGGGGCAAAGGAGTGGCTTGACATCCATTGAAATATATTCAATGAATATTTTTCATCGAATATAAGCCGCACGGGCGGCAGGGATAAGGCCCCATGTCACCCAGGCGCTACCGGCTGGAACGGCGGGCGGAAACGGCCGGAGAGACGCGCCGGCGGCTGGTCGACGGCCACCTTCGCGCTGCATGTCGAGCAGGGCATCTCCGCCACCACCATGAGCCACATCGCCGAGCGCGCCGGCGTCAGCGTCGGCACCGTCTACCATCACTTTCCGACCTACCAGGACGCGGTCGCGGCCTGCACGCGGCACGTGGACGAAAGCCTGCCGCTGCCGGCCGCCGACATCTTCGCCGGCCTCACGTCGATGGACGCGCGGGTGCGCCGGCTGGCGCAGGCGATCTTCGGCTTCTACCAGCGGCTGCCCGCATACGAGCGGGTGCGCGCCGAGCGCTGGGGCATGCCGCCGATCGAGGCCTATGCCGCGCGCGAGGACGACAACCGCCTGGCGCTGACCCGCGAGGCACTTGCGGCCGTTCCGGGTCGGCGCGCGGGTGCTGCAGGTGTGCGCCGCCCTCCTCGACGTCGCCGTCTACGGCGCGCTCACGCGCGCCGGCATGACGCCGGGTGAGGCCGCCGATGAAGTGTCCGCCGTCATCCTGGCGCGGCTGACGACGCCGGCGCGCTGAGCCGCGCCGCGGCAGCGACGGACGAAATCCAAACGACGAAATCCAAGCGGAGGGAGATCGAGCGATGCAGACCAGAATCGACGAGATCGCCGCCGGCATCTATCGGCTGTCGGTGTACGTGCCCGAGATCGCGCCGCCGGCCGGCTTCACCTTCAATCATTTCCTCGTCCGCGCCGACGAGCCGATGCTGTTCCATTGCGGGCTGCGCGGCATGTTCCCGGCCTTGTCCGAGGCGGTCGGCGAGGCTCATCCCGATCGAGGCGCTGCGCTGGATCGGCTTCGGTCACGTCGAGGCCGACGAATGCGGCGCGATGAACGAATGGCTCGCGGCGGCGCCGCGCGCGCAGGTCGTGCACGGCGCGACCGCCTGCATGGTCTCGGTCAACGATCTCGCCGACCGGCCGCCGCGCACGCTGGCCGACGGCGAGGCGATCGATCTCGGCGGCAGGCGCGTGCGCTACATCGACACGCCGCACGTGCCGCATGGCTGGGAGGCCGGCGTGCTGTTCGAGGAGACGACCTCGCACCCTGCTGTGCGGCGACCTGTTCACCCATCTCGGCAACGGCGCGGCCGTCACCGACAAGGATATCGTCGGGCCCGCGATCGAGGCGGAACGGCTGTTCCACTACACCAGCCTCGGGCCATCAACCGCGCCCAACATCCGCAAGCTCGCCGCGCTCGCGCCGCGCACGCTGGCGGTGATGCACGGCGCCTCGTATCACGGCAACGGCGGCCGCGCGCTGCATGCGCTCGCCGATCACTATGACGCCGAACTCAGCGCCGCGATGCTGGCGCGCGCGGCGTGAGGCTTGGCGAGCGCGTTGGGTCTCGCAAGGGCTCGACCCAACCTACGGAGGCGGCATAGCGCATCGGTCCCGGGCGCTGCGCAGCTAGCCAGCGGTGATGCGCCAGAGGGATCTTGCACCGCTGCGCAGGTCCGGATCAGCGCCGCACCGCTTCGAAGTTCTCGCGAAGGCAGCATGGATCGCCGGGTCAAGCCCGGCGATGACAGTCTTGGTCGTTGCGGCGCATCGGACAGCGGCATCAGCTAGGACGTAGGTTGGGTCGAGTTCTTCACGAGACCCAACAGCTTTCGGCAGTATCAGATCAGCGCACGGTGCGTGCGGCGGCGGGCTCACACCCAGCCCTTGAGCTCGCGCACCGCGAGCTGGCGGATCACCTCCATCCCCGGCGCGCTGTCGTTGAGGCAGGGGATGGCGGCGAAATTCTTGCCGCCGTGGTGCTTGAAGATGTGCGGCGTTCTCGACCGCGATCTCCTCCAGCGTCTCCAGGCAGTCGGCGGAGAAGCCGGGCGTGATCACCGCGAGGTTCTTCACGCCCTCTTTGGCCAGCCGCTTGACGGTCTGGTCGGTCGCGGGCTCGAGCCATTGCGCGCGGCCGAAGCGCGACTGGAACGACAGCACCAGCTTGGTCTCGTCGAGCTCGAGCGCGGCGCGCAGCAGCCGCATGGTCTCCAGGCACTGGGTGTAATAGGGATCGCCCTTGTCGACATAGGCCTTCGGCACGCCGTGGAACGAGGCGAGGATGACGTCCGGCTTGAAATCGAGCCGCGCGATCTCCGCGCCGGTCGAGGACGCCAGCGCCTCGATATAGGCGGCGTCGTTGTAGTAGGGCGGCGCGATGCGCAGCGCCGGCTGGAAGCGCATGCGCTTCGAGCACGCGAAACACCTCGTCGCCCACCGTCGCCGTCGTCGCCGCGCAGTATTGCGGATAGAGCGGGATGACGAGGATGCGCTCGCAGCCGCGCGCCACGAGATCGGCGAGCCGCGACGCGATCGAGGGATTGCCGTAGCGCATCGCCCAGTCGACCAGGAGGTTCGGCCCCAGCGGATCGAGCATGCGGCCGAGCTTTTCCGCCTGCGAGCGGGTGATGGTCTTGAGCGGGGATTCGTTGCTTCTCGTGATTCCAGATCTTGGCGTAATCGCGCGCCTTGCGCCGCGGCCGGATCGGCAGGATGACGCCGTTGAGCACGAGCTGCCAGATGACGCCCTGGTTCTCGATCACGCGCGGATCGGAGAGGAATTCCTTGAGATAGCGGCGCACCGACGCCGCATCGGCGCCGTCGGGGGTGCCGAGATTGACCAGCAGCACGCCGACCTTGCCGCCAGCGGCGGCGGGCGCGGGCCCGGGCGCATAGACGGGGACGGCGGTGGCGGCTGATATCGGCGCGGCGTCGTTCATCGCCCTAACATAGGCAATGGCGGCGGCGGTTGCACGCGTCGTCGCGCCTCATTTCATAGGCGAGCTAATAAACGAGACGGCGCAAGGGCAACGCTGCTCTGGAATTAAATTCTGCAAGCGTCAGTGACCCCTGCTTCTTGGTGTCTGCGGCCTTAAACCGTTGTTCCACAATCGCCAGGTATTCGTCTTTGCTCAGGGTGCCGTCCTTATCAGGGTCGGCGGCCGCGAAGTCCTTACGACTCAGTCGCAACCGACCCACTTCCCTTCTGGTGAGCGTGCCGGTGCGATTGCGATCCAGTGCGTCGAACTTGGCCGCCGCCGCTTTCTTGATCTCGTCGAGATCAACCTTGCCGTCGCCATTGCTGTCGATCGCCTGGAACGAGGCACCTCTGGCGGCGAGGGCTGGGCTGCTGACGCCGAGCAGCACGGTCGTGGCAACATATCCAATGGCGGCGCGCCTTGATAGCATACGTTAACTCCCAAATCGGTCGGCACACGAAGGACGGCAACTTGAGCAACAGTAGGCCGAGGCGGACGTCTGGTTGTCAACACCATCTTCCCCCGCTGCCGCGGTCCATCAGCAAATGGACTCCGACGAGCCGGGGGCGGTTCAAACAGCACTGATCGGAAGGTTTCCCATGAGCAAGTCTCCGCTGACACTCCAAATGCCGTCACCACCGGACCCGGTCCCGGTCGTCCTCAACCCTGGGACAACGGCATTGCTCATATTCGACGTGATCGATCACATTTGCGCGCATCGACCACAGTGCAAGGAGCAAATGGTGCCGGCGATCGCTGCACTGCTGGCGCGGGCACGGAAAGATGGCGCCACCGTCGTGTACGGGACTCGAGCGGCAAACATGGCAACATGGCTGCCGGAGGTTTCGCCCGCGCCCGGCGACATCAAGATTGAAAATCATGCTCAGGACAGATTCTACAATACCGATCTCGACCAGGCGCTAAAGGCCAAAGGGATTACAACTCTCATTCTGACTGGCTGGAAGATGAGCGGCTCGGTCACCTATACGTCGGTCGGAGCGACGCTGCGAGGCTACACCGTCGTTGTGCCCATCGACGCGACCTTAGACGCAACGGAGTACGAAATCGTCATCGGGCAGTTCCAGATTCTGAATCAGAACAGCGCGAATGCGACCAACGAGCCTTTAAAGAACAGAGCCTCGACCCTCAGCCGCACCGATTTGATCACCTTCAAATAGCGTTGCGGTTCCACTGGGCTTGAAGATCGTCGGCGAAGGCGGCACCATCCCGCGACATCCACTGCTGTCATTCCGGGGCGCGCCACATCCTCCGCTGTCATTCCGCGGCGCCGCGAAGCGGCGAGCCCGGAATCTATATTCACCGACCGTGATTATGGATTCCGGGCTCCCTCGCTATGCTCGGGCCCCGGAATGACAGCGGTGATGTGGCACGCCCAAAATGACAGCGGAGATGGAGCGGAACGGTGACTCATGTGGGCTACACACACGGTCGGCCCCCTCTCCCACCCGAACTCGGGTTTACCCGAGTTCGGCACTTTGAGCGGGCCGAAGTCGGATATATCCGACTTCGGCTGGGAGAGGGGTGGGGTGAGGGGTTACGGTCTTTCCATAGGCTTCGACCCCCCTCACCCCAGCCCTCTCCCCGTTGGGGAGAGGGAGCGCACCGAGGGTGCCGGTCGTCTTCCTGAAGCCTCAGCCATTCCTGAAGCCTCAGGCATTCCTGAAGCCCAGGCATTCCTGAAGCCACAGCCGACGCTGCAGCCAGCCACGGCCGTTGCTCAGGCGTCGACGATCGGCATGAAGCCGCCGTAGATCATGCGCTTGCCGTCGAACGGCATGTTGGCGTGGTCCGGCTTCATCCGCTCGTCCTGCATGATCTTCGGCCAGGCCGCGTCGTGCACCTGCTTCGACGGCCATTCGATCCAGGAGTAGACGATCTTCTCGTCGCCCGTGGCCTTCACCGCGCCCTTGAAGTCGGTGACCTTGCCGTCGGGCACGTCGTCGCCCCACGCCTCGACCACCCGCGTGGCGCCGTATTCCTTGAACACCGCCGCGGCCTTGGCGGCCATGGCGCGGTAGGCATCCTTGTTGGCGGCCGGCACCGGCACCAGGAAGCCGTCGGCATAGCCCATGTTGCCGCCGGCGCCCTCTTCGATGATGGGCGCGAAACCGCCGAAGATCATGCGCTGGCCGTCGAACGGCATGTTCGCGCCCATCTGCTTCATGCGCGGATCGCTCATCATTTTCTTGTTCGCCGCGTCGCGCGCCGCCTTGTCGGGATATTCGAACCAGGAGAGCACGACGACTTCATCCGGCTTGGCTTTCACCGCGCCCTTGAAGTCGGTGAGCTTGCCGTCGGGCACGTTGTCGCCCCAGGCCTCGACCATGCGCCTCGCGCCGAACTCCTTGAACATCGGCGCGGCGTCGGCGGCGTGCTTGCGATAGGCTTCCTTGTTCGCGGCCGGAACCGCGACGACAAATCCTTCCACATAGCTCATGGCTTCTCTCCTCGTTGGGTTGGCGATGATTGGATCGGCGGCGTGGCGCGAGCGGCCGGTCAAGGCGGCCAGGTCAAGGCGTCAGGTCGACCGCCGCCTTGAACGAGCCGTCCATGTAGAACGGCACCGACGTGTGCTCGTGCGTGACCTTCCAGGCGCCGCCGATCTTGCGAAAGCCGAGCGTCAGGCGAATCCACACGCTGGTTTCGCTGCCGTCCGTGCGCTTGCCATGGATGCGATTGAAACCGTGGGCGAAGGCGACGTCGCCGCCGGTCTCGATCTTGAGATCCCGCAGCTCGCTTCCGACCGGTCCGCTGAATGTTGCGAACCAGCCTTGCAGATTGTCGCGAATGGTCCTGCGCCCGCCATGCTGCAGCGGCGGCGCGAGGTCGAAGTTGCGCACGTCGTCGGCGTAGTCGGCGACCGCCGCGTCGGCGTCGCGTACCTGCACCGCTTGCGTCCACGCGTGGATCATGCGCTTGAGCTCGTCGGCGTCGCCGCCTTTGGACTTGAGGGCCGTTACGTTGGTCATCCTGGCTCTCCTTCGTTGGGGCGCCCCCGCTCCCAATCGTTTCTCGGCACGGCCGGATGTCAGCCGAAATAACGTTCGAGCCGGTCGAGCGTTCCGGTCCATCCGCCTTCGTGCCGGTCGCGCGCGGCCTGGTCGAAGAACTGCTCGTGCGTCAGCGTCAGCAACGTCGCCGCGCCGTCCGGCTTCAACGCGACCGTGACGAGCGACTCGCGCTCCGGCGTCGAGCGCCACGCCCAGGTGAACACCAGCCGCTGGTCCGGCGTCACCTCGCGGTAGACGCCGCCGACCTCATGGTGCTCGCCGTTCGCGGTGCTGAAGCGGATGCGGAAGCGGCCGCCGACGCGGACATCAAGCTCGGCGCTGGACGATCCGGCGACGGTGTCGGCCGGTCCGAACCAGTGCACTAGCTTTTCCGGGTCCGTCCAGGCGGCGAAGACTTTCGACGGCGGCGCATTGAGACGACGTTTGAGGGTGAGGCTGGGCTTTTCGACGGGCCTGGCTTGGGACAGATTTGGGTCGGGCAGACATGCATCCTCCTCGACGAACGCGGCGAGCCGGTCGAGCTGTGTCGACCAGAAGCGCTGGTAGCGGTTGAGCCATTCCATGGCCTGCTCCATGGGAGCGGCGGACAATCGGCACGCGACGGTGCGGCCGGTCTTCGCGCGGGTGATCAGGCCGGCATCGGACAGCACGTCGAGATGCTTCATGATGGCGGGCAGCGACACCGGAAACGGCCGCGCCAGCTCGCTGACCGATACCGAGTCATGCTCGCCCAGCCGCGCCAGCAGCGCCCGGCGCGTCGGATCGGCCAACGCCGCGAAGGTGCGATCCAGGCGGCTCGTTTGATACTTAACCATGTGGTAAAGTATCTGGCGCCAGACCGCCCGCTGTCAAGTCCGCACTCTCCGCTGTCGGTAGGGTGGGCACGGCGCGCCACCCGGCGTTCCCGCGTGGGCAAAATCGCGCACGCGCTGTGCCCACGCGTCAATCACAGCAGGCGATTTTACCCCAGCCGTCATTCCGGGGCCCGAGCGAAGTGAGGGCGCCCGGAATCCATAACCACCGCCTCGGATTATGGATTCCGGGCTCGCCGCTTCGCGGCGCCCCGGAATGACAACGGGAGGAGGCGCGCCCGACGCAGCGGGACCTGGGCCCGCCATGACGGAACCTTTAGTTCAGCGCGGGCGGAAAATGCGCTAAGCACGCAGCCGCATTCTCCGGTGTGGATCCCCATGCTGATCACCCGCCGCGTCGCCACCGGCCTGCTGCTCGTTCCGCTCGGCGGCATCCGCTTTGCCGGCGCGCAGCCGGCGCCTCACACGGCACAGGTGACGTTCGTCCTGGTCAACGACATCTATCTGATGTCGGACACGCTGATGCCGGACGGCAAGCGCCGCGGCGGGTTCGCAAGGCTCGCCGCCGTGGTCAAGGCCGAGCGCGCGCGGGCTGCTGCCGCCGGCGGCAACGTGATCTTCGCCCATGCCGGCGACACGCTCTCGCCCTCCTTGATGTCGAGCCTCGACCAGGGCGCCAGCATCGTGACGCTGACCAACCTGGTCGCACCCGACATCTTCACGCCCGGCAACCACGAATACGATTTCGGCAAGGCGGTCTTTCTCGAGCGCATGGCGGCGGCGAGCTTTCCGCGCTACGGCGCGAACCTGCGCAACGCCGACGGCGCGCCGCTGCCCGGCTTCCAGGACCGTTCGATGCGTGACCGTCGGCGGCGTGCGCATCGGACTGACCGGCGCCACCTACGACGACAGCGCGCGCGCCTCCGACCCCGGCGATCTCAAATTCCTGCCGTCGGTGGCGACGCTCATCAGAGCAGGCGCGGGAACTGCGGGCGCGAGGGCGCCGACTTCGTGGTCGCGGTCGCGCATGTCACCCGCGAGCAGGGCTACGAGCTTTATCGCAGCGACGCGATCGATCTCATCCTCACCGGCCACACCCACGATCTCTTCATCAACTATGACGGCAACGCCGCCATGGTCGAATCGAACTACGACGCGCACTACGTCACCGCCATCGACGTCGCCATCGACGTGAAGGACGAGGACGGCAAGCGCAGCGTCGCCTGGTGGCCGCAGTTCCGCGTGATCGACACCGCTGTTGTCACGCCCGACCCCGAGATGGCTGCACGTGGTGGCGAAATACGAGGCCGACCTCAGCGCGCATCTCGACACGCCGATCGGCACCACGGCGGTCGAGCTCGACAGCCGCAACGCCACGGTGCGTTCGCGCGAGACCGCGATCGGCGCGCTGGTTGCCGACGCCATGCGCTGGTCGGCGCAGACCGAGGTGGCGATGACCAACGGCGGCGGCATCCGCGGCGGCAAGATCTACCCGCCGGGCGCGACGCTGACCCGGCGCGACGTGCTCGCCGAGCTGCCGTTCGGCAACCGGCTGATCACCCTCGACGTATCAGGCGCCGCGCTCACGGCCGCGATCGAGAACGGGCTCTCGAAACTGCCGAGCCCGACGGCCGCTTTCCCCAGGTCTCCGGCATCAGCGTCGAGGCCGACGTCAGCCGCCCGCCCGGCAGCCGCGTCATCTCGGTCAAGGTCGGCGACGCGCCGCTCGATCCCGCCAAGACCTACACGCTCGCCACCAACGACTTCATGGCGCGCGGCGGCGACGACTACGTGATGTTTCGCGACATCGAGCCGGTGCTGCCGGTCGCCGACTCGCCGACGCTGGCGTACGAGGTGATCGATTATATCGTGAGTGTTGGGACGGTGCGGACGGTGGTGGGGGGAAGGATTGTGGTGAGGTGAGGGGAGGCTTGCGGCGCCTTGTGCGGTTCATAAGAGCCGATTTTGGCGCGCTCTTTTGGCTTGCAGGATAGTACCAAATTTGGTACATTGGCTTGCAGGAGAACCGTGAAGCGACTGCCCGCCGCCTTCTATGCCCTGCCGTCGGGCCGCGAGCCGGTCCGGGACTGGTTGAGGAGTCTTGATCGCGACGACCGGAAGATCGTCGGCGAGGATATCAAGGACGTGGAGTTTTCCTGGCCGATCGGCATGCCGCTCTGCCGCTCCCTGGGAGATGGCCTGTGGGAGGTTCGCAGCAATCTGACGCGCGGCCGCATCGCCCGTGTACTGTTCTGCATCCGGCAAGGCCGCATGGTCCTGCTGCATGCCTTCGTCAAGAAGACCCGCAAGACGCCCGCCGGCGAGCGCGACCTGGCCGTAAGGCGCATGAAGGAGATCGCATGAAAAGAAAAGGCCGCATCGGCTCGTCATTCGACGATTTCCTGAAGGAGGAGGGGCTCTACGAGGAGGTCACGGCCAAGGCCATCAAACGGGTCATCGCCCGCCAGCTCGGCGCCGTCATGCGCGAGAACCATCTCACCAAGTCGATGCTGGCCCGGCGCATGCGCACGAGCCGCGCCCAGCTCGACCGCCTGCTCGACCCGGACAACAAATCGGTGACCCTGGGCACCCTCGCGCGCGCCGCCCACGCGGTCGGCCGGAACCTGCGGATGGAACTCGTCTGACATCGGCGGCGGGGCGGAGACGAGCGGTGACAAAGTTGACGCGCCAGAGGGATCTTGTGCCGCGGCACGCCAAGGACGGAAATTGTTCGCCGCCCCTTCTGCGCGCAGGCGGCGATATCGACACTGGCAAAACGATCATGCTCGATTACATCAATGTGATCGTCCGCTTTGAGCGGCTTGGCGAGGCCACCAGGCACCGCCCCATCGGCACGTCAAGATGCAGGATAACGTGAAGAAAAAGGCGCCCGTGCAAGCAACGGGCGGAGGCGGATTCCGCTACGAGAACGCGGTCGCTGCGCAATTCCTTCTCGATCTCATCGGCGGAACGAACGCTCTTGGCGTCGATTTCGGCCGCGTCGCCCGCATCGACTGGCAAGCGCGCGACGCCGGTTGGCTCGCCGACGACCTCATCATCACCTGCAAGGCGTCGGGCGGCGACCGCACGGCGGCTCTTTCGATCAAGAGCGCCCAGCAGGTCACGCGCGCCGGCTTTCCGCAGGATTTCGTCACGATAGCCTGGGCGCAGTGGTTCGCCGTCAAGACCGACCGCAAGCTTCGCGACGGCAACGACGCGGTCGGCCTTATCACACGCAGCCTCGCGCACGAGGTGAAGGACGCGTGGTCGAGTCTGTTGCATGACGCGTTGCTGACGCAGCCGGATCGCATAGCCGCTGTTGTCGCCGGCGCCGGGCGATGGCTCTCAGTCTTCCGCTCTCCAACGTGCGTTGTTCGAGAGTTTCGCGTGCCCCGAGGGGCTTCGAAGCAACGGCGATATCGGCAACGTCGCGACTGCCGAGCTGATGCGTCACGTCCGGCTGTTTCACTTTGATTTTGAGGCGGTACCGTCGCGGGATCACGCGCTGGCGCTCGCCGATTGTCAGCGCTTGTTGAAATCGGGTGACGCGGCGGAGGCCGAAAGACTGTGGGACCGGCTTATCGGCATCGCCGACGCGAGACGAACCGGCGGAACGATCGATCTTCCGCAAGCGCTCGCCGAGCTGCGCGGCGCATTCGAACTCAGCGACCATCCCGATTACCGGCGCGACGCAGAGACCCTCGAGCACTTGAGCCGGGACCTCATGGCCGACATCCGCACGCAGATCACGGGCCTCGCGCCGCTACCGCGCGTTGCCGAGCGCGCGAAGGTCCAGGCTCATCTCGACGAGCACCGCGCCTGCCTACTGGTCGGGGAATCGGGTTGCGGCAAGTCCGCGTTGGCGAAGGAAATCGCGCAATCGCGCTACGGACGCGTGGTCTGGATCGCGGAAAACACGCTGGACCACGAAACCGCAGGCGAATTCGAGCGCTCGATCGGCATGAGCCATCCGTCCCCGAGGTTTTGACGGCCCTGCCCAAGTCTTGCCTTATCGTTTTCGACGGCATCGAGCGTTACGCGCCCCGCGCGCTGCGCCTCGCGTGCCGTCTTATGCAAGACCTGCTGGCCGATGCCGGCCCTCAACACCTCCGTGTGCTGGTCACGGCGCAGTTCGAGGCGGCCGACCGGCTCATCCGACGTTTCGTTGAATTGAGTGTGCCCCCGTCGCTCCGTTCAGCGACGCCCATTGAGCGGCCGTCGGAAGACGATGTTCAGACCCTTGCCGCCTCGATCCCCGAATTGACGTGGGCGTCGCTCCGGCCCGAGCTCCGCCCCCTGCTGACCAATCTGAAAGTGCTGGATTGGGTGGTCGCCGCGGCCCGCAGCGGAACGGCGATCAATGACCCGTCGTTCCTCGGTCTTACCTACCTGATCGACGCGCTCTGGGAACGCTGGATCGAAGGAGACAGCGACGGGCTCGGCCGATCGCGTGCTTTGATGCACCTCGGCATCCTTGAAGGCGACACGCTCGCGACCGGCGTACCGCGCATGCAGTTCGAGGCAAGCGAACAGCCGGCCTTAGGGGCTTTGGCGGCGTCCGACCTCGTTCGCCTTCGCGATGAGCGCGTGCGCTTCTCCATGATCTTCTCGGCGACTGGGCGCGCCTGCGCGTGCTGATGGGCGAACAGTCCTTCACTTCGGCCGCAAGCCGCGACCGAGCAGAATCTGCCGCGATGGCACCGCGCCGTGCGTCTCTACGGCCAGAGGCTTCTCGAACAATCGGCCGATGGCGCCGAGCGGTGGCAGCAGACCATCGCCGGCCTCGGTGAGGAATTCGCCAACCAGTTCGGTCATAAGCGACCTCTTTCTGGAGTCGCTCTTTCTCGCGAGCAACGCCGCCGCGCTCTTGGAGCGCAGTTGGCCCGCGCTGTGCGCCAACGGCGGACGGCTTCTCAACCGCATGCTCAGCCGCTTCCTTTTCGTGGCGACGCTGCCTGACCCAAGGGTTGGCGCGTTCATTCAAGCCGAAGCGGACGGCGCGCAGTTTGAACATCTGTGCCGCGTGCCCTATTGGCCTTACTGGGGGCCGTTACTGACCGTTCTGTACGCGCATCGCGCCGACGTTGTCCGGCTCGCGCCGATTAACGGCGCCAAGATTTGTTCGCTGTGGCTCAAGGAGATGCCACACGAACTGAAGTCCCGGCCAGCCGATGCCGTGGCGGCGTGAGGCGGCGGAACTTGCGCTTGCCATCGGCCGCGAAATCCAGGCTCTGAACGCCGAAGGCAACTATTTTTCCAACGGCCACGACAAAGCGGCGTATGAGGCACTTCTCTGGGCCGCACCGGACCCTGCCGGACGAGGTTGCCGCGCTCTGTCTCGAACTCGCCGAACGGCGCGATTTGCGTCCCGACATTCGCCGGCGCGTCGACGCCACGCATGAGCGCAGGCGCGAGGAGCGTCGGCAATGGCTGGCAGCGTACCCAGAGCGACAGCGTTCGCCGCCGCCCACCTCGCTCTCGTCGTTCGGGCATCTCCGCGACCCCTGGCCCGATGGACCGCGCGATCGCGTCGATACCAATTTTCAGGAAGCCTGCCT